>CAZGHN010000001.1:0-59652 GCA_964525555.1 uncultured bacterium
ATATACTGAAAACAGTACAATAAATACAGTCGAAAAACCAATTACTTCTTTTCTTCTTAAAAATTCTTTATTTATCAAAAATTCTCCTTATTGATCTAATTATTTTTTCAACATATCCTGTATCGTAGACTTAAGCTCTTTTACATCCAGGTCCCCGTAATAATCTCCGCCAACAGCCATAGATATCGAACCTGTTTCCTCCGAGACAACCAAACATATTGAATCGGTCTCTTCAGTAAGTCCTATAGCCGCCCTATGTCTGGTACCCAAAGTAGGACTTAAATCAGGATGGTCAGTTAAAGGCAATATGCTTTTCGCTGCAACTATATGATCTTCCTGAATAATCACTGCTCCATCATGAAGAGGTGAATATATTGAGAATATCGAAACTAAAAGATCAGAGGAAACAACTGCTTCCATTTTAATACCCGTACGTATATAATAATCTAAAGGAACCTTCCTTTCTATAGCAATCAAAGCCCCCATTCTTTTGTCGGATAATTGAATAAGTGCTTTACTTACTTCTTCGGATACCGTTTCAATGTCCTCTTGAATAAAATATCCTAGTCTACTTGATTTTCCCAGATTAATAAGAGCCCTTCTAATTTCAGGCTGAAAAATTATAATAAATACAATTATCCAGAGATCTCTTAATCCTCGCATAATAATTTTCATAGTCGGAAGATCTAGCCAATTGCTAATAACAGCCAATATTAAAATTAACATAAGACCTGCAAGCATTGGTATTGATCTAGTGTTAGAGAAAAATCTAATTACCATAAAAACAAGACCAGCTACAATAATAATATCAAGAGCATCCAACCAGGAAAAATCAATCATTTTTCCTCCAGAATAGCGGAAACAACAGAAAGAGCATTTTTTGTATGTTTAACGTCATGCACTCTAAAAATTGAAGCACCTTTCAAAAAAGAATAAACGGCACTGGACAAAGAACCGTCAAGTCTCTCAGTCGTGTCATCCCCTGTTATTCTCCCAATAAAGGACTTCCTCGAAGCACCTACAAGAACCGGGAACCCATACAAAGTAAATTCTTGCAATCTTGATAAAATTGTTAAATTATCACTCTGTCTTTTACCAAATCCTATACCTGGATCTAATATTATCTTATCCTCGTTGATCCCTCTAGATAAACAAAATTTTATTCTTTCTTCAAAAAATTCGCTTATCTCCTTCATAATATCATCATAGTACGGCTTCTCTTGCATTGTTTCAGGTGTTCCTTTCATATGCATAATAACAACTTTACAGTTATAATCATGCACGACATCAATCATTCTATCATCCATCCTAAGCGCAGATATATCATTGACTATCTTTGCACCTTTAGATAAAGCAGTTTCAGCCACTTTAGATTTATAAGTATCTATTGAAATAGGTACTGACGTCTTTTCGAACAAAGGAAAAACCATCTCCAATCTGGCTAATTCTTCTTCAACCTCTATTTGTTTAGAACCAGGTCTAGAAGATTCGGCTCCAATATCTATAATATCAGCCCCTTCTTTTTCTAACTCCTCAAATCTTTCCCCCGCGCTTTGCGGGGTAAAATAATTTCCTCCATCCGAAAAAGAATCAGGAGTAATATTAAGAACACCCATAATCGAAAAATTCCTTGCCAGATTCTCAGAATTTAAAATATCTAAGATTTTCTTCCCAAGTTCGGATAATCCAAAAGGTTGCTTTTTCAATTCCTCAGAAATCAATTTTAATTCACGTACTGTTCCCGGAAGAAGAACCGTAGATTTCTTTATATTATTTGCCACAACATTTTGATTGACAACAGCGTCTGTCCCACGAGAAATCGCAACCTGCTTTAAAATATTAGCCGCTGGAGACGATACTTCTTCTATTTCCAAAACATGAAAAAATGTCTTCTCAGCCATAACCCTAAGAACATCGCTATAAACCCCAATGGATTCTACGGCATTCTCCGCTTCGTTTAAACTTTCAATTATTTTTTTTCTAACTTTCATATCCAATTAAATTCAATGCTTCAAGACGTGTTGATTCTTTTTTGAATACACCTCTTATAGCGGAAGTCACAGTTTTTTGTCCGATAGTTTTCGATCCCTGAATTTCCAGACAAAGTTGACGTGCTTCAATAATTACAAGAGTCCCCATAGGTTTTAAAATATTCATTATAGAATCAGCTATCTCTGCCGTCATTCTTTCCTGTAATTGAAGACGCCCCGAATAGACTTTTACAATTTCTACTAAGTTTGTGTAACCAGTTATTTTGTCGTCTTTTGGTATATAGGCAATGTGAACTTTGCCAAAAAAAGGTAGGAGATGATGTTCGCAAAAGGAATAAAAAGATATATCTTTCAATATTATAATTTCATCATAATGCGGAGTACTGTAAACTCTTATTGCTTTTTCGGGTTTTTCATTCATTCCTTTAAAAAGCTCAGAATACATCTTTGCCACCCTCTGCGGCGTACGTTTCAAGCCTTCTCTATCTGGATTATCTCCTATAGCTTTAATTATTTCTTTTATTGCTTCTTCTATTCTTTTTTGATCCATAGACTATCTCTTTAACTTCTTCACCAGTAAGAACTTCTTTTTCAAGGAGAGCATTTGCAATTTTATCCAGCTTGTTTTTATTCTTTTTTAATATGTTACTTGCCCTGTTATGTGCGTTCTCAACGAACTTTTTAATCTCAAGATCGACCTGGCGAGCAGTCTCTTCGGAATAATCCCTTTCCCTAGCAAGTCTTTTTCCCAAGAAAATACCATCGGTATCTTTTTCAAGAGTAACAGCACCTAGACTTTCGCTCATACCCCATTCACAGATCATTTTTCTCGCTATCTCACTGGCGTTTTGAAGATCGTTACCCGCACCGGTTGATACCGTTTTGAACTTTAATTCTTCCGCAGCTCTTCCGCCAAGAAGAACAGTTAAACTGGCTTCAAGATACTCTTTAGAATAAGTTCTCTTCTCGTCAAGAGGTAATTGTTGAGTTAAGCCAAGCGAAGCTCCACGCGGTATTATAGTTACTTTATGAATAGGATCACTTTTCTCGGTAAAAAGCGATGCCAGTGTATGTCCAGCCTCATGATAAGCCACAAGTTTCTTTTCTTCCTCGGATAGAATCATCGATTTTCTCTCTCTTCCCATCAAAATTTTATCTTTCGCCTCATCAAGGTCCTCGTTTTCCACCTCATTTTTCCCTCCTGAAGCAGCAATCAAAGCAGCCTCATTGCACAAATTTTGAATATCTGCTCCACTAAAACCTGGTGTAGTTTTCGCAAAAACCGATAAATCTACATCATCTGCCAAAGGTATTTTTTTTGTATGAACTTTTAGTATTGATTCTCTTCCCTTCATATCGGGCATTGGAACAACAACTCTCCGGTCAAAACGTCCGGGCCTAAGTAAAGCAGGATCAAGTATATCGGGTCTATTCGTCGCAGAAAGAATAATAATGCCCTGATTAGGGTCGAATCCATCCATCTCTACAAGCAAAGCATTAAGCGTTTGTTCCCTTTCGTCATGCCCCCCTCCGATTCCTGCTCCCCTGTAACGACCAACTGCATCTATTTCATCTATAAAAACGATACAGGGAGTATTTATTTTTGCCTTCCTAAAGAGATCTCGAACCCTGGAAGCACCAACTCCTACAAACATCTCAACAAAATCAGAACCGCTTATAGAATAAAAAGGTACTCTCGCTTCACCGGCTACAGCTCTTGCAAGAAGAGTCTTTCCCGTGCCCGGTGCGCCGACAAGTAAAACACCCTTGGGAATTTGGGCTCCCAGTTTCTTGAATTTGGAAGGATTTTTGAGAAACTCAACAATTTCCTGCAATTCCTGTTTTGCCTCATCGACACCTGCAACATTCTCAAATGTGATATCTACTGAAGTAAAACGAATCTCTCTCGCCCTACTTTGCCCAAAACTTAAAGCTTCATTAGCGCTTCCCCGTATTCTATTCATTACAAAAAACAACACAAAAACCATCAACAAAACAGGCAACAAAAACTGTCCTAAAATCTTCAGTATATCAAATTGAATTCCTGTTTTTACTTCTACTCCTCTCTTTATCAATTCTTTAGGTAAATCAGCGTCTTCAAAAGGAAGTCGAGTTTTAATCAAAGTTTTCTGCCCTTTTACTTCCGCTGTTATATCCATTCCCGAGAAAGTTGTTTTGGTTATTTTTTCTTCTTCCACTAATTGCCAAAATTTAGAATAACTTACTTCTTCAGATCTCTCAAACTTTGTATATTGAACTAATATAAATAAAGCAACAAAAACCAGCACCACTAATATCGGCCTGATAAACTGATTCATGTTTTGCTGCTCTTTTTTATCTTTTTTCTCCGGCATTAGTCACCTCTTTATATATAATCTTTAAAACCTTTTTTGTATTCCTACCTATAGGAGCTCTATCGCTCCTTTTTATTCCGGGAATTAAAATTATTCCCTTACTATCATAAATAACGGGATAAATATCCCTTAAGACTCTCGGTATCTTACTGTCAATAAACAAATCCTTCAGTTTTTTGGTATTTCCTCCCCCAAAAGCAACAATACTATCACCATTTTTTTTCTTGCCCACCTTCAAAGGCAATTCTAGATAATCAAGATCAAAAAATTCACATCCTTCTGCCTTTAATTTTAGAGGCAGAGAAACTACTTCTGTTTCGATATTATAATATCCATACGGAATTTCACCTGATAAAGGTAATTCCTTTTCTTTTTCTTCTAATATTTTAGTCACAATAACTCTTAATGGAAGCATTTCAATACATGAGCTCTTTAACTTAATTATTCCCCTGACAGGTAAATTAATAATATGAGCTCTTTTTAATTCCAAATCACAACCGAAAATAGCAAGCATTTTCTTAAGAACCAAAAACTTACAGGCAGAAGGGAGATTCTCGAAATCTTTTCTATCTATTTCTGCATAATTGAAATGTTGAGTTATCTCGACGGCATCTACGATTTCGCTTAACGCTGTTTCTATATCTTCTAAATTATTAATACTCCTTTCTATATTTTCTATCGAGCTTTCCTGAATTTGTTCAATTAAAGGAATAACTTTTAATCGGACTTTATTTCTAAGATAATCCTCGCTTTTATTAGTCGGATCAATATAAAAAGCTACTTTGTTTTCTTTAAGATAATCGATTATTTCATTTTTTCTAAAATCTAAAAGAGGACGCAGGATATCTCCGTCAAGATAGCCCATCTGGGATAAACCAAACCCTGATCCTCTTAAAAGACGAATAAAAAAGTTCTCAATTTTATCATCAAGATTATGCCCGAGCGCTATCAAGTCAGCATTTTCTTTATTTTTTGTATCTCTGAGATAAGAGAGTCTTAAATCTCTGGCACCTTCTTCAATAGAAAGAGAAGATTTTTTACAATAGGCTCTGACGTCTGCACCATCCGTATGCAACTTAAGGCCTTTTCTCTTTGCTTCCTTTATCACAAAATTCTCCTCTTTTTTAGAATCTTTCCGAAGATTATGATTAAAGTATGCAAGAACTACTTCTAATTTATCACAATCAGATAATACTTCAGCAAGTAATGTCGAATCTGGGCCTCCGGAGTATCCTACTATAATTTTATGAACTCCCTTGAGAAGTTCCCTTTCTTTTAACACTTTTTTTATTCGTTTAATCACTGCTGAATATAACATGAAATAGCTATTTTTCAAGTCTAATCTTTGAAAAAGAGTATTTTTAGGGAAATTTACCTCATTTTTACCACAGAGCTCTTAAGCAGGATTAGAAGCAGTACAAGTTAGAAATTCAAGGATTAGGGATTAAGTGATAAGTACTTTTTCTTAATCCTTGCTTTTCCCCCTTTTTTTACTGCTAATCCTTAATCCTGGCTCATCTCCCTGCTTATCTTCTAATCCTAAAAAGTCTCTCTTATCTTCACTTTCTACTCTTAAAAATAAATTTTCTTCTCTTGACATCTCTGTCTTTTTATATAACTTTTTATCCACACTTAGCCGGGGTGGCGGAACTGGTAGACGCGCATGGTTGAGGGCCATGTGGGATAATATCCTGTGGGGGTTCAAATCCCCCCTCCGGCAAATAAGACTTAAAAACAAAGATAATTAAACCTATTGAAAGCCTCTCAAACGTCCATAAAAGCCTCAGAATGTGTTTTTTTCATATAAACTTATAAAATACTTGACTTTAATCGAATTTTATCTTATAATTAAGAAAAAGGAGACTTAAAATGGCAATAAATGATGATTTTAGCTCAATCGAACAGGCATTTGCAGAGCTTGAAGGTGATGGCATCTCCTATAAGCAAGCCTTTGCTTCTGCAGAGACTTTCATAAATAAAAACCCTCAAAAACTAGGAGAACTAATTGAAGAAACGGCACTCATACTTGAAGAAAGAGCTAGACGCATCGATTTTGATGAATGGGAAGAAACTGGCGAAGACATGCCTTATAACACTCTTCATCTCGGAATTCAAAGAATTAGAGAAATAGGTACATTTACAAAAAATTTAGAAAATATGGAAAATTGTAACCTGGACTGGATCCTCGTAGGAGAATTAATTAGAGTAATTGCTTCATTGCTGAACCATATTAATAAAACAAGATAAGCTTAGGTTTTAGGTATTAGGTCTTTGGTTTTAGTTAAAAAATTTCACAGAAAAAGACTATCTCAAAAGAATTAATTTTATCATATCAAAAGTATTATTTCCAGACGAACAATCTTTTATTTTATAACTATATTATTATCACTATCGTTACGTTCGGCGGAAAGTAAAGCTTCCTCAGCTTTTGCCAAAAACTCATCGAGCACGGAATATGCTTCCGTAGCCTCTACCCCACCTTGATAAAGCTTAATATCCATATCGCCATCATCCGTAGTTACAGGTGAATCTGTAACAACTGATAGAAGTCTCTCGGCAACTTTTTGTATTGCTGATTTATCGGCTTCTGGCAATAAAAGAACTAATCTGTCATCGTCATAACGTCCAAAATAATCTAGATCACGAATTCTTGTGTTGCAACGACTCGCCACTTCATGCATAACTTGATCTGCAATTTCCAAATTGTGTTTAGATTTAATAAGATCAAAATCCTTAATACCAATTAAAATAACGGAGAGGGGCCTTTGGAAACGTTGAGAACGAATAAACTCACATTCTGCAAGATCTAGGAAATAATCTCTATTGTATAAACCCGTCAATTCATCAGTAGTTTCTTCCAATCCGGAAAGACGTTTCCTTAATTCTTTCAACTCATTTATAAGTTGACCCTTTGACTGATCTTTATACGCCATAAATTCCTCCTAAACTCCTTTAAAAAATATGTAAAAATTTTGCTTCCGTCAATATAATTATAAAATATTTTTCCGATGAGTCAAGTGTTTAACTTAAATTGATAAAAAATTTTGCCAAAATGAAAAATAAGGTAATTAGGATAAATATATCGCATTACCATACTATTCTGTTAATTGGCGGCGAATTTAAATAGATATTTTTTTTGAAAGGATTTTTGCTTTATATTGTCTCTACGCGGTTACGACCTTGTTCCTTAGCCAAAAACAAAGCTTCATCCGCTTTTTCTAGGAAAGCGGAAATATCAGTCATATCACTAGATATACCGGCAACTCCAATACTAATGGTTACAGTAATATCACCTCTATCTGTAGAAATAGGTTTACCGGAAATAATTTGATGTAAACGATCCGCAGCCTTCTTTGCATCTTCTTTATTGGTCTCTAAAAGCAAAAGAATAAACTTACCCTCCTCATAACAACCTATAAAATCAAGATCTCGAATATTTTCCCTGCACCTATTTGAAATTTCAAGTAAAACCTCGTCGCCGCATTTCTCATTATATTCGGTATTTATTTTTTTAAGATGGTCAATATCTATTAAGATTACTGACATTGGACGTTTAAACCGACTCGCACGCTCGAATTCTCTTTCAGCAAAATTCAAAAAATGCGTCCAAGTATATAAAAACGTAAGTTTATCAATGGGATTCTTTAGTTGTTCAACTCTTTCTCTTAGCTCTTCAACTTCTCTTAAAAGCTCTTCTTTCGTTTTTTTACTATCTTCTGTTTTTGACATATAATTATTTTAAGGATTTTTTCCTTTCAGTCAAGAGTAAAAATTTATCTCACCTCAAAAAAACAAAGAAATTATTAAACCACAGAGTACACAAAGATAAATTGTTAGGTTGTTAGGTCGTTAGGTAGTTCCCAACCAACGAACCCACTATCCAACGAATCAACTATCGAAAAACTATTCAACCATTTAACTGCTTCAACTTATATTTTATAAATCTAAGTTGAAGCTAGGTACTTCGCTATCGCCTCGGCAAGTTTCATATCAGTTGGATAAGTTACTTTGATATTAAACGGGTCACCTTCTACCCAATGAACAGGATAATTTAATTTCTCAGCAAAGCCTAATTCATCGGTAAAATTATGTTTTGGAAACAGACTTACAATACGTGCCAATATTTCTCGTTTAAATCCTTGAGGAGTTTGTATTTGCAATAAATTACTTCTAGCTCTGGTCCATAAAATTTTATCTTCTTTAAATATCTTCAATGTATCTCTCACCGGTATTCCCGGCGCACAAATTCCAAATTCATCAACACCTTCAACTACCCGCTCGATTAGTTCGATACTGACGAATGGCCTGACAGCATCATGAACAAGTACTATATCTTCAGATGATTCCCTAAAACCATTGAAAACGGAGTCCTGTCTTTTTTCTCCCCCCAACACAACTTTGACTTTATTTCCAAATTCATCTTTTATTTTTGCAGTAATTTCAATTTTCTCCTCAGGAACAACAAGAATAACTTCTTTAACTCCATAATCGAGAAATTTTTCTATTGGGTATATTAAAATCTGTTTTTCGCCTAAAATTGAAAATTGCTTGTAAATATTCCCCATCCTTTTACCCTTCCCTCCAGCAACAATTACCGCATCAATCATTCTCTATAATCCGTGCCCAAACTTTTCTGTTAAAGTTACTTTCTATAATTGCTTCAACAATACATTCTAGAGAAACAGGCTGGCTTTCTGGAATTTCACCCTGAATCTCAACAAGAGTTCCATCCTGTAAATAACCTTGAGCTTTATCATAACCGTAATCCATATAATTAACAATAATCTTTTCACCCCTAGCAAGATGAGATTTTCCAATAGTATCAATATCTTGTATATTAATACAATTGATACCCTGAATTTTCAGTTTTTCCTTTTCTTTGCCTGCAGTAATTGCCGTACAATTTAACGCTTTGCAAATATCTGCAAAATCACCTTTCATAATCTTTAAATCCAATTCATTTATTACCCTGAGTTTATCTTTAAAGCCCTCCGAAATCTCATCGGATTCCAAATATTGGGATATTACTTTCATATTTTCCTCAGAAATAACCGGTATGCCTTCAATTATTCCTGATTTAAATAATTTTCCAACTCTTCCATCCTTAATGGCAGATAAATGAATTGCTTTGTAATTTTTTTCCTGTTCCGTCTGAATACAACGATACATCACAGACAGCGCAATAATACAAATAATCCATCCTATCAATCCAAGAACAAAAACCGAACTAACTAAATCAATCATAATTTGCAAATCTCCTTTGCCTGTGATACATTTGAAACTTTCAAAAGCTTCATTTCTGATTTTATATTCCCTGTTTTATCCGGGACAACAATCCTCTTAAAACCAATTTTACTGGCTTCTTTAACCCTGCTAGCAAGAAAAGGAACCCCCCTTACCTCTCCAGAAAGACCTACTTCACCAACTATACATATATCATCACTAATTGGCTTCTCGAGCAAGCTGGACAAAATAGATAAAATAATACCGAGGTCTATGGAAGGTTCGAAAACATTCATTCCGCCTGCTATATTACAATAAACATCATAACCGCTCATATCAATCATAAGCCGCTTCTGTAATACCGCTATTAAAAGATCAAGTTTTCTTTCCGCAAACCCTCCGGCAACTCTCTGAGGATAAGAAAAACGAGTAGGAGAAACGAGCGCTTGAATTTCAACCATAATTGGCCTTGTTCCTTCCACGGTAGGAGTAATAACTGAACCGGAAGATTTTTTTTCTTTACCGGAAATTAGATATATTGAAGGATTAGGAACTTCCTTCAAACCTTTTTCATCCATATCAAATATACCGACTTCGTTAGTCGATCCAAATCTGTTTTTCTTTGAACGCAACAAGCGAAAAGAATGAGAATTGTCCCCTTCCATAAAAAGCACGACATCCACCATATGTTCTAAAGTCATTGGCCCGGCAATATTACCTGATTTAGTAATGTGACCAACAATAAATACTGTAATATTGTTTTTCTTGGCAACTTCCATTAATTCCGCAGTAATTTCTCTAACCAAAGAGACAGAACCTGGTATTCCGCCTCCATCGACAAGAGTCATAGTTTGTATCGAATCTACAACAACCAACTTAGGCTTTTCCGACTTAACTAAAGAAAGAATGCTTTCAATACTGGTTTCTGAAATAGTTAACAATTTCTCCTCCCCCAAACCCAATCTTTTGGCCCTTAACTTAATTTGGCTTTCCGACTCTTCACCGGAAACATAAAGAACCTTAAAAAATCTCGACAAAAGCCCCGCAACCATAAGAAGTAAAGTTGACTTACCAATACCAGGATCTCCGGAAACCAAAACAAGAGAACCAGAAACCATTCCCCCACCCACAACTCGGTCAAATTCCTTAATTCCAGTAACAAACCTGTCTTCTTCTTTTACATCAATTTCACTTAATTTTTTTGGGGTTAAAGATTTGATTTTAAATGATTTAGACTTTTTTACTTCAAGCACTTCCTCAAGAGAATCCCAGGATTTACATTCGGGGCACCTGCCCATCCATTTAAGAGTTTTGTATCCGCAGTTACCGCAAACAAACATCAATTATTAGTTGGCAGTGAGCTGCTTTTTATAAACATCTGCATATAAGTATTTTTGGTTTTCGTAGCTTCTTTTGGCGTACCATCGAAAACAATCTCCCCATTTGAAAGCATTGCGATTCTATCGGTAACCTTAAAAGCCGAATTAAGGTCATGTGTTACCATAATCGTTGTTTTTCCTAGTTTCCCCTTTAGGTGAAGCATAAGATCATTCATCTTTTCACACATTATGGGGTCTAAACCGGTAGTAGGCTCATCGTAAATAATATACTCAGGATCAAGACTTACTGCTCTTGCAATAGCTACCCTTTTTTTCATGCCTCCGGAAAGTTCCTGAGGTTTTTTGCTAAAGGAGGATTTATCCATACCTACAAGGCTTAATTTTTCCATTCCAATGTTCTCCATCTCATCTCTGCTCATACCTGGAAAATGTTCCTTTAAACCAATGATAACATTTTCCATAACATTTAAAGAATCAAACAGAGCTGAACTCTGAAAAACCATACCGAATTTTTTCCTCACCTCAAAAAGATGAGCAGAATCCTCATTAATATTAATCCCGTCGACCAATACTTCTCCCCGATCCGGCTCCAGCAAACCAAGAATATGCTTTAAGAGAACGGTCTTTCCGCAACCACTTGAACCGACAATCGCAATTGTCTCTCCTTTATCAATATGAATACTTAGATCACGAAGAACCTCGTTGCCATCAAAACTTTTGTAAATATTTTTAACCTCAATCATTCCGTCTCCAAACTTTTAAAATTATCGAATCGAGCATATTTCCTACTAAAAGCTACATTAATATCTCCTATAGGCCCATTTCTTTGCTTTGCAATAATAAGTTCAGCCCTCTCTTCAACAGACTCACTATTCTTTTGAAATTGATCAGGGCGGTGAATAAACATAACAAAATCTGCATCCTGTTCAATTGCTCCTGATTCTCTTAAATCGGAAAGGATAGGTTTAGAGTCCTTTCCCCTTCTTTCGGGCTGTCTTGAAAGCTGAGAAAGAGCAATCACAGGTATATTTAACTCCATAGCAATCGATTTGAGGGCTCTACTTATAGCAGCAACTTCCTGTTCTCTAGTTTGAAACTGTGGACCTTTAATTAACTGAAGATAATCCGCAAATATTATACCAATATTGTATTTTTTTTTCATTCTTCTTGCTTTAGCTCTAAGCTCAAAAATAGTCATAGCAGGTGAAGCATCTATGTAAAAAGGAGCTTCAGTTAACCTGGAAACTGCTGAAGTTAAACCAACCCATTCATCTTCCTTAATATAACCACTTCTTATTCTATTGCCTTCAATACGTGATTCAGCTGAAAGTAACCTAAAAATAAGACTTTCCCAGTGCATTTCGAGAGAAAAGAAAAGCACTGGTATTTCTTCTTTAAGAGATATATGTGAAGCAAGATTAAGCGCTAAAGCAGTTTTTCCTACAGAAGGTCTGGCAGCCAATATTATTAACTCTGCATTTTGAAAACCACAGCTCATCCTGTCAAGTTCTGTAAGACCTGTAGGAATACCAGTAATCAGACTTTTACTTTCGGCTCTTTCTTCAATAACTTTCATAACTTCTTTTAGCAAAGGAGTTATTGGTTTTACCCTTTCATAGTTTCTTTTTTTTCTGACATCAAAAATCAAATTTTCAGCTTCGTCAAGGACGATTTCCACTTCTTCTTTCGCAGAACTTGCCTTATCTATTATCGATTTTCCTTTAGTAATTAAATCTCTAAGGATTGATTTTTCGCTTACTATCTCAGCATAATATATAACATTTTCAGCAGAAATTGTTCCCTTTACAAACGAAGCCACATAACTTGACCCACCTATTTTTTCTAATAAATCTGTTTTTTTTAATCGTTCTACTACTGTAACTATATCGACTTTTTGACCTTTATTATAAACTTCTAAAATAGCATTATATATTATCCCATGTGCAGGAAAGTAAAAATCTTCTGAACTTAAAGTAGTACTGACCTCTGCAGTAGCACCCATATCCGTTAGCATACTTGATATAACAGCAGCCTCTGCTTCCTCCGAATAAGGCATTCCGATTTTCTCTGTCAAGAGATACTCCTAACTGCCTTCTTCAAATCCTCGATGACTGTCTTCTCGCTATTTTGATTTCTGATAACATAAGCCGGATGAAATGTTGGAATAGCGGGATATGATATATATTCTAAAAATTTACCTCTCATTTTAGTTATACCGCTAGCTTCGCCCGTAACAAGAGAAAGTGCCACATTTCCAAGTAAAATGATAATCTTAGGATGAATTACCTCAATCTGTTTTATTAAATAAAGATTACATTTCATCATTTCATAACTCTCCGGATTTCTATTACCTGGCGGACGACATTTTACAACATTAGTAATAAAAACTTCTTCCGTTTCAATACCTGCCGAAGAAAGCATCTCGTTTAATTTCAAACCTGCTTTACCAACAAAAGGCATACCCTGAATATCTTCTTCGCGTCCAGGAGCTTCTCCAATAATCATAATCTCTGCGTCAACTGGACCCTTACCAAAAACTGTGTTAGTCCTATTTTTATGAAGCTCACATTTCTTGCATTCTCTAACTTCACGCATTAAATCAGCAAAAGGAAAAACAGTCAAAAGCGAGCTATCAAATTTATCAAAACCCATATATTTCAATAGATTCAAAACTTCTAAGATTTTATCTTTCTTATAATTTTCCATGAAAGTTTATCTTTAGAACAATTGAATTCTTCTTCTCCGGAACTCGATATTATTACCCCCGAACTATCTTCACTACCAATGGAATCGGGATAATTACCAACCATCAAATCACAACCTTTTTCTTTCATTTTTTTAATTGTTGCTTCTCTAAGATTATCAGTTTCAAGAGAAAACCCAACTATAAATTGATTCTTTTTTTTCTTCTTTAACTCTTTAAGAATATCGATATTTTCTGTTAATTTTAGAATCATTTCACCAGTTTTCTTTATTTTTTTCTTTTCCGAATAAACCTTAAAATCAGCTACCGCTGCACTCATAAAAAGATAAGATACATCCTTCCATCTTCTTAAAATCTCCGAATGCATATCCTCTGCTGTCTCAATTTGCGTAATTTTAAAAGGCGTATCGGAATCAGGAACAACTGTACTCTTTCCTATAATTAACTCAATTTTGCCACCAGCAAGATAACAATTTTTCGCAAGAGAATAAGCCATTTTACCGGAAGAGCTGTTTGTCAAATATCTCACGGGATCAATTTTCTCATATGTTCCTCCACCGGTTATAAGACAAATAGCATCATTAAAAAGATTCGGAGAAAGCGCCTTTTCTGTTTCCAGAACCATACGCTCAATAGAAGGCAATCTACCTTTCCCTCCCTTACCACATGCAAGAGAACCTTCAATTGGATCTATGAAGTTGTGACCACAACCCTTAAGATAATCGATATTTTTTTGAAGAACCGGATTTTCAAACATTCTGTTATTCATAGAAGGAAAAAACAAGATTTTCTTATTATAAGCGGCAACTGACGAAGAAAGTAAATCATCGGCAATACCAGAAGCTGCTTTTCCTATAATATTAAAATCGGCAGGCAAAATAACAAAAAGGTCTGCTTCTTCAGTCAAAGCTATATGAGGAATATTTTCTTTCCACAAAGAATCAAAAACTCCGTCACTTAAAACTGATAAAACTACTGGTGAAATAAATTGTTTAGAGTTTTCAGTTAAAATAGTTTTAACAATAGCGCCTGCTGCTTTAAGCTTTCTGAGAAACAAAGGAACTTTATAAGCAGATATACCTCCGCTAATTCCAATAAGAATAACCTTTCCAGAAAGGAGACTCAAGAATTAATCCTCCTTTTCTTTTATAATCTCATATTCTATCTTCCCATCTATAAACTCTTCTATAGCCTTATAAATTGGCTTCTTAAGCGTTGTTCTTTTAAAAGTACTAAACCACTGCGCACTCTTACCCATAATAACTACGGCTTTATAAATATTACCTTCTTTATTCTTAACTTCCTCTAATGAATACATCTTTAATTACCTCCAATTCAATTTTTTAATTTATGTTTTTCGGCTATAATTATAGCTTTTACTATCTTGATTGTTTCTTTTATATCTTTATTTATAATAAAATAATCGAAATTTTTGCTTTCTTTCACCTCAAAAGAAGCCGTTTTCATTCTATTTCGAATCTCCTTTTCCTCTTCCTTGTTACGACCTTTAATTCTTTTAACTGCTTCTTCCATTGTAGGAGGCATTAAAAATATTGAAACCGTGTTCTTAATCTTTTTACAAAGACTTATTTTTCCCTTAACATCTACATCCATTAAAATTGCCTTTTTGCTACTTTTTTCTTTAATAACAACATTTTTTAAGGTCCCATAATAATGATCATGGACCTTTTCGGTCTCTAAAAATCTTCCCTTTTTTTTCCATTTTTTAAATTTTTCCTCCGAAACAAAATAATAATCGATACCTTCTTTTTCTCCTTTTCTTTTTTTTCTAGTAGTTACGGAAACTGAATATAATAAATTATCGTCATTTTTAACTAGAGACTTACAAACCGTTGTTTTACCTGCGCCTGAAGGTCCCGATATTATGATAATCATTCTATATTCTCTACTTGCTCCCTCAATTCATCAAGCAATTCCTTTAGATCTATAACTCTGTGAACAACATCCGCCGTATAAGCTTTTGACCCTATTGTATTTGCTTCTCTAGCCATCTCCTGCAGTAAGAATTTCAACCTTTTACCAACAGCATTATCGCTGTTAATTAACTCTCTAAAATAATCAATATGACTCTTCAATCTGACCAACTCCTCATTGATATCACCTTTGAAAGCAAAAAGATTAATATCATCACGAGAAATCTGTATATCCAGGTCATTTAATCTCTTAATTTCTTTAAGTATTTTTTCCTTTTTTTCCTCTGAATCAGCATCAAATTTACTAAATATAAAGTTAAGAATGTCTTCAAAATTTTTAATCTTCTCAGAAAGATCCTTTTTTATAAATTCACCTTCTCTTCCCTTAACTTCATTTAGCTCATCAAGCAAATCATCTAAAAAAGAATCAATCTCTTTCCATTCAAGATCCATCTTTATAAAATCTCCCCAAACACCTGAGAAATTCATAAGAACAGAAACATCAATATCCCCATTTAATTTAAACTTCTTCTTCAAGCTACGAAGTCTTCCAATATCTTTTTCGATATTCTTTTGATAAATAGGAGAATCAATGAAATCTCCATCTTCAAGATAAACTTGCATCTCTATCCTACCTCTGGCAAGTTTTTCTTTAATTTTATCATAAATATTTACCCTATAAGGCAGTAAAAATTCAGGCAAAGTAAGATTTATATCAATAAATCTACTATTATACGAAGCAAGATTAAATCTCATAGTTAAACCAGCAAGTTCTTTTATAGATGAAACAAATGCTGTCATTGACTTCATTTTTCCACCATCAGAGTTACAGGTCCATCGTTAATTAGTTCTACTTCCATTTTTTCACCGAAAAATCCTTTTTTACATGGCACATATCTATCAATTTGATTACAAAAATAGTCAAACAATTCTTTAGCACGTTCAGGTCTCTCTGCCGCAGTAAATTCAGGTCTTCGGCCTTTTTCAGTATCTCCGTATAAAGTAAATTGAGGCACAGCTAGAACTTCTCCTTTTACATCTGCTAGAGACAAATCAAACTTACCTTTATTTTCGAAAATTCTCAGCTTAAATATTTTATCCGCCAAAAAATCCGCTGCCTCCTGAACATCATTTTTACCTATGCCAACAAAAAGCAAAAGGCCCTTACCAATTGATGCTTGATTTTCCTTAATATTTTCTTTTTTAGTCAAACGAACCGAGGCAGAAATAACTCTCTGTATTAGAACTTTCAAGATTACATCCTGAATTTTCCGAAATCTTCCGGCTTAATGTCCTCCATATACTTTTTTATATCTTGGACCTTTTTACTGTTATCAAGATCCAGTCTTATGCCACCTTTCTCCATAACTTTATCCTGAACATAAATAGGAGTATGGTTTTTTGAAGCTAGAGCAAGCGAATCGCTAGGTCTTGAATCTATTTTAAATATAGAATTATCCTTCTTAAGATAAATTTCAGCAAAATAAGTTTCATCTTTCAAATCAGAAACGACAACCTTTGAAATATCTACCTTCAAACCCTTTAATACATTCAAAAGCAAATCGTGAGTAAGAGGACGCTTAAACTGCTCATTTTTGAGCCCTTGAGATATCGCTTCAGCTTCAAAAGGTCCAATCCATATAGGAAGAACTCTTTTTTTCTCTTCGACATCCCTTAAAAGGACTACAGGAGTATTTGAATTCCTGTCAATTGCAATACCTGCAATTTTAACCTCCCTCACTTTCATCCTCCTCAGATGATACTTCTTTTTCTTCTCTAGATTCTTCATTTATTTCTTGGGATCTTACTGTTTCCTCGGAAGATCCTCCCTCTACTATAAGATTAATATGAGCTTTTACATCTTTGAACAAATTTATTTGTATCTCATATGAACCAGCTTCTTTTATATGGTCATCTACATCCATAATTTTCTTATCAATTAGAAATCCTTCTTTCTCTAAAAGATCTACAATATCTTGTTTGGTTATTGACCCATATAACTTGCCCTCTTTACCGACTTTAGCCTCAATTCTAAAAACTTTTCCGTCGATTTTCTGCTTGATCTCCTCCGCAGATAATACCTCTTTCTCAATTTTAATTTCCTGGAATTGTCCTTCTGCTTCAATACTGGCTCTATTACCAGGAGTATTAAGAACCGCGATATTCCTTGGTATCAAATAGTTTCTGGCATATCCATCGGCAACCTTAACAACTTTACCTCTCTGTCCTAAATACGGATGGGTTTCTTTAAGTATTACTTCCATATAACCCTACCAGTTCAAAGCCTTGACATAAGGCATCAATGCAATTTCTCTAGACTGTTTTATTGCCTTTTTTAATTTTCTTTGATGTTTAGGACAAACTCTTGTTATTCTGGAAGGAAGAATCTTTCCACTTGGAGTCACAAATTTGCTCAATAATTCTACATCCTTATAATCAATCTTTTCAGATTCATTCTTACAAAAATGACAATTCTTTTTCCTTCTATCTGTTGACACTAATCTCCTCCTATTTATATTGTTTCAAATAAACTAACCCTTATTTCAATAATACGTATCTAATTTATATAGATTGATAAGATAGTCAAGCCCTGAAAAATACTAAATTTACCACAAAGCACAAAGAGCACAACAGCGATAAGCTATTAGCACTTTGCTTTTGGACGTTAGCTCAAAACTCACTTTATTACCCTTATAAATTCTAAAGACAAAAACACAAAAAGAAAAAAATATCTGTTTTTTAAGCTAACAGCTAATGGCAAAAAGATAAAAAAAACATTAAAACAACAAACCATGCAAGTAGTATTACAATAAGAACGAAAGCTTTCTAGATCATCCTGACAGCAATAGCCCTAACTACATCTATAGTCTTTTCAGGATGCCACCTGATACCGGCTCTAGTAGGTCCTCGAGAATAATTGTATTGAACCCTGTAATACTTTAATAGTACCATCATCCATTTTAACCGGTATAGTTACATGTAATTTACTTATCGAACATCTCAAGATTTTGTGGTAACGGAATCAAGTTTAATGCGTTTCTTGGCCTCATATAACTGAAATTACGCAATTTTCAAAAGGATTTAACTCTTCCTTAAGTTAACCTCCTTTAAATGTTAAAATCTTACCTACTCCCCAATTTAAATACTTACAATTAATTTCGAATATAAACAATTCACAAATATTGTCAAGGGTAAAAATTCAATATTTATGAATTTTTATTCAATTTTTAATGAATTAGCTGGACTGTAATGGTTTACAATTTTCCAAAATATTAACATTGCCATTGACAACTTCGCCTTGGACCTTATACTTTAATATGAAAATTGAAGTTCCTTTATTTTTACTTGGAATTATTCTTACATGTCTGGGAATTTTGCTTGTTTTGTATGCAAAAATTCCTTTTCTTTCACGTCTACCTGGCAATATAACTATTGAAAGGGAAAATTTTATATTAAATTTTCCTCTGGGTTTCTGTGTTTTTCTTTCTATAATACTAACATTCGTAATTAATATACTTATTTCTAGAAAATAAAGATTCAATATGAAGAAAGACTCTCTTGTAGTTATACCAACTTATAACGAAACCGATAATATAGAAGCAATTATCGAACAAGTACTTCTTCAGGGAAGAGAATTTGATGTTTTGATTGTGGATGATAACTCTCCCGATGGAACCAGTAAAAAAGTTAAAAAAATCCAGAAAAAGAAATCCTATAAGAATAAAGAAAGAGTCTTTTTAATCGAACGCGAGAAGAAAATGGGTTTAGGAAGTGCTTATATTTCAGGTTTCGAATGGGCATTAGAGCGAAACTATAATTTTGTCTTCGAAATGGATGCGGATTTCTCTCACGATCCTTTAAATCTTTTAAGTTTAAGAAAAACACTTATTGAACAAGAGGCTGACCTTGTAATTGGTTCAAGGTATAAAAATGGAGTCAATGTAATAAATTGGCCTATGTCGCGTCTTATTTTAAGCTATTTTGCAAACGTCTTTGCTAAAAAAGTTACCGGGGTACCTCTCTTTGACCTCACATCCGGTTTCAAGTGTTTTAGGAAATCATTGCTTCGGAATTTGGATTTTGAAAAAATCGATGCCGAAGGATATGGTTTTCAAATAGAAATCCATTTTTACGCGTATTGGAAAGGCTTTAAAATCAAGGAAATGCCAATCGTTTTTACAGAACGCCGGAGTGGAAATTCTAAAATGTCAAAGAAAATTATATGGGAAGCTTTCTGGCTAGTATGGAAGTTAGGAATACGAAGAATAATAAAAAAAATATGACCCTTACAATTGGAATAGTAAACTATAATACAAAAGAAGATCTAAAAAAATGTATAAAATCAATACTCCGCAATCCACCTGAATGTACCTATCAAATAATTATAGTCGATAACAATTCAAAAGACGGCAGCAAAAGATTCTTAAAAAGTATTGATAATAAGATTGTAAAATACATTCTTAACGATAAAAATATGGGATTCGGTAAAGCCTGTAACCAAATCGCTAAAATACAAAATTCTAACTATATCCTATTTATCAATCCGGATGTCGAAATATGTAAAAACTCGATTGATAGACTTATAAGATTCTTGAAAAACAACGAAAAAATAGGTGCCGCAACGGGAAAACTTCTTTATCCCGATGGTTCATTTCAACTTTCCTGCAGAAGATTCCCTTCTATTCCAAGAGTTCTTTTCGGTAGAGAATCAATTTTACGAAAAATTTTCCCTAATAATACTGTCTCAAAAGAATTCTTGATGACAGACCTCGATTACAACAAAATTCAATTTCCAGATTGTGTGAGAGGCGCTGTAATGCTCTTCAGGACAGATGTTTTCAAAAAGATCGACGGCTTTGATGAAAAATTCTTTTTGTATTTTGAAGATACGGATATATGCCTAAGACTTAGAAAAAGTGGTTATAAAATAGCATTCTTACCTCAAGCCGTCTTTTATCATAGTTTAGGAGGAAGCACAAAAAAAGAAGAGCTAAGATCAAAAATTGCAATTAATATATCTATGTTTTACTATATTAAAAAAAACATGAATTATAATTTCTTACTGCTTTATATAGTTTTCATTGCTTTAATAACGAGACTTACTTTAATTATGTTTTTTTTAATTCTAAGGGAAATGCAAAAATGATTCAAGAGAAAAAACACTATATAAGATTTACAATAACTTTATTAGACACCTTAATCCTAATATTATGCTACTGGCTAACGGTATTTATTAGGTCAAAAATAGCTATTCCGATTGAAAAATTTGGAGAATGGTACTTCACTTATTATATACAGATTTTTCCGATATTCATAATAACTTTTCTACCAATTATGTTTATAAATAATTTAACTTTACAAAAATTCCCCATTGACAAATATAGATTTTACTTAAAAACGATTTTTTCTTTTCTAATAGCTATTTCAATATATATTGTCTTACTTTATTACTTTAAATTATTCAATCAAAGCCGAATTGTGTTATTAATATTTGGATTTTTATCGATAATACTTATGATATCTGTAAGAGAATTAATATCAAGAAATAAAAATAACTCGATAAAAACAATCATTTTGGGAAAAGAGGGATCCGCAAAAGAAATCGAATCTCTTTTTTCGGTTCATGATTTCTTCGGAATAAATATTATTAAAGTAGTAAACGATGTCCCGGCAGATTTAACAGAACTTTTGAAAAATTGTCCTATCGATTGGATCATCATAACAGATAAAAAATATAAAAAATATATAAAAAACCTTGAGCGGATTGGTATTACCGTTTCCTATTATTTAAAAGAAGTATTTTCTGAAATTTCCAGTTTTGTCTCTCTTGAAACTTCCCTACCTTCACCTGTAATAACCTTCCGTTCTACACCACCTAATTTTGCTGATTTATTTATTAAATATACATTAGACCGGATAATATCTTTCATGACAATATTACTTTTATCTCCTTTATTTTTCATAATTTCCATTTTAATTAAATTAACTTCAAAAGGAGGCATAATTTATAAGCAGCCACGAGTCGGCTTGAATGGAAAAATTTTCTCAATGTTTAAATTCCGAACAATGTATGAAAATGCAGATGAAATAAAGCAAAACCTAATACATTTAAATAAAATGGACAAGATAGTATTCAAAATAAAAGACGATCCAAGGATAACAAAAATAGGGAAATTACTCAGGCGCTTCAGCCTGGACGAATTACCGCAATTATTTAATGTTCTAATAGGAAATATGTCACTCGTAGGACCCAGACCCCCCCTTTCTGAGGAGGTCAAGCAGTACGAAGATTGGCAAAGAAAAAGGTTATCTATAAAACCCGGATTAACTTGCATATGGTTAATCAGCGGACGTTCAGATCTATCATTCGAAGAGTGGATGAAACTCGATTTAGAATATATAAACAATTGGTCGCTTAGTCTGGATTTTTTTATTCTTTTAAGAACTATACCTGTACTGATATCAGGAAAAGGTGCCTATTGAATTTATTTATTCTGTTTCTACTTTTTGAAAGTACTGAAAATCAACCACTCAACAAACTCAGAAATTTCTATCAGTTGCCTCTTCTGATTGAACCTTCTTATATCGATAAAGGAGATGCTTATTTAAACTTGTCCGTTATAGACATAAGACTTAACAACCTTGATAAAGCTTTGAATGAGGCAAAAAAAGCAGGATACTATGATAGAAAAATCGAAGCGACTTATCTCGAAGGCGTCATTTATTATATTAAAGGAAACAATGAAAAAGCCTCTTCTAAATTTAAAGAACTCGACCAGTGGGAGTACACTTATTTTTTAGAAAACCTTTACATCCTTTCGATCAACAAAGAATTATCTTCAAAAATTACGAGAAACTTACCCGATTCTCTCAGTTTTTATTATATTTTTTATGAGGAAGACACATCAAAAATTTTAACACAACTTGAGAAAGCAACTCTACCTCTCTGGCAAAACTTTCTTGGAAGAGGTTATCTTTCATACAAGAGAAATAGATACAGAAGAGCTTTAAACTATTTCAACGAATCTTATAAAATTCATCCTAAAGAATATACAGGTATTTATATAACAGCTACACTCTTTCAACTGAACGAATATGACAGCCTAATATCTTTTCAAGCGAAAAATCCTATAAATAATCCTTTGATAAATTATATAAAAGGGGAGGTCTTTTACAAAAGAGGAGAAACGCAAAGAGCACTAGAACTTTTTCTGTCCGATACAAATTCCGAATATAAATCTCATGCTATTTTCGCCGCCGGCTGGAGTAAATATCATCTTTCGAGATACTCAGAGAGCGCAAAATTGTTTAAAAGATTCCTTGAGATTTATGAAGATAAAGAATTGGAACAATATGCATTATATCGTCTTGCAAGAGCTCAATTAAAACAAGGTAAAATCGAAAGTCTAGAATATTTTAAAAGAATTGTAGAGAAATACCCTGACTCTCCTCTTAAAGATGATGCATATCTACTTCTAGGAAAAATTAATTATTTACTCAATGATTACGAAGAAGCTGTAAAATGGTTAAGTTTATTTACAAAAGAACTTCCCTCCTCACGCTGGGCGCCAAATGCTTATAAATATCTAGGACAAATTTATATGAAGAGAGAAGAGTATGATTCCGCTTTGAATTATTATAAGGAACTATTATTGCTACCTTGGGCTCCACCGGATTTATATGATGAGGCCAGGTACTATATTGAAGAAATTAAATGGAAAAAAGGAGAATATCCAACAAAGATAAGCATGTATAAAGCTTTCACTAACAAATATCCTAAAAGTCAAAGAACTCCTTTACTACTTTTAAAGATAGGCGAATACTATCATGCAGCAAAAAGATATGATTTAGCCATTCAATATAACAATAAAATCTTATTAAATCATCCTGAATCCGAAGAAGCTAATGAATCACTGCTGATTCTCGTAAAAATTTACCGGGAGATGGGTGATAGAAAAGAAGCTATAAACTTACTGGAAAAGGGATTACAAGAAAGGCCTGAATTAAAAAATGAAATATATCTCAAACTTGGAGAAATTTACTACGAAGCAGGAGAATTAAAAAAAGCCATTGAAAATTATACAGAGGTTTCATCAAAGACTCTCAAAGATTACACTCTTTATAAAATTGCTTCCATTTATCAGGAACTCGGATTTTTTAAGGAAGCCCGAATTCCTTTGAAAAATATTATAGAAAACTTTCAAGGGTCAGAATATTTAGACGAAGCATACCTTCTCATTGCTAAAACCTATATGAACGAAGGGTCTTTTAAAAAGGCAATCGAGATTCTAGATGAAGGTTTGAAAAATTTGAAAAAGAATGAAACAGGGCCTTTACTTTCGTTTAAAGCTGAGATCTACTGTGAATTTAAAGATGAGGAATCACTTGACTTATACTTAGAAAGCGTTCAATTAACTTATGACCATCAAAATAAAATTAAAATTTTAGAAAATGGCAGAAAATGTGCTATAAGACTTAATCGTTATGATAAGGCCGAAATGTTTGAAGATCTCATAAATGAAATAAGATCTTCAAAAGAATAAAAACAATAATTATCTATTCAACCAGTTTCGATAATTTTTTTACAATTTTATCAAGAGACGGAACATCGAAGAATTCTTTCCCGGAAATTAAGTTAGCTACGGACTGATACATTTGTGAAACCGCCTTGCTTAAAGGTTTCGGCAAAGGATCCGGTTCAGATTTAACGTGAGATTTCCAATCTTTAAAATCTTTTTCCTTTGCCTTTTTAACTTCCTTATACCATTTAGATTTTCTGTAATATTTGCGTAGTATTTCTTTGCTTAAAGCAATCTCATTAAAGAGAAAACGACACTCATCAAGGGTTCCCAACGCATCAACAACCATAATAAACCCTCGATTATCAATTGCAAATTCAAGTTTTCCGTCTTGATTAACAATACAGACTTTTTCGGTTTCTTCGGTAATAATATTACTTACGTTTGATAGCATACTTTTTATTTCTTCAATCTGGTCGGAATCCAAATTAGATATTCTCCTTGCCTCGTCCCAGGTCAAATATCTATCAGTCTCTTCTAATTTTGTAGATACATCTAAAATAGGCTCTTGTAAAGGAATATTAGGAGTTATTTTGTGTTCGTATTTAATCTCTCCCTTATTGTATCTTTCCCAGAAAGAAGAACCTTCTGGTATAGAATTTCTATAAATACATTCCATTGGAATTAGAAAATTCTTTAAAATATCTTTAAAAACGGAGTAATCGTATTTTCCATTTTTTATCTCAGGCCTAATTACACGAACAAGTTTAACCTTAATTGTATTAAAAGGCTTATTGACTTTATTAAGATCAAGTGTTTCACCTTCCAGAACTGCCCCAAGATAATGATTGGGAATACCACGCTTTCTTAAAATCTCAAAAAAATGAGAAGTAATTATAGCCAAAGAAGAACCTTTATTGGTAATATGGTCGGGCATCTCACCCCAATCAAAAACAGAATACCTATCAGAAAATTTAAAAAATCCAAAACCCAAATCATCATCTGTAGGGTTTTCAATAACAGTAAGATCTTTTACGCTACCCATTTATTTTCTTATCCTCCTCTTCAATATTTTTCTTATAAACATTCTGGTACTCTAATATTTTTTTCTGTAAAATTTCATCTCTGAGTCCGAGTATTTTTACAGCCCCAAGAGCAGCTTGTTCAAAACCAAGTACAACCAAAGGAGCGACTCCGCTTGGCATTCTAAGGCTTGAATAAATATCTACACCTCCAAATTGTTCAGAGTATGGAGGTGCAGCAATAACCGGTTTTGTGGTATTAGAATCTACAAAACCACTCAAAGCATTGCTTCTTCCAGCAATTGTAATATAAATAACTTCTTCATTCGCATTCTCTTTTAATATTTCAAGAATTTTATTGGGTGTTTTATGCGCTGAAGCAATCCTTAATTCACATTTAATTTTAAATTTCTCTATTACCTTTTGTATTTTTTTCGCATAATCCAAATCTTTAGCGGATCCCATAATAATAAGAATTTTAGCCATAATTACCCTTTATCCCCTCCTCCGGGAATTACTATCCTGGATTTTTCTTTACCCTTTAAATCTTTTTTCTTTGGAGTTAGAATTCCGGACTTTTTCTCTTCGAATTCTTCTCCCGAAATACCTTTAAATTCAGGCTTTTTTATATTTTCAGTTTCTTCCATTTCAACTTTTTTGGGTAAAAATTCGTACAAAAACCCCCAAACCTTATTATTATCAGCAAGAGGGCTATTAAGAGCGCTTCTAATAAAAATCGCTATAAAAAAAACATTTGCATCTAATGGAAGACCTTGATATAGAAACTGAAGCACCATAAGAGCTGCCTGGCCCTTTGGTTCATTTCTATATTTATCAGCATATCTTTTTAATTTTTCTTTAATTATTGAAAGAAGAGCCGGCGTTATTGTTCTTTTAAGCCCTTCCTTAAGAAACTCTTTACTATCTTTAATCTTTCCTTCAGAGACATCTTGCAGAAATAAATTTAGTTCCTTAGTTTTAACTTTAGTCTTACGAAATTCATCTTCATAAGGTAAATTAATCATTAAAGCAGTTAATTTATAAAAACGTTCGTCTGAAACTTTTTTGTTTTTCTTCATATTTTCATTATAGAATATAGACCTATTTTGTCAAGGAAAAAAAGATGCATTTAGCCACAAAGGCACCAAGGCTCTAAGAGAAAAAGAAACTTTCTTTATTAAATTTTAAATTCTTAGTGACTTTGTGTCTTCGTGGCATAACTATCAACGAACGACAACAAACTTACCTTTATGTATAACCACCCCTCCATCGGTTATAAAATACCTGTATAATCCGGAAGACAGATTCAATTGCTCTTTATCAATCCAAAAAATCTCTCTTCCTGAAGGTATTGTATATTCTCCTTTTCTATTACCAATAATATCATAAATAGAAAGTCTTTTTTCTCCGATATCATGTAACGAAAAATTTAACCGATGATGTCTTGAATAATTAAAAGGATTAGGATAAACTACAATCTTACCTGAATCAGGATAATTAAAATTAATATCAAATTCATACAGACCATTATAGGTACACACAAATAAAGTATTATCAGTAGTAAAATGAAGAGGATAAATAACATCCTCTAAGCCGAAAGACTGAATTTCTGTCAATTCCTGAGGCAATTGTTCCCAACTATCTTCAGGATTAAGATAACTTAATCCCTCCAGGCTACTATAACACCATACTCCTCCCTGAAAATCAACAGCAAGTCCATCAACTTTGTTACTTGTATACTCTCTTTCTACATTATCCCCTTCTATATAAACAAGTTTATCTTCCAGTCCCGCCCATATATTACCATTAATATCCGAAACCATTGATGTGGTACTCGAACCAAGATCTCCCGTTACACTACCAATAGATCCATCATCCCTTAAAATATGTATACCGCTACCGCCAATAGAAGGAGAATTTCCACAGTAAATACCTTCCGACCCTTCCGCGAAAACTCGCTTCCAAGAAATTTCAGGATTATTATATATAGTCCATTCAAGCGAATCTCCGTTGACCCTATGCATTTTCATAACTCTACTGCCACCAGAAACAAGGACGCCTATCCATAAATCATCATTACTATCAACGAGCATACCAGTAACAGTTCCAGAAACCGGAAGCTGTACAGGTTGAAACATTGTATCAGTTCGTGTATCCAAACAATATAAAACAGTGTCATCTTCCCAATTCCATAACCCCAGATATATTCTGCCTTCGGAATCGGATTCCAAATTAAAGGAATAACCTCCAGAAAGGCCCCATTGATTACCATGGTTAAGTATTTTCCAGCTAACACCATCAAATACAGACAGTCTTCTGCCATATTTATGACTCAAATAAATCTTACCATCAGGAGTTTGAACCAAATCCGTAACTGAATTTGTAGCAATTCCCGGAGGATAAAGAATATTGGAAGAACCATCAAATCTGATTCCACCATATCTAACAACTGATGCTATTAAGTTTTGAGGTAAAACCTTGAATATTCCGCGTATATTTCCCCAGCGTATATAGTTCCAACTTCCATTATATCTATAATAACCAATCTCCGTACCTATATAAATTTGCTCGTCTATTTCCGTTATTTTCCATACAGTTGCATCTGAAAAAATGGCTGTATCGGCTGTTATTTCTTTACAACCCCAACTCCCCCCTGTCCATATAGAACCATCCGAAACAAAAATAGAATACGTTTCGCCAGAAGAGTCCATCATTAGAGTATCTCCAAAGTTTGAATTCACACGATAAGTCCCTCTACTGCTTCCCAGTAAAAAAGAAGTGTCATAAGGAAGAATTTCAAAAACTTGAAAATTATAATCTACATGACCGACTTCACGACTCAGATTTCCAAAATTATTTAAATTAAACCATTGAACCCCATTTTGACCACCTAAAATGACAGTGCTATCTTTTATATAAAGACAAATAGGATTAGTATCGGCCACAAAAAAAAGGGGGTTGAAATTCTGAAAATTTAATCGAGAAAGATTTTCATCAAATATTGTAATACCACCTCTTGATAAAACGAAGACAGAATCTCCTCGGAGGAAAACGTCTTTTGTTTCGTTACTGGGAAGACCCGAAAGAGAATTAACCGAATTCCAGCTGCTATCTTCCGGATCAAAGGAAACTAATCCACCGTTATCTGTTGTCATATAAATACGATCTGAATATGCACTATTATTAAACATATCTAATTGCAAATGAAGCTTACTTGAATTAACTGTTAGGGAAAGCAACAAAAGAAACAAAGTTCCTCCTTTCTTACTCCTTATTCAGTAGTATTTTTAATTTTCTGCCACATCAGTTCGAGCTCTTCTGTTGAAAAATCCGTCATTTCTTTATTTTTTAGAGTTTTTTCAAGTTTGTGAAAACGCGTTTCAAATTTATTATTTGCTTTCTGGAGGGCAATTTCGGGATCTATGTTAAGAAAATTTCCCAGATGAGCTACTGCAAATAATATATCTCCTAATTCTTCTATTCTTTCATCTTCGTTTTTTGAATTTTTTAGTTCATCAAGCTCCTCATTTATTTTTTCGAAAACCCCTTTGATATTCTCCCAATCAAAACCTTTTCTTGAAGCTCTCTTCTGAATTTTAGACGACCTGAGCAAAGCAGGTAAACCTCGACCGACTTTCCATTTTTTTCCTTTTCTTTCATCCCAGCTTTCCAGAACCTCTTCAGCAGAATTTGCTATTTCGTTCCCAAAAACGTGCGGATGTCGGGCAATCATCTTTTTAGAAACTCTGTCAAGGATCCTGTCAAATGATATATTTTTCTCTTCAAGTATAACACCAATCATAAAAACAGTCAGTATTACATCACCAAACTCCTCAATGATATTTTCTAGATTATCTTCCGATATTCCATTATTAAGTTCATAAACTTCCTCGATAAGCTGAGGAAGCAAGGTCTTTACAGTCTGTTCACTATCCCAGGGACATTTTTCTCTTAAAGTCCTTACCAATTTCAAAAAATCATTCATACAAAGTAAAGATAAGCGTAAAAGGCTATCTGTCAACTTCGTTTTTCCATACCACCACTCCCCAAACCCTACAAATATTTCTCATAGCCACGAAGTCACAAAGAAAAGAAATTATGTTGTTTAAAACCCACCCCCTCACCCAAAAATATTCTCACACAAAGACACGGAGAGCACAAAGCCCCTCCACAAAACCTAAGAAAATTTATTTTGTTGTTTCTAAATCCCAACCCCCAAATCCAAAATCCCAAAGAGTATCCGCAGAGGGCACACTATACTTAGTTATTAGTCAATTGGTAAATTGGTTTATTAGTAAAAAAAAGAAAACGAATTCACTGTTTCACTAATTTACTCGTATACTGATCCTAAGCAAATCCTAACCCCCAAATCCTAATCCCTAACTTAGACTGATGACCAGTGACTAGTAACAAACGCCTAGAGACTAAATTCCACACAGAGGACACCCTACTAAGCTATTAGCTATAAGCTTTTGGCTTTTAGCATAAAATTAACCCTACATTACCCCAATACTCTAAAATTTAAAAAATATGTTTTTTTTCAGCTAAAGGCGAAAGGCTAAAAGCCAAACGCTATGTTCATCGTTCAATTACCCCGACCGTAATATTCCGCTCTTTATTCCCTTTCCTATAAGAGTAGAAAAGTTCCGAGGTAAAAGTTTTTTCCGGAAAAGTATAAATCCTGGTTATTCCAAATTTTTTAATTATATCGATATTAGCTTTTTCTAAATCCAGAAAATATCTATTACCATTTATTTGTATTCCACTAATTTTAAACTTATCAAAAAACTCGAATACTTCTTTTCCAACCTCGTAATTCTCAGGAGCGATACAAGGACCGAGGACAACTTCCCAATCACTGGGATTTAAATCATATATTTGTTGCATTATCAACAAGAATTTTTTGGAAATTCCAAGTACAGTTCCTTTCCATCCCATATGCAGAAGTGAAAGTATTTTTTCTTCGGAATGATAAAAAATCATAGGCAGGCAATCCGCAGTTCTTACATATAAATGTAATCCTGTATTACAAGTAAAGAGACCATCTCCAACCAATTTTATATCCTTTCTTGCTTCGTGAACAATAGAAGAGTGAATTTGAGTAAGATCAACAAAACTACCTTTGATCTCATATATAGGATTAAAAGATTTTGTACCTTGAAATAACTTTACCTTTAAATCAAAATTGAATTCATACCATTCCTTATTATTTTTGATTCTTTTCTTCCATACTCTAAATTCTGTTATATTTTTCTTCATCTATATAATTTTATATAAATTAAAATCAAAATCAACCTTAGCATATCTAACACCAGCCTTTCACTTTTTCACATAAAAAAACTACCTTCTTTTCTAATTTAAGAAAATAAAATAATTTGCGGAAGAAAAATCTATAAAAAATGCTTTAAATCTAATTTTTTAAAAAAAATTTCAATTTATATATGAAAACCCTTGACATTTCTATTTAAATTCATATAATAAATAAACAAACCTTACAAAAAGGGAGGTTATATGAAAAAGTTATCAGTGTGTGTAGTATTGTTGTTGATGAGTGCTCCTCTTTTTGCTGCGGGAACAGGTCTAGGAATAGGTGCGACCGGTGGTATCGAGATGATGATGAACGGAGACAGTGAGAATTTTATGGCAATCGGAGGAATAGTTGATTTTTCTATGCCAGGTATGCCAATAGCGTTACGCGGCGGATTTGAATACGCATGGAAGAATTTTGAAGGCGACATTAGCTCTAAAGTAATGTTAATTTTACTTGCCGCTCAGTACAATATCGTACTTCCGGGCGCTCCCATGTCTTTCTACATTGGCGCAGGAGGAGAAATGGCTATGACTAGTGTGGACTTCCCAGACCCATTACCAGACCCTGACAGCGAAACCAATTTTGGTTTCCTTGTCTATGGCGGAGCATGTTATAACATGGGCAATATAGGAATATTTGCGGAAACAGGTTACGGAATGATATTCTCAGATCCATCAATGAAACATATTCCTATCAGGGGTGGAGTCAAGGTTAATCTATAATCTAAAGAATTATAGTTAAAGAAATAAAAAGGCGTGTATTACTTACTCTAAATATACGCCTTTTTATTTTAACAAAAACGTCAAATTCAAATTTCAGAAAACCCATCTCCCCAAAAAAACTTATTGAACCACAGAGGACACAGAGAAACACAGAAAAAAAATTTTTTCTTCTCTGTGGTTAAAAAAACCGGAGGGTGAGGTTTTGTGGGCTCTGTGTTTTAATTTTTCGAGAGGTATCTCTTTATTAATCTCATTGTGAGGGGAGCAGCATGAACGCTACCGTGGCCGGCGTTTTCGATCACAGTATAAATAACAATTTCGGGATCCTCGAATGGTGCAAATCCGATAAAAAGGGAATGGTCTTCTCCATGAGGATTTTGTGCAGTTCCTGTCTTACCCGCAACCGTTATATCCCTCAATCGGCACCAGTAAGCAGTACCTTTTTCATTGTTAACTACATTACGCATAGCTCTCCTTAAAAACTCCAAATTTTCTTCTGTAACAGGTAAATCTATTTTCTTTGGTCTGATATTATTAATTACATTTCCCTGATCATCTATAATTTCTTTCAGCAAATGAGGTTGGTAAGACCAACCGCCATTAGCAACTGCAGAGAAAAAAGTAGCTCCCTGAAGCGGAGTAACAAGTACCTCTCCCTGCCCAATTGCAAGATTAGCCAAAACGCCCCTCGCCCAACCCCTTTTACCATATTTTTTATCATACCATTCCTTCGAAGGCAAAAAACCGGACCTCTCACCGGGTATATCAATTCCACACCTTTTACTAAATCCTAATTTCCTAGCATAATTTACCATTATTTCGAGTGTCATTAGCATACCCACCTGATAAAAATATATATCACAGGATTGAGTTATCGCGCCGAGTAAATTCAAAGAGCCATGCCTCTTCCAACATGAAAAATTACGGTTTCCTATCCAATAAGTACTGTCACACGAAGTAAATCTAGTTTCTTCTGTAATCAGATTGTTTTCCAATCCTATAATAGTAGTCCATATTTTTGCGATAGATCCGGGTGGATATTCACCTGCAATAACTCTATCCCATAGAGGCGCGTTTTCGTCGTTTGTGAGCGAATCCCACGCTATATTGGATATTCCCTCCGCAAGTTTATTCGAATTATATCCGGGTTTAGAATAATAAAGCATAACTTCGCCATTTTTCGGATTCATTGCCACACATGCTCCGCTCTCATATTCGGAAAAGAGAGAATCCGCATAAAGAGTCAAATCCTTAGAAATTGACAAATGGACATTAAAACCCCTTTCAGGAAACTTACCGTAAGAATCATCAAATCTCCTCACCACAACACCCCTAGCATCTACCTCATAAATAGAAGCACCCTTTTCCCCTTTTAGAAATTGCTCGTATTCCAACTCAAGTCCCTTCTTTCCTACAATATCTCCCATTATATAGTCACCGGTAAATTTCTCCAACTCCTCCCGGGTAATTTCACCTGCATAACCCAGTAGATGGGAAAATATCTTATCGTTTACATAAAAACGCACTGGCTCAGTTATCAATCTGACCGATGGCAAATCTTCCTGTTTCTCTATTATCCTTGACGTAGCCTCAAAAGAAAGTCTTCTTATTCTGCAAGTTCTAAAATTTGGATTTATTCTTTTTAACATTTCTTTTCTATTTAACCCTGTAGCTATGCATAATTCGTTTACTTCAATTGAATCAAGATAGTAAGGATAAATAATCAACGAATAAGAAGGCCTGGATTCAGCTAGAACTTTTCCTTCTCGTGATAAAATTTTACCTCTCGGCGGAATAATCACATCCCGTCTTATTCGGTTCTTCTCCGATAAACTTCTATAATATTCCATTCTTATTATTTGCAGCTGGAATAACCTTAAAACTAACAACGATAGTATAAATAAAGTTAATATTCTCGGAGCTTTCCTCATTTAAATTCCTTTACAAAAAACCCAAACCAAACCCTTAAATTAGCCACAGATTTGCACTGATAAACTCGGATAAACTCCCAACCACCCATTCTTTTATTTTTTTTAAAACAAAAAAGCATTTTTCTTAATCTGTGTTTTTCCGTGTCCATCCGTGGCCATTACCTTTTTTTATATTTTAGTTATTATGACTATATCGCTTTATGAAATATAAAATTACAAAACCAACTACACTATTCAATATTGCTATCGGAATTAATTGAGTTATAAAGACATAAAATATAGAGCCAGGTAAATTAGCTTCAACTATAACCTGTATTAGACTCACAATTAATACGGTAAAAAACAAAAGCATTAGGGAATTGTATCTAAATTTAAATATTTTGTTTTCCGCTATTTTTAATAATAAAGAAACAGAAATAAATATTAAAGGGAAAGTCCCGACTAAAACCGGTAAATATACCTCATATATAAAACCAATAAAGAATCCTGCAAAAAGCCCATAAAGAGGATTCCAGTATAAAGTAACAAAATAAATCAAAATGATTACAGGTTTAAATGAAATACCTTGCAGGAGTAATATTTTTTCAAAGTTCAAGGAAAGAAAAAGCGATATCAAAGACAAAATAAATAAAGTAAATATTTTCATTTTTTTATAATGAATATTACCTCAATTTTATCAAAATCTTCAAAAGGTTTAACTTCTATATCTAAAGAATAATCATTTGTCTTTTTTACTACATTTGTTACTGTCCCAACCGGTAAACCCTTGGGAAAAACTGAACCTTTTCCCGAAGTTACAAGAGTATCTCTTTCTTTTATATCAGCATATTGAGGTACTCCTTCAACAAGAAACCTCCTATTCCACTTCAGGATTCCCTGTACCTTACTTCTCGTATCTTTAACTGAAACTGCGGAGTTATAATTCTTTAATGTTTGTACAATTGAAGTGCTCTGATTCACCTTTAGAATTTTACCAACAACACCTTTAAAACCTATGACAGGAGCGTTTTTCGTAACTCCATCAGAGTCACCCTTTCCGATATGATAAGAAAGATTAACTACTTCGGGTGTTCTTTTTTCGATCTCAGCTGGAATTATACCTTGCGGATAGCCAAACCTAAATTCCAATATTTTTTTTAATTCTTCGTTTTCTTTTCTCAACTGGTCACATATCTGACTCTCGTATGTAAGTGTTGCAATCTTATCAAGAAGTCTCGCTTTTTCTTCTTGCATAGCATTCCCTGATGATAATCTCGAAAAAAGATGACTAAAATTAAAAGAAAATAAACTGTAGAATTTATTTCCCAGTTTGATATCACTAAACCCATCCACAATTATAAAAAATAACGATATAAAAAGCAGTAAAAGATAAACACGTAGAAACTTTTTTTCCACTATATGGATTCCATTAATAGATTTCTATTTTCTTCAAGATTATTAAGAATTATTCCGGCACCCATGACAACAGATCTCAGCGGATCTTCAGCAATTTCGACTTTTAAATCCGTCTCCTCCTGTATCATTTGATCGATATTTCTTATTAAAGCACCTCCGCCGGTAAGAAATACGCCTTTCTCAACTATATCGGAAGCTAACTCGGGAGGAGTCTCGGATAAAGCTCTCTTTATTGCATTTTTCATCAGACCAAGAGCTTCCCTCATAGCTTCATAAACTTCGTTTGTTTTAATTTTTATAGATTTAGGAAGACCATCAACCAGGTCTCGACCACTGATTTCCATTTCTTGATCCTCTGCTGTAGCAGTAGCGGCACCTACTTCTTTTTTTACCTTCTCGGCAAGAGCTCTTCCTATTGCCATATTGTATTCATCATATAAATAAGTCTGAATTGAATCATTTAATTCATTTCCCGCTATTTTAATTGAGACCTTATTAACGATTCCGGATAAAGCAATTACTGCAATTTCCGTGGTTCCTCCGCCAATATCAATAACCATATGCCCTGTCGGTTCTTTCACAGGCAAATGCATCCCAATGGCACCGGCAATAGGCTCAGAAACAAGCAAAACTTCTCTTGCTCCCGCTTCCTGAACCGTATTAATAACAGCTTTTTTCTCCACCGGAGTTATTCCGGAAGGAACAGCAACTAAAACTCTTGGCCTAATAAACAATTTTTTCTTTTGGACCTTTTCAATAAAAAACCTTAACATATCCTCTACAACCTTAAAATCAGCTATTACGCCATCCTCAAGCGGTTCAGAGATTATAATATCTTCAGGTGCACGTCCAAGCATAGGAATAACTTCTTTCCCCGCAGCAATTAATTCTTTTGTTCCCTTTTTTAAGGCAACCATAGAATTTTCCTCAAGAACCACACCATCTGTTTTTGTATATATTAATGTGTTAGATGTACCAAGGTCTATGGCCATATTCGAACCTTCAAGCGAAAACCATTTAAATAGACGATTCAATTTCATCTCTCCTCCTTTCTCCGCTATCTTTCTTAACTATGCTAATACGAAGAGCCCCATATGTCAAGGGTTTTTGATATCTTCTCCAAATAACCAATCACTATTTCAGCTAAGCCCTAATGCTTTATACACGTTTAAAGTCTTATTGATCAACCGATCATAGGAGAAATACATCTCTACTCTTTCTCTTCCCCGACTGCCCATTTTCAATCTTTTTTTCTCATCTTCTATCAACTCTCCCAATCTTTCAACAAAACCATCTAAGTTACACGGATTCAAAAGATAACCTGTCTCGGACTCTACAACTGCTTCAACTGTACCATCCACCGAAGAAGCGACAACGGGGAGACTTGACGCCATAGCTTCCAGGACTGTTCTGGGTAATCCTTCCCATTTTGAAGGCAAAAAGAAAATATCCATATTATTTAAAATTTCCGTAATATCTTTTCTCCATCCAAGAAACTTTATTCTATTGTCATCTCCGGTCAATTTCTCAGTTTCTTTTTTTAGAGGACCATCCCCCACGTATATGAACTCCGTTTCAGGATATTTACATAATACTTTTTTTGCCACTTTTACCCACATAAACGGATTTTTTTGAGGTTTGAAATTGGCAACTGTACCTATTGTAATTGTCTTTCGCCTTTTTTTCCTTGAATATGTACCAATTTTAGAATAATTTATCGAGTTTGGAATCCAGATAAGCTTATTGCTTTTACCCATTCCCCATTCTTTTAGTCTATCAATATGTACCTTCGACTGAGTTATAATAATATCGCCAAATAATGAAGAAATCCTTTCCGCGTTAAGATATAAAAACCTTTTAAAAAAATTAATATATGGACTTATAGCAAATCCGTGTACCGTGTGCACGGAATAAACAAAAGATAGCGTCCCGGATACAAACCTTCCAATAACACCTGCCTTTGATCCATGGGTATGTATAATTATTCTATCATACTTTTTATGTAACCTAATCAAATAATTTCTCAATCGAAAAAAACAAATTATATCATATAATGGGTTTATTTCTCTGGTTAAACAGGGCAGTACAACATGCCTGGTTCCGAATTCCCTTTTCACTTCTTCATAAAGTTCTCCACCTGTACCGGTTATAAGGATACTTTTATCTTTTATTTCTCTCAACAATTCCAAAACTCTTTTCTGTGCACCTCCCAATTCCATTTTCGCCATACATTGAATAACTACTACCGACATAATTCTTCCGCGATCCTTCTGCCTTCTAAAATAGACTGCTCCATGTATGAATACTCCCATTTCCCGAATCTGCCCGCCAAAATTATATTATATTTTTTAAGAAAATCTTTTATGTCTCGTAGAATTTTTTCTCTGTTTTTATCGTAAATCGGATAAGCGTAAGGAATATCAAGCGTAGAAATATGCGCCACAGCTTCTCTTTCAAACAAACCTATTCGAACTAAATCCTTAATAGTTTTTTCTATAATGCTTTCATTAGGCCTATTCCCCCTGTAAGATATTTCTACCCATAAAGAAGAATGATTTCTCGGCACTAACCTTTCGGAAATATTAGAAAGTGAACCGACACGGTAAAAAGGATATTTTGTATCAGGGAAATATATCCAATGAAACTCAGAAGGATCTAGATTTTCCGCACTTGATTTTTTAACTTCCTTTCCAAACGAGATTCTTCCTTCAATACCGATATTTATACATAAAACCGAATTCCAGACCAAATTTCCATGCTCTGGCTCAAATTCTCTTCCATTTACACTAAACATATTCAAAAACTCAGGAAGCGGAATTGTAGAGATAAGATCGTCATATTTAATTTTCCCCGCATCAAAATACACGTTATTATTATCAATTTTTTCGACTTTACCATGGAAAACATCGATCTTTCCAGATAAAGAAGAAATAAGCTCCCCTATACCCCTTTCGGGATATAAAAATTCGGCGTTGTATCCGATATTGTCTTCAGTAGAATCCCCATAGGTCTTCGGAACATAGCTCGTAAGAAAATCAGGAGAAATTTCGCATAAAGGATATTTCCACAATTTTTCATTGTAAGGCAAAAAAAAGATATCATACAACCCTTTACCAAAATTGTAAATAAACCATTCTTCAAGATTCAAAGGCTTCCTGGTGACTCTAAATAGGTGACCTAAAAATACATTCATCTGAGATATCGGAGATAAATATCTTCTATGTGCCTGTATCGGATAAGGAATAATTCTTCCGTCTAAATATATATATGTATTGCGTTTAATTACTTTTATATCAGGCACAAACTTTTCTGCTAAACTACGAACGTATGAAGTTCTGCAATGGAGAAAATGCCCGGTATAATTAAAAATATATCCATCAATATTTACATTGCGGCAAAGACCGCCAGGAGTTTTTTCTTTCTCAATAATAACAAAATCTCTTTTTTTTTCTTTAAGATGATACGCGACAGACAAACCCGTAATGCCTGCCCCGAGGATTGCAATCAAGTTTTACTCCTGAAGATAACACCAAAAAATACAAAAATTAATGCGGCAACAGAATAAAGAACCACAGCACCCTTAATGCTAAGCCGTGTAATTATAAACGACGCTTCGCAAAGCGCTATTGTAGCAAGATAAATGATCGCGATTATAGATGGTATAGGCAATCCAATTGCTTTTAATTTCAAAACAAAATGATCATGCGAACCCTTAAGGGGATTTTTCCTTCTTGCTATACGAAGAATGATAACATAAGCAGTATCAAATATAGGAACAAACAGAATCAACAGAGGAACAAATAACGCGATAGGATTTGCAGTTGTATACCTTGTCATCATAGTCAAAACGGAAAGCATATATCCGATAAAAAGACTACCCGAATCCCCCATAAAAATCTTTGCTTTTGGCAGGTTAAAAGGTAAAAAGCCGAGGCAGCTTCCCGCGAGTGTCAAAGCTACAATCGGATATGTTCCGTTAACGGAAACCGAAATAAAAACAAAGCTGAATGCCGCGAAAAAACCCACACCTGCGGAAATGCCGTCCATTACGTCGATTATATTAAAAGCATTCGTAATTCCAACAATCCATATTACTGATAGGACAATATTTAAATATTCAGGCAAAACGGCAACATTCATTCTTATTCCAAACCATACGGTTAATACAGCTACAAGGGATTGAAATAAAAGCTTTAAGTATCTTGAATACGGCCGTATATCGTCTAAAAACCCAAGAAGAAAAACAGCAAAACCCAGGACCAATATCCTCCAATCATTGCCGAAAAATAAACTTACCACAGTCCCAAAAAATATGGCAATGCCTCCGCCATAAGGTGTTGGCTTTGAATGATCTTTGATACCCTTTGGTTTATCTATAAAGCCAACTCTAGGAGCTATTTTTGAAATTATTAAAGAGAAAATAAAACTAAGAGCAAAAGCTGCCGTAAAATAAACCATTTTTTTTCTCCTCTTTAAATTTTAAGGCATGGGAATAGAAAAATTTCTTCGATAACTTCATATTCTTTTCATTTAGAATTTATTAATTTATTTAAATTAGTCAAGGTAAACGCTGTATCAAATGTAAAATTTAAATATAAAAAATTAAAATTGCAAATCAAAATTCAAAAATTTAATCACGAACAAATTAAAAAGCAATATACATAAAAACAAAATACCTTGACAAGTTCTTCTATAATACATACAATAATAAAAACATATACAAAGTATAAGGAGGATTATATGAAAAAATTATCACTGTTTATTTTGCCTACTTTGATTCTCATAAGTCTCACTTTACCACTAAAAGCCTCGGACGGATCACCCTACGCCGTAAACTCACATCCGGATTTATCGAAAACTTCAAAAGAACTTGCAAACGATGTAATGGTGATAGCGCCGGTAGATGAACCAAAACTTCGCTGGGGTGACGATAGACTCATATATAACGGTGATGTTAATGCTAACTCATGGGCGGTCATGGTTGATAATGTTGATGATGAAGCAATAGATGTAGATTATTCCGCGGGAGACACATTAAGAGCAGTTGTCGCATGTGCGGATTCAATTTTAAGAATTTTCCGTTCTAGCAATAACGGACAAACCTGGATAGCTAGAGTCGCCATTTCCAAAGCTCCTTTTACTGAACCAAGAATTGTCCATGGAACAGATAGTACTTATCACATATTTACTCGCAATCAAGGCGCTCAGGGTTCTATTTACACGGCAGGATTTCGAACTGCTGACGATCTTTTTATTGCCGGAACAGGACAAGTTATATCTGGTACAGATTCGGTAAAGAGTTACTCGGTATGCACAAGAAGAGCCAACTACCACAACTACGGTTTATTTGTTGTTTATCATCAAGGACTCGGAGGAAGAGGAAACGATCAAATAATATTCACCAGTTCTAACGATCAAGGACAAACCTGGTCGACTCCGGATACCATTTTTTTTAACGGCGCTATGTATCCGGATATAAAAAGTGGAGATGGCATCATGTTATATATGGGGTTCCTCGGCAGACTCCCGGCATCCAATTTAGACGAGATAGTAATGTGCAGGAGCAGCAATACCGGAACAACCTGGGATTTGGACGTTATCGAGTCGGATTCATTCCCGAAGATGCGTCCTCAGATCGAAGCAGCCCACAACGACGAGGGAAGCGTATGGGCAATCTGGTCGAAGAAAGACCTTAACACCCCGAATGATGACTGGGGGCTACGCTGGTCATGGAGCCAGGACTCGGCTGTAACCTGGTCAACTCCCGGATGGACAAACAGCATCGTAGATTCCAATGAAGTTTTGCCCAGCATCGCTCTCTACGATGGGTTTGGTTCTACAAGTACAACACCTTATGTCTCCTTTATCAAGTCATACTACGATTGGACTGGCAGCCTTTCTGTCCGAACCTTCGAATGGGGAGGCAGCAACTGGGGAGCGGACACCTGCTTTTCTGACAGCAACGCTTTCCTGACCAGACCGATATCTGCTTTCATTCAGGCAGGAGCTCCGGCAATTGCTTATGTCGGAGAAAATTCTCATAACGTATATTTCGATTCGTGGTCAAATACTTCCGGTATAGAAGAAGACGATGAGATTATTTCTTCCAACGGAAAAATCCAGTGCAGTTTAAGTCAAAGCATAATAACCGGAAATGCAACATTAAATTACATCCTACCTTTTACAACCAATGTCGATATTTACGTCGTAAATGTAATAGGTCAAACTGTTGCCACACTTGATAGCGGAGAAAAAGACGCCGGAGGGCATACCTTAGCTGTTTCTGTTGAAAATCTGTCACAGGGGATTTACTACATAGTAATCGAAACGGAAAACGGTCTAAAAGGTATTTCTAAAGCAGCCGTTTTGAAATAAAAAAATCAGCAATTAAGCAAAAAAGGGGGAGGTCTCTTCTCCCCCTTTTTATTATAAACAAATAGTGATACTTAAAAAAATAATAACAGAAATTGAAAAAGAAAAGTTTTCCTTCCTTTTAGGTTTCTTAACACTTTATTCAATCATATTAACCCGAAATATACTTGAAAGTTCTTTCGAAGGAAAACAGATTTTAGCTTTTTCGGAAATAGTTTCGCAATCATTTTATATGATGTTTATTCATTTCCCTCTATTCTATATATCTCTTTACACCTGGATTCTTCTTGTACTTAGATTATTGACAAAAGAAGAAACTATAAAAATAGCAAAAATCGTAGTAATTGGAATGACGATTATCATAATTGCACCTATCATCGATATTATAGTTTCAAGGGGAAGCGGATATAAATTAACGTATTTAACCGGACCTAAAGGATTCGGTCAAATACATAAATTTTTCCATTTTACAAAAGATTTCTTGCAGGTAAGCTGGGGACAGAGAGCCGAAATATTTCTCGTGCTCCTTGGCAGTTACATATATATATTTATAAAAACAAAGAATCATCTCAAATCCGTAATTACTCCGATCGTTATCTATCTAATTATTTTTATTCATGGAACACTACCAAATACAATTGCCTCGTTACCTTCGTATTTGGGTTTTAAAAACCTTACATCCGTTGCGATTTTAGGAAGCGGAATATTATCTATCGACAGTCAGAATTACTCCGTAATTTTTTGCATATCTATAATATTATGCTTTTTATCAATCGTTTTAATAACGAAAGAAAATACTGTAACCATAAAAGAAATAATCGATCCAAAAACTTCTATCATACCCATACTCGCAATCTTTCTGGGAATTCTTTACGGTCTTTTTCTTATATTAAGATATTATCCTCTTGTCTTGATAAATCCAATATTCTATTTATCGGTTATACTGAGTATTTTAATTGCAATATTAACTAACAGACTTTCTCAATTACATATCAACATGACTGAATTCCATATACTCGCAGTAATCATAATATTATCATGTCTTTCTCTTGGATATATATTTTCGATTTTAATCTTAATCTCTTATATCTTTAAAAGATTCCTTAAACCCGGTTGGCTTCTGTTTATACCAACATTTATCGCAGGTTTTTCGCTAATTTTCCAGGAATACACTTATAAGACAATAATCCCGGTAGAAAAAGAATATATAGAACTAAAGGGAAGAAAACTCTCCGGCTGGAGCTATTTCTTGAACGGAGATTATAAAAAATCTCTTCTTTTCTATTTGAAAGCCAATTCAATTTCACAGGATAAAGAGATTCAAAAGAGAATAGGGCAATGCTATCTCAATATGGGACACTTAGAAAAAGGCATACAGAAACTTGAAAAAATCGAAAATCCCGATTATGAGACAATACTATCGCTGGGACAGGCATACATACAAAACGGAAAAAACGAAGAAGCGGTAAATATTTATAAAAAGGCAATCGAAAAAGGAATATCCCCGGGAGAGTTTTACGTTAAAATCGCGGAAATCGCATCACACAGCGGCACGAAAAACGAAATAAATAAAGCAATCGATAAGGCTCTTTTATACGGAACTCCAAAATACAAACTTTATCAAATAGAAGCTGATTTTTTCTTCCGGGAAAACAATTTAGGAAAAGCTCTTTCTATGTACAATAAATCGTTAAATCACAACCCAAGATCGGTTGCGTCAATCACGGGCAGAGCCATGACTTTTTACAAACAGGGGCAAATAAAAAAAGCGGAAGAAGAACTCCTAAGGGTTTTAAAAATCGAGCCGGACAACGATGCTGTATACAATAACCTTGGTGCTGTATATATCGCACAAAACAATTACATAAAGGCGGAAAAAACTTTTCTTAAATCATTAGATATTAATCCGAACCAGGAAGAAGCTTACTATAATCTAGGTTTAATCTATGAAATCATGGAAAATAAACCTCAAGCACTGCAAATGTATCACAGAGCATTGAAAGTTAATCCGGCCTATTTACCTGCAAAGATTAAAATTAAATTATTAGAAAAATGAATCTATCTTTTATGTTACCTATTCTCCTAACGCTCTCGGGATTTTTATTTATAAAGATAAAAACTCCCGGATTTATTAAAAAATGGATTAAATCGTCACGTCCTCTTATATCCCTTCATTATATTTTCCCTACTACCTTCGGGATAGTACTGGGAAATCACATCTTTAATCAACCAATTAATTTTTATCATTCATTCCTTCTTTTATTTTCTATTTATTTCTGGTTTCAGACATCCGTAATCGTAAACGATATTAACGATATCAAAACGGATTACTTTTCAAATAAAAAAAGTTTCCTTCATCATGGTAACTTCCCTATAGAATATTATCAATCTCTAAGCATATTTTTCCTTATGATTTCCCTGCTTTTTGCTTTGGTTATAAACTACAGAATATTAATAATAATTTTACTCCTCCATATTATCCATTTCTCATATTCTTCAAAACCCTTAAGATTAAAGCGTATTTTTCCAATTTCTATTATTCTGCTCTCATTAGCGGCACTGTTAACTGCAATAGCGGGATATGCCCTTTTTAATCCATATAAACCATTTACAGCTTTTCCGTTAAAACCAGCCTTACTTATCTTTATTCCCCTTTTTCTTTCCTTAAACTTTCGTGATTATGATGATTTACAGGGTGACAAAAAAACAAACATAACCACATTATTTACTTTATTAGGTATAGAAAAAGGAAGATATTTAAACGCTTATTTAGTACTCATCAGTTATCTGTTCGTACCGTTAATACTGAAATTTTATCCGTTATTTATGGCTGCTATACCTCTCGGAATAGCAAGTTTTTATGTCTGTCTTAAAAAACCATTTAACGAGAAAATGATATTTTATATTTACTTTATAATGATAGCAGTCCTAGGGATATTACTGCATGTAAAAACAGAAATTTTCCTGGGTCCGATATTTTGAGAAAAATTTGCCACAAGGACCTTAAGAGACAGAGATTTTTCTCCTTTAAGAAAATAGCTAAAAGCTTATTTGAAGAATAGCTTGACAAAACATTCCCAAATACATATATATTACCACACATATAATAACAAAAACGATAAAAAGGAGGCTGTTATATGAAAAATATATTACTTGTTTCTTTTTTAATTCTATTTCTCGCAGTTAGCACATCAACTCTCAAAGCAGATTTAATAGATATAAATACTGAAGACGATACAAAATTACGCTGGTACGAAGATAAAGTTATCTACGATGGTGAAGTTAATGCTAACGAATTGGCAACAATAACAGGTTACGGCGATGAGTCAATCGATGTTGATTATTTTGCCGGAGACACCCTTAGAGCAGTTTTTGCATGTCCGGATTCAACCTTAAGAATTTTCAGATCGAATAACAATGGACAAACATGGTTAAATGTAGAAGAACTTGCTTGGGCCGGCAATATAACCGAACCACACATAGTCCACGGTACTGACAGCACTTATCACGTTTTCGTTCGTTATCAAACTGATCTGGATATACTTTACACCAGAGGATATAGAACATCTGACGATACTTACATTCTCGGAACTATGCGTTCCATATCATATGAAGGAGATACGGTAAGAAATTATTCGGTATGCACAAGTAGAACAAGCTACCACGACTATGGTATCTTCGTTGCATATCAACAAGGACGTGGCGGACCAGGCTCGGATCAGTTAATACTCACTCGTTCTTTTGACTACGGACAAACCTGGTCGACTCCAGGTATTCTATACGGTGGCGGAACTATGTTCCCGGATATTATTAATGGAACTGATAGTACTCTATATTTAGTTTTTCTCTTAAGAGGGGGAGGCGATAACAATTATTATATAATGTCAAGTAGAAGTTTTGATGCTGGGACAACTTGGCCTTTTACTACTATAGATACTATCCAAATGGATACATTTCCAAAAATGAGACCGCAAATCGCAGCAGCTTATGACGGTTCAGGCGATGTATGGGTTATCTGGCCGAGACAAAACCTTCTGTCTGCCAATCAGGACTGGGATCTCTGCTGGTCATGGAGTCAGGACTCAATGAATACCTGGTCTGCGCCTGCAGTGGTAAACAGTGTCGTCGATTCCAATGAAGTTTTGCCAAGTATCGCTCTCTACGATGCGTATGGTTCTACAAGTACAACACCCTATGTCTCCTTTATTAAATCATACTACGATTGGACTGGCAGCCTTTCTGTCCGAACCTTCGAGTGGGAAGGCAGCAGCTGGGGAGCGGACACCTGCTTTTCTGACAGCAACGCTTTCCTGACCAGACCGATATCTGCTTTCATTCAGGCAGGAGCTCCGGCAATTGCTTATGTCGGAGAAAATGCTCATAACGTATATTTCGATTCGTGGTCAAATACTTCCGGTATAGATGAAGATAATGAAACCATTTCTTCCGACGGAAAAATCGGATGCACTCTTGACTGTAGCATAATTACGGGAACAGCAATATTAAAATACATACTACCCGAAAAGGGATCCGTAGATGTATCAGTTGTAAATCTTATAGGCCAGACTGTTTCTATACTAGACAGTGGTGAAAAAGATGCAGGAGAGCATACCGTAAACATATCGGCAGAGAATTTATCTCAGGGCATTTACTTTATAGTAGTCGAAGCCGATAGTGGTCAAAAAGGAACAGCCAAAATAACTATTCTTAAGTAAGAAATAAACCGACCAATAAGAAAGGGAAGATTAAAATCTCCCCTTTTTTTGTTTGCTTAACCATCCCAGTATAAAAACGCCTTGACAATTATGGTAATAATACACACAATGTTAAATAACCTATAAAATAAAAAAGGAGGCTTTTTATGAGAAGGTTGTTGTGTTTTGTGTGTCTTTTTCTGGCTTTTTCTCTATTCGCCGGTGAAGCTTTATGGCAAAGTCTTGATAATTTAACTCAATACGAAAAACAAAATTCATTAATATACATCGAATACGTTAGCGGAACAAATGGAGAAACAAGCTTGGTAGAAGAAAAGTGGAATAGAGGTAATTACAATGAAGCGATAGAATTATTAAAAAACCTACCCGAATTGGACAATGCACTTGTCTGCATTCAATGGAAAAACCCGGTAAAAACATCCCTTAGATGGGGTAATGATGTGCGAATCGGGTCTCGTGAAGATATTGAAGGTATAGCTTTAGATGTAGACCACTCAACAGGTCATTTGTTCGCCGCTCTTTTTCATAATACCAATCCTTCATATGAACGCTATAGCGTGTATTTTTCCTCCGATACCGGAAAAACCTGGGCGGAAACCTTTTCTGTGGCAGGTACGGGTTTTGAAGTCTTAGACATAGACGCCGTTGTTCATGATAAATACTTCTACGTTGCATACTCAGCAAATGCCACCGGTACACATATTGGTGAGATAGTGAGAGCTTCTACAAGTAACGGAAGCTTTGATAGCGGCTACCTTTTCCAAGTAGCTGTCAATGAAGGGGTAGACATACGAGATATTGCGCTAGTCAGTGATATTGACGGAGTTAACTACTGGTTACATTATTTCGCTGTTATGGACAATGATTCTCTCAGAATGTATTATAGTGATACAAACGCTATTTCCTGGGGTACATATCATCCTAATGTCGGAAATGCAGACAGGGGCTTGGACGCTTGTTGTGCAGCTCTACCGGCAAGTAATTTATGGGCATCCTACATAGGTACCGATGACAGCCTTTACGTCATTGGAGGATATGCAAGCTGGAATTATTATGGAGTTATCGATTATACAGGATCATCCAGTTATTTTAAAACCTCCGTAAGTGCATATGGAGATACTGTTATGATTGTTTATCCATACTATAATGGCGGAACAGATTATTCTGTCAGATATAGTAATACTCACAACGGCGGAAGCAGTTGGTCTACGGTGGCACTTTACGTATCTTCTTCTGCTGCGAGTTATGTAAACGACGTCACAGCAAGAGGAGGAGACGGTCTAGCAGTCATTTATAATACCTCGGGAGACTCTGCCCAAGGAATTTACAGACATAGAGACTATCCTGCTGGTGGCTGGACTCCAGCAGTATCTTTTGCCGATAGCGCGGCACGTGCCAACGCTAAACCTTCAATCGAGCGTATAGCAAGCGGTCTTTACGGAATCGCCTATGTCAATTATCCCGAAGAAATAGCATTATTCGATAGAAGCGACTGGGTAAGCGGTATCGAAGAAAAGGTCATTACATCAGACGGAAAAATCGGATGCAGTCTTGACTGTAGCATAATTACGGGAACAGCAACATTAAAATACATACTACCAGAAAAGGGATCCGTAGATGTTTCTGTTGTAAATCTCCTTGGTCAGACTGTTACTATACTCGACAAAGGCTTAAAAGAAGCCGGAGAACACATCACAACCATATCAGCGGAGAATTTATCTCAGGGCATTTACTTTATAGTAGTCGAAGCCGATAACGGTCAAAAAGGAACAGCTAAAGTGACTATTCTTAAATAAGAAAAAACTTAACAAATAAAAAAGGGGGAGTAGAAACTCCCCCTTTTTTTACTGCACTACCATATCCGTAAATTCTCAGAAAATTAACAAAAAAATATCTTGACAACTTAAAAAATAATTAATATAATAGAAAAATTATACGGAACTAAAAAGGGGGTTGATTTTGAAAAAAATCCTATTCCTAATTTGTATTTTGACGGTTTTTACTTTATACGCAGAGAAACCTTTATGGCAATGTCTTGAAAACTTAAGCCAGCATGATAAAGAAAATTCTTCGATAGATATCGACTGTAAGAAAGAAGCAATATCACAGGCAAAATTAGTCGAAGAAGCGTGGAACAACGGCAACTACGATGAGGCAATAGAAATAATCAAGAACTCATCTCTATTGCAAGATGCAGGTGTAGGTGTTCAATGGAAAAACCCAACAAGAACATCTGCAAGATGGGGAAATGATGTACGGATCGGAAATAGAGATTCAATTATGTGTTTAGCATTCGATGTCGATAACGCAACTGGTAATTTGTTTACCGCTTTTATTCATAACTACGATACAAATAATTACCGCTGGAGTGTATGTTTCTCTTCCGATACCGGAAAAACCTGGGCTGAAACATTTGCATACCTCACGCATATTATAGAGTATCACGACATAGATGGCGTCGTTCTCGGAAATCATTTCTATGTAGCACTACTGGGAAAACCTTTATTTGAATTTAGAAAGGGATTTTTAAGAAGATTTAATTTAAATGATGGTTCGCACGATACCACATACGGCAGCCATACAATATTCGACGAAGGAATAAATATTAGAGAAATTGCATTAGCCGGTGACGCCGACGGCGACAATAACTTTATTAATTATTACGCTTTGATGGATAACGACTCTATTATAATGCGCTTTAGCGACGCATCGGGAACATCCTGGATGAACAGCCCTAAAATAAATGTCGGTAATGCTTACGCAGGCCTGGATGCCTGCTGCGCAATTATAGGAAGTTCAACTAAATCGTGGGCTTCATATATAGGAGGAATACTTCATAGAGATAGCCTCTTTGCTATAGAATTAGATGGAATTAGCTGGTCTCATCATGGGCCTCTTGGTCCCACAGACGGAATTTCCGATTACCGCAGAACATCGATAGATGCATACGGAGATACAGTGATAATAGTCTTCGGCGAATATTCACAGCCTCCCCCTAGAGGCTATGCAAGATATTACATTACCTACAACGGGGATAGTCCCTGGTTCGATGGAGTACTCTCCGATGATAATGTTAGTCCCGTCTCTGCAACTGATGTTACGGCAAGAGGTGGCGACGGCATAGCAGTTGTTTATTTTACAAATTCCTTATATGAAGGTTACAGACATAGAGATTACTCCGGTCTCTGGTCTCCAATTGTAGCTTTTGCAGATGCCTTTCCTTATTCTCCTCCCAATCCAAACATAGAACGTATAGCAGACGGCATCTACGGAATAGTATTTTCAGGAGGCTTTTTAAACCTTTATGAAGCATACTTCGACAGAAGTGACTGGATAGAAAGCGGTATCGAAGAGACAGAAATACCCGATGAAAATATTGCATCCTTTATCGGTCCAAAATCTGCCATCTTCTTCAGCCAAACGGATATCGATTTTTATATACCTGCGGGAAATACCGATAATTCTCTTGAAATATATGATATTACAGGAAGTCATGTTATAACGCTTGCAAAAGGAATACCCGCGGGAATTAATTCCGCAACATGGTTTGGAATAAATAAAGAAGGGAAAAAAGTACCAAACGGTACATACTTCTGCGTATTGAAATCAGGAGAAGCTAAAACAACGAAAAAACTTATTGCAATTATTGAATAAATCGAATAAATACAAAAATAACAATAAAAGTTCTTAGTGTCTTTGTGTGAGTAAAAAATAGCTAATGGCTTACAGCTCACTGCAAAAACAAAATAAAAAACTTTCTGTCTTCGTGCCTTTGTGGCTATTTTTAGGATTTAGGATTTTGGGGTTGGGATTTAGTTAAAACAAGACTACAATCCCTACATGTTCTACATGTGAATATCTGGGGTGTGGATGGGATTCCGACTTCTCACCTACTGATTTCTGTCTTCTTTTTTATACTTTTATATCATGTATTTTAAGGGAAACTTCTCCATTCCAATCATCAATAAAAGGCGAAAAAGCTATACTGAATTTATCTGCATTTTTTAATAAATCGATTTTATCTCCAAGAGAAAAGCCTATACATGAAACGTATTTATTAGCATCTTTAACGGAAAACTTTAAATGATTATTTCCTACAATCTTAGGAACACCTGATAGACTCACATCCAAAGCTGCAAAAATAGGTCTTCGGTTTGCCATTCCGAACGGAGCCAATGCCTCTAAATTCTTTATTAACTCCTCGTTAACCAAATCAAGCGAAAGCGGAAAATCTATCAACAATTCCTTTTCCTTAACTTTATCTTTCAAGACTTCCCCGACTTCTCTTGTAAAAGCTTTCTTAAAAGTATCCAAATTTTCTCTTTTTATAGTTATTCCGCACGCCTGAGAATGACCACCAAAATCTTCTAAAAACTCGGATAAATTTTTCACACAAGACATAATGTTCAACTCGGGAATGCTTCTTCCCGAACCCTTACAGATATTTTCTTTTTCTGCTATAAGAATAGTTGGCAGAGCAAAATCTTCAACCAGTTTGGAAGCAACTATACCCACCACACCTTCATGCCAATTTTTACTGGAAAGAACAATTCCCGTATTTTCCGTCGAGCCACCGTCACTCAGAAATTCTATTGCCTCTTTATAAATTCTCTCTTGGAGCTTCTTTCTCCGGATATTATGTCTCTCCAATTTTTTCGCTATAATATTCGCTTTACTCTTATCATAAGTACTTAGCAAATCAACTGCTTCACGCGCTTCTTCCAATCTTCCAAGCGCATTAATACGAGGAGCAATTAAGAAAGATATATGCCATGATTGTATCTCAGCACTCTTGAAATTTGCATTATTCAATAAAGAAATAATTCCGGGTCGCCTTCCCTCATTCATTATTTTAAGACCTAACGATGTTAATATTCTGTTTTCCCCGGTAAGAGGCATAATATCTGCGACAGTACCCAGCGCAACCAGGTCGAGATTCCACAAAAGAAAATTTTCCGAAAGGTCAGAAAGTTTTCCGAGTCCCTGACATAATTTAAAAGCCACTCCAACACCAGCAAGTTCCTTAAATGGATAATTATGCGATAAATAAGGATTTATTTTAACTGCCGCGGGATTTTCCTTTTCGGGCAAATGATGATCCGTAACAATAACTTGCATTCCCAATTCCTGCGCATATTCAATAGATTCAATACCATTTATACCACAATCAACCGTAACAATTAAATCAGTTCCTTTTTCACTTAATTCCCTAATCCCTTCTTTATTCAAACCATATCCTTCATCCAAACGATGAGGAATATAGAAATCAACTTCAGCATTCAGTCTACGAAGCACCAACTGCAATATAGCTGTCGAAGCAATTCCGTCTACATCAAAATCACCATAAATAGAAATCTTTTTATTTTTCTCGATTGCGGACAAAATTGCTTCAGATGCATCGCGAACACCCTCAAGCAAAAAAGGATCAATTAAACCACTAACGGATGGATTTAAAAAGGTCTCGGCATCCGTAATCCCTCTAATGCTCAATAATTCTTCCAGGATATAACCCGGTTTACCATCTCCAATATGTTTATCTGAATTAAACTTCCACTTCATATTATTATATATATAATATTGTATATCAAAATATTAAATATTAAAACGTTAAGTACATTTTGACTGATTTTTGCATATTTCCCCGGCAAAGTCGCTACCCAAAGCATCAGTTATTAATGCGTTATAAATCTCCCCTATTTTAAGTCTATCCGTATTTGAAATCCAAACAAGTGGGTCGATATCCGGTGCAGAAGCTTTAGTTCTTCCGAAATACTCTCCTTTCTCCATGCCATCGATTAGCACTTCTGCTTTCTGTCCAATAAGTTTAATGTTTCTTTTTTTCGTTTTATGCTCGATTATTGTAGAAATTATCTCAAGCCTTCGGGCAATTTCCTTATCCGAAAGTTTCCCTAGAGAAAACGAAGCGCTACCTTCTTCATGTGAATAACCAAAAATCCCAATGTGTTCTATATCGGTTTCTTCAACAAAAGAACAAAGCTCTCTGAAGTTATTTTCCGTCTCGGTTGGATAGCCAACAATAAAAGTACTCCTCAGTGTAAAATCGCCCAAATCATCGATCGTTTTAAGAAGTTTTTCTATCTCCTTTTTACCGTAACCTCTATTCATATCCGCAAGAACGTTATCGGATATATGTTGTATAGGAATATCAAGATATTTTACCACATTTTGATAATCCTGCATTGTTTCTAGTAATTTTTCGGAAATGGAAAGTGGATGGAAATACAAAAATCTTATCCACCCGGGAAAAACTCCTGCAAGCTCCTTAACAACATCCGAAAGATTAAGATTATTATGTAAATCTTTCCCCCAGGATGTCGTATTTTGTCCGATAATAATAATTTCTTTAACGTTTTCCGGTAGTTCTGAGACCTCTTCCCTAATGATTGAAAGTTCTTTCGAATGTGACTCGCCTTTAATTTCCGGAATTACACAAAAAGAACATTTAAAATTACAACCCTCCTGAATCTTAATATACCTGTAATGTTCAGGTGTAACATTAGACTTATTATAAACATTTTTACCTAAAAAGCCTAGATTGGAACGTATTTCAGACTTACCGGATTTAATTATTTCAGGAAGGTTTTCAATTGAACCTGTACCTACAAATAAATCCACTTCGTCCATCGATTCTTTTAAATCTTGGCCGTATCTCTGAGCCATACAGCCAACCAGCACCAAAACCGCTTTTTTATTATTATTTCTTAAATCAAGAATTACATCTATGGACTGCGCCACGGCTTCTTTGATAAAAGCACAACCATTAACAATTAGAATATCAGCTTTTTCAGGAGAATTTATGGACTTTAACCCGGCAGAGGTTAAAATATTTATAATATATTCGCTATCTGCTTCGTTCCTTGGACAGCCAAGCGTTTCCAGGTAAAAAGTTTTTCCAGTATTGTTCACTTTTTAACGGAAAAAACATCTCTGGGAGCTTTGGCTCTCTTAAGTATTCCTAAAGCAGCCTTAACATATTCGTCATCCTGAAGAGAAGCTTCATATCTTCCCTTTATTCCCTTCTTATTAGAAGCGAGTCTAACTTTAAGTCCTCTCTTTATTTCATCCAAAGCGTCATGCCAATTCTTTTCCGAAAACTCTGACATTTTCTTTGAATCGCTATTTTGACACTGTTTAATCTTGCCAATAAATTCCTTTCTCATCTGAGGGGTAAAAGGTTCGAAATCAGGATAATCCTCAAAAGATTCAATTACCTCTTTTATATCGGTAGAATCCTTTGCCAATGATTCTTTAACTTTATTTTTGAATGCCATAATCATATCGGGAGTAACGGTTTCAACATTAGGATTTTTAGAGAGATAATCGACAATAAAATCAAAACCATAACGATAAACCTTTTCATAAAAAGCGGGAATATTAACCTTAAGTATTGAATCCGGAACTATTCCTCCTCCACCCTTAACTTCTCTATGCAATTTTCCTCTGGTATGGTAGATTTTCGTAGTATCTTCTACTAATTCTCTATCAATACATCTGCCTGAAGGAGTATGATACCTGGCTATAGTTAACTTGATCGCTCTATTACCAGGTAAAGGATATATCCTTTGAACTGAACCTTTTCCAAAAGTTCGAGAACCAATCAAAAAACCACGATCCCAGTCCTGTATGGCACCCGCCACAATCTCTGAACCACTTGCAGAAAAAGGACTTACAAGAACAACGAGCGGGTATTGGGAATAACTTCCGTCATCTGATTTAAAAGACTCCCGCACAGACTTGCCTTCGGTATAGACAATTTCTTTTCCCTCTTCGATAAAGTAAGAAGCTACTTTTGCTGCTCCATCAAGAATTCCTCCCGGATTGGTTCTCAGATCCAAAATAAATTTATCCGCTCCGATACTAATAAGCGAATCAAGCACATTTTTCAACTCACCTGCAGTAGTCCTACTAAAAGAATTTATAACAATATATCCAATATCATTTTCAACCATACCTGCATAAGGTACAGACCTAATTTTTATTATTGCCCTTGTTATTGTAAAATCTATTTCCTTATCTAACCCTTTTCTTGAAATAGTTATAGTCACATCTGTACCCTTCCTTCCCCGCATCATCGAAACCGCCTTATCTAACTTCATATCTTTAGTAGAAATTCCTTCAATTTTAACGATTTTATCACCCTGTATTAATCCTGCATCATAAGCCGGAGTACCCTCCATGGGAGAAATGATTGTTATATAGTCTCCCCTCTTGGATATCTGTATACCCAAGCCACCAAATTCCCCTTCCGTTTGCACCATCAAATTATCAAAATCCTCTTTCTTCAAGTAATTAGTATTTGCATCAAGACTATCGATCATGCCCTCTATCGCACTATCGAGCAACTTAGTCACATCTACATCATTAACATATTTGTCTTTTATAAGTCCCAGCACCTGTTCAATAGAACGTAAAGCAGTAAAAACATTTAATGAAGAATATACAAAAAGACCAGAAGCAAGAAAAACAAGTATAATCAGAAGTCTATATTTATTTTTTTGGTTCATCAGAGTCCTCCCCTAAAAGAGTGAAAATTTTTTCTTTTATTTTTCGATGAATTTCGTCTATAGTTCCTCTGGAATCTATCGAAACAATTCTATTCGGATTTTCTTTAGCTAATTTAAGATATGATTTTCTAACTCTTCTGTGAAAATTAATGTTCTCTCTCTCTATTCTATCCGGATTTTTTATTCTATTTCTAACTATCTCAGGATCAACATCCAGTAAGAAAGTCCTGTCAGGCTCACGAATCCGAAATAAATCAAGCTCTTTAAGCATTTTTATTTCTTCTTTTTTTACTCCTCTCCCCGCCATTTGATATGCTATAGTCGAGTCAAAATGTCTATCTGAAATAACTATTTTACCTTTTCTAAGACCGGGAAATACATTCTTAGTCAAATTCTCTGCCCTATCCGCAAGGTATAAAAAAAGTTCAGCATACTTATCTATATCTTCGTTTCCTTCAAGCAAAATGCTTCTTATTCTCTCCCCAAACACGGTTCCACCAGGTTCTCTAGTCATTAAAACAGGCAATCCCTTTGATAAAAGACATTTATATAGCAATTCGGCTTGGACTGTCTTACCAGAACCTTCAACTCCCTCAAATGTTATAAAAATACCGTGTTTTTTTTTATCTGTTCCGGATGTTATATTAGCTACCCTTTCCTATTTTTTACTTTTTTTGTTTTTTCTATATTTTTTAATAAACTCTTCGGTCTTTTCCTTCGCTACAGAGTCAGGAAACTGTTCAGGCGGAGATTTCATAAGATAAGAAGAAGGGTCTATTAAAGTACCTGAAATATTATTATCAAGCGCTAATTTCATAAGTCTTATCGCATCGATTATTACACCTGCAGAATTTGGTGAATCCCATACCTCAAGCTTAACCTCTACATTTAGAGGCACATCGCCAAAAGTCTGCCCTTCCATTCTCATATACGCCCATTTTCTATCTGTTAACCATTCTATATAATCCGAAGGTCCTATGTGAATATTTTCTTTTCCAATATCAAAGGGTAAAAGAGAAGTAACAGCCTGAGTTTTGGATTTTCCTTTTGAGGCAAGGCGTTCCCTTTCCAACATATTCAGAAAGTCAGTATTGCCGCCCACATTCAATTGAAAAGTACGTTTCAAACGGACTCCGCGATCAAGGAAAAGCTGGGCAAGAACCCTATGAGTGATAGTCGCTCCAACTTGAGATTTAATGTCATCTCCAATTATGGGTAGACCTTTCTCTTTAAACCTATCTGACCAATACTTTGAAGAGGCTATGAAAACAGGTATTGCGTTAATAAAACCAACTTCCGCTTGAAGTGCCTGCTCAACATACCATTTTGTTGCTTCCTCACTACCAACCGGAAGGTAACTGATCACCATATCAGCTTTAGTATCTTTCAGAACTTTAACAATATCAACCGTTGAACCCGGAGCTTTCTTTATAATATCTGCAAGATATTTACCAATACCATCGTGCGTCATACCTCTCTGCACTTTTACTCCAAGTTCGGGAACATCTGCAAATTTGTAAGTATTATTAGGGTCTGAAAAGATTGCTTTTGATAAGTCTTTCCCTACCTTTGTCCTATTAATATCAAAAGCTGCTACAAATTCAATGTCTTTGATATGATAACCACCTAAATCTACATGCATCAATCCTGGTATAGTCTTATTGGAGTCTGCATTCCGATAATAATGTACTCCCTGTACCAGTGAAGAAGCACAATTCCCTACACCAACTATTGCAACTCTGACCTTATTATCCATTAATTACCTCCGTTTTCAAGCCGTTTATATGCAATTATTATCCTTTGAATAGCCGTTATATTACTTCCTATCGCCAAAAAAGCCAGTACATAAATCAAATAATCCGGCAAAACAACTAAACCAAGAATTATTATAATAATTCGCTCTACACGAGTAAAAATTCCTTCCTTAATATCAACTCCGAGAGAATCCGCTCTCGCCCGTGTATAACTTGTCAGGAATGCGCCCAGTATTACAGCAAAGCTCAAAATAGAAAAAAGGGCACTTTCTCCTGCTAAAGCTATAGAAAAAAATATAAAGAACTCTCCGTATCTGTCAAGTGTTGAGTCGAAAAAAGCTCCGAATTTAGAAGTTTTTCCTTTCTCTCTTGCGATTTGCCCATCAACAGCATCTAAAATCGAACCGGCTATTAAAATTAAGCCCCCTATTCTAAGCCTACCTTTGAAAATAAACGCAGAAGCAAGAATAACAATTAATAAACCTCCAAACGTTATAATATTCGGAGGAAGAAAGTACAATAATCTTACCAATGGCGTAAGAAGAATCCTTGCTTTATCTCTTAGTTTACTCCAATCCAATCTTTCCCTCCCATCAAAACAACAAATTCTCCCTTTAATTTAGGCATATTATCAAGAATTTCCAAAGGCCTGCCGCGAATAATTTCTTCGTAAAGCTTTGTCATTTCTCTTGTTAAAACGATTTCCCTTTCCGGTAAAATACTTTCCATAAGAGAAAGCAACTTCTGCACTCTCTTAGGCGATTCAAAAATTATCACCGTTCTACTTTCCTCTTTCAAAGACTCCAGAATCTTTCTCCTTTTTCCCTTCTTCTTTGGAAGATAACCAAGAAAAATAAATTTATCTGGAGGAAGGCCGGAGAGAATCATTGAATTTATCACAGATGAAGGTCCAGGAAGGCTTGTAAAATTTTGTTTCTCTTCTATCAGATGCTTAACCAGATAAAATCCCGGATCGGAAATAAGCGGAGAACCGGCAGATGAAACAAAAACAAAGTCTTTTCCATCTTTTAATTTTTCTAAAATCCATTCGGTCATTTTTTCTTTATTAAAATCATTATAAGACTTTAAAGGTTTATCTATTCTGTACTGATCCAATAAGATTTTAGTCTTTTGCTTACTTTCACATATAATACCATCTACTTCTTTCATTATTCTTATAACTCTATATGTAACATCTTCAAGATTTCCAATTGGAGTAGCTGCAAAATATATCAAATTTAATCTATATCCAATCTAGAAAGTTTCGAGTACTCAAAAAAATGAGAACTTTTTAAAGCGAAACGATAATCTTTAAGAGAACTATGAATAATTTCATCTGTTTTTCTGCCAAGAACAACAAAAATAGCATCGGAAAATTGGTCAATCCAGGAAGCAAATGCTATTGTTATCTCTTCATCTGTTGCAAGAAACGGTTGATATGTAATTTTAAGATCGTCTTCAATGCTAAAACTTTTTAGAATATCCAAATTATTAGAAGCATTTTCATACGCAGGTACAAGAGTCTTTCTAACCAACGATACACCTACTACGTCAATGAAAGCCGTTATAAGAGAATTAAAAAATTTTAAATATAACTCAATTAAAGCTGGGCTTACCTGTTCCTTCAATTGCTTACCTTTATAAGCACTTACAAGCATATCCTCACTTTCAAGCAAAGAAACCAAAGTTTTCTTGTCTATTTTTCGCTTGCTCTTTTTCAAAGGATATATTACCTGGGGTTCACCTTCTCTAAATCTCACAAAAGAATATTTATTCGATTTATTTAAGGAAAGAAAACCAGAAAAATTAACACTCTCTAACTTATTAAAAAGCACATTTAAATCAACATTTTCTATTTTTTTATCGGAAAATAAAGGTTTTTCTTTGAATAATGCCATTATGATATTAAGAAGATCTTCGTCAATCATATATATGTTAACGAATCCTTGATGAGCTTTTTTAGCCTTATCGAGAACTTTAGCTAAAGGATGTTCCTCCAATCTGTTTTCCAAACAAACTCCAGCGCTAATCGTTTGACCATCTTTAAAAAAAAGGTATTCAAATCTATCAGGATATTTTATTTCAATATATCCCATAAGATGGCCATCCCTGGCTTTCTTAGACTGATTTAGAATGTTATCAAAATTGACAAACTGAACCGGAGCGTTATTTAAGATTAAATTCCCCTTAGGAAATACCATGTTCATCCCTCTCCATTAATTAATTATACGCTATCGATTAGAAAAGTCAAGAGATTCCAACCATTACAAAGCAATTAAACAAAAAAATAAGGAGTCAGAATTCAGAACCCAATCTCCGTCCAAAAAAAATAATTTCACCACAGAGTACACAGAGAAAGAGAAAAAACACACAGAGAAAAAAAGATTATATCGTTGCTTAAAACCCACCCCCTCACCCAAAAATATTCTCACACAAAGACACTGGGAGCACAAAGCCCCTCCACAAAACCCAAGAAAATTTATAATGAGATATTTTCTCGCATAACAAAAAATTGGCTGACATTACTACAGAGGTTTTATTTATTTAGACTAACAGCCAAATATTAACATCTAACAGCTATTCATTACCATGTATTCTGATTTATTAATTTAAACTAAAAGCTAAAGACCAAAAGACCGCTTAAGAAAATTACATCAGCACAGCTTTGCTTATCTTGACAAAACCGTTTGCTTCTATCCTGAGGAAGTAAACACCTTTTGGTCTATTTTTCATATCTATTTCCATCGAATGAAAGCCGGCGGGCTTCTCTTCCACGATTTTTTTTACATTTGCTCCCAGTATATCGTATAAGCTGAATTTAACGCAAGACCTGAAAGGCAAAGCGTATCTGATTTCAAATTTATTGTCTATCGATATGCCTTTTACGCTCATAGAATACACTTTGGGTAAATCATTATCTGGAACACCCGAAACAGGCAAAATGGAAAATACTGCATCGCTTTTATCCGGCGCGCTTCCATCCGTATCGGTAATACAAACCAGACAGCTATCCGATGGTGTATCCGGAACGAGCCAGTAAATCACACCGACATCCGGCATATTGTCGATTATTTCCGTCCAGGCAGAACCATTATCTATAGAATATTCGATTTTCACAGTTCCGCTTGTATTTGAAGATGTCCATGTTATAAAGCAAGCGCTATCTGCCCGCCACTCTTCCCCTCCGTTGGGAGAAGTTACGGTGATGAGAGGATTAATGTTCAATAATACAGAAACATTGATAGAAAAACAATTCGCCACTGCAAGGTCCATATCGCCGTCTCCGTCCAGGTCCGAGGAAAAAACTGAATAAGGAGCAGCTCCCACGGAATAGTCTACTTTCGCAGCAAAAGTGCCATCTCCGTTGTTTAGTAATACGGAAATACTGTCGGAATCAATGTTTGCTACTGCGAGGTCCATATCGCCGTCTCCGTCCAGGTCAGAAGAAAAAACCGACACGGGATCGTTTCCCACGTAGTAGTCCACTTTCGTAGCAAAAGTGCCATCTCCGTTGTTTAGTAATACGGAAACATTTTCGGAATTATCGTTTGCTACTGCGAGATCCGTATCGCCGTCTCCGTCCAGATCCGAGGAAAAAACTGAATAAGCCTCATACCCCACAGCGTAGTTTACTCTCGCGGCAAAAGTGCCATCTCCGTTGTTTAGCAATACAGAAACATTATTGGAACCAGCGTTTGTTACTGCGAGGTCCATATCACCGTCTGAGTCCAGGTCCGAAGAAAAAACAGAAGAAGGATCGCTCCCCACGCCGTAGTCTACTTTCACGGCAAAAGTGCCATCTCCGTTGTTTAGCAATACAGAAACATTATAGGAATCACG
>CAZGHN010000001.1:59752-457937 GCA_964525555.1 uncultured bacterium
CCACGGAATAGTCCACTTTTGCGGCAAAAGTGCCATCTCCGTTGTTTAGCAATACAGAAACATTATAGGAATCACGATTTGCTGCAGCGAGGTCCATATCGCCGTCTCCGTCCAGGTCCGAGGAAAAAACCGACCTGGGACCAGCTCCCACGGAATAGTCCACTTTTGCGGCAAAAGTGCCATCTCCGTTGTTTAGCAATACGGAAACACTATAGGATTCAAAGTTTGCTACTGCAAGATCCATATCGCCATCTCCGTCCAGATCAGAGGAAAAAACCGACAAAGACCAACTTCCTGCGGAGTAGTCCACTTTTTCTGCGAATTCTCCGGTTCCTCCGTCCACCTCGATTGTGAAAGACCATCCGAAGGGAATTGCTAAAGTGTCACCAGTAGTACTTTCAATATCTGTGGTTAGTATTACAGAGATTACATCTCCTGCGACAAAATTACTATCCGGGGCAAATTCGGCCGTATTTGTTCCGGAATCGTAACTGTAAATTCCTGTTTGCCCTCCCCTTCGCAGGGAACAAACGATGAATGTACTGTCGTTGATGGTAGAGGCATTCATATCCTGGTCAAATGTAACCGAGATACTTGTGCTTTTTGATATATTAAGTGCGTTTTGAACCGGGTTTACAGAAACAACTTGTTGAGCAAAAGCCAGATTGATATTCACACCGAAAAATAAGAAAAATACTATACTTGTTACTTTTCTCATTTTCACCTCCCGCTTTGTTTAATTCACCTCTAAAATCTATTATAAGAACTGTTTATGTCGATACTATTTTTATTCTCTCTTTTTCGATTATTAAGTTATCCAAATTTTTTCCTTTATTATTATAACACATTAAAATACCATTTTGTTCATTGTAAGAATACTTATCTCAGTTGTCAACTTTCTTTCTTCGAACTGCCGTATTCAGTCATATGTAGTTTAGTACCAGACCAACAATTATGATTCTCTGTGTTTCTGTGGTAAAAAAACTTCGGCGCGGAGATATGTGGGCTCTGTGTGCATTTATTCATTTTACTATTTAAATTTTAATTTTTTATCCAATCATTGGGAGTCTTGACAAAGAAGGTAAAACAAGTAATTATTTCAAAAACAGGAGATAGTTTCATATGAAAATAAATGAAGAAATATTCAGAGAATACGATATAAGAGGAATAGCAGACGAAGAACTCACAAATGAATTTGCATATCATCTCGGCAGAGCGTTCGGAACTTACTTGAAGAGAAAAAGCCTTACAAATATCGCCGTAGGAAGGGACGTTAGAAAAAGCTCGCCAAGATTATTTGAAAACATATCAAAGGGTATTGCCGATTCCGGTTGCAATGTAAGTAATATTGGAGTCGGACCAACCCCTCTATTATACTTCACGGTTTTCCACTATAATCTTGACGGAGGCTTAATGATAACCGGAAGTCATAATCCTATTGAATACAACGGATTTAAAATGATGAGAGGTAAAGAAACCGTATACGGCGAGCAAATACAGGAAATAAAAGAAATAATAAAAAAGGAAGATTATGAAGAAGGAAAAGGAAAAATAATTGATAAGGAAGTCGTAGGCGATTATATAGAATATACAACCGCTCTGATTTCGCCCGGAAAACCGTTAAAAATAGTACTGGATCCGGGAAATGGCACAGGAGGTCCTATAGCAACAGAATTATTCAAACGCTTTGGGGCAGAATTCGAATGCATAAATTGTGAACCAGACGGCAATTTCCCGAATCATTTACCCGACCCAACCGTTGTCAAATACACCAAACAATTAACCGATAAAGTTATCGAAAAGAAAGCTGATATGGGTATAGGATACGATGGAGATTCTGATCGCGCAGGCATAATCGATGAAAACGGAAAACTCGTGTATGGGGACCAATTATTGGGAGCTCTTGCAAAACCTATAATTATGAAAAATCCCGGGACCGATGTAATTTTTGACGTAAAATGCAGCCAGGGACTCGTTGAATGGATTGAAAAATTAGGCGGCAAACCTTTAATGTGGAAAACCGGACATTCGTTGCTGAAGGTAAAAATGAAAGAGACGGGAAGCCTAATAGCCGGAGAAATGAGCGGACACATATTCATTGGCGATAATTATTATGGCTTTGACGACGCCCTTTTTGTATCGGCAAGATTCTACGAAATAGCTTCAAAATCAGATAAAACCGTTTCCGAGATAATCGCAGAAATGCCTTATTATGAAAGCACTCCGGAAATCAGAACTGAAGTCGGAGAAGAAGCAAAATGGAAAATTGTCGAAGCAGCTAAAAAAGAATTTCGAAAAAAATACGAAACGATCGAAATAGATGGAACACGTATTCTCTTTGGAGATGGTTGGGGTCTAATTAGAGCGTCAAATACTCAACCTATTATAGTAACACGCTTTGAAGCAAAAACAAAAGAAAGATTAGAAGAAATAAAAACCATTGTAACCGACTTCATAAAGCAGCAAGCCAATAAAATGTAAAAATAAAAATGACAAATTATAACAAAGAATACAGATGCCGGAAGTCAGAAGTCAGAATCCCCTCACCGCTGCAAACAAAAAAACAACGAATCACACGAATAGCACTAATAAACTTTTTTGTTTTTATAAATTTAAACTCGAAACACACAAGTTCTACGTACTCTGTGGCTAATTTTGTTAGATAAATGAAAAAAAGAGAAATTTTAGCTGAGCTTACACAAATAGCTTGCAAAATAGGAATAAAAATTATAGAAGACAGATTACTTAAAAAAGGCGGATACTGCCGTGTTTTTAAAAATAAGTATATAATAATGGATAAAAGAATCACCGAGGAAGATAAATTGAAAATTCTAATCAAGGCCCTTAAGAGAAACGATCTTGAAAACGTTTATTTAACGCCAAAAATAAGGGAGTTGTGTTCTGAAAAAGAATAAATTCGGACTCGTACTCGGCGGCGGAGCAGGAAGAGGGGTTGCACATCTTGGCGTTATAAAATGCCTGGAAGAAGAAAATATAAAACCATATTTAATTTTCGGAACATCCATAGGGGCTCTAATAGGTTCGCTTTATGCAATCGGTTATTCTTTTCAGGAATTAGTCGAGAAAGCCCAGGAGGTCGTTAAATCCGAAGAATTTAACCAATTGGGATTTGAGTTCTTCAGGGATCATAAGGACGCTTTTCCTCTCAAGAAATTAAGCTGCTACCTACAGAAAAGACTTACTTTTGCAAAAATGGCTGTAACATCACATATAACAGAAAGGGAAACTCTAGCAAAAGTAATAAATAAATTTCTACCCGATACTAATATAGAGAATTTGAAAATTAAATTCGGATGCACCACTTTAGACCTGGTATCCGGTAAAGACATATACATAAATAAAGGACCTCTGAGAGACGCTGTAATAAAAGCTATCTCAATCGCCGGTATTTTTCCTGCCTGGGAAGAGAAAGAAATGGTCTTTGTCGATGCCGGACCAACTGCAAAAGTACCTGTAGATGGGTGCAGAGTGCTCGGAGTAAAAAAAGTAATAGCAGTCAATCTGGGTTCTAAACTTGGAAAATACGAAAAAATAGGCTCTGCTCTCTCAACAAGTATGCGGGCCGACGAAATTGCAAAATTTCATTTTAATAGACAGCAGGCCGAAAGAGCAGATATTCTTATTGAACCAAAAGTTGAATCAATACATTGGGCTGATTTCACTAAATTCAATCTTGGAATCAGAGTCGGGTACGAAGCCACAAAAGAGAAATTACCCGAGATAAAAAAACTACTTAACCCATTTTTATTTTCTACGCTGAAAAAACCCTTCTCTCGAAGAAAATAAATATAAAGAACATAAACTAAGCTCTTCGCTTTTGGCTGTTTGCTCTTAGTTTTTTCAAAAATAAAAGCTAAAGTCGAAAGGCCAATAGCTAAAACCTCGATTTCTTGCAATATGTCATTCCGATTTTTGTTTTTTTATTTTTTATATATTTTTAAGGAAGGGAAATTCGAAACACATCTAAGTTCAGTGAGTGTGCACTCTCACTGAACTTAGAAATGTTTTAATATAAAGAAAAGACTGACGTGTCCGAATGCTCAACGTAAAAGGGAACAAAGAAACATGAATAAATGTTTAAATCTGCGGAGTTGTCTTTGCAAAGACTCAAAAGCCTGTAAAAAGATTTATCTCCTCCGCACATGGTATCAGGTACCGTAATCATTAGATGAATGTTATATGAATAATCATAAACCAGATCACCTTCTAATAACATTCCATCAATATTTATTTTAAAAGACTTTCCCAAACTTCCCTTTAACTCAAACGGAGCACTAACCATATTATTACCATTACTAATTCTTGACATTGCGACCTCCTCCACGACTAACTAACTAGAAAGAGAAAAATATAATCTGGGTAACCACCTTAAACCACTGTTCTACTAATTTTAAAAGAGCTACTAAACTAATATACAAGAACCGTTCCAGAAATTAAAATATTGGCAATCAATACTTTATATAATAAAGTTTTTCGCAAAATAAGAAAATTTTTCGCACATCGCAATAGAAAAAGAGCATATGTCAGGAAGGCATATTTAACAGCCGTGAGTCTATATTTAGGATTTTGGATTTAGGGATTAGGATTTAGGAAAAAACAAAAAAAATTCGTGTGTTTTGTATGTTTAGTGGTTAAATAAATTGTTTTTTTGTGTTCTTTGTGGTTAAATTAGTTTTTAGTTTTCCAATTTAACCATTCAACGATTTTATAACTTTACTTATTCTTCAATTATCGGCTTCTGATTTATCTTTCAAACAGCCCTACGATTTCCCCCTTAGCAATAATATGACCTTCCATTTTTTTCAATAAATTATATTTGGTCATATTCTCCTCCTCCTCTAAAATTATATCGAGGCCATAAAGTTTGAAATGATAATGGTGAGTTGACCCCCTAGGAGGACAAGGTCCGCCGTAACCGCTGCGTCCATAATGTGTAACACCAGAAATTGCACCAATATTTTGAATATCGCTTACCGTTACAGCTTCGGGCAACCCATTCGACTCAGGAGGAATATTAAATACCACCCAATGAACAAAGTCACCGCCTGGAGCATCGGGATCATCACATATAAGAGCAAGCGATTTCACCCCACCGGGAATATCCTGCCAACGAATCTCCGGCGAGATGTCTTCTCCTTCACAGGTGTATCTACCGGGTATCGATCCTTCATTTTCGAAAGAGGAAGACAAAATAATCAAATTATCCATTTTACCTCCTTTTTTTAACAATAAAAACAAAAAATTTATCAACGTAAATAATCTTAAAATCTCTATCAGGGACGCATGTTTTTATCCAATTCACTCTCCATACCTTTTAGATACCCCTTTTTTAACTCGTAATAAAAATGTTTCCGCAACCAATCATAATCATTCATCAGTTTTAATGCTTTTTCATTTTTTATATTCTCCATTCCATATCTCCTGCCGGCACGCGCTCCTTTAATACACCATTTTCCAAATGGACGATTCCAACCTTTATTACACCATACATTTAGTAAATATACTCGTCCTTGATCTTTATGGCACGACCATTTTAAACTTCCCAGGTTAACACACTCTCTAAATCCCGCTTTCCAGGTATCAAAAGGAGAAGCGTTAAAACGTGTTATAGAAGAAACTGTTTCAATCGGCATATACTTTGGAAGAATGGTGAGAGTTACGTCTACACCACTATCTTCCACCCCATCGAAAGTCGACTTAGGAAATAATTTCACTCCTCCATTTCCATATACAAGATCATTAATAGGATTTCTGCTACCAAATATATATAAGCAATCAGATTGCAACCGGGAGGGAAGTCCACTTCTAAAATTAAATTCATCTAAGATATAAGCATCTCCGTCAACAACAAAAAAATAATCAGTCTTAGCAAGACATGCACATTCCTTGTGGGCATTAAGTATACCTTTTACTCCATGTACCCTCTGTGCGGCAGGAAAACGTTTTTTAAGCCGTTGCCAGTGTTCCTCTGCATATGGCTCGTCATACGAAAGAAAAACTATATCGAACTTTTCTTTAAATTTTTTATTCATTTATAATACTACAAATATGGTAATTGATTTCTTCTGCAGTTTCTATTTGTACTTTTTCAATTCGTGATAAAAACGTTTTTGCAACCAATCAAAATCATTCATCAATTCTACTGCTTCTATATTACCTAGATTCTCCATCCCGTACCTTCTTCCTGCACGAGCCCCTCTGATACACCACTTCCCGAATTTACGATCGGCGCCTTTATTACACCATATATTAAGAAGATATATTCTAATTTGCTTTGTGGTTTGTTTCGAATGTTGACATGCAAGTTGGACACACTCTCTAAAACCGGCCCGCCAAGAACAAAAAGGAGAAGAATTAAATCTATTCAAAGAAGCGACCTCGTCGATCAACTTATGAGGCATCTTCTCGAATAAATCCACCCCATATTCTTCTACTCCATCAAAAATTCCCTTGGGAAATAATTTAACTCCGCCATTAGGATATTTTAAATCATTTACAGCATTTCGAGACGACCATATATAATAAAAACCTTCCTGTAACTCTAAACGAACATTATTGAAGTTAAACTCCTTAAGTATATGTTCATCTCCATCAACAATATAATATTTATCTGTTCGAGCTATACTGTCGCATTTTTTATGCGCATTAAGAATGCCTTTAACCCCGTGAACCCTCTGTGCATAAGGGAATCTTTTTTTAAGCCGTTGCCAGTGCTCTTCAGCGTACGGCTCATCATACGAAAGAAAAATTATATCAAACTTCATTTTCTGCTTTTCACTCATTTTAAAATATTACGAAGAAAATAATTTATCTCTTCCGCTGCTCCTCTTTGAGGCAAACCATAAATAAGTTTTTTAACTTCCCTGGTTATTTTTTTATTTTTGTGGTCTGAATAAAGTTGTTCCTTCACACTTTCAAGCAGGTCTTCTTTGTTTAACTTTCGCGGATCAAGCTTAATGGTAAGATTACGTTTATTCATTTCTTTTACCTGATGCTGGTCAACAGGATTACTTATATCCGGTATAGATATAGAAGGAATACCCAAATACGCAAGTTCCCATGTTGTCATAAAAGTACCTTTGCAAATAGCCAAATCGCTCGCAACCATTAATCGATCAATCTTCCAATCGTAATCCTTAACAATTATGCTTCCGTCATCTGCAAACCTTGCCTGATACTCTTTAAAAAGTTCTCCCGTTAAAAGTATCAATTTCAGATTATCGTCTTTCAACTCTTTAAATGCTTCTACACTTATATCCAATAATCTACTCCTGTCCTTATGCCTTCCGCCCGGCGTTACAAGAATAACCATATCTTTAATATCAATTCCTAATTCTTTTCTTGCTCTCGTCTTATCCTTTAAGGTATACTCAAAATCCCGGATTACGGGACCTACGAATGTAAGATGGACGTTAAAATCGAAAGGAATATTGTGAAATGCAGGCGTATCTACAAAAATAACATGATCTGCCTTTTTTACTGCAGGAATTATTGGATGATTCTTGTTGAACGTTTCGAAGAACCAATGTGTAATGAGTATAGAAGGAATTTTAAGCCCCTTCGTTATATGTAAAACAATAAAAACTTCGTCGCTAACTACTAAATCCGGCTTAAAACGTCGTATAAGGGACCAGATCCTTAAAGCCGCTTTTAAAGAAAGTTCGTCATCCTGCTTTAAACCAAGATTATAAGGCTTAAATCCATTTTTAAGAAAATAAGTATATCCCTTATCATAAGTAGCAACAAGTATTGACAAATTTTTATTTATATCTTTTAGCTCCTTAAGAATGAGCGAATCATACATGGCATGACTAAAACCACGCCCACGGGACAAATACAAAATCTTAGGACCTTTGATTTTAGACATACTCATAAATTAAATCTACTTCCCATTTCAAATTTTTCAACCCTCTTTTAAAATATTTACATCATTAGTATAATCCCTACCCAGACAATAAGACCAAATTTGGAAAAGGTAAAAAGTTACGGCGAAACCCATAAGAATGAGAAAAGAATTCTTCCATATGGGTAAAAATATCATATATACTAAAAATGCAAAAGAGAATACATATACTGTCAAAATCTTAAATATTACTTTTTTTGATAATATCCGGAAGAAACGAATAATAATAAAATCATCAAATATACCGTAAGATAAAAGATTTATCGGATACAATATTACAAAAGGAATGAGAATAAGTAATTTCCACGAAGCAATAAATTGGCTCAAAAAACCTGTATTGTTAGAAAGAGCAATAAAAAAATTTACAGGAATAGCACAAAATAAAGATTCTAAAAACGATACCGAAACTGGCATTACTCCCCTGAATAATTCCTCAATATCTATTTCTTCAAATTTCCACTCGGGAGGCTCTATTTCTCCTCTGGCCGCAGCCTTTACTATTTGGCGTAAATAATCTAAAGAAAAACAAACAATAGAAACCGCTAAAAGCAATCCCGGTACCCCACCATATAAACCTATTAATCCGGCCATTTTTTCTGCGATAAAAACCATAATAGAAAATAAAAGAGCAGGAGTAATAATTGTAGCAATATTTCCTTGATAAAGTGGATATAAAAAACAATGTTTTAATTTATTTTGCATTTTACTAATCTAATTCTAAGAAAATTTCTTAAGAAGTCAACTTTTTAAAAAATATTTATCACAGAAAACACAGAGTTTTTTTGTTTTTTCCCACCACCCAAAATATTCACATGTAGAACATGTAGTAAATATAGTTTTTTTTAAAATCCCAACCCCTAAATCCAAAATCCTAAAAATTGCTACAAAGACACTAAGACACGAAGAAGAAATTAGAAAAATTGAAAAATGGGGAAATTGGGAAATGGGTAAACTATTTTACTATTTCTCTATTTATCTATTTGACCTAGAATCGAAGAATCTGTTAATTGCCACAGATCTACACGGATAAACACGGATTATTTTTTTACTATTTGACCAATCCGGAGGATTTGTGCCTTAGTGGCTACATGAAAAAACAACCAAGGGCCATAAGGCCCTTGGTTGTAGAGGTGTACGAAAATTTAAATAATTATTAATTCATAGTGTATTTTAGAGGAAATAAAGTATTTGAATTTATTGTTAATATACGCAATAATACTCTTATGAGATATAATAATATATCTTCCAAATTTCCTCCTTCTTTCCTATTAAAAAACCTACATTATCTTGTAGATTTTAATTTATTATACAAATACTTTTCAACTTGTCAACCCTATAAAAAAACAAGGGCCGAAAGGCCCTTGTTTTTAGAGGTATAGTAAAAAAACTTATAAATCAATCTTTTATTTATTTTTCTCCATTAAAACTGCCTGCGCAGCAGCAAGTCTAGCTACGGGAACCCTGAATGGAGAACAACTAACATAATCAAGTCCTATTCTATGGCAAAATTCAATCGATGCCGGGTCCCCACCATGCTCACCGCATATGCCAACTTCTAACTTGGGATTTGCTTTTTTTCCTTTCACGAGGCCCATTTCAATCAACTGGCCAACGCCTTCCTGGTCCAGAGTCTGAAAAGGATCGGCAGGCAAAATACCTTTTTCTATATAATCGGGAGTATACTTGCCTACATCATCACGCGAAAAGCCAAAAGTCGTCTGTGTCAGATCATTTGTTCCGTATGAGAAGAAATCGGCAACCTCCGCTATCTTATCGGCAGTCAACGCCGCCCTTGGGAGTTCGATCATTGTTCCAATCTGATAATCAACAGTTTTTCCTTTCTCTTCGAAAACTTTCTTTGCCACCTTCTCGATAACTTCTCTTTGAGTGGCGACCTCTTCTTTTCTTCCTGCAAGAGGTATCATTATTTTAGGAATAACATTAACATTCTGACCCGCTACGTTAACAGCTGCCTCAATAATTGCTCTTGCCTGCATTTCGGTTATTTCGGGAATGAGAATACCGAGTCTGCATCCGCGAAGTCCAAGCATCGGATTTGTTTCCTCAAGGCTCAATATCTTTTCCTCAACTTTTTCTACGGATATACCCATATTTTTTGCAAGCTCTTCTACTGCTTTCTCATCTTCCGGTAAAAACTCATGCAGGGGCGGATCAAGAAGTCTTATTATCACTGGATAACCGTCCATTGCCTTAAAGAGACCTTCAAAATCGCTCCTCTGCATAGGAAGTATCTTGTCAAGAGCCTTCTTTCGTTCTTCCGGCGTCTCAGATAATATCATTTCTCTCATAGCCGGAATCCTATCCTCACCGAAAAACATATGTTCTGTCCGTGCAAGCCCAATTCCCTCAGCACCAAAATCTCTGGCTTGTTTGGCATCGGCGGGAGTATCGGCATTAGCTCTAACTCCGAGTCTCCTTATATCATCTGCCCACTTCATTATCTTTTCGAAATTTCCTGAAATCTCGGGTTCTATGGTCGGAACCCTACCAAGTATAACTCTCGCCGTTGAACCATCGATAGTTAAATAATCTCCTTCTTTAACGGTTACGTCACCAACCGTAAAAGTTTTAGCCTTATAATCAATAACAATATCTTCCGCACCAACAATACAGGGAGCTCCCATACCTCTTGCTACAACAGCAGCATGCGAAGTCATTCCTCCCCTTGAAGTTAATATACCTTCCGCGGCATGCATTCCGGCTATGTCTTCCGGAGAAGTAACGTGGCGAACAAGAAGAACCTTTTTACCGGCATTAACTTTTTCTACTGCATCATCGGCAGTAAATACAACTTCACCAGATGCAGCACCGGGAGAAGCGGGAAGCCCTTTCGCAATAACCTGTACGTCCGCTTTTGGATCAATCATTGGATGCAGCAACTGATCGACCTGAGCCGGACTTACTCTCTTTACTGCTTCCTTTTCGTCTATAAGTCCTTCTTCGACCATATCAACCGCTATCTTTACCGCAGCCATCGCAGTTCTTTTACCTGTTCGTGTTTGAAGAATCCACAGTTTATTATTTTCAACAGTAAATTCAAGATCTTCCATTTCCTTGAAATGCCCTTCAAGTTTCTTTCTTACATCCTCTAACTCTCTATACATTTCAGACATTACATCCTGGAAAGCATCGATTGAGGAACCGGACTCTTCTTTCTGTTTATGTGTAATAGGACCCGGAGTTCTAATACCTGCAACTACATCTTCTCCCTGAGCATCGAGCAAATATTCCCCGTAAAAAGAGTTTTCTCCGGTTGCAGGATTACGAGTGAAAGCAACTCCAGTTCCACAGCCCTCTCCTCTATTACCAAAAACCATAGCCTGTACATTTACCGCAGTTCCGAGATCACTGGGAATATTATTTATTCTTCTATACTCTCTTGCTCTTTTATTATCCCAGGATGAAAAGACTGCATTCACAGCACCCATCAATTGATCTTTAGGATTTTCAGGAAAATCTTTCCCTGTTTTTTCCTTGACAAGTACCTTAAATTTACCGGCAATTTCTTTCCAATCATCCGCGGTTAAATCGGCATCTGCTTTTACGCCTTTTTTATTCTTAGTTTCTTGTATTATTTCCTCAAAATCTTCGTGTTCAACACCCATAACGACATCCCCGTACATCTGAATTAATCTACGATAACTATCATATACAAAACGAGGATCCGCATTCTTAATCAACCCACTCACTATTTCTTCGTTTAATCCGAGATTTAAAATAGTATCCATCATGCCAGGCATCGAAATGGCTGCTCCGGAACGAACTGAAACCAACAAAGGATTATCAGCCGATCCAAAACTCTGACCCATGGCATCTTCCAACTTCTTTAAGTTCTCATCTATCTGCTGTTCAAGTCCTTCCTGATATTTTTTGTTTTTCTCAAAAAATAAACAACAACTTGAAGTAATGGTAAAACCCGGAGGAACCGGAATACCAATATTAGTCATTTCTGCCAAGCCGGCACCTTTCCCACCTAAAGTTTTTTTCATTGTAATATTTCCCTCTGCCTTACCATCCCCAAAGAAGTATACCATTTTTTCCATTGTAGCTCCTCCTTTTTAATTTGGAAAAAAACACTTTAGTTGATAATTCGTCTTACTTACATTACACTTGTTGCTCACAAAATATAAATACTTACAAGAAATGCAAGGGGCAAATAGTTAAATTGTTAAATTGAAAAATTGTGAAATAGTATTACGGATCCTTCGGATCAGTTAAATGGCTAAATAGAAAAGTGGCAAAATAGTAAAAAATAAAATAAGGAGAGGGGTGGCCGATTTAACTATTCAACGATTTGACTATTTAACTAAGATTTAAAAAATCTTAAAGGGGGGGCTGCCGATTTCACCATTCTACCATTTTACTATTTGGCTTGTTTCTCTATCTTGGATTCTGGCTTCTTACTTATACTTCGAACTAAATGGCTGAAAAATAGTCTCTACAGGAGGACCGGTATGAATAAAAAGTCTTACCCCACAACGGTATAACTTTTCCTCCTTTAAACAGAGTTCCACTTTATGCAGGCTTGAATCTCTCTTTAAACGAAAATCTATTCTTCCGGAACGAATATAGACGGAATCAGATTCCAGAGGTTTCCCGTTATCAAAAACACTAATACCGGACACAAAAGAACTCATATAAAAAGATACTGAATATTGTTTTCGGTTTACTTCTGCTAAAACACTATCTACTGTAAAATCCGACTCATCGGCAAAATTTTGAGTAACTTTATGCAGCTCTCCGCCTGCAACAGCTCCTATTCCCATATGTGTGTAATCAGGATGCAAAATATTTTTCTTATGAGGAGGACTATCCATCCATCCTTTCATTACAAGTTTCGCAAGAGAATCAGGTTTGTTTTTTAAAAGTATCGGCACCATATCCCCAACACTTTCTGCTATATTTTCACCCACTGCAAGAACTGGCAATCCCGAATTATATATTCGTTGTAACGGTGTTCGATTAACTTCATCTCTGGAATTATGAGAAAGATATTTTTTTCTTAACATATCATTAGAATGCTGTCTTGCGGCAATCCTCAATCTTTTATCCAATTTCAAACTTTTAAGTCCTCTCTTCTGCCTTTCCTGATTTGTCCACGTAAACAGCAAATTTTCTATATAAACAATACCATCTATTTCAGGATATAGAGAAACCATTTGGGCTGTTGTGTCTTCGTTGGAATCTATTCGGATATCTGTTAAAGAAATACTTATTACAAAAAGAATGAAAAGCATATTATCCTCTTATCACATCCTTTATTATCATGAGCCTTGAGTTCTTCTCTCTCTCCCTCTCTTCAAGCTTCATATTTATTTCTCGCACCGAGCTTTGAATCTCGGGAATCAATATATATTCAAGAGCATTTACTCTGCGTCTCGTTTTATCCATTTCTTCGGTTAAAAGAGTAATTCTTTTTTCTAATTCCGCCATTTCAATCAAACGCTCGAAAACATTCATCAAACCTTTGAGGGCAATATCAAGAGTGGGTGAAGTCATAGCAAATCCATATGAGACTAACTCACCTTTAAGGCTTTTTTGATATTTTGGCAGAGGTACATTCATAACTTTTTCGGTTTCCATGGACAACTCTACTTCAGTATCAAGCAGCAAAAGTGAACCTTCAAAAATATTTTTATCCTGATACGCTCTGGCAAGGAAAAATTGCTTCAAAGCTTCCACTAACTGTTCCTCTACCTCTTTCCTCATCGAAGCAAGCAAACTTACTGTCTTTTGAATAACCCTAAGAAGCTCATCCTGTTTCTGTTTTAGTAATTTATGTCCTCTTTTTGCTATATTTAACCGCTTCTTAAGACGAAGCAGCTCCATTCTTGTTGCATTTACCTGCATTGCCATACCTTATATACTCCTTAAAAAAGACGGCTGACCGCCGAAGGATGACTGCATAAAAAAACCATTTTGCTATTTTCCATTTTTTCTATTTTTCGGCTTTCCATCTTTCGATTTACTTTCTGATTTCACTTCTTCCTCTCTTAAAGATTTTCCGGCTTTGGTCTCTTGTTTGGTTTCTTGTTCCATTTCTTCTTCGCCGTCGGTATCCTCGTAGTATTTTGAAAAATACTTATCCAGATATTCATCACGTATTCTCTTTAACTCTTTTTTGGGAAATATAGAAAGAAGCTTCCAGCCAAGGTCCAGAGTTTCTTCCACGCTTCTGTTTTCATATTCACCTTGCCCTACATACTCTGCCTCGAATCTATTCATAAATTCAAGATATTTCTTATCCATTTCGGAAAGAGCTGCTTCACCAAGAATAACGGAAAGTTCTTCGGCTTCTTTACCCCTCGAATATGCAGCATATAGCTGGTTGTAAAGATCTGCGTGATCTTCTCTTGTTTTCCCTTTACCTATACCTTTATCTTTAAGCCTGGAAAGCGAAGGTAATACATCTATAGGAGGTGAAACGCCTTTCCTTTCGAGCGAACGCGAAAAGATAATCTGTCCTTCTGTAATATATCCGGTTAAATCCGGAATCGGATGTGTTTTATCATCTTCCGGCATCGAAAGAACAGGCATCATTGTTATAGAACCCTTATTACCCTTTATCCTTCCCGCTCTTTCGTAAACAGTGGAAAGATCGGTATAAAGATATCCCGGATAACCTCTTCGACCAGGAACTTCCTTTCGCGCAGCCGAAATTTCCCGCAACGCTTCGCAATAATTTGTCATATCGGTAATAATAACAAGCACATGCATTTCAAGGTCAAAAGCGAGATACTCAGCAGCTGTTAAAGCTGCTCGAGGTGTAGATATACGCTCGATTGCCGGGTCATCCGCAAGATTCAAAAACATAACCACTCTCTCCAGAGCACCGGTTTCTGCAAAATCGTTTCTAAAGAATTCCGCTTCTTCAAAAGTTATACCCATAGCGGCAAAAACGACTGCAAAACTCTCACTCGAACTTAAAACCTTAGCCTGTCTAACGACCTGGGCTGCTACTTTATTGTGAGGCAGTCCCGAACCGGAGAAAAACGGCAATTTCTGTCCCCTTACAAGAGGATTTAATCCGTCGATAGTCGAAACACCCGTCTGAATAAACTCATTCGGGTATTCCCTTGCATAGGGATTAATCGGTTCTCCGTTAATATCCCTTCTCTTCTCAGGTATAATAGCAGGACCATCATCGTTAACCCTACCCATTCCGTCGAAAACTCTGCCCAATATATCGGGAGAGAGATCCAGTTGTATTGTTCTGCCCTGAAAAACAACCGTTGTTTCAGGAATATCTATACCTCTGGTACCTTCAAAAACCTGAACCATAGCCCTATCACGATGTATTTCAAGGACTTTTCCGGTTCTTTCTTCCCCGCTCGGCAGCTTAATTGTGCATAGTTCACCGTAACTAACTCCTTCGACTCCTTCTACAAATAGAAGAGGTCCGGAAATATCAGAGACTGCTTTGTACTCTACTCTCATCACCTTCCTCCTCTTTCGCCGCGATTTTCATAAGCGCATCTTTAATCCTACTCTGTAAATCTTCAATCTTCTTTATTTCCTTTTCTTCTACAAATTTCATACGCGCAATTTCCTCCAGAATCTCGAGTTTTTCCATTTCTTCAGGTTCGGCCCCGAATTTATCCGATGCCCTATAAAAAATTATAATTGCCTTAAGCATTAGATACTGCTTTTTTATGGAAGTATAGGTATCTACTTCATGATAAGCGTTTTGATGCAAAAAGTCCTCTCTTATAATCCTTGCGGCAACAAGTATACGTCTTTCTTTCGGAGAAAGAGCATCGATGCCCACGAGTCTAACCATCTCCTGCAATTCCTCTTCTTCCTCGAGTATTTTCATAGCTTCATGTTCTATCTCAAGAAAATCTTCAGCTACTTCCCTATCCATATAATCTTTAACGTTATCCGGATAAAGAGAATAAGAAGTAAGCCAATCGATAGCCGGAAAGTGCCTCGCGTAAGCCAGTTCTGCTTTCAAACTCCAGAAAACCTTTACGACCCGAAGCGTATTCTGAACAACAGGGTCAGATAAGTCCCCGCCCGGAGGAGAAACTGCACCGATAACGGAAATTGCGCCTTCCCTGTCATCACTGCCGAGACATTTTACCTTCCCTGCTCTCTCGTAGAATTCGGCAATTTTACTTCCGAGATAAGCTGGATAACCTTCTTCACCGGGCATCTCTTCGAGCCTTCCTGAAATTTCACGCAACGCCTCGGCCCATCTCGAAGTAGAATCAGCCATTAAAGCCACGGAATATCCCATATCCCTGAAGTATTCGCCCATGGTTATTCCCGTATAAATCGAAGCTTCCCTGGCTGCAACCGGCATATTAGAGGTGTTTGCAAGAAGAATTGTTCTTTTCATTAAGGGTTCACCGGATTTCGGATCTTCAAGTTTTGGAAATTCATTGAGAACATCGGTCATTTCGTTTCCTCTTTCCCCGCATCCGATATATACAACTACTTCAGCTTCAGCCCATTTCGCAAGCTGATGCTGAATAACCGTTTTACCTGAACCAAAAGGACCCGGAACACTGGCAGTACCTCCCATAGCTATCGGGAAAAAGGTATCGATTACTCTCTGTCCCGTTATAAGAGGCATAGTCGGCTGGAGTCTCTTTTTCGAAGGCCGTGCTTTCCTCACGCCCCATCTCTGCTCCATATTAATTTCCTTGCTGCCTTCTTTTGTTTTCACTACTGCCACAACATCTTTAACGGTGAATTTACCTTTGTTGATTTTCTCTATCGTACCCTCGACACCCGGGGGAATCATAATCCTATGTTCTATCAGTACCGTTTCCTGAACCGTACCGATAATATCCCCGCCGGTAACCTTATCTCCCTCTTTTTTGACGGGATTGAAATCCCACTTCTTTTCAGGGTCTATCGCAGGCACAAATATGCCTCTTGAAATAAAATTGCCTGCCTTATCTTTAATTTTATTAAGAGGACGCTGAACACCATCATAAATCGATTCGATTAAACCGGGACCAAGAGAAACGGAAAGAGGCTCTCCTGTTAAATAAACAGGTTCTCCTACTCCTATCCCCTCAGTTTCTTCATATACCTGAATGGAAGCCAGATCCTTTTCCAGTTCGATAATTTCTCCGAGGAGTTTTTCATCTCCCACGTTGACGACGTCATACATTCTGCTGCCTTTCATATTCTCCGCCACAACAAGAGGTCCCGATACTCTGATTATTTTACCCTCACTCATTAAAGCCTCCTATATCCATTCCAACAGCTTTCTTAACCATATCTCGTATTCTCATCTGTCCATATCCTTTACTACCTTCAATCCCGGGTATAGGGACTATATTTATTTCAGGACTGGATATGAGTTCCTCAAATTTCAATAATTCTTTAAAAACATTTTCAAATACAAAAACAATAGCAAAATCCGAATCTTCTATTTCTTTTTTTATTTCTTCTATATTTTTATCTTCGGTATTTATCAACTCCGCACCCAGAGATTTAAAAGGAGAAATAATGTCCGAAGGCCCCACAAAAGCAACTTTCATACTATCAACCTATCCTTTATTAAATCATCACCCACACCATTTATCTTACCGATAAATATTATGCGTAAATTTCTTATTTCGTTAACTTTTGCAAACAAATATGCAATAACAGGTTCAACGCCTATAGCTTCAAAAGCAACGGAATTCAAATAAGAAAGAAGAATTTTCTCTGCCTCTTTTTCTAAAATAGAAAAAGAATCCTTCCACTCTAAAAGCGGACTATAAATAGTTCCCCTGTATAAATCTTCGAGACTGTCCTTATCTTCGATTTTCGCTTTTTTAACTGTTTCTTTTTCGATATTTCCGCCGGGAAGCACTGCAAAATCTAATAATTCCTTGTACTTTTCAAGAAACAAAAGGCGAAGGATTGTCTTTAAATTCGTTAAATCCACCCAGAATTTATAATAATTAATTAGAAAAGGATTTTCACTGTATGAAGTTAAAGTCTCAGCCATAATAGAATCAACGGCAAAATTCAATTTCTGGGCATTATGGTCGGATGAATAATATACATCTATTCCCTTCTTTATCGCTTCCTGAAGATAAGCCGGAAGATAGGAATATTTTTCTTCTTTGAATATTCCCTCTAAATTTGAAACGGGTATAGACCCAAGAGAAGAACATTTATCCGTAAAATTACTTTCGGCAATTTTTCCTTTAAGAAGAACGGTTATGTTATAAAAATCATACTTTGCTCTTAATATCTTCATTACCTCCGGGTCGGCGATAAGTTTTTCGATATCCTTATAAAGAGCGACTTCGGCTAAAGATAAGGCGTTTTCCACTTCATATTTACCAATGTTTCTAAGAAAAGATCCGTAATCTGTATCATGAAGTGCTGAAATCAACTCACCAACATCTTCGGAAGTCATTAATTCTTCTAATCTCTTTTTTGTCAATAATTTCACTTCCCGAGCGCGGATTACGCCTAAAGCATAAGTATAATTTGTATCCAACACTCTTATGGTTTCGAATCTATTCACTTAAATAAAATCCTTACTATTTCTTCTTGCTTCTCATCAAAAGTTTCTTCCAGCAGTACGGAAAGCCTTGCATTAACTCTTCTGCTGGCTTTGGATAAGACTACACCTACTTCAAAATCTCCCTTTTCGTCAGAAATCTTAAAATTATGTTTATCTTCCCTGTTAAGCTCATCGATCAGTTCTCTTATTTTGTCGCCATGAAGAGCACCGGGAATAATTTCCTCATCCCCCTTAGTTGAAGCCGATAGAATAAGTCTTTTAATCAGCTCCTTATATTCTTCCCATTTCAAGCTTTTCATATCTGCGGTAACTTTTTCCTTTAGCTGTCCTATTATCTTATTTTTCCTGTCCAATTTCATATTCGAGAGCTCCATCCTGACCATACTCAGGATTCTCTCCATCTCGGTCTTTCCTTCTTCTTCTGCCCTATGTTTACCCTTCTTTTCGATATCGGAAGCCTCGCGTACTGTATCCTCGATTATTTTCTTGACTTTCGATGATGCCTCTTTTTCTATTTGCTCTTTGCTGCTCTGGGCTTCTTTTAAAATCTTATCTTTTACTTTACCCATTTTTATCCAATTGCATTTACCATCAAGAAGCTTGTAACAAACCCAAGAATAGCATAAGTTTCAACCATAACCGCAAAAATGACGACTCTCATCGTTGCCTCAGGCTGTTTTGCCGCAAGCTCAACACCTGCCGCAGAAACTAAACCCTGATGAATTCCGGATATTAATCCGACAATACCAACCGGAAGACCGGCAACAAGAAAGCGTAAACCTTCTATTATGGTCATATTATAATTCATTGCGCCACCAAACATCCCTAATTTCATCATCATGAACATGGCTGCAATAAAACCGTAAAAACCCTGCGTCGAGGGTAGAATAACCAGAATGAAAGTTCTCCCGAACTTATCCGGCTGCTCGGAAAGTACACCTGCCGCTGCTCTTGAAGGTATCTGTACACCAATAGAAGAACCGATTCCTGCAAGAAATACAGCCGCAGCTACTCCTGACATTGCTAACCAAAAACCACTAATCACTTAAACCTCCTTTTTTTCAATTCTTGTATATTTGCCATCTAACCCGAATGGCTTAAACATTTCGCCTCCGCCTTCATAAAAGTAAGGGAAAAATTCTGCAAATTGGAGACGCATTGTATGGACAAAACTACTCAAGGCATTTATGGCTATCGAGAAAATATGACCTCCTATGAATATAAGTATTGCCAGAACAATTCCGAAACCCGGAACTAAATCTCTAACTATCTTTGCCAAAATATTAACGGACATGGCAAGACCAGCGGTCACAAGCCCCAGAGCCATAATACGACTGTAAGAAAGTATATTACCAAGAAAACCTATAAGCCCATTAAATGCTGTAAATCCTCCTTTTGCTAACCTCATTACCAGAGATTTACTTTCATTGGAAAAGACTAAAATTATGGAAATCGGTACAAGCATAAGAAACTTAAATATGTTAGAACTTGTAACCGTAAATAAGCCCAGGAAAATAAAGAATATAATCCATGATATCTCATTTGCAAATGCATTTAAATAATTTTTATGTCTCATTTTTTCCTTTATAGAAATTATCAGTCCGGTGAAAATCTGTACGACTCCAAAAACAAGAGAAAGTTTAAGGAAATTAAGAGGATTTTCGAATGGGTCAAATATCGTGAGTTTCTGTCTGAATACACTAACACCCGAAAGTTCGGGAAAGGCCATCTCGATGTTATTTCCAAACCAGCTTCCGGTTATAGTTCCGGCGAAAACAGTCAACAATCCTCCTCCTACAAATATCCATAAGTATTTACGCCCCTCGGGCAATTTCGGCATCAAATAAAAAGAAATCGCAATCAAAACGATTCCATAAGCAGCATCAGTCATGCAGAATCCAAAGAAAACAGCAAAAAACATCGCTATGTAAGGAGTAGGATCTATCTCTCCTTTCCTGGGAAGTGCATATAAACCGGTAATTGCCTCATACGGAGTGCTTATCGTATTATTTTTCAACTTAACAGGAATACGTTCGACCTTACTGGGTTTAGCCCAATTCAAATCAACACCGTCATATTTATCGGCTAAGTTCTGCAATATTGTCTGGTTTTCCTTTTCAACCCAGCCTTCCATAAAGAAAACATTCCTCGTCGTAAGACTCTTGTTCAAAACATCGGACCGGTTCATCCTGGAAAGGAAATAATCATAAAGCACTATATATTTTTCATACTCAGAACCTTTCTCCGATATTTTATCGGAAACCCCGGAAATCTTCTTGTTTAGAATACCTATTTCTTTCTTACATCTGGAAACCACACTTGCCGGCTCTTCTTCTTCACCTTTAAAATCGATTATTTCATGCTCATAATCCCCGATGAGCTTTTTAAATTCGTCTTCAAATCCTTTATAAATAAAGAATAGGACACCTAATTTTTTTTGATTTTCGAAAATTATTTGAAAATCTACGGGAATATCTTTTAATTTGTTTTTTAACTCATCCTTATCTGCCGTTAATTTATATACTTTTACGGAAACATCTTTTGGCTTAAATAATTCGGCAATTTTTAATCTTAAACCGATCCACCCCCGGTAAAACTCGAGTTTGTCAGTAAGGTCGGTTAATTTATTTTTGTTATGATAAAGTTCCGTTTCCCAACTGCAAATTTGCTTTACTTCATCTAAATTAAAATTTTCGACTATTTCCTTATATCTGCCCGCAGAAATACCTGTCTTTAAGTCGATAAACTGCCCGAGAACGCCCTTGCTTTCAGCATGAATTTTAAGTAAGTCTACTATATCTTCGATCTTTTCAAAAATCTCTTCGGCTTCTTCGTCAGTAAATTTCTCATCGGGTATTAAATCCGGATTTTCTTCTGCGAGCGTCGAAGACCTTGAATCGGTAATATGAAAAATCCCTTCCTTCTGAAGGTCGGCAAGGAATTTCTCTTTATCATCTTCGTATATAAGTAGATTCGCTTTTTTTAACTCTTTTTGCGGCATTTAGTCTTTTTTAAGAATACTCTTTACAATCAGATTTTTTGCTTCTTCTATTTTTTTAGAAGCCTTTTTTTCTATCTCTTCGATTTCTTTTTTTACCTTACTTTCCAATTTTTTCTTCTCTTCTTCTGCTTTTTCTGCGCCTTCTTTTTTCTTCTCAGCAATTAATTTTTTGACCTTTTCATTGGCCTTTTCGATAATTTCCTCTGCCTGTTTTCCCGCTTCTTCTATATCTTTCTTTGCTTTTACTTTAGCCTTATTTATTATATCATCAGCTTTCTTTTCAGCGTCTTTTATCTCTTTTATAAGTCCTTCTGGCATCTAACCTCCTTTGTTTCTAATAAATATCCAGCCGAATATACTTATATTTAAATGAGTGTCAAGGGTAACTGATAAAAAGCCATTAGATATTCGCTTTTTGCTTTTAGCTCCCCACACTCATTCCCAAAATTAAAACATAAGATTGTAAAATATTATAACAAATTTTTGTGCTAACAGCTAAAGGCAAACAGCTAAAAGCTAATTATAACAACAAACTACACGAATCTTTTCTTTAGTTTTTTGACTCGTGACTCACGACTGAAGACACAAGACTAGAGCATCCTTCGCTACTTGCTGTTCTTCCAGCTCTATCCTGCTACCTGATAGACTTCGTCGTTAGGATGTACTTTCTGAATAACTTTTATTCCTACTTCCTCTCCTTTGCTTGCCGATTCAACGGAATCATGTTCAATCTGTATTGAATCCACACTCTGAGAAAAATCGTCGTGAGCGCCTTTTATATGAATCGTATCTCCTACCTTAAGAGGAGCATCTAATTTAATGATTCCGACAGAGATCTTACCAAAATAATGAGTTATTACGCCTATCTTTTTCTCTTCCATTTGAACACCCCCTTTAAGTGTTTCAAATCGTTTCATAAGATATTTTAAGGTTAAAAAATAAAAAGTCAAGACAAAATTAGAAGTTAGAAGCGAGGAGTTATAAACAAGTAAAATGGTCAAATTGTTGAATGGTTAAATCGGCCTCCTTCCACTCTCCAAATTTTTCCTTTTTGACGATTTTTTAATTTAACTATTTAACTTAGATTCGAAGAATCTGTCTTGCCAAAAGTAGAAAAAATCATATTTTATACAAACATAAGTTAAAATTTATACTGGGGGTAATTATTTTTTCAAAAATAACAAAAGAAACAATCGAACAATGGGAAAAAGGTAAAAAAGTAAAACAGCTCATCAAAGCTTTAAAAAACAAAGATTATACTATTAGAATGGCTGCCGCCAATGCTCTCGGCAATATAGGCGATAGAAAAGCATTAGGCTCACTAATTGAAGATTTAGAAGATGAATACTGGAACGTTGAACAGGCTGCAGCCACGGCATTAGGGAATCTACACGATATAAGAGCAATAATGCCTCTAATAAGGACTTTAGGAGAAGGAGCATTCCCCAGTGTAAGAACTGCCGCAGCAACGGCACTTTCAAAACTCGGAGAGAAAAAGTGGGAAAACATAGTAAAAGGAGAAATCGAAGATTACAACCGTCTGGGAAGTTCAGGAGACAGGAGAGCTATTGAACCCCTGCTAAAAGCTTTAAATGATAAAGACCCGAATATAAGAATACATGCGGCTTCGGCGCTTGCGATTTTAGATGATGAAAACGCAATAAAACCCCTAGGAAATGCATACGAAACCGAAACCGATAAGAATGTCAAAACCGCAATAGTAAGTACAATTAAACAATTACAGGAAAAAATTTAAGCTCCTTTGGAGCAGTTAAATAGTTGAATTGTAAAATAGTTAAATTGTAAAACGAAAAACTAATTGAACCACAGAGACCACAAAGAAGAATAGGATTAGAAGCAGTGCAAGTTAGAAGTTCAGGGATTAGGGATTAAGGGGTAAGTGTTTTTCCTTAATCCTCGCTTAACTTTCTTGTTTTCTACTAATCCTAAGTTGACCAATGACTGGCGACTAGAGACTGAGTTATCTACTGCATACTCACTAATCCACATAATTGACAACTTCTTCCATTTCTTTTCTCGAAGATGCTGAAGAAGTCGCATCGACGCCGGACTCAAGATTACCTATTCTAAGCGCCGCAACGACACTATACCCTGCGGGAATCTCCAATATTTCTTTCATTTCCGTATTTATTTTATTCACCGGTCCGGTATAAATTCGTGCGCCGAGTCCTAAACTTTGCGCCGCAATAAACATATTTTCCGTTGCAAGTGCGCAATCAAAATCGACATTCATTCCTCTCGACCCGGACTCCAATTCCAATCCGGATACGAGTATTACAACATTACCATCATTAATATTACGAATCACATCTTTCACCCTCGGTATATCCTTTACCACAGTAAATTTCCATGGCTGCCTATTTCGTCCGCTCGGAGCTTTTATCCCGCATTTAAGTATTTGCTCTATTTGATTATCGGTTACAGGGTCCCCTGAAAAAGCCCTGGTCGAATAACTCGAGAGGATTAAATCGATTACCTTATTTTTGACTGTCTGTCCGTTAGCGATAACAACGACTAAAAATAAAACAACAATCGATACGACTACTATTTTTTTCATTATATACCTCCATTTTCAACTAAAGCCTAAGACCAAAGACCTAATACCTAATCTAATTTCTTCCACAAATTTATTTAATCAAATTTTAATGTCAAGGAATTATCTCACACGAAGCCACAGAGAACACGGAGATTTTTTGTTAGTTTTCACTAATTCACCAATCAACTAAATAACTGATATACTGATTCGAAGAATCTACAGATTTGCCAATTATCGAAATACAACCCCAGAAGTAAATAAGTACGTATTTTTCACTGTAAATAAAATCCTAACGAAACAGAAAAAGTTTTCAGCCAGTTATCCGTGTACTTGTTTTCTACTCCTTCTTCTGTTCCGCTCGCACCCCCACCCAGATATCGTAAGTTCAGAAATGTGTTTAAATAATCTGTCAATTCAAAACCAAATCTGAATGAAGCATCTATAATAGCCCCTTCGAAATCATTCGCGGAACCGGTTATATAACGACCCGAAGCATAAAAACCATCTATTTCTGAGCCTATCCATATACTTTTACTCAAAGGTCTTTGCCATCTGAATTTTAATATAGGTACCGGTCCTATATTATTATTTATACTTATCAGACCTCCGTCAGCTGAGGAAAAAATAATAGAAGCATTTCTTATCTGAAAGGACAATCCGATAGAAAACTCTTTATCGCTCTCTTTTTGGAAATCATATAAATAACTTAATCTGTAGAACGTAAAACCATATTTCAGATTCAGCGGTCTTGAAGCAGGGAAAGTTATGTCTTCGACAACAATTGGCCTTTCGGGAAGAGCCGAGGTAAATATTTCAAAAGGTTGTATAAGGAAAATGAGGCAGTGTCTTTCGTTCATCTTCAAATCAGCCGTTAATCTGCTGAATGGAAATAGAATATTTTGTCCGCCTTCTTCCACATAGTTAAAATTAGTTCCGTCAACCCCAAATTGAATTGTATGTCTTATAAAACCAAGAAAACCTTTTTCATAACCAAGTTTAAATTTATACCACGAATCGTTCCGATTTAAAATGTACTTCTTACCAGTACTAAAGCTTACCTGTACACTCTGTTTTTCTGCCGTCAAAGCCTTTATCGGTATAAGAAAAATAGAAATAAAGAAGATTGAAAACAAGGAAAACGCTAAATTTTCAAAATTATATAATTTTGATTTCATATTTCCTCCTTTTTGTTATGATAAATTTTCAGATTTTTTTATTGTTAATGATATTAAGAAAAAAGAAAAAAGTCAAGGAATTTTAATGCCAAAAAGGCACAAAGACACCCGTGGCAGTCATGAGTCAAACCTAAATCCCAACCCCTAAATCCTAAATATGGAATCTTTTCACTTTTCAAGGTCTGACCTCATTTGTATACCTCTCTCCGGTGGCCTATTTTTGTAATCGTAATAGTTCTATTTTCTTCATCCAGGTGATATATTACTCTCCAGTCTCCAATTCTATATTTGAAGAATCCCGCGTAATCGCCTTTTAATTGTTTCCCTAATTTTGCCGGAGATTTTATAAGATGAGTGCTTACTTTATAAAGTATTCTTTCTATCGTTTTCTTATCAAAGGAGGAAAGCTCTTTTAATGCCTGTTCAAGGAATAAAATTTTATAAGCCAAGCTTCTTTTCGACTTCTTCTAAAGTATACCTCTTGGAACTCTTATCCGCCAACCTCTCTAATGAGATATAATAATCCTCAAGGTCTTCAATATAAGCCTTCAATGCTTCCCTGACATAGAAACTCTTAGAGCGGTGAGTTAAACGGGTTAACTCCTCTAACCGGTCTTCTATTTCTTTTGGCACTCTTACATTAACCATTTTCACCTCTTTATATATTATTTGTATTACATTTATTACTTGTATTATATATAATACAAAATTCAATTTTGTCAAGTGATTATTAGCCACAAAGACACATTACTTAGTTATTAGTTAATTAGCAAATTATGTTATTAGTAAAAAAGGGAAACTAATTCACTGATTGACTTTTTCATGGATTCTAGATTCGAAGAACCTACAGATTTATCAGATGTTTAAATTCGACTTCAAATATACAAATATATATTATATTTTGATAGTTATATCTTCTTTAGAAAAATCTATCTTGACCAGGTGGTGATGCGGCCGAAACTGGGTTCTCCATTTTTTCCTCTCGTATCGTCTCTAAAACTACCCCGATGGGAATTAGATTCATTTACGACAAGTTTTTCACCTTTGATTTTTTTGCCGTTTAAACCGGCTATTGCGGCTTCAGCCTCTCTTTTCTTTGGCATCTCGATAAATCCGAATCCTATTCGTTTGCCTGTGTACCTATCTTTAACTAATTCAATCCAAGAAAGTTTTCCATAAGCTGCAAAAACCTCTTCTATTTCTCTCTCAGTTAATTGCGATGAAATCCTACCTACATATATATTCATATTACCTCCTTTTTTTACTAAAAGCTAAAATATTAGTTTACAAAAAATCAAAAAAATAACACGAATTATTTTTATCTTTTAACTCTAAACTCAAAACCTGAAAAAATATTGGGGGCAAAAATTACACACAATACTAATATAATATTGTTGAACGATGCCCCCTTATATTTTTATATCTTTTTCAGATAATTTTTAGTTTGACCACTGAGAGCGGCCACCGCGAGGCGCACTACTTCTAGAGCCTTCCGTACGGGGACGTGCTACATTCACGTTAAGCGTTTTCCCTTTAAGTTCTTTGCCGTTTAAACCCGCTATTGCAGCTTCTGCCTCTGTCTTTTCAGGCATCTCGATAAATCCAAATCCTCTGGATTCACCTGTGTACCTATCTTTAATTATTCTAACTGAAGTCAGCTGTCCATAAGCTGCAAAGGCTTCATTAAGCTCTTCTTCAGTTAGTTGTGACGAAATGTTACCTACGTATATATTCATATTACCTCCTTAGGGTTAGAATATTTACATGTCTTGTAAATGTAATTAATTCCAAATACGATTTTATAGAAAACGTATTAAGATGTATAACCGTCAAAACCAGAAGGAAGATAAATGAAAAAATAAACAAATATGCACCTAGAGATCTTGGAGGTTTTATAACCTACATTTACTGCTTCTAAAATACTTGCTTTTCAAGAAAAGTCAAGGGGTAGAGTGAAAATAGCCACTAAGACACTGAGACACGAAGAACAAATTGGGAAAATTGAAAAATGGTGAGAGGTGGAACTATTTCACTATTTTGCTATTTAGCTACTTTCCTATTTATCTAAACTCTAAACACTAATTGTCTAGGAACAACGAACCACGAACTAAGCACTAATACCTAATATCTATCTAATAACTAAACCCTTCCTCGACAACTCACCGGTATCCGTCTTGAGATTATAAAAATAAACACCACTTGGAACCATAACTCCATATAAATTGGTGCCATCCCACCTGGCAGTATAAATTCCGGGAGAACATTCCCTGTTAACAAGTTCCTTTACCAAGCCACCGTAAATATTATAGACTCGAAGAATTACACGCCCTTTATCCTCGCCTCGCGGTATTCGATATGTTAAAACCGCTGAATTAATAAACAGATTATCGGAAAATAGCATTAATCTATCCGAATCCAGAAGGTCACCTTCAATACCTGCTCCGGCCACTCTAACAAGGAAATAGTAAGGTGTAATACTGCCGGTAAAGTTCTCTGTCATGTTTATTGTTCCCGATGTACTATCGAGTGCTACCACATAAAGAGAGTTAAATCCAATTGTAAGGGTATCAAGTGCCGAAGCCGACCAATCAACACTTGAGGTTCCTCCACCCGAGGTAATCGTTGCTTCAGTCCAGGGACCTTGAGTCGTCTCGAACTGATAAAAAACTTTCATTATATTAGAATTAGTTGGAGTTCTAGAATTAGCGGCAGTCCCAGTTAAGGAAGGAATTCGATCTGTTGTTTCATGATTTGTAAGGTAATCGATGGTCGAGGCAAGAGGTGATGTGTATTCCTGCACTTCATCAATAACCGTGTTGTTTGTTTTCGACTTTCGGTCAGTTATTTACTCTTTTCACTTTCTAACTTTTAACAGGAACAAAAATCCACATAAGGATATAAATTATTATACCTGAACCTCCACCAAAAAGTAATCCGACAAAAACCATGCGAAAAATTATCGGATCTATATTAAAATATTCACCCAATCCTCCGCAAACTCCAGCAATGCCGCGATATTTCTTAGAACGATATAGTTTTTTCATTTTATTACCTCCTTTATTTTAATATATTTGACAATACACATTTTATTCAATTAAGAAATTATTTCAAAGAAAAAACGCCGGTTCTCAATGTTCTTTCTACTAAAATAACCTGGTACATATAAACTCCGCTTTTTGCTCTTGTTCCGTCTTTTAATATTCCATCCCATTTATAATTCACCGTTCCTGCGGATTCGATATCCATCTTTATTTCTTCTATTTTTTTGCCTTCCGTGTTTGTTATCTTTACCGTAACATTCGCCGGCTTATCCAGATGAAAAATAATAGCATCCAGGGGTCTTTGAGATTGCATATAGGGATTTCGGATATGTTCCGGTATTTCCTCCAATGCAACAATACGAGCAGGATTTTTTTCGTTTTCGATTCTCTTTTTGATATCAAAATTATAGTAATGTGTGTACTTTTTAAGCGAAGATTCTTTAACTACTTTATTTTCTTTGAGTATATTATCTATTTTTTCGTAATTAGCCTTTATTTCATAATAATAGTAAAATGCCTTATCGGTTTGAGAGGTTTTATGCGCGTATTTATCAGTTTCAGAATACCCCAGAATTTCATAACATCCGCAAGATCCACAGCCGTAATACCCTAAGGGCAATACTAACGGCTTACATCCAATTTCATTTAATTTCTTTTTTACCACATTATCGATTGTTGAACCGCCCCCCATTATTATGGTCAGCGTATTTTCCGGAAATACTCGCATTTCTCGTGGTTCGAAGACAACAAATCTAGTATCTGATAAAGGTTTTACTTTTATTATTCCGTTTTCAACATTAATCAAAAATTCTTCTTTTATTTTTCCGGGTTTCTCCCCAACAAAAAATATAAAATGATAATTATCTTCCCTTTTTAATGATAATTCTCCTCGAGCAGGAGAAGAACCAAGGGTGTGCAACCCGGAAGGCATCTGTATGTACGGTGCAAAAGTGTGAAAATAACCATAATCTTTGTGACGGAATTCAATAGTATATCCCCCTGTTGAATACCACTTTTCAGTTTGCATCTGGAGTTCTAAATTCGCACCATTTTTGAAATCACTTGTTATGGAAGCTTTATATTTTATTTCTTCACTGTTTTCCTGAGCAAAAATCAATATATTACAAACAAAAAAAACAAGTAATAAAAATATTTTCTTTTTCATTAGTTTAATGATATTGGAAAAAAAGATAAAAGTCAATGTTAAATTTACTAAAAGTAAATTTAACAGTTATGAGTCACCAGTCTTGTGTCATGAGTCAAGCCTAAATCCCAACCCCTAAACGCTAAATCCCAAATCCTAAAGATGGACTGATGACTATTTAATATATTTTTATTTCTCGTAATTTATATCAAGCTTAGCAGCTATACCATGGAATTTTCGGTCGTGAGTTAAAATAGGAGTCTCGCTTAACATCGCCGAAGAAAGAAGATGCACGTCGACATAACCCAACCCCTTCCCCATCAGTTGCTGCAAATCGATAAACTCCATTACCTCTTCGTGAGTGGCTACTTTTGCAAAAGGCAAAGCATTGAGCAACGTAAGTATTTCCGAACGTTTTTTCAAATTCCCGCAGGCAAGTTCTCCAACAACAAAAGGATGACACACTACCATACCCCGATTAAGCAAATTTTCGAGTAAAGAATCTCCATCTCGAAGATGGGAAACCCAAACGGAAGTATCGACAAGAACCATTTCTTAATTTTCTTTCGAACTTCTTCTAGGTATTACTTTAAGCTTTTTCTCCGTCCCACCCAATTTTGCGAGCCTCTTGGCGCTCTCCAGGGAAATCAAAGCTTCAAGTCCTAAGTTTACCAGAGATGTTTTCTCCTTTACCCCGGTTAAACTGGAAGCCTTTCTTACAAGCTCATCCTTTATATTCAATGTGGTTCTCATTCATTCCTCCTTTATATATGCAATATTATATGTATTAATATGCATAAAATATGCATTTGTCAAGTGCTTATCAGCCACGAAGACACCAAGACACAAAGTTTTTTTGTTGTTTTCTACTTGAACCCTGGGACCCTAAAAATCTTGAACCCTTAACTGTTTTATTTAAAAGGAAGTTTGATTTTATCCTTGATTTTCTCGATTTCTTCTTTTGCTTTTTCTTCGATCTTTCCGGTTGCCTCTTTTTTCTTCTCGTCTATCTTCTTCTGCAGTTCCTGCTTTTTCTTCTCCGCTAAATCCGTGTACGTCTTTACTTCCAGAAGATTTCCTTTAAGGTCATCTTCCAGCGATACAAAACCTTTATAACTCTCTTCGTATTCCCCGAGTTTAGCGCTTATTAAACTGTTTAATTCTGCATCGAGTTTAGCCTTAGTTTCACCTACCCACTCTGTTACCAATTTACTTATTGTTCCGGAAATTAATTTATCCAGATTGCTCTTTATCTTAAAAGTATATTTTCCATTTTCGTCAATTGTGTAACCAACCTCAATATCCACAGGATTAGACGAAAGAATGGATCTGACACTCGCCGCGATTTTATCTTCCTTATCACTTAAATCCATCTTGAGATTAGAAAGTTTTATATGCAAAGTTCCGCCCGCTCTGTTTTCCCGGTCAAAAGAAAGGTTTCCATCGAGATTGTATGTACCTTTTGTGCTGCTGACTTTTAAAGCTTTTATACCTTCATCTAATACAAAAGGTATATTTTTTGCTTTAAAATCAAAACCGGCCGATTTTTCCCTGTTTTCCCTTTTATCTATAAAACCCGCCCACTCGACCTCTTCACTGCTTTTAACTCTTTTGACGGAAAAAACAGTCGGATTATTTAATAAATTCGGATCGCTTGTTATGTCGGTGGCTTTTACACTGTAAAGATTTCGCTCATTTTTACTGCCAATAGAAACATCCATATTCTGAAGCCAGAATTTCGGAATTGCTATACAGGGATAAGTAACGTCTCTGCCATAAGACCGCAAAACCAAATTTCTCCCTTCTTTTCTCTTCATCATAGGTTTTAATTTTTCAAAGTAATAATTCCAACGCTTAAACTTACCGTTTATCTCGCCCAGATATTCCTGTATGTAAGGATCGAGAATCGCACTGGCAATTTCCCCTCCCTTTTCAGGCAACTTAATAAAAGAAGAGAGATACGCCAAATCATTACTGATGCTGGTGCCAACACTTTTTTTATCCGCGCTTGCCATATTTAAATCTGTTTTCAGTTTATTGTAGGAACCTGTAAAATTCGTTTCCGTCAGCTTAATAGCTTTATATGTTTCATCGACCATGTTATAAGCACTTAATGCCTCGTCAGCGGTTTTTATGTTTTTTATATTTATCGCTTTCACCGGTTCTATCAATTTCGGAAGGTTTTCCAGTTCTTTCTTTTGCGCCCGTATGGTTTCTTCCCATTCTCCTTTTAAATTCAAATATTTTCCGGGAAGTTCCTCCAGGAGTTCAGGGGTTTTGATATTTTCCTTCTCCCTCTCAATAATATCAGCCACGACCTTCCCCGCATCTTCCATAAAAGCACCTACAAAGGTTTTCTCTTCTTCCTCTCCCATCTCTCCCGCCTTTGCAACACTAACACCTGGAAGGGCTCCGGAGGTTTCCCTTTCCGTATCCCACCTGATTTCCTGTAACCCTACATTGTTGATAACGACCTTGTTCCTTACGAGCTGCTCGATATCGATCTGTACATCAACCTCTCCGAGTTCGAACAAATTTCGGAAAGGCTTTCTGCTGTTAGCGACTTCCAGAGATTGAAAACGAACACGCCCTTTTAAAATCTGCAAATCCAGCCCTCTCATCTCTGCTTTTGCCTCGAATATTGTTTCAAGATTCCTCTCTATAACACGCTCAACAATCCTATCCAGAAAAATTATATTGAAAACTATTACTGCGATTATAAAAATCAGGATAAGAGAAAGCTTACCCCGGACGATGAATCCTTCATTGCTCTTAATGCTCTTCGCAATACTTTTGAGTCTACTTATATCTTTTTTACCGAGGTTTTCCTTTAGCTTATATTTACCTTCCTCATCCCGGGTAAAAACTTTATTTATAAAATCTCTGTACTCATGTATATAGAGTTTGCTACGGATTTTCTTTTTAAACTGTTCTTCTGTAAATGTTCCTTTAAATAGTTTAGGTATTTTTATTTCTTTACCCATACAACTTACCTTATGTTATCGTAAAACCTGACAGCAGCACCAAATTTGTTCCTAACTCCTGTCAGGATTGGTTGTTTTGAGACTGCCTTAACAAATTTATTATTTGCTATTCGTTCCCTCACTTTATCGCGGTAAACATCGACCAGATACTTAGATAAAAAGTAAATCGGTACAAACATTACCAATCCCACCACCAGTCCGCCCATGACAAGGGAATTGTAATACTTCGTCATATAAAAGAATGGGCTGTTGAAAAGTTTTGTAAAAAAGTCGCCCAAAGAGGAAATTGTAAGAATAGCAAATCCGATTTTATCCAGGAATATATCCAGAAAATCAAGTAACATACTGAAAACGGCCAGGAAGACCATTTCTACTGCTTGATTTATTTTAAGAAAAAAAGTAAGCGTAAACAAAGATATCCAGAAAAGGTTTGCTTTGGGAATAAGAGCAAGAAGAAAAGCAAAAGATATAGCCAGCGCGATCTGCGATGTTTTCTTATTCGAATTTATTGCTACAAAAACTTTCGCAAACCAGGTAATAATCATAATCCTAAAAATCCTTCGACTCTAATTGTACGAGTTTTCATAATCTTGTCAAGGAATTTTAATGCCACAAAGGCATTAAAATAGTCACGAGTCACGAGTCTTGTGTCGTGAGTCAAACCTAAATCCCAACCCCAAAATCCTAATTACAGGTTTGTTTCAAGTTTGTTTCTTTTGTTTTGACTGATGACTGGAGACTGGTGACGGATGACTATGTTCCTAACCCCCAAATCCTAAACCCTAAAAATTGCCACAAAGGCACCGAGTTAATTATCAATGTTTAATGTTGAATTAAAAGTTCAAAATTCAGAATTCAAAATTATAAAACCCTAACCCCTAAATCCTAAACCCTAGTTCACACAAAGACACTAAGACACGAAGATTTTTGTTAGTTTTTGCCGTCTGCTGTCAGCCGTCAGCCGTCAGCGGCCAGCGGCCAGCTTTTCACTCTATACCCTAAATACTAGACCCTGAAGACGGACTAATGACTGGTGACCAAAGCTATGGTATGGAAATTTATATTAATCAGTAGATGTGTAAACTGAATCCGCAGTCTTATTATCCTCACTCTTATTCTTCTCATCTTGTACATCAAAACATTTTTCCAGCCATTGCTCAGCATTCCGATTACGTGCAATGATGAACTTCTCTGATGGCATCGTATGCACCAGTGTTTTATACATAAACCGAGTCTGGCGGTTGAACTGGGTGTGATGAGCTTCGACCGCCCGTGTCCTTTGATTTGCATATTTGGTCACATTTACACGAACATTTATGGCACGCTCGGAAACACCGATACTTCCTGAGTAAAAGGGGGAAAGATTGTTTGTGATGGCCATATGCAGCAACAGTCTACCGGAATCCGTTAGATCAAACGCGAAATCCGTGGCAAATCCAGTCATCCTATGATCCCAGTTACCAGTAATGCCATCGGGACCAAAACCGATAACCACTTGTGGAGTTATATCATTGAAAAGATCATGCAGCGCTTGCTTTACAGCGTCAGCATGTTGTGGCACTTGGCCATCCGGATACCTTAGAAAAATAGGCGATCTCTTTATGCCGATAGCCTGCAGCGATTGTAGAGCCTCCTTTTCACGTACTGCGCCCAGTGCATTCCCACTAAGACCTTTACCAGTCTCATCCGCACCGCCATCCCCGGAAGTAACATATACGACTGTTATGTTAAAACCCTCAGCCGCAAACTTTGCCAGTGTGCCGCTTATAATGGTCTCATCATCAGGATGAGCAAGCACAGCGCAAATTGACCCATCAGCGTGATTTTTACTGACATCATTTTCACTTGGTCTGCAGGCAAATAACCAGAGTACAAAGCAGAGGATGAGCATTAAACAAAACCCTAAAAGTGTTTTTCCCTTCATTTTCATTCCTCTCTACAGACTATAAAATAATTTATAATTAATCACAAATACTCCTCTTCCAGGCAATATAAAATGATTTTATATTTCTAAGTAACTCAATAAACACTATTACTATAAAAAAAATCACATCACTGTCAATGTTTATTTTAACGCAAAGACGCAGATAACACAGAGGTTTTTTTTGTTTTAACTAAACCCCAAATCCCAAATACTAAACATGAAATCTTTTCATGTTTAAGGTTTGAGGTTGTTAATACTGTTAATATATGCCCCTATTCTTCGAAGCCAAAGCCAATGACCTTTGGTTCGTCACCTGTCGAGACGTATATCAACACGCCTAGTTCGGTCTCATCTAAATCGTCCTCCTCTCCGGGAATGATGATGCGAAAGGCAACATTCTCCGGGAAGACCTCGTCGTCCAAACTGACGACGTCGTACGCCCTCTTGGCCGTGTACTCGAAATATACGATTTCGGACGTGTCTTCTGCAATGGCAGCAAAAAACTCGTCGATAAGCTCGCGTTCTTCTGCTCCAAAAACATCGCCGTCCAGGGAGAACGGCATAACGAACAGGGACTGCACGGTCTCGACGTCCCCCGTGCCGTACGCGTAGGCGAAGGAGACGGCGATAGTGTCGGGCGGTTACGACCTTCTCCTCAGGGTCGGCTGCATAGGCCGTAAACATAGCCACGGCCGAAAGCACGATAAGCGTGAAAAACTTCATATAGGCTCCTTTGTGGTTATAAAATATTTTATATATACTAACATCAATCATAAATACTCCTCTGTTAAGCCTTATAAACTGATTTAAACATTTCTGATTAACTCCATATATACTATTATTATAAAGAATTTAACATTATTGTCAATATAACATAACCACAAGATTTCACAAATTACAGGATTTTTTATGTTGTTTTTTTGACACAAGACTCACGACACACGACTCAAGACCGGTCGATTATTCGACCAATTCGAAGAATCTTTTCACAGTTCAAGATCTGATCCCATTAACACCCATTTACACAAAAACCTTCAAAAACCTATTTTAAGGTCTATCCAATCTACATTACAGTAACAGAAATATAGTTGTAACAGCTCCTGAAATGATTCCTAAAAACAATAATACAACACCACCACTAGCGGTAGTTTCACTCTCTGGTTTAACCATTTTCGCTCCCTCTTTAATTGGTCCTCCTTGAACAGGATATTTATGAGAGAAAAAAGCATAGTGAAAACTTGATAATGGGTCAACAAAACTCTTCTCTATTGTATCAGAATTTTTAGCTTCAAATGTATCTGCATATTTAATCTCTCCCGTAGATGTTCTTTGAACTCTAACAGATAACCGTACGAGGCAGTTTCTTTTAATATGTACTTTATCGCTTTCAATTTCCTCATAATTAAGCCCGCATTCCAGAATTCTATAACTTATCATATAATCTGCAGAACTTAACCGGGTCCCTAAGAGTGGCATAGACTCTTCTTTAACCTCAATGATTCTGCTCCCCTTCTCACCTGTCCCTTCCATATAATATCGTCCTCCCCCTCTATCTCCCTGTAATAAGAGGGAAAATTTAGAACTCTGGCTTTCTTCTATCATATCCTTAACAGCATTTTCATCTCTTTCCAGAACCATAAATCTATTATTAATCAATGAACGTATTAAATTATCTTCGATCATAGCAATTAAAGGATAGTCGAGCGTTTGATTTGTTTCCAGTGATCGCAGGATAACCTTACTCTTTTTCAGTGTACTAAAATCTAATTCTTTTCCAATATCCAATTTTTCAATAGTATTTTCTATAAAGATTTGATTTGAATTCTCATACTTCGGGTACCGATACTGTCTCGCACAATTAAAAAATATACTCATCAATATAAACACAAAAAAAACTTTCAAATATTTCATTATACCTCCTAATTTTAATTTTACAGAGTAATATTTCTAACTAAAAATTTTTTGCTTACTATTATTATACAAAATATTTTATTTTAATCAACCGTCTTTCTGGAAAGTTTGTTTGATTTAGATGTTTCGGAGAAAATTAGAATAAATTTTAATTTTCTAAAGTACCGTTATAAATTCTGCGATTATTTTGAAATCGCCTTCACTTTCAGGTGTGATAATTATAGGTTCATTAATCAAGTGGATTCTTTTATTATTTTCTTTTCCTCATCTGTAATTCCATATAATTTATAAACAAATTCATCAATCTCTCTGTCCGTTTTCTCAATCTGCCTCTGAATTTGTCCCTTTTCTTTCCCTTTGGCAGCTTGGACTTTTTTACTTAATTCAAGCATTACATTAACTAAATCCACTATATTATTGTAAATATCTTCTTCGTAAGGTTTTGAAAAGTTAATTTTCGGGATTGGAATTCTTTTTAGGTTTATTATTTTCACCTCTGCAAATGCTTTACCTAATTCAGGAACCATTACCCTGTGAATATAATTAATCAATTTAGAATTTAACAATCCAAGTAAAAATTTCATATTATAGTCACTCTCATAAATTAAATGTACAGTATCCATACAGTAAAGTCCGTTTTCCTCTAAAGTAGCACAAAGATTATCGCCTGTTTGTCTTACAATTATTTTATTCTTAACACCAAGCTTGCTTATATTTGTATTACTCCACAACTTCTTAGGGTCAAAGTACACAAACACACACGTTTTTATAATACTATATCGATCAAAATCTCTACCTCGAATTACAGGCAAGTGTAAAGATGATTCTTTTTTATTTGTTATAAATTTCTTATTATTGCCTGTTTTTATCCCATTATAAAATCTTGCAATGTTCCCTAGTTCAATCATATGTTCGCTCATGCCTATTTTAAGAATTTCATAAGTAAAAGTTTTCGTATAAATGCGATAATCTGGAAAAGATAAAACAACATTTGAAAAAACATTATCAAACGAAACATATTTCTCCCAATTTTCCGATTTATATTGGAACGTTTTAATTTTGTACTTTTTTGAAACTTTATTTTGGACTATTAATATAGCGCAGTCTCCCATTTCGGCGCCGGAAAAAACTTTATACTTTAGAGATAAAACCTGTAAAATTTTTGCGTTCGATAGAAGATGATAACGAATCTTAGAAAGTGTCTTGTTTATTAGAATTGTCCCCGGAACAATATAAGCACAAATTCCTGCAGATTTACATAGTTGCAAAGCTTTTTCATAAAAAACAGCAAAAGAACTAATCTTATACTCACTTGAATGACAATACTTTTTATCAATATATCTAATGACGGAATTTTCTTGCTTGACTCTACCTCTTCCAAGCGAATACGTTATATACGGTGGATTACCTAACACCACATCAAAACCATCTTCATCGACCATAATTTTCCTAAAGGCATCTTCCCAGTTAAAAGGTTTTACAGTATACCACTCATCGCCAAAGTATTTTTTTAATTCAAGTACATCACCAGAAATTAAAGAATTACCGCACCGAATGTTTCTATCTAAAATAGGTAAAATTGAACGTCCATGAATAAGGCCATATTCATCTTCAAGCATTTTCAACATTAATGACAATTTCGTAACCTCAACAGCCTGCTCGTCTATATCTACTCCAAATATATGTTCCTGCAAAATTTTACCCTTTTCTTCAATTGTTAGATGCGCTTCTGTTTCCTCATAGTCGAATTCTAATCTATTCATTTTATTTTTTGGCTTATTCTTACCTTTTTTCTGATTCCTATAATACTTTAACATCTCTTCATAAGCTCTGATAAGGAAACTCCCTGAACCACAAGCAGGATCTAATATTCTCAACTTCTTTATTTTTCTGTCTGATAATTCCTGTATTAATTTCCCAACAGTATTTTTCACTATATAATCAACTATATATTCTGGAGTATAATATACTCCTCCAGCCTTTCGGACCTCCGGCTTGAGTTCATATTTTACTTGATGATCCGTTAATCTAACAGTATATCCAAGATACTGCTCATATATATTACCCAAAACCTCAAGAGGAATCACATCGAACTGATAAGGATTGTAAGTTTCAAGGATTATCTCTTGCATTACTTTAAAATCAATAGCTAAATTATCCTCCCATTCCTTTGGCCTAAACAAATCACTATCAAAGATTAAATTATAATGTTTAAATTCTTCTTTAAGAAATATAATTGTATTTTTACCAACGCTTTCAGTCCTTTCCTCAAATATTCTTTTCAATTTTGGACGATGAATAAGATCTCGATCCTCACAAGAACGCATAAATATGATACGATCAAGTAATCCCTGAGTTATTTCTTTAAGAAAATGCGCATCTTTCTCTCTATCGCCCGAATTAAAAAGATTATGATTATTTTTAAAAATATCTTTTGCTAAAGAAACTCGCCATCTTTTAAGGTCATCAAGAATCGCTTTGTCTACTGGTAGTCTATTTTTTGGTTTTACAAGAAGTAATTTATCAAGTTCTCCTTTAATTACAGAATTTTTAGATAATAACCATAACTTGTCGAATTTTTCAAGATATTCTTCCCAATTTAAATCAATATTTAAACCTTTAAGAAAATTCCTTGCATCAGGCTTAACGGTAACATCAAATAATTTAATTCCTTCAAAATCGGTCAAAAGAACAAAAGGGACTCCTTTTTTATTATATCCATATCGAATTGCTTGCTCAATGTGCTTATTAAGATCTGCTCTTATAGGTTTTGCCTCAACATAAATTTTAGTAACACCTTTAACTTTAAGTCCATAGTCAACTCTACCTTTTGAAACTTTTTCTTCCGGGCTTACCTCATCATGATTTCTGACATCCCAACCCAATACATCCTCTAATAGCGGTTGGATAAATGAGATTTTTGTAGCTTCTTCGTTATATTCTTGCGCTCGTCCAGTTGTCAATTCTTCTCTGAATTTTTCTATCAACTTAGATAAATTTTCTTTCGCTTTTTCTTTAGTCAGTTTCATCCTAATATTTCACTTTATTGAATTTTAAATAACCTTAAAAATTAGTCAAGGGATATTTTTAGTATTTCTTGCATACTAGGGTTGACATTTAGTTCTTTTTTTGATATTATTTTTATATAAAGGAGGTTAATATAATTTATGATTCTGAACGAAAAACCCATAAGCAGTTCCCTAAGATGGATAAGAGGAAGGCAAAATCTAGTTAAAAATTTTGTTGATTTTGAAAGAGGCAGCTCGCCCTTGACCTTTTTGAAGAAATTTGTTATAATCTTTCATAATGAATAAAAAATTAAGTAGGTCCTTTATTTTGTTTGTGGAAAAAAATTCAAACAAAAATCACATAACCATCGGCAACCCTACAAAAGAACTTACTTCTTACCACTCCACAATTACTATTTATTTTTCAACAAAGGACAAACGGGCATAAACATGAGTAGTCAATTAGAAATTTCTGCCTTGAAAGTCCAGCAATGGTTGGATGGTTGGAACGAGGTGATATTTGACGATAAAAAATATAGGCGTGAACCAAAACCCAAATATTTTTATTTATTCAATATAAGTGCTTCTCTTCTAAAAAGACTATCAAAAGTTTATAGTAGAAAAGCAAGCGGAAAGAGAATTGAAGATACTGGCATCCAAAGAAAGCATGATCCCGAAAGATCAAAATATATCCGTGAATACATATTTGGTGGATTTCCTTGGTCTGATTTATCAAAACAAAAAAGAAAATCGGCGCAATATAAAGATTTAAAAATGCCTGGATGGCTCCCCACTGCTATAATTGCAAACATCTTAGCCCCTGACTCGAAAAGAGATAACGAAATAATTAATCCAAAAGACGTGATAAAAATTTATGAAGAAAAAGGATTAACTAAAATTGTCTTGCCCCAAGAGGCAAAAAAATCCTCTTGGGTACCCAGAGTAGCGCCGATTGAAATAATAGACGGACAACACAGATTATGGGCTTTTGAGAAAGATGAGAATCTTAACGGAACTTATGAATTACCAGTAGTGGCTTTCTACAATTTAGATATTTCATGGCAAGCTTACCTATTCTATACAATTAATATAAAACCTAAGAAGATCAACGCCAGTTTAGCTTATGACCTTTACCCCATATTACGTGTACAAGATTGGCTAGAGAATTCGCCTGAAGGTGCGCATATATACAGAGAGACAAGAGCTCAGGAATTAACGGAAGTATTATGGGCTCATGACTATAGCACTTGGAAAAATAGAATCAATATGCTCGGTGAAAAGAAGGGGGGTGCTGTTACTCAAGCAGCGTTTGTAAGGTCGCTAATAGCCAGTTTCATCAAATCAAAAAGAGGAAAGTCTATTGGTGGTATTTTTGGATCGCTATTGGACGATGATACACCATTGCCTTGGAATAGAACCCAACAAGCCGGGCTTTTAATACTAGCTTGGCGACTTATTGCAGATGCAATCAAAGAAAGCGAGGAAAATTGGTGCAAGGAAATCAGAGATTATTATGTAAACAATCCTGGAAAGTTATCAGAAGAGACAATTAATGAACCTGATCCAGGCTTTGCGAGCAAATATAGTCTGCTCGCGACAGACCAAGGTGTAAGAGGATATCTACACATCATAAATGACATGTTATTTGTTGCTAATGATATATTAGAGCTAAAAACTATACAATGGCCCGATGAAATTAAGGAAGATACTATTGATCATACCGAAGTCAAAAAAGCTATACGGGATTTTAAAAAGTCAAAAGTCAACGAATTTTTGAAAAATATTGCCAACGAGTTGACGGCCTTTGACTGGAGAACTTCCTCCTTCCCAAGGTTGTCAAGAGACCAACAACAAAAGCAAATGGTTTTTAAAGGAAGTAGTGGTTACAAGGAACTAAGGAAACAATTATTAGAAATTCTATCAAGTTCTAATGACAAACTCATAAAAAAAATGGCTAACGAAGTGTTAAAAAGGCTAAAGTATGTCGATAAGTAATGCTGTTAAATACTCATCACCAAAAGCTATCGAAAGTGCCTTTAAAAGAGTAGTAAAAACTCACTTACCCCAAGAAAGATGGCTAGGTAGAAACAATAGATACAGAAAAAAGACTACCAATAGAATTGAAGAAGATTGCGGTAATACTCCTACAACAATTAAAGAAAGACAAATGGCAGAATATATTTCTGTTTCTACAATCACACATTGTTCCGATGGATGGAATTATTTGTCTAGGGCTATTGAAAGCATAATTTTTGGGGATGAAATGACTGCCATACATTTAGCATATTATGCTGAATTAAGAGCAGTTATGTCCTTAATGGCTGCACAGGGGATAGGAATTTTCAATAAAAAGCACATTTATTTTAATGCTAGTCAATCTACAAAATATTTCAGCAGTAACACTCATATTGCAGCACATAAACTTATAAATGAATGGGCGCTAACGACTAATAATCAATCAATAATTTTTGATATTATAAAGGTAGATACAAAAACATTAGACGAATGGTTTAGGGCAACAAATTATGGACATATAACTTCGATTAAAAGCATGCTTTTAAAAAATTGGCTTCAAAAATGGAGTATAGATCTAAAATTAGATGAGGATAGGAATATTAGAAATGAAATAAGTTACCGCCCTAAACTATACCCAAATAAAATAAATTGTCGTGAAATGATTGAGAAGATATCAGAAATATGGGAAGCATGTGAACCAACTCCCGATCATAGTTTTAAACTTTTGGATTCTCATTTATTACGGATCACCTTAGATGAAGTTTACTCAAGATCAGGCCAATCAAAGACGCAGAAAAAATTTATTACAGATACTATTAATTCATTAGGATTATCACAGTTAAAATCTTCCCTTTTGTTTCTTTTACGAAATAACTCACCAGACGATCATCCAGTAATTCAAGAAGCAAAAAAGGAGGTCTTTGATAATATCAATAACAAGTACGATTGCCTCCCTATCATCTGTCGTGCGTTATTGTTATTAAGGCTCTCAACTGGAGTAACAGAAAAGCTCTTAATAAAGTATAAAACAATTATCCGAAACTTGACTAAATTTTGGTGGCAGAGTATAGGCCTGAATCTAGGTTTATGGGGAAAGGATCAAGAACCAACGGATTTCAGTGATTTATATCAAGATATTGCCGATTCTTTGCAAACAATAGGATTTGATGATGCTTCCCAATGGATTTCTTTAAAGGAAGCTGCTGATTTATATATGAATGAATTTATTAAATTAAAACAATTCCAGCGAGTTGTTCTTTGGGGAATAGGTTTATGAAGTACATGGGATCAAAAAGATACTTACTAAAAAATGGGCTTGGAGAACTTATTATCGAGCAGGCCAAAAAATCAAACCGTTTTTTTGATCCTTTTTGTGGCTCTGCTGCAGTTGTCTGGTTTACAGCAAAAAATACACAGAATAAAATCATTGCGGGGGACTTACAGGAGTACAGTGTTTATCTTTCCAATTCTGTTATTTTAAGAAATAAACCATTAATCGATAAGGGACCTCTAAACAAATGGATCGAACGTGCAAAAAAAAAACATCGAGCGCATCCAATCATTATAAAATCGAAGAATCAATCTGATTATGTTATAATGTCCAGAGAATATTGTAATAAAATGAGGACGGTTATCTCAAGATCCTATGGGGGTTACTACTTTAGTCCAGACCAAGCACAGATATTTGATTTCTTAGTCAATTATACTCCTCAAGAAGAACCTTATAGATCGATAGCAAAATCTTCCTTAATTATTGCCGCAACACGATGTACTGCTTCCCCCGGCCACACAGCACAACCTTTTCAACCAACTGATAGCGCAATAAAATTCATCATTGAATCATGGTCGAGAGATCCTTTTTCCTACGTTGAAAAAACCGTTGATGAAATCAGTACAAAATATGCAAATAAAATTGGAAAATCTGAAGTATCTAATGCTATAAACCTTATTTCAAAGGCGAAAGAAAATGATTTGATTTTTATTGACCCCCCATACTCTGGAGTTCATTATAGCAGATTTTATCATGTTTTAGAAACTATTGCAAGAGGATTTTGCGGAGAGGTTTCCGGAAGGGGGAGATATCCGAATCCACACGAAAGACCCAAATCAGATTTCAGCATGAAAAGTAGATCATTGAAAGCATTTGACTCATTACTCGAAAAAATCGCTTCTAAAAAAGCCTCAACTATTATCACTTTTCCTGCTGGGGATTGCAGTAATGGATTAAGCGGTGATATTGTTAAGGGAATATCAAAAAGATACTTTAAAGTAAAGAAAGATATTATTAAAGGAAAATTTAGCACACTTGGCGGAAACAGAGAAAACCGCCCTGCGCGATTAAAGTCGTCTGAACTAGTCCTTATATTAGAGCCTAAATGATAAAAAGGATCAAACATTATGTTTTTAGGGAACGGTGCTTGACATTGTGACAATAACTTTCCCATATCCTTGACATTTTTCCACAAAGATCTACAATTAAAAAAATATTTTAATTTAAATTAAAAAAGGTAGGGATAATGGATAAAGATAAAAAGATTCCGGTGTGTTTAACAGGTAATGGCGGACAATCTTATCATGACATGGAGCCAAAAGATACCGAAAAATTGGAAAAAATTTTAGACGAAGGCACAAATAATAAAACTTTTAAATTCACAGACGGTAAAACCAAAAATAAAATAATCGTAGTTCTCGATAAACTCTTTGTAATGGAAATCGGAAGTAAGAAAGGGTAGATTCTGCGAATCGGTATATCAGTAAATTAGTTTATCAGTGAATTAGTAAAAAAAACAATAGAGTGGTGTTGGGGGACGGTGCTTGACATTGTGACAAATATTAAAAAATCCTCTTAATCCATTTTGATTCTTTAGATCAGTAAATTGGTAAATCAGTAAAAAAACTACAAAAAAAGCAGAAGAATAAAAAAGGCGGGTGTTCCCCGCCTTTTTTCGTTTACACTTTACCAACCACATCCCTCCACCTCCTTAACCCAACCCCCAAACCCAACATCCTAAAATTTCCCCTTGACAAAATAAAAAAAATGATTATAATTGCTTTATACATCAAAGTACTTTGGATATAAAGGGAGGAATGAGTATAATAAAAAAGGAGGTATAATGTGTATATCAATTATAACTGTAATAATACTTTTTTCGCAGGCATGGGAAGCTTATTTGCCAAACAGTTTCGGTTCTCTCTCTTCCGGACTGGGTGGTTCGCCGGTTGCATTTTATGATGCTGTAGAATACGGCGCTTACAATCCCGCGGCATTGACAGGTATAGGCAGATTTACCGCTTCTGTTGATTATCGTTTTGTAAGCGGTGAAGGGTATTTTTGGGATGACGATAAATACAGCACTTCTGAAAACTTTCTGGATTTTTTTGGGCTTTCACTTCCTTTAAATAAAAAATTCTACTTTGGGGTTTTTTTCTCGGTTCCCTACAATCTTCGTAATAAATATCCCTGGGAACCCGTATATACTCTTCCATCGCAAGAGGACACAACCTATTATCGTTTTAGCAGTGTTAATAGATTTTATTCTTTCTCGCCTTCTGTCGGCTTTAAAATTAACGAGCAATTCTCGGTAGGTCTATCCCTTTCCGGAATAGTAAAAGCGGAAAAATTTTTAGTGGAACACTCAAGCGAAGATGAGGAAGATAACTTTAATAATAAATATAATTACGGAATCGAACCGTGCCTCGGGATACAGTATAGAGAATCAGGATTTTCTTTGGGTTTCATAATTAAAAAAGGCTTTACAAAAGCACATCATCGTAATCTTACTATCTATATTGTTGACGGAATAGGCGATACAACCGAAAATGTGGAAGGAGGAGAATCCACTCCGCTTGTTTTATCCGGAGGTATAAGCAAATCTATTGCAGATAAATTTACTCTGAATTTCTCAGTCGACTACATAGGCTGGAAAAGACTAACTTGTGAAACGGAAGAAGGCATCAGCTTTACTCCCGAGAATGTAAATGATGTGGTAAGTCTTCATGCAGGAGGAGAATACCGGGTGAACAAAAATATTGCTCTTAGAATGGGCGCTCATAATCTTCCGTATACAGTAATTCCCTACTTAGGTTCAGACCTGGATGACCTGTGGGGTGTAGGAGATAAGGATCAGCTATTTTTAAGTTGGGGTATATCTATAATAAAAGATCCGATAAGTTTTAACTTTTCATTCGCAACCAGCGAACTACTCGCCAAAGAAAACAGTGCCCTTAAAGAAAACCAGTTCTCTACTTCTATAACTTTTCAGTAAGAGGAGTAGATGGGGGGCAGGGTCTGATTTTTGAATTCGTAAATTCTCCGAATTTGAGTTAAATAGTAAAATGGGAAAATAGTTAAATAGTAAAAAAGCAGAAGAATAAAAAAGGCGGGTATTCCCCGCCTTTTTTCGTTTATGTATCTGTAAAATAGCTGACAGCCGACGGCAACCCTCCCCTCATCTTCAACCAATAAAAACATTGACAGGTAAAAATTATTCGTTATAAATTGTGTATGAAAAATTCAGAAATGCCAAAATTTAGACATTAAGAGGTGTAACATGGTAGAAAAGGTTCTTTTTACATGGAGCGGCGGCAAGGATAGTGCTATGGCTCTTTACGAAATGCAGAGATCGCATGATTATGAAATAGCGGCGCTGCTGACAACCGTAACTGAAGACTACGATAGAATCAGCATGCATGGCGTACGGCGTATTCTTCTTGAACAACAGGCAGAATCTTTAGGTATTCCACTCGAAAAGGTCTATATCACGAAGAAAGCATCCGATGATGAGTATGAGACAAAAATGAGGGATAAGCTAACGGACTATAAAAATCGAGGTGTTTTATCGGTTGTTTTCGGAGACATTTTCTTAGAGGACTTGAGGAAGTATCGAGAAGAAAATTTATCGAAAGTAGGGATGAAGGGAATTTTTCCTATATGGAAAAAGGATACTGCCGAACTTGCCCACACATTCATAGATTCGGGATTCAAGGCAGTCATTACCTGCGTTGATTCACAAGTTCTCGACAAAGATTTTGCAGGGAGGGACTTCGATAAACAATTTCTATCCGAACTTCCTTCCACTGTTGACCCGTGTGGTGAGAACGGAGAATTTCATTCATTTGTATATGACGGACCGGTATTCCGGCAGACGATATTATACGAAAAGGGAGATATAGTTTTGCGAGACAACCGTTTTTACTTTTGTGATTTGATGACTATTAATGTGAAAGGGGACGGTGCTTGACATTGTGACAAATCAACAAACAAAAAATAAAATCATTGTAGTTCTCGATAAACTCTTCGTAATGGAAATCAGAAGTAAGAAGGGGTAATTCTTACCTGAGTCTGAACTCCATTTACAAGTACAGAAAGAATTTCGAATCCTAAGTCAAGGAATATTTTTAGTACTCTTAATAGTTAAAGGGGTTAGGAGTCACTAAGACCTAATACCTGATATCTAGCACCTAATTACGCATACTACTATTGACATTTAGTTCTTTTTTCGATATAATGTATAGATGATGAATATAGTTATCTATAAATCGAAGAACATAACAGAAAACTAAGGAGTTTTAAAACAAAAAAATATTATCGACAAGCAGAAAAAAAGTTTTAAAAATAAATAGAAAGAAGGAGGGCAAAATGAGGAAAGTTAGTATTTCTTGTATGGTGTTTTTAGTTTGTTTATGTGTTACACAAGTTGCGCATGCGAACTAAAGGAGGTTATCAATGAAATTTGTAAAGAACTATATCTCTGAGTTAAAAACTAGTAAAAGTAATATAATGCTCTTATGGGGTGATCCGGTTCATATTATTAGTGGCCCTGATGGTAACGGCTTCTATAAGGTTAAAGTGAGAACAAGAAATGGAATTATTCATAAAGACGAATTGACCGATACAAGTGAATTACTTGAGATCTACATAATTGACGTTGGGCAAGGCGATGGAGTTCTTATGAAAACCCCCAACAACAAATGGCATCTCATGGATGCAGGAGTTGCGAATATAGCTCAAATGACAAAAAAAGGAGCTGCAAATTTTCTGCGATGGAAATTTATTGATGACTTGCGGATGAATAAAATCAATTTAGAGAACCTAATAATGTCACATCCTGATTATGATCATTACGGAGGAATGATCGATTTATTAAACGGTAAACTTCATGATGGAAGAATTTTTTCTTTTAAGGCTAAAAACTTCTACCACTCAGGGATGATGCGTTTTGACAAAAGTCCAGAGTTTGGCAATACTGCAAAAGGGAAAGTTGCTGACTTTCCAGAAGACAAACATGGAATTCCAAAGAAGGGAACTTTTATTAAAGAAATTCTTGATGATAAACAATCTTTTCAAAATGCCCGTAAATTTAAAAAAGGTAGTTTCCATCAGCTAACAGATTTGTTAAAAACAAAAGTCCAGCATATTAAACGTATATCACATTTAGATAAATACTTGCCGGATTATAAACCCGGACAGAACAAATTTTCAATCAAAATCTTAGGACCAATTTTAGAGGAGTATAAGCCGGCTCAATTTGGGTTAAGGAAATTAGGAAGCAAAAGTATCACAATTAATGGGCATTCCGTTGTATTGAGAATAGATTATAAGAAATCAAGAATATTACTTACAGGAGACCTGAATGAAAAATCCCAGAGATTACTGATGAGTTATATTCCAGAAGAAGAATTCGCTGCAGATGTAGTTAAAGGCTGTCACCATGGCTCGGAAGATATCCATCTGATGTTCATCAAGGCAATGAAAGCAAGAACAACTGTAATATCGTCTGGAGATAACGAAGATTATTCTCATCCAAGACCAGTAGTTTTAGGAGCATCCGCATTTTACGGGAGGGAAATCAAAGTACGCGACATCAAGGAAAAGAAATATATAACGACTCCTCCGTTAATCTATTCGACGGAATTAGCCCGATCAACAAAACTCGCTCATATGAAAATCGGAAAATGGATAGACAGTAAAACAGCTAAAGAACGATATATACATCAAGATGATACAAGAATTAAAACACAAGAATCTGGAGCCAGATACAGATCAATGGAAAGAATGCCTTTGGCATCTGGATTGGTTTACGGTCTGGTCAATATTAGAACAGACGGTGATCACATTCTATGCGCTACAATGGAAGAATCCGGAAACGACTTTGATGTGAAAATTTTCAAAGCCGGGGTATAGCTGAATAACGATAAATATAAATGTAGAAGGGGTCACCTATGAAAAAATCCTCTTAATTCTTTTTCATCTGCGTCCCAATTTTAGGGATTAGGGGTTAGGGATTAGGATCTAGTAACAACAACAAAAATTTTCGTGTGTTTTGTGTGTTTCGTAGCAATTTTTATGATTTGGGTTTTTTCTGTATGTTTTGAATTTCTTCCTTAAAGAACGGAAGTTCAAGCTCAATAATATTCCATATAATAGAAAAATCTATTCCGAAATACTCATGAGAAATTCTATTTCTTAAGCCAATAATACCTATCCAATCAATATTTTTGTAACCATTTCTTATATTCTCAGGTATATTCTTTGCTGCTTCTCCTATTATTTCAAAATTCCTAATAACCGCATCAATTGTTTTCCTATCGCTTTTAAAATTATCAAAATTCATATCTTTTACATATTCTTCTATTAAACTCATCGATTCCAAAATATCTTCAAGAAACAGCTTCCATTCTCTTTTAGACATATACCAACTTCTCTAATATGTATTTTTTACGATTAGGTTTTATTGCCTCATGTGTCAATAGGTCAACCTTAACACTTAAAATCTCTTCTAGATAATCTGCAAGGTGGATAAAAAGTAAACCCACCGGTTCCTTGAATTCAACAAGTATATCTACATCGCTTTCGGCGTTTTGTTCGTTTCGTACATAGGAACCAAAGATGGCAATACTTTTTACTTTATATTTCTCTTCAAGTTCCCTTTTATGCGCATTAATTATTTTTTTCAATTCTTCTAAATCCTTCATAATTATAACATCTCCCATCTCTCTTTTTTATAAGATATTAAAAGTATAAGAATTAGTCAAGGGATATTGATACAAATAGTAAGTAGGGAGTAGAGAGCAGTTAGCAGCAAAAAGCTTAACAACAAAAAAATTGAAACAAATAATTTTCTTCTGCGTCTAACTTTATAAATAAACGGAGGTTTTTAAAATGAAATTAACAAATAAAAGATTCGGACATTATAAAGAACAATATCAGATAGCTAAAAACTTAAATTAAATAGTAACAAAAAAAGCAGAAGAATAAAAAAGGCGGGTATTCCCCGTCTTTTTTCGTTAACACTTTACAAACCAACCATTCCACCAACCAACAATTTTAAAATCTTTATAACAAATGATTTTACTTAAATCTATGATTTTATATCTTTTAAAATATTACTTATTTTATTTTTAAGTTCGGGAACTGATTTTTGAATAGTTGTCCAGATAATCTTTTTATCTAATCCAAAGTATTCATGGGCTACTATATTCCTCATCGACCTCATTTTTTGCCAGGGTATATCATCATATTTAGATTTTATTTCTTCTGAAAGCTGAATCGAGGCTTCCCCAATTATCTCGAAGTTTCTTGCTATAGCATCAAAAACTAAAGCATTGTTTTTGAAATCTTCAAAATTCATTCCTTCTGTAAATTTTAAGATCTTTTCTATCGATTGGAGTATATCGTTTAAGTAAAGATTTGCCTCTCTCATATATAGATAACTTCTTTCATTATATCATCTTTAATCAGCGGTTTTATTGCATCTTTTGTCACCAGGTCTACCTTTCTTGAAAGATTTTCAGAAAGAAAGTCCCTTAAATCTATATATTCAAATATATCGATGTCTTTATCAAATTCGACTAAAATATCGATATCACTATCCCCGACTTCCTCACCTCTGGAGAAAGAACCAAAAACCCCAATTTTTAATACACCATATTTTTCATGGAGTTCAGGTTGCATATTTTTTAGCTTCTCTTTAATTTCTTTTAACATAAATTTTAACTCCTCATTGTTACAATTATGGTAATATCTTTTATTACTTATGTCAACACTAAAAATTTCTTTGCCGATATTGAAACAAATCCTCCCCATCCGCGTCTAACTTGATAAATAAACGGAGGTTTAAAAATGAAATTAACAAATAAAAGATTCGGACATTATAAAGAACAATATCAGATAGCTAAAAACTTAAATTAAATAGTAAAAAAAAGCAGAAGAATAAAAAAGGCGGGTGTTCCCCGCCTTTTTTCGTTTATATATGTGAATCCACCCCATCCTTGACATTTATTGTTTTTTTCGGTATCATCTACACAGGAGGTATTATGAGAAATTGGTTTTTAGTTTTTTCTTTAATTCTAATCTTAACTATTAATGGTTGTACATTCGGGGTAATCTTTTTCCCAGTAGTTGGAAGTGATGGTACTGTTTATGTTACCGAAAATAAAAATCTTTACGCTTTAAATCCTGATAAAACCCTAAAATGGAAATATACAGCCCGAAGTAAACTTTCACGTCGTCTTGCCCTGGGAAACGACAACACAATATATGTGGCTGGATTGGAAGGTGGTATGTTTGCTATAAACCCGGACGGAACCACCAAATGGAGAAAAATTTATGAAAAGTTCTCAGAACTAGTCCCAGCCACTGTAAAAGACACTATAATTTATGTGGTTCTCGGTGAAAATCTTTGTGCTATGAATTTAAATGGAACGAAAAAGTGGAAGTTTCCAACAGGAAACAAAATATATTCCCCTGCTGTCTTTGACAGTAATGGTAACATATATGTTGTAACCTCTGATAATAATCTTTACGCTATAAATCCGGATGGTACCAGAAAATGGAAACTTTCAGCTAAAATTAATGCGTTTATCTCTCCTTTTATTGGTAATGATAATACTATTTATGTGTGTTCTACCGATGGCAACCTTTACGCCTTAAATCCCGAAGGAAAGGTGAAGTGGAATAAAATTTATGGGTATGTCTCTACTGTTATTAGTAACGATAGTACTGTTTATGTTGGCGCGGACACTAATCTCTATGCGTTAAGTCTTGATGGAAAGGTCAAATGGGAGTATATAATCAAAGAGAGAGTAGGATCTCTTTTTACTACCAACGATAGTAATGTCTGTGCGATAACATTCAGCCAAGAATTTATTTGCCTAAATCCGGATGGCACCAAAAAATGGTCTTCGTCTTTTTTAGGGGGTTGGAGATTTTCCCCACCAGCTATGGACAATAATGGTAATATATATATAGGCTCAAATGATGGAAATCTCTATGCAATTAATGCTGATGGTACATTAAAATGGGAATTTTCCGGGTATTAGTGAAACGAATTTTTCTTAAAGAAAAACTAAAATCTTCTCCGTGCCCTCCGTGTTAGAAAAAAATAGCTGACCGCCGACGGCTGACGGCCAACAACAAAAAAATTCCTTGCTAAACTCTTCAATTTACCTATAATACAAATGAATTTTTATGAAGAATGGAAAGAACAATTATGCTTTTATAGACAGTCAAAATCTCAACTTATCCATACGCGATCAGGGATGGATTTTAGATTTCAAGAAATTTAGAACATATCTGAAGGATAAATATAATATAACGAAAGCCTTCCTCTTCATTGGCTATGTACACGAAAATCAAGATCTGTATACTACCCTGCAAGAATTTGGTTATATATTAGTGTTCAAACCAACTTTAAAATTACCGGAAGGCAAAGTTAAAGGAAATGTAGACGCTGAATTAGTTTTGCAAGCAATGATAGAATTTGAAAATTATGAGAAAGCTTTGATCGTTACTGGCGATGGAGATTTTCATTGTCTTGTAAAATATCTTTTAAAGAAAGAAAAACTACTGAAATTAATGATCCCAAATCGCAACAAATATTCATCCCTTTTTAGAAAAATGATGCCACATATAGTATTTATGAATAATCTAAAAAGAAAACTTGCTTTTACTCGAGATTAAAAAAGAAAGAGGCATTACCGCGGGACAGAACCCTTTGGATAGCCTCTCATCTTGATTCTAATATTAATATAATTAACTAAACAATTTTGTCAAGTAGGAGTTAACATAAGTATTACTCATATTTAGAGGAGTTAGGTGTTGGGTCTTTTCCGTAGATCCTGTGGATCAGTCGAATTGTTGAATAGGAAAATAGTAAAATAGTAAAAAAAAGCAGAAGAATAAAAAAGGCGGGTATTCCCCGTCTTTTTTCGTTAATGGTGACCCGTGGAAATTATTTAAGTATCGTCAACTTCTTTGTCTCAGTAAAATCGTCGGCTTCCATTCTATAATAATATACTCCACTTGGCAATTTCCGAGCATTCCAAAGATACGTATGTCTCCCATAATTCAGCTCCCCGGAAAAAACTGTTTCTATCTCTCTTCCTAGGGGATCAAATACCTTTAATATAACAAAGCACCTCGACGGAAGAGTAAAAGTAAATGTAGTCACGGTATTAAAAGGATTAGGATGATTTTGACGAAGAATAAACTCGGGTGGTCTTTGTTCTTTTTCTTTGCTACCTGAAATAATAGGCGTAAGCCTTATATCATCGATACAGAAAACTCCGGAGCCCGATTGAACTCCACTCACATTAACCGTAATCTCACCAATATCATCCAGAGTCATACCCGTAAAAGAACTTAACGGAATCGAGAATTTTTGATAGCTATCCGAAATATCACTTAAACTAACCTCATCTGTCGAGGTTTCATTATCCGCGTCTAGTAAATAAATCGTAACATTTCCGTCTCCACTTTTCCTGCAGGCTAATTGCAGAGAATCATAGCCGGTAAAGTCATAACCAAAGCCATTGCCCTCCCAATTAATGAGATTTAAACCAAATCCGGCGTACCGATTCGAAAAATCGTAATCAAACTGATAATGATTTGTGCCCTCATAAGCACCGTCCGATATTTCACTTAAAACACCAGCATAATCCCAGGTTCCTTCGATAAGTGTCTCACTATCATTATAAATTATCAGGTCTTCCGTAGCCGGAGATACAACCTGCAAATCGACACTCTTTACTCTTTGTCTTCCGCGGTCATTCTCAGCCGTTAAATAGATATATCTAATACCGGCTTCGAAACCAACAGGGATAGTATGTTCAGCCGAATAAACATCACCTGTATTAGACATAGATACTTCGCTATCACCACCCACCTCTGATAAATCGAGCGTTGCGGAAGTAACTACCCCTTTTTCATCTGTAATTGTGGCTGAGATTGTTATTTCGTTAACTACATTATTTACAATTTTCGATGGAACAACTTCAAAGCCCCTTATTCGAGGACATTCCTTCGCTAATAATTGATCCTTCAGTAACTCTCCCCACTCAGTAGGAACGATCGCCATACCGAATCCCGGACCACTTCCCGTTGAATCGACTAACAACCGCGGTGGGCACCTCTGATGAAAAGACCAGGCAGCAAAAGATATTTGAAGATCTTCGGCATCGTCCATCATCAACTGACATTCTTCTAAAGTCATATAAAGTTGCCCTCCAATAACCGCAGGTCCGAATTCTCCGATTACCACAGGGATATGTTCTGACGGATTTATATATCTTTCCTCGAATTTATCTTGATGGTCGTAACAGTGTGTCTCGTAGGCAATATTCGTTCCGCCGCCAGCCGTAATCGGATGATCGACATAATACCCCAGGTACCTTGCCCATTCTCTGGTACCCTGAACTGTTATGATATGTTGTGGGGATCCGGCATTAACTTCCTCTTCTCGAATTGCGGCAACCGCATCGTTCATTGCCTCCCAACAATCCGCATCTAGCGCTCCACTTGAATTGGATTGAGGTTCATTACAAACCCCAAATAAAACATGAGGATACTCCGCTAGAGCTGGAACCAGAACCCGCCAGGTTTCTATAGTTTCAGCTGTAGGCCAACCTATATCACTTAAGGATGGGTCATTCCAGACGCTTACCAATACGTACACACTGTCCTTTTCTCCAATATGTTCTACAATTTCAACTATGTCGTTAAGGTAGGCTGCATCTTCGAGAACCGATAGTCCATGCACCTGCCAGGCCTGTAAAGATTCATAACTTTCAAGGCACAGTCTTAAAAAATCAGCCCCCCAGATTTCCACAACCTCATCTATACGTCGTTTTACTTCCTCCACATTTGGGGAAAAAGCCGTAGCCGCGTTACATGACCGGGTATCAAATATATCCACTCCACGCCCCACAAACACAGAACTATCTTCTTTGTGAATCTTATTTGAATCGGTATATAACCAGCCCGCGCCGATCAAATTTCCACACACAAAAAACATCGAAACAACAATCGATATTAACAAGAGCCTCTTTGTTTTGCTCCCGGAAAACAATCCATAATTCATTTTTTCTCCTTTATTATTCATTAAAAGATGAATATCTCATTATTGAATCTTTTCAAATCCGCGTCTTAAACAGGAAATTACTTTATATTTTATCAATTCCAACAAAACAGTCAAGGGCCTCCTTCAGGATTAAGAATTAATAATTTTGAATTTGCAAATTCTCCGAATTTGATTTAAATAGTATAACTAGAGTTTAGGGTTTAGAGTTTAGAGTTTAGGAAAAACAAACAAAAGCAGAAGAATAAAAAAGGCGGGTATTCCCCGCCTTTTTTCGTTTAAATTTTACCAGCCAACAATTTTATTCTTGACATTTCAATAAAAAATACGTATCCTTTTATAACAAAGCTAATTAAGGAGGTATTATGAATTTTTTAAAGATTCTTACGGTAACAGTGTTAATAGTATTAATCACTTTATGCTTTACCGGATGTTCAAATCCTAATGAATACACTATAATAGCATCATCCGGCTCAAATGGAACAATCGATCCATCGGGAGAGATCACTGTAGTAGAAGGAGAGAGCCAGACCTTTACTATGCTACCGGCTTCCAATGCTTCAATCCTTGATGTTAAAGTGGATTATGTATCAAATGGTCCGGTATCCAGCTATGTTTTCTCCGATGTCATAGCAAACCACAGTATTCATGTAACATTTTTAGCTTTAACCGGCTCATGGAGCGGCCCATTTTTGCTTGATCAAACACAGAATTATACTCTCAATGCTAATTTTGTCCAAACTGGTGACAGTTTAGGAGGCACCGCAGAAGTATATCTTGGCGCAGTACTACAAACCAGTTACAATATAGATTTAACAATAATTGGTGATTCAGTTTCAGGCGAATTTTTAGGTAGTGTACCGTCTACTTATGATTGGGATGTTAATGCGATAGTGAACGATGACGGCGCCGAAATGACCGGCTCTATATATATTCCAGGTAATGGGTTAACAGGTACCTTTACGCTGACAAAACTCTAAATAAAAATAAGACCCGGTGGGTTCGGGTCACGTTTTTAATACCTAGAGCTTAGTGTTTCGAGCCTGTATTTAGGGTTTAGGGTTTTATAATTTTGAATTTTGAGTTTTTAATTCAACATTAAACACTCAACATTCATAATTAACTCAGTGTCTTCGTGGCTAAACCTCATATACGGTGGCTCTGTGTTCTATTCTAAGAACGATAATCAATTCCTTTTTTGGAGCCAGGGAATAGATAACCCTCCATTTGTCCACTCTATACCTGTACAATCCGGCAAATTCTCCTCTTAAAGCAACTCCAAGCTCCAAAGGGTCTTTCGTTAAGTGGGTTAATATCTTATCTGTTATTCTCCTCGATATCTTCTTGTCGAGTTTTTCAAGATCACCTATAGCACTCCTTTTCCATAATACCTCGTACCTCATAGCCCTCGACCCTAAAGCCTAATCGAATCCAAGCATCTTTTTCATTTCTTTCGTAGTATAAAGTTCGTCATCATCGTCGCGCAATCTCTTGAGAGCTATATAATACCCCTTTGTTTCATTTAGATACCCTCTTAATGCCTCTTTTACTAAGTCGCTCTTCGATACGCCGGTTTCCTTGCTAAGACCATCAAGATCTTTTTCCATTTTATCCGGCAACCTAACACTTACAGTTTTACCCATATTAGCCTCCGGTTTTTATAATTATTAATACCTTTTATGTTTACAAATAAATACATGTTAATACAACTATAAGAAAATTTACAATATTGTCAAGGGCTCTCCAGATCCTGCGGATCAGCACATAGTCTCTAGTCTTCAGTCACCAGTCATCAGTCAAAATAACCAAAAAAGCGGGAGAATAAAAAAGGCGGGTATTCCCCGCCTTTTTTCGTTTATATTTAGAAAAGTCTCGTCTTGCTTTTTAATTCCTAGTTCGTGGTTTTTTCGGTCTACCGTCTTCGGTCATCCGTCGTCTTTAATATGTCTGCCGTCTGTGGTCTTCCGTCCCTTTTTTAACTCGTGACTCGAGACTGTTGAATTTACTTTTAGTAAATTCAACATTGACATTCAGTCTTTTTTTGACATAATGATTAACATTAATAAAGCTAACCGGAAATGCTGAAATCAGTTTATGCGGCTCAACAACGGTGTTTTTATGATTAATATTAGTAGATATAAACTATATTAAAAGGAGTTATCATGAGAAATAATCGTTTGCAAATGTTTAGAATTATTCTGATTCTTGTTTTTGCATTTTCTGCCTCTGCCAAAGACATCCGAATTGTATGTCCCTATGTAGGCCCGATTACCGATGTTTATAAAAATAATGAAAGAAGTCTCGATTTGAAAGATAATTCTTTTCTCAAGGGTGTTTTTTTTCAATGGGTCAATCCTGATCACTATCAATGGAACGCTTTCGTATATCAAGCATCCGATATTAATTACAGTTCCTTATGGGGAGGACATTTTATATTTGATTATTACTTCTTTGCCAGTGAACGAGGTAAATTCGTAATTGGCAGTGGTATTGAATACCTGCAAATAAATATGGATGCGGGTAGTAATATAACTCCTCTGACAAACTTTGAAATGATTAACAATCTATTCATACCATATGCACGATTCGGGTATCGTTTTCAATTTAATTATAGCAAGTTCAAAATATCCATTTTACCCTGGATGGGAGCTGAATATGAAGGAATAAGAGGAGACTTAACTATGGTCATGGATCCGCCTGGCCCCGCTCCCGCAACAACAATAGAAGAAAATATCGACAATGATGACTTATTAGCTATGGCTGGATTAAATTTCGATGCCAATCTTTTTCACATGATAGACTTTAAAGCTAAATACAACGGCATTTTTGACACCAAAAAATACTATTCTACTGCAACAGCTATGATTAATCTCTTTTTCACTCGTCAATTGGGCGTTTCATATCGTGTTAAATACATGGAGTTTGAGAAAGGCTCCGATTTTTATAATATATTCGGAATTGCTTTTGTTTTTTAGCATTTAGGGGTAGTCCTTGAATTGTGAACGATTCCATCTTTAGGATTTGGAAATTGGTCTGCCGTCTGCTGTCATCGGTCGTCATTATCCGGTCTCCCGTCTACGGTCGTCCGTCCTTTTTTAACTCGTGACTGTTAAACTTACTCTTAGTAAATTCAACATTGACATTTACTTCTTTCTTCGATATATTTTATATATAAAGGAGGTTTTATCAGACAATTTAGAACAACTATATTTTCTTTTTTTGTTTTTTCCTTGTTTTTAGGTTCGGCGCCCGTACCATACCCGCCTCATAATGGAGATACTTTGTATGTCGGACTCGATGGTAACGATAGCTACACGAGGGAGCAAGCTCAAAATTACAGTACTCCCTGGAAAACTATTCACCATGCTGTAAATCAACTGGAGCCTGGCGACATGCTTGTAGCCAAAGACGGCATATATACTGAAGCAGTCGATGCTACCATATTTGCAATGATATGGGAAGGCGGAACGGCAGATAATTGGGTAATAATTAAAGCAGAAAATCAGTTGGAAGCTAGGTTGACCGGGCAGAATAATTCTACTCAGAACGGTTTCTGCCTTGAAGACAGCGCAAATTATATCTGGTTTGAGGGATTTGAAATCGACAGTTTTTCTCGCTGTGGGATACTGAATAACCAATCAAATCACGATGTTTGTTTCTTTAATAACTATATACATGATATAGCAAGAGTCTTAAGAGACGACCCAAAAGGCGGAGCAAGTGGGATTAAAACAAATTATTATTCTTGGAATATCACTATTGATAGATGTTTAATACATACAATCGGAAGACTCCCCGATCCTGATGAAGAAGGACCCTGGAGTGACAATTATAAGCACGATCATGGAATTTATTGTCAGGGATTTAATATAAAGATACAGAACAATATCATATATGATTGTCCTGCCGGATGGAGTATAAAGATAGACGGAACCGAATTGGATTTGGAAGGAAGTACACATATAATAACCAACAACACTTTTGCGCTTCATACAAATCCGCAAAGGAGCGGTTATTTGAGATTTGCCCCTCATGCTGAAATGTTTAAACCTAAAAATGTTATTATTCAAAACAATATATTTCACGAACCCGCCCAGGGTGTTGCAATAACAAAAGATCAAAATGTTTATACTGGAATTATAAGAAATAATCTTATGACCTGTGATACAATTATATGGGACGAATATTCTGAAATAGACCCGGATTCAATAGAAATTTATGGTAATATGATAAACACATATCCTGATTTTGTCGATATTAATAACTTTAATTTTCATATACAGGGTTCTTCACCTTGTATAGATTCCGGCTTTGTGCAGTTTGCACCACTTTACGATTTTGATATGAACGAGAGACCAATTGGCGCGGGTTTCGATATCGGAGCTTATGAATATTCGGCCACATATATCGAAGAAGAAAACATATTAAATAAATTGGAAGCTTCGGCGATCAACTACAGGAATTTGTTAATTTTTTATTCGGTTTCCAGGAAAGAGCACATAAATATTTCGGTTTATGATCAACTGGGAGGAAAAGTATCTGTTTTAATCGACGAAATAAAAGAACCCGGAAATTATTCTGAATCTAAAGAAATTAATCATATTCCTTCGGGCACATATTTTGTTGCAATGAAAGCCCAGAACGCTCTACTTTCCAAGAAGTATATAATCTTAAGATAATATTAAGAATCCAGGTCTGTTTCTAAGATTTGGGGGTTGGGATTTTATTCGGGATTAAGAGAACAGCAAGTAGTCGGGCGAGGATTAGGACGATAATAATTTTGAATGATGAATTAAAAACAATAATTATGAAAAGCGAGGATTAAGAAAAATACTTACCACTTAATCCCTAATCTCTGAATCGCTGACTTACACTTCTTCTAATCCTATTCTTCTCCCTGTCTTTGTGTGAAAATTTTTACTTGACATTCAGTTATTTTTTCAATATAATGTAAATGATAAAGTCATCCATAGATGTTAAAATCGTTTTATACGGTTTAACAATGGAGGTTTTGTAATTGATAGCAGCATATATAAAATGTAAGTCACATAAAGGAGTCCTTTAGAATGTTGCAGGAAGATGCCATTAGGAAGGAAAACGAGCAAATTTTGGCTTACATTGCTGAAGGCAAGAGCAGGGAAGTGTTAAAGAGGGCAAAAAGGAATGCAAAAGCAGCAGCAGCTACGGGCTCTGAAGCTCTTGAAGGAAATTGTGCTTTTACTCTGGGGCGCGCAGCACATGAATCGGGACAACACTTGGAAGCTATTAAGGCTTATAATCATGCCCTTGTGAAAGCGATACACTTTCGTAACTCAGAAGCAGCCGCCAGTATTCACATTAGTATGGCTACGGCTCTCCTTGAAAGACTCGACGGAGACCGTAGGAAAAACCTTGAACTGGCGATTACCAATCATATTGCCGCACTGAAAACAATTGACAAAAAATACCAACCATTAGACTACGCCAGAATCCAATACAATATGGGCAACGCTTATGCTGAACTGACGATCGGCTTTGGTCAACCTTTTCTGAAACAAGCCCAGATTTGCTTTGAGAAGGCCTTTCAGTCTTTCAAAAGCCAGGAAATGATTGCAGATGCTCGCCAGGCTGAGCATGCGTTGAACTGGATAACAAGTCTTTCCTTATAATCATATACTCCAATTAGTAAAAAAAACAACAGTAAAAATCTTTGTGTTCTCTGTGACAAAACTAAGCTTTTAGCTTTTCGTCTTTATCTATTAGCTAAGAAAACAACAAAAATTTTCGTGTTTATCCGTGTGAATCCGTGGCTACTTATTCAGTTAAATAGCAAAATAGAGAAATAGTCCCCATTTACCCATTTCCCAATTTTCCCATTTTTCAATTTTTCTAATTTGTTCTCTTTTTCTTCGTGATTAATTTGATTTTTTAATTTTACTAAATCCCAATCCCTAAATCCTAAACCCTAAGCTTCGTCCCCGGTCATCCGATTCCCTTTTGACTCATGACACAAGGCTCATGACTCACGACTTTTACTTTTTGTTTTCGTTGTTAAAAAAGAAACCGATAGGAAATCGGTAAGGTCTCATCTAAAAAGGAGGCGAAAATGAAAAATTTAATGAATAACATTTTTTTAGTAACATTAATATTTTTAATTCCATTGTTAACAGAGGGAAAAACCACTGAAAAAAAGAGTTTTATTCAACAAATTAAAGAGAAAATTACCGAGGAAAAGGAAAAAATAGAAGAGAAAAAATCCGACGAAGAAAGCCGTATTAAAAAAGTTAAAGATAAGATAATAAAAGAGGAGAAAAAAATAGAAGATAAAGCCGCTGAAAAAAAGAAAAAAGAAAAGGACAAGTATAAAAACGATTATGATCATTATAAAAATAAAAAATACTATAAGAATAAATATAAATATGACGATTATTCATATAATAGGTACCCCCATTGGAACTATGATGATATTTATTTCAACCCTTACGTAACCAGTGTAGGGTATTACGATTACACTTATGTAGATGAACCGGAATTAATTCTTTCAAATCCTATAAACACAAATAGAATTCCGAGAAGAGTCGCATTCCTTAATTCTTCGGTAGAAGCCGCCTATCTGGGTAAAGATATCGATGATACTTACGGCGTTACGGCAAAAATTTCCGCCAATCTTTATTCCTTACATTTTAACTGTTTCTATCAGAATATTTTCTCAAGCGAAGAGTCTCTGACCCTTTATTCGATAAACGGCGGCATCAATCTTGCAACGCAGAGTTTTATCTTTACGCCTTTCATAGGAGCTTTTTATATCGAACCTCTCGAAGAAGCTCGATTCTCATACGGAGCTGATTTACAGATTTTCCTTCCTTATAATAATTATAATCTGGATTTCTATACTTTAAATTCGTCTTACGGTTCGCTGAACTTCCATAATTTTTCCGCTTCCCTAAATTACGAATTTTATAAATTAAATTTTGGGCTGGGCTTTACCTATAACAGTTACGCGGGAATATCATTCTCGGGACCTCTCGCCAAGTTTTCTTTTTCGCTATAAGGACTTATTCTCTTCGAGTATAAGTAAAATGGTCAAATGGAAAAAGAAAAAGGCGGAGAGGGGCCGATTTAACGATTTGACTATTTGACTTGTTTTCTGACTCCTGACTTCTGATTTCTGCTTTCTAAATTAGTCCCTCAGCGGACAAGCATTGGCTTAATTAGTACTGAACCAGGAATGAGTTTCAATTTATTAGGATGCAGATAGTCACGCGCGCCTGAACCTACATTTTCCGGAGGATCGCTCAACGCAGGGATATTAACACTCGGGTCGATATAATACCAGCGGCATCCAAGTCTCAAGACAACGTACATGTGCTGGCTGTAACTTGGTTTCCACATGGTCTCGGCAATAGCCATTCTGTCTTTAGGGGCTCCCACTCTATAAAGAAGAGTAGCCAGAAGATGAGCTCTACACATACAGGTACAGACAAAAACAGTTTCTCCTTCATCATTTACATAAGGGTCCCAACCGAAGCCACCCCAATTAACAAACATATGTGCAAATTCAGCTATTGTGGGCCAGTGCCCCAAAGATTCCCTGTATGCACATACAGCATCGAAATTCGGATCCGACGCACCTAATCCGTGCGCATGCATCCATGCCCATACTGCCTTCGCCCTGTTCCATATTTCATTATCGTTTTCTGTTGGTGTGGTCGGCACACCGATATCACTAAGCATTGCCGTTATATCGGCATTGTTAACATTTATATCCATAAAATCCCATGTATCATCGGCACTTCCATCGTCCCGCCAGCACGCCCGGTCGCATGTATAATCTTTTGTACCTTCATAAAGCGTATCCTCTTCAATCTTCGGTTGATGCAAAGCAATATTGGATACCCACTGGTGTATAGGATTAGAATATATCAATTCTCTTGTACCGGATCGAACATCTAACATGTATGCTTCCGAACGCCAATTAGCATAACAAAGAAGATCACATGCCAAAAATGTTAACCCTTTTATAGGTTCACTGTCATCTTTGAAGATTTCTTCCCATACACTATTCTTAAATCTATAAATGCTTGCAGGTACACGATTACCACTAGTAATATAAAGATTGCCCTGTGTATCGAATGTAAAATTCCCTGCCCAAAATCCTCCTACTTCCGACAGTACTATTTCTTTAAAAAGAGTAGTTTCTGAAGTTCCACTTTCTATCTTATATATTTTACCATTTTCTCCGGCGCCAGTCGCCTCGCTGAAATAGATATTTCCGTCTTTATCCAGAAATATATCCCTAACGTAAGTACTGTGAGTATAAATTTTGAATGTAAAAGTAAACGTCCACAAAAATATTTTTATTTTAAAAACCCTATAAATATTATGCTCATTTGCGTTAACAAAATATAGACCTCCACCCTGCGAGAAAGCCATACTATAGATATTACCACTTCCCCTGGCATAATAAACAGATTCTGAACCAGGCTGCACCTTATACACTCGCCCATTAGATTCTCTTGCATCAGTAACAAAGAATTCTTTAATTATCATTATACATTATCCTCCCTTTTTTAAATTGTATGAATTATTGTAGCAACGTCAAGGGTATTTTATAAGATATTTATATTATTTTTAGTATAATACTATCTATATTTATTTCTTTTCTCGATACAATGCGTGTCAGGGGTGTACCTGTGTGAGTAATTAGGTCCCGGGTCTTCGGTTTTAGGTTTTAGTGAAAATCCCAACCATCCAACTAACCATACCGCCAACCAACAATTTATGGACTCCTGGCTTTTAGGATTCCGGCTCCTGACTCCTGAATTCTGTATTAAACCCCTTGACATGTCTTTGTTTTTGTCTATATTATTCTCATGAATAATAACGATACAAACATTAAGTCAATAAATAAGTTCATCCAAAAAACTCTCAGGAGGTCTTTTTTTACTCCTTCACAGAGAAGTGTTCGTTATTACGTTTATCCCTACATATTCTATTATTCCTGGTGGCACAAAAACGAAAGCAAATCCGAGTTTACGGCCTGACGTTAACGCATACGACTGGGCAAATTCAGAAACTCGGAGAGTAAGAAAAATGTCTTTTTCTGTATTTAACTATTATACAAAAACAAAAGAAAAAACCGCAAACAAACGCAGGGAAACGAAGAATATCGTCAAAAAAACGGAAATGAAAAAGATTCTGTGTGAGAATTTTATTAACCGACCAACAGACCAACAGCTTAAAATCTCTTTGGCTTTGTGCGAGAATAAAAACAAATTCCGTGTGAGAACATAAAAATGGAAAAATTAAAGATTGTAATTCCAAAGGGAAGAATTTACGATAACGTCGCGGATTTATTGATTTCAGCGGGTATTTATTTTAAAACCGATCCCAGGAATTATCGTCCGGAGGCAAGCAGTAAAGAAATCGATATAAAAATAATGAAGCCCCAAAATATTCCCAAACTTGTTGAAATGGGAGCACGCGATATTGGTTTCACGGGATACGATTGGATAAAAGAGGAAAAAGCTGACGTAGTAGAAATTATGGATCTGGGCTTGGATCCGGTCAAGATAGTCAGCGCGATTCCTTCAAAATATAGTATAAAGGATCTGCAAAAAAGGAAGATTATCGTGGCATCCGAGTATGAAAATATATCAAGAGAATTTTTAAAGAAGAAGAAATTCAAATTTGAACTCCTGCGAACATACGGAGCAACCGAAGTTTTCCCCCCTGACGATGCGGACATGATTATAGATAATACTTCAACGGGAATAACACTTGCTGAACACAATTTAAAAATTGCAGATACTGTTATGGAATCCTCAACAAGATTTATCGCAAATAAAAACGCGATAAAAAGGAAAGCAAAGGAAATAAATAAACTAAAGATGCTTTTTAAGGCAGTCCTTGATGCGAGGGAAAAAGTATTACTGGAAATGAACGTCCCAAGAGATAGGCTGGAAGAGCTGGTTAAATTCCTACCCTGCATGCGTTCCCCTACAGTAGCGCCACTGTACAAAGAAGAAGGATACGCCGTTAAAATAGCAGTAGATAAATCGATTGTTCTCGACTTAATACCCAAATTGAAAAAATACGGGGCAAGAGACATACTGGAATATGAAATAAGCAAGGTCGTATTATGAAATATATAAGAAAATCGATTCAGGAATTAAAAGAATATTCTGTTCCACAGGACAATTATGAAGTAAAATTGAATCAGAACGAATCACCATATGACGTCCCAAAAAACTTGAAAGAAGAGATTTCAAAAAGGATCTTGAGTGCAGACTGGAACAGATACCCGTCCAGAACTGCCATACCTCTTGTGGAAGCTATTTCAGAATATACGAATTTTCCGAGAGAAGGTATTGTAGCAGCAAATGCGTCAAACGAAGTACTGCAGGGAGTTTTTCAAACTACATGCAATGCCGGAGATAGATTGGTTGCTATCTCTCCCGGTTTTGCAATATACCCGTACCTTTCACAAATTATGGATCTAAATTTGATAGAAGTTCCCCTACTGGAAGATTTCTCCTTCGATGTTCCCGAAATAATAAAACAGGGAAAAGATGCAAAAATGGTCGTCCTTGCTCTGCCTAATAACCCGACAGGCACTACAATATCAAATGAGCAAATAGAAGAAATTGCGCAGAATATAAACGGAATTTTTGTTGTGGACGAAGCTTATTTTGAATTTTCTAAAAAAACTGCAATTTCCCTACTGGACAAATACGATAATATTATCATAATTAGAACATTATCGAAAGCTTTCGGACTCGCCGGACTTCGTCTTGGTTACCTTTTAACCAACTCGATGCTTGCATCAGCAGTGCAAAAAGCAAAGCTGCCTTTTTCGGTGGGAATATTCGGACAAATCGCAGGAGAAATACTGTTGAAAAAAAACGAATATATAAAAGATGTTGTTAAAAAAATTCTGGATGAAAAAGAAAAAGTTTTTTCCGAACTAAAAAGAATTCAAACAATCGAGCCCGTACCTTCTTTCACGAACTTCATCCTATTTAAAACACAGAATGTGTCCGGAAAAGATTTATTCGAAGAAATGTATAGAAGAGGGGTCTTATTACGATTTTTCAATACGCCGAGATTGGAAAATATCCTGAGGGTAACAGTCGGAGAGCCTGAACAGAATGAAATATTTATTAAAACATTAAAAGAGGTACTTTTTGATGAGAAAAGCAAAAATTGAAAGAAAAACAAAAGAGACGGACATAACACTTGACCTTAAAATTGAAGGCAGCGGCAAGTACGAAATAAAAAATCCTATCGGATTTCTGACACACTCTCTTGAAAACTTCACCAAACACGGACTTTTCGACATCAAGATGAAGGCAAAAGGAGATTTAGAGGTCGATCAGCATCATCTTGTTGAAGACTGCGGTATCGTTTTGGGTGAGGCTTTCAAGAAGGCACTGGGAGACAAAAAAGGTATCAATAGAGCGGGATATTTCGTTTATCCCATGGATGAAGCTCTTGCAGTAGTTGCAGTAGATTTAAGCGGACGACCCTTTCTTCAGTTTGATGTAAAATTGAAAAGAAGATTTTGCGGTGACTTAGATACCGACCTGCTGGAAGATTTTTTTCAAGGGTTTGCTACTACTCTTTCCGCGAATGTGGTCGTAAGGATGCCTTTCGGGCGAAGCGATCACCACAAAATAGAAGCTGTCTTTAAAGCTTTCGGAAAAGCTATGAAAATGGCATGCTCGAAAGATAAAAGAGCAAAAGAAAATATACCAAGTACAAAAGGAAAGATATAGAATGATAGCTATTATCGATTACGGAGCAGGAAATCTGCGCTCGGTAAAAAAGGCTTTTAATCATTTAAAAATAGACTCTATGATAGCGACAGAATTAAAAGATTTGAAGAAAGCCGACAAAATCGTTTTGCCCGGAGTCGGAGCATTCGGATCAGCTATCGAAAAACTAAAAGAATCGAACTTTTACGATGCTACATACAATTGGCTTTCCGAAAATAAACCATTTCTTGGTATTTGTCTCGGTATGCAGATGCTCTTCGAAGAAAGCGCAGAATCGAAAGACACAAGAGGTTTTGGGATATTTAAGGGAAAATGTCCGCGTTTTAAAGAAGGCAAAGTACCTCAAATGGGATGGAACCAGATAAATATTAAAAAAGACTCTCCCCTATTAAAAGGTATCGAGGATAAATCTTTTTTTTACTTCCTGCACGGATATTACGTAGAACCCACCGAAACCGAATTGATAATAGCTACAACGGATTATTTCGTTACTTACACTTCGATGATTCAAAAAGGAAATATTTTCGGCGTTCAGTTTCATCCGGAAAAAAGCGGTAGTGAAGGTTTAAAAATGTTAAATAACTGGGTGGAATCATGTTAGCAACAAGAATTATCCCTTGTCTCGATGTAGACTTCGGGAGGGTTGTAAAAGGAATCAAATTTAAAGACCTTGACAATGTGGGTGACCCCGTTGAAATGGCTAAAGAATATAATAAGCAGGGAGCCGACGAACTAACTTTCCTTGATATAGGTGCTTCATACAAGAGTAGAGAAATTCTTATAGAAGTGGTAGAAAAAGTATCCGAACAGGTTTTTATCCCTTTAACCGTAGGCGGAGGACTCCGCTCGACCGATGATATGAGGAGAGTCTTGACATCCGGAGCCGATAAAGTCGCAATATGTACCTCAGCTATAGAGAATCCTTCATTAATCACTGAAGGCGCAAAGATTTTCGGTTCACAATGTATCGTACTTTCCATAGATGCAAAAAGGCATGCTGAGTCCTGGTATGCTTACACGCACGGCGGTAGAAACAATTCCGGAATAGATGCTGTCTCGTGGGCAAAAGAAGGTGAAGAGTTAGGCGCCGGAGAAATCCTTCTTAATTCGATAGATAAAGACGGAACAAAAGAAGGATACGACCTTGAACTCACCAGTAAGATATCCGAAAGCGTGAACATTCCGGTGATTGCGTCAGGCGGAGCAGGAAATCTCGAACAAATGGTCGAGGCTGTAAAATTAGGAAAAGCCGATGCGGTTTTACTTGCATCGCTTCTTCACTACGGTGAATATACAATCAAAGAGATAAAAGAGTACCTCGAGAAAAAGGAGATCTGTGTAAGATGATAATTGCATCAATCGATCTGATGAAAGGAAAAGCAGTCCAGTTGAAACAGGGCAAAGAAAAAATGCTGGAAAATAATAAACCGCTAAAACTCGCCGAAAAATTTAATAAATACGGCAAGACAGCGGTAATAGACCTGGATGCTGCTATGGGAAAAGGCAATAATCTCGAGACTATCAAAAAGATATTAAAAATAGCAGAGTGCAGAGTCGGCGGAGGAATCAGAAGCATTGACAGGGCAAAAGAAATGATTTCTTTTGGCTCAAGAAAGGTTATTATCGGCTCAAAAGCATTCGAAAATGACAAATTAAATATCAAATTTTTAAAAAACCTAAAAAAAGAGATTGGCCGCATGCGAATTATAATAGCAATCGACGCATTGAGTGAGGAAATTGTGACAAAAGGCTGGACTCACAGAAGCGGAATTTCTCTTTATAAAGCAGCAGAAAATTTAGAAGAATTTGCTTCGGAATATTTATTTACATGTGTAGAAAAAGAAGGAACTTTAAAGGGAATAAATTTTAAAATCGTAGAAAAGCTCTTGAAAAAAACCGATAATAAAGTTACAGTTGCAGGTGGAGTAAGTAAAATCGAGGAGATAAAAAAATTAGCTAAAATGGGATGCGATGTCCAGCTCGGTATGGCTCTTTATACAGGTAAAATATCGCTCATCGAAGGTTTTGTAGAATCGTTGAACTGGAAGAATGAATTGATTCCGACAATAACCAGAGATGAGAAGGGGCAGGTCTTGATGCTTGCATATTCAAACAAAAACTCACTAAAAAAGGCTTTCGAGACCGGAAATATGTGCTATTATTCTCGTTCAAGGAAGAAACTCTGGATGAAAGGAGAGACTTCAAAAAACACGCAAGAATTGCTTAAAATCAGAACGGACTGCGACCAGGACACCTTACTTGCAACCGTTAGACAGAAAGGGGTTGCCTGTCACCTGGGCAGCTATTCCTGTTTTAACGGCAAAGAATTCAACCTGGAAGATTTATACGATGTAGTAAAAGACAGGATAAAAAAACCGGTTAAGGGCTCATATACAGCAACGCTAACTACTAAAAAATTAAAAGAAAAACTCATAGAAGAAACAGGGGAAATTATAGAAGCAAAAGAAAAAAATGAAATTATATGGGAAGCTGCAGACGTATTATATTTCTTAACGGTACTACTTGCAAAAAATAATATCAAAATTAGTGACGTAATTGAAGAATTAGGGAGGCGAAGAATATGAACGTTAAAGAAGCAATAAAAAAAGCTATTAGTAAAGAAGATATAAACCAGGCCGATGCATATAAAGTTGCCCTCGATATTATGAGCGGTGAGGCAACAGAGGCACAGATAGGTTCATTACTTACGGCTCTACGGATGAAGGGCGAAACGGTAGACGAGATCACCGGATTCGTAAAAGCAATGAGAGACAAAGTCACAAAAATCAATGCACCGGAAGAATACCTTATCGATACATGCGGAACAGGTGGTGATGGTGCCGGTACATTCAATATCTCAACAATCAGCGCTATAGTTGCGGCTGGAGCGGGCTGCAACGTAGCCAAACACGGGAATCGAAGTGTTTCAAGTAATTGCGGCAGTGCCGATTTACTTAAGGAATTAGGCGTAAATATAGAAAACCCGCCGGAAAAAGTAGAAAAATGTATTGAGGAAGTGGGAGTCGGATTTTTGTTTGCCCCCCTCCTGCATCCCGCAATGAAATATGCAATAGGACCAAGAAGAGAAATGGGAGTAAGGACTATATTTAATATTCTCGGTCCACTAACCAATCCTGCAAGTGCGAAAAGACAACTTTTAGGGGTATATTCAAAAGATTTAGCCAGCCCAATTGCTAACGTCTTGGCCAATCTCGACTCGGTTCACTGTATGGTTGTTCACGGTGAAGACGGACTGGACGAAATTACAACAACAGGAAAAACTTACGTAAGCGAACTAAAAGACGGAAAAATAACGGAATATACGATTTCACCGGAAGATTTCGGAATGACAGTTAAATCCTCAGAAGATTTAAAAGGTGGAGCTCCGGAAACTAACGCAAAAATAGCTTTAGATTTACTGGGAGGCGGAACAGGAGGAAAAAGAGATATTACGATACTCAATTCGGGAGCCGCGATATATGTTTCCGGAAAAGCATCAAACCTTGCTGAGGGTATAGAAAAAGCAAAAGAATCTATTGATTCGGGAAAAGCTTCAAAAACATTAGAAAAATTAATAGAAATAGCAAAATGAAAGTTAAAACAATTTTAGAGAAGATAGTTAATTTCAAGAAAGTGGAAACCGAAAAGAGGAAGAGTTTCTACCCTCTTAAATCTTTTATCGATAAGATTCCAAAGGAAACAAGAGATTTTAAAAAAGCTCTAAAAAAAGATTCTATATCTATCATTGCGGAAATTAAGAGGCATTCCCCTTCAAAGGGAGTGTTAATAGAAAATTTTGACCACATAAAAATCGGAAGAGAGTACGAAACCAACGGAGCAAGTGCAATTTCAATTCTAACCGATGCAAAATATTTTTGGGGTAAAAATTCTTATCTAACGGATGTAAAAAAAGAAGTAGAGTTACCAATATTAAGAAAAGAATTTATAGTAGATGAATATCAAATATACGAATCTGCATATATCGGAGCCGATGCAATTCTTTTAATATCTAAGATATTGAAAGTAGAACAATTGCAACAATTTATAAACCTTGCACACAAACTTGGGCTTTCTTGCCTTGTGGAAGTAGATTCTAGAACTGAGCTTCAAAAAGTCTTTGCAACTCCAGCAGAAATAATAGGCTCCAACAACAGAAACCTCGAAACCTTTTATACTTCACTTGAAAATTCACTGGGGTTAAAAAAACTTATCCCTGAAAAGTACATTTCTGTAAGTGAAAGCGGTATTAAAAAAAGAGAAGATATAACTCTATTGGAAGAAGTAGGTTTCAATGCTGCTCTCGTCGGAGAAATTCTTATCAGACAGAAAGAAATAGGAAAAAAATTAAAGGAACTTCTTGGAAAATGAACGATATCGAAAAATTAAGGCAAGACGTAAAAGAAGTAGATAAAAAAATCATTAAATTAATTGGTAAAAGACTATCTATAACGAAAAAAATAGGCGGAAAAAAGAAAAATGAAGGAATCCCCTTGAAGGATTGGAAAGTCGAAAAGGAAGTAATAAAAAACGCATTGAATGTAGCCACAGAAGAAGGACTTTCCAGCGAGCTAATTAAAACTATCATGCAAAATATAATAACCGAATCAAAAATACAGCAGGAAATCCTTCATTATTCCTCTTATACAGGAGATAAAGAGGACATACTTGTAATAGGAGGCCTCGGTGAAATGGGAATGTGGTTTGCTAATTTCTTTGCAAACCAGGGACACAATGTTTTCATCCATGATGTAAAAGGGAAATCCTCACATTTTCGATGTTTTAATAAGCTCGAACAAGCTGTAAATGTGGCTTCCTGTATTCTTCTGGCAATCCCTTTCGAAATTATGCCGGAGGCAATCGATAAAATTATCAAATTGGGTTTCAAGGGAACCGTTTTCGATATAGCAAGCTTAAAAGACTGTTCTAAGAACGCAATAGAAAAGGCTATTGAATCAGGTATTTCTTATACAAGCATACATCCGATGTTTGGACCAAAAGTAAGCACTCTAACTGACCGTATAATATGTATCTGTGACTGTAAAGATGAAAAAGCAAACGAAAAAATAAGGACTTTCTTTAAGGACACGAGTGCAAAGATAGTCGAAATACCTCTTGAAGAACACGACAAAATAATTTCTTATATTTTAGCTCTATCTCATATAATTAACATAATATTTATAAAAACACTTATGAACGGGCCCTACGATTACTCTGATTTAAATAATATTGCGAGTACGACTTTTATCTCACAGATGGGAACCTCAAAAGAAGTCATATCGGAGAATCCTAATCTTTACTACGCCATACAAAAATTTAATCCTTTTAAAAATGATTTATACGATAGACTTGAACAAGCTTTAAGATATGTAATAGATTCTATTTCAAAAGGAAAGAAAAAAGATTTCACAAAAATAATGGAAGAAGGTAAAAAATGGATAAAAGCCATAGAACGAGATTAAAGATTTGCGGAATAACAAATATAGACGATGCAATTATGGTTTCGAACCTCGGAGCCGATGCCCTGGGTTTTGTTTTTGCCGAATCCAAAAGAAGGATTTCTCCAGATGCGGCAAGAGAAATAATTAAAACTTTACCTCCTTACATTACCACTGTCGGAGTATTCATGGACGAAACATCAGACGAAGTAAATAAAATTTCCGAATATGCTTCTCTTGATGCAGTACAATTACACGGGAGCGAACCACCGTCATACTGCGAAGAAATGAACAGAAAAGTTATTAAAGGAATTAAAATAGAAGAAAAAGATACAAACGAAAGTCTGATAGAAAAAATAAAAAGCTACTCTGTATCCGCGTTTATTCTAGACCCGGGAACAGGAAGCGGAAAAACTTTCAACTGGAATATTGCACTCGGAATAAATAGACCCCTAATAATCGCAGGTGGACTTACACCGGAAAACGTCCATCAAGTTATAATGAACCTGAGACCTTACGGCGTAGATGTTTCCAGCGGCGTGGAAAAAGATTTCGGCAAGAAGGACATCGAAAAGGTAAAAAAATTCATTGAAGAGGTAAGAGCGTGTTAGTCACCGGAATAATAGGCTACCCTTTAAAGATAACTCTTTCTCCTCCAATGCACAACGCGGCTTTCAAGAAACTTGGAATAGCCGGTGTATATGTGTCGTTACCTGTTAAAGAAGAAAGGTTAAAAGAAGCTGTTTACGGACTGAGTGCGCTTGGTTTTAAAGGTTTTAACATTACTATTCCTTATAAAAAGAAGATAATGGAATATCTAGATAAAATCTCTTCCGATGCGACGGCTGTTGATGCGGTAAACACTGTTCTGATTGAGAGAGGAAAACTAAGCGGATTCAATACGGATACGTACGGATTCGATGAATCTTTAAAAAAGTACAAAATAGACATCAAAAATAAAAAAGTAATGCTTATCGGGGCGGGCGGAGTCGCATATGCATGTTCCTACATAATCGATAAGAAAAAACCGTCGAGATTTCTAATTACGGACGTAATAGAAGAAAAAGCAAAAAAACTAAGCAAGCTTTACAAGGCTGATAGAATCTCTACAAAAGAAGTAGATAAGCTTATTGCGGAATCAGATGTTATACTAAATGCGACACCTGTTGATCTTCAGGATAGAATTCTTCCGTCAATGAAAAAGAATACGGTTTACTACGATATAAACTATAAATTTAAAGTAAGGAAACAAAAGGGGGTTAAAGTGATAAACGGTAGTTTAATGCTCATTTTACAGGGTGCCCGTGCTTTCACTATATGGACAAAAAAGGTAGCTCCCATCGAAGCAATGAAAAAATCGATAGGTTTTGATATATGATTAAACTAATAACTTCCGGAGAATCACACGGCAAAGCTTTATCCGCAATAATCGAAGGTCTACCCGCAGGATTAAAGATAGATACAAAATTTATCGACAAAGAACTGACCAGGCGACAGAAAGGATACGGTAGAGGTGAAAGAATGAAAATAGAGAGCGACAAAGCAGAAATATTATCCGGTGTAAGATTTGGAGAAACTATCGGTTCACCTTTATCGATTCAGATAAAAAATAAGGATTTCGAAAACTGGAAAGATATAATGCAAAGCGAGAAAGGATCTACGAAAGAGAAAATTACCTGTCCGAGACCCGGACACGCTGACCTTCCGGGCATATTTAAATATGATCGTAATGATATAAGGGACATCCTTGAAAGAGCTTCAGCAAGAGAAACAGCCGTAAGGGTTGCCGCAGGAGCAATTCTCAAACTCTTTCTTAAAGAATTTGGCGTAAAGATTTACTCCCACACAGTTTCGATTGGTAAAATCCAAATAACAGAACCAAAAAAAGCTTTAGGAAAAATAGAAAACAGTCCCCTGCGCTGTACCGATCCTACGCGTGAGAAGGAAATGATTAAGCTTATCGATGAAGCAAAGAAAAGGGGTGATTCATTGGGCGGAGTTAGTGAAATCGTAGCTATGGGAGTATGTCCGGGAATAGGTAGTTATGTTCAATTTGACCGTCGTTTAAATGCATTACTGGCATGCTCGATGATGTCTATACCGACGGTAAAAGGAGTTGAAATCGGAGATGGTATCAGAAATGCATCTGAATTTGGGTCAAATGCACAGGACGAAATATTCTACAGCGAAGGAAAGGGTTATTTCAGAATTACCAACAAAGCAGGCGGAATAGAAGGAGGAATGAGTAACGGAGAAAACATAACATTGCGTATATATTTAAAACCTATTCCCACTTTATCATCTCCCCTACAATCGGTTGACATAAAAACCAAAAAGAAGACTCTGGCTCAAAAGGAAAGAGCAGATGTCTGTGTTGTACCCGCGGCCGGAGTGATTGCCGAGAGCATGATGGCTTACGAATTAAGCAACTCTTATCTCGCTAAATTCGGCGGAGACTGTATGAAAGACATAAAGTCAAATTACAACTCCTATTTAGAAAGGATTAAAAATGCCTAACAATTTAATCCTGATAGGCTTCATGGGCTCGGGTAAAGATTCTGTCGGCATAGAAATCGCTAAAACTACCAATTTGACCTTTCTTTCAATGGACGATTATATTGTACTTAAAGAAAAAAGGACAATAAATGAAATTTTCGAAAAATCTGGCGAGAATTATTTTCGTAAAATAGAGAAGAAAACACTCAATGAAATAAAAAATATTAAAAATGCCGTTATTGCTACGGGTGGTGGCGTTGTAAAAGACAAAGAAAATCAAAGAACATTATCAAAGATGGGAAAAGTTGTTTATCTTTACACAAATCTCAATGCGGTAAAAAAACGACTTAAAAAGGATGAAACACGCCCGCTAATAAAAAACAAGAAAAATATCATAGATATTTACAACAATAGAATGAAGAAAGGTCTGTATGAGTTTGCCGATTTAAAAGTAGATACCTCGGTAGTTACACCAAAGCAGGTAGCAAAAAACACAATTAAAGGATTAAGAGTCGAAATAAAACTCTCGAAACAAAAAATTAAAAAATACGAAGTTAAAACCGAATCCAAAAAATATCCTATTCATATTGGCTATGAACTTTTTAAAAAAAACAATTTTAATCTGAAACTTAAATCCAACAAAGCAGCAATAATATCAAATCCCACCATCGGAGCTTTATATATAAAAGAATTAGAAAGGATTTTAATAAAAGAAGGAGTTAACCCAGCTATTTGTATAATACCTGACGGAGAAAAATACAAAACATTTGATACAATAAAAATTATCTTCGATACGCTATTAAAAGAAAAAATGGATAGATTGTCAAGTATAATAGCCCTTGGAGGAGGCGTAGTCGGAGACATAGCCGGCTTTGTCGCCTCCACACTGAAACGGGGTGTGCCACTCATACAGATTCCAACGACACTAATAGCACAGGTAGATTCATCGATCGGAGGAAAGACCGGCTTCGACCATCCCCTCGGTAAAAACATGATAGGCAGTTTTTACCAACCGGATATGGTTCTAATAGATATAAAAAAACTTTTAACTCTTCCTGAAAAAGAATTCAGAAACGGCCTTTCCGAAGTTATTAAATACGGAATAGCAAATGACGTAACATTGTTTGATATGCTTGAGAAAAGACGTGAAAAGATACTGAGTAGAGACATTCACTTACTAAAAGAAATAGTTACAAAATGTGTTTTGATAAAGAAGAAAATCGTTGAAAAAGATGAAAAGGAAGAAAAAGGAATTAGAGAAGTATTAAACTACGGGCATACAATAGGACATATTATAGAAGTATTAAGCGGATATTCAAAATATTCACATGGCCAGGCCGTTGCAATGGGAATGGTAAAAGAGGCAGAACTGGCGCAAAAGGAAAAGCTCCTTAATAAAAACGATTTTTCAAGAATAGAAAAACTTATTGAAAACTACGGCTTGCCGACCTCGTTACCTAAAAATATTAAAAAGAAAGATATTAAAAATTATGTAGCGCAAGATAAGAAGGTAAGAAAAGGGAAGATTAGACTACCTGTTCCAACCGGAATAGGTAAAATAATAATGAGGGAGGTAGAATGCAAAAAATTCTTGTGATTCACGGACCGAACCTTAATCTCCTTGGGAAAAGAAAGCCTGAAGTTTATGGTAATATGAATCTTAAAAATATAAACAAAGAGATAGAAAAATTCGCAAAAAACAACCAACTAGATATTGAAATTATTCAATCCAATGAAGAGGGTGAAATCGTAGATGCAATTCAGAAAGCACAAAATCACTTAGGAATTGTAATAAATCCGGGAGGTTATACACACACCTCGGTTGCGATAAGAGATGCAATCGAAGCGGTTGAAACTCCCACTGTTGAAGTCCATTTGAGCAATATATACGCACGTGAAGACTTCAGACATATAAGCATGAGCGCACCTGTATGTAAAGGACAAATCAGCGGCCTTGGATGGTTTGGTTATATATTAGCGCTAGAGTACTTACTGAGGAAAGATTCAAAATGAAGAAAATTACCACAGAGTGCACAGAGGAATACAGAGAAAAAATATGAATATTAAAAAATTAAAAGATAAATCTCTGTGGTTAAAAAAACCGGGTGACGGGTTCTATGGGCTCTGTGGTTTAGTTGTTTTTAGAATAGAAAAGAGGAATTAAAAATGGAGAAACACAAGATGAACTATAACTTACCTGATGAAAGAGGGTATTTTGGAAAATTCGGAGGCAAATTTGTACCGGAGGTCCTCATGAATGCCATCTCAGAGCTGGAAAAAGCTTACTTCACTTTCAAAGGAAATAAAGAATTCAACAAAGAATTGAACTTCCTGCTCAAAGAATACGCGGGAAGACCCTCTATCCTGTATTTCGCGGAAAGACTCACCGCAAAAATAGGCGGAGCTAAAATATATTTAAAAAGAGAAGATATGATGCACACAGGTGCTCATAAAATAAACAATACTCTTGGCCAGGTATTACTGGCAAAAAAAATGGGGAAAGAAAGAATTATTGCCGAAACCGGAGCCGGACAACATGGTGTTGCCACCGCCACAGCTTGCGCTCTTTTAGATCTTGAATGTCATGTTTACATGGGCACAGAAGACACAATAAGACAAAAAATGAATGTCTTCAGAATGGAACTGCTTGGCTCGGAAGTAATACCAGTAGATTCCGGCTCAAAAACACTAAAAGATGCGATAAACGCAGCAATCAGAGACTGGGTAACTAACGTAGAAAACACTCACTACTGTATTGGCTCGGTAGTAGGACCACACCCCTACCCGATGATGGTCAGAGACTTTCAATCGATCATAGGAAAAGAAACCAAGGAACAGATTTTAGAAAAAGAATATAAACTACCTGACTTAATTACTGCCTGTGTAGGAGGTGGAAGTAATGCTATCGGTATTTTTTATCCTTTCATTGAAGACGAGATAAAAATGGTCGGAGTCGAAGCAGGAGGACTAGGTCTTGATACAAAAAAACATGCCGCAAGCTTATGCAAGGGAGGAATCGGAGCCTTACATGGAGCAATGAGTTATCTTCTTCAAGACAAAGACGGTCAAATTACAGAAACTCACTCTGTTGCCCCCGGATTAGACTATCCGGGAGTGGGGCCGGAACATTCCTATTTAAAGGACACGGGAGCGGTTACATTCACGGCTGTTACAGATCAGGAAGCTCTGGACGCTTTCAATATACTTTCCCAAACAGAAGGCATAATTCCCGCACTGGAAAGCTCGCATGCTGTCGCCCACGCAATGAAAGCGGCAAAAAGCATGCCAAAAGAATCAATAATTATTGTAAATCTTTCAGGACGCGGTGACAAAGATCTTGAAATCGTTGAGGGGGTCTTATGCGAAACGCACTAAGCGTATCCGATAAATTAAGAGAAATCCAGGCAAAAAATGAAACCGCATTGATTCTATATGTTACAGGAGGTTTTCCAAATCTTGCAGAATCTATTAAAATCGTAAAGACGTTATCGGAAAGCGGAGCCGATATTATAGAAATAGGTGTTCCTTTTTCAGATCCCATTGCAGACGGCCCAACAATACAATACTCGTCACATACCTCACTTCTAAAAGGAACTACATTAAAAAGAATTATAAGTAGTCTCAAAAAAATCGATATAAAAACACCTCTTGTTATCATGAGTTACTTAAACCCACTGCTTGCTTATGGAAAAGAAGAAATTCTACATGACATGGCAGAGTGCGGAATAAGCGGATTAATTATACCGGATTTGCCTATCGAGGAGGCAGGTGAATGGATATCACTATCGAAGGACCATGATATCGAACTTATATTTCTGGTAACTCCGACATCACCACCAAAAAGAAGGAAAAAAATCGTTCAAGAATCAAGAGGTTTCGTTTACTGTGTTTCTGTTGTCGGAACAACAGGCATAAGAAACAAAATGCCTGAATATCTTAACAAATTTCTAAAAGATATGAAAAAAATTTCGGAAGTCCCAATAGCTCTGGGATTTGGGATATCCACTCCTAAACAAATAGAATCCCTTCGCAAGAACGTTGATGGCGTAATACTGGGGAGCCGAATAATAGAAGCAATAAAAAACGAAGAAAACTTAAAGGAACTTGTAGGAGAACTTAAAGAAGCTACAAGAAGATAAAAATGATATATAACAATAAAAAAAAGAATATCACAGAGAGCACAGAGAATTTAATTGTGTCAAAAAAACAAAAAATCACGGAGTACACAGAGAAAAAAAATCCTCTGTGTACTCTGTGGTTAAAAAATTCGGGATGGGTTCTGTGGGCTCTGTGTTTTAGAGAATAGCGGAGGAAAGATGATAATAACGATGTCTTCAAGTGCAACGAAACAGGAAATAAACCGAGTCAAGGAAAAAATTAAAGAGCTTGGATACGAAGCAAAAACTTTTAAAGGCATAAAGAAAACCGTTATCCATGTAATAGGACCAACTGACAGAGAAAGAATAACACAATCAGTCGAACAGCTTCCCGGTGTAGAGCGACTTACTCCGATATTAAGCCCGTTTAAAATGGGCAGCAGGGAATTTCACCCTGAAGATACTATTGTTTCGGTAAACGGTAAAACAATTGGAGGCGATGAGATTGTGGTCATGGCTGGACCATGTTCTGTGGAATCCGAAGAAGTTGTACTTAGTGTTGCGAAAGAAATCAAAAAAGCGGGCGCGAAGATACTGCGAGGAGGAGCCTTCAAACCGAGAAGTTCACCTTACAGTTTCCAGGGATTAGGTGAAAAAGGACTGAGAATTCTTGCTGAAGCCCGTGAAGAAACCGGTCTATCGATAATTACGGAAGTGGTTTCGGAAGTTGATGTACCTCTTGTAGCAAAATATGCGGATATTCTGCAGATAGGTGCCAGGAATATGCAGAATTACCAACTATTAAAAACTGTCGGTAGGTTTAATAAACCTGTTCTACTGAAAAGGGGAATTTCAGCTACAATAGAAGAATGGCTTATGTCTGCTGAATATATACAATCCGAAGGAAATCATAATGTAATTCTATGCGAAAGAGGTATCAGAACATTTGAGACTTACACCCGATATACTCTCGATATAAGTACGGTACCGGTAATAAAACAACTAAGCCACCTGCCTATTATTGTAGATCCAAGCCATCCGGCAGGCAACAGCAAATATGTGCCAGCTCTTGCCAGAGCAGCAATTGCGGCAGGTGCAGATGGCTTATTGATAGAAGTCCATAACCAGCCTTCTCAGGCTCTATCTGACGGGAAACAGTCTATAACACCGCAAACTTTCAGACAATTAATGAAGGAAATTAAAAACATAGCAAAAGTAGTAGGGAGAAAAGTATGAAACAAGTAATATACCAGGGAGAACCCGGCTGTAACAGCGATGTTGCATCGAATAAATTTTTCCCGAAAAGCGTAAAAAGACTGGGAGTCAGAACCTTTAAAGATATTTTCGAAAATGTAAAAGCAAAAAAAGATAATTACGGTGTTGTCCCGGTTGAAAATTCTCTTACCGGAAGCATACATCAAAATTATGATCTTCTGCTTGAATACGATCTATGGGTCATTGGAGCCGTAAATCTTCGTATAGAACATAATCTGCTGGCACCAAAAGATACCAAACTAAAATCGATTAAAGAAGTCTGGTCCCATCCAGAAGCGCTTGCCCAATGCAGAGATTTTCTTTCTTCCCATCCGGAATATAAAGTGGTATCCGTCTACGATACTGCAGGAGCTGCAAAAATCGTGAAAGAACAAAAAATAAAGGATGTGGCAATTATTGCGGGTCCCCAGGTTGCAAAATTATATTCTTTTAAAAAGTTAAAAGAGAATATCGAATCTCACCCCGATAATTTTACGCGTTTCCTTATTATATCAAAGGAAAGAAAAATATACACAGGAGAAAACGCAAGAACGATGTTCGTTTTCGGTGTAAAAAACGAACCCGGCATACTCTTCCGATGCCTTAGTATATTTGCTCTGCGAAATATCGATCTAACAAAATTAGAATCTAGAGCTGTAATGGGAAGACCTTACGAATATCTTTTCTATATCGACTTTAGAGGGAGCATGGAAGATGAAAACTGCAATCATGCTGTAGAAACCCTAAAAGAAGTTGTAACATATTTTAAACTTCTCGGAAGTTATATGATAAAGGACAAGAAGTGAAATTAATTCTATCAAAATGCCCTAAAGTAAAAGGTGAAATTAAAGTTGGCGGAGATAAATCCATTACACACAGAGGCTTGATAATCGGCTCAATTGCCGAAGGCATAACTATTCTAAGAGACTATTCAAAATGCGAAGACTGTATGTCAACTCTGGAAATCATGAAAAAACTCGGAATAAATATACTAAAAAATAAAGCAACTATCAGAATCGAAGGCAAAGGCTTAAACGGACTTAAAGAACCCGGCGATGTATTGAATTGTAAGAACTCCGGCACTTCCATGCGGCTAATCGCAGGTTTACTTGCAGGACAAAACTTTTTCTCTGTACTTACCGGCGACAGTTCTCTTGTCAAACGTCCTATGAAAAGAATTATAGAACCCCTTAGCTTAATGGGAGCAAATATATCAGGCAGAGATAACAACCAATTTGCGCCTCTTACCATAAAAGGGACAAATCTTAAAGCTATAGACTACAAATCCGAAATAGCGAGCGCTCAGGTAAAATCATCCATATTACTTGCCTCTTTGTATGCCACGGGCAATTCATCTATTAGTGAACCAGTCAAAAGTCGAGACCATACAGAAAGGATATTAAATTTATTCGGAGCAAAAATAGAATCTACGGAAAATAAAATTATTCTAAAAGAGAAAAACAAATTAACCGCAAAAGATATTTCTATACCGGGCGATATTTCTTCGGCTGCATTTTTTCTTGTTCTTGCAAGCATAATAAGGGGATCGAGGGTACTCATAAAAAACGCTGGCATTAATCCGACTCGGAGGGGCATCCTTGATGTATTAAAAGATATGGGTGCGGATATTTCAATTGAAAATATTAAAAATGAATCTTTCGAACCCGCAGCCGACTTAAATGTAAAAGGAAATAAACTAAAGGGAATAAAAATTTCAGGGAATATAATTCCCAAAGTAATCGATGAACTACCAATACTGGCAGTAGCCGCAACTCAAGCAGAAGGAATAACTGAAATCAGTGACGCCCAGGAACTCCGGGTAAAAGAAACCGATAGGATATACGCTATAGCTTCCGGGTTGAAAAAAATGGGAGCAAAAATCGAGGAAAAACCTGACGGTTTAACAATTGAAGGACCCACGACGCTAAAAGGAAATACTTGCGAAAGTTTTGGTGACCATAGAATAGGAATGGCACTGGCTATCGCAGGAATTATTGCAGAAGGTAAAACCAATCTTTTAGAATCGGAATGTATAGATGTTTCTTTTCCGGAATTCACCGGAATACTCAGGAGGATATGTGGAGCAGATTACGTCAATGAAAAAAATTAAATTCATACATAAAAAAATTAAAGCAAAGTCTTCTCCTGAAGCCTTATTTGAGAAAGCTTACAAAGAAGAACCCTATAGTTTTATTTTGGAATCTATTATACATACTAAAAGAGGAAGGTATTCATTCTTAGGGGGAAGACCCTTCATTATACTAAAAAATACGGGAGAAGTTATAGATTTTGAAATTTTTGGAGAAAAATATAAGGAAAAAGGTAACCCATTTAGCAAACTCAGAGAACTTATGTCTTTAGTGGATAGTTACCCCTATATACCTGGTTTTTCCGGAGGAGCTGTCGGTTATCTTTCTTATGATGCGGTCAGATTTTTCGAAAAAATTCCAGATGAAAATCCCGACGAAATTAAAACACCTGATACCTATTTCATGTTCCCCTCGGAAATAATACTCTTCGATCATAAGGACGATACTGTGGATATAATTATATATAATAATGACGGGGAAGCGAAAAGAATTGAAGAGCTGACAAAAATAATAAAAAATTCTCAAGAAGAAGATTATACACTAACCGAAGGAAACGAAATAAAATTCACCGGTAACTTTACAAAAGAAGAATATTGTGATGCAGTAGAAAAAGCCAAAGAGTACATTTTTGCAGGAGACATATTCCAGGTTGTTCCTTCTCAACGATTTAAAGCTCCAATAGAAAAAGAACCAATCAATATATATAAGGCACTACGCCTTACAAATCCTTCACCGTATATGTATTATCTCAGATTCAATGATCTATATATTTTAGGGTCATCACCCGAAACATTGATTAAACTTGAAGCAGGCGGGCTTGTAACAAGCAATCCAATCGCAGGAACAAGAAGAAGAGGAAAAGATGAAGAAGAGGATAATAAATTCGTAAAAGAACTCCTGAGTGATGAGAAAGAACTTGCAGAACACGTTATGCTTGTTGATCTTGCGCGAAACGATATTGGAAGAGTTTGCGAATACGGCAGCATAAAAGTCTCAGACTTTATGCGAATCGAAAAATACGCAAAAGTCATGCATAATATATCAGTAGTCAATGGAAATCTACTTCCAGACAAAGATGCTTTTGATCTTGTAAAAGCAACATTTCCGGCAGGAACTGTTTCAGGAGCACCAAAAATAAGAGCAATGGAAATAATCGACGAACTGGAACCGGTAAAACGTGGCATTTACGCGGGAGCTTTAGGTTACTTCGGATTTGCAGGTATTATGGACCTCTGTATAGCTATAAGAACAATTGTAATCTACAAAAATATGATTTACTTTCAGGCTGGAGGAGGAGTTGTTGCTGACTCAGTGCCTGAGCTGGAATACAAAGAAACTATAAACAAAATGAGTGCTTTAAAAAAAGCCATAGAGTTATCAAAATGATACTTTTAATAGATAATTATGATTCCTTTGTATATAATCTTGCTCAATTCTTAGGTGAACTCGGAGCAGAAATACAGGTAAGAAGAAATGATAAAACTTCAATAGAAGAAATCGAACAACTGGCTCCGACTTCTATAATAATTTCTCCTGGTCCCGGAACTCCGAAAGATTCCGGAATAAGCCCGGAGGTTATACTTCATTTTAAAGAAAAAATTCCAATACTGGGAGTTTGCCTCGGCCATCAAACAATAGGGGACGTTTTCGGGGGCAAGGTTATCCGGGCAGAAAAAATCCTACACGGAAAGACTTCTGAAATACACCACGACGGCAAAACTATATTTAAAAATATTGAAAATCCCTTTACAGCAACTCGCTACCACTCGTTAATTGTAGAATGGGAGACCCTACCGGACACACTTGAACTCTCGGCATGGACAGAGGATAAAACCATAATGGCGATAAGACATAAAGAATACAATATCGAAGGTGTCCAGTTCCATCCTGAATCTGTATTAACAGGGGTCGGAATGGAAATATTAAAAAACTTTATTAAAGGAAGGGAAATAGATTGAAAGTTATAAAGTACAATGAACTCAAAGAAGACTTCTTTAAGTATCAAGAGATAGAAGAAGTAAGCAATGTAAGAAAAATAATAAATGACGTCAAAAAAAACGGAGATAAAGCGCTTAAGAAATACACCACACAATTTGATAATATCGAACTTGATCAAATAAAAATAAGCGGTATAGAAACCGAAAACGCATATCAAAAAACCAGGAAGGAAGAAATTGAGGCTATAGAAAAAGCTTCCGAAAATATAAAAATATTTTCAAAAAAACAAAAAGAACAATTTAAAGATTTTGAATTCGAAATCAAAAAAGGCGTATTCACGGGACAAACAATTAAACCTATCAAAAGAGTAGGAATCTATGTCCCGGGAGGAAACTTTCCACTGGTATCGACCCTGCTCATGTGCGCAATTCCAGCACAGATAGCAGAAACAAAAGAACTAGCGGTCTGTTCTCCACCAAAATACCAGGGCAGCATACATCCTCTAATTCTTACCGCCTGCTATATGCTAAAAATCACGGAAATCTACAAACTGGGAGGCGCACAGGCAATAGCCGCTCTGGCTTACGGCAGTGAAACGGTAAAAAACGTAGATAAGATTGTCGGACCCGGAAATAAATATGTTCAATTCGCAAAAAAAGAAGTCCTAGGTAACGTAGGCATTGATTTTATCGCCGGACAGACCGAAATTATGATAATCGCAGATGAAACAGCAGAAGCAAAAATAATAGCTTCAGACTTACTATCGCAAGCCGAACACGACAAAGATGCATCGCCGATCCTGGCAACTACCTCAAAGCGAATTGCAAAAATGGTTTTAAATGAACTTGAAGTACAGCTTGAATCTTTATCAACTAAGAATATTGCCAAGCAGTCACTCGAAAATATGGGATTAATAATCTTGTTGAATAAAATTGATGAAGGTATAGAATTCGCAAACAGACGCGGACCGGAACATTTAGAATTGCAAGTAAGGGATCCCGAAAATTACGTTGATCAACTTCTTAATTACGGTTCTCTTTTTATAGGAAAATATTCATCTGAAGTTCTTGGTGATTTTGCAAGCGGATTAAATCATACTTTACCAACCAATACGGCAAGCAGGTACACGGGAGGGTTAAGTGTGAAAGATTTTATAAAAATACAAACCACACTTAAGGTAACGAAGGAAGGCCTCCAAGAGATCGGTCCCATCGCAGAAAAACTTGCTCAAATTGAAGGACTGGACGCACACGGCAAATCAATACGAATACGATACGAAAAATGATACTAGCCACTAAGACACCAAGACACTTAGAATAAAATTGCTTTTTTAATTAATAACATCTTTGAGTCTTTGTGTCTTTGTGGCAATTAAAAGGGGGGAAATATGGAATGCACACAAGATAAAAACATGGAAAATTGCAATTGTTCTTACGAACCATGTTCTAGAAAGGGAAGATGTTGTTTATGCCTCGTTTATCACTTAAGAATGAGAGAACTTCCGGCATGTGTTTTTCCCGATACAGTCGAAAGGACATATAATCGATCTTTTGAAAAATTTGCAGAATTGATAAAAGAAGAAAAAATATAGGAGGAAAAATGAAAAACAAATCGATCGTATTAATTTTTTTAATTTCATTATTATATAGCTGTGCCCATCAAGGTTACTCAACGCAAATACGTACAATCATTGATGAAGGAACCTTGAGCGCCTCAGAACTAAAAGAACTTATCGATAGCAAAAATGAGGAATACGTACTTATTGATGTAAGGAGTAGGAGTGAATACAACTCTGGACATATCCCAACCGCTATAAATATTCCTCATACGCAAATTCAGGACTTCGTCAAAAAAATTCCAAAGAATAAATTGATTATAGTCTATTGCAAAGTTGGTGCACGCGCCACTACTGCCAGAAAAAAACTAATGGAATTAGGCTATGAGGATGTTATAAATTTTGGCGGCACTTATTCGTGGGAATACAAATTGGTAAAATAAACATTCGTTATTAGGTCATAGGTTTTTGGTCTTGGTTTAGGATTAGGAGAAAAGCAAGAGGTCGAGCGAGGATTAAGGATTAGCTGCAAAGATACTAAGTAGATCAAGGATTAAAAAAAAAGACTTATTACTTAATCCTTAATCCCTGTATCACTAATCCATTCAGCTTCTAATCCTATTTTTCTATGTGTTTTCTGTGGTAAAATATGATTATTGAAATCTGAAATAAATTCTCCCTTCTGATGGAGGAATACCCTTAGGTACAGCGTACTCTAATGTAAATTTTTTAATTTTTAAACCCAATCCATAAGAATATTGCCAGTCTTCGTAAAAGAAATTGGCATCTACAAAAGGATAAATCGTAAGAAGACCTAATTTGCTTCTAAATTCTAAGCCAACGACCGCACCTTCTTTTACCGCAATTCCAGGATATCCTCTAAACGATTTAAAACGAGTCAAATTACCTTGTTCTTGAGACAACTTAAAATATTCTAATTTCAGTAGTGTAAAAAAAATCAAAAAATCAGCAGATGTCTCAAGATCCCATCCCCTACTTCTTCTAAATTTTTCTGTAAAATAAATATTAAAAAAACTCGATTTATAAGAAAATCCTGTAACCAAAAAAGGGTATGATTCACTCATACTTACACTGGAAATAAGTTCCATACCAAATTTACTAAAAAAAGAAACTTCATGATAAAAGAATTCGAATCCCGTAGAAAAAGATATTAAATTGTAGTAATCTTTAATATAATCATGGCTTAAAGATAAATTTAAATTTATCGGCAAAGAAAATATAGCAGGTTCTGTATACTTAAAAACTTCATTTTGATACTTGTCTCCTTCTCTTTCCAATTTTACATCTATTTCTCTTCCTTTTCCGAAAAAATTCGAATTATTAAAAGCAACCAGTCCACTGAAACCTCCTTTATTTGAATAAGAAAGAACACCATTTAAATTTCCTCTGGTATGCTCACGTAGAAAAACAATCACATTAACCCAGTCGTCACTCTCAGCAGGCACTAATTTAAACGAATCAACATCAATATAATCTATTTTATCCAGATCATTGACCGCCCCGGAAACCTTGGATTCACTAAAAATATCAGCTTGCTTTATTCTAATTTTCCTTTTAATGTAATCCGAACTTGTATATGATAATCCCTCTATCAAAAAATTATTTATTTTCTGTAAACGTCCCGGGTCAACCAACAATTTCCAATTTATATAAGATGAATCAAAAGAAAATTCAACCAATTTGATCTGTATAAAAGGAAATCCTTGATCGGAATAAAAAGATATAATTTGATCAATATTTTTTTCAAATAATTCTTTGTTAAATTCTGCTCCTTTGCGGGGAAATATTCGTTTTAATCTTTTCTCTGAGAAAATTATATTTCCTACGACCGTTATCTCACCTACCTTAAAATCAGTACTATCCAAAAAAGAAGACCCGGAATCCGCATTTGCGGGTACGAATGCAAAAAATATGGTTAAACCAACCAAAGATTACTTCCGACCAGGGAAATAAACAGTATCGGAAAACGTAAAATCAAATATTACGGTTTTGATTTTTAATATTGATAAAGAATCGTAATAAGCAAAACTTAAAACCCTAACACCTTCCCAATCATCAACATATAAATCTATATCTTCTTCTTTTAAGGGTATTTGTTGCTCCTGGGCTTTTTTGAGTAATCTATTGGGAACTTCTTGATAAGGGCAATTTGAAGACGGGCTAAAAAGCCGCTGGGCTTCAGCTTTCACACTTGAATAATCTAATTTTATTTTAGTAACTTTTATACCCAAAAAAACCAAATAACCTAAAGCAAAGCATACCAAAAGCCAAAAAATCATTTTACTCATAAAAATTCCTCTTTAAAAAAGTATCATCTAAAAAAATTTACCATCGAACTTTTTTAACCTGTTCAATGTTTTTTGAGGCTCTATTTATACCTTCCTGCGCATAATTTACCCATTTGCTATCACTTGTCTTAATCTTTGTGGTTTTCCAGATTCTTATAGCTTCTTCAAATTTCTTTATCGATGGATTCCACTTTTTTTCCTGCATATAATTTAATCCCAATCGATAATAATATTCTCCATAAAGAGCAAAAAGTATACCATCATTAGGGTCAATGGCAAAGCCTTCATTTATGTATTTCTTAACTCCCGGAAGATTGTTTCTTACAAGCTCAAGATTAACCAATTGATAATATACACTTACATTACCCGGCTCTATCTTCAAAGCTTGCTTATAGTAACTCTCTGCTTTATTATATTGCTTTAATTTCAAGTAACAATTGCCTATTTGGATTCTACTTGAAACATGTTTGGGAATCATTTTAATTATGGATTTATACTCTGCGATAGCATTTTGATACTCTCCAAGCTCACTGTAACATTCGGCAAGTTTTTTAAGTATTTCGATATCATCGCTAAAAGATTCTTTAGCCTTCTTAAAAAACTCAATTGCTTCCCTATATAGTTTTCTCTCAAAATAAGCATTACCTAATCTGAAAGCAACACCACTATCATCCGGTTTTAGCTGATAAGCTTTTTTGTAATTTTCTAAAGCTTCAGCGTTTCTACCCTGCGATTCAAGATAATCTGCATATAAATCATAACTTTTAGGATCTTTTGGGTGTTTTTTTATAATATTTGTAAAAAGCTGTTCTGCTTTTTTGGGTTGTCCCATACTATTATACAGTTTAGCAAGCGCCAATGCCATCTTACGATTACTATCCTGGTCCGAGAAACACCCAATACTTTTTGTACAGATAGTAAAAGCTTTAGATGTATCTCCGACCACAAGATACACCTTAAGTAACGCAAGATAAGCATCCACATAGTCGGGATCTTCTTTTATTGCTCTTTCAAGTAAAGGTATCGCTTCGTCATAGTTTTTCTGTTTCATATGTTCAAAAGCAAAACTGTAGAATTTTTCAGCTTCCGAAAAACCAACAGTTTGAGTGCCTTCAGTTTCTTCTTTTTTTTCTTCAGCAGATACCCAGTTTGACAATACCAGTAAGAAGAAAAGAAAAAATATCCTAGAAACGTTCACTCTTTATTCCCCCTTTCTTTTGAATTTTGGTCTTGCAGTTAGAATAGTATTCTCGAGGTCCTTTGCCTTAACCCATAAAAAATATGTCATACCCGTAACATCAGTCTCGTAATATGGACCAGCTTCAAAAGATTCCGTAACAATATCTTTGTAATTATTTACAAACGTAATGTCCACAATCAATTGAGTTCTCTCCTCATCTATAGCTTCAGAGCTCAATTTATAACCATCATCAATAACCTCTAAATAAGGGTCGCTTAATAAATCTCGCCTTAATTCCTTCATAGATTCTTGATCTTTAAACAATTCATAAAGATTCCCCTTCGGAAGGCTATCGAACTCATCTTCGTATAGTTTAACCATAGAAACAACATTCGAAAGCGAAGAATAGCCGTTTAGAACTCTGTTATTATTTAAAACATCTTTTCTTTCTAAATAAAAAGAATTAAAAAGATTCACGGCTAAGGGTATTTTCTTTTTAAAAATAACCAGATCCTCGAGAAAATCGATTTTTCTCCCTCCATTAACATAAGAAATCATCTTATTATCAAATTTGTCCAGATCTTGAATTAAAATTGTATCTTTCTTCTCATTAAGTACATTAGTTATCTTTTTAACTTGCTCCTGAATCGCATCGGAATATAAAGGAATAGTATCAGCAGAATCCACAGGTGCCGGTAAAGCCTTGCCCCGGACTGCTAAAAGAGGATTGTCTAACTTTCTAGCTATATGTTCGAACAAATATACTACAACATCTTCTTCGATTAGATCGCTTTTTCTTATACTATCCCTTACCAAAAGATTCATTTCGATAATTTCACTCATATCGGTAAGTTCTTCTTTTTCTCGTACCATCAAACTTATTACTTTATCTTTTTCCTTTTTAAAATCAAGCCCTGAAATAAAACTTAAAAGACTATTAAATTCCGGACTAATATTCCTATAATCATATTCCCTAGCCTCTTTAATTTCGTATGAAGCATAGGTTAATGCAGAATCAATCGGATTAATATACTCCAATATCCTGGACTGTAAAGAGCTGTCTGCAGTAAATAAATCCTTTTTGATCTCTTTAACTATACCCTCGCATTGAGTAATTTTGGTTTTTGCTTTCATCACAGACATTTTTCTTCTAGTTATCCATTCAGGATCAGGATTTCTTTCTTTCCTAAAATAAGGTTTTAACGTTCTTTCCCATTCAGCTTCCAACGGGTAAGAACCATTCTTTATCATATATTTTTCCAACGCATTTCTTATTTCTTTAAGTGCCTTCTCAGCTTTCAATCTATGTGCTCTTCCTGCGAAAATCGCTTCCCCACCACAGGAAACCAAAAACAAAATGTAAGATAATATTACCAAAAAAAGAGTTTTTTTCATAAAAAATAACCCTCCATTCTACCTCTGGAGCCGACGGGACTCGAACCCGTGCCCTCCTGACTGCCAGTCAGGCGCGCTACCAACTGCGCCACGGCCCCTGTCCTATTAATTTTAATAATAATGTTATTTTTTGAATTGTCAAGATTCGAAAGAAAACATAGAAGACAGAAGTCAGGAGTCAGAAGTTAGAACCCCTTCGCTACCCCAAAAGAACAAATTATCATACAAGGACATTGATACACAAAGAAAAGAATATTGTTTTTCTCTGTGTTCTTTGTGGCTCCGTGTGAGATAAATTAAGGTTTGAATTCCTGAATAGCTTTACAAACTTCTTCGGTCTCACTTAACTCCATTACATTGTAGAAAGGTAATCTAAGGAGACGATTACTTACTCCCTCAGTAACCGGAAAATCTCCTCTTTTGTATCCGAATCTCTCACCCATCGGAGAAAGATGTAAGGGCAAATAATGAAACACACTCAAAATACTTTTGCTTTTCAAATGCGAAATAAGCTTGCTTCTGATTTCGAGCGTAGGAAGTAAAATATAAAATAAGTGGTAAGATTGTTCACAGTGTGAAGGAATAAAAGGCATTTGCACATCATTCATACCTGCCCAATCGGATAAATTCGCGTAATAGAAATCCCAAATCTTCTTTCTTTTATTCTCTACAAATTCCCTTTTTTCTAATTGTCCGAAAAGGAAAGCTGCAAGCATATCTGAAGGAAGATAACTCGAACCGATATCTCTCCAGGTATATTTATCTACCTCTCCTCTAAAAAATCGGGCTCTATTTGTTCCCTTTTCTCTAATAATTTCTGCTCTTTCAATAAGTTTCTCATCGTTAATTAATAAAGCGCCTCCTTCTCCAGAAGAAAAATTCTTGGTTTCATGAAAACTAAGTGCAGCTAACCCGCCAAAAGAGCCTAAGTATTTTTCCTTGTATTTTCCAAAAAGACCATGTGCATTATCTTCAATAACATTAATATTATGTTTTAGGGCAATATCACATATTATGTCCATCTCGCACCCAACTCCCCCATAGTGAACAGGCACAATCGCTCTGGTTTTCTCTGTAATTAACTTTTCTATTTTACTTTCATCTATATTTAAAGTATCCGCCCGTATATCAACAAACACAGGCTTTACACCTTGTAGTACAAAAGCATTTGCAGTAGAAACAAAAGTGAATGAGGGAAGAATAACCTCATCGCAGGCATTAACATCAATAAGTAAAGCTGCCATCTCAAGAGCATGTGTACCGGAAGTTGTCAACAAAGCTTTGGGAATATTTAAGGAACTTTCTAACAAAGCCTGACATTTTTTTGTGTATAAACCATCACCGGATATGCATTTATTTTCCTCAATAGTTTTCTTTAAATATTCAAGTTCCCTACCTAAAATACCCGGACGATTAAATGGAATTCTATAATCCGACATTTAACTAACTCCTTTATCAGTTAATCTGTAGCCGTTAGCTATTTTTTTCGATTTAAAGGACTCCGTGAATTCGACAAAACCTCCAATTGCGCCATATAATACTCGATTAATATATATTATAAAAGAAAGAGTAATTGATTCAGTCGTTCCGACGCCAAACATCGAAAGCAAAAATACCAGTGTACCTTCTCTAACACCAAGACCTCCAAGTGAAACAGGAAAAAAGGTAGCAAAATATACTAAAGGTATTAAACCAAAAAAAATAGGTAATGATAAATCAATTCCGATTGCTTTCGAAAACAAAAAACTGGCAAAAATATCAACACTCTGGAAAAGGCTCGATAGTACTAATACAGTAAACAATGTTGCCCGATTGAGCGAAGAAAATGTTCTTGCAATAGTACTAAAAAAAATAAAAATTTTATTCGATTTTCTTTCCGGTATCCACTTATTTAATTTATCTCGTATTAAAATTGATATTAAAACACTGACAATAAAAACTAAACCTAATACAAGAACGGTTCTAATTAATGCAAGATTAAGAATAGGTGAAAATTTTTCCGAAAAAATAATATAGCTTAAAAATAAGAATATTAATAAGGAAAATACACCTGTAAGCCTTTCGAAAAGTACACTTGCCGTAGCTGTTCCTAACTTACAATCAGTTTGAAAAACGCATATTCCAATCCTTATTACATCTCCACCAACAACTCCAGGTAGAAAGATGTTGTAGAACATACCTCTAAAATAGCCCTTATATGCCTTAAATATCGAAAAGGAAACTTTGTTATCTTTAAGAATAAGATGCCACCTGAAAGAAGCAAAAAATAGACCCAAAAACCAAAGAACAGCTCCAAATGCAATATAAAATTTATCAGAAACTTTAAGAATCAAAAAAGCCTTATTCCAATCAACAAGAAAAACCAGATATGTAATAAGTCCAATGCTAATAACAATTTTAAAATAAACTAATAATTTCTTATTAATATTAAAATTATTCATTTAAAAGTGAAGAATATTTTTTGTAAACATCATCAAACAAAAACCATTTCCTTGCTTCTTCGGGAGAAAGAGTATTGCTGTCAGTCAATTTATTATAACGTTCTATTTCTTCTTCTACATGCATTCTAGAGTAATCCTTATCATTTACAAATTTTTCATGTTTCACTGAAAAAGGCTCTTTAAAATTATAGAGGATTGTTTTAGCGAAATTCTCAATTTGTTTTAAACCGTACCCAAGGAATTTCATCTCCGGCAGACAACAAGCTTCAATGTAAGATATAATATAATCTGGTAAAATATTTATATATCTTTCAATAGAATCTTTAGAAATACCAGTATGGCTTTCAAAAGACGAATTACTGTTCCACAAATTACCATATTGATCTCGGATATCGTTTTTAAAAATATCATGAGAAAATATCTCAATATTAAGAAAAGAAGTAATACTTTTTAAAATTTCCAGTGGATTTTCGACTAGATCCTCATACTTCAACCACATGAAATTCGAATGTTCTACACATTTCAAAGCTATAGCCACGCTTTTCCTCCACAATCTGAGACTATATAAAATTGGTCTTTTTTCACCGGTTAAATTGTCTTTCTTTCTAAAATTCAAAGAAGCTATCATATCTCTTGGATCACGTAATATAATTATAACTCGTACTCCCTTTGATATCAAATAAGGCACATATTCTTCACATAGAATTTCTTTACTTCCAATATAAGCAATTCCTTCTTTTAAAAATATTTTCGGAATAAAATTATTTAATTGTCTGTATACATTAAAAAAAGTTCCCTCTTCAACTTTATCCTTAAAGTCTAAAATTTCAGGTGTCCAAAGTCCCTTTTTATATTCTTTCAAACCAATAAAAATATTGTCAATATCTTCTTTAGATAATTTATAATTATCAAGGAATTCATAAAAATCTGAAAGACTATAAGAATCTTCTAAGAAAAGAGAACCCAAAGGGTAAAGCCTTCTTAAACCAAACTTTTCATAAAAAATAGTCTTTATATAAAAGTATAACACCGGAAAAGGTTGAGAGGCTATACAAATTTTAGGATGAGAGTGAAGCAGTTTCTCAATCAGAGTTGTCCCTGTTCTATAACATCCCGTAATCAACAAATTAGTCAAATCGAACTCATTCAGAGAACTCATAACTAGAAAAAATGTCGGAAAAAGTCTCTTGATTCTTAATAGTATCAAAACTACCAGAATCTTTATTATAAGTCAAAATAAAAGGAGAAGGATGAATAAAAGGAGGCTTCAATACAATCGTATAGGCACCTACGTTACAAAATATAACAAAATCACCTTTTTTTATCTTTCCACTATAACCGCTAAACAAACAATCATTCTCCCTACAAGTATTTCCAACAATATCAAAGGGACCTGGTTCTCCACCGTTTTCGATATCTTCACTTATAATATCAATGGGTAGATTTTTGTCGTTTAGTGTCGGTTTAATATTATATATGTTCCCGGAAACCAAAGCAAATTTTCTGGAATGTATTTTTTTGATATCGATTACCTTTGCAACAAACTGCATAATATCAGCCGTAATTGCAGTGCCAGGCTCAAGAATCAACTCAGGTAAATATTCCCCTTTAAATGAATCTGCAAGATGAATAGCGATTGCGGAAGCATATTCTCTATAATCCGGTATTTTTGTGTTAAATTGTTCTTTTAAAGTAGAAGGCATTTTACCAAAAAAACCTCCCCCAATATCGATATATTCGAGTATTTCATCTTCAAAATACTTCGAAAAAATTTCTATCATTTTTTTTGTACGTAAAGTAAATGATTCGATGCTTCTTTTCCTTGTTGAATAATGACAGTGTAAACCAATCAGCTTAAAATTTCTCAAATTTTTTAGAGTCCTAATAGCTGAAATATATTCATCACTTTCAACATCAAAGCCAAACCGTGAAGGGTCTTGTTCACCTATATCAAAATTACAGCGTAATCCAACTCTACCCTGTAGTTCATTAATTTCCCCATCAAGTTTTTCAATATATGAAATCTCATAGGAAGAATCTAAATTAACAATAGAACCATTTAAGAAAGCTTTTTTAAGTTCCTCTTCTTTTTTATATGGACCGTTAAAAATTATTTTTTCGGGAGATACCCCAAGTTTAACAGCAAGTTCATACTCCATACCGGAAACAACCTCAGCATATCCACCCCAGGAATTTACGCATTGGCATAATTTAGGTATATAATTTGTTTTATATGAATATGCTATATTAGTTTTCGGGTATATACTCCGAAAAGCTTGAAGAAATTCATTGTAATTATTTTTAAAGGTTTCAAGATTTAGAATATAGAAAGAATCACCATATTTTCCTTCCAGTTCTTTAAGTGTTTTCCAATCAAAATTAACCAATTATACCTCTAAATAAAAATATAAAAAACTTAAAAGAAAAACTATACTAATTTTCATCGAAAGATTCATATTTGTCCTTCAATTTAGATACAATTTTTCTAACTCGATATTGAGGTACCTGATGGGAATTCTGTAAAATTCGTAATAGATATTCTCCAAAAATCCCAAAGGCAAAAAAATTAAATCCTGACAAAGTAAATAAAAGCAAAACCAGCGTAATCCAGCCGGAAACACGTACACCACCATGTAAATACCTAACAAAATAGAATATACCGAGTGTTACACAAAATAATATCCCAATTAAACCGATTATCGCAAGAAACCTTAAAGGAAAAATAGAGAAAGATAATATCTTATCAAGTGTCAAAGTTAAGATTTTTCTCAGAGAATAATGTCCTCTACCGGCAACTCTAATATTATGTTCTACAGGTACATTTTCAATGAAAGGAGTTATACGACAAAGCATGGGACCTATAGCAGGATGAGATGTTTTTATCATTAACATTTCATCTATTATTTCTCTCTTGATAATTCGAAAACTTGTCAAATTAACCCTATGCTTCATTTCAAACATTCTCCAGTTAATCCAGTTTAAAAAATTACTACCTAATCGCCGCCATAGTTTATGTTCTTTTTTAATCGGATCACCAAAGACCGCATCAATTTCCGGATGTTCCCTTATAAAATTAACCAACTTTTTAATTTCTTCCGGAGGGGTTTGTAAATCATCATCTATGGTAATAACAAATAATCCTCTGGATATTTTAAGTCCACATAAGGTAGCGCTTGCCTGCCCATAATTACGCATCAGTTTAATTGAAATAACCTTCTCATCTCTTTGTGCAAATTTAGTAATGATTTTCCAGGAATTGTCTATACTACCGTCCTCCACAAATATTATCTCATACTTTTCATGATATTCTTCCATCGTGGATGTTATTCTTTTATATAGAGATTCTAATGTATCCTCTGAATTATAAACAGGAATAACTATCGAGAATCTTACGTCGTTATGTCTTTCTTTATTCATCTTTCTGAAATTTCCAAAACTAAAGCATTACTTATTCTTGTAACAATTTCTTTATATTCTTTTTCTGGAGGGCAATCAAACAATATGTATCCTATTTGGTTTCCGCTATGCGTAAAAGGAGAAACCTCATCTCCGATTTCATAATTAAAAGTACAATTGAAAACCTCCGGCACAATTTCTTTAATTTGTTTTTCACTCGCAATATTTTTAATTCTCCCTTTTCTGGGACTGCCAAAAACCCATGAACCACAGCTTTTTAAAACTTCGATTTTATCGGGCATTTCTAATTCCATTCCCATGGAATAACTAATAACAGCAGAAACAAAATCTACATTAGTTCCTCTTTCAACTAAAAAAGGAATACCATTACCACCCAACCTCGGACTAAGTTCCAGAACAGTTACTTCTTTTGGAGACACAATAACATCAAAATTCAAAGGTCCATCAGCATAACCCAAAACATTACAAGTTGCTGATATTTCTTCTATAACTCTTTCTTGCTCACTAATGGAAATATTTGTTGGTAATTCATGTCCGACCGGAACAAAGTCATCTATATACTTATGGGTTATAACGGCATTTACTTTGGAATCAACTAAAAAAGCATCTCCTCCGATTTCTACACCTTCAACGAATTCCTCAACACATACCATTCCACAGTGAGAATATTCTTTTGCAAAATAAAAAGCCCCTTCACAAATACCATCAGTAACCTCATTTAATTTAGAAATACCTCTTGAACCTGAAGAATCAACAGGTTTAAATATCAAAGGAGCTTTCAAATTTTTGATTGTGTATCTGACTTCGGAAAAATCCTTCCCAATGACAAAACCGGGACAGTTAAATCCTTGTTTTTCTTGAAAATCTCTGAACTTTCCCTTGTCATACATAATTTTTGAACTTTTAAGATCCTCTCCCGAAAGACCGAGCTCATGCGCAACAAATGAGACAGTCGGAACAGCAACATTAGAGGCAATCGTAACAACTCCATCGATTTTAATTCTTTTAGCAGCTTTTAGTACACATTCTTTATCCATAGTACTACAATTAACATACTCATGTGAAATCTTGTGTCCTGGACTTTCAGGACTATAATCCACCGTTATTACGTATAAATCCAAATCAACAGCTTTTTCAATCAAAGGTAGTTGACTTAAACCTGCACCCAAACACATAATTTTCTTTTTATCATCATCAATCATGAAACAAAAATATAATTAAACAATAATTTCATTACCAAATTTCATCAGAAGTTGATTTGCATAATAAAATGAATCTAAAGTCCCTGCATCAGTCCACTCCCCCTCCAATATATCATATTCAAGCTCTTTATTCTTTATATATTCATTATTAAGATCTGTAATTTCAAGTTCACCCCTCTTTGAAGGCTTTAGTTTACTGATATAATTAAAAACTTTATGGTCATACATATAGTAACCTATAACCGCGAATTCTGTTTTAGGGCTATCCGGTTTTTCTTCAATTTCTATAACCTTTTTTTCGTCAAGAGCGACAATACCGAACCTTGATGGTTCGTCAACTTGTTTGATTAAAACTCGTGCTCCTTTTTTTTGTTTCTTAAAATTTTCAACATAAGGCCTTATTGATTTAACAGCTACATTATCTCCGAGAACAACAACAATTTTTTCCCCGTGAGCAAAAACTTCCGCCAGCCTAAGCGCATGAGCAATTCCTCCGGCTTTTTCCTGTACCCTATAAGTAAAATCAACACCAAATTGTTCTCCGCTACCAAGCAAATTAACAATTTCACCCATATGAAGAGTGCTTGTTACAATCAGAATATCTTTAATATCACAGGAAATTAACTGTTTAATAGGATTGTAAATCATCGGCTCTTTGCCAACAGGTAAAAGATGCTTATTTGTAACTTTCGTTAAGGGATAGAGCCTCTCCCCTTTTCCTCCAGCAAGAATTACGCCTTTCATATATCTTGAAAATAAAGGTTTACTTACCTTTTGTCAAGAGTTTACATAATAAATTAAATCTGTTGGGTCGTTAAGTCGTGGGATAGTAAAATTCAAAAATAGTGAAATAATTTTTCACGTACCTGGTACCAGGTCTCAGGTCCCAGATTTTACTTACCTCTGCATTCTCTTTTAAATCTTGACAATTATTTTCTTTCGATTAATAATATCTTAACTTAAAATGAAAAAGAAAAACAAGAACAAAAATATTAAAAAAATTGAAGGGCAGTGGCTTCCATTTACACAAATTTTAAAAGACAAAAATTTTCACTTAATTATTCTGTTAACTATATTACTTTGGGTAATTCTTTTACAAGTCGTATATACCTCTGCGGGAGGAAGATTTGCTTTACCTTCGAGTGACGGATATGTAATTTTAAGACACGCGGAAGCATGGTACGAAGGACATCCTTTAAGTTTATATCCAGAGGATCCTCCGACTGCAAAAAATCCAATACCCTATGCAATGATTCTATCAATCGGATATTATCTTGGATTCAAAGGCCTTAACACTTTTATATTCTGGACATATTTAATAAATCTTATTATGTTGCTCGGTTCAATACTATTTCTTTATCGATTTTTCAAAAGATTCTTTCCGGAAGTTGCATTTCCATCCGCTTTACTTACCGCATTATTTGCGCCCATATTTTACAACTCTTTCAGCTGTACTACCTTCCCATTACTATTTTTCCTCACATCCGGAGCACTGGCATTCTTAGAAAGCTTTCCTTTTTTCATATCATTCGCACTGCTTACCGGATTTTCCCGGGGCGAAGGAATAATTTACTATTTTTTCCTGTCATCTCTACACTTGGGATTGAATAGAAAGAATACCCTGAAACTTTTAATATTTACTATCCCTCTTTTTTGCCCATTGATTATAAACCGATTACTAGTAGGACAAAAAATTAGCCAGGGAACCGTATCTCAGATGCTTTTTCACTACGACTCATTTACGAACATACTTGAAATAGGAGCAGTGAATTTCACTCATCATTTAAAAGCGACGGTATTAGGGCTTTATAAACCGGGAGAGGATTTTGGCTTACAAAGGCTTGCATCATCGGTATTTACATTACCTCCTTTGTTTTTCATCTTTTCTGCTATAGGATTTTTTGAAAAAGATAAGAAATTATTCGCAATTGTAACCGTAATTTTTTTGGCGCTTTTGCTAATCGGAGATTCCTTAATATTATTTACGGGAATTGGATACAATCGACATCTCCTTTTGGTTTTTCCTCTTGTATTCGCATTTTCTTTCCTGGGAATAGAAAAAATAAATAAAAAAGTAGAAGGATTTTTCCCCGCAGCAACAGCCTTTTTTTCACTGTTTTTTATATGCCAGGAAATCCTAATGTTTGTATATATAAAAAGAGATGTAGAATCTGTAAAAAGAGGTAATGAAGTCGTACAATGGATGGATGAAAATTTGCCTCATGGAACGAGAATCTTCGATGGAACAAGAGGGCGTCAATTTATCTCTTTCGAAGCGACAAATCTAAGATTAATCCCCTTAACCCCAAATATTAATCCTATTTTAGGAAAGTATACAAATGCTTTCTGGATGAATACCGAAAATTCAGAACTAATACAAAGATTTTATACCAATACTAAATATATATTAACAACAAAAATTAACAATAAAAAGGATTTTCCTTTAATATTCTGGCTTCAAAGCTTCTCTGTCGGCGACCCAAGGCTTTTTTCCTGGATCGGGGTAAAAGAAAAATACGGCCTTTTCACCCTCGACTTATCCCCTCTCACGGCAAAAAGATTCGAAGAAGAATCAATCATAGATGAAGTCGATGTGGGCGATCCGGCATCAGAATCGATTCATGGTTATAATAGAGTGAATATAAATGGATTTAAATTTAGACATATGTTACAGAATATCAATGGAGTGTACGACGCGGCACGCGTTATCGAAGGATATGAATCCTTCAATATTGAGCTTTCCCAGAAAGATAACAACATTTTGGTTATTTTGTTAGGAAACCACTTTGAAGGCGAGAGAGTTGCTCTCATTTCTGCTTTAAAAGAAGTTGATTTCGAATTAGAAGATCCTTATTACGAAATTCATATAAACGGACAAAAGATTGCAGAAGACAAAATCGAAAAAGACCATGAATTAGTAAGAATTTCAATACCTCAAGAAACTAATAAAAATAAAGCGGAAATATTGGTAAAAGGACGATTCATTTCCTACCACTATTGGATACTAAGAGATAAACAATAACAAAAAAGACTTAATTCTCATTTTTTTCAGAATTATTTCTATAAAAATTAGAACAAAAAAGGGCGACTGAAGTCGCCCTTTTTGAGTTTTATAGAAATTATTGGTTCACTTACCAGCGTTAAGAGTTAAATCACTGATAATAACGAGTTTTCCAAAACCGGTAATCGTGTAATTATCTCCCTGGAAACTACCACCTGAACAAGAATAACCGACTCTACCTTCAGTCTGGGCTAAAGAACCCCAATCTACGCAACCTGTACCAATTTCTGTGGCCCTGTAGGGATTCTTAAAGTTTCCCGGCAATTCAGAGTCAATAGCAGACTGATCATTCCCTGCCGTCGGATAGGCACCCGCATGTTCAATCGATATCGATTCAACAGTTACCTGTAAAGTATGCATATTAGCTTTCACCGAAGCAATCTTAGCTTTTTCAACTATCTTAATAAAATTCGGGATAGCGATAGCTGCAAGAATACCAATAATGACGACCACAACCATTAATTCAATAAGCGTAAACCCACGTTTCTTCATATAAACCTCCTAATTGTTAGAGTTTAACTTATCTATATAAACTAACTCATCAATAAATAACCAAAAAACTTCCATACATCTATACCTATACAAAAAATATTCCTAAAGACAAGTACTTGAAAAACAAATTCTTAAGCTCTATATTATTTGCAAACTGCAAATTTTCCTGCATTTCTAGTAAAATATATTTAACAAAAATTTCAAATTTACGTGGATTTGAAAGGTAATTATTTATCTTACAGTTATTACAAAAAAATAAGTCTAAGCTATTAAATTTATTTTCTACGATTTTGACTCTCCTTACCTGATTATCAATCAAGCTTATTTGCCGGCATTAAGAGTTAAGTCACTGATAATAACGCGTTTTCCAAAACCGGTAATCGTGTAATTATCTCCCTGGAAACTACCGCCTGAACAAGAATAACCGACTCTACCTTCAGTCTGGGCTAAAGAACCCCAATCAATACAAGTTGTACCTGTCTCAGTATTTCTATATGGATTTTTAAAGTCCCTCGGAATTTCAGAAGCAATATCAGCCTGATTATTCCCTGCCGTTGGATAGGCGCCCGCATGTTCAACCGACATTGATTCCACTGTAAGTTGCAAAGTATGCATATTTGATTTAACCGAAGCTATTTTAGCTTTTTCCGTCATCTTTACAAAATTCGGTACCGCAATCGCAGCTAAAATACCTATGATAACAACTACTACCATAAGCTCAATTAAAGTAAACCCTTCTTTATTCTTATTCATAATACTGTATAAAAAATACGAGAAAAATCAAAAATGTCAAGGTTGAAAAAGTATTTTTTGGATTTACCCTACAATATCCCAAAAAAATCTACCACATAGAACACAGAGAGAAATTGAGTCCAAAGTCCAATGTTCTAAGTCCAAAGTCAAACAAATATTTGAACCACAAAGCGCACAAAGAACACAAAGTCTGCGAAACAAACTGAATTAAATTAGCTAAGAGCTAATTTAATTCGCCCTACTGCTTCTTTTACTTTTTCTTGACTGTTAAATGAACTTATACGGATATAGCCTTTTCCGCATCTGCCGAATCCGCTTCCCGGTGTACAAACTACATTGGCTTTGTTTAACAATAAATCAAAAAATTCCCAGGAGTCTTTGCCCGTTTTTATCCAGATATAAGGCGAATTATCTCCGCCGTTGCATCTATATCCTAATTCTTCGAAAGCTTTTCTGACTGTTCTGGCATTCTCAAGGTAATAATCTATCAAATACCTGACCTGCTTCTGGCCTTCGTCTGTATAAACCGCTTCCGCTGCTCTCTGTACAGGGTATGAAACACCGTTAAATTTTGTAGTTTGACGTCTGTTCCACATATCATGTAATGAATGTTTACCTCCGTTTTTATCATAAGCCAGACATTCTTTTGGAATAACAGTGTATGCACAGCGGGTACCCGTGAATCCGGCTGTTTTTGAGAAACTTCTGAATTCTATTGCAATATCTTTTGCGCCGGGAATTTCATAAATGCTTTTGGGTATATTGCTATCTCGTATAAAAGCTTCATATGCGGAATCGTAAAGAATGAGGGCTTTATTATCTTTAGCGTAATTCACCCAATTTTTGAGCATTTCTTTGTTGATTGTTGCTCCCGTTGGATTATTCGGAAAACATAGGTATATTAAATCTACTTTTTCAGATGGTAATGAAGGTACATAGTTATTTTCTTCTGTCGCTTCAAGGTATATAAGTCCATTATATCTTCCGTCTTCCCAATTATTTGTACGTCCGGCCATAACGTTCGTATCTACGTAAACAGGATAAACAGGATCAGGAACAGCAATTTTTGCGTCCAGAGAAAAAAGTTCCTGTATGTTACCCGTATCGCATTTTGCTCCATCGCTTATGAATATTTCATCCGCTGAGATATCCGCTCCCCGGGATTTAAAGTCTACTTCCGCAATTCTATCGCGCAGAAAAGAATATCCTTTTTCCGGGCCGTATCCACGGAAAGAATCGTCGTGCGACATTTCCTCGACAGCTGCCTTAAAAGCTTTAATACAGGCCCCTGGAAGCGCTTTTGTAACATCACCTATGCCTAAACTGATAATTTCTTTATCGGGATAAGCATCTTTAAATGCGGATACCCTTTTTCCAATCTCTGCAAAGAGATAAGATGATTTTAGCTTTAAGTAATTTTCGTTGATTCTTATCATATTATGTGAGTATTATAAATTTTTTCCCCGAATTGTCAACGCTCTTTTCAATTAAGTTAATTGGTTAATTAGTAATTTTAGAATATAGGATATTTAAATAAGTTAAATAGTTAAATAGGAAAAAATGGAACGGGGATGGGAGGACGATTTAACCATTCAACAATTTGACCATTCAACTTGTTTCGCAGACTTTGTGTTCTTTGTTGTTAAATTAGTTTCTTTGGAGCTGAGATTCTGTCTTCTGAATTCTGTGTTAAAAAACTGAGATCCTCATTTTTATCTCTATAGATAAAAATGAGGACCTCAGAGAAATGCAAGAAAGGAAGGAAAATCTTACTGCATCTCAGTTTTTTCTAATATCCAGAGAAAAAGAGTTAACCGTTTCACCTCCTCTTTCATCTCTGGCTTTCAATTTTATTACAAACGAAGTATCCCTCTGTTGTTCAGGTACTTCCCAAATTAGCCTATTATCTTCGAGTCTCATACCCGGAGGGCCTTCTTCAAGAGTCAAAGTGAAATTATCTTCATCTCCGTCTCTGACTTCTATCTCATAGTCCATAGCATTTCCTTGAATAGAAGGCGGAGGGGATATAAATTCAGGCGGAGAATTTTGAACTAAAACAAAACCCGTATTGATAGGATCTCCTTCATCAGTTCCATCAAAAGGAATAACGATAGCATATACCTTATCGGCAGCTTTGAATTCATCTCCGGATAAGACTTCACTATCGCTAACTTCTTTTTCATTAACGTACCACTTGGTAAGCAGTATAACATCATCCCCATCAGCATCGGTAAAATTTGCATTGATAGAAATATCCATCCCATGTCTCGGATCGGTCGGCGAAATCTCCAATGAACTAATTCTTGCGGGAGAGTTTTTTATAACTATCGGACCAACTTTTTTCTTTTCCACTCCGCCCATTAAAATCGAACAGAAAACTGTATCACCTTTAGAAAAGTTTTCAGGCGACAATCTGTTACTATTTATCGATGACGGAAGAGGTATACCGTTAACAATCCACTCATAATCCGGAGTTTCTCCCGATATCGCTGTAACCTTAACAGTTATAACATCAGAAGAAGTAGGTTCGGCAGGCGAAAAATCCGTTGCAACAACACTGCCACCTTCTGAAGATGCGGAGGAGGATTTATCTCCTCCGCACCCTGTTATCAGCAGAACGAACACAATAAAATTTAAAAGAATTACTTCTCTAACCATTTAAGAACCCTCTTCAATACTCCGAAACCGGATTTTTGTTCAACCCAGATAGAATCCGAGGTCTGGTGAATTTCAAACCCGCCTCCCTCCATGTTAAATGAATACCTCGGAGCCTGCGGTATACCTGTACCCATTCCTCTAATCCTTCCGGTACCAGTTCTAAAATTGAGCGAGTATTCCCTCGCCGATCCCGCAGCTGGCTGACAGGGGTCGGAAGAAGAATCCGGACAAAAAGTTGCAAATTTCAATTCATCCATTAAAAGAGTGGCATGACTTACCGTTTTTTCATTACTCGAATTCGTGTAATTATTGTAATTGATCAGCCATCCTCTATATGTCGGAAAATCATTTATAAAATCGAATCCATCGGCCGTATCTGCCAATTCATACAGATTATCTTCCCTGAACGGATAACTCTCCGTAGAATCTACCAAAGTATCCATTATAGCATAGAATCTGTTGTATACAGTCACGTCGCCCTTTACCACGCCTTTAAAGACATGTGCTCTATCCCCGGATCCATAAAAAACCCAGAAACATCCATAAGTTGGGTCTCTCTCGATCAGTGGTCTGAAGAAAGCGGGCTGCGCGGGGTTCTTATTCTTTGTATCATCATTATCTCTAACAGGTATCGGAGGACGGAAGATACATCTAGCTCTCCACGTTGAAACATCGGGATTAGTAGCGTTCACTTTCCAGAGCTGACCGGCAACATCAGGAATATACAGTAAATCGTAAATATTATCTTCACGAGGATCAACATTCACCATATTTCCCGCAGCAACAAAAGGATACAACATACTGTCCGCGTCTCCAGTGGCACCAGGTATATACCAGTAATTGCTGCCGTAGCTGAGTCCGTTTGTTGCCGCATCATAAATATCTAACGCAACAATCACATTTCCCATAAGAGGTGTAGAAGAAAGAGGTTCATACATATCATATGAACTATCAGGACATTCCCCTCCTCCGAAGAAGGCAAAGAAACGCTCAACAGTATCAGCCCCTATCAGCCTGCACACTTTATACATTACCGGGGTAGAAGTCGTTAAGCCCATAGTATCTGTTGCAAAATTAAACTTATGCGCGGGGCTACTTGGGTCCGTCACGTCGAGACAGGAAATGGCTCTACCGCCTTCACCCTGAGAAGCCATCAAAATGGTCTTCCACTCATTCCAGTTCTTAAAAGTATCATTAACGCTCGTAGGGAACCAGACATCAGCCGCCATAGGATCGGCATCCACATAAAATCTATGTGAATCTCTTAAATTCTTTAATTCGGGAATAAAATTCTCGGGCACAACGGCAAACAATTCTTCACCCGACGAATCATTAAACGCGTGTAGCAAACCCGTATTACTGCCCACATAAATTACACCGGGTCTCATCGTAGTTATTGTATCTCTATACACATCAAAATCATCATCATGATAAAAATAATTAGGAGAGCCTATGCGAAGAGGAGACGAATGGAAAATATCTCCTAGATAAGCGTTATTGTCCATAACTGCACTACCACTCCACACAAGGTTACATATAGAATCCGCTGAGTCATTATTCCCAACCGCAAAATCTGCCGCGCTGAAATTAAAAGTATCAAGAGAATATAGATTTGAACCCATCGCCCCATAAATGTTTCTCGTCAAAGGGTTCCTCTGTCTCAAAATATCTCCGGCATTCCATATGAGAATATCAGCCGGAAAAGAATCTAGAGAAATTCCTCCCGCAACAAGCTTGAGCGCCCTGAGATGGCCTTCCCAGAAGGGGCTGTCGCCCGGATAGAACGAAGCAAGATAAAGCCTGGCTTCATATTCTGTAGACAGAAATTCTTCTTCGATACTTGTAACTTCACCGGCGGAGAAAGCTCGCGCTTCCTGAACAATATCGGTAAAAATATCCCTGAAAGCCTCAACTACCTCATCACTTGAAGTAGCAGGATAGTAATGTTCAGTTCCTCCTTTCAATGCAATCGAATCCATAATATTTTCAAATGTACTTCCTTCATCGCCCACTCCTATTACATAAGTCTTGATTTCAAAAGTTCCTGCCGAATCTTTTGGACCGCTGGCAGCCACATAAGTATGACGAAGGGAATCAGCCTCCGCATAACATTGGTTTCTCATTGTCGCACTCGGATTACCAGGAAGTTCGAATGCACCTAACGGCGCAGTCTTACCAACACCAGCACCTATTCCCAATGTAGGCGAACCGTCTGTTAAAAGAACAACAAAATATTTTCGGCACCATTTCTGTTCGTTATTATCATTAATCTTATCCTGATAAAAATATCTCGCACCCCTGAGAGTAGGAGCTATCGGAGTGTAACCATAACCTCTCAATTCCTTATTTGCACCACCAGTAGACAGATCGCTATCCAGCCATCTTTTTATTTCGTTTATATGAGATTTATTTGAATCGCCGCCCGCATTTGAGATATTTACTCTTAGCATAAACTGCTCATACGCGTATGTCGTATTATTTCCCCACCACAAAAGGTCCGGATGCGCATCCTCCCGAGCATTGTATTCGTTCCCATACTCATCCCAACACATATACACATTGGTAGTCATTATCTGAGCCGGATCATAAGTGTCGGTCTGGTAAAAACTTGCAAGACCCCATCTTATCAGCCCTCCAAATTCATTCAAAACATCAGTCATTGCGTTCTTGACAATATAAAGTCTGGACTTATCACCGTATCTGGTAGAATCGATTTTAACAGAATCCACAATAGTACCCCACCAGCGAATATATTCCCACTGTGGTCCCCAATCTGCTCGATAACCATAAAACGGATCTTCAATATTTCCTGATGCTGGTGAAGTTTCATCTCCGCCAATCGTTCCATCTCCACAAGTAGCCTCTCCGGCCATATTCCATGTCATTGTACCCGAAGTATCGAGAATAATCATCACGTAAGGGGTTACAAACCGGGCGAAAAACACTGCATCCTGGATATGACTGCCCAGATTCGGTACCAGTAAAAACATAAAAGCTAAAATAATGAATAGCTTTTTCATCATTCCTCCTTTTTAATACATTGTGTGCCCAAAAGAACTTTCACTTAAGGGCGACCACCAGCCTGCTGCAACTTCAACAATCTTCTGAGGAGATTTAACCTGGTCCCTCCTACCCATCACGCCTCCGGCTTCAAACGAGTAAACATAGTAAGAACCGGCTCCTCCAGGCGATACAGGTCCGTAAGGATTATTTCCGAAAGCATTACTGTAAATCATCGGTACAGGTGCTATAACAAATGACTTGGAAGTGTCGCTATTCATAGGAAACCTAAAAACATTTTGAACGGAAGTTCCGCTACCGAGACGAATCGTATCATTGGCCGTAATGGTGGCAGTTATCATATTATTATCGGGAATTAGCGAAATAAAAAAATCGCTACCGGTTTCAGCAAGCTGAAGCGCTCCTTTTCTCTTTATTAAATTTATAGTAGAAGCGACGTCACCGCTGGTCATAAGAGCGGTAGCCGTAGTTAATACAGTAAGAATAGCCATAATCCATAGAACCACTATCATCGATATACCTTTATTTGCCTTCTTATTTTTAGCCATTAACACCTCCTCTTCAAGGTCTTTTATTTCTCATAGATACCAAACCGTCGTAATCAACCGTGTCCGGCATTCTGGGGAAAGGGCTTGCCAACCTCATGCTATATTTAATATTTTCTACCGGATTACCCACAAGAACCCAGTTTCCAGAAGAATCTGCTTCGACTATCGGCGGCCCTACGATATTACTTGTAGTATCCCTATACTCAAACTCCAATGAAACAATCCTGTCAAGCGCAAAATCGCCGTCTATATATAGAGTATCCCCGCTTATAGTTATAGAATGAATATCCTCGGGATCAAGAATCCCCGCCTGCGGCCCATTTATATCATGAGAATAAATAATTCCATTTAGATTTCCTCTTATTATTCCAAAAGCATCCCCCGCTCCAAAAATGCTTGCAGTGTAACCAACAGCTCTGAGCTCCCTTGCGATATATGTCGATGCCTTCCTGCCTTTCATATTGAGTTCAGACCACATCCTCTGACGGCGTAAAGATTTTTCCTGCTGGAAGAAAAATTGATAAATTACAACCATAATTATACCCAGCACAAGAACAACTACCATTAATTCAATAAGTGAAAATCCTTTTTTCTTCATAATTTCCCCCTAATCATGACGTGAAACATAAATCATTGTTGTATCGTTAATATTTAAATCCGGATCCGAAGAAATTACTCTTACTCCCAGAAAAATACCAATTTGCGACATAGTTCCGCTGCCGCCACTATCCGGCAAAAATTGATCGAGCTCCAATCTCGCTACAATGCCTAAATCGTCATTCGTATCGGCAGAAAGAATATCTCCTATAGTACCGAAAACCCATATTGAATCAAAGCTTGCTCCCGGTATTGGCGATGACCTGAGCCGACCTTTAAATTTCTCTATTACTTCTTCCTGCAAAAGAGTTCTCTGCGCATTCCTTTCCGAAGTAATGGCGACTCTGGTATTTCTGACATTAAACATAGCTACACTAACCATTATTACCGAAAATATCATTATACTCACAAGAAGTTCTATAAGAGTTATACCTTTTTGCTCTCTTAACTTTAAGTATATTTTTCTCATTGTGTTATAACCTCCATCACTCCAAGCGGTGAGATATAAAATTGCAAAGTTCGATGCGTGCCGGCATCATAAATCGAAAAGCTTCTCGTTGTATCGTTTCTTACGACAAACCCATCAGGCTCTACCGTAAAAGTTATAGAAGTACCGCCTGCCGGGAATTGCAAATCCAATGATGAATATAATTTTACGGAATCTCTAACTACGGCACTTACATTATCTTCCATACATCGAAAGACTTCTTTGTCACCGTCGACCTGCAAAACATAATTGATTCCTTTCGTAGTCGCATATCGCTGAGTCCTTTGATACAAACCAAAAACCTCATTGCGGGCTTCTTCAAGCCGCCCCTTTTTAAACACACCGCGGAAAGCAGGTACCGAAAGTCCGACAAGAATACCTACAATCACAACAACAACAAGTAACTCAATAACCGTAAAACCACTGTTTTTCATTTTTTCCTCCTTAAATTTATTATACAAATTACATTCCTTAATTTAACAGATTCATTTTCAACAACTTAATATCTTCTTACTATGTAAATCATTCCAGATGTATGTAATCTGTTTCATAGTATAGGTTTGTTTGTAAGATTTAAAAAATTTTTGATAGGATAAGAGAATATAAAGATTCTCAACTTTTGTACGGCAAATAATAATTAATTTTATGATACCGGCTTAAATCCATTCTCCCTTTCAGTAGCGAATTCGACTCTATTTCCGCCTTTTTCTTTTGCAAGATAACAGGCGTTATCCGCATAACGAACGAGTTCGACCAGGTCTTTTCCATCGTAGGGAAAAACCCCAATTCCTATTGAAAGCGTCAAACCCTTCAGCAGTTCATGTTCCCTTACACCTTTAAGCATCTGACTCGCCACTTTTATTGATCTTTGGATATCTGTCTTTGGAAGAAGACAAATAAATTCATCCCCACCGTATCTGCCCAATATATCATCACTTTGAAGGCTTTCTTTAATTATTCGAGCAAAAGACATGAGCCCCTCGTCGCCCATCTGATGTCCGTATTTATCGTTGAATTCTTTAAATTTATCAAGGTCTAAAAAAAGAATAGCAAATTCTTCATCATCCAATTTAGCCTTTGCGATTTGCTCGTTAAGCTTTTCTTCTAGCATTCTTCTGTTAATAGCCCCGGTCAGGGAATCTTCAGTAGAAAGTCTCCTGGTTTCTTCAAAAAGTCTGGAACGTTCAATTGCCATGGCAATCTGAGCGCCGAGAGCCACCAGTAAATTTCTCACAGATTTTGGGAAATCATCTCTGCGTAAACTTTCAATATCGAGAACACCAATAATTTTATCTCTTATTTTCAAAGGTATGGAAAACTCTGATTTCTTTTTAAACTCCTGCGGACCGTGAAAAGGAACCATAGAAACGTCAGCTGCATAATATGGTTGCCCCGACTCAACTACCCTTCCTATGATTCCGCCGTCTCCTATTTTTATCTTAGTACCTTTAAAAGATTCTATCGCATCAACGGTCCACTCGAGAGTAGCATGCTCTCTATCATCATCTACAAGATAAATACCAATAATTTCATAGCCAAAATGAGTGGTTATCTGTTTTACTATCTGACTTATAAGCTCATTGACATCCAAACTTGATATCATTGCACGACTCATTTCGTAAGAAATTCGGAGTTCTCTCAGAGTAGTATCCAATTTCTGATAAAGTCTGGAATTAGCCAAAGCAAAAGCAAGCACAGGAGAAAGACTTTTCATTAAATCTTTAACTTTCTCTAAAGTATCCGGGAATTCTGTAAAATAGTACAAATAAAGAATCGCTTCAACCTCTCCCCTGAGTATAATAGGAATTGCGACCAAAGAGGTTTTCTCTTTGTTATGGATTTCTTTGCTGGGATTAGAAAGATCAGTTGGATCAGTCGTAACTACGATATCTCTCTTTCTAATAACCTCACCCTCAATACCTGTTGCAAGTCTAGCCATGCCCTTATGAGTAATAATCTCCTCTTTACTTGTCGAGTAATCGTAAGTGATCTTTTCCGGATTTTCCTTAAGTATCAGAAGAGAAGAATAATCGGCACCAGTAATCTCAGGCACAGTCCTCAATATTTCTCTAATAACCCCTTCTTGTCTTCCAAAAAGAGAAATATTTCCAAGTAGTTGTCCTACCCATTTAAAGAAATGAACTTCGTTATAAACCTCCATGGTAAAATTATACTTGTATAACAGCAATATGTCAAGCCTTATATTGCTCTAAGTACAACTCTCCAATATTATTCAGGAGGAAATACTAGCTATGTAGATTATAGAATAGCTATTCCAACAAAATGTAAAAATCAAATATCAAAATGTAAAATTATAAAGAAGAATTTGAAAAGCCAGGAGTCAAAAGTCAAAATCCCATCCCAAATCCAAAAAAAATTTGAACCATAAAGCACACAAAGAGCACAAAGATTTACTTTTTGTTTTTTTCCTAAATCCCAAATCCAAAATCCTAAATCCCAATTTGTCATTTTAATTTTTGATTTTTAATATTTTATTTCCGGGGGTACAATATGACGGGTGGGCGGAAACAGTATTGACAAATCTATACTTAATTTTTATGATATTATTATGATTGCTTTTCTTCTGAAAATCAGATTAATTAGAGCATTTAAGTCTATTTCATCAACAAAAAGGTCGAATCTTATAGTTTATTCTCTCGTTTTCTCCATCTTTATGACAGGGGCTTTTCTGTTTTTCTTCAGAATTTTTTTATTTTTAGCAACAATAGAAGTTATAGGTACAATAATCGCGGATAAATTAATTTCCTACTCTTTCTTCATTTTTACACTCCTTTTATTTATGAGTAACGGAATCACAGCTCTTTCTACATTGTATCATTCTACAGAGCTTGATTACCTTAATTCCACCCCATTACAACCTTTCAGTATTTTCTCTCTAAAATTAATTGAAACAGCTTTTTATTCATCCTGGGCTACGCTTATCGGCGGACTGCCCATTATCTTATCATATTTGATTGCTTTCTCTTCCCTTCATATAAAATTATTATTAATAATTCTTCCTCTATTCGCTTTTATTCTTATCCCTTCCGGTCTAGGTATTTCGATTATAATCATCCTAAAAAAAATAAACCCTCGATGGACCATTAAACAATTAGCCGCAGTACTCGGAACATTCTCTATTCTTTTCGTTTTTATTTACATACAAACCACACCATATAACTTTAATGTACCCGATACCTTGAGTCTTGAAGCATTAAATCAGTTTATCAAAGGTTTGGAAGTTTCAAACCCTTATTTTCCTAACGAGTGGTTTTATAAATGCGTTTCCGCTCTGGCAAATAACAATATCGAAATACTTACAAAAAACTCAGTACTTCTATTTTCGGGGAGCTTAATTTCAATATCTTTTGCCTTTTTCCTTTCAAACCTATTCTATAGAGCAAGCTGGATGTCAAGTGAAAGTAATTCCGGCTCATTTTTTATACACAAAAAACTTCTATTAAATAGATTACCCGGAATATTGAATATTTTACAGAAAGATATAAAAATATTCCTGCGGTCACCTCTTCAGTGGTCTCAGCTTATGATAATCGGTGTACTCATTATAATCTACACCTTTTCCCTCAGAAGAACACCTTTATATGTAAGAGATCCATTCTGGCTATCTGTACTTGCTCTTATCAATACCGGCTTTATCGGATATTTGACTGCTACCCTCTCTCTACGTTTCGTATATCCCGGTATAAGCCTGGAAGGCAAAAGCTGGTGGAGCCTTAGAAGTGCTCCGCTAAATCCTGAAATTATACTTCACTCAAAAAGTATATTCTTTTTCATAATCAACCTACTTATTGCCGAGTTAGCTATAATATTTTCCAATATTATCCTTGTTAAATATGCGATAATAGTATTCTTATCAGCGGTTCTCGCCGCAATTTTTTCGCTTGTCTCTGTTTATCTGAACGTTTCATTGGGAACTCTATTTTCTGATTTTAAAGAGACAGACCCCGCAAAAATAGCTTCCGGTGCAGGAGGTCTTCTAACAGCGGCTATAAACTTACTTTATATAGCCGTATCAATGGTTCTTTTTGCAACACCAATATCTATATATATAAGAAGCCGCCTTGAAGGCCATATTGTACCGATTCATATTCCTTTAATAATATCCTCTTCCGTATTTATTATAATAACTATATTGTTAGTACTTATTCCATTTAGATACGCAAAAAAGAGAATAAAAGAAATTGAATAGAATTGAAGAAAAAACAAGTAGCCAAGCGTCAAGTCAAATGGTCGAATTGTTGAATGGTTGAATCGTACTCCCCACACCCTTTTTATTTTTTACTATTTAACTATTTTTTAATTTAACTATTCAACTAATCTTAGAAAACGCTTATTTTTACGTATTTTCCAGGGTTTTTCCTGAAATCAACAAGCAAACTATCAAGATTGGATGCCGCCCTGGTAAGATTATCATAAAGTTTCTCATCATATACAAGCTTACCCATTGTACCCTTTTTACTATTTATTTGCTTTAGAGTTAAATCCAATTCTTTTATGGTAGAATCCATATTATCAATGAGAACTTGCGTCTTCTCTAAGTTCGCGCTTCCTCCTTTAATTGTTTTCGCCAATTCTTTTCTATTTTCTTTCAAAAGAAGTTCTAATTCACTAAGAGTGGAACCCACCTTCTCAAAAGTTCCTTCACTACCAACCATAGCACCTCTAAGAGTTCCCAGCAAATCTTCAAGCTGTTCGGTAATTCCTCCAACCTCCACCGTAGATAAACCCCTATTGGGTGCACCAACTAAAGTTTTCGAAATATCAAGAAGCTTATCCGAAACACCGGGATGTATCACTATAGTTTTTGTTCCGCTTATCATTGCAACGTCCTGAATCGAAGCTCTGGTATCTTCTTTTAAAACCACACTCCTCTCTATCCAGACCCTAACCAAAACTCCATTACCATCCATTCTCATTCCCATAACTTTTCCCTTCTTAATACCATATACTCTAACAGGATCCCCTTTAGTCAATCCGCTCACATCATCATAAAAAATATTTAAATAAAAACCCTCCTTACCAACATTAAAACGCACAAGCCAGAGCTGTCCAATTATAAAAATAATAAAAACAACAGTTAAAAAAATCCCCACTTTTACAGCTTTTTCTTTTTTAACCATAAAAAACCTCCTATGTAAAAACTAATCTCGAAAGAACATAATCAAGAAAAAGAACGAGAATAGTCGATGATATAACAGCCTTAGTAGTCGATTCACCAACTCCTTCTGCACCACCCTCGGTTCGAAGTCCATAGTAACAACCCATAACAGTCAAAGCCAGACCAAAAGCAGCCGCTTTAATTAAACCACCATAAAGCGTTATAGGATAATAATTTAAACGTACACCTCTCCAGTAAATTGCTGATGTAATGTTAAGGCTCGCGATGGAGAGTAGCCATCCTCCTACAACGCCTGTAAGTTCTGCTATTACTGTGAGAACAGGTACTATAAATATGCCTGTAAAAACTCTTGGGACAACAAGATGTTCTATAGGGTCTATTGCGAAGGCTTCGAGTGCGTCTATTTGTTCTGTAACTTTCATCGAGCCAAGTTCTGCCGCAATTGAAGAAGAAACCCTACCTGCAATTACAAGACCCACAATTAGGGGACCAAGCTCAATAAATAGAGCCTTACATACAGACATCCCGATATAAACGTCGGGCATATATTGTCTCGCTTGATAATGCGCCTGATATGCTGTAACCATACCCATAAAAAGGGAAGTAAATAGCACAATAGAGATAGATTTGACTCCCTGGAAGAACATCTGTTCGAGAAATAAGTCGAATTTCCGGAATAATCCTTTACTTTTAAGAAAAGTATGGCCCATAAGAATAAAAATACCGCCTATATATTCCATACTTGATATTATGGTGTCTTTTATGAGTTTCATAGTTATTTATATAATATTATTTTGAACAAAGTCAAGAAGGAAGTTCTGTACAAAGGGATTTCCCGAAATAATAGTACCTTTTAAAATTTCATTTCCTCCCCTTTCATCAGTTATTACGCCCCCGGCTTCCTCTACCAGTATCCAACCTGCCGCCACATCCCATGGAGATAGAGCAAAACCTATATCTCCATCTATTCTTCCAGCCGCTATTTCTGCCAACTGCAGGGCTGCTGCACCAAAAATTCTTAACGAATTTACCTTGAGAATTAATTTTTTTAAAGCATCCATAATTTTTTCTCTTCTTTCATATGCAGAAGGAGGTACGCCAATTGTAATCAAAGCTCTACTGAGGTCGTCCTGTCCCGAATGTTTGATTTGCCTTCCATTTAAAAAAGCCCCTTTACCTCTTTCAGCCGAAAAGAGTTCGTCTTTAACAGGTTCGTAAACAACACCCGCCTTGATTTCAGAATTTTCTTCATACGCAATAGATACGCAAAAACGAGCTATACCATGCATAAAATTATGAGTCCCGTCCAGAGGATCGATTATAAAACTACCCTTCCCGGAAATAGCATCTCCTTCCTCGGAACAGATACCCACACCCGGAAAACTTTTCTGCAATTCTTTTATTATAAAATCTTCAGCTTCTTTGTCTGCCCTTGTAACAAAAGTAACAAAATGACCGAAACCTTTCTTCTCTATATCCACTTTTTTGAGAGATCCGTAATAGCTACGAATTATATTTCCGGAACCTTTCGCAATTTCAATTAATTTTTCTAAGATACCAACCTCCTAACAAAAAAACTTTTTTTTAACAACGAATTACACAAATAGCACAAATAAATTTTTTCTAAATCCTAAATCCCAAATCCTAAACCCTAATTTCCCCATTTTGATATTTGATTTTTTATTTTTGCGGCTTTGCCGCATTACGCTCTTGGGTGGGCTTTCTTGTATTCTTCTTTCAATTTCTCAACACTTACATGGGTATAAATCTGAGTTGTAGACAAGGATTCATGCCCTAAAAGTTCTTGAATTGCTCTAAGATTAGCACCCCTATTTAAAAGATGCGTCGCAAAGGTGTGCCTAAGTGTATGGGGGCTCATTCGATTAAGTGTTGCAACCTTGACTATTGCCTTTTTTACAATACGTTGAAGATCCCTCTGCCCTAACCTCTTGCCCGACTTACTCATGAAAAGTGCACCTTCTTTATAACCTCTCACCTCAGAAATATATCTGCTTAAAGTCTCAAAAGCTGTTTTTGCTAAAGGCAGGATCCTCTCCTTTTTTCCCTTACCATAAACTCTTAGAAGCTTACTATTCATATCAAACATAGAAAGGTCAAGATTAACCAGTTCAGAAGCACGAATACCGGTAGCATAAAGTAGCTCAAGAATAGCCCTATTTCGTACATCAAATTCCGTTTCTAAAGCAGAAAAATCAAGCATTCTAACCATCTGTTCCTCAGAAAGAAACGACGGGATGCGCTTATCTGTTCTCGGAGTTTTTACAGAAAGAGAAGGATTGCTTTTTAAAATTTTATTTTTTTCAAGGAATTTACAAAAAGATTTAATAGCTGAAAGTTTCCGGGAAACAGAAGACTTCTTATATCCATAGGAAAGTAATTCTCCCATAAATGCTCTTATATCCTTTCTATCCATCTCGGAAAAATGATTTTTACCGTTTTTCTGCAAGAAAGAACTGAATTCTTCGAGATCAGTTTTATAACTTTTTACCGTAAGATCCGAGAATTTCCTTCTAATTAATTCCTCGATATAACTATCTATTAATTTATCCATACATCAAAAACAACAACTTCTTTAAACAACAAATAGCACGAATTACACAAATATTTTTTGACTTATGACTCTGGACATTGGACTTTGGACTTTCATTCATGTTTTAAGTTTTTTCTTTTTTACGGCAGGAAGAAGTAAATTATTCAATATAAGTCTATAACCCGGTGAATTTTTATAAAATTCCAGGTAAGTCGGAGGGTCTCCAACAAGATGTGTATAATCTTCAGGGTCATGCCCTCCGAGGAAAGAAAAACTTCCCTCGCCATATTCACCATATATATATCTAACTTCTCTTGTATTTGGAATATCAGCCAAAACAATAACATCTGTCTTTAATTTTTCTCTATTGAAACCGGTATCTTGACCTAAAAATTCTTTTATGATTTCGGTGTGATTTTGAGTTAATATGGCGGGAATAATATCTCTTTTAGCCATGAAAGTCCTAAGAAAAAAATAACTATTCTTACCTCTTCTTTGTGCAAAATATGTTATATCGACATCCGAATGCTCGTAAATATTTAAAGAGGTTATAAGGCCTATCTCTTTTAAAAAAAGCGTATTATTATAATCCGCTTTCATATTAAATCCTAAGGCAATGCCATCTCCATCAATTTGCGGAGGAACGATATCGATATCATAGTAAGCGAGAGCAATATCCAGAGTAATAGGAGCAGAACACATAGCAAATAAAAACCCGCCTCCACCAACATATTCTTTTATCGTATACGCGACATCATGTTTCATCTTCCATACCTTAGAATAACCTAAACTTTGAGCTTTTCTTTCATTTATATCAACAACTTCTTTGTACCATTTTGTATTAAAATAATTTCTATAGAACTTCCCATATTGTCCTGTAAAATCCTCGTGATGAAGATGCAGCCAGTCATAATTAACAAGAACGCCTTGAAGAATATCATCATCCCATATACGCTGGTAAGGAACCTCCGCATATTCAAGAGCAATCACCACCGCATCATCCCATGGACCTTCCGTTTCAGGTATATAAACCGCAACTTTCGGAGCTTTTTCCAGTTTTACTATTTCCATGTTTTCTCTTTCAACAAGGGCATAAATATCATTAACCTGATTTTCATCAACCAGGAAACAAGTCACCCCTCTTTTGCCTGCTTCCTTTTTTATTCCTTCAAGACCAGGAAGAAGAAAGCTGCCACCTCTATAATTAAGAAGCCACTCGGCATTAAGCCCCTGTTCCAACACCCAATACGTTAGACCATAGGCTTTTAAGTGGTCAGTTTGTGTTCCATCCATTGGGATTAGTAAACTTGCAATAATTATAAAAACCATTTGTTAAAAATTACCTTTGTTATACAATAAGTCAAGGTCGCTTCGCGACATTTAATTAGCCACAAAAATATTGAGATTTAATCATTCTGTGGCTAATTAGTTATTCGTCAATTGGTCAATTAGTATATTAGTAAAAATTTTAAACTTATTTACTAATTCACTTATATACTGATAACTGAAATACGGACTCCATCTTAAATTAAAATAATTCCGTATTTCTTGAAACTATATTTTTCAAATCTTCTGCAAACTGTGTTTTTAAAAGCCCGTCAATATTTCCCAGAGAAGACTCGTACTCCTTATCAAATCCTATACTCCCTAAAAAAGGGACACCAAGAGAAACCAACTTATTGTCTTTTTCGTTATTTTCTGCAACACGCATATCTTCAATTATTCCAAGAACTTTTCTCCCGGATTCCTTGCTCATCTGTATAACTTTTTTAAGGGTTTCTATAGTCAATTTCGATCTATTCCCTACCATAATGAACTCTATCCTTTTGATCACTCTAATAACATCCAAAGCAGTGTCGCCAATTCCGGGAGGCATATCGACAATCAAGAAATCAAGATTCTCCCATCTTGTTATTGCCAAAAGCTCGATAATGGCATTAGAAAAGTCCTCTCCTCTAAAAGGTAGAGGATTTTCTTGTGCGAAATAAACAATAGACATAAATTTAATGCCTTTTATATCGGGCGGAATAATGCCTTTTTCTTCTTCCGGAAAAACATCTTCTACTCCGAGAATTACATGATCGGTTGGACCTGTTAAATCAAGATCAAGAAGACCTACTTCCTTCCCCATGTTCTTAAGTATCAAAGCAAGCATAGTAGATACCGAACTCTTCCCCACACCCCCTTTACCTCCTGAAACGGCAATTATTCTTTTAATACCTAACAGCCTCTCATCCATTACATTAAATCTCGGGTCCATAAGAATCAGCTTACCTCTATGTGGCTTTCTTTTCTGCAATAAGATATTTCTTCATAATTTAGTTCCCACAAGATATGAAAAATCAAAATTTAAAAAGCAAAATGACAAATAAAAATGTAAAATTATATCTTGTCCCACCCAAAAAAGTAAAAAATATTTGTACGATTCGTGTAATTTGTTACTTTTCTGTTTTTTAAATTTATTTTTGAACTTTGATTTGTATTTTTTCATTTTTATATTTGATTTTTGAATTATTAGGGGCTTTCCCCTTCAATATATTCAATCCAGACACCTCGACCTTTTTCAATCTCAAAATCCGGACTTCCGCACTTAGGGCATTTGGAATAAACTCTAATTATATCGGGAATAAAATGCACATATTCGGATTCGTCTTCATCTAATTCTTTAATACTTTCCTCGAAATCCCATTCACGTCCGCAAACTCTGCATTTAAAAGAAGCATTTTCTTCTTCAATAACGAATTTTCCCTCTATGTTTTTCATTTTGGAAATATCATCTAAAGCAGATTCGAATATATCCTTTTCTATCTGCTGTAGTTTCCCTATTTTAACAAGAACTTTATTTACCTTAATAAGATTCTTTTCTTCCTTATATTTCAAAACGGTATTAACAACCGATTCAGCTAAAGCCCACTCATGCAAAAGTTCCACTCCTTTTTTCTATGAATTTAGTTGAGTATAAATTAACTTTAAACGAAAGTCAAGGAGAAACCACCCACCCCATCCAACAATCGGACACAGATGAACGCAGATTTAAAAAGTTTTTTTCGTTGTTTAAAACCCAATCTACGCACTAACTCACTAACAAAATTACATTGATTGACAAATGAAATAAAAATCTGTATATTATTATTATAAGTTATAAGACAAGGAGAGATTATGAAATATTTATCAAAACTTATTTTATTTTTTCTTTTCGGAAATGGTATTTTATTCGCCCACGCTCCTGATACCGCGTGGACAAAAACTTATGGTGGTATTGAGAACGATAGAGGAAGGTCGGTCCAACAAACCACTGATGGAGGATACATTGTTGCCGGAGGGACTTATTCTTACGGCAATGGAGAAAGTGATGTTTACCTTATAAAGACAGATTCACTTGGAGATACCCTCTGGACAAAAACTTATGGGGGTACTGAATACGAATCAGGAATATCAATCCAGCAGACTACTGAAAAGGGATATATTATCGCTGTTTTTACGGCCGCGGCGGATAATGACGTTTACCTTATAAAGACAGATTCACTTGGGGATACCCTGTGGACAAAAACTTATGGTGACACTAATAATAATACATGCAGGTCAGTCCAACAGACTATTGACGGTGGATACATTGTTGTCGGGCTAACGCATGCTCCATTTCCGAATGATGACGTTTACCTTATGAAGACGAATTTTTATGGGGATTCTCTTTGGGCAAGAACCTATAGAAGAAATGTTCTTAATATAGGCATGTCGGTCCAACAAACTACTGACGGAGGATACATTGTTGCCGGAGGAACTGAGGGCTGGGGTGCAGAGGCGATCTACGACGTCTATCTTATAAAAACGAACTACTTTGGAGATACTCTCTGGACAAAAACTTATGGGGGTACTGAGGACGATATAGGCTATTCAGTCCAACAGACCACTGACGGAGGATACATTGTTGCCGGATATACTTATTCTTACGGTGAGGGAGAACGTGACGTTTACCTTATAAAGACAGATTCACTTGGGGACTCTCTCTGGACGAGAACCTACGGGGGGGCTGGGGACGATCGGGGCTATTCAGTCCAACAGACTACTGACGGAGGATATATTGTTGCCGGATCTACCGGCGATTTTTACCTTATAAAGACAGATTCAACTGGGGATACCCTGTGGACGGGGACTTACGGAGGAAGTAGCAATGATAATGGCTATTCAGTTCAACAAACTACCGACGGAGGTTACATTGTTGTCGGGGAAACTTATTCTTACGGCACTGGGAACTATGATGTTTATCTTATAAAAATAAAACCCGAAAGTAGCGGAATAAAAGAGAAAATATCCTCTGGTTTATTATCCTTATCTTTAATCGACCCGAATCCTTTCACAACTAAAACAACAGTTAAATATACGCTAACAAAGGCAACCGATGTTAGTATCTCAATCTATAACCTCCTCGGGCAAGAAGTAAAAAAACTTTACTCGGGGAAGCAATCTCCCGGCGTTCATTCTATTTCCTGGGACGGCAACGGAAACTCAGGAAAACTACCTACAGGAATTTATCTGCTAAGGATTAAAGCAGGATATCAAGAAGATTACGCAAAACTTACGTTTATAAGATAATTGAATTTACAGGTCAATCTAAACAATTGAGTACGTCGAGTTAGACTCGATGAATTAGTTTTTTCTTTGTAGCAATTCACAAATTTACAGTTAGGATATTTGAGGCTCTGTGTTCTCTGTGTGTTTTTTCTTTGTATCCTCTGTGGTTTGAATTTTGTGGGCGGGAGAAGGCAATAAACAATCTTGACATTAATGTTCATTCTCAATATACTAAAAACACACATTTGAAAAATTGATTTTTGTGTTTTATAACTAATTTTAAATTATAATAATTCAACTACATCTATAAATTTTAAGGAGGTTTAGATGAAAAAAGATAAAAAAAATACTTCTAAAAAGTCGCAAAAAAAATCCCCAAAAACAACTAAAATAAAATTTAACAGAAAAAAAATCATAGAAAAAGTAAAACAAAAAAAAGTATGGATCCCTGCAGCCGTAACGGCAGGAATAATCCTAGTTTTCCTGATATTGTATCCAAATTTAAAACCAGTAGAAAAACACATAGAACAACAAAAATACGGCGAACCATATCGACATGAATACCAGGATATGGCTTCTACACCTACTGTACCTACCACGTTAGAAAAAGAGCTTAAAATTACATCCTACGCGCCAACAGGGGAATCACGCGGACAGGTCCAAATTAGAGTATATTTTAACAATCCAATAATACCATTAACTACTCTTAGCGACGAAATGCGAGATTCGATTTTGAGTCACTTCATCCTTGAGCCTCAAGTTAAAGGAAAATTCAGAATTTTAGGAACTTCAGGAGTCGTGTTCGAACCTGAGCACAGCCTTCCAATGTCTACTCACTATACTGTTACTGTTAAAAAAGGAATAAAAGATATAGCCGGAAACATTCTTGCAGAAGATTTCAGCTGGGAATTTAAAACACCGTTACCAAGAATAGATATTAATCCATACAACGGTGCGCATCACATCAAACTTGACCAGGAAGTATATATAACAAGCAATACCTCTTTAAATTTGAAATTCTTACAAAGTAAAATAGAATTCTTTGAAACCGAAACTAAAAGAAAAGTAGCTTATGAATTTCTGGAATACGAAAAAAATCCGAAAGATGAACAGGACATCGGGAGGTATCGATTGCGCTATCAATATATATTAAAACCGGAAAAAGAATTAAAAAAAGATACCAGATATACTGTTATAATTAATCCGGGAGTAATGACTAAAAGAGGAAATAGACCAACGGAACAAAAATACACTTCAAATTTCAGAACCTATCCACCTTTTAAATTTACGGGATCAGGCTTCTGCAGTCACTGCGGCAATAAACTTACAACGGTTCCCTATATTGCTTTCACAAATGAACCTGAATTTGTAAGCGCCGAAAAAAATATTCTTATCAATCCAAGAGGAGAGCAGAACCCCGTAAGAAGTTACTCTGGCTGTTATATAGCTTACGATATTGGGTTCGATGAAGACTTATTAGAGCCAAACACAAAATATACAGTGACTTTGAACTCATATTTGACAGACGTTTACGGTCAAAAGTTAGAAAACCCTCAAGAGATTTCTTTTACGACCGGAGAATTGACTCCGAAAATGTGGGGACCAAGCGGATATCAAATAATAACTCTCAATATAGAACCTAAACTCGGAATAAAAACAGTTAATATAAATAAAAGTTTCTACATAATACAGGGATTAGAACCCAAAGATATTTTAGTCAGAGAAAGATTGGCATATCACTATACAATAGATAAACTAATTAATAATATAAGAACAGAAGAACTGAGACAGGATATAAAATTAAACGAAGCAAAAGTAGGGAAAGCTTATTTTGATTTAGGTAAACATCTTAGAGGAGGAAAATTTGGTGCAGTTGCCTACCGATTCACTTCTCCCCATGTAGAGTGCTACCACGAACCTATATCATTTAACGGTCTAATCCTACGAACAAACATTGGAATATACACACAATTATATCCGACAGGGGGGATAATAAAACTAAATCAGCTCACAGACGGAAAACCAGTCGAAATGGCAAGGGTCAAAATATACAGAGAAGACGACTTACCCCGATTAGAAAAAATATGGGACCTTATCACAGATAAAAATATAAACAGGATATCACCTTGCTTCACAGGAACAACAGACTCAAAAGGAATACTTACACTTTCAACCTCGCAGATGCAACAATGCACAAAAAGGAGGATATCAAATAAAATATTAAATGAATTATATCCGCCGGAAGCTGATCCGGATGATATTTTATATGATCAGGAAAGATTTGGCTTTGCTGAACCTCCGCGTCTACTAATCGTCGCCGAAAAAGGCGATGACTGGACTTTTATTCATACAGAAAGCGGAGGAAATCCCTCTCTCTGGAGTTTCGGAATAAGTCCCGCATGGGAAGCTGAACGTCCTTTATGCAGAGGAACGATATTCTCAGACCAGCACTTGTATCGTCCGGGAGATACTGTCAGATTAAAAGGTGTAATAAGATATCTGCTTTACGGTAAATTGCAGACCGGAAAAGGACTAACCTTCGAAGTTAAACTCCGCGACCCACACGGGGGAGAAAAACAAATAGAAAAAGTAAGAGTTAACGAATTCGGTACATTTAATTTTGAAATACCTACAAAAGAAGGACAACCACTCGGTTACTACAATATAACCGCGGAAAACAGGACACACAATCTAAGATTCTACGGCAATTTCAGATTGGCTGAATTTAGAGTTCCGGAATTCGAAGTTAAGATGGATATAAATAAGAAAATAGTTGTACCCGGAGAACCATTTAAAATTTCATGGGAAGGGAAATACTACTTTGGTACACCCATGGCAAAAGCTTCCTCATCCCTCAATATAACTCGCAGAAGGACATACTTCAGACCGGAAGGCTGGGAAGATTTTTACTTTGGTATTCCCTATTATCTGCAAGAGAAAAAATCCTCAATCAGCGGTAGTTACTTACGCGAAACCATTGAACTGGACGACGTGGGTAAAGCTACCAAAACTATAACTCTTAACCGCAGCGATGTTCCATATAACATGACTTATCTTTGCGATGTAGAAGTAACAGATATTTCGCGACAAACTTCTTCAGCAAATAAAAGCATCACAGTTCTACCGGATAAAAGACTAATAGGAATAAAACTTGACGACTGGATAATAGCGGCAAAGGATAAACTAAAAGCCTCAATAATAATTTCCGACCCAGAAGGAAAACCATTGTCAGAAATACCATTAACGGTAAAACTTATCAAACGAGAATATCATTCCGTTAAAACCAAAACACCTGAAGGAAAATTCAAAGTCGAAAACACGCTTGTAAAAAATGTTGTAAGCACAAAAAACATGATAAGCGGTAAAGAGCCAAAAGTTTTAACATTCTCTCCGGAAAAAGCAGGTTCATATTTTGTTCTTGCCGAATTAACCGATAACCCAAATAGCGGCACTTCTGCCGCATCAACAATATGGGTCGCAGGAGAAAGTTATGTACCCTGGGAAGAGACCGGTGAAGATAAGTTGGAAATTATAATGGACAAAGAGGAATATAAACTCGGAGATACCGCAAAGACTTTCATCAAATCACCCTTCCCCGAAGCCGAACTATTCATAACTGTGTCGAGAGAAAAAATCTTCCTAAAAGATTCAAAAGAAATAAAAGGAGGCGGGTTTACTTACAATTTCGTGGTAACCGAAGAGATGTTGCCAAACGCTTATGTAGGCGCCGTACTTTATCGGCTGGGAGACCCGATCGTTCCGGTAGAGGAAGAGACCGGGAAGCATATGGAAAAGATAGGATTTAGCAACTTTAAAGTCTCGATATCCGATAAATACCTAAATGTAAAAATAATTCCATCAAGCAAAAAACTTCGCCCCGCAGAGAAATTGGATGTCGATATTACGGTTACACGTACAGATAGCAAAGGACATAGAAGCGAATTAACTGTCATGATAGTGGATGAAGCGGTTCTTTCCTTAACGGGATATACACCTCCCGATCTTGTAAAAATAGTATACAGCCACAGAGGGCTTTCTACAAGAATTACCGATAATCGTCCGTTCATTATAACAAAAGAAGAATTACTACAAAAAGGCTACGGTTACGGAGGAGGAGCTGAAAGGATGGTCGGCGGACCAAGGGTAAGAAAGAAGTTCTTGAAATTGGCTTATTACAATCCTACTCTGGTAACCGATAAAAACGGAAAAGCACATTTCAGTTTTAAACTACCCGACAACCTAACAACATGGAGAATAATGGTAGTCTCAGTCGGGGAAAATGACCTGTTCGGATATAAGGATGAGAAAGTAATTGCGACTCAACCTTTCGTTCTGCGTCCTGTTCTTCCCAGATTTGCCAGAATTGGCGATAAGTTCAATTCAGGAGTTGCAATCACCAACTCTACAGAAGGAGAAGGTCTCGTCAAGGTATCAGTTGAGCTCTCGGGAGAATCAATCGTATTAAATAAAAGCGAAATAACAACAAATGAAACGACTTTAAAATCAGGGCAGTCAAAAACAATTCTCTTCCCGTTCGGAGCAATAAGAAAAGGAGAGTCAACATTAAAATTCACCGCATATTTTACCGGTATTTTTGGCGACAAAGAAATAAATGAATCGGACGCTCTCCAAACTAACCTTATGGTTAAAGAATTAAGCGCAACAGAAACGGTGGTTGCAGTCGGAGAAACAAAGGAAAAAGCAGAACAGGCAATCAAGGTAGATAAAAGCGTAAGAAAAGATATGGGAGGGCTTAAAGTAACCCTTTCAAGCACAGCATTAACCAATGTCGGCGAAGGGGCAAAATACCTTGTAGAATATCCGTACGGATGTCTAGAACAGACTTCAAGCAGATTATTGGCTCTTGTTCAACTCAAATTTCTTTCCGATAAATACGGATTCACTCTTGAAGCGGTAAAACCCGTGGATAAAGTAATAGAAGCAAACATTAGAAAAATTCTTCTAATGCAGAACTCCGACGGAGGTTTCAAATTCTGGCCGACAAGCTGGCGTTCTGACTGTTATCTTTCGCCATATGTCGCTTATCTCTTTAAAAGATCTAAAGAACTCGGATATGATATCCCCGAAGATGCAGTAAATAACCTGCTTGATTTTCTTGAACATACTTTAAGAAATCCCTGCTATCCCTTTGTCACCTGGAAGGCCCTGGCAGAATACAGAATCAACATCTTACTTGGTATGCATTATCTGGGTAAAAACGACGAGACCTACTTTGAGGAATATTTTAATCGCAGAAACGAATTGAGTTTTGGAGCACAAATATCTCTCGCATATCTGCTCTATAAATCCGGGAGATGGGAAAAAGAAGCACGAATACTCTTGAAAGAAATTAAAAACGGAATGTTTGTTACCGCGCAGACTGCACATTTTGAAAGTCCAAGAGACCTACCCCCATCATGGCTATTTATGTATTCGCCTGTCATAACGACTGCTGATGCGACTAAACTTTTCCTTGAAATGGAACCTGAGAGCGAATTTATATCGAAATTTGCCCGTTATATGCTTAACGCAAGAAAAAACGGAAGATGGCGCTACACATACGAAAACGCCAAAGCCATGGACGCTCTTGTCGAAATTTCACTTAAAAGAGAAGCAGAACCTCCGAAATATTCGGCAGATGTACGTATTGCCGGAGAAAAAGTCTTGACGCATATGTTCAAAGGCTATCAATACAAACCTTTCGAAGAATCTATACCGATCGCAGAATTACTCGAAGGTTTAAGTAAAATAAATATTTCCAAAAAGGGACAGGGTTATCTATACTATGTATTATCCTACTCATACAGATTAAAAGGAGCTCAGGTATCCAGGAACGAGGGGCTTACAGTAAAAAGAACCGTCAAGAATGCAGATACGGATAAACTTATCGCCGAATACAAAAACGAACCTCTCGAGCCTGTTTCGATTAAAGCCGGAGACATCATCGAAGTTGAACTAGAATTCAAAGTCAATCAGACATCTTATCACCTTGTAATTGATGATCCTATACCCTGTGGACTTGAAGCAATCGATGCATCCTTAAAAACAACTTCAACACGATACGACATAGACGCTCAAAGCAGAACAACAGTAAGAGGCTCCTGGAATCCAATAAATCACACGGAACTTAGAGATGATAGAGTCGCTCTTTTTGCGGACATGGTTAAACCCGGAATATATCAGTATAAATATTTACTTCGAGCAACAACTTCAGGTTACTTCTTATGGCCATGCTCAAAAGTTAGCCTGATGTACGAACCTGAACAGTTTGGCACGAGTAGTGAAGGATACGTTGAAATATTGAATGATTGATTCAGGTAAGTTTAAAATAAAAATAAATAGTAAAAAGACTATCAGAATATTCTTAGTTTCCCTAGGGATATTCATACTCGCCTTTCGGATTGCACCTTTTCTTTTTCCCATAACAGAAAAAGCTATATCAAAAGAAAGTTTTCATTCCGTTAAATTTTACGACAGGAACGGAAAATTGCTTCAAGAAGTTTTGTCGGAAAACTCGAGCCGCTCCATATACACTAACTTAAATAAAGTATCCCCTTATTTTGTAAAAGCAATTATTGCCTCTGAAGACAAAAATTTTTATCGTCACGATGGCATAGATTACTTAGCTGTTATAAGAGCAGCCTTGCAAAATACTAAAAAAAGGAAAATCGTATCGGGTGCATCCACAATAACGCTTCAGCTCGCCAGAATGATTAATCCCGGAGAAAGAACGCTGATAAAAAAAATAAAAGAGGCATACTTTGCTTACCGCCTCGAGGCGGGCCTCGGTAAAGAAAAAATACTCGAATCGTACATAAACAGAATACCTATGGGTGGGAATCTTTACGGCCTGGAAGGAGCATCAAAAGCTTATTTCGGGATATCCTCTTCAGACTTAACTCTTGCACAGGCCTCTTTTTTGGCTTCTATTCCCAATTCTCCGACCCGCTTGAATCCATACAATAATTTAGCAGATATTAAAAAACGACAGCGCTATGTACTTGAAAAGATGAAAGAACAAAATCTTATTAGAGAAGATCGCATCGAGAGAATCCTTAAAGAAGATGTTTCCTTAAAACCACAATCAGCTTCCTTTCTTACCCCTCATTTTGTCTTTAGTCTCATGAAAACTCCACCGCCCAATGCACAAAATGTCAAAGTTACCATAAACCTAGACCTGCAAAAAATGGTTCAAGAACAAATAAGAAGAATCGTAAAAGCACTTAAACCCTTCAATGTTAATAATGCAGCCGCTATATTACTCGACAATTCCTCGGGCGAAATTCTTGCTTACGCTGGTTCACAGGATTTTTTCGATTCTAAATACAACGGAGAATTTGACGGGGTAAGAGCTTTGCGCCAGCCCGGTTCCACGCTAAAACCTTTTCTATATTTGCTAGCCTTTGAAAACGGATTCACACCTTCAACAGTAGTCTCTGATATACCTACTTACTATAGAATGCCTACCGGTATATATTGTCCTAAGAATTATTCCGAAGAGTTCTACGGCCCTGTAAGATTAAGAGAAGCTTTATCTAATTCTCTAAACGTACCAGCAGTAAGAATACTTGCTAAAACAGGAATAGATAGATTTTTATACCGTTTGAAAGAGTACGAATTTTATTCTTTGGATAAAGATGCGGATTATTACGGTGTTGGTCTTGTACTCGGAGGAGGAGAAGTATCTCTATTTGAATTAGCAAGAGCTTACATGTGCTTATCACGAGAAGGCAGCTTTATTCCTATAAAAGAAATATTCGAAATAAACGGAGAAGAGAAGAAAAATCCTCAAACGGAAAAGATAATATCCTCGCCTGAATTAAATTACTTAATAGCAGACATCCTCAGTGACAAATTTGCACGTACCTCCGAATTCGGATTTAATTCCGTGTTAAACTTTCCGTTCCCTTGTGCAGTCAAAACGGGTACTTCATTCAGGTTCTGCGACAACTGGACTGTCGGATTTACAGAAGACTACACTCTAGCTGTTTGGGTGGGTAATTTCGATCATACTCCTATGCAGAAAGTATCAGGTGTGTCGGGAGCCGGACCTCTTTTTGCCAATATAATGCATCTACTCTATAGCGAAAAGGAATATCCGGAAAAGAAACAATTACCGCAAGAGCTTATACGTGTCCCGGTATGTCCTCTCTCAGGGAAAAAACCGAATCATAACTGTCCTTCTTCAATAGAAGAAATAATACCAAAAAATAGTCTTGTTTTATACAACAAAGATAGCTGCAATATGCACTTAAATGATAAAGGAACTGTCTTCACTGCATTACCGGAGAAATATAAAGAGTGGGCTGAAGCTCTTCCGGCAAAAGATCCCTCAAGAGAAATAAAAGAGCAAGAGAGATTTAAAATAGTAAAACCACAACAAGGAGCAATATTCTACCGGTTATCTAATGTAAAACCCGAATATCAATCCATAAAAATAGAGCTCGCAACTACCGAAAAAGAAAAAAAAGTAACCTGGACGCTAAATGGAGAAAAATTAAAAGAAACATCTAAAGAACATAGCTTCCTCTGGCAAATAAAACCCGGCGAATATTGCCTTGCAGCCAAATCAGAACTAAATAGAGATTTATCCAGTAGCATCAATTTCACTGTAAAATAAAAATATCAATCCCAAAAAACTTATTGACTTTCCAGGTAAATACATTACTCTGTATATTGAAATCAAGATGGCGAAAATAAGTAGAAAAAATATCGAAGAAATATTTATAGAAGCGCTCCTGCAGGCTGAAACCGAGCTGCCGCAGGACGTTATAAAGGCTTTGAAAAAAGCAGAAAAAGTAGAAAAAGGACTTGCTAAAATCCAGTTGGAAACAATTCTAAAAAACATAAAAATTGCTTCAAAAGAAGGTATTCCAATGTGTCAGGATACCGGAATAATGACATTTCATATAGAAACAGGCGGTGATTTCAAATACCTTGCAGATTTAAAGAAAATACTAACTGGCGCGGTAAAAAGAGCAACAAAAGAAATACCTCTGCGTCCTAATACAGTTAATCCCTTCACAGGTAAAAATACTGGGAATAATACAGGCATGAATATTCCGTATATAACATGGGAAATTAAATCAGGAAAGGAGTGTACTATACATATCGTTCCAAAGGGCGGCGGTTCGGAAAATATGAGCGCTTTATGGATGCTTACTCCCGGTGAAGGATTTGATAGAGCTAAAAAACTCATCGTCGAGCATATTATAAAAGCCGGAGGAAAACCCTGTCCCCCAACCATTGCGGGTATCGGCATTGGAGGAGGCGCTGATATATGTATGCAGCTCGCAAAAAAAGCCCTATTACGTAAAATCGGAGAGCGTCATAGTGAAAAGAAAATAGCAAAAATGGAAGAAGAATTGTTGATTCTCATTAACAAATCAGGTGTGGGGCCTATGGGACTTGGAGGGAAAACCACAGTCCTTGACGTACACATCGAATACGCACATCGTCATCCCGCATCTTTCCCGGTTGGTTTGATTTTACAATGCTGGGCGAACAGAAGAAAAGTAATTAAATTCACAAAAAACGGTTCCATAAAAATTATATAATGAAAAAAATAAATCTTACTACACCCTTATCTACAAAAGATATAAAAAAATTATCCATTGGAGATGCGATTTACTTAAGCGGTAAACTTTTCACAGCAAGAGACGAAACACACAAGAAATTAATAGAGTTAAAAAAGAAGGGTAAAAAAATACCTTTCAATCCCGGAGAGATGGTTCTTTTCCACTGTGGGCCTGTGGTCAAAAAGGAAAAGAATAAATGGATTATAGTATCCGCTGGACCCACAACTTCAATGAGAATGGAAGATTTCGAAAGTGAATTTTTGTCATTATTCAGAGTAAAGATGATAATAGGTAAGGGCGGAATGGGTGAACAAACACTAAAAGCTCTAAAGAAAACAGCCGCGGTATATACACATTTTACAGGCGGAGCCGGAGCCCTCGGCGCAAAAGCTATAAAAAAAGTAGAGAATGTTTTTTTCCTTAAAGAGCTCGGAATCCCCGAAGCTGCCTGGATACTCGATGTAGAGAACTTCGGACCTCTTATTGTCACAATGGACGCAAAGGGAAATAGTTTTTATGAAAAAAAGAAAAAGTAGGCACTAAGATACAAAGGCAAACAACAAAAATGATTTGTGTTGAAAACCCCACACACACCGTCAAACAAAGAGGAACAACGAATAGCACGAATATTTTTTCGCTATACCCTAATAGCCAGAATACTACATCCTTAAAAATAGGCACGAAGACAAGAAGAAAATAAATGAGCTTTAAATTGTTTTCTGATTATGAAAAAGAAATAGCAAAAAAAATAGTAGACTCCGCTTACAAAGTTCATAAAGAATTAGGTCCAGGTTTACTAGAAAAAGTATACGAAAAATGCTTTTGTCATGAATTATCAAAAAGAAGAATAGAATTCAAAAGACAGATTCCTGTTCCAATAATCTACGATGGAATTGAATTTGACGAAGGATTACGTTTAGATGTCCTCGTAGAAGATAAAATTATATGTGAATTAAAAGCACTTGATCAAATGAATCCGGTATAGGAGGCTCAAATATTGAGTTATTTAAAACTAACTAAAAAACGCTTAGGTTTTCTCATAAATTTTAATGTACCATTAATAAAAAAAGGTATAAAAAGATATGTTTTATAATCTTAGTGCCTTGGTGCCTTCGTGGCATAAAAAAAGGAATAATAAATGAAAAACAACCACGATATCGATGAACTGATAAAAAAAGCCGCACAACCGCAGAAGATAGCGCCAAAATGGCATGAACAATACAGGGGAAAAATCGAAAGTTCTTTAAAATGTTCCGTGACAAGCATGGATGATTTCAGTATATGGTATACACCAGGTGTAGCAGAACCCTGCAGAATGATAAATAAAGACCCATCACTCGCCTATAAATTCACCAACAAATGGAATAATGTCGCAGTAATATCCGATGGTTCAAGAGTTCTTGGCCTTGGAGATATTGGACCTCTTGCAAGTCTACCGGTTATGGAAGGTAAAGCGCTTTTGTTTAAATATCTGGGGGGAGTAAGCGCTTTTCCGATTGTTTTAGATACAAAAGACGGTGAGAAATTCATTGAAACAGTCAAAATAATTGCACCGGCATTCGGAGGAATTAATCTTGAAGATATAGAAAATCCGAAATGTTTTTATATCTTAGACCGCCTCAGAGAAGAATTAGATATACCTGTCTGGCATGACGATCAGCAGGGAACAGCCTCAATAGAACTAGCAGGGATTATTAACGCCTTAAAACTCGTTGGGAAAGACATCGAAAAGTCAAAATTTTCGATTATTGGAGCAGGTGCAGCAAATGTTGCACTCTGCAGAATATTATTTAAAGCCGGAGTAAACGAAAAGAACGTTGTTGTAACGGATAGTAAAGGAATCCTGCATAAAGACAGAGAAGACCTGGAAAAAAATAAGGAGCATAATTCATATAAATGGGACCTTGCCTGCAGAACAAACGGAGAAGGCAAGAAGGGAAACGCGGAAGAAGCAATTAAAGGCACAGATGTTATGATAGCAGCGGCAAAACCCGGCCCAGGAACAATAAAGAAAGAATGGATCTCCGGAATGAATTCCGACGCAATAGTTTTTGCTGTAGCAAACCCGGTTCCAGAGATCTGGCCATGGGAAGCAAAAGAGGCAGGTGCAAGAATAGTCGGAACAGGACGCTCCGACTTTGAAAATCAGATAAACAATTCCCTTGGTTTTCCCGGTATTTTTAGAGGCACACTCGATGTAAATGCGAAAACGATAACTGACGAAATGACAATAGCAGCTGCCTATTCGGTTGCAAAAACAGCCGAAGAAAAAGGTTTAAAAGAAGATCATATAGTCCCAACCATGGATGAATGGGAAGTTTTTATAAACGAAGCAGTCGCAGTTGGACTAAAGGCAATAGAACAGGGAATAGCTCGAATAAATTTAAGCGAAGACAAGCTAAGACAAAGCGCAACGGAACTGATAAGAAGTTCAAGAAAACAAACCCAGCTGCACATTAAGGAAGGTTTAATTAAAAAACCACCACGTTAGATCCTCCGGATCAGTTGAATAGCCAAATAGAAAAATTGTTAAATAGGAAAACAAAAAATACAATATCTACATGTTCTACATGTGAATATTTGATGTTGGGGGTCGAGCTTTAAAAAACACAATAAAAAATTGGGTGTGGTTGGGTTTAGTGTCTTTCGTTTGTTTTGTGGTTAAATAAGTTTTTTTCTTTGTGTCTTAGTGGCTAAAAATACTATCTAGTCCTTGCGGAAAAGTTAAATCCATTTTATTGTTCAAATATGAAAAATAAATTCAACCTTATCTCTGATTACAAACCAACAGGTGACCAACCTCAAGCTATCGATAACCTTGTAAAGGGAATAGAAAAAGACAAAAAACATCAAACTCTACTGGGTGTTACAGGTTCGGGAAAAACTTTCACAATGGCAAATGTTATCGAGAAATTGGGTCTGCCTACAATCGTGATTTCACACAATAAAACTTTATCTGCGCAATTATACGGTGAATTCAAACAATTCTTCCCGGAGAACGCTGTCGAGTATTTTGTTTCTTACTATGATTATTACCAGCCCGAAGCGTATGTTCCGGAAAGCGATACTTTTATAGAAAAAGATGCGTCTGTAAACGAAGAAATAGAGCGCTTGCGTATGAAAGCAACGACTTCCCTGCTTGAGAGAAAAGACGTAATAATAGTTGCATCTGTTTCCTGCATATATGGTCTAGGTTCACCAAGCGACTTCTCGGAGCAACTAATAAAAGTCTCACCCGGCATGCGAATATCGAGAGATAAATTAATAGAAAAACTGGTCTCGAATCAATATAAACGTAATGATATCGAGTTCGAACAGGGAAATTTTCGTGTAAAGGGAGATATAATAGATTTGTATCCCTCTTACGAATTTAAAGGATACCGTATAGAATTTTTAGGAGATGAAATCGAAAAAATATATTCTATAGACCCTATAAGTTCAAAGAGAATAGAAGAAATAAACGAACTACATATCTACCCAGCACATCACTTTGTCGTTCCTAAAGACAGAGTTTTAAGTTCGATAGATAAAATAGAGAGAGAAATGGAAAAAAGAATTCAGTATTTTCTCGATAATAAAAAATATATAGAAGCACAAAGAATAGAAAGTAGAACAAAATATGATATCGAATTCTTGCGTGAAGTAGGTTTTTGTTCCGGCATTGAAAACTATTCCAGATATTTATCTGGTCGACAAAAAGGAGAAGCTCCATATACACTCATAGATTATTTCCCTGATGAATTTCTAACAATAATCGATGAATCGCACAGGACTGTACCACAGATAAGGGGAATGTATAACGGAGACCGTTCAAGAAAGGAAACACTTGTTGAATATGGGTTTCGTCTCCCCTCAGCTCTGGACAACAGACCTCTTCAATTCGATGAATTTCTGCAAAAAATAGATAAAGTAATATATACCTCAGCAACACCGGCAGAGTGGGAAATAAATAAATCGAAAGGCAGGATTGTTGAACAGTTGATCCGCCCAACAGGAGTAATAGACCCGCCTGTAACGATAAAAACAACCGATAACCAAATCGATGACCTTATAGAAGAAATACGAAAAGAAGTCGAGAAGGGTAATCGAACACTCGTAACTACGCTAACCAAGAAGATGTCGGAAGAACTCACCGAATATTTAATAGATGTCGGATTAAAAGTAAAATATCTGCATTCAGAAATAGACGCTCCCGAACGAATGGAACTTCTTAGAGGTCTTCGTCTCGGAGAGTTTGATGTACTCATCGGTATAAATCTCCTTCGTGAAGGTCTTGATTTACCTGAAGTTGCATTAGTTGCCATTCTTGATGCGGATAAAGCGGGTTTTCTTAGGTCCGAGACTTCAATCATACAAACCGCAGGTAGAGCCGCACGAAATATCAATAGCCGTGTTATTCTCTACGCCGAAGAGACGACAATTGCCATAGAAAACGCCTTAAAGGAAATCCAGCGACGGAGAAATATCCAGCTTGAATATAATAAAAAACATAATATTATACCGGAAAGCATAAAGAAAACCCGCGAACAGATAATGATGACAACAATGGTTGCCGGGAACAAAAAGAAAGCAGAAAGTGAAATAGGGATAGATTTAGAAATACCCAAAGAGTTTTCTTCGGAAATACAAAGAATAGAAATGATAGAAAAACTGCAAATCGAGATGAAAAAGAGTGCCGAATTATTAGAATTTGAAAAAGCCGCAAAACTAAGGGATGAAATCAGGAGGATAATGCGTGATCAGATTAAAGAAAGAAAAAGTTCTCCCATTAATAAGACAGGCGTTAAAGGAAGATATAGGTAAAGGGGACTTAACTACAAAAAATATAGTCCCTGAAAAACACACTTCATCCGGCATAATTAAAACTAAAGAAAAAGCAGTACTTTGCGGTTTGGATATTGTCAGATGGACATTTGATGAATTAGGTAAAGTAAAGACGAAAATTCTTGTGAATGAAGGAATATGGCTAAAGCCGCAAGAAATAATTAATATAAAAGGAAACACAAGAGCTATTATGATGGGAGAAAGAATCGCTTTAAACTTCATTCAGAGACTCAGCGGAATTTCTACCTACACAAGGAAATTTGTTGATGAAATAAAGAGTACCGATTCTCACATACTTGATACAAGAAAAAACACTCCGACTCTGAGATATTTAGAGAAATACGCTGTTCGAATGGGCAGAGGAATAAATCACAGAATGGGACTTTACGATAAAGTTTTAATAAAAGAAAACCATATAAAGATTGCCGGAGGAATCAAAAATGCTCTTTCCCTGGTGATGGGTGAAATTGAAGTTAAAAATATTAAAGAAGTCAAAAATGCTATAAAACATGGAGCCAAACATTTACTTCTTGATAATATGTCTATCAAAGAAGTAAAAAAAGCTGTAACTCTTATAAAGGGTAAACACATAACTATTGAATACTCGGGAAATGTAACACTTGAAAACGTAAAAGCTATTGCAAAAACCGGAGTTGACAAAATTTCGGTTGGGGCTTTGACTCATTCGTATAAATCTATCGATATATCTCTTCTCTTAAGATGATATTGATACTAATACTTTCTCTTCTTGGCGACAATAATAATCTTTATTTAATGGATAAAAGTTTTTCTTTTATACCTATAGAAGAAGAATTCAAATTTCAATACAGTGAAAATGCTCTACAGACAATTCATGGATCGAGAGATTCAGAAAAAATGTATGAAAACTACCGGATAAAAATCTGGATGCCGCTTTTTTCAAGCATAGTTTTCGAATATAACCTAAAAAAAGAAGACGATTATGAAATAAACGTAGAAGAACATTTGTTTAAACTTAGATGGATTGGGTCAGAAAAATCTAAAATCCCGCTTTCTTTCTCTTTATTTTTTTCTCCGCAATCATCACAAAACAAAAAATATTTAGGTTTCGCCATAGGTTACTGGAAAAACATTAAAAACAATCATTTCCTAAATATAAAAATACACGAATTTGACCATAATTATCAATTATCACGTAGAGAAACTTCTATCTATAAAGACCCTTTTACGCACTTTCCAATAAGTGTTGAACTCGAAGGAATCATAAAAAGTTATCAGGCTGATTTGCATTACAATTATCATACAACAATAAAAGCAAAGAAAAATTTCTTAGAAAATGATATTTCAATCGGACGTAGCGAATACATTGGAACTGGCCTAAATAACACTATTTACTACCATTTATTCGAAAAAATTTCGCCCGGTCTTCGATTAAACTATTCTACTATAGATACATCTCATTTCTCAATGCCTGGCGATTCTCTAAATTATAATTCCGGTGTAGACAATTTCTTTGCAGAACCTTTTATTAAAGTAAAAATCGCAGAAAAAAACACATTTTATTTCGGCGTTCCAATGAGCTGGAAATATATAAATAAAGAATCCCTTGAATATAAAAGGAAATGGATAGGATTGACTTTACTCTACAATTATTCGATATCCGATTACATCGATTTAACGGGAGGCGTGCAGCATTCCTGGAGAAATTTAAACGGTCAAAAAGATATACAAACAAGAGGAATTCTGGGATTAGATTTAAAATTTAATCAAACAACATATATTGCTATACGTCAGGGTATTGAAATGGACTTTCCTCTATCCGAAAAATTAGAAGAATACAACAATCATACATATTTAATGATTAATCATTGTTTTTAAATAACTTAAGCTATTCGCTTTTCGCTATTGGCTTTTAGCCCCCTCCACCCATCTCCATTTTTTCAGCATGTAGAGTATGTAGAACTTGTAATTTTTATTTTTTTCACTCTTATATTGCCTACATGTGCAAATTTTTTTGTTTTTTCTGCGGTTAGCCGTAAGCCGAGAGCGACTTATTGCTATCGAATCAATACGAACTTCTGTGGCGGTAAGACTCTCTCCCCTGTTTTCATAACAAGGAAATAAATACCCGATGAATACTCAGATAAATCTAATTCTGTAATAAACCATCCTGCATTTCTGGTCTCCATCTTAGAAGCAATTATTCTACCCATCGCATCATGTATACTAAATTCAACATCAGTATGTTGAGGAATACCATAGTTTACCTGTAAAATATTCAACCTAATTATTTTCGGAATATTTAAAGAATACCGATCCGGTACAGTATCAGGTTCAACAATGTAGCTGGAATCATCGACAGGTATTGTATCAAGAAATGGTATATAATTAAAGTGTGATACTGTCAAATAAACATAATCATCTGTTATAAAATTACTCGAATCAATAGTCAGCGTATAAATACCGGAAGAATTTGTATATCCTGAAGCTATTAATAAATCTGCAACACTATAAAAAGATACTAATGCATCTTCAACCGGAGTTACTGAATCATCCTCATATACATTTACATAATATATCAAAGAATCATTAAAAATAATATCGGGTCTGCCAACTTTAAAATCACGAGGCATATCCGTCCTCAGTTGAAGAGAAGGGTCACCAAAAATATGCCAGGTTTGAGCCATCTCCACACCGATATGGGACGTATCTCCTCCCCACTGTTCGATCATATAGCAAAGCCCATTGAAATATACACTCCCCGCAGTATTCGCCTGGTAATGCGCAAGCAGGTTAACCGCCCCTTCCTGACCTATACAGGGAGGAACCCAGGTCTGGTCTATAGTAGGAGCTAATGTCACAATAAATCCCGTGGGATTTTCCGGAACACCCGCAGTTAACGCATCCTCGGAAAAACAAACCCTTCCATTAAAATTGCCAATCTGACAACCGACGGAAATAACATGAGGAAGCATTCCATAGTTAGTAAGAGCCGCTATATTACTTCTACTAAACCCTCCTCCACTGGCCCATCCATTCCAAGTTCCGTGCCCTATGTAATTTATGGTAGAAACACCCGCATTTATAAAACTGGAAATAACTGAACTTGTACCCCAGGGGCTATAACTTGAATCGATAGTTGTGTAAGTGAAAAACGGAGAGACGTCATATAATAAAGTATCTTTCAACCACTCGCACCTCTGTTTATCCACAATCGTATCACCATCATCAGCCTCGTTGCTTGCGACCATCAGCCCCCTGTGATACCAATCGGTTCCCTGCGGATTTCTCTCATACTTGATACTTCGCATCACCTGATTTCTTATATTAATCGTGTCTCCCCCATTCGAAGAAAAACGCCCTATAAAAAGGTCCGGATAATAATCATTTCCATCGGTATACGCATAAACAGGATCGGCATCTCTTCCGTCAGCAAGGCCAACATTACCCTTAGGAGGCGGAAGTTCATCTCCATCGCCAACAAGCAGGCAGAAGGTCACACCTAAACTGTCATACTGGTTTAGAATAAAACTTCTAATCGAAGCTGTGTCGCTACCCACAACCGATAAACTATATAAATCAGTGGGAATTCCCTTTCGCGTCTTCCAGACCACAAAAGAATCCATCTCCGAGATATACGGATCTGCGCATATAATAATCATCCTGCCTGCTTCTTCCTCGATCATATCATATCTTAATTTGGCTTTCGAATAGTTAGCAAAGAAATCTTTGTATAAATTCTCGACCGCCGGTGAAATAGATATTTCAGATAATCTGTCCTTAATATTTGATAAAGCAAATCCATCGGAATAAATCTCGACAATTAATTTCTTGAGTATTAAAAGCTCATCAGTTTCGGCATCATAACGCACCGGATTAACGTATACAGTCACACCTCTAAAGTCCCTCATAATGAAAGGATTTGAAAGACTAACCACTTCAACAGGGAATATCTCATCTGACGAATAAAAATCACTAAAAGTATATGGAACGGATGAGGGAGAAACAGTTCTTAAAATATTCCCCTTGGAAGGAATAACGGGTAGAGCTTTTACTCTTTCAACCTCTTCCTCTATAATCCCTAATTTTATTTCTTTATCATCTGGAACAATAACACTCTTAGCAATTCTGGGAAGCTCTGGATACCCTTTTTTTATATAATCATTTACGCCGGGCATACGGACTCGCGAATAACTCTTACCGTCAACAACTACAGTATCCAGATAGAATCCGGGTATATTAAATTCTATTCGGGTATTTTCACAGCCATTTTCATACACATCATATTGAATGGTTTTCACATTACTTGATTGAAGACTTAACCAACTACCGAGGGTCAATAAAATTAGAATCATATTGTAATTATAATTATTTATAGTTTATCAGTCAAGCCGAGAACCTCCCCCCACCCGTATCAGGACACAGATAAACGCAGATTTATGAAAAACAGAATCTCACACGGAGCCGCAGAGAACACAGAGAAAAACTTAGATCAAAGTCCAAGGTCCTAAGCCCAAAGTCAAAAACAAAAACCAACACCAAAATCCCAAACCCTAAAAATCACTAATTAACCAATTTACTGATTCACCAATAAACCGATCCGAAGGATCCGTAAACTAAGAACAAATACTATCGAACCAATATGAACTTCTGTGCTGGCAAAATTATCCGCTGGGATTTCATTACAAGGAAATAAATACCTGATGAAAGTCCAGATAAATCTACTTCTGTCGTATGTGGTCCGGTATCATTAGCTAAAACCTTAGAAACAATCATTCTACCCATTGAATTAAAAACATTAAACTCAAAATCCGTCTCTTCGTTAATACCATATTCTACCGGCAAAATATTTAACCGAATTATCTTTGGAATATTAAAATAATATTGATCCGGAATAAAAAAAGGATCATCAATATAACCAGAATCTCCGACAAACACCGAATCAATAATTGGGTTACAATTAAAGTGCGTTACCGTTACATAAACATACTCATCCGGCAAAAAACTGTTTGAGTCGAGAGATAATATAAAATGACCAAATGAATTGGTATATCCCGATTTTATTACAGAATTTCCTGAGCTATAAAACGATACCAGTGCGTTTTCAACCGGAATCGTAGAATTATTTTCATAGACACTTATTTGATAAACTAAATAGTTAAGAAAAATAGAATCAGGCCTGTCAATGCTAAGATTTCTAGGAATATCTGTTCTAAGTTGAATAGAAGGGTCACCAAAAATATGCCAGGTTTGAGCCATCTCCACACCGATATGGGACGTATCTCCTCCCCACTGTTCGATCATATAGCAAAGTCCGTTAAAATATACACCTCCTGCAGTATTTGCCTTGTAATGTGCAAGCAGGTTAACAGCACCTTCTTGCCCTATACAGGGAGGAACCCAGGTCTGCTCTATAGTCGAAGCTAATGTTACGATAAATCCTGCAGGAGCCTCCGCCGTACCGGCAGTCAGCGCGTTTTCAGAAAAACAACTTGGTCCGTTAAAATCACCAACTCTGCAACCAACGGAAATCACGTGAGGAAGCTTCCAGAAGTTGGTCAGTGAATTTATGTCACTTACATAAAATCCTCCTCCACTTCCCCAACCGTAAGAATCTCCATGCCCGATATAATTTATAGTTGAAACACCTGCATTTATAAAACCGGAAATATCGGAAGAAGTACCCCAGGGGCTATAACTTGAATCGATAGACGTATAGGTAAAATTAGGAGGAATATTATACAACAAAGTGTCCCTAAGCCATTCACATCTCTGTTTATCCGTAATTGTATCGTAATCATCACTCTCGGGACTGGCAATCATAAGACCTCTCTCATACCAGCTTCCTCCTTCTTCAGGATTCCTCTCATACTCAATACTCCGCATCACCTGATTCCTTATACCAAAAGTATTACCACCATTCGAAGAAAATCGTCCTATAAAAAGGTCCGGATAATTGTCACTGCCTTCTGTACAGGAATACATAAAGTCGGCATCCATTCCGTAAGCCCGGCCAACATTACCCCTAGGAGGAGGAAGCTCATATCCGTCTCCAACAAGCAGACAGAAGGTCACACCCAGACTGTTATACTGATTTTGAATAAAATTTCTAATCGAAGCTGTGTCATATCCAACGACCGATAAACTATATAAATCAGTGGGAATTCCTTTTCTCCTCTTCCAGACCACAAAAGAATCCATCTCGGAGATATACGGATCTGCGCATATAATAATCATCCTGTCGGCTTCTTCAGGAATAGTATCATATCTTAATTTAGTTTCCGAATAGTTAGCAAATAAATCTTTGTATAAATTCTCTACCGACGGGGAAATAGATATTTCAGATAATCTATCTTTAATATTTGATAAAGCAAATCCCTCGGAATAGATCTCGACAACCAAATTTTTAAGTATTAAAAGCTCATCAGTTTCGGCATCATAACGCACCGGATTAACGTATACAGTCACACCTCTAAAGTCCCTCATAATAAAAGGAGTAGAAATTCCTGTCACTTCTCCGGGGAACACATCTTCCGAAGAATAAAAGTCGCTGAAAACGTATGGCAGGGACGAGGGAGAAATAGTTCTTAAAATATTACCCTTGGAAGGCATAACGGGTAGAGCTTTTACCCTTTCAATCTCTTCATCTATAATCCTTAATTTCATTTCTTTATCATCGGGAACAATAACACTCTTAGAAATTCTGGGAAGCTCTGGATAACCTTTTTTCAGATAATTGACCAACCCAGGCATTGAAATTCTCGAATACCTTTTTCCATCAATTATAACAGTATCCAGATAGAAACCGGGGATACTAAATTCGATTCTGGTGTTTTCATAGCCACTCTCCAACACATCGCACTGAATGGTTTTCGTATTGCTCGATTGAAGACTTAACCAACTACCAAGGGTCAATAAAATCAGAATCATATTGTAATTATATCTTTTTCTATAAAACAGTCAAGTCAAGAACCCAAACTTAGCCACAAAGAGACGAAGACACAAAGAACAAAATGAGTCGCCCATCTCTAGTCACGTGTCACGAGTCCCCCTCCCATCAAAACTATTAGAAACAACAAATAACACGAATAGCACAAATTATTTTATTGTTTTTGTTTTTTTGACTAATGACTGGTGACTGAAGACCAGAGACTATGTTGCTGATCCGAAGGCTCTCTCATGAAGAAGTAGCCATTTCTTTCTATGAACTCCGCTTGCGTATCCTCCAATTTTGCCATCGCTCATTATTACCCGATGACAGGGAATTATTATTCCAATGGGATTAAAATGCACAGCCATACCGACACTTCTGGCTCCTCTCGGATTACCGACTCTTCTTGCGAGTTCACCATAAGAAACGGTTTCTCCGTAAGGAACTTTTATTAATTCTTTCCAGACTTTCTGCTGATAACCAGTTCCGTTAATTACTAAATTAAGGTCAAAAACTTTGCGTACACCTTCAAAATACTCTTCCAGTTGATTTTTTACAGGAGAGCTTGACCGTATTATATTAAAATCTTTCCTTATAAAATCCGAAAGCTTTTCTCCATAATCTCCTTCGACAAAACTAACCGTTAAAACACCTTCTTTTTTCCAAACAAAAAACAAATCTCCTATAGGGGATTTAATCTGATTCCAGAATAAAATATTATTACTTTCTTTTTTTACCAAGAAAAGATTTTTTCTGCTCTAAGAGTGATTTAATTGTTCGGATTTCCATCATGTTTGTACTTCCGGAAACCGAAACAGGTTCTCCTGCTGTTAAAATAACGATGTCCTCTCCCTTAACAAATCCTTTTTTATAAAGAAATTCTGCCGAATCGCACAACATATCATCTACATGCTTATAAAATTTAGCTATAAAAGGCCTTACACCCCAGACAAGATTCATCTGTCTTTCTACAAGTGCCTTATCCGTAAATGCAAGTATATCTGTATCAGGTCTGAATTTTGCAATCTTTCTTGCTGTATAACCGGAAGAAGTATGCGCAATTATAAACTGAGCGGAACTATCTCTGGCTGCCTGCCATACATTTTTTGCAATAATATCGGCTATTTCTTTTTTCCCTGACTTTAAAGCTTCCGGCAATCTACCCTTTAAGTAAATTTCCATTTTATGAATTGTCTCTGCCATAAACTGAACAGATTTAACAGGATATTTACCGATTGCGGTTTCTTCAGATAACATAACTGCATCAGCTCCATCTTCAACCGCATTAGCAACATCCGAAACTTCTGCTCTTGTTGCTCTCGGATGTTCAGTCATAGACATAAGCATCTGCGTTGCAACTATAACAGGCTTTTCACACTCCAAACATTTTCGTATTATAGTCTTTTGCAAAAGCGGAACATCCGAAGCAGAGACTTCGACCCCCAGGTCTCCTCTTGCTATCATAATAGCATCTGAAGCCTCAAGTATTTCAGCAAAATTTCTTACCGCATTTATATGTTCTATTTTGGCAACAATTTGCATATTTGACTTTTCGTTTCTTAGAACAGTTCTTATTTTCTTGATATCTTTTGCACTTTTAACGAAAGAAGCAGCAACAAAATCAAACCCGATCTTTGCGCCAAATTTTATATTTTCCAAATCTTTTTTTGTCGGGGCAGTCAGACCTATATCCTTGCCCGGGATATTAACAGATTTCTTAGAAGATATTTTCCCTCCGTAAACAACTTTGCATCTGACGGAAGAACCGATCTTTAGTACTCCGAGTTCTATGCTACCATCAGCCATAAGGATCGTATCACCTTTTTTTAGATAATCAAATAATTTCGGATAATCGACAGGCAGTTTCTTCTCATCTCCTATGATATCCTCCCTAACAAGTTCAACTTCAGTCCCTCTTATTAATTCTGTATTTTCTTTAATTCTACCCAATCTCACTTCCGGACCCTGAGTATCCATCATTATCCCTATATGCGGAGCCACTTTCCTTAAGCTATCATAAGTTATTTTTGCATCCTTTTTTGTCCTATGTGAAAAATTAAGTCTGGCGATATTGAGCCCGCTTTCTACCATCTTTTTGATTACATTTTTATCCTCAGAAGCAGGACCGATTGTAGCAATTATTTTAGTTTTTCTCATATATATATGATATAAACATATTAGAATTTTTGTCAAGGATTTCTGTTCGATAGATCCTTCGGATCAGTTAAATAGTTGAATTGTTGAATGGTTTAATAGGAAAAACAGAAAAAATTTGTGCTATTTGTGTGATTTGTTGTTAAAAAAACATAAAAAATGGTTGGGTAGGGCTTTGTGTTCTCTGTGTGCTTTGTGGTTCAATAAGCATTCAAAATTTTTCGTTTTCTATCAAACCCTCTAATTGCTGTTCTTTTCTAATTTGTATGAGTTTTTTGCCGTCGTACAAATATTCAGCAGGAAGCAGTCTGCCGTTATAATTAGAAGCCATGGTACGTGTATAAGCACCACAGCTGTAAATTATGAGTAAATCACCCACGGAAAGCTTAGGAAGTTCATAAGTGCCAAATTCGTCCGAATTTTCACAGATGGGACCGACAACCCGGGATTTGAATTTTTCGCCCGTTCTCTCTAAAAAAGGCTCTACGTGGTGATAAGCATTATAAATCGCAGGACGCGGATTATCATTCATACCTGAATCAACAACGTAAAGAGGTAGGCCCTCCCTATACTTTACATCAATAATCCTGGTAATTATAAATCCTGATTCTGCAACTAAAAATCTACCCAATTCAAGAAATATTCTCACTTCGTATTTACTGGAAATATCCCTGTAAGTTTCGGTAAGAGTTCCGGCATCAAAACCATTCTCTTCTTCTTTGTAAGGTATTCCAAAACCACCGCCAAGGTTTATATATTTTATATTCATACCTTTCCCATTGAAAAACTCTATCGCATCTTTTATTTTTTCAAGCGCTTCAAAATACGGCTTCGGGGAAAGTAGCTGTGAACCTATATGATAATGTACGCCAACAAGTTCAATTGATTTAAAACTCTTGGCAACATCATACACTTTATCTAAATCTTCCATATGTATACCAAATTTGCTCCAGGAAGAACCCGTAGAAAGGTGTGAATGCGTTTTAGGGAATATTCCCGGGTTGATTCTCACAAATGCATTAATTTTTTGTTTTGATTTTTTTGCGCAACCGTCTAAAAGGACAGCCTGAGCAGGAGATTCAAAGTTAAAGAATTCTATACCCTTATCTATAGCATAGACTATCTCCTCCTCTTTTCTGGCAAGACTATCATAAAGAATTTTATCAGGAGAAATTCCAGCTTGAAGTGCCAAAAAAATTTCCCCGGGAGACACCACCTCCACTCCTATATTATGAGTTTTCATAACCTTTAATAGATAAACAGAAGTGTTCGCTTTAACTGCAAAAAAAAGTTCCGCAAACTCAGAAAAACTTCTCCGAAGAATTTTAGCTTTCTCATTTATTACCCTGCTATCATAAAGATAAAAGGGTGTTTTTATTTTTGTTAAATCTTTTAAAATTTCTTCAAACATGGCGGTTCAATAATACACGTAACAGAACATTTGTCAAGCACATATAACAATAAAAAAGAAGTCAGGAGTCAAGAGTCAGAATCCCTTCACAACCCCAAAAAAATATTTAGACATGATTAACAGGATTTACTGGATTTTTACTATACTTTTTTCCTATTACTAGAAACTGAGACCTGGTATCTGGTACCTAAGTATAGCCACGAAGGCACTAAGAAAAAATTTATTTGTTGTTTTCCCTATTCAACCATTCAACAATCTAACTGATTCGAAGAATCTACATTTTGATTTCTAAATTTCAACGTCGCTCTTTTTTTCAAAAAACAAAGAACTAACTGCTATCACTACAATAATCGAGGGGGTTGCGCTAAGTAAAGATTTATATAAATTATAGCTGAAAACTCTAAACTGCTTAAATGACAATAAAAAATAAGTATAATAAGGCATCCGAAAAAGGATGCCAAATGGATGGAATTATTCATCCTTAAATTGAAAATATGGAAAAGGTTAAAGAAAAATTAAAAGAAAAAATTGATTTTGTGCTCTCAAACATGAGAGAAGATTTCTCTCTTAAAGAACTAATTATTGAGAGAAACAGCAAAACAAACCTTCTAAAAGTCTTCGTAGACAGACCAGGAGGTATTACAATTGATGATTGCGCACAGATATCAAAAAAACTATCCGTTCATCTCGATGTCTTAGATCTCATTAAAGGATCTTACAGACTCGAGGTTTCATCTCCCGGAGCTGAAAATAAGGAGGAAAGATGATAAATAAGAGCATAGTTACAATGCTATCAGAACTCGCAACAGAAAGGGATTTAGGAAAAGACTTTGTCCTCCAAACCCTCAAAGAAAGCCTTATTACTGCCGCCAGAAAAAAGTATGGTCGAGCAGAAAATTTAGGTTGTGAAATATCAGAGGCTTCAGGAAGCATAAAGCTCTTTCTTGAAAAAACCGTAACAGAAAATGTTACTGATCCAGAAATCGAAATATCTCTTAAAGAGGCTCGTAAAATAAAACCTACAATAGAAGTAGGAGCAACTTTCAAGGAAGAGATACCCGTTGATGAATTCGGGAGAAATGCAATAAACATCGTAAAAAACACATTAATCCAAAGAATCAAAACAAATGAAAAAGAAATGCTATATGAGAAATACAAAAATAGAAAGGGGGAATTAGTTTCAGGCACCGTATCGCGCATTTACTCGACCGGAGCATATATAAAGATAGGAGAAATCGAAGCTTTCCTGTCAAGAGAAGAACAAATACCTAATGAACGTCTTCGAAGAGGGTCCCAAATAAAAGCTTTGATAAAAAACATTACTACAAGTCCAGAAGAAGGCGACGAAGAAAGAGTTAGAATAAAAGGTCCAGTTGTATATCTTTCCAGAATCGAACCTGAATTTGTAGCACGATTGCTAGAATTTGAAATACCTGAAGTACTTCATTCAAAGGTTGAAATAAAAGATATAGCAAGAAAACCGGGAGAAAGAGCAAAAGTTGCTGTATATTCACAAAACGAGAAAGTTGATGCAGTAGGTTCATGTGTCGGTCATAAAGGAAGCAGGATAAAATCAATCGTAAGAGAACTATCCGGAGAACGAGTAGATGTTGTACATTGGAAAGAAGATAAGGTAAAATATGCTGAAAAAGCTCTGTCCCCTGTAAAAGTTATAGAATCCAAAAAAATTGGTAAGAATAAAATACTATGTATAGTTCCGGATGATGAATTGACCGGAGCTATTGGAAAATTAGGCGAAAATGTTTCTTTAGCCTCAGAACTCACAGGTGTTAAAATTGATATAAAAGTAAAAAGTGAATATAGAAAAGAAAAAGAAAACGAAGAAAGAAGTAAAATTACCATCAATGATCTAGATATAAGTGATCACCTCAAAAAGATTCTCAAAAAAGAAGGACTTAAAAACGCTCAGGATATATTATCAAGAAACGACGAAGAATTGACTTCTATCAAAGGAATTGGAAAAAAGAAATTAGAAGCAATTCATAAATCTATCCATAAATCAATAAACAAGGAGTGATATGACAAAAAAGAAAGAGCATAAAATAAGAATACATAAATTAGCTAAAGATTTGGATATCACAAACAAGGAACTGCTTGAATTATTAAAAAGTGAAGGTATCGATGCTAAATCCGCTCTTTCTTCAATAACTGAAAATGAAGCGAAAAAAATAAAAAAGAAACTAAAAGGAAAAAAAGTCAAAAAAATATCAACTACAAAAACGAAAAAGGCTAAAAAAGAAAAAAAAGTAAAAGTTGAAAAGAAAAAAAAGCGTGTAAAGAAAAAGAAAAAAGAAGAAAAAGTTGAAGCTAAAGAAGAAAAACCAAAAGAAGAAGTAGTATTAGAAAAAGAAAAACCAAAAGTAAAAGATAAAATAGTAGAAGTATACGAAGTAAATTCTGTCAAAGAACTGGCAACTTCGATGGGCATACAATCAAGTAGCATAATAAAAGCATGCCTTAAACTTGGTCTCCAGGTTACTATAAACCAAAACTTAGATTTCGATACAACACATCTAATAGCCGAAGAATTCGGATACAAAGTAAAATTACACGAACCGGAAGAAGCTCCAAAAATAGAAAAAGAAACTTACAATATCAAAAAGAAACCTCCGGTTGTAACTATTATGGGACACGTTGACCATGGAAAAACAACGTTACTCGATTATATAAGAAAAACCCAGGTAGCAAAACATGAATCAGGCGGAATTACGCAAAAAATTGGAGCATACCATATAAACTACAACAATCATAAAATTACTTTTATCGATACACCAGGTCATGAGGCATTTACAGCAATGAGAGCCAGGGGGGCTACTGTTACCGATATTATAGTTTTGGTTGTCGCAGCTAATGACGGGGTAAAAGACCAAACGATAGAAGCAATAAATCACGCAAAAGCTGCTAATGTTCCTATAATTGTAGCTATAAATAAAATAGATTTACCTGCTGCCAATCCTCATAAAGTAATGACAGATTTAGCCGAAAAGGGTATTTTAGCTCACGAATTTGGAGGTAATGTAATAGCAGTAAATATATCAGCATTAAAGGGTAACGGTGTTGATGAACTATTAGATGCAATTTTACTACAATCAGAAGATTTGAATCTTAAAGCCCCTTGTGAAGGTCCAGGCAGTGGAATAATCCTGGAGACTCAAATCAAAAAAGGTATAGGAAATGTTGCAACTGTTGTTGTTAAAGAAGGCCAAATCAAAGTCGGGGATTCATTTGTAGCAGGTTCTACTTATGGCAAAGTTCGCTTAATTCTTGACGAAAATGACAACCGCTTAAAAACTGCTGAAGTTTCTTCAGCAGTTCAGATTTCACAGTTTGCATCTCTTCCCAAGGCAGGAAATACCTTTATGGTTATTCAAAGTCAAAAAACAGCAAGAATTATATCCGAAGAAAGAAAAAACACTCATAAAGAGAAGAAAGATACTTCTGCGGTAAGTCTTGCAAATCTCTATGAAAAAATAAAAGAGGATAAAAAACAAGTTTTAAAGATAGTAATAAAAGGCGATGACGCTGGCTCTGTTGATGCATTAGCAAAATCTATTGAAAGTCTACCTAAGAAAAAGATTGAAATAAAAGTTATTCATTCTGGTGTCGGTCCAATAACAGAAAATGATGTTATGCTCGCCCAAGCATCTGAAGCTGTAATTATTGGCTTTAAAGTTAGGGCTCACGCACAAACTAAAGAAGAAGCAAAGAAACGTGGAGTAGAAATAAAAACCTATGATGTGATTTTTGAAATAGCTGAAGATATTAAGAAAGCCATGCTCGGTTTATTAGAACCAGAAAAAGAAGAAGTGAAATGCGGTGAAATAGAAATCAAAAAAGTCTTTGAAGGCTCTAATATCGGGAAAGTAGCAGGATGTTTTGTCACCTCAGGTGAAGTTCATAATAACGATATTGTTTATGTAATCAGAGAAGGACAGGAACTCGTAAAAACAAAAATCGGAACTCTTAAAAGATTTAATGAGGATGCTAAATCGGTACTTGAAGGCTACGAATGTGGAATTAGGCTAGTAAATTTCGACACTTTTAAAGAGGGCGATATAATAGAAAGTTATAAGGTTATCGAAAAAGAGAAAAAACTTTAAAAAAATGTTTGTTGGTATTAGTAAGGTTGAAATTTTCCTTCCGGGCTTAAACTCCCTAAAATCAAAAAGAAGAATCATTAACAGTATTAAAGGCAAAATACGCTCAAAATTTAATGTGGGTATAAGCGAAATTGATTACTTGGACAAATGGCAGCGTTCATTAATCGGTATTGTAGCGGTTTCCAACGATTCTAAATTTCTACAATCATCCCTCAATAAGATAGTAAATCAAATAAAAGAATTCAAAGACATAAATATTTTAGACTGGAGTATAAAAATAAATAATGACTTTGAGACAGAAAAGAGTGAATTCATATATAATGAAAATAATCCCTGAAATTATCGAAAAAGACCTTAATGATCCCAGGATAGGTCTCGTTACGATAACATCAGTCGAGTGTAGTGCGGATTTAAAACATGCCAATATTAATTTCACCGTCCATGGCGGAGAAAAATCGGGCAAATCAAATAGTAAAATCCTTAACCGTGCAAGTGGATTCATACAACACGAACTCGCAAGACGTATTAAAATGAAAAACACACCTAAACTTAATTTTATATACAGCCCAATAATGGATAAAATGGAAAGAATAGAAAAGCTTTTAAAAGACGAAAGTGAGGAATAGATTTGAAAAGTTGGCAAGAAGCCTTTAAAATAATTCATAATAATAAGAAATTTTTAATAGTTTCTCACAAAAATCCGGATGGAGATTCAATAGGTTCTGAAATAGCGCTTGCACTGGCATTGAAAAAACTAAATAAAGATGTTCATATTTATAATTCAGACCAACCACCTATGAGATACTCAAAATTTCCTAAAGCATCTCTTATAAAAACCGAGAAGAAAGATTTTGAAGAAGATGTAACTATTTTTGTAGATTGTGCAGAAATTGACCGAATAGGAAAGATCAAAGACAATATCGATTTTTCAAAACCTATCATAAATATCGATCATCACATTGGTAATTCGAAATTCGGAACAGTAAACGTTTTAAAACCCGATTATTCATCAACTGCAGAAATCATATACAAAATGATAAAGAATGAAATTACTGTAGACAAAGAAATTGCCACATATTTATATATTGGAATATTGACAGATACAGGAGCATTTCGTTATCCAAACACAACATCGCATTCCTTAAGAGTAGCATCAGAGCTAGTTGCTTATGGCGTAATTGCTTCGCAAGTCTCAGAATTCATATGGTTTACAGATCCGGAAGCAAGAATCAAACTTTTAGGCGAAGTTCTACGTACAATGGACTTATATGATAAAATAAGTATAATGTTAGTAACAAAAGAAATGCTAAAAAAACATGGGGCAAGAGAAGAAGATACTGAAGAATTTATTGACTATGGACTTGCAATACAAGGTGTTGTAACTGCTGCTATAATAAAAGAAAGAGAAGACGGAATATTAAAAATTTCCTTACGTTCAAAGAATAGTGTTCCCGTTCAAGAACTTGCAGTAAAATACGGAGGCGGCGGGCACAGAACAGCATCCGGATTTACAGTTAAAAAAAACATAGAAGAATTTAAACAAGAATTAAAAGAAGAACTTAAAAAACTAGTCACAAAATATAATCATACCTAAATTTTTATTCTCCTATTTATACCCATAAATTTTGCAGCTTTTCTAATTGATTCAAGAGGCGCAGTTATAAATACTTCATCCCCCCCATATATCTTGCGATTACCCCTGGGTACACAAAATTCATCTTCCTCTTTTCTGAAAATCCCGTTTATAAGACAATCCGATGGAAATCTATCGTCAGAAGCTATTTGCGCAATAGTCATCTCCACAATACCTGAATTTTGCGGAATTTTTATTATTGCAATGGCTCCTCTGCCACCCCTAAAAGTATAAACTATTGAAACTTCAGGTTCTTCAATTTCAAAAACAAGAGGAGTAGCACTTAGTTCAACAACATTTATAGCATCAGTAGCACCCGCCCGTTCATAGACAGGTTTATATGAAGGGTCTCTCATCCTTGCGTATATTCTAGGTACACCAAAACTATTTGCAATTATTGTAAGAGACAGGTTATCGGCATCCGAACGCATAGAGGCTACAGCAACATCTGCTTTTTCTATACCTGCCTCTTTCAATATACTTATTTCTGTAGCACTTCCTTTTATTGCGACAACCCCAAATCTTTCGTATATATATTCACAAACTTCCGGTCTTTCATCAATAACTACCACGTCGTGTTTCGAAGCAGTCAATTTCTTTGCAACATTCCTACCAAGAAGACCTCCACCGGCAATAATCACATACATTCAAACCTCCTATTTCCATGTATTTTTATAAAATAACATAAGTATTGGTAATATCTCCAATCTTCCTGCAAGCATACCTATTATATAAGTAAGTTTTACTATAGGAGAAAGATTTATCATTCCTTTACCGGTAATATAACAAGGCCCTACATTACCAAGAGCAGAAGCCATTCCAGAAAAGGATTCAAGCGCACCAAAATTACTGAAAAAGGCGGTTATTAAACCCCCTATACCAAGTAAGAAAATCCATGCTGCGAATAAAGCAGAGACTCTTCTAATCTCTTCAAAATCCATTTTATTTCCATCAATCATAACAAAACTTACGGCATTACTGGGATAAACAATTGACAAAATTTTAGATCTCATAAGTTTAAACATAATCCCAACACGTAAAACCTTCAATCCTCCAGCAGTAGAACCAACACAACCGCCAATTACCATCAAAAAAAGAAAAATCTGTTTGGATACTCCTCTGTAAATTGGACCAGCAATATCCTGGGTTCCATAACCTGTTGTAGTCATAATTGAAACAACCTGGAAAATAGAGTTTCTGACTAAATCAGGAGAAAGAACTTTGTATAAATAAAATTGTTTCAGGATAATAATACAAGAAGCCAAACATATAAAGAACCAGAATAGCTTAATTTCAAAGGAATCCCACAAAGCTTTAATTTCACCCTGAATAACCCTGTAATGAAAAAGAAAGTTCATCCCCCCGAAAAGCATAAATAAAATTATGGTCCATTCAATAATATTTGATAATCGATATTTCATCGCAGAATAATATCCTATACTCAAATCATGAGTCGAAAATCCTCCAGTAGAAAGAGTTGTAAAGGAATGTGTAATCGCATCGAAAAGATTTAATCCTTCGATTTTCAATAAATAAACAAGAAAAAAAGTCAAACATCCATAGATAACCCATAGAATTCTGACAGTATTGAATAATCCCGGTGCTATTCTTTTAGTCCTAATCTTATGACTTTCCCCTGCGAAAAGTTCAGGAGCTACTCCGCTTTGATAAACAATGAGCAGAGCAAAACTAAGTATACCAAGACCTCCTACCCACTGAGTTAAAGCTCTATAGAAAAGTATAGAACGGCTTTTCATATCAAGATCCGAAAACATGGTTATTCCGGTAGTCGTAAAACCGGAAACCGTCTCGAAAAACGAATCAATAAAACTTGCATGAAATCCAAGCAAATAAGGAAAAGAACCTATTAAAGAAACAATAATCCAAGAAAGAGAAGCAATCAACATCCCTTGTTTATGATTAATCCTTTGCAAAGGTTTCCCACCTTTTAAAACAAGACCGATAATTAAAGAGATAATAGCCGGAATTAAAAAAGACTTCAAGTTAACAAAATCTCTAAGATATATATAATCTACGATTAGAGGAATTAAAAAAAGAAAACTAAAATATATTAAAATAATACCAAGATACCCCAAAACTGGAGAAATCTCAAATAAGAACCGGGCAAATAATCTTTTACGGATCTTCATTTATAATACAAGATATGAATTTACGACCCAAATGTCAACGCTCCCATTTTATTTGCCACGAAGATACCTTTACTTAGTTATTAGTCAATTGGTAAATTATGTTATTAGTAAAAAGGAAAACTAATTTACTGATTCACTGATTTACTGATCCACTGATTTTTGATTCGAAGAATCTATTAATGGGAACATCTTGACATAAAAAAATATCAAATTACTCTTTACTAATCATGGGCAATAAACCTCTTGTCGGAATAAGTACATGTTTGCTTGGTGAGAAGGTAAGGCATGACGGTAGGCATAAACATAATCACTATCTTCGGGATACTCTTGGAAAATATGTAGATTATCTTCCGGTATGCCCGGAAGTAGAATGCGGTATGAGTGTTCCCCGTGAAGCCGTTAATCTTGTCGATGTCAACGGAAAAATACGTCTTATTACCACCAAAACACATATAGACATGACAGAGAAAATGACCTCATGGATGAAAATACATCTTAAAAAGTTATCAAAAAAACCTCTTTGCGGTTTTATTTTCAAATCAAAATCCCCCAGTTCCGGATTATATCGCATAAAAGTCTACAGAAAAAACGGCGTCACAAAAAACGGTAGGGGAATATTTGCAAAAGGATTTACAGAGCTCTTCCCTCTGATCCCCGTAGAAGAAGCCGAACGTTTAAACGATACCAAACTCAGAGAAAATTTCATAGAGAGAATATTCCTTATGCATCGCTGGAATACCTTGAACGAAAAGGGTAAATCTTTAAAAAAACTATTGGATTTCCACGCATCCCATAAATACCTGCTAATGGCTCATTCTCCGAAAAGCTTGAAAGACCTGGGCAGAAAACTCGCTCAAGGAAAAGAGTATTCTCTTTCTCAATTATACAAAATATATTCTGAATATTTAATTACTTCAATGCAAAAAATTGCAACTGCTAAAAAGAACACCAATGTACTTATGCATCTCATGGGATACTTTAAAAAGCATTTAATTCACGATGAAAAAGAAGAATTGCTCGAACTAATAGAAAAATATCACGATGAATATATTCCTCTGATTGTTCCTGTAACACTCATAAATCATTATGTAAGAAAGTACAAACCTTCGTACCTGGAAAATCAGGTTTACCTTAACCCAAGTCCCTCTGAGCTAATGCTACGAAATCATGTTTAGAAAAGAAAAAAAGGATTTTCTGAAATTAGAAAGAGAATTGAATTCAGAATATCTTCATTTAAATAAACAGAAAAAATGGCGATGGTATATAAATTCCATTATAATGATAGGACTAGCCGGACTGCTTGATTACTTTACCGGTCCGGAAATTGCATTTTCAATTTTCTACTTAATTCCAGTTATGTCAAGTGCATGGTTAACGAAAAGAAACTTTGCTATAGTTATTTCATTTCTAAGTGCAATTACCTGGATGATTGCCGAAATTACCTCAGGAAGATTTTATTCACATATAGCTATCCATTTTTGGAACACAGTTACCATGTTAATTTTTTTCTTGATAGTGACATTACTTCTGGAACGGCTTAAGACAAAATTAAACAACGAACAAGTATTATCCCGCATCGATTACCTCACCGGAGCAATGAATCCTCGATCATTCTACGAGTACATGAACACAGAGGTAGAACGATTCAAAAGATACAAGCATCCTTTCACAATTGCATATATTGATATCGATAACTTCAAAAAAATAAATGACAAATTCGGTCATCCTGTCGGCGATGACATCTTACGAATCTTCACCAATACCTTGAAGAACAACCTCAGAAAAATCGACGTAGTCGCAAGACTTGGTGGAGATGAATTTGTAATCTTTTTACCGGAAACCGATAATAAAGCCGCTAAAATAGTTATAGAAAAAGTTAAAAAATCATTCAATCAAAATAACAACCTTAAAGATTATTCTATAACATCCAGTATCGGTGTTTTAACATGTAAATCTAATCTTCCTAGTTTAGACAAAATTATGAAATCGGTAGATTCCTTAATGTATTCAGTTAAGAAGCGAGGCAAAAACGGAATCAAATATTTTGAATATAAAGATATCTAGATCGATAGGTTTTCTCGTGGGAATAACTGGAGAAAAATTGCCGGGATAAACATGACTAAGAAACAAAAAAATATTTATAAGGACAATTTAGAATCTATACCAAATGTCGGAGTAGCAATTGCTGCAAAACTACGCCTTCTCGGATATAAGAAACCTTCCGACCTCGCCGGAGCTGATCCTTACGAAATGTACAAAAAAATTTGCGATTTAACGGGAAACATTCAAGACCCATGTCTTCTCGATGTTTTTATTTCTGCCGTTTCATTCTGTAATGGAAATCCACCAAAACCCTGGTGGGAATTTACGGCAGAACGTAAAGCAAAACTTATAAAATAAATCAACGATGATATCAAAACGTATCACATTACTTATATTATTTTTCTATACTTGTATATCCTTTCCCCAAGTTAAAATTCCTTCAAGCAAAAGGTCAAGAAACGCTATAGCGCGAGTTAAGCCCAATCTCGAAGAAGAATTTAAAAATAAAAATTTAAACTATGATGACCCTATATTCATAAGAATTTTTAAAGAACCGATGGAACTTGAAGTATGGGTTAAATCCGATAATAAATTCGAACTCTTCAAAACTTATGAAATCTGTACTTACGGCTCAGGTACACTGGGGCCAAAAACAAGACGGGGAGATGGTCAGGCTCCCGAAGGATTTTATTTTGTTACTCCACAAAGACTAAATCCTTTAAGTGATTTTTATCTATCCTTCAACCTCGGTTATCCAAATCAATATGACAGAATTCTAAGGCGAACCGGCGGAGCTTTGATGATTCACGGAAGCTGCGTTTCAATAGGCTGTTATGCGATGACCAACGAAAAGATTGCGGAAATATATGCAATTGCCGACGCTGCATTCCGTAACGGACAACCATTCTTCAGAGTACATATTTTCCCTTTCAGAATGAACAAAGAAAACATTGAAAAACATAAAGAATCAGAATGGATAGAATTCTGGAAGAACTTAAAAGAAGGATACGATTTTTTCGAAAACAACAAAATTCCCCCTAATGTGGAAGTAGAAGATAATAAATATAAATTTGAAGTCCCAGAATAGTAAAAAGCAAATAAAAAATTTCAAGTTAAAAGCCCTTCTAAATCTATACAAACAAGATAAAAGCGAAGAGGAGATTTAAGGACCAATCATTGGTATTTCAAGATATTTCAGATTTATAAAGATATCAAATATTGATTAGGGAAAAGCCCTCTCTTGACATAACATGGATATTATGCTACATTTTTAATACAAAAAAATGCCAGTTGAATATGAAGTTTATGATAACGGTAAATACGTTTATGCCAAAGCGACTGGTACATTGAAACCTGAGGATATAATTGATTACATACACGAAATCAAATCAAATTCCGAAATAAAACAAGGTTATAAAGAGCTATTTGACGTCAGATTTATCACGGAATCCAAAGTAACAATTAAGAATTTTCCAAAAATTATAAAAGAAGTTAACAAAGATGAAAAGAGAATATCCAGAAATAAGCTCGCCATAGTCGTGAGTAAAGTGGATTCCTTTGATAAAGCTAAATATTTCGAACAAAAGGCACCCACGGAAAAACAAAACGTAATTGTTTTTAACACCCTAAATACAGCCAAAACCTGGCTGGGAGTGGATAAACCCTAAGAAAGACATCACTGCAACATATTCGAACTTTTTCAACTCTTCACAAAGCCTTGAAAACAAAAAAGATTCACACCTTGACAAAAAACTTTTTTTTATTAAGATTATTTACAAGATTTACAGTTTTTGGGGGTTGACATTAAAAAGCATCCAAGTAAATTATTAAGGTAATTTGAATTAGGAGGAAAGATGCCGGAAGGCGATCAGATTGAGAATATTGATAAAATAAAAGAAGAACTGAAAGAAGAAGAGCAAAAAAAAGAAGAAATAATTAGGGAAGAAAAAGAATTCGAAGGTATGGAAGCAATAATTAATGCAATAGAAGAAGAAAAGGAAGAATTCAAAGATAAATACCTTCGCGCTCTAGCCAACTACGAAAACCTTAGAAAAAGAGCAATCCAGGAAAGAGAAAAAACTTACAATCTCACACTGGAAGAAGTTTTTAGAAAAATTCTTCCTATACTCGATGATTTCAAAAGAGCTTTTAAATCACTCGAAGAAAGTGAACATCATAAAGACGACTACAAATCTTTCCACGAAGGTGTTCGCCTCATCAATTCAAACCTTGATAATTTGCTTAAAAGCTATAGTATTGAACAATTTGATTCCCCTGGGGAAAAATTCGACCCAGCTAAACATGAAGCAATACATGTTATCGAACAAAATGACAAAGAAGAAAATACAATATTAGAAGAAACTGAAACCGGGTATAAAATTAGGGACAAGATTCTACGACCGGCAAAAGTAATAGTAACAAAAAAATGCGAAGATAAAGAAGAAGAAAATCAAGAAGAAAGCATTAACCAAGGAGGAGAAGAAGAATGAAAGAACCAGTAATTGGCATAGACCTTGGAACAACCAACTCGGTTGTCGCAATTGTCGAACAATCAGAGCCAGAAGTAATTACAAATCCCGAGGGACAAAGAACAACTCCGTCGGTAATAGGCTTCAAAGAAGGAGAAGAACTCGTCGGACTACAGGCAAAAAGACAACAGCTCACGAATCCTCAGAATACTGTATATTCAGTAAAAAGATTTATGGGAAGAAGATACGAAGAAATAGAAGAGGAAAAGAAAAAAGTACCTTTTGAAATCGTAAAAGGTCCGCACGACGACGCCCGACTGGAAATAGAAGATAAAGTTTATTCTCCTCCTGAAATTTCGGCAAAAGTTTTACAATACCTTAAAAAAGCGGCAGAAGAACACATAGGACGTGAAGTTAAAAAAGCCGTTATTACTGTACCGGCTTACTTTAATGATTCACAGAGAAAAGCCACTAAAGATGCAGGAGAAATAGCCGGACTTGAAGTTTTAAGAATTATAAATGAACCTACTGCAGCCTCGCTTGCCTACGGACTGGGAGAAAAGAAAGAGGAAAAGATTGCTGTTTTTGATTTAGGAGGAGGTACTTTCGATATATCCCTTCTTGAAATAAGCGAAGGCGTATTTGAAGTTCTCTCGACAAACGGAGATACCCATCTCGGAGGAGATGATTTCGACCACGCTATAATGGAATGGCTAATAGAAGAATTTAAAAACGAAACTGGTATCGATATTTCAGACGATAGAAGCGCCGTCCAGAGAGTGAGGGACGCAGCAGAAAAGGCAAAATGCGAACTTTCAACAATGAAAGAGACCACAATAAACCTACCATATCTTGCTGGGGACGATTCAGGCGCCAAACACCTCGAAAAGAAATTAACAAGAGCCAAATTAGAATCCTTATGCGAACCATTGCTTAAAAGAGTCGAAGAACCGGTAAAAAACGCTATAAAAGACGCAGGGTTATCCGCAGAAGAACTCGATGAAGTTCTCCTCGTTGGCGGTATGACAAGAATGCCCTCCGTTCAGGAAAAAGTAAAAGAGCTTTTTGGAAAAGAACCGCATAGGGGTATTAATCCGGATGAAGTCGTAGCCGTCGGTGCAGCTATTCAGGGAGGAGTGCTCGCTGGAGACGTTAAAGACGTTCTACTACTCGATGTAACGCCTCTTTCCCTTGGAATAGAAACCCTGGGGGAAATGATGACCTCGATAATACCCAGAAACACAACAATTCCCGCTGAAAAAAGTAAGGTCTTCACAACTGCAGAAGATAACCAGCCAGCCGTATCAATACACGTCCTACAGGGAGAAAGACCTTCATCAGCCGACAATAGAACACTGGGAAGATTTGAACTACCAGGAATACCTGCTGCACCAAGGGGTGTTCCTCAAATAGAAGTCAGTTTCGATATCGATGCTAACGGTATACTTAACGTTTCCGCAAAAGATCTCGGCACCAACAAACAACAATCAATTAAAATTGAATCTTCTTCCGGACTTACCGAAGACGAAATAGATAAAATGAAAACCGAAGCCGAGACATTTGCAGAAGAAGATAAGAAGAAACAGGAACTAATCAACGCAAGAAATTATGCCGACACATTAATATATAACACATCAAAAACCTTAAGAGAACACGGCGATTTGGTTTCAAACGAAGAACGCGGAGCAATCGAAAATGCAATAGGCGACTTGAGACAAGCCGTCTCAAAAGAAAATGCTGCTGACATAAGACAGAAAATAGAAGACCTTCAGAAGGCTTCGTATGCAATTTCCGAAAAACTATACAAGCAAAAACAGGAAGAAGATGCCAAAAAGAAGAGTGCATCGGCTGCCGGTAAGCCCCAGCAAGAACCCCAAGAAGAACCAACAGCAGAAGATAAAGGCGAAGGAGAGGTTGAGGCAGACTTCGAAGTAATTGACGAAAAAGAGGACGACAACGAAGAGGGGGAATCGCAATAAGGGTAAATAGCATTATATATGCCTAAAAATAACGACTACTATGAGACCCTGGGGGTTAGTAAAGACGCAAGCACTCAAGAAATAAAAAGAGCTTTCAAAAAGCTCGCGCGAAAACATCATCCGGACGTCAATAAAGACGATCCCAAAAAAGCTGAAAAAAAATTCAAAGAAATATCTGAAGCGTACGAAGTACTTGCCGACCCGGAAAAAAGAGCCAACTACGATCGATTCGGGAAAGAAGGTGTTCATTTCCAGGGCAGGAACTTCACATGGCAGGACTTTACTCACCAGGATGACCTCCGCGATATTTTCGGAGATATTTTTGAAAATTTTGGATTTGGCGGAGGAGGCGGCGGACTTTTCGGAAATCTATTCAGCCAAGCCACAGGTAGAAGAAGCAGAAGTAGATATAAACCGGCCGGAGAAGATGTTCGAATTCCTCTTGAAATATCCTTAAAAGAAGCGTCCGAAGGAACCTCAAAAAAAATAAAAATTCGCTTATTCGAAAAATGCGGAAAATGTGATGGTAAAGGCGGCAGTACCAATACCTGCTCAAGATGTAACGGCAACGGAGAAGTACAGGTTACCCGCTCAAGCTTCTTTGGTCAAATGGTATCCGTTTCAACCTGTCCCGTATGTAAAGGTACTGGTGAAGTCATAAAAGACGCATGTTCCGACTGTCACGGCGAAGGACGAATTAAAAAAGAAAAACAAATCTCGGTCAAAATTCCTGCGGGCGTTGAAACAGGAAACTATATTCCCTTAAGAGGTGAAGGCAATAGCGGTCTACGAGGTGGCCCAAAAGGCAATATAATCGTAGAAATAAGAGTAAAAGAAGATCCTAAGTTCAGAAGAGAAGGCAGTAACTTAAGAATTAAAGTACCCGTAAGTTATAAAATGGCGATAGAAGGAGGAAAAGTTACAATCCCGACACTAAACGGAAGAGTAAAACTTACTATCCCCTCCGGAACAAAATCCGGAAAAGTATTCGTATTAAAAGGTCAGGGCATGGGAACTCTTTACGGAATCGGAAAAGGCGACCTATTAGCCGAAGCATACATCTGGACACCTGATAAAGTATCGAAAAAAGCAAAGGATTTGCTCAAGGACCTCGATAAAGAAATCGGCAAACCACCGAAACTTTGAAAAAGATTAACCACGAAGGCACAAAGACACAAAGTGCACAGAGAATTTTTTTAAAGTAATACAAAAAATTTTTTGTATTGACATCACACTAAAAATCTCTTATATATATTGTGAATTTTTAAAATATAAAAGGAGATAGAAATGAATCTTAGAATCAAATATTTATTTATTAGCTTGGCGTGTATTTTCTTTTTTAATTTATATTTATCAGCCGAAACAATAGAAGATAAAAAACAAATAGAGAATGAATTAGATTCGCTTTTAATTGCAGGTGAGTTTCAAATGGTTAGCGAATTATTGACCTCAGGGAAAAAATCAGTTTCTTATAATTTGAGAACGAAATACTTAAAAACCATACGTGAAATAAATTTTTTGGATGGTCCAAATATAGATTCAAGTTACATTGACGAATTAGTGCAAAAATATAAAAGTAATAAAGAAATGTTCGATACAGAATACGCAGGAGAAAAAGCCAATGTCGCTTATAATAAGTTTTTGGAACTCTCAAATAACAACAACATAGAAGCAGTGAAATGTTACATTACAGCAGATTTTTTTAAATTAAAACACCTAGAAAGCAAAATAAAAGAAATCAAAATCAAATTACAAAGAGCTAAATACCTATTTAAAAAACTTAAAAAGAAAGAAGCTTTAAACGTTATCGATAGTATAAATATAACTCCTAGAAATCATCCCGAGTTAAATGATTTAAATAATGAAGTAACTTATCTAAGGAAAAGAATCAGTCGTTCAGAGTTCAATAAGCGAATGTTTGGCAAGAAAGAAAAAGTAAATTACATTTTTAATGCAAATGTAGGATTAAATATTGATCTACAAAACCCTCTGGAACGTGAAATCCTCGTGTTTGATCCTGAATTGGGTATCAAACATGGATTTACATTCCTCGTAAATCTTTCTCTTTATAAAAGGTTATTTCTGGGTATAGATTTTACACATGCCACAAGTTCTCACACAGGCGGCAATCAGGATCTAGGTACTTGGTATAATCTTAAAGAAACATCCAGAATTACAAGAACATATTTGCAATTCTTTCTAAGGGACAAAGCGGGGCTTCGCCCTCACATTAACCTTGGACTGGGTCACATTTACGTTTCAGCGGAAAGCACTTATCTTCTTGAAAAAGCAGAATATAGTTCATTACAAGCGTTAAGTGAAATTGGAATCGAATATATTAACAGTTATTCTTCAAGAATATCCCTCGGTTCAAAATTTTCTCTTGGGTATAACTTTAGAGATTTTGAAACGCTGAATCGTTTTAATACATCCTTTAAAGTATATATGGGGACTTTCTTTTAAGGTTATATTTTTTACAAAATACCTTAGAACCAAACAGGCATGAATATCAAGCTTGTTTACTAAATCTTTAGGAATAAACTGAGCGTCAAATAGTTGAATTGTCAATCGGATCCGGGATTTAGTTTTTGCTTGTTGGTTCGTCGTAATGGGATTTTGTTTTGACTCAAGACCCATGACTCACGACTCTAGACTAATTTAATTCTTTGTGTCTCCTTGCTATCACGATAATTTTTTCGCCAAAAATGTAAGAAATGGCTTGAACGCTCTCAAAAATTGGATTGTGAAAGGAATTTTTTTAAACATATAACTAAGAACCAGAGACAAATAAAAATTCGGATATATATATTTATTTATCATGTTTTGATAACTTTTAAGAGAAACTCCTTCATGCAAATTTAAGCTAATGGCTTTAGAAGCCAGATAAGCAGAGTGCACCGCATCGTAAATGCCTCCGCCGGTTAAGGGACCTACAAGAGAAGCAGCATCCCCGATTAATAGCGTATTTTTCCATGTCAAAGATTCGGGAGAAGAAAATATAGGATAAGTCCATTTATAAACATTTTCCGGTTCAGGAAATCCATAATCACCTAAAATTCTAAATAACTTAGCTTCACCATCGTGAAAACAATCTGAAAAATTTCCCCACCCAACATTTACTTTGTTCCTTTTAGGAAAAATCCAGGCATAACCAGTTTTTGCGTACGAAAAATCAAAAACCAACTCTTTTTTAAAATCAAAAGGAACATCAGCGCTTATTGTTTTTATCATACTTTTTATCCTGCCGTATCCTCCAAATCTTCTGATTACGCTAGCCATTCCATCCGCTCCGACCAATATCTTACCTGAAAATTTACCTGACTTAGTATAAACGTTTTCTTTTTCAAACTTAAGAGCTTTACATTCTCCAATAAATTCCACACCGTTATTAATAGCTTGTTCCAATAAAAAATTATCAAATTTCTTCCTGTCAACTATATATGTTATGGGCCTATCCAATTTAATACTACAACAACGGCCATTCTTTACAAAAGAAAAACCGACTGATTTATCTTCGACTATATGTTCCAGGGAAAATGGGAAAAACTTACCTAAAGAAACGGAAAAAGCTCCCCCACAGGGCTTATCTCTCGGAAACTTCGCTTTATCAAGAAGCAGCACATCGAATCCTTCTTTTAATAAGAAATACGCGAGAGAAGAGCCTGCAGGCCCCGCCCCGCAAATGATTACGTCTTTTTTATTCATTTTACTAAAACCAAGTAAAATAATAAAAACGAAAATGTTCTATGTCAAGCGTTAAATAAAAGCTAACAGCTGACTGCCGACAGCTGACGGCATAAAAAACAAAAAAATTTGCACATATAGGACATGTAGTCAATATAGAAATAAAAATAAAAAATACAAGTACTACAAGATCTACATGTGAAAAAAGGGTGTGTGGAAATGGGTTTTAAAATACAAAAATATTTCGTGTATTTGGTGTGTTTCGTGGTTTGAAAAATAAACAAAAAAATCTTGTGATAATCTGTGTAATCTGTGGTTAAATACAAAAAAAATTTTTTATATTGACATTATAGGGTAAAATTCTTATATAGTATATTAAACAATTAAAAAAAGGAGGTGTATTTATGGATTATGGTGATTATCCTGCAGCAACAGGAATGGCTTCTGGTGTAATGGTTATCTATTTAGCATTATTACTCTTAATAATTATCTCTCTATGGAAAATTTTCACAAAGGCCGGAAAGCCCGGCTGGGCATCTATAATACCAATTTACAACGCAATTGTTCTACTTGAAATAGTAGATAAACCATTATGGTGGATAATACTTATGTTAATACCAATTGTTAACGTAATAATAGCCATCATAGTTAACGTTGAACTTGCTAAAAAATTTGGCCAGAGTGTTGGTTTTGCAATTGGAATGATATTGTTACCGATAATATTTTACCCAATACTCGGTTTTGGAAGCGCCAGATACACAGGATAGCATAAATCCACTTTAGATTCATTTCGAATCTACAAAAACCACAAAAACATCACGTTTTTGTGGTTTTTTTTATTTATCATCTCATCAAGATTGTCTTTCTAGAAGAGACAAAATCACCAACCTGCAACCTGTAAAAGTAAACACCATTCGGCAATTTCTTATCATTATCATCTCTGCCCTTCCAATTTACAGAATAAAAACCAGGAAGACATTCTCCATTAACAAGTGTTCTTACCATCCTACCAGAAACGTTATAAACATTTAGCTTTACATATTGCCTTAATTCTTCACCACTGGTTATCTGGTATCTTATCTGTGTAGAATTCTGGAAAGGATTAGGTTCACATGGAAAAAGATAGGAAACACTGGGAAGACCGCTACCCCCAATAGTCATAATAGTTATTGGACCTATTAACAACTCCCTATCTCCTCCAACTTTCGCTCCTAATTTATAGAGATATTCTTCTCCAATACTTACATTTGCATCAATATATTCATACTTTGATATTTCGACATCGTTCAATTTAATAAACGCCTCATCCTGAATTGTTGCGCGATATACATTATAGCCTGTCTCATTCAAGTTAAAATTAGACCAATAAATACGATTACCTTCTTCTAATCCTTCTCCTCTTAATCCATCTGAAACTCCCGATGAACCACCAGCCTCGACCACTCGTACCGTAAGATTGAAATCATCTTCTATAGAATCAGATTGAACTGTAAAATTACCCACAAAATCTCTTCCTGAGGGTAACCCAGAAGGGATTAAAACCTGCAGAATACATTGATATGCACTTCCGGTAGGCAATACCGCAACCGAATCTACCATTGATATTACCGATGGAACAATACAATCATCACCCCCATAAGCAAAGAGTGTATCCGGCATATATACGATACTGTCAACTAACGCATTACCGGGCCCATCATATGGATCATAATTACCAGCTATTGTATTTGGAGAGGAAAGATTAAACTTTCCGATTACAACGGAGTTTTCTACCCCGGGAAGAACCATTGAATTCGCGGAAAGATTTGCTCCGTAATCCTGAATATCCAAGTCGCTTAAGGTATCAACTGTTATACTTACATTTACATAATCGGGCGAACTCCTTCCTGTTGAGGTGGCAAATTTTCCAGTATAAGTACCTGCCGATTGTCCTATTGATATGGGAATTGTTGCAGTTATTTTTTCAGTATATCCAGGTTGAAGCTCGGGAATTACTGATGGAGAGAAGGTAACCGTATTCCCATGAATATGGCTACTTCCGGAAATCAGGTCAGACGATGAGAATTTGATGTGCTCAAGGACATTCTCCGAAGTATTTCTTACCGTGAATGAAAGTGAAACGGTTCCATCCGTCGTCCACGGGTCCTCCGGCGTATATGAATCAGAAAGGAAATATTCTTCGATATCGACATAGGAAGACGCGACAAAGAAATAATATGGTTGAATCGAACCCGCGAAGTTCTCCGTCATATTGATGGTGGCAGAAGTCATATCCAGCGCAACAACATACAGGGAATGAAATCCGGTTGTAAGAGGTTCGGTTGCCTGGGCTATCCAGGATACCCATTCTGTACCACCGCCAGAAGTAATTGTTGCCTCCTGCCAGGCTTCACGTGTCTCATCTATCTGGTATAGAACCTTCATTATATTACTGTTATAGGGGCTTCTTGAATTTATGGAATTGCCCGTAAACTCAGGAAGTGCATTCTCGGTTATATTTCCGGGAAATGGGGTGATAGAGGTAGCAAGAGGTGAATCATAGGTTTTTACCTCCTCAATAATTGTTACCTCGAAACCTACTTGACCTGCTGCATATATTTTGTATGTGCTGGGATTCACACAGATCTGATCCGGCAAGTCTACGTCGGCAACAGTGGCTGTTGAATTCGTCGCTCCGTCTATTACCATTACATTGTCACTGTTCCAATTTGCCACATATATCTTGTTCGTGTTGGGATTTACGCAAATCCCACGAGGCTGATCTCCAGCGGCAATAGTGGTTGTCGAATTCGTCGCTCCGTCTATTACCGTTACGTCGTCACTGCCACGATTTGCCACATATATCTTGTTCGTGTTGGGATTTACGCAGATCGCATAAGGCTCACTTCCGGCGGCAACAGTGGTGGTTGAATTGGTAGCTCCATCTATTACAGTTACATTGTCACTGTCCTCATTCGCCACATATATCTTGTTCGTGTTGGGATTGACGCAAATCCCACGAGGCTGATCTCCAGCGGCAATAGTGGTTGTCGAATTCGTCGCTCCGTCTATCACCGTTACATTGTCACTGATTTGATTTACAACATATATCTTGTTTGTGTTGGGATTTACGCATATCGCATAAGGTCCACCTCCGGCAGAAATAGTAGTGGTCGAATTCGTCGCTCCGTCTATTACCGTTACATTGTCGCTATTATTATTTGCTACATATATCTTGTTCGTGTTTGGGTTTACGCAGATAGCCTGAGGTCTATCTCCGGCAGAAATAGTGGTGGTCGAATTCGTCGCTCCGTCTATTACCGTTACATTGTCACTGCCACGATTTGCCACATATATCTTGTTCGTGTTGGGATTTACGCAGATCGCATAAGGTCCATCTCCTGCGGCAACAGTGGTTGTCGAATCCGTCGCCCCGTCTATTACCATTACATTGTCACTGAAAAGATTTGCCTTGTATATCTTGTTCGTGTTGGGATTTACGCAGATATCAAAAGTTCTTTCGAATATTATAGTGGCGGTTGAGTTTGTCGCGCCGTCTATTACTGTGACATTGTTACTACCATAATTTGCCACGTATATCTTGTTTGTGTTCGGATTTGCGCATATAGCATAAGGGTAACTTCCAGTCGCAACAGTAGTACTTGTGTTCGTCGCTCCGTCTATTACCATTATTGAGTCGTCCATACCGCCCACATACATCTTGTTTGTGTTGGGATTTACGCATATTGCCTGCGGTCCAATTACGGCCGCAACAGTGGTTGTCGAATTCGTCGCTCCGTCTATTATCGTTACATTGTTACTTGCCCGATTTGCTATGTATATTTTGTTTGTGTTGGAATTTACGCAGATCGCACAAGGTCCATCTCCAGCGGAAACACTCGTGGTTGAATTCGTCGCTCCGTTTATTACTGTTACATTGTTACTACCATAATTTGCCACATATATCTTGTTCGAGTTGGGATTTACGCAGATTGCATAAAGATAATCTCCGGCGGCTACAGTAGTAGTTGAATTCGTCACTCCGTCTATTACCGTGACATTGTCACTGCCTCTATTCGCCACATATATCTTATTTGTGTTGGGATTTACGCAGATCGCATAAGGCTCATCTCCAGCGGCAACAGTGGTTGTCGAATTAGTCGCTCCGTCTATTATCGTTACATTGTCACCGAACCTATTCGCCACGTATATCTTGTTTGTGTTCGGATTGACGCAGATCGCAAGAGGTGAAAGTCCGACGGCAACAGTGGTGGTTGAATTGGTCGCTCCATCTATCACCGTTACATTGTCGCTATTATTATTTGCTACATATATCTTATTTGTGTTGGGATTTACGCAGATCGCATAAGGGTAACTTCCAGTCGCAACAGTAGTACTTGTGTTCGTCGCTCCGTCTATTACCGTTACATTGTCACTTGCCGTATTTGCCACATATATCTTGTTTGTAATGGGACTTACGCAGATCGCATAAGGCCCATCTCCAGCGGTAACACTATCCGTTACCCAGTCAGCATAAAGAGGTGAAGTGATAAAAAATACAATTAATATAAGTACAAATAACCTTAAAATACAGTCTAGACTATTTTTTCTAAAACAGAACATAAATACCTCCTTTCCTTATAAATCAAAAAAAATAATAATCTAATAAATTAAACTACAAAATAAATACTATCTTCAGTTTGCTAACTACAAAATTAACCGCCTACTAATTAAGTCCAACTATTATTGTTTACAATTCTACCTGTGTTCTAAAATTGTACGGATTATTAAAAATTAGTCAAGGTATTTTTTAAAGGTAACGCCTTAAGAAAGACCGATAACCGAAGACGGCTGACGGCATTAGTTCTCCCTATGCTTGACAGCCTAAAGTAAAATAACTATAATAATTTTATGAACTAAATAACAAGGATTCGAAAGGGTGTATAAACTAATCTATTTGTCTATGAACAAGTTACGCGAAATTATGAATAGTGTTAATGAAGAAGTAGCATGGGAAAATCAAAAGTTGTTTTAAAAAAATACCCGACAATCGGTGTTTGTGGCCTCGATTGCGGTCTATGCCCTAGATACTACACTGTAGGAACCTCAAGATGTCCCGGATGTGCTGGCACTAACTTCTTTAATAAACATCCGACATGCTCATTCATAACCTGTTGCGTAAAGAAAAAGAATCTTGAAGTTTGTGCTGAATGTTCGGATTTCCCCTGTGCAAAATTTAAAAGTGCCGAAGAATATAAGCGAGAAAAAGAATCTTCGTCATACCCATCATGCAAAAAAATATTACCGAATTTATATTTTATAAAAGAACATGGAATCGAGAAATTCATTGAACAACAGAAAGTACGCATGAAATTACTAAAAACAATGATAGAAAAATTTAATGATGGTAGGTCTAGGAGCTTTTTCTGTAGAGCAGCAATATTCCATAAGCCGGCGGCATTAGAGAATTCGATAAGAAAAGCGAGAAAAATAATTAAATCCGAGAAAATCAAACAGACCGATATGAAAAGCAAAGCAAAAATTCTTAAAACAATCATTAACGAAATTCCTATAGTAGAATGATAAGGAGGTTACGGATGAAATCATTTAAGTACGTCTTTATCTATTTCATTTCGTTGATATTTAGTTGTGCATCTGTCAGTTCCGATGAACCGGAGTATTTTCTAAAATCTTCCGGTAATAGACCTTATGGTATTGCTTTTGATAATAATGGATTAATGTATATGATAACCGCGCCCGAAACAGGTAATGGAACACTGTCGAAAGTTACTCCGGACAGAAAAATTACCGATATAGCCGTACTTGAAGGAAGTTTTATCGGTCCCGGAATATATATTGACGATAACAACGGCATATTTACAACAGTAGGAAATAAACTATTAAAAGTCTCATCAGATGGCAATTCCGAAACAATAGCGGATGGATTTTCATTATGTTTCGATGTAAAGTTTGATAATAATGGAAATATTTATGTTGCAGATGATTTAAAAGGTATTATTTATAAAATAGGTCCTTCCGGTCAGAAGGATATCTTTTTCAAAAGCGATACTACCGGTCCGTTTGTTCTTACGAGTATAATTATTGACAGCAATAATGAGAATTTGTATGTAAGAGAGAAAAACAGAATAATCAAACTTAGAATAAATTCAGATAGTACTTCCGAAAAACCTGAGGTAATTATCGATAATACTAAAATGTTTTATTTATGCAGAGATAATAACAACAATATTTATGCAAGCACAATCGATAACGTAATAAAAATCGATACCAACGGAAAGGCTAAATATCTCTCTGTAAAACCTCTGAAAACTTCAATCGGTGTAGCGGTTGGAGGTAAAGGCTTTGACGAAAAAAGTTTATATGTTACTGTCGAGGACGGAATAATTAAATTGCCCATTTTAAAATAAATATTATCTGGCTGGGTATGGGCTTTGTGTCTTTTGGTGTGTTTTTCCACAGCCCAACAGCCTAACCGACCAACAGAACAACAATTAAAAATCTTTGTGTCTTTGTGCCTAATCTTTTTTCTCGGAAATTAGTTTCAAAAACTCCTCTTCACCAATAATCTTCACCCCGAAATCTTGCGCCTTTTTAAATTTCGAACCCGGATTCTTTCCAATCACCACATAATCGGTATTTTTAGATACCGAATTTACGGACCGCCCTCCCAGGCTCTCAACTAAATCCTTTGCTTCTCTACGGCTATAATTTTTCAACTCGCCTGTAAAAACAAAACTTTTTCCTCTTAAAGGAAGTTCCCTTTCTTTTTTGGTTTCACTTTCCATACTAACACCGGCTCTCTCGAGTTTCTCTATGACGGAAAGATTCTTTTTATTCTTGAAAAAAGAAAAAACCGAAGTCGCAGTATTCTCGCCTATTCCCTTAATCTCAAGCAATTCTTCTACAGTTGCCTCTTTTAACTTATCTATCGAAGAAAATTCCCTTGCAAGTAATTTTGCATTATAAGTACCGACAAAAGGTATACCGAGAGAAAATATCAACCTGTCAAATGCTCTCTTCTTACTATTTTCAATACCTTTTAATAGATTTTCTGCAGACTTTTCGCCCATGCGTTCAAGTTCCTCGACATCTTCTTGTTTCAAATAATAAAGGTCGGCATAATTAGAAACCAAATCTTTTTCTACTAACTGATTTACAAGAACTTCACCTAATCCATCTATATTCATACCATCCCTGCAACCATAATGCAGGATGCTTTTCTTTACCTGAGAAGGACACCCGACATTTATACATCTATAATAAACTTCACCTTCAGGACGTATCAGTTTTTCGTTACAAACAGGACAATTCTCCGGAAATTCAAATTTCTTTTCTCTTCCGCTCCGGGCACCTTTCTTTACACCTATGACATGAGGAATTATATCTCCGCCCTTTTCTATAAAAACCTGATCTCCCACTCTAATATCTTTTCTTTCTATTTCGTCCTTATTGAACAGAGATGCACGAGATACAGTGGTACCGGCTACAAAAACCGGCTCAAGAATCGCAATCGGTGTAGCAATGCCTGTTCTACCTATAGACACCTCAATATTGTTTAAACGGGTAACTTTTCTTTCAGCAGGAAATTTATAAGCTACAGCCCATCTGGGAGATTTCGAAGTCGAACCTAAAATTTGTCTCAGTTTTAGATTATTAACTTTAAAAACAAGCCCGTCCGTTTGATAAGGAAGATTGAACCTCTCTTTATTCCATTTTTCTATCAAATCTCTTACCTTTCCAACACTGCTTCTAACATCCCGGAGCGAGCTGACCTTAAATCCAATGTCCTCCAAAATATCAAGTGCTTCCCTGTGTGTTTTGATATGACGAGGCAAATTACCGTAAGAGTGAATATAAATATCGAGATTTCTTTCAGAAACAACTTTCGAATCGAGACTCTTCAATGTACCAGCCGCCGCATTCCTTGGATTCGCAAAAAGTTGCTCTTCTTTTTCTTCTTTTTCTTTATTCAACTTTAAAAAAGAAGAAATAGGCATAAAAACCTCACCCCTGACTTCAAGCCATGCATACTTGTTTCCATTTTCAAATAATTCAAGTGGCACACTTTTAATAGTTTTTAAATTCTGTGTAATATCATCGCCAACAACTCCATCTCCCCTTGTCGAACCCCTGACAAATTTACCATTCTCATATTCAAGGGAAACGGCAACACCATCGACTTTCAGTTCCACCACCCAATCAAGAGATTTTACTTCCCCTTCAAGATGCCTTAATATTTTTTGTTCGAATTCTGCAAGTTCTTCTTCGTCATATGTATTATCAAGAGACAACATCGGAGGATCGTGAGTAACATGAGAAAAACCCTCCAGCGGAGCTCCTCCTACTCTCTGCGTAGGAGAGTAAGGATCGGAAACTTGCGGATATTTTTCCTCCATATCCTTTAATTTTTTTAACAATGAATCAAACTCGAAATCAGATATTCCAGGTTGATTTAAAACATAATACCTGTAATTATAATAACGGATTTTCTCTCTAAGCGTTTTTATTTCTTTTCTTACTTTATCAGGAACACTCATTTAATTTGGCATTTCCGTAAAATAAAATATCAAAAATTAAAAATCAAAATTACATATTAAAATGCAAATTTGTCATTTATCCTCAAAGCAGTATAACTTTCTTAATTCACTTTTGAATTTTGAATTATCATTTTACATTTTCATATTTGATTTTTAAATTAAATATCAATCCATTTGTTTTCTTAAAAAAGTAGGTACATCAAGATCTTCTATCGATTTCTTATCCCTTATAAATGCTGGACTATCATAAATTTCCAGATTTTCTTTCAATCTATTCAACTCACTAAGTCCATCAAAATCTCTTGCGGTCGAGACACCTCTGAAATCGATTTTATCTATTTCATCTCTTTCCGGTTCTCCGATACCTGTAGCAATCAGAGTGATTTCCGCTGCAGTGCGATTTTCCTCAAAAACTACTCCCATGAATATATCACTATCCTCATCATCCGCTCCAACGGCTTCCCTAATGACCTCCATAGCTTCTTTCATTTCTTTAAGAGTGAAATCTTCTTTGTCGACCGTGAAATTGACAAGAGCAGCCTTTGATTGCGATATATCCGTATCTTCAAGCAATGGCGAATTGATTGCCCCCTGAGCAGCTTCTAATGCCTTATTTTCACCCGATGCACTTCCCATTCCCATAAGTGCCTTACCTCTCTTGGACATAACAGTTTTGACATCGGCAAAATCAAGACTCCAGTAAGCGTCTTTTAACAGCAAGCCGCTAATGCTTTTGACTGCCTTCATTAAAACATCCATAGAGACTTCACTTAAAGCCTTCGCAAGAGACATATTTCCCATACTCATCAATCTGTCATTTGGTACGACAAGTAGAGTATCGACTACCGGAGAAAGCGCTTTTATTCCTTTCTTTGCTTTTTTAATTCTACTAGATTCATAATAGAAGGGCGTAGTAACCACACCAACGGTCAAAACGTTTTTTTCCTTTGCTAAAGATGCAATCACAGGAGCCGCACCCGTACCTGTTCCGCCTCCCATTCCCGCGGTTATAAATAACATGTCAATATCTTCGGTTAAAACCTGCAAATCATCAATACTTTCTTCCGCAGCTAACCTGCCAAGTTCAGGATCTCCACCTGTTCCTCTACCTCTGGTTAATTCCTTGCCAATTTGAATTTTATCATTGGTAGGTACCAAATTTATATCCTGAACATCAGTATTGACTGCCCAAAAATCAACACCAGACATACCTCCTTCTACCATTGTTGTTACAGCATTTCCCCCACAACCGCCTACTCCGACTACCCTAATCTTAGCCGGACTATTAGTTTTACCTTTAGATTTAAACATCACGCCTCCTTTTTAAAAAAACTCTTCAAACCACTGATTCATTCTTTTTAAAACGGAATCAAACATACTCTTCCCCTGAATTTTCCTTAAACTGTCTCCAGAACTCTCCGCGCCATATTTTATAAGACCAACCGACGTAGCAAAAGAGGGATCCGAAACAGCGTCCCGCAGACCAACTATTTCCTCAGAAGGTACGCCTACTCTAACCGGTAAACCAAATATATCTTCAGCAAGTTCTGTAATCCCACTTAGTTTAGCAGTTCCTCCTGTCAAAATCACTCCCGCAGAAAGCATCTCATACAAGGGATCTCCGCTTAATTCTCTATGAGCTAACGTTAATATTTCTTCTACTCTTGGTTTAATAATTTGTTCCAACAAATCAAGGGTTACCTGCTTATCTTTTACGCCGGATATTCCTTTTACCGAAATCATTTCTTTTCTTTTCTCTTCCAAAAGTTCTCTAACTGTACCAGATTCTATTTTCACCCTTTCCGCTTCCGCATAAGAACAACGCAATCCCACTCCAATATCATTGGTAACATTCTCTCCACCCAAACCGATTACTGCTGTTTTCCTTAAACTGCCGTTATAAAATACCGCCAAATCTGTTGTTCCCCCACCAATATCAATAAGAATAGCTCCTGCCTCTTTCTCTTCATTAGATAGAACAGCGTATGAAGACGCAAGTGGCTGAAGAACTATGTCATTGACTTCATAACCGGCTTTATTGACACATTTACAAATATTCTTAGCAGAGGTAACAGCTCCCGTTACTATTACAACACTTGCTTCTAACCTTTGAGCAAACATTCCTACAGGGTCATCTATACCCCCCTGACCATCCAAAACAAAATCGGTAGGTATAATGTGAATCACTTCTCTATCCACCGGTAAAGCCATTGATTTGGCTCCTTCTAAAACTCTCTGAACATCTTCTCGGGTAACCTCATTATCCGGACCTGTTACAGCTACAACCCCCCTACCCTGAATATTTCTTATATGATCTCCTGCAATTCCTGTAAATACTCCACTGGCTTCTTTACCTGCCATCATCTCTGCTTCCCTTGTTGCTTTCAATATTGACTGAACCGTTTTATCGATGTTTATAACAATTCCTTTACGCAAGCCCTCCGAGGGATACCTTCCAACACCAATAACATTAACTTTATGTCCCTCAACCTCAGCAATAACAGTGGCAATCTTTGTTGTACCAAGATCCAAACCTACTATAACCCCATTTTCGTCACCCAATTCTTACCTCCTTAGAACAACCATATTCTTAAATCTAAAGTCATGTTTTCCTTTAAATTCATTTTTATAACTTCTTAATATACGTTTCATTATTTCGTATTTTCTTTCAAAATCACCTGTTCCCCACAAAACTTCAACACCGGAACACTTTGTTCTTAAACCACCGGAGCTAATTTCCATTTTATCGATCTCAAATAAAGTCACAATATCAAAAATTCTGACGGCCGTTGCTATTTCATCTTCCTTTACTTCTTTCGCAATATCAATCATCGGAAGAGAATCGCACGTTTCTGAATCATATATATGACCCTCCTTATCAATAACTTTTCCGCCAACACCCACAACCCGAGCTACTGGTATTCTTGGAGTCACTTCCACTCTTAACATATTTAAAATATTTCTATGCAGCTTGACTGATTCCACCCAGGGAAGAGATTCTATGGATTTCTTCAATTTCTTCAAATCATCAAAACCTATATTCTTTATAATCTTCCCGATCTGACTTTTCCTGATTTCCGCAACTTCACTCGAATAACTTACTCGAGCTTTATCAACGGGAAGAGAAACTATAAATATCTTATATATGAAATATATTAATATAAGTATCAAGATATAACGTATCTTAAATTTGCTCTTCTTTTTCTTTGCCAATTACTTTTACCTCCAACTCTAAAGTAATACCAAAATCCCTTTTAACTTTGTCTCTGACTTTATTTGCCAAATCAACGAAATCCTTAGAGGTTGGATCTCTCTCCGTAAGAAAATAATTACAATGTTTATCTGAAATCCTTACTCCTCCAACACTCATACCCTTCAAACCTGCCTTTTCTATCAATTCTCCTGCTGAATAACCTTCAGGATTTTTAAAAACCGAACCACAGGTCCCTATACCATCAGATAAAACAGGTTGCTTCTTCCTTCTAAGCTCAATTATTTCTACTATTTTATTTTCAATTAATTTCTTTTCTTTTTTCTCAAATAAAAATTCAATCTCAAGCACAATCTCATCCGAAAGACTGGACTTTCTGTAACCAAAGCTAATATCTTCAATCCTGACTTCAATATTATCCCTCAAAACTTTCGCAGTTCTAATAAATTCACCTATTTCAGAACCAAAAGCGCTGGCATTCATAATAGAAGCTCCGCCTACACTTCCCGGGATGCCAATAAGTGATTCAATGCCAGAAAGAGAATATTCTTTCGAAATTTTTATTACATCGGATAGATTGGCTCCAGCCTTGGCTATGACTTTATCTTCATTAACTTCAATTTTATTCATGTTTTGTGTACTTATTACTAAACCTGAAAAACCTTCATCTGAGAATAATATGTTCGAACCGTTACCGATTATTAAAATTGGAATTTCTTCTTTCACTGCAAAAATTCTACCTTTAGAAACATCATCTTTATCGTCCGCCATAAAAAAATATCTCGCTTTTCCGCCAATATGCAGCGAATTATGAAGAGACAAAGGTTCATCCAAAATAAACCTACCTTTCTTTTCTAATTCCATCCAACAAATCCTCTGCGATTTGATATATATTTCCTGCACCGAGCAGTATAACCATATCCCCTTTTAAAAGCTGTGGAAGTAAAAATTCAGTAATGTTTTCCTTATTCTCTATATATTCAACATCCTTGTGCCCAAAATTTATGCATTGCTCTTTTATAATTTCACCTGTTACACCTGGTATTGGTTCTTCTCGAGCTGGATATATATCAGTAATAATAACTTTATCAGCCTGAAAAAATGCTTTCCCAAATTCTTTTTTTAATAATATAGTTCTAGAATATAAATGAGGCTGAAAGATAGCCACAATTCTACCATCCCACCCAGCTCTGGCTCCCGAAAGGGTAGCTTCAATCTCCCTTGGATGGTGGGCATAATCATCTACGACAAGAATCTCCTTTTCAAACCCCATTTTTTCAAATCTTCTGGCAATACCAGTGCATTTACCTATTCCTTCTCTAATACTATCGACATCTACACCCAATTCCAAAGCAACGGAACATGCGGCAATAGCATTAATGACGTTATGCTTGCCAGGAAGGTTAACCTGAATATTTTTGATTCGGTCACCGTTTGAAATAACATCAAAGCTATGAGCAAAACCTTCTCTCTTTATATTCTTTCCTTTTACATCAGCATTGGGAGAAAGTCCAAAAGTAATAACTTTTCTCTCAATCTCCGAAAGGATTGATAGAGAAACCGGATCATCAATAGATATATGAACGGCTCCATAGAAGGGAACCGAATTAGCAAATTTCTTAAAAGTATCTTTAATGTCATCAAGATCTTTATAAACATCAAGATGTTCTAAATCAATATTTGTAATAACTGCCACTGTAGGAAATAATTTAAGAAATGAACGATCGCTCTCATCCGCCTCAGCCACAAGATACTCACTTTCTCCTAATCTTGCATTTTTTCCTGTACTTCTAAGTATTCCACCAACTATTATAGTAGGATCTAGTTTTTGCTCTCTTAAGATAGAAGCTATAAGTGAAGTTGTAGTAGATTTACCGTGAGTTCCAGCAACAGCTATTGAAAATTTAATTCTCATTAATTCACCTAGCATTTCGGCCCTTCTACTGATCGCTATATTCATTTTTTCAGCCTGTTGCAATTCTACATTATTTTTATTAGAAACCGCTGATGTATAGACAACCACATCTGCATTACCAACATTATTTTTATTATGTGGGATGTAAATCTTTATTCCCAATTTCTTAAGTCTTTTGGTATTATCGGATTCCTTAATGTCACTACCAGTCACTTCAAAACCCATGTTATGGAGTAGTTCGGCGATACCACTCATACCTATACCGCCTATACCCACAAAATGAACTTTTTTAAATCTTCCGAACATAATATAAAATCCTATCAACAATTTTTTCTGCCGAAGAGATTTCATCGACAGAAATTTTATGGCCATAAAGCCCTTCTATCATTTTCGGAAAATTTGTCACATCTACCAATTCTTCTCTAAGCATCATTATATTATCTCTACTAACAGCAAGCCTCTTCGCATTAAAAAATTGATGATCCTTGAAAGCATATGGATAAGGAATTAAAATTGCCGGAAGTCCAAGATTTTCAATCTCTGCAGTAGCCGAAGCCCCAGCTCTAGATATAATTACATCGCTCATCGCATAAGCAAGATCCATTCTATCAATAAAGTAAAATTGTTTTACACATTCGTAATCAACATCTACTTTAAAGTTCCCCCTTTGAATAATAAACTGCCAATCCTTTTTCATTAATGGAATTAATTCTTCGGAAAGTCGGGCAAGAAATCTTGCTCCGCGACTTCCTCCGATAACAAGTAAAGTCTTTTTATTCGGTTTCAAGGAAAAATAATCGATTGCTTCTTCAAATCTACCTTTATTCACGTTTTCTCTAACTGGAATACCGGTAATAACTTTCTTTTTTCCTTTCAAAGAAGGAAAATCTCCTTCGTAAGGCAAAAAAACCTCCTGGGAAAATCGAGAAAGTAAATTTACCGCTTTCCCTGGTTTTGAATCAAGAACAAGTGTAAACACAGGAACTTCCAAGATGGGCCCGGCCAATCCAACAGGGATAGAAGCAAAAGCACCGGTGTGAAAAATAGCACATACTTTCATACGCCATATTACCCATATAGAAATAAAAAAGCTGGGAATAAAACGAAAAATAAAAATAATTTTTCCTATTATATTCTTATTTACCCAACCCACTGTCGGTAATAGAAACATATCTTTCATATAAACACAATCTCTCTCAAGCCCAGAACTGCTTCCTATATAAATCACTCCGTACCCTCTCCTCTGTATTTCGTGAGCGACTGCGAGAGCCGGATAAATGTGGCCTCCTGTTCCTCCGCCTGATATAATTATGCTTTTTCTGGATTGAAACAATTATACCTCCTGCCATATATGCCATTATTAAAGCTGTACCTCCACTGGATATAAAAGGTAGTGGTATACCAGTTACAGGTACAATACCCAGTGATACATAGATATGAATCAGCGCATAAACACCTAGAAATGAAACTAAACCCAAGCCCAATAAAGAAGAATATTCATCATTTGCTTTTAGACTCGACCTTATTGCGCTTATAAAATATAAAAGAAATAATGCAACAACAATTAGACATCCCGTAAAACCTAACTCCTCACCAATTATAGAAAAAATAAAATCCGAATCAGGTAAAGGTATATAAAAAAACTTCTCCATTCCACTACCTAAACCCAATCCAGAAAAACCACCATGAGAAATTGCCTGTACTGTAACTTCTACTGATTCATTATTTATATGATTGGTGATTCTGTTTACAGCGTATCCTTCACGTGTAATAAATATTACTCCTATAAGCAGCATTATTCCAAAAAACGCCGCTACCTTACCGTTATTGGTACCATTTAAAAACAACATTATAGTACCAATAATTAAAGTAAGAAATGCCATAGAATAATCCGGTTGAATAACAATTAAACCCATAATAACCGAAATAACAAGAATCGATATACCAAAATCCCTTTTTTTAGCAAAAAAAGCAATAATTGCGAATTGTGCAAATATCGAAGGCTGAAAAGAAACTCTTGTATTAAATATCCTAAGCGCTATCCACCTTCTTGCTCCATTTATTTCCAATCCATAAAAAAACGTTAGTACGAGTAAAAAAACAGCAAGGCCGACAAAAAACAAATTAAATTGCTCCCAAAATTTTGTTTTTATTTTTGAAGTAAGAAAAAATATGGTAACTCCGATAACAAATATAAATAATTGCTTTATAAAAGAAAAGGGAACAACACTTTTATAAATAGAAATACCAGAGCTTGCAGAAAAAACCATAATTAGCCCAAACGCGCCAAGTAAGAGAGGAATTATCTCTACTAATCCTATTTTGATTCCCTTCCATTTATACATATTTTTTCCTCACTATTTTCTTAAAAATATCCCCTCTTTCTCTAAAATCTCTATACCAATCAAAACTTGAAGCACCGGGAGATAAAATAATTCTACTGCAAGTCGAATTTATAGCTTTATCCACAGCATCTTCCATAGAAAATGCAACCGCCAAATCCTTAAATCCGATATTTTTTAAATTCTCAGCAATAGATTCACTTGATTCACCAATAAGAACCGCAAATTTAGCTAATTGCTTTATTGCATTAACAATAGAACTAATATCTTCGACTTTAGTACGTCCACCTACAATAACACAGGATTCCGGGAAACATTCAAGAGACTTAGCAAAAGCAACGGGATTAGTACACATTGAATTATTAATAATCCATAAATTATCTCTTTTCAAAACCGTTTCCATCCTATGTTCAACGCCTCTAAATGATTTAATTTGCTGACGAATATCACCCCATTCCAAACCCATAATATTTCCGATAAGTGCAGCAATCATAGCATCTTCAACAAAAGCACTTCCCGGCATAAATAGATCATCCTTACTGAAAATCGGGTTATCGTTCTTATCTTTGACAAACCGCGAACCGTTAAAATAAATATCATTTTTTTTCTTTAGAGAAAAATATAATCTATTCGAAGACAATGTGAGAGAAGACAATCTAGGATCATCTCCATTGAGTATAGAATAGTCTTCGGAATTTTGATTTCTAAAAATATTTAATTTTGCGTTGAAATATTCTTCAAAATCGGTATGCCTATCTAAATGATCAGGAGAAATGTTCACTATCGCTGAAATCCAAGGATGAAAATCTTTAATTCTTTCTAATTGATAAGAAGAAACTTCTATAACTGTTACAGAAGCGTTACCACTCTCTTGGACTAAACTACTTAAAGGTGTACCCGGCGATATATTGCCACCAAGAAGTACCTTATCCCCAAAAGAATTTTTTAATATATGATGAGTCATAGCTGCCGTTGTGGTTTTACCGTTTGTACCTGTAATCGCTACAATCTTACCTTTTAAATATCTTGAAGCAAACTCTATCTCGCCAATAACGGGAATTCCTTTTTCCCTGGCTTTAAGAAGTATAGGAATATTCAAGGGCACTCCGGGAGAAACAACCAATAAATCCATCTCAAGTAGTTTATCTGTATGTCTCCCTGATTCATGCAAATACGGAATAGAAGAATTACTCTGATTCAAATCACTTATAAAAGGCATCTCGCCTATACTTTCAATCAATTTAGCTGCCGCCTTTCCACTTTTTCCGTAACCAATAACACCAATCATTTCTATCCCTCTATCTTATTTTAAGAGTACTGAGTCCAAGTAAAGCAAACATAATACCCCAAATCCAGAATCGCGTAACCGCTTTTGATTCTGACCAACCTTTAAGTTGAAAATGATGGTGAATAGGAGCCATCTTAAAGATTCTCTTACCGGTTAATTTAAACGAAACAACCTGAATAACGACGGATAGAGTTTCTATAACAAAAACACCTCCTATCACGAGCAACAAAAATTCATGCTTAAGAAGAATTGCCATCAATCCCAAGATCCCTCCAATGGCAAGGGAACCTGTATCACCCATAAAAATTTCTGCCGGATGTGAATTAAACCAGAGAAAACCAATCGCAGAACCAACAAAAGCAGCACAGAATACTGTTATTTCTCCACTTCCGGGAATATAAAGTAGATTAAGATATTCCGCGAATTTAATATTACCAGTAACATAAGCAATAACTGCAAAAGCAACAGTTACAATACCCGAAAGACCAATCGCAAGCCCATCCATTCCGTCCGTTATATTTACCGCATTAGTAGTCCCTATTATAACTAAAATAATAAAAGGTATATAAAAATATCCGAGATTAATAAAAACATTCTTAAAGAAAGGAGCAATCGTCAAAGTTTCATAACCGCCTTTAATAGGAAAAAGCACTAATATCACACCTATAATAGTAGCAGGAATAATCTGAATTATTAATTTGGTCAAAACCCTAAACCCATCTCCTCTTTTGCCCTTTATATAATCATCAAAAACTCCAAAAAGACTCATCCAGACTGTAATTCCAATGAGATATAGAATAAAAGGATTTCTTATATCAGTCCAGAGTAAAACTGAAACAAGAAGTGAGATTACAATTAAAAGTCCACCCATAGTAGGAGTTCCATCTTTCTGCTTATGAGTATCCTTTATCCATTTAGAAATAGCCTCGGTTAAAGATCTTCTTTTAAGAAAAGCAATAAATTTCCTGCCAAATAACAAGGAAATTAAAAGTGAAGTAATCGCTGCATAAGCGGAGCGAAATGTTATATATCTTAATAAATTAAAAACAATAAAATCTTCTTTTAAAGGGTAGAGCAAGTAAAACAATGTTCCTCCTTCAATTTTTCAACCATAGTTTCGAGCTTTAATCCGCGCGAGGATTTAAACAATATGGTATCCCCACTATTAAGCATCCCTGGAAGTATTTCAAATGCCTCTTCCTTATTAGCAGCAAAGTATCCCCTGCCAAAACCATCTATAAATCCTTTAGCATCGGCACCAATAGCAAGCAAATCGCTGATTTTGAATCTAAGATTTTTTCCTGTATCTCTATGAATCGAATAGCTGTTTTCTCCTAATTCCAACATAGGGCCAAGCACAACAATTTTTCTACCTGGCATAAGAGAAAGGAAAGAAACCGCATTCAATAGAGAATCCGGATTACTATTATATGTGTCATCTATAATATTAAATTTTTCCGTTCTAATTATCTCCATCCTATGAGAAGCTTTTTCAATTTTCTTTAAACCCTCCTGAATCTTTTCGCACGAAATACCATAATAGAGTGCAACTGCAACAGCTATAATAGCACATCGTAACATACCAACAGTAGGTAATTTAATCCAGAAATCCATTCCTTTAGTAGAAAAAATAGTTCCATCAATTGATTCCTGTAATATTTTAAAAGAAATATCATTTTTTTCCGAAAAACCGACTTTAATTACTTTGGCCCTGTCGATATTACACAACATAGGATCATCTCCATTCACAAATAAAGGTCCCTTAAGTCTCTTTACAATATCTGTCTTTTCTTTCAAAACACCTTTTTTGTCTTTAAATGCTTCCAGATGAGCGGAACCAATTCCCGTAATCAAAGCAATATCAGGCTCCACAATTTCCGAGAGCCTTCCTATCTCACCAAATTCATTTGTACCAAATTCCAGAACCGCTATACCTTCATTTCTTAACCTAAATATATTCAAAGGCACGCCGATTAGATTATTATAATTTTTAAAACTTATTAGAGTAGAATAACTAGTACCAAAAATAGATCCAATAAATTCTTTTGTGGTAGTTTTACCGTAAGATCCTGTAATTGCTATTGCAAAAACATTAGTTTCTTTCTTAAAATACGAAGCAAAGTCTCCCAGTGCTTTGAGAGGGTTTTCAACAAGAATAAATTCACCTTCCTTTACTTCTTTCGAAACAACAGAAGGAAGTTTCGATTTACGACTAGCATCACTGGCAAAATCATATCCATTAAAATTATTTCCTTCCAGAGCAAAAAAAAGCTCGCCTTTTTTAATAGTCCTTGAATCTACAGAAACTCCGATTAAGCTTCTATCATCTAAGCCTTTATGCCCAAAATATTTACCCTTAATGACTTCAACAGCTTTTTTAAGCTCTATTTTTTTCATCTTTATAAAACTCCATTATACATTCTTTATCGGAAAAAGGATATCTTTTGCCTTTTATCTCTTGATAGTCTTCATGTCCTTTCCCGGCAACAAGAATAAAATCTCCTTTTCGGGCAATTGAAAGAGCTTTAAAAATTGCCTCTTTCCTATCTTTTATTCTAAGAGTTTTTTTATCTTCAATACCTTCAAAAATATCGTCGATTATATCTTCCGGATCTTCATCCCTTGGATTGTCAGAGGTCACAATAGTAATATCTGAGAGGGCTGAAACAACAGCGCCCATCAACCCCCTTTTACCTTTATCCCTATGTCCTCCAGCACCAAAAACAGTTATTATTTCGGAGGGATTATACTCCTTAAGTGAAGAAATAACGGCCGATAAAGCATCAGGAGTATGAGCATAATCTACAAAAACAGATACACCTTCTATCGTATCTATCTTTTCAAGCCTACCGGGAGGAAGTTTAGCTGTGGCTATACGCTCTTTAATATCAGAATCGCTTAAGTTCTCCAATATACCTACAGCTACCGCTGCAAGAACATTCCAGGTATTAAAACTTCCCACAAGAGGACTGAAAATCTCAAGCGCTCTACCCATTCCCTCTACTCTTAAATTAAACCCTTTTCCCGAATTCTGAAGCAATTGACCTTTAATATTACCAATTTTGAATCCAAAGGTAACAACCTTTGAATTCGTATTTTTGATGAAATACGCAGCATTTGGGTCATCAGCATTTATTAAAGCTATTTTGTCTTCTGCTAGATCTTGAAAAAATTTCGCTTTAGCCGAGCGATAATTTTCAAAATTCTTATGGTAATCTAAATGGTCTCTGGTAATATTCATAAATATTGCGTAATCGAAATCGATATCCGAAACTCTACTTTGATCAAGACCAACAGAAGTAACTTCAAGAATAGCCGTATTGATGCCCATTTTATAAGCCTCGGCAATCTCTCTATGTAATAGAAGTGCCGAGGGAGTAGTATTGACAACTTTTACTTTACTACTACTAATGCCCATATATTTCACCGTTGTAAAACAAATAGAATTCGGGAAAAGAGCAGAAAGGAGGTAAGAGGTTGTTGTCTTGCCATTTGTTCCAGTTACACCGATAACTTTTATCTTCTTTGAAGGGTTTCCATAATAATTAGCAGCAACTCTCGAAAAAGCTTTTCTCGTATTGGGTACAAGAATATAAGGAATATTTTCAGATATTTCTCTTTCAATCAAAAGAACAGAAGCTCCTTTATCTATAGCCTCTCTGTAAAAGTCATGCCCATCAAAATATTCTCCTTTGAGGGCAACAAAAAGATACCCTTTCTCAACTTTTCGAGAATCATCAGCGATACCAGTAATTTCATCTAGTTCTTCTGTCCTCTTCGTAATTTCAACACCTTTGAGTAATTCTTCAATTCTCATAACTATAAAAACCTCTGCCTGTAATTCCTATGGGTTACAATCCTTCTGGTTATTCTCCTGAAAGCTGGGCAAGCAGTCTCGGAAGCATAATAAGGCCACTGAATATTATCAACGAAAATCCCTAAAACGAAATCCGGCTCAGTATAAGGGAAAACACCCACAAAAGAAGAAACGTACTTCCCCTTAACATAACTGCCATCTTCTATTTTCCACGCAGTTCCGGTTTTCCCTGCTATAGGAACAAGAGAAAGAGAAGCAGTAACGCCAGTACCCTCCTCGGTTGCTTCGTGTAAAAGTTCCATCAGAATTTTACAGGTCTTTGGATCACCAATCTTACGAATAACTTCTTTTTTACTTTTTCTCAAAATTCTACCATTCTTAACTATACCTTTCATTATCCTTGGTCTCAAAAGAACTCCATCATTAGCTACAGCCTGGTACGCTACCATCATTTGCAAAGGAGTCACAGATACACCCTGCCCAAAAGAAACTGTTGCGAGTCTTATATCCCTTCCTTTTGGAAGATGCGGTAATTTTCCCGAATATTCTCCCGGTAAATCTATACCACTTTCACATCCTATACCAAAAAGTCGCGCAGTATTATAGAATTCCTTCTTTCCGATTTTATCACCCACCCTAACAAAACCTACATTAGAGGAATGAATCAGAGCTTCTCTAAAAGTATAAGCCGAATGAGGATGTATATCTTTAAACAGCTTCCCTCCAAAATCAATTGTAGTAGAATCTACCAATGTATCAGAGATAGAAAAACCTTTATTTATATAGGCAAACGCGGGTATTAATTTAAAAATAGAACCAGGTTCAAACTCCCAGGAAGTGCAAGCATTGAGCCTCCAACCTTTGTTCGGATTAAACTCAGGAATATTAACCATCGCAAGAACTTCACCCGTCTTAACAGAAAGGCAGACTCCCATTACTTGATTTGCTCCAGTCTTGTCTTTCAAAATTTTCAACTCTTCATCCATGATTGATTGAATATCCAGGTCAATCGTAAGATAAACATCACAACCTTCTGATGGATCTTTATGCTCACTTTCGGAACGTTTAAGAAGGCTTATACCGGAATATCTGGGCACCTCTAAGAAATGAGCCCAACCATCTTCCCCTTTAAGAATTTCATTATATTCACTTTCAATACCCAATATACCTTGCCTTCTCCAATCAAGAGAACCTAAAAGAGTTCTACCAAGAAGACCAGAAGGATAATATCTGTACCATTCTTTTACTGCATACACACCAGCTAAATTTATTTCATCAACAATAGAATCTGAAATTCCTCTAGCAATCCTTATAAATTCAGCTTCATCCTCAAGAAGTTTAGTTAATTTCTGCTCGCTTCCAAGAGAGCAATCAGAAAGTTTTTTTGCAATTTCTTTCGGATTTTTTATAAGACTTTTTCTCGCATAAAGCGTAAACATCTTCAAATCTGTAGCAAGAATTCTTCCATTTCTATCCCTTATATTTCCTCTTCTGGACTCTATAGGAAGTAACCGTAACTGTTTTTCCTTTGTCTGTTTACTTATTTCATCAGACCTTATTACTTGAAGATAAAAAAGTCTTCCAAAAATCAATAGCCAAAGAGATAAAAACAAAAGAAGCAATGCCCTGGCTTTTCCTTCAAATAAATTACCTTTCATTTTCTCCATCCATAATATTAAAATCTTCTATCTTAAAAATTTCACCCCGTTCAGGATACCTCATTCCTAAAATCTCCTTGGCTCTTTTTTCTATAGAACTCGAGCTTATCTCTATTCTCCATTTAGAATCAAGAAGCATAACACTTCTCTCCAAATTTTGAATTTCTCCAGTCAGATTTGAAATTTTTATATTGAGCGCATTGACCATATTTTTTTTCCAAACGTGTAAAATAAAAGGAGAAATAAAAACTAGAATCAATAATAATATTTTTATTGTCCTCACTTTTCAAAAACCCTTAAATGCGCACTTCTGCACCGAGGATTACGCCGGAATTCATCCTTTGCAGGTTTAACCGGTTTCTTAAAAAGCGGCATCAGACCTTCTTCTTTCGCTTTTTTACATACTAATTTTTCTTCATCTTTATGATAAGTAATTACAACCAATCTACCTTTATCTTTTAGAACTTTTGCAGCGGCCGAAATCCCTTCTTCAATATTTCGGAATTCATCGTTTACAGCTATACGTAACGCCTGAAAAACCCTACCAAGATGCTTATGGGCTTTATCTCTAGGAACAGACTTTCTTATTAAAAGTGCTAATTCTCCTGTTGTTTTCGGATTTTCTTTTTTTATCTTTTTTCCAATTATTCTCGAAGCCCTTTCTCCTCCATAATTATAAATAATATCAGCAATCTCTTTCTCGCTTGACTCTTCAATTATACGAACCGCAGTTATACCACTTTCCCCAAACCTCATATCAAGAGGACCCTCTTTTCTATAAGAAAAGCCTCTCTCTGAATCATTCAATTGAAAAGAAGATAATCCAAAATCAAAAAGAACACCATCAACTTGACAACCAAACAACTGATCCATATCTTTATAATTACCAAGGACGAACAATGACCTATCTCCAAATTCAGATAATCTCTCGCCAGCAATCTCAATTTGCTTTCTATCAAGCTCAAAACCAACTACCAAAGCATCAGAATTCGAAAGAATTGCAAGAGCATGACCACCACATCCAAGAGTGGCATCTATATAAACACCTTTTTTATTCCACACAAGGAAATCGATAACCTCATCGACCATGACAGGAAGATGAATCGACACGTCTTGCATCATACTCCTATTACATACCAAGCTTTGAATACAGTTCATTTATATCACTAGAACCCTTTGAATATTCTTCATAAACAGCAGGCGACCACAATTCAATTTTGTCAATCGCTCCAAGAAAAAAGACTTCTTCTTTTATTTTAGAGTAATCACGAAGCTCCTTAGGAAGAACGACTCGCCCCTGAGAATCCATAGAAAGGCGCTCAGCCCCATAAGAAAAGGCCCTTATAGCTTCCCTTATACTCTTCTGCGAGTAACTTCTATCAGAAAGCCTCTTTATAAATTCATTCCATCTGGAAAGCGGAAACATCAAAAGAGAAGACTCAAAACCTCTCGCTATATAAAAACCACCCTTATCCTCTTTCGTTAAAACCGAACGGAACTTAGCAGGAATAAAAACCCTACCTTTATGGTCTACAGAGTGTACGTCGTTCCCTATAAAATACATTCTTTCCTCCTTACTTTAACTATTCCCCACTATTCACCACATCTACCCACAATTATAATCAAATTAACCACTTTGTCAAGGGGTAAAGCAGGTTTTTTCATCATAAATATTATAAGAGATTTTCTTACGAAATATAACAAATACAAAGACATTATGCGAAACTAAACTATAATTATCATATTTTTTTTATAAAAAAATAGAAACACAGTAAAAAATTACTTTTAGGGGTTAATTCCCCACCATGCTTTAAGTTTTAATCATAAGATTGTACAAAATTCAAAACCAGATTAAGAACCAGCAATAACAAAAAAGAATTTATGTCCAAAAACCGATATTCGGAATCCAAAGAATGTTAAAAAGTCAAAAATTATTAATCTTTTATTCTTTCACTAACTGCCAGATTAACTAATAACTATATATTGAAATTATTAGTTATTACCTCAACAATGGCTTCCAGGGTTTTTTCTATAGCCTCATTCGTACCGCCTGCATAAGCAGTACTACCAGATTGACCAGTTACGGAATATTCTCCAAGTTTTTCATTAGTCAAAGCATCTATAAATAAAAGTTTGTTAGTCATATACGCCTCACCGGCAAAAGCGCCAAGCCAAAGGCGAGATCCTGAACTAACTTTTCTTATATCTGTAATTATAATTTTAAGCAACAGAGTGTTTTCTGGCAATTCTCTATCGTCCAATAAAAATACCTGATCAAAAACGTTGAGTGACATTACTTTTGACAATACCAAACCTCTAAGATCTGACAACTCTTTTTCTACGTCTTCCGTTACCATAGATTCAACAGAAAGCGCAAAGTTTTTATATGTATTAAGACCAACTGATAAGGGTTGTTCAGCAGTTATTTGAGAAGAGGCGCAAGAAATTAAAACCATTGAAATAATTAATAAAAAACTTTTTGTAATTGTATATTTTTTCACTTTCCCTCCTTGTTTATATAAACATTTAATTAAATGGTATAGAAATAGCTAATTTTGTTCTCTCTTCCTTGGGGTCAAACATAAAAGTAGTCTTTATGGGTACCCTTGTCCACTTTATCTGATTTGCACCAATAATTCCACCGACAAACGCAGAAATAGCAGTCACGCTTAGAGTAACGGGAATTATAGCTCCTGTATTCAATTCTTTATATTGATCGCCTGCAGCTTCTGATGCAGCCATAACAATTGCTGTTCCAGATATCAAAAGACCGACTCCGGCGCCAATTAAAGTATATTGCACAACCTTCGAACCTTCTGATACATCCAAAAGCCTTATATCATTTCTGCTAATGCTTATATCTTGACCGGTATTTAAAACACCATTGAAAGTCGTTGAAGTAAAATAACCATTCCTACCTTCAATTCGCTCACCGGACTGCAACAAAGCTCTAAATAGTGGATGAATAACTCCTTCTTTCTGCGCAAAAACATCATTTGATAAAAGAACCGATACAAAAAATAGAGTTAAAATTAATTTGCGCATACTAGACCTCCTTTCCTAAAAGCAATTATAAGAAACAACTAAAATCTGTCAACCTATAAAATACAAAACTAATATAATATAATCCTATGATAAATTTTAATCCGTTTATATACATAGGGGGTTGCAAAAGTTGAAAAAAACCTTAAAATTTAACGTTATGCCTGTTTCTGATGGGGCCATAAGTCAAATCAAAGAGAGGATAGATATATCTCATCTCATTGGTGATTATCTTCCCCTAAAGAAGGCAGGAAAAAACTACGTAACAAACTGTCCGTTTCATAAAGATGATACCCCTTCTTTTTATGTTTCTCCTGATCTAAACATATTTCACTGCTTCGGCTGCGGTAAAAGCGGAGACGTTATTACCTTCATTATGGAATTCGAGAAAATTCCTTTTATAGAAGCAGTTCGGATGTTGGCTGAAAAAGCAGGTATAGAAATCGGACAATATAAAGGTGAAAACGACATACTATACTCGATACACAATTTTGCTGTAGATTTCTATCACCAGGAACTTCTTAAATCCATTAAAGTACTTGATTACTTAAAAAAAAGAGGGCTTAGTAAAAACACAATAGAAGAATTTCAATTGGGTTTTGCACCATACGGAAGTAACTTCATAACAACGGCTAAAAAGAAATTTAAAATTTCCGATCTAATAAAAAGTGGCCTTGTTAAAAAAAGTAACGGCACCATTAAAGACACTTTCTTTCTCCGACTATTATTTCCAATATTTTCCACTTCAGGTAGAATTATAGGTTTCGGAGGAAGAAGACTCAGCAAAAAAGGTCCAAAATATCTAAATTCTCCCGATACCCCTATTCATAAGAAAGGAAAAAATCTTTACAGTTTATGGCATACAAAGGAAGAAATAAGAAAAGCAGAAAAAATAATACTTGTAGAAGGGTACTTCGATTTCCTATCGCTTTATCAAGCAGGGATAAAAAATGCTGTAGCCTGTCTTGGAACTTCTCTCACATTGGATCAGGCTGAATTAATTTCAAGATATGCTAAAGAGGTAATCCTTTTCTTTGATGAAGACACAGCAGGGAAGATCGCTACACTTAGATCTTTAGGCATGCTCCTCGGAGAAGGCACTAATGTCAAAATAGGAGGAAGCGGTAAAGAAAAAGACCCTGACGAAATAATAACTAAGGAAGGCAAGAAAGCTTTTGATAAATTAGTAGAAAATTCAAGCGACTTCGTTGACTGGTTGACGGAAAGGATAAGAAATAATTATAGCCTTTCTTCACCAATAGAACTTTCTAAAGCCATTGATGAAATTAATTCAATGCTCGAATCAATTAAAGAACCTTCAAAAATTGAAATATATAAAGAATTTTTAGCAAAAAAACTTGCGATCAGAAAAGAATTATTAGATCAAACCAAAACACAAAAATCTATAATTCTTCCTCAAAAGAAAACTACAATTGAAGTAAGAGAGGAATATGAATTATCACTTATATATGCCATTATAGAAAACCCTAATGAAAAAGATACTGTTTTCTCTATGATTGATGAAAGTCATATCAAAAACCCTCATCTAAAAAAATATTTCAGATTGATAAAAGAAGGTGCAGATATAAAAATGAGAGATATAACAGAATCACTCCCTCAATCTTTTGTAAAGTATCTAATCAAAAAGAACGAAGAGCCGTTGAATCCTCCAATTATCTGTGCAAAAAATTTAAAAAGATACCACCTGGGAAAATTGATAGAAGAAAAATTATTAGAATTACACAAGATTAATAACATGAAGGAAAAAAGCGAGACTGAAACTCTACTATGCAAAGAGATAGATGCGCTTACTGAAGAACGTAAATGTCTTGAAAAAGGAGAAATTTTTGGAAGATAAGAATATCATCTGGACAGAAATTTTAAATTTCATGGATAAAGACGGCAAAATCTATCTTGATGAAATAAAAGATAAATTGGATATAACAGAGGAGAAATTAAATGAAATTTTAACTGAGATTGGAGCCGAATTAGAAGAATCGGAAACAAGCGAAGAGGAAGAGCAATGTTTGGAAAGTAATATTTCAGGGAAAGTCTCCCCTGCTGCTCTAGATCAACCAATGAAACTCTATCTAAGAGACATAGATGGAACTTCTTTACTTACAAAAGAAGAAGAATTCGAAATCGGAAAGAAGTTAGAAAAAGGCAGAACTATGATTTGTAGATATTTGTTCAGATTTCCTCCGGTAATAGACAAATTTTTGTCATATAAGAAAGAAATTGAAAGATCATCCTTTTTAATAAAACAATTCTTATATTTAGATACACATAAATGGAACGAAAATTATGCAGGCCATAGAGACAAGAAAAATTTATTTAAATTAATGAAACGAATAGAAAAATGGAAAATAAAACTAATACAATATAAAAACCTTTATCTTAAAAAAGGAAAAAGAATTTATGAATTTAAATATAAGAGATACGAAAATAATATAATCAAGTTAATATTAAGACTACGAATACAAACACCATATTTAAAGCAATTAATGAATCTACAAGCAAAAGAACACCAAAAGTTTAATGAAAAAGTAATGAATATAAGAAAACTTAGAGAGAAATTCAAGGAATCCGAATCTACAAAAGAAAGAAAAGAAATAAAAAATGAATTAAAACAGGCAATAAAAGAAATCAAACATTATCAGCTTGAAATTCATTCGGACTGGAAAGAAGTTAACCACATACGAAGAAATATCAAAAAATGGGAAAGTTTCTTCTGCCAGGCAAAAAGAGAACTGGTAGAAGGAAACATTCGTTTGGTTTTTTCTATAGCAAAAAAATATAATCGAAGCGGCGTAAGTTTTATGGATATCGTCCAGGAAGGTAACGCCGGACTAATAAAAGCTGTGGAAAAATTCGACCATCGAAAAGGATATAAATTCTCTACATATGGCATATGGTGGATAAAACAAGCTATAATAAAAACTCTCGCAGAACAATCCGATTCATTTGCAATACCAGCGCACACCTTAACTCTTATAAATAAAATAACAAAGTCAAAAAGGGAATTTCTCCAAAAAAACGGAATTAAACCAACTCTAGAAGAAATTTCAGCGGATATAGGAATTTCTGAAGAACGAATCAGATTTGCTCAAATGCTTGGAGATGCAACCAAATCGTTGGACGAACCTGTTTCAGAAGACGGAGAATTACTTTTTGGAGATATAATCGCCAAGGAAAAAACCCCTTCTCCGGCAAAACAGGCAATGTTGACATTATTAATTGAGAATCTCGGCGAGGTATTAAACACCACATTATCCGCAAGAGAGAGAAAAGTACTGGAGCTTCGATACGGACTTTTAGACGGGGAGAGTAAAACGCTTGAAGAAATAGGATTTATGTTTAACGTAACAAGAGAAAGGATAAGACAAATTGAAGAGAATGCGCTTAATAAACTACGTAAAAGTCCGGGTAGAAGAAAACTAAAATCCTTTTTCTCGATGTGGGAATACGAAAAGTAAAAATTAAATATCAAAATGCAAAATTACAAATCAAAGTTCAAAAATACATTGAAAGATATATAATTATAGAAGAAAACAGATAATTTTGCATTTTTATTTATCATTTTGCTTTTTAATTTTTGATATTTAATTTTCGAGAAAAAAGATAATTGCTTTTTTATAAAAATATATATTTATTTTGTCTTAAGTTATGCCAGCAGACAATATCGAACTGAGTTCTTTTAGATTCGCTTCGGATTGAGAAAAGTTAAATCTAACCTTCTTTTTTCCTTTATTTTTACCAGAATAAAAAGCTGAACCCGGAACAATTGCTAAATTTTTATTTTTAAGTAAATATTTATAAAAACCCCAATCATTTCCATCCCAAACACCTTCAAAATTTGCAAAAATGTAGTACCCTCCGTTGGGGGTATAAAAAGTAAACCCTGCCTTATCAAGAGCTCTGCACAAAAAATCTCTTTTATCCTTATATTTTTCCCTAATATTTTCTAAATAATTTGATTGTACATCGAAATTCTCACAAGCCCATTGAAAAGGAACAGGAGCAGTAATAGAAGAATAATAGTGGACTTTTCTTATTTCTTTCATTATTGGAGGCTTTGCAGCAATGTAACCCAATCTCCATCCTCTTACAGAAAAAATTGCAGAAAGACTACCTATAATAATAGTCCGGTCGATAAGCTCTTCAATTTTTAAAGGTGAGGCATATTCAACATCATACAGAAGATGCCTGTAAGTTTCGTCAACAATCAGATATGCCTCTCTTTCCAGAACTGTTTCACCTATTGCTTTGATTTCCTCAGAATTAAAAACTTTACCAGTTGGATTATGCGGGTTATCTAAGATAAAAACTTTAAAGGTAGGCAATTTTTTAAAATCGGTAAAATGAAAAGAATAATCGGGGTCAGTAAGAGATAAAAAGATGGGTTTACCTCGACTTATTTCGGTAATCGGCAAATAATTTTCATAGAAAGGTTCGGGAATAACAACCCCATTCTCTCCTTCGACAAGGCTCAACATAGAGGAAACAAAAGCTACACTGGCTCCAGAAGTTATTGTAATCTCTTCTTCGGGATCAAAGGTTACACCCGTCTCTGCGGCAATCATCTCCGAAACCAACCTTCGCAAAGGAATTCTTCCCGCACTGGGCAAATAACCATTAAAACCACCTTCAATGGCCTCTTTAGCGTTATCAATAATAGATTTTGGCGTAAAAAGTTCAATAGGATTTTCAGCAAAGTTGAGCGCATTATTTTCTTCTGCGGCTTTCATAACCTTCGATATAATTGATTCTTCAATCTTTTCCAGAATAGAATTCATATTTGTATTATAATTAGAATATAAAATATGTCAATTGTTTTTAGCAGCCACGAAGACACTAAGACACAAAGAAAAAAATATATTTGTGTTTTTTTTAAACCCAACTCCACAACTCAAAGTTAATCTCACACAGAGCCACAAAGACACAAAGATTTTTGACTAGTGACCAGAGACTAATGACAAGTGACTATACTTCCTAAATCCCAAACACATACCACCTATCAGCCCTTGACAAATTTAAAAGTTTTTGTAGTATCAAGGTATTAAAAAACGGAGAAAACATGATAAAAGAAAGAATTACAATGATATTTATTCTTATGGCTTTTCCTCTAGCATGCTTCACACAAGGAATCGATACTGACATACTTAAGAAGCTAACAGAGGGAAAAGTAAAAATTCCTACACAAATAACACCAGCCGATAGCTTAAAATCGAAACAAATAAAGATTCCCAAAGAAGACACTCTTTCGGCCATCGAAAAAATGTTCAAAGAAAAATATATGGTCACCTCTCGAAGAATGAAACTTGAACAAATTAAAGATTCTCTGACAGAACAAATAAGAGACGAATCTTTAAAAGTCGAACTTGCCATGATTAGAAAAGACACACTGTTTTTTCCGGATACTTCATACCTTAGCTTAAGAAAAAACCTATTTAAAGTAAACAAACAACTTGATTCTTCCTTTGTAACCTTAAGGCAATTCGGATACGATATGTTCCAGACATCATTATATGATATACCAACCTTCGCACCGGTAGCAGAAAATTATATTTTAGGGCCCGGAGACGAACTATCTATTGTAATATCGGGAGAACTTAATAATTCGTGGATGGAAAGTATAAACCGAGAAGGCGCAATCGTTCTTCCATATATTGGAAGTATAAATCTCTGGGGAAAAACATACGCAGAAAGCAAATATTTAATAAAAGAAGCATTCAGCAAAGAATTTTCCAATATCGACGTCACTGTAAGTCTTGGAAATTTGAAAAGCGTGAATGTTTTCATTCTCGGAGAAGTAAACAAACCCGGAATATATAGTACCACTGTACTCTCAAATCCCCTTGCATCTCTTTTCGAAGCAGGCGGACCAAAAAAATCGGGAAGCTTAAGAAATATAAAGTATATATCTAGCAAAGGTAACTCAAAAAATATTGATTTATATACACTTCTCGTTAAAAAAAGACCTCTGCCTGCTATACAATTTTCATCCGGAGATATTCTATTTGTACCTCCAATCGAAGATGTAGCAGGAATTAGCGGAGCAATAAACAGACCCGGCATATACGAATTAAAAGATAATGAACGATTATCAGAACTAATAGAGATGGCCGGAAAATCTCTTCCCACAGCAGGCAAAAAACGAATTCAGCTTGAGAGAATATCTCCTGACAACGAAAAAATTGTAAAGGATTTAAAATTCGAAGATCAGGCTGATTTCCATAGAATAGCAAAGAACGTAAAAATCGAGAATGGAGACCTCGTTCGTGTATTCGAAATACCACCTTATCTGCATAACTATGTTGAAATAGTAGGAAATGTCAAGAACGAAGGAACCTTTGGATTGAAAGATGGGATGACCGTCCTCGACCTGATAAATGAAGCCGGGGGAATAAGAAAAGGAACATATATAAAACGAGCAGAAATCCTACGTTTTGCAGGCGTGACATACCCAAAAATAATAGAGATCAATCTTGAAAAATTGCTCGATGGTTCTACCGAAGATAACATAAAACTTGTAGAATGGGACCGTTTAACAATCTTCAGCAATGAGAATTTGGAAGAAAAATTCTTTGTAGAAATATCAGGAGAAGTAGAAAAACCAGATTCCTACCCTCTTCATCCTCAAATGAGAATAATGGATCTTTTATTCCTGGCACGCACAAAAATTTCGGCACAAGATGAAGCAGAACTTTTCAGAATAGATCAGGATAAAGGTGCTTACGTAGAAAAAATTAACATTAAAAACGAAGAAGATCTAAATATCCCTCTACAACCGAGAGATTATATACTAATAAAAAGAAACCCATATTACAGAGAAGTAGGAACAGTAAACTTAAAAGGAGAATTTAATTTTCCGGGTAACTACCAGATAAAAGTCGGAACACCTTTAAAAGAGCTTATTGACAGAGCTGGAGGATTCACAGAAAACGCATATCTCGAAGGAGCAATATTTTCAAGAGTATCTGTAGCGGAAGCACAAAATCAGGCAATAGCAGATTTAACCACAGAAACAAGAATGAGACTTCTCTATGAACAAAGAACCCTAATGAGCAGTATGCAATCAGAGGCAGATAAGCTGGCAAATATGGAATACATAAGAATTCAGCAACAACAATTATCTTCTATAATGGCAAGATCCAAAAAGAAAGGAAGAATCGTAATAAACCTTCTGGACCCTGAACAAATAAATATGCCCCTTGAAAACGCAGATACAATATATGTACCTTTACTGCCTAAAACTGTCCAGATAATAGGAGAAGTTTATAACCCAACCGGAATAGCCTATAAAGATGGATTATCCTTGAATGATTATTTAGCTATGGCAGGAGGGCCAAAACCATCTGCAGACAGAAAAGAAATATATGTCAGAAGAGCTTCAGGAAAAGTTGAAAAAGGAACCACCAAAATAAAACCAGGTGACACGATTGTAGTTCCAGTTAAAGTCAAGGTGGGAGTTTCTTTCTGGCAAGTTTTGGGAAATACTGTAGACATTGTGTACAAAGTAGCGTTGGCTGTACTGGCATTTAATGCTATTAAATAAAATTAATAATTTTTAGCTGCCAATCAATACTTGACTATTCAAACAAATCCTTTATTATTTTAGTAAAATAATATGGCTTTAAGAAATAAAATTAAGAGGCACTTTATAACGGGATTGGTTGCCATTCTTCCACTAGTGTTAACAGTTGGAGTTATATGGTTTCTAATACAAAAAATTGGCGGTTTTTTTGGTAAATATTTTACCCAGATTTATCTTTTTTCCGAAATATCTAAACCGTTATCATCATTGATTGGATTTATTTCCGTAATAATTGTAATTTATATAATAGGATTTATTACTTCGAGTTTCATAGGAAGATGGGCATTAAGTACTCTCGACAAAATAATGACAAAACTACCTCTCGTAAAAGGTCTCTATAACGCAACCAGGCAGCTCGTAAACGCAATAATGATAGACCATTCCGCTTTTAGTAAAGTAGTTATAATAAAATATCCCTGGAAAAATACATATACACTTGCATTTTTAACCAGCAAAGAGAAATGGAAAATCGGAAAGGAAGAATATTATAATGTCTTTCTACCAACATCACCAAATCCTACTTCCGGGTATTATCTCATTTATCCTGTATCCGATATTATAGAAACAGAAATTTCGATCCAAGATGGATTTAAAATCATAACATCTGGAGGAGTTATACTCCCAAAAACGAGAAAATACTAGTGTTTAAGTGGTTTAGAAAATCAACAATTAAAAGCGAGAAGGGTCTGAAGGAACTAATCGCCGAAGTGGAAGAAAACGGTGTCATCTCTGAAGATGAAGAAGAACTTCTGACCGCAATATTTGCACTTGACAGTACGGTTGCTGAAGATGTAATGGTTCCTCGAACTGATATAGAATGTATTTCTATAGATCAAGATATCGAAGCACTAATCGACCATTACCGGAAAAAAAGACATACAAAAATACCGGTATACGATGGGTCTCTCGATAATATAGTTGGAATTATCTATATGACCGAAGTTCTAAGGTTATGGGGCGAAGACAGCAAAATCCTTGTAGGTGATCTAATGCGACTGCCTTATTTTATACCTTACACAAAAAACGTACTATCAACGCTAAGAGAATTTCAGAAAAAACACATTTCCATTGCAATTGTCATGGACGAATTTGGAGGGGTAGCAGGACTTCTTACTACAGAAGACCTGATCGAAGAAATAGTTGGTGAATTGCAGGATGAATTAGACAAGGAAAAAACAATTTATAAAAAATTAGAAGATGGCTCTATAATAGTTCCCGGAACATTTGAGCTTGAACAACTTGAAGAAATTCTTCCTATATGTTATGAAGATAAAGATATAAGAACAGTAGGAGGATTAATTTTCGCACACCTAAATCATATTCCTCAGGAAGGCGAAACAGTCGTTATCGGAAATATAAAATTTACGATACTCAAAGCAACCAGACAGAGAATAGGAAAAGTAAAGGTCAAATTAGAATGAGTTTCACACATCTTCACGTACATAGTCATTACTCAATACTTGACGGCGGAATTAAAATACCAGATTTAATAGCTCAGGTAAAAAAACTAGGTATGAACTCTGTAGCCCTAACTGATCATGGCAATCTTTTCGGAGCTTTTGAATTTTTCCAGGAAGCGGTAAAAAATCAGATAAAACCAATTATTGGAATGGAAGGATATTTTTCAATCGAAGGAAGAAAAAAGAAATCCGAAAATTACCATATAACTCTCTGGGCAAAAAACTCAAAAGGCTACCACAATCTGATGAAATTGTCATCATTAGCTTATATCGAAGGATTTTACAAAAGGCCAAGACTGGATAAAGAGATTCTCTTGAAGTATAAAGAGGGAATAATTATCGGAACCGCCTGTAGAAACGGAATAATTCCTGCTCTTGTTTATAATGATAATTTGGAAGAATCGGAAAAACAAATAAACTTCTTTAAGAATGAATTCGGCGAAGATTTCTATATAGAATTAATGAGAGTTGGAATTGAAAATGAAGTTGAGGTTAACGAAAAATTAATAGATCTTTCAAGAAAACATGATATTTCTTTAATAGCAACTAACGACGTTCACTACCTGAAACAAGAAGACGCTAAAAGCCATGAAATATTGCTCTTGTTACAGACAAAAAAAACCGTCAGCGAAGAGAATACTCTAAAATTACCTACAAATAATTTCTATCTCTGCTCCCCAGAGGAAATGGAAGAACTTTTTAAAGATATTCCAGAAGCCATTGAAAACACACAAGAATTTATGGAAAAATGCATACCTGTTCCTTTCGAAACAGACAAAACACTTTTACCTTCAATAGATATACCAAAGGGGTTTAAAGGATTAGGAGAATATCTTGAACACCTCGCAAGAGCAGGACTTACAGAAAAATTAAAAAGGGTAACTCCAGGTGAAGAAGAACGACTACAATATGAACTATCAGTAATTAAAGAATTGGGGCTATCCGGTTATTTCCTAATAATCAAAGACATCGTGGATTTCGCTAAAGAAAAAGGAATACCAGTAGGTCCCGGGAGAGGTTCAGCAACAAGCAGTCTTGTTCTTTATAGCCTTGGAATAACAAATGTAAATCCCTTAAAATACGGCCTTATTTTCGAACGTTTTTTAAATCCACAAAGAGTATCTATGGCAGATGTTGATATTGATTTTTCAGATGTCAGAAGGGATGAAATAGTACAACACATTAAGAAAAAATATGGCGAAAGAAACGTTGCTCAAATTGTGACTTTTAGCATTTTAAAAGCCAGATCAGTAGTAAGAGACGTTGGCAGAGTACTTGAAATACCATACGCCGATTGTGACGAATTAGCAAAAGAAATAGAAAGAGAACAATCAATTGAAGAAGCAATAAATTCTTCCGGCGACTTAAAAGAAAAAATACAAAATAGAGCTGATCTAAAAGAGTTAATTGATCTCGCTAAAAGTTTAGAGGGATTAATAAGACAAACTTCCACACACGCAGCAGGAGTGGTAATAGCTCCCGGAGATATTACAGACTTTGTTCCGCTCTTTGTAAGCACAACAGGTGAAGAAAAAGTAATTACTACTCAATTTGCCATGGAAACTCTAGAGAGACTTGGACTTTTAAAAGTAGACATTCTCGGGTTAAAAACCCTAACTGTGATACAAGAAACCTTGAAAAATATTAAACATAAAGTAGATATTTATAATCTAGATAAAGATGACAAAAAAACCTTTGAGCTTATAAGAAAAGGAGATACAACTGGAGTATTCCAATTAGAATCGGACGGCATGAGAAAAATGTTAAGAAAAATCCATCCTACAGATTTTTCTGATCTTGTAGCATCAGTCGCTTTGTATAGACCCGGACCATTACAGAATATTGATCAGGATGAATTTGCTTTGCGAAAACAAGGTAAGATAGAACCGGAATATCCTCACCCAAAATTAAAATCTGTATTAGAAGAAACCTACGGAATTATGCTATATCAGGAACAAGTTATGAAAATCGCAAATATACTTGCAGGATTCTCTTTAGGCGAAGCAGACATTTTGAGAAAAGCAATGGGAAAGAAAAAAATGGACGTTATGCAGTCAATGGAAGAGAAATTTATTAAAGGATGCACTAATAATGGTCTAACAAAAACTCAAGCAGAAGATATATTCGAAAGAATGAGTGCTTTTGCAATGTACGGCTTCAATAAAGCACATTCTGTATCCTATGCAGAAATAGCATTCCAAACTGCATATTTGAAGGCTCATTACCCTACTGAATTTTATGCTGCTGCTCTTACAAGTAATATAAGTGCAGAAGTAGAAGATATTAGGAAATTCATTAAAGATGCCAGAAAACACGGAATTGAAATAAAACCTCCTGACATCAACATATCAGTTTACGAATTTATTCCGGAAAAGAAAACAATACGCTACGGTTTGGGAGGCATTAAAAATGTCGGAAAAAATGCGGTACTCGAGATAATTAAAGAAAGAAAAAAACAAAAATTTAAAGATTTCTTTGATTTTGTAGAAAGAGCAGGAGGAAGGCTCGTAAATAAAAAAGTAATAGAGAGTCTTATTAAGGCAGGAGCTTTTGACTCTATTGAATCAAACAGGCATTCTTTACTCTCTTCTCTTCAAAACGCAATAGATTATGCAAAAACGAAAGAAAAAAGGAAAATGGATACATTATTTGAAGAAATAAAAATAGAACTCGTTCCTACAACTCCATTCGATGAAGACGAGAAATTAAGATATGAACAGGAAGCTTACGGTTTTTTCTTTTCCAGCCATCCTTTAGCTCAATATGAAAAACTTTCCGAAGCACTATTTACACCTTCACAAAAACTGAAGGACTTACCCATAAATAAATTAATTATTGCCGGAGGAACGGTAACAAAAGTTGAAAAGAAAACATCTAAAAAGAACCGCCGGTGGGCAATATTAAGGGTTGAAGATGAAAATGGAGCTTTTGACGTATTGGTATTTCCAAAATTATTTGAGGAATTCGGAAGCAAACTGGATTCTTTAGGTTCTATCGTAGTTAAAGGAAGAATTAAAGAAGACTCCATGAGGAGTCAAATTCAAATAACTGCAGAAAAAATAATGCCTTTGGAAAAAATTGAAAACCATCTTAAGTGCGCTTATTTAATTCTCAATATTACAGGACTAGAAGAAGAAGACATAGCTGGAGTAAAAAAGATCTTGGCCGAACACGAGGGTAAAATACCTCTTACAATTCTCTGTAGAAATAACGGTGAAGAAATACGATTAAAATCCAAAGACATAAAAATCAAACCGGATGAGCAACTGATACAAAAAGTTAACACCATAATCGGCGAAGGGAGCATTAGATTTAGTATATAAAGGAGGCAAAATGATTTTTTTTCTATTATCTATGATTTCTACTTATAACGAACCCATAATAGGAATCGATAACCCGTTACCTGTTCTTCTTTATCACGGAGAAGTTTTAATACAAATAAAAGAAGAACCCATTGGCAATCTGAGAGCTAAACTTGGAGTTGGAATTTGGAACGGCATTATATTAGCCACAAGTTTCGGCGGCACAAATATTGTAGGATACGAAAGTATCGAATGGGAAGATCGTCCAGCACTTGATCTTCGAATTCGTCTATTCGGTAACGAAATAATAGAAAGCGTAATCGGTTATAACGATGAACCGATTGAAATATACGAAAAGAAATACTTGTTTGTAACCGTGGGGGGTAGATTAATACCGGGTCTTCTCCTATCCGGAGGCGCAAATTATAACTTCGACGAAGGAAACGGAATGGACATTTTTGGAAACCTGACTTTCAATTTAGCCGAAGCGCACACTTTCTATCTCGAATACATAATGGGAGCAAACGATGTGGATGAGAACAGATTCAATCTCGGTTATAAATTACAATCCGGAAGCCTGGGCATTCAGTTTGACCTTAAAAATATTCTCTCAGGAAATGTAGGCAGACAACTCCAGATATTTTACAGGGAAAGCTTTTAGGGTAAGCGGACATGAAAAAAGGGAACGCAGCGGTAATAGGTCTCCAATGGGGAGACGAAGGCAAAGGAAAAGTAATAGATACTCTAGCCGAATCTTTTGATGTAGTATGTAGATATCAAGGCGGAGCAAATGCCGGACATACAATTTTCTATAATGGGGAAAAACTATCCCTGCATCTTATTCCCTCGGGGATACTTCGTTCGGATAAAATATCTATTATTGGCAATGGGGTCGTAATCGATCTGCTTCAGCTTATCAAAGAAATTGAAGAGTTGAAAGAAAAAGGGATAAAAATAAAGAATAACCTTAAAATAAGCAAAAGAAGCCACCTGATACTACCCTCCTACTTCGAAGAAGAAAAAGAAATGAAAGAGATTATAGGCACAACGGGAAGAGCAATAGGACCGGCTTACTCCAACAAAATACTAAGAAAAGGACTACGCATGGGAGATATCTTCTCTTCCGACTATTTAGATAATTTCGGCCTACCAGATGAATATCTCGAGAAAATAAAATTTTTCAAGAATGAATACGGGCACACGGTAGTCGATACAGTAGAACTTATTCGAAATATGCTAAAAGATAATAAAAGAATAATATTCGAAGGAGCTCAGGGTGTACTTTTAGATATAGATTTTGGCACTTACCCTTATGTTACATCATCCAATCCTACACCAGGAGGCATCCTAACCGGAAGCGGGATTCCGCCAAACTTAATCCCCAATATAATTGGTATTTCAAAAGCATACACAACAAGAGTAGGAAAGGGGCCCTTTCCAAGTCGAATGGAAAAAGAAACAGAAGAACTTATACGTAATACGGGTAACGAATTCGGAGCAACTACAGGAAGGCCAAGAGGATGTGGCTGGTTAGACCTTGTTGCACTGAGATTTTCCTGCTGGATATCGGGAATCACCGAGATAGTACTTACAAAGATTGACGTATTGGACGGTCTCCCAGAAGTAAAAATTGCAACTGCCTACGAAATAGACAGAGAAAAACAAGAATGGTATCCGTCAGAAGTATGGAAACTGGAAAAAGTTAAACCAATTTATAATAGTTTACCCGGATGGAAGAACACAAAATCTATAAAAAAGTACAATGATTTACCAGATGAGGCGATAAACTTTATCAAATTCGTTGAAGATTCACTTGATATTCCCATAAAATATATATCAACGGGCAGAGAAAGAGGTGATTTGATCTGTGTTTAGTGTTCTAAAAAAGGTTATTCCATCTCATAACGAAAGAGTTTTAAGAAAAATTTATCCCATTGTCGAAGAGATAAACAACAAGACAATGGATTACAAAAAACTTAAGGAAAACGAATTGCCTAAAATTACTGAAGAATTTAAGACAAGACTAAAAGAAGGTGAAAGCCTCGATGATTTAATGGTAGAAAGTTTCGCACTGGTAAAAAGAGCCTGTCAACTATTATTGGGCAAAAGTTGGAGCGTCACAGACCTCCAGTGGGAATGGAGTATGATACCTTATGACGTACAGTTGGTTGGAGCTATTATTCTACATCAAGGAAATATTGCCGAGATGAAAACAGGTGAAGGTAAAACCCTTGTGGCAACAATGCCTCTCTATCTTAACGCGCTTTCAGGAAGAGGAGCCCATCTTGTAACCGTAAATGATTACCTCGCCAGAAGAGATAAAGAGTGGATGAGCGGTATTTACCAAAGCCTAGGACTTTCGGTTGGCGTAATAATCTCGGAGATGAGACCGGACCAACGAATAAAAGAATATAACTGCGATATAACTTACGGAACCAATAACGAATTCGGCTTCGATTATCTTCGTGATAATATGGCAGTAACTCCGGAACATAGAGTTCAAAGAGGTCATAACTTTGCCATAGTTGACGAAGTGGACTCAGTACTCATAGACGAAGCCAGAACACCCCTTATAATATCGGGACCCGTACAACATTCCGTAACAAAACAATACGGTGAACTTAAACCATCGATTGCCAATCTCGTACACAAACAAACTTTACTTGTAAATAGCACGGTTGCAGAGGCAAAAAGATTAATTGATGAGAACAAAAGAGAAGAAACGGGAGAAAAACTACTTATAGCAAAAAGAGGTAATCCCAAAAATAAACAATTATTGAGATTATTACAAAACGGTGAATTTGAACAGCTTTTACAGGAAACTGAATCACGTTTTATGAAAGAAAAAAAATTACACGAAATAGACGAGAGTTTATACTTTGCAATTGACGAAAGAGAAAATTCCACAAACATCTCTGAAATGGGACAGGAACTAATTATAAAAAGGGAATCGGGAAACTTTTTTCAGCTTCCCGACCTATCTATTACCCTACAAGAAATAGAACAGGATAACTCACTATCAAACAGAGAAAAAATAGTACAAAAGGAAGCAATTGAAAGAGATTACGCAGAAAAATCTGAAAGAATACACGCGGCCAATCAATTGATAAAAGCTTATACTCTATTCGAAAAAGATGTTGAATATATTGTTCAGCAAAACAGAGTAATAATTGTAGATGAATTTACCGGCCGTTTAATGCCGGGAAGAAGATTCTCCGATGGACTGCATCAGGCATTAGAAGCAAAAGAGAATGTTGAAGTAGAAAGAGAGACTCAAACTTTTGCCACTATAACCCTCCAGAATTATTTTAAAATGTACGATAAACTCGCCGGAATGACAGGAACGGCCGTAACTGAAGCAGAAGAATTTATGCAAATATATGAATTAGACGTAATTCAAATACCAACAAACAAACCGGTAAGAAGAATAGACCACGATGATTTAATATATAGAACAAAAAGAGAAAAATACAATGCAATAGTTAAAAGAATTAAAGATTTGCATAATAAAGGCCTGCCTGTTCTCGTGGGCACTGTTTCAGTAGACATATCCGAATTGATTTCAAGAATGTTGCAAAGGGAAGGCATCCCCCATCAGGTTTTGAATGCAAAACACCACGAAAAAGAATCAAAAATAATATCCCACGCAGGAGAAAAAGGCCAGGTAACTATAGCAACCAATATGGCAGGCAGAGGTACAGATATTAAACCGGATAGAGAAATAATAAAGTGCAATGAATGCTCGGTTGTTACGGAAAAAGGACAAAAAATCCCAGAAGAAATTGATATTGACAAATGCAGAGAAGATGTACCCTGCGGGTTTCATGTAATCGGAACAGCAAGACATGAAGCAAGGAGAATCGATAATCAGCTAAGGGGAAGATCCGGCCGCCAGGGAGACCCCGGCGCATCTCGTTTTTACATTTCACTTGAAGATGATTTAATGAGAGTTTTTGCTACGGAGAGGATAGCAAGTGCAATGGATAGAATGGGTATCGAGGATGGCGATTCCGTAAAACACCCATTAATCTCAAGAGCAATAGAAAACGCTCAGAAACGGGTTGAGAGAATGAACTTCGATATCCGAAAAAGACTCTTAGAATACGACGATGTAATGAATAAACAAAGAGAAGTTATTTATGATATAAGAAACGACATTTTAGACGGAGAAAACTTAAAAGACAGAGTCATGGAATGGACCGATGAATCTCTTGATGTAATCTTCGACTCTTATTTAGTCGGCAGATATCCTGAAGAATGGGATTGGGAAGCACTTCGTGCCGATTTAATCGAACTTTTCCTCGTAGACTTCGATAAAGGAAAAAGTAACATCGAAGAGATTAATAAAAGGAATCTGGAAGAAAATGTGCGAAAACTGGTAAAATTGAAATACGAATCAAAAGAAGAAATTGTTGGCCAAGAAATCATGAGACACTTCGAAAGAATGGCAATATTAAAGGTAATAGATGACGAGTGGAGAAACCATTTATATGAGTTAGATGCTTTAAGGGAAGGTATAAACTTAAGAAGTTTTGCTCAAAAAGATCCATTAATAGAATATAAAAGGGAATCTTTCGGCATGTTTGAAGAACTCTTATATAATATCGGAAAAAATTCCGTTCGTCTGCTTTATAGATTCACACCGGAAGCCGTAAAGGCACCGGAAGAAGTACAGGGACAGGAAGTAAAGGAAGATTTTAAGGGTATCCAACAGGAACCTAAACACCCCAACAGCAAGAAAGTAAGCATCCCTGGAAGAGAAGATATCCCGGTAATTGGAAATGAAAAACTTGATAAAAGGTTCAAAGAGGAGGTCTCTAAATTGAAAAAAGAAGGAAAAAGAATAAAAGATATTGGAAGAAATGATAAATGTCCCTGCGGAAGCGGCAAGAAGTTTAAAAAATGTCATGGGAAATGGTTAAAATGATAGATAAAAATAAAATTTGGAAAGAAATAAGGTCGTGGATGATCGCAATAGGAATAATACTTTTTCTGCGGGGTTTTATAGTCCAGACATTCCATGTGCCTACCGGCTCCATGAAGGACACAATTCTAATAGGAGACTTCTTAATCGTTAACAGGCTTAAATACGGAATAAAACTACCTTTCACAGATAAATACTTATTCAGATTAAAAAAACCTAAAAAAGGAGAAATAATAGTATTTCGCTATCCTCTTGGAGGTAAAGGGCTATTCAAGGATACGAATTTTGTTAAGAGATGCATTGCTACAGCAGGCGACACAGTATACGTACAGCATAAAACACTTTTCGTTAACGGAAAAGATATCAACGCAGATTATACTTCGTACAGAGACCCGACTGAGTATCCTCCTTTGAACGTAGAAAAAGAACTATTTCAAATCTCATGGGAAAGAGGAAAATTAAAAAAATATCCTTATGTACGCGATAATTTCGGTCCAATAGTTGTGCCTGAAGGTCATGTGTTCGCAATGGGCGATAACAGGGACGAATCCGACGATTCAAGGTTCTGGGGACCTGTACCTCTTGACAACATATCGGGAACACCTCTTCTGATTTATTGGTCCTGGAAACCCGAAATACCGATTACCGCATTTTTCAGAAAAGTACGTTGGAAAAGAATAGGCAAACTCCTAACCCAAAAAACTGCATCGTAATATTAGATATTAACAAATTAATGGTTTTATTCCTATCATTCAGCAGTTAAAAGAACAATATAGATTGGGATTAATAGCGTTATGTTCTTTGCGACTCTGTAGTAAAAGGTATATCTATAATTTATAGAAAACAAGAAATTCTAAAAGGTAAATCCAAAATTCAAACCCGGATAAATACCCGCCACATACTTCCCCGAAGGCAAATGGCTTACATTTATAAAAACTTCGGGAGAAACTTCTATATTACCTCCCCGGAAATACGCATTAATACCTAACCCATGTTCAGGTATTTTATACTGAGACCCTTCAACTTTTATTCGAGACCTTCCCATTCTAAACATACATGAAATTGAAGTCTTATCATTAAGAGCATAGCTATATCCTATTATACCAATATAGGAAAAATTGTCTCTCCATTTTTCTTCCTCGGGTTTATATGTAGCTAAATCAATACCTAAAAACGGAGAAGATTTTCCGGGATTAATATAGTAATCCAAACCTAAATAATATCCTAATTCATCTGAATCGACACCATAAAGCTTAGCAATTATCGAAAAATTGTCTTTATTATAATGAGCGTTGAACCCGATTATAGGCCATCCACTAGTCCAATGCGATTGATAAGGAAAAGTTGGATCTACAGAGCCATCATCAATATCTATTCCATCTTCAAGGACTCTTCCTAAAGATAGGTCAACACCTCCACCTATTCCGTTCTTTTTCACTGAAGATGAATACCTTGTAACCGGAACTAAACAACAATTCGTAAAAGCTATAACTAATAACAAAAAATAAACACTTATAACGATACATTTATTCTTAATCATAATCCTCTTACCTTATTATATGAAAACCTCTCCCCATGTCAATTATTTTTATTTGGGCAATTTGTTGTTACACTAAGCTCTTCGCCTTTAGCCTTTCGCTGTTAGCTTAAAAAAATAAATAAAAAAACTTTGTGGTCTTTGTGGTTCAGCACGTAGATTCTACGAATCTAAGTTAAATAGTTGAATTGAAAAATAGTAAAATAGTATTACGGATCCTTTTAACTAAGATTTGAAAAATCTTAAAGGAGGGGGGATGAAGATTCAACCATTCAAAAATTTCACCATTTTACTTGTCTTTAGTTCCTGGCTACTGGCTTCAGGTTTCTGTATTCTCTGTCATCACGGCATCAATCCACCTAAAGTTTCTCTCCCAATACCCAAAGCAGGGATATCTTTAAGCCCAAAACGTATACTATAATCCCAGTAATTTCCAAAAGTATTTATGGAAAGAGTAAGATCCCAGCAATGCAAATCTCTCTTAAGATTTATACTGCTATTTGTCACTCTACTCCTTTCAAAATCATAATGTGTAGATATGCCGAATTTCCATTTAGGAGTTGGATTAAAATCAAGGCGCATATCTGCCTGTTGTATTCTGCTGCTTTGCATAAAATTAACCGAGTGAGTTAGATCAAAATTAAGTGGCTTACCTCCAAATTTGGTCGTATAATCAAATCGCGTATTAACTCTTTTAGGCCCGAATTCACCTAAATATAAATCATAGGAAGTTGAATAATACTGTGTCATTATTACTCCCAATCGGAATGTTCCGTTAATAGAAACAGGTGTCAATCTACGTGTCTCGGGTATATAATTACTTGAAAATAGCAAGGTTGCAAAATCATACTTTCTCTTTCCAATTTTACATTGAAATTGATTTTCTAAAGAAAGATTTAAAGATTTTACTCCGCCAGGTATATAGAAATCGGAAATTGGAGAAACATTATAATCACGAGGATCAGGGGCATAAGAAAATGAAACAGAAGGAGTCATGATATGCCTAAACTTAGTTACTGGTGGTATTCCAAAAAGAGAAAGTCCGTATATTCTTGTCTTCACTGTTGTACTTGCTCTCCAATAATTAATAAAAACATTTTCATTTTCATAATAATCACTTTGTCCGGAAAGATTAAAACCTAAATTAAAGATAGAAAAATTTCTATTAAGACTTGCTCTTCCGGAAAGTCCTGAAGCCCAGTTATTGCTCTCGTCCCTGGTAAATTTATAATAACTTGTAATATAAATTTCACCTAACTTCCAACGCGGAAACGTCATATTAATAGATGGCCATCTTTTATATAACCGATCGGTAGTTAAATTTTCCCTGTGATCTAAAACAATATTGGCTTTTGTTCCTAAAAATTCTCCGTTCCAGGACATATTATAATTTACCTCTTTTTGCAAAATACGTTCGACCTCACCGGGCTCATAATCCCTTGCAAAATTATTATCGGATTCTACCCTAATATCAACATTCATTTTAATATTTCCTGGTAATTCCGAACTTGTATTGGTCAAAACAGACCATCTATCTCCCCCACTCAATCTATCCTTAATATAATTCCCGCCCACATTACCTTCACTATATGGAAGCAAATTCCATCGTGCTTTATTAACATCAAAGCGAACACCCGATTTTGTATAGTAACTTAAATAGAAAAGAATATCAGCATGATCTCCAAGTGTTTGATACCAACCTACATTTTTAATATAGTTGCCCGCATAGGAAGAAGTACCAAAATCTGGCCTTAACAAGCCCGAAGATCTTGCTTTTTTTATTGATTGGAAGTAAAAAGGAACAAAAAAAACAGGAATATCTCGAACAAGTAGAAAAACAGGTTCCGCAATTAAACTTTCATCGACATTTATACGCATCTTCGGAGAATAAAACCAAAAATGAGGAGGATCAAGCTCACATGTTGTGTAATAACCATTCTTTATCCTTAAAATATTACCATCAAAATATCTTATCCTTTCTCCAAAAAACCAACCATTTTCCGCTTCAGTCTTTGCGTAATAAGCATCCCCAATCCTATTATCTACGTCATATCTCATTACTTTTGCTCTAATATCACTACTTCCATCATTAAATATAACATTTCCCTTGGAAGTCATGAACCTTTCTTTAAGATTATATAAAATAGTATCAGCCTTTATCTTTAGTTTACCATAAGATGCCTTGCCGTCACCGTATATTTGTACGACAGATGAATCTACTTTAAAAAAGATCTTATTGCCTGAATAGTGAACAATTTCTGAAGGATCAGAATTAGAATTAGATAATAAAAAAATAAAAAGTAAAGACTTCACTTAGATTTTTCAAGAGCCCTTACCCGTTTAAAAAGGTCAGGTAGTCTTTTAAAGTAACCTGCATTTCGCATAACATTTAATTGTTTATCAGCAGGATATCCAAAAACTACTTCTCCTTCTCCAACGTCTTTTGCAACCCCAGATTTAGCAGCTACTTTAGCATTTTTACCAATTCTTACATGATCGGCAATTCCAACCTGACCCGCAATCGCGACATTATCCTCTATAATACAACTTCCAGCAATACCAACTTGAGCTAATATAATTACATTTTTTCCGATCTTAACGTTATGAGCTATATGTACAGAATTATCTATTTTTGTGCCATCTCCAATGATCGTATTACCTATCGTTCCTCTATCAATCATCGAAAGAGCTCCAATCTCAACTCTGTCTCCAATTACAACTCTACCAACATGAGGGATCGCTTTTAACTCTCCTTTAACTGGATAATACCCAAACCCATCAGAACCAATAACAACACCAGGATAGATTATAACTTCTTGTCCAAGTTTAGTCCCATCTAAAATAACAGCTTTAGGATAAATAACACTATTATCACCTATTTCAACATTGTTCCCTATATATGAAAATGGGAAAATTTTAACATTATCTCCAAAGACACAGTTTTTCCCGATGAAAACATCTTTACCTATCTTTACATCATTCCCCATTTTTATATGCTCAAGATCCTTATTTTTGATTAAATGATCTTCAGGAAATTGTACAGGTTCAGGATAAAAAAATCTTAACAATTTTATCATAGAAGCTTTTACATCCTTGACTCTTATCCATGCACTGGCAGAACACTCATCCACGCTATCCGGAACAATTGCAGCAAGACCGTTTAAAACAGAATTTTCCCCTATTCTTTTCTCATTAAAAAAAAGAACAAGATCTCCCTCTTTTGCATCCTTTATATCGGATATTCGCCGAACGTCAAAATCACGGTCGCCGGTAACTTCACTATTTAAAAATTTTGCAATTTCTTTTATTTTCACTTGTATAATTTAGCTATTTCAGGCATTACATTGACGGCTATTCGTTCGGTAAGATTTTCCTCAACACCAACATTCACTTCTTTTGTAAACACAATCCTCTCTTCTTTTTTATCCACGATAGAATATTCAAAATAAATATTACCCGTTACCATCCAAACTCTTCCAATCAAAACGAAATCTATGCCTGAAACGTCAATAAACTGAACGGCAAGAGGAGCATTACTGCTTACCTCTTCTTCATCATCTATTGCAAGACTGGATTCTGCACTGCTTAAATCTGATGGTAAAATCTCCCTAAAAGAAGTACCAAATGACTCCTGTATTTTAACTGATATAAGCCTTTTGATTCTAACACCAAGGGTCCTAGACTTAGACTCAGAATCTTCTTCTTTGAATTTAAAAACGTAATATTCAGTCTTCTCACCTTCTACTTGAGGGGCATGCTTCCTGTTCAGAGCTTCAATAATTCTATCCGTTATATCATAAATATCATCAGCGTATATTACAACACCTGTTGAGGCATCAAGAATGTAAGTGTATTCTTCTTCCTGTGCAATTTCAGAAACGACAGTGTCTATTTCTTGAAGAAGAGGCTGCATTAACTCCTTGTTCAAAACTTCAGCTTTACCTTCTTTACGATAAATTTCGTTAACATAATTTTCAAGTTCAGTTTTCTTTTTTTGCAATTCTTCAATCTTACGCATTCTGGCTTCCTCGGTTAACATAAAAGACTGCGATTGTAAATTCTTCTGAAGCTTTTCAAGTTCAACTTGTCGCCTGCTTACTTCTTCTTTCCATTCTCTAACTTTCTTATCAAACTCGCTCCTTATCTCTTGAGCTTTTTTATACTCCATTAGTATTCGTTGAGAATCAATATAACCAACTTTTTGCTGTGCAAAAAGAGTCAAAGCAAAAAAAGCAAAAAGAAATTTAAAATTCTGTCTCATTCTTCCTCCCTTTTCCTAAAATGGAAAAGCCTATACTTACAATATATTGATTATCAGTAAAGTCTCCAAGATATTTTCTATTTTCAAGTATTATTGAAATCGGCAGATCGCTCATCTCAAAAGAAATACCTCCTAAAAATCTATTAGCTTCTACTTCAACTCCATTACCCATTGAATAAATCCTGCCGTATCCCAACTTCAGAAAACCATAATTCAGATTCACTATTCCTTCCTTTCTATCGATTGAAAAAGCGATACTCTTATTTTCATAAAATGAATAATTGAAACCAAACCGTAAAGGTAAATCAAGCTCGAATTCAGCTTCCTCTCCTATTATCTCCCACGTCTCTATATTTTGATAAGGACAATAATATCCTCCTAAACTTAAAGCACCAAAGTTACAATAAAAACCTAAACCCACCGAATAACCTTTAAAATATACATTAATCGTATCATAAACATCATTATATTGTTGGAAATCAACACTACGCATATCTTCAATTTTTCCATTTAAGAGATTAACATCCAAACCTAATGAAACGGCCCCTAAAGATTTCCCAATAAAACCGCCTAAACTATATATTCCACCTGTCCTTGTATAATTATTTATGTAAGTATACTCCTCAAATGAAGTGATTGTAGAACCTTCTATACGAGAATCATATAAAACATTAAAACTACCGCCCACTGAAAAACCTGCAATAAAAGGAATATTAAAAAATGCAGAAGAAAAACTACCTTCTGTCTTTGTATAGTCGTCAGAAAAAAATCTAAAATCAACCGAAAGGTACTCCTGTGTATCCGTTAAAGCAGGATTAACTAAAACGTTTCCTTTAATTGCAGGAGACTGGGAAAAACCATTACCACCTAACCACTCTCCGGGTAAATTTTCTCCAAGATTAGGATTCAAAGCAACAATAAGAAAAACACTTAGTTTTATAATCATCATGGGAATTCCACCCAGATAAACCTAATTTTACTACTCGCAAGATCCCCAATAGACTTCACTTCAATTCCATTCAACTCATTCGATGATCTAACCACAACATGAAAAATTGTATCACTGGGAACCCTTCTGAAGAAAGCACCAAGTTCAAATTTTAACGTGTCGTCTTCCACATAATTATAAGCATCAAGTGCATACCCCGAGGTGCTGATAACAGCTGTTAAATTAAATGGTATGCTATCTGCATCATCAAAAAACAGTTCAGCTTTAGCTATTTTATTCAAACGTAAAGGTAGCGAATCTCTCGGAATGTAAAGATGCGTTCTAAGAGATATTCCTTTGCCAACCAATAGAGAATCAGAAAAAGTGGTATCTTGAAATGGATTTTTTACCAGATAAGCATCCTCTAAACATGAAACATAATCATCTCCGGGTATTAATTTTAATCTGGTTGCACGGGCGGCATTAAAAGAATAAAAACGGTCCGTATGAATAGCTAAACCATAATCTTCAATTGCGCTAATTGTCGATGGATCCAGACTAAGCGAATCACCTAAAAAGACAAGCGAATTTGAATCAACAAGTGGCGTATCAATATGTATAGGATACATATTAGCGACAGTTATCGGATTAGCAGTATCGATAAGTGAACCAATATCATTCCAATCATATGTGGAATCTTCACTCCATTCCTGTTTTAGTTTGTAAAAAGTAAATACACAAGTACAGGTATCCGAAACAAATCTGACAAATATACTATCAAAAGTTTTAAAAGTATCAGGCAGAGCTTCGAATTTCATTATAGAATAAGAATCAAAATGACCCTTCTCCCCGCAGAATAATTTTGCCGAAGCACCTGTATTTAAAACTCTAACTCTGGTATAACCCGAATCGATCTGCACAACTTTGTCTAATACAGGAATTGGGTCTACCGTATACTCTTTCTTAGGCTCGCATGCGCTTAATGCCAAAAAAAGAATAATAACTATAAAAGCCTTAAATAAAATATATTTTTTCAAAATGTCGTACCTATCTGGAAATGAGGTTTCCATCGTCTTTCATTTTCATACAAATTCAAGTTATATCCAAAATCAACACCAAAAATTCCCATCATCGGTATCTCTACTCTAAATCCAACCCCAACGCCATAAAAAAGATCCGTCAGATCAGCTTCTTGTAAATTCGAATAACAATTACCGGCATCTAAAAATATCATACCATACCCCCTATCAGCAAAATTCAATCTTAATTCTAAATTATTAAGTAAGGCAAAATTGCCTCCAACATATCTCCTTCTTCGATCAGGTACAATGACCTCATTATCGTAACCGCGCAACCCCCAAGAACCAATACCACCAAGCAGAAATTTCTCAAGTAAAGGAACATCGTTACCCCCAGGGGCAAAAGCGTAACCTATTATAGTTCTATTCATAACTACCAGATCTTTAGCAAAAATAGATTGGATTTTCCTGGTCTCGAATACCACTTTATTATATCTTCTAGTACCACCCAGAATCCCACCGGCATACTTACAACCTAAAGAATAATAGCTACCCACAGTAGGAGCAATTTTAGAATCTCTGGAATCGTAAACCAGATTACCATACAATGAACTTTCCCAGTTGGTTCCAGAATTCAAATCCGGATCAACGGCTTTGACTTCTTCCCTTTCGAGTCGGTAAGTAAATGATGATGTAAGGTTTCTCTCCGTGTTAAGAATTCTTCCGAGAGATATCGAACCTCCTACTTCTTTAACACTGTAGCTAGGCCTTTGCCAATAAGTATTGTAAAGACTAAACCCGGCAGAAGTAGGGGTGTCAAAAAGCCATGGCTGACTCCATGATACCGACATACTCTGAAGGGATCTATTTTCTACTGAAGCAAGCGTCCTTTCCAAAGAAAAACTAAATATTTGACCTGTTCCAAATACATTAGGCATTGTCACGTTTATTCCTCCGGTAAGACCTATAGTACCAGAATAAGCTACACTTCCGGAAAAATAACCAGTTGGTTTTTCTGTTACTTCCAGAATAAGATCTATAGAATCAGAAGAAGGGAATTCCATATCAATCTTCATATCAGAAAAATAACCCAACCTAAATATATTTCTGTAACTATGCATTATTCTATCCCTTTGAAAAAGCCTTCCGGGATAAATAACCGTGTTTCTCCTTATTACTTTATCATAAGTTTTATCGTTACCCTTTATATTAACAAATCTTATATAAACAGGATTTCCTTTTTCTACATAAAGGTCGATATCAACTATTGAATCTTTAACTATATTATAATTTGGTAATATTGTCGGACTTAAATATCCGAACTCTGAATAAAAAATAGAAAGGTCTTCCATTGTTTTCTGAATCTTACCTTCATCAAACAACTTTCCTTTCTTCCATTTTATTCTGCTTGAAATAAAACCAAGATCTTCCGGACCATCCAGATGAGTCTCTCCAAAATAGTATAGCCTTCCTTCATCGACAACGTAATTTATTACAGCACCATTATCCAGATAATCAACATAAAAACTATCTACAGAAGCACTCAAATATCCATGTTTTCTATATAAAGCTTCAATTTTAGGAATATCAGCCTGCAAAGAGTCCAATTTCAGACCATTATCTCTCCAGAAAAGATACCAGGTTTTAGTTTTATTTGAAAGAACTTTGGAAAGAGCGTGGTCTGAAAGTCCCTTATTATTAATAAAATTAAGTTTTTTTACTTTATATTTTGCCCCTTCCTCAATATTAAAAACTACGTTTACGCCGTCTTCCTCTTCTTCGGTCGAGAATGAAACCTTAGTACCCGAAAAACCCTTTTCCTTATATAAATCATATATCTTTTCCTTAATCCTATGTAATTTATAATCTGAAAACATAGCAGGAGGAGATAAATCGACTAAAGATGAGATATCTCCGTCACTCAATTTATTATTACCCTGAAACCTCAGTGATTTAAGACGAGGATTTTCATCCACCCTAATTATCAATCGTATCCCGCCACCTTTCCGTCTGGCATTTAGTTCAACATCGGTAAAAACACCAGTCCTATAAAGACTTTTAATCGCCTCTATCCCCTTTTCCTTAGTCAAGATATCTCCTATCTTAAATCCTGAAGAACGTACAACAAGGGAAGTATCGACTTCCATAAGTCCTACTACATCTATTTCTACAATTACCTCTCCATAAGGAAAAGCAAACAATAAAAGTAATCCTAACATAGCGCCTCAACAATAATATATTTTGCTATAAAGTCAAGGGTTTCCACAAAAGACCTATCTATCCTTATACCCGTCAGCTAAATCCCAATGCTTAAATAAAATATTAATTGCAGATCCACGTAATACTTTCCCATGAAGTTCATTAAACAAAAAAAAGAACTAATATGCCCCTTTACCAAAAAATATTGTATGAGGTGTCTGACTAAGAAGATGCAAATCAAACAATAATGTTCTATTTTCGGCATAATATATATCAAGAAAACAAGATTTTGCAAAAGTTAACCTCGCTCTCCCAAATATTTGCCAAAGTCCGGTTATACCCTGCTCTACTGAAAGCCGTTTCTTATGCCAATCCGAGTATTGTTTCACCTCGTATTCCATAGGAGGTCTGGGGCCAACTAAAGAAAGTTCTCCTTTTAAAACATTAAAAAATTGTGGCATTTCATCAATACTCGTTTTCCTTAATAATTTCCCCAAGGAAGTTACTCTAGAATCATTCATCAATTTAAATTTAAGTTCTTTTTTACCGTTTATGCACTCTTTTACATATTCTCTATGCGGTTCATCACCGGAAGTCACCACCATGGAACGAAACTTAAACATTTTAAAAACTTTACCTTTTTTGCCGATTCTATTATCTATAAAAAAAACCGGCCCTTCAGAAGTAAGTTTAATACCTATTGCTGCAGCAACCATAAAAGGAGAGAAAAGAAGTATAGCAAAAATTGCGCCTAAAAAATCTATTATTTTTTTTGTTAAAAGATAAAACTTCGAGGAATCTTTCCATCTAAAGTAAATAACAGGAGCATTACCAAGATAAGCCCAATAATCGACATCATCTATACCGGCTAAAATTGGAGCAAATAAAATCACAGGAACCTTATCTTTAAAAAAAAATAATTGGTCAATAAGATCTTCCCAATTTTCAGTATATGTAGAAAGAACAATCGGTATACGCCTCTTTACGTACTCTTCTATTTCATCTCTTTTTTTTGATATTCCAATTATCTTAACACCTGAAATCGTATGATATTCCAACCAACTACGTATATCCTCGGAATTACCTTCAGGCGCATAAAGCACAACTCCTTTCCTAGATAACAATAAAGAAAAAATAGGAAGCAGGATAATTCTTGAAAAATAGGCAAGAAATGAAAACACAAATAAAAGAATAAACACGGAAAATACATACTGTGTATATAGCGAAGAGGAAATCGCTAACCAAAGTAAATAAAATATAAATACATATACAATTCCTTTTGTAGTTCTATAAATGTATCGGAAACGATTCAAAAAAACAAGATAATTGTATAAATCAAGATAAGCAAATATAGCAATGACCAGGAAAGTAAAAACGAATAATTCCAGATAAAGATTGCTGACAAATCCAATTACCCTTTCAGGAAATACCTGATATACCAGAACAACTGAAATAAATGAAGATATTATATCAAAAAACAAAAGCAGCAATTGCTGTTTTCTCCAGATTATTTTTTACCTCCCTTTTACTAATATTAGACGAACAAAACCCTATATAGTTCCATTTTATCTATTTTTCCGGAAAGAACTAAATTCAAACGAATTAATAAAATAGCAAATTTTTCTATTTGTCAACCATTGACTTGAATAATTATTGAAATATAATTAAATTTGCAAGATCAGGAAATTAATATTACATGTTAAAGGTTTATTTATATATTTGTCATGATAATAAACCTCAAGGGTTTTTTATAGCGGTATATTTTTTTAAACATTAAAACCGTTAAGGAGGTTCAAATGAATAATACTGAAGAGTTTGATATACTTGCAATAATTCATAAATTATGGGAGAGAAAATTTTTTCTGGCTTTCTGCACATTTATACCTGCCATAATTGCGATGATAGTTAGTTTTTTAATTCCAAAAAAATACACTTCTAGCGTAACCATTTTAGCGCCTGAAGTTGCATCTGGAGGAGGAATAATTCAAACTCCCTTCGGCGGCTTTTCAACAAGCGGTTTAAGCGGAGACATTATAAGCTCTCAGGCACTAGTTGCTATCATTAAGAGCGATGAAATGATAGAAAATGTCATTAAAGAATTCAATCTCGCAGAAAAACTGAAATTTAAAAGTAAACGGGCTCTTATAAAATTCGTTCGAAATGAAGTAAGTTCGACAGAAATTTTAGCCGACGAAGGTACTGTGACAATATCAGTTTGTTATTTCTCACCGGAAGAAAGCAAAGAAATATTAGAGTTTTATCTATCAAACCTGGAAAATTTAAATAGAAAATTAAAGCTGACTACCCAAACTCCTATTGTTAAGATTCTTAGCCCTCCCTTCCTTCCCGAAAGAAAATCTTTTCCGAAAACCAAATTCAATATGGCGATTGCCGGATTGGGAGGTCTAATTTGCGGACTTTTATTTCTCTACTTTAGGGAACGCACTGCAAATATTACATGAATTCTATAAAAAAACTCTCAACTATAATTGAAGATGAAGTTGGGAAAAAAAACTTTATCGTATCTATTTTTTTACTCACAATTCTTGGTATAATTTCCGCAATAGAACCATTTTACACCTTAATCGCTTTTGGCGGGGCAACATTGTTATTACTCGCAATATTAAATCCTAAAGAAGCATTTCTCGCTGCAGGTATTTTTCTTATATTCCAAACAGCTATCACAAGAAATATGGTTTTTCTCGGCAGCCCTGAAGGAATCATCAATTTAATAAATAGATCAGATGAGGTTATATGGGCATTTTTCATTAGTTATTTATTAATACGAAATTATAGAGGCAACACCTGGCAATTTAAAAAAACAAATTTGGAATCAATCGCAATTATTTTTGCCAGTATTGGATTATTATCCGCTTTCTTAAATCGTACCTCAATATTCTGGTCATCAGTCTCAATTTTTTTAGCATTAAAGGGATTTTTCATATATTGGATAGCGCGAAATTTCTCATTAGATGAGTATAAAGTCATATTATTTTTTAAAACAATTTTATACATCCTTGTACTTACAGCAATTATTGGAATTCTCCAATATATAGGAATACAGATTTTAACTATCGGATCGGTAGAACGCATGGGAGTAAAAGCCGCAACTTCAATATTTGCCCATCATGGAGAATTTGGCTCTCTAATGGCTGCGGGAATTGCATTATCCGTGGGTCTGAAACTCGGAACAGGTAACAACAAATGGATTTATATCACTTACATATTGGCTTTTGGGCTATTAGCATCTACAGTAAGGAGAAGTGTAGTTGGAATAATCTTAGGAATACTTTTCGTAATGCTTTTTTATAGAAAATTTAGAATCCAAAAAAAATACGCCTACTATTCTCTCGGAATAATCATATTTACCGGTGTATTTTTTTATGGAAGATTTTCAAAAATAATCACAAGAACCCAGGAAGAATACAGTATATCCGTACAACCTAGATATTTTCTATACTATGGGGCTTTTGAGATATTAAAAAATAAACCGTTGTTAGGTGAAGGTCCGGGAACTTACGGAAGTTATGTATCGACTGTCACCAAAAGTAAAATATACCAGAAATACAAGATAATAGTAGCAGATCAATTCAAGATGGATACTTTTTGGGGAATGCTCTTAGGAGAATATGGCATTCTGGGTACAATGATTTTTTGTTTGCTGCTATTGATTTTATTCCGTATTTTACTAATTTCATTTCCAAAAAATGACAATAAAACTTTTCTAAAAGGTCTATATATCGGGTATATAATACTTTCTATCGATTTTCTATTTGAATCTATGTTTACACCATTATATTCAAAATCCTTGTTCGCATTTTTGTTTTTTGCAGGAATAGGACTGTTAACCGGACTCAACAATCAACCTTTTGGAGAAATATCATAAAATCTATGTTTTTCTAAAGCTTTCTCATACACTTTCGATACATTCTTATAATGCACTTCTGGATCACATTTTCTTTCAACCATCTTCCTCGCCCTTTTTCCCATATCTTTAAATTTCTTGGGGTTTCTGATCATCCAGGAAATTCTTCCTGCAAGGTCATCTACATTTCCGGGTTCAAATAAAAGACCAGTTTCACCATCTTTCACCAATTCCGGAATACCTCCTATTTTAGAACCTACAACCGGTTTACCAAAAGCAAAAGACTCAAGAATCGAATACGGGAAATTTTCATAACATTCGGACGGCACTAATACAAACATAGCGCCACTAATAACTTTTTGCAATTTTTCTCTATTCAAATATCCAAGAAACTCTATCTTATCAGGAGTAAGATTATTAGCTATTGTTTCAAGCTCAACTCTCAATGGACCATCTCCTGCAATTAACAGCTTTACGTTATTGCATAAAGAAACTGCTTTAATAAGTGTTTTAATTCCCTTTTCATAAGAAAGCCTGCCAAAATAAAGAATATACCCGCTATTATTTAAGGAAACTGTAAACTTACTACTATCGATAAAATTAGGTATATGAACAACTTTCCAAGCAGGAAAACCAGATTCAATAAGTTTTTCTTTCGAAAATTTACTCGGAACTATAAAGAAATCAGGAATATCTAGAAGACCTAAATACCTATGCACATACTCTTCCAACATTACCATAAAACTTGCAGCATAAGAATTCTTTCTGCATTTATTAATTAAAACATTAAAAAATTTACCACTTTTGCATTTTTCACAAACCTTGTTATTCGAGTAAAAAGAATTATTGGGACATAATAAAAAAAAATCATGCAAAGTCCATACGATTGGAATATTTCTCTCTTTAAGTACATGGAAAATCGAAGGAGTGATATGCCGGTGAATATTCTGAATATGAGCAATATCCACAGGGTATTTATTCAGCAATTCCTTTAACCTTTTCTTTGATTCTGTGGAATAAATCGTCCTTTTTATTATTTTAAAACCACTTTTAATACGATTTTTCTTCATCTCTTCAATTAAATCAATTTCAGGAACAAAGAACTCGGAATATTTACTGGGCAAGTTAAGTGGGTGTTTCATTGCAAAATTAACAACTTGATGGTTCCCTATTTGCTGAAGCAAATCAGAAAGCTCAAAAGAATAAACGCAATCTCCTCCCCTATAATAGTGAAAAGTATTGACATTTAGTATATTCATACAAAAGAAAATAATATATAATTTTTATATGTCAATATAAACAAAACAAATAGAAAGTAAAAAACTTGACAAATCATAACAACTTCTTATCTTAAACCGAAAATCATAAATATATAAGGAGACTTATAGAAATGGAATGCGCAGTGATTACTACATATCGATGCAACGCAAAGTGTCAGATGTGTAACACATGGAGATATCCTTCTAAAATATATGAAGAATTCAATCCAAAAATTTTAGAAAAACTACCCGGCGGGATGAAACGAATAAATATAACCGGCGGAGAACCTTTACTTCGTAGAGATCTAGCTGATATCATTTCCATCTTAAATAAGAAGACAAGCCGTCTGGAAATTAGTACTAATGGTTACTTTACGGATCGCATCACCGAAATAGCAAAAAAATTCCCTGACATCACTATAAGAATTAGTGTCGAAGGACTTCCTCAAAAAAATGATTCATTAAGGGGAATATCTAATGGCTTTGACCATGCTTTGAGAACATTGCTCAAACTTAAATCACTTGGAATAAAAGATATAGGATTTGCTATTGTAATATCTCAACATAATATTTCCGATCTTCTTGAATTGTATTCTCTAGCATCTGATCTCGACGTTGAGTTTTCTCAATCCACCATGCATAACTCTTTTTATTTTCATAAAAATGACAATAAAATAGACAACTTCGAACTTATCGATAATACTATGAAAGATTTTATAATTAAACTACTTCAATCTAAAAGAAAAAATCTGAAACTTCGTGTCAAGGATTGGTTCAGGGCTTATATAAACATGGGATTACTAAGACATATGCATGGACAATGCAGAACAATTCCCTGTGGTGCCGGAACAGATTTATTTTTTGTAGACCCATGGGGTAGGATACTTGCCTGCAACGGCTCTGATGAACCTTTAATAATGGGCGATTTAACCACTACAAGTTTCGAAGAAATTTGGAATAGTAAAGAAGCAAATACTATAAGAGAAACTTTAAAAAATTGCAAAAAAAATTGTTGGATGATTGGAACTTCCGTACCCGCAATGCGGAAAAATATTCTAGTACCCACAAAATGGGTATTAAAAAACAAAGTAAGATTAAAGTTCGGCAGAGATATTATTTTATGACATGAAAAACAAAAGGTTAAAAATAGGAATAATAGGCATAAAGGGACTTCCGGCAACAAGAGGAGCTGACAGCGTAGTTGAATCTTTTATTCCTTATCTTAAAAAAAAGGGGCATGAAATTTGGGTATATGGAGATGAGTGGGACAAAGATTTTAAAGAAGAAATTTATACTCCAATAAAAATTAAGTCTATACCAATAAAAAACATAAGACCCACAATACTTTTCTTATCATCAGCTATCCACGCTGTTTTCAAAATGAACTTTGATGTTATTCATATACACAATGCGGAAGCCGCTTTTGTACTACCTATCTTAAGACTTCGTTTCCCAACCGTTATCACTTCTCACGCTATTGCTTACCGCAGAGAAAAATGGTCTAAATTCGGTAAATATCTTATCAAATTAATGGATAGACCTTTTTGTAAATGGTCAGACGTAGCAACAGCCGTATCAAAACCTCTTGCTGAATATTATAATTCGGGTTATAAAACTAACGTCCGTTTTATACCAAACGGAATTAAATCTCCGGATTTCATTAATATAAAAGAGGCAACTTCAACTCTTAATTCCATTGGGCTGAAACCAAAAGAATATATTATTTTTATCGCAGGTCGTATTTTACCATCAAAAGGATGTCACTTACTTCTTAAAGCTATGAAAAACCTGAAAAAGCCAACGAGAGTTCTGGTAGTAGGCGACTTAACTCAAATGCCCGATTATACAGATACGTTAAAAGCAATAATACCTGAACAAACAGTTTTTCAACCTCTAATAAAAGACAAAACCATTCTCTTTGGACTATTATCATTATCCAAATTACTTGTATTTCCCTCTACTTATGAAGCAATGTCAATGGTATTGCTTGAAGCACTTGCTCTGAAAATCCCTCTAGTATGCAGTGACATACCAGAAAACATACAACTTATTTCAAATAAGGAAATACTTTTTAAAAATGAAGACGTCCAATCCTTATCACAAAAAATTAAGTGGGCATTAGTACATGCAGAAAAAGTAAAAAAAATTATAAACAAAATCCACAAAGATATAATAAAGTTATACAATTGGGAAACAATATCAGCTCAATACCTTGAATGTTACTACGAAGCAATAGAAAAAATTTTTACACAGCACCAATTCACATATAATAAATGAAAAACAATAAAAGAAAAATAAAAGTATTTCTCTTTCATAATGAGATATCACCATATAGATCATTACTATTTGAAGAATTAAGCAAAAAACTTGACCTAAAAGTTTTTTTTGGGAGAAGAAAAACAAAGTGGAGGAGATGGGATACGACCTTAGATAATTTTAGTTTTTACTATGAGATATTAGTTCATTTCGATATAGGGAATTATTTTTTCAATTATAAACTACCTTTTAGACTTTTAGCAGAAGAATTTGACATATATATTTTAGCAGAGAACGCAAGACATTTTTTCTCAAATTTCATAGTTGTTTTTTTCGCTAAGATACGAAGAAAACCATTAATAATCTGGACAGAACAAGTAGAAACCAAATATCTTAAACATCACTATGCTAATTCACTTTTAAAAAGAGCTTTATTTATGGCACACTGGAAATTATCGGGAATCTATCGAAGAATAATATATTATTTAGCAGATTTTTTTGTAGCATTTTGCAAGAAAACAAAAGATTATCTGATTGAGATCGGAATCCCGGATAATAAGATTTCCTCAGGTATTCAGGTTATGCCTGCACAACTTATGCCTAATACAACAATAAAAAAATCCGAAACAAAATTTAAAAATAAAATTGTTATTCTATATTTAGGATATCTTACAAAAAGAAAAGGCATTGATATATTAATAGAAGCCTATAAAAAGTTAGATGAAAAAAATATTAGTTTGATAATAGCCGGTTCAGGTGAAGATGAAACACGACTGCGTTACATGGCAGGTAAAAGAAATGATATAAAATTTGTAGGACATACAAATGGAATGGACAAAGCCAACTATTACACAATTGCAGATATTTTTGTACTTCCCTCATTCCATGACGAATGGGGATTAACAGTTAATGAAGCTATGTACTATGGTCTTCCCGTAATAATTACAGAATCTATTGGTGCCGTTGAAATTGTAGATAAGATAAAAAATGGTTTTATAATTAAGCCTAATAATGTAGATGAATTGTTTTCTTGTTTGCACATATTAGTAAGCGATCGTAAACTTCGAAAAAAAATGAGCGACCGTTCAAAAAATTATAAAAAAACCTATCTAATCGAAAACACGTTAAGACCCTTTATAAAAGCCATAAACAACGTGTATAAAGAGGCTCACTAGGAATTATTAAGTATGAATTCAAAAAAACCAGGTTACCGAGGTATAATATTGAATGATTAGAGAATTAGTTTGCGTTCTATTGCGATTAACTTTAATACCAACTTTCATTCGAGAAGTCATTCAGAGAAAAAGAGTAACTATTATTCTATATCACGATATAAATCCTAACCTTGCAGAAAAACATTTTAAGGTATTAAAAAATAAATATAATATTATTGCTTTGAAAGACTATATAGAAGCAAGAAAATCAGGAAAAGTCAAGCAATTACCTCCTAAATCTTTAGTTATAACATTCGATGACGGATTTAAGATCAATTATCGACTTAAACCAATAATAGAAAAATACAAAATACCTATCACTATTTTCTTATGCAGTGGAATAGTTGGCACAAAAAGACATTTCTGGTTCGAACATAGTATTAAAAATAATAACCTTGAGCGGTGTAAAAATCTTCCTGACGCAGAGAGATTAGAGTATTTAAAAAAGTTTGGTTTCGAAGAGACAAAAGATTTTAAGAATAGAATGAGTCTATCCGAAAAGGAAATTAGAGACATGAAAAATATAGTCGATTTTCAATCACACACCATATTTCATCCTACGCTGCCAAAATGTTTTACCAATAGAGTACGCAAAGAAATTTTACATTCGAAAAAACAGCTCGAATCTGATTATGGATTTAAAATATACGCACTATCCTACCCAAATGGGGATTACTCTGACAGGGAGATTTCAATCGCTAAAAATGCGGGTTATGAATGCGGCATAACCCTTGATTTAGGATTTAATTCTCAAAACACTAACCTTTTTAGATTGAAACGCATTTGTATTAGCGATAGAGCAGATGTAAACGAATTATTAGTTACGGTAAGCGGATTATGGGAACTTATCAAAAGAGTATTAAATACCTAACAATATGCAGTTAATAAGAAACAGTAAATGTTAAAAGAGAAACACTATGAATATAAAGTTGTTAAGCAAAAAAATCGCTAAATTTTCTTTCAAGAGTTAAAAATATAAATGCCTAAATACTTAAAAACAGATAAGCCTTTTTTCCCTAAAATTAAATTAAAATACATAAAAAATCCATATCTGGGTTTAGAAAAAACAAAACAATTCGTCTTAAGTAAACCAACAAGGATAGAATTTATCGCTAAGTTGTTAAAAAATTTTAAAAAATCTGTAACTCCCGAAAAATGGGTTTTCATAATAGGATGTTACAATTCTGGTACTACGTTACTCGAGACAATACTCTCGGAGCATCCGGAAATTAGTGTTTTAGATGAAGGTGTTTTCAAAACAAATCAATTAATAACCCCTGAAGAACTCGGCTGGACCAGAATGTGGTATAAAACTATGGAAGAGGTACGACTAACAGAAAGAGATACATCCGTAGACCCTGAAGAGGTAAAAAGAGATTGGGCCCTATTTTTCGACCCAAGAAAAAGAATTTTCCTTGAGAAGTCAATTGTAAATAGCGCTAGAATTAGATGGTTACAGAAACATTTTCAAGACCCTTACTTTATTTTTATCGTAAGAAATGGATATGCTGTAGCCGAAGGGATTAGACGAAAAACTCACAAAAGCAGATGGGGCATACCAAAGGAATTCGGCCAATTTTATCCAATCAAACTTTGTGCTCAACAGTGGGTTACTAGTAATCAGATAATAGAAAAAGACTCTAAAAAAATTATTAACTTTAAAAAAATATTTTATGAAGAGCTATGTGATTTTCCCAAAAGAACAATAAAAAAAATCTTAAATTTTTTAGATATAGAATCGGAAATATCTTGGAATAAAGATCAAAAATGGGAGATTCAGGAAAAGTATTCAAGGATAAAAAATATGAACGATAAAAGTATATCAAACCTAAACATGCAAGAAATTAAAGATATAGAAACTATAGCAAAAGAAACGCTCGAATATTATGGTTATCCATTACTATCTAAAGAAATCTAATGATTTATATAAACATAAATATTTCTCAAAAACCGAAAACGTATAATCGTAACACAATACGAAAAAACATTGCACAATAAAATTAAAACGAAAAAAGAAAGCAAATGCAAATTAAAATAATAAAAAGTAAGACAATAGCTTGGTATAATATAGTTTAATTAGATAAATATATAAAGATGGAAATCGACAAAACAGAAGATATAGCAAAAAAAATCATCAAAGGTGGGAGCATAAGTTTTAGCGGCAATATATTTGGAAAAAGCATTAGACTCATACTTGAGATAATCTTAACCAGAGTGCTCGGAGCTTCCGTATATGGGTTATATGCAATTGGCATTAATCTTATGGAAATAACTACAGGATTCTCTACTTTTGGTTTTCATAATTCTATTGTTAGATTTGGTTCTGTATTTAAAAGCAACGGAGATAATGAAAATTTAAAGGGAACTTTTCTTATTTCTGTATTATTCCCTTTTATTATCTCAATTATTATATCAATCTTAATGTACTTTTTTTCTGACATAATAGCTATCAATATTTTTAAAAAACCAGAATTAATAATAGTTATAAGAATGCTTTCTTTCGCTCTACCATTTTATGCTTTTCTTTTTCTCTCAGCGAATGCTGCACGGGTCTTCCTCAGAATGGATTATGCTGCCAATTTGGAATTCGTTATACACCCCCTATTAACTTTGATTATAGTTGTATTTCTTTTCTTAATCGGTTTTAAATTAGAGGGAATATTACTTGCTTTTAGCATATCTTCCGTTGTTTCAGCCTTTTTGGGTTTTTATATTTTAATAAAATTATATCCGGATCTTATTTCTAAGCTTAGACCACGTTTTCCTTTTAAGAAAATTTTCACCTACTCCTCAACAGTTTTTGTGAGCGGTTTCTCCAGTACACTACTTCTCTCGAAGGCAGATAGAATAATGTTGGGAATTATGGATATTTCCAGGAATGTTGGAATTTATAATGCGGGAGTCACTACTGCTCATCAAATGAGCATATTTCTAATTTCCTTTAATGCAATATTTTCACCAATAATTGCGGCTTTTTTCAATAAGGGAAAAATCAAACAATTGGGAGAACTTTTTAAAACAGTAACAAGATGGATTTTTACATTCTCCTTCCCTATTTTTTTAATCTTCGTTTTATTTTCAAAAGATATTATGGGACTATTTGGAAGTGAATTTAAAGCCGGGGGAAACGTATTAATAATTTTAGGTGCCGGAACTTTAATAGATGTGAGTGTAGGCTCTGTCGGCTTTATGTTAAATATGACTGGAAAGGAAAGAGTCGAGTTTATGAACATTCTCATTTTTGGAACTATTAATATAGCATTAAACCTAATATTGATACCAAGATTAAGTTATTTAGGAGCTGCAGTAGCTACCGCTATTTCAATTGGTCTACTAAATATTTCTCGCCTTTTGGAAGTTCATCATTTCTATAAAGTACATCCATACAATAAATCGTTTCTCAAGCCTCTTTTTTCAGGTTTAATTACATATGTAGCTATATATATACTTAAAACATCAATTCATGTAAAAGGGCTATGGTGGTTAGGAATAACATTGCTGTTCCTCTTAATTTATTCAGTTATTTTGATTGGAATGGGAATAGAAAAGAATGATCTTATGATTTTGGAAGCCTTGAAAAATAAAATCGGCTTAAAAAGAAATAGCAATAAATTTGATAAATAGGGTTTAGTGAATATGAAAAAAATATTTAATTTATTTTCATGTCAAAAAAGTTAAAAAAACAATAACTTATACTTTTATTTCTCATAACACAATTTTATTTAGGGTTTTATTTATAAATAACATCAAAATAAAAATCGTAATTAAGGTTCTCTGTAATCTTCCAATTTTTCTCTGAAAAATCTTTCCATTTCTTCTGAATAAAGTGAATCTTCCCATCCTTCAATCATACGTTCACACGGATACCTGCAAATCATCTGAGGCTGAATCTTATTAATAACTTCCCATCTATCTTTTTCCTCCTGCAGTTCTAATGCCCAATCATCATCACGATGTAACATAAGACCAAAAACTTTATTCTGCTCATCAATAATTCTTTTAAATTCCTTGGCAAAACCTTCTAAATTACCTCCAACTACTGGTGGATAAGTTTCACAAACAACAATATCTATATTATCATTTCCTGCTAATTTTTTTAAATCTAAACCCCGTTGTCTGCCCCATGCACCCCATCTATGTACTTCTGGTAAAGTAAGAAGTGAATCTTCTATACATTCATAAGGAAGGCTTTTGAAAAAATTACCAAAGTAAACTACACCATACCAATCGGGATTATTTTTATTTGCCTCATTTGCAGCTTTCGCTAACCTTCCAATCCAGTTATTCACGAATAGTTCTCCTATAAAATCAAACCAGTGCACCCAAACTCCTTCTGCTCTGGGCAAATCTACAAATCTCTGTCCTGTATATATTTTTTTCGGGACATTGTATCCAGGATAATATGCAGTAAATTGTTCTCCATCTACAATACCATTCGGAACCATTTCTATTTTATGTACTGGGAATTTATCCACTACATTATTATATTGGTCTAAGACGTTATTTTCAATACAATATTCTCTCCATTGTTCAAGAACCGCATCGCTATAAACAGTAAAATTCCAGTAATCCCAGCGCTCGTCATGGTCAGGGTAACATTCGAGATATTTGATATGATCTTCATTAAAGAAAAATCCATTCAATAAAGTAATACCATCTGAAATTTTCATCTTATCCCAATACCTGCTTTCCCATAAGGTAATAAAAGTATCCATAGCCTCAGGATTCAAAATATCAAATACCGGATCATCAGTCTCAACATGACAACTGTCTTTTCCCTTTTTTCTAAAATAAGCGGGTAAAATATGACCTAAAGAATCCATCCTTCTAGCCTGACAATTTGCTTTAATAGTCTCCCAAGAAATACCCAGTGTTGGAAGGTCACCTCTTATAATACGCCAGGAAGATGCCCATAAATCAATTCCATAATTTTTAGCAACTTCTGCAATCACTCTATGGTTATCTACAGCTATGTCACTATAACCGAGTATTTCAAATTCAACACCATTAACTCTTCCTTTAAGAAGTCCAAATACTGAATCAGCCTGCCTACGACTGTATATTGCACCATATTGTGATTTGTAAGAAGTATGAACACCCTGAACCAAAAGATATCCTTTAGGAACAGCTTTATTCCCGGCATAAGCAATAACAGCTGAAACCAAAAATCCTGACAAAAATAAAATAAGATAACGTAAAAACATATTGAATTCACTATATTTATTCACAACAAAATATCATTTTTCTTTCTAAATAATTATCTTGTCTTTAATAGCAGTCAAACTATACACAACAAGTATAAGAGCTCTGTTTCCCCACGAGCAGCCGAGCCAACTTCGAGATTTACATCAGGCTCCTTTATACCAAACTCATCGAAAAAGCATCTAGACATATTATTAATGGGACAGCCTAAAATTATAACACGTTTATCATCTGCTATTATATCTCCTAATAATAATCGCAATAATCCTCTCCGCAGTCTTTCCATCCCAAAGAAGCATGCCTTTTGATTTCTTTTGTTTCCCATTTAGTATCTTAAAAGCTTCTTCAATAATCGCATCAGGATTCACTCCAACTAATACATTTGTACCTCTGGTTATAGTAAAAGGTCTCTCGGTATTTTCCCTTATTGTTAAACTTGGAATTTAATAGTATTTTCTCTGCTCCCTTTGCTGTAAATCTTGGTAATTTAGCTAACTTGAACTTGTAGAGATGTGGTTAAAATTTTTTTGTTTAAAAGGTCTCTTACCCCATCTTCCGATAATGTCTCTAAATACAGTTCAATAGCTTCTTTTATGTTTTTAAATGTTTCTTCCAAAGAATCGCCCTGTGTCTGACATCCTTCAAGTTCCGGACAGTAAGCATAAAATACATGTTCATCTTTCTCAACTATAACATTAACCTTATAAGACATTTTCCATCCTCCTAAGTCTATACTCTTATAAATATATATTTAAAATAAGATAACGATTTTTTCCATTTTGACAAGAGTCAACTAATACGCGAAAAAATCAAAAACACTACATCTCAATATGTAAATCATGTGGCTTGAAACATATAGAATATTTGCTATAACGATTTGTCGGGTATTCACTTTGCTAAGACAAAATATGCACTTGTTGGCCCAAATTTTTCCAATATAGTTACTCTGTGATATCCTGTGTTCCATGCAAAAAGCCAACTTAAAATAGCATCTAAGATGGTTAAAACATTATTATTGTATATTGCGAAACCAAGCTTACATGTAATCTTCGGCAACAATGGAAAACCACATAACGATCTTTTTTTTATCTTGAACCCTGACTTCTTAATTATCTCTTCAAATATACCTAAGGGTATCCCCCTCTCTCTCTTAGTTAAATGTAGCCTAGGTTTATTCCAATCACCCATAGATGTTATTGACTCTCGAATGAGCATAATGCCACCTTTTTTTAGACATCTAAAACACTCACTCATCACATAGGACACATTTGGAATATGGTGCATCACACCTAAACTAGTAATCAGATCAAAACTTTGATCTTCAAAGGACATAGTCCCATCTATATTCGGTCTTTTGTATACACAAGGTGTACCATTAATATTATTAATTCCGGAAAAAGCATCAGAGGGATCTAGGATAGTTATAGAACCAATCTGTTTCGATATTGGAATAAATTCGTCTCCATATGCGCTACCTATTCCTAGTGCTTTCTTAAATCGTCGGTTGCCTAAATACTTATAGCCATGTAAACGGTCCAATTGGTGACGCTCATAATAATATTTATCCCTATCTTTCGCTCCAAGATTGGCATATCCCTCTTTTTCATCATTGAACCACTCGGTGATCTGATCAATGCAGAAGTCATCCCCATAGAGCTTTCTACCAGATAGATATACATTTATATCTTCAGGCATATATAACTCCTTTCAATAAAGCCTAACATATGAGCTGAGCTGCCCTTGGAAAAAAATAGTTACACATCCCTATGCTTTGATGTCTTCTAATGAACATTAAATTCCTTTTGAATTATTCCAAAAAATCAAAAACGCCAGCACTTATAGAAAAATCACTCCAGGAACTTCCCCTTTGCTTCAAAAGCCCTTTCCTATCCTTAATAAAAGCAACAAAATCATAAATTCCATCTGTTAAAGATTCGGGAAGTCTTTCCATTTCTTTGATAAGTTGCTTTTTACTTTTCATTACTATCTCCTTTTTGTACTTTTGCTAAATTAACTAATATACCCTGCATTGTCAATTGTCAAGAGTTTCCTTCTACCACTTTTTCACTCTTTCCAACCCTCACTTTTTTCAATCTGTTGTTTCATGTAATTAGTGTCATTTGTTGTGAAACTTAGCTCTTCGCCTTTAGCCTTTTGCTGTTGGCCAAAAAATAATTATCTTTTTTTCTCTGTACTGTGCCTCCGTGTGAGATTATTGGGGGGTCGGGGGTTGAATTTTAAAAAACTATATATATTTTTCTCTGTGAGTCTTTGTTCCTCTGTATTCTCTATGGTAATTCTTTGGATTTGGGTTTTGGGATTTAGGATTGAATAGTGAAAAAAGCTACAGGTTCTACATAGTCTACATGTGAAAAGATTTGTGAGGTGGGACGGGTTTTACACAACAAAAAAATCCTGTGTTAATCTTGTAAAATCGCGTGGTTCCTGTTTGGGTGTGGCTATGCCCTGAAAATTTTATGGCTTCTGATGCCAGAGAGAGCGTTGCGTGTGTCCACAACGATTGAAGAATTATCGACAATATTTTGATAATCGATATTAGAGTGGGCAGTAACAATAATAACAGCATCTTGTTCCTTTAGAAGTTCTTCTGTTAATTTCACTGAACTCATAACCAAATCTGTCTGCCTGAGGTCATAAATTTCGGGAATGTATGGGTCATAATAAGACACCTCTGCTCCACCATCTTTAAGAAGTTCTATTATTCTTATACCCGGAGACTCCCTGGAATCATCGATATCTTTCTTATACGCAACACCTACAACCAGAACTTTTGAACCTTTAAGAGATTTTTTACTTTTATTTAAAGCGGATATAGTCTTTTCTATTACATAAGCCGGCATCATTGTGTTAATTTCTCCGGCAAGTTCAATGAATTTGGTATTTATACCATATTTTCGAGCTTTCCATGAAAGATAAAAAGGATCGATAGGTATACAATGGCCCCCAAGTCCAGGACCAGGATAAAAAGGTGTAAAACCAAAAGGTTTTGTTTTTGCCGATTCAATTACCTCCCATACGTTTATGCCCATTTTATCAAATATAATCTTCAGCTCATTTACAAGAGCAATATTCACGGAACGATAAGTATTCTCTAATATCTTTGTTGCCTCGGCAACTTCGGCAGATGAAACCTCCACGATTTCATCAAAAACGTTCTTATAAATCTCAACAACTTTTCTTCTTGATTGTTCGCTAACTCCTCCGATTACTTTCGGGATATTTTTAGTATTAAATTTTTCATTACCCGGATCTTCCCTCTCAGGTGAAAAAGCAAGATAAAAATTCTTATCCAATTTATTTCCCATATTTTCGAATATGGGAAGCAATATCTCCCTCGTTGTTCCGGGATAAACCGTAGATTCAAGAACGACTATAGATCCCTGTTTCAAATTTTCGGCTACTGATCTCGACGAATTTTCAACAAAGGTTAAATCAGGCTGACGATATTTATCAAGCGGAGTCGGGACGCAAATAGATACTAAATCCACTTCGTTTAAAAGCAAAAAATCGGTAGTAGCACTAAAATAACCTGAACTAAAAAGATTTTTTACCCTATCTTCTTTTATGTGCTTTAAATATATTTCCCCTCTGGAAAGCTTGTCGATCTTCTTAACATCAATGTCAAAACCGATTGTTTTGTAACCTGAACGGACAAATTCCATTGCAAGAGGCAACCCAACATAGCCTAAACCAATCACTCCAAGAACTTTTTCGCCTCTTTCCTTATTACCTTTCATAAAATTAATATACTGTTACTTTACTATGTGTCAAGACTAATAATCTCACCACACTTCACCTACCTAACCACATAGTTGGGACGTTAGGCGGTTAGATCGTTAGGTAGTTTAAAAAAACAATTACGAACCAACGACCCCACGATCCAACAAACCAACTATTAGAATTTGGGACCCGGCACCTGGTACCTAATATTCACCAAAGAGAACATAGAGATTTTTTGCCGTCAGCTGTCAGCTTTCTTTAACTCACACAAAGACTACAAAGGACACAAAGCTTTTTATTTTTTCAAGCTAGCAGCCAAAGGCGAAGAGCTCATTCTCAAAATATACTATACAATTAACACGAAAGAATCTTTCTCAACAAATTTTTTCTTGCTACTTGACAGGTTTACCGATTCAATTATCATAATAACCTCATGGGTTGTTTATTCGGTTACTACGGCAAGAATGTTAAAAAGGCAACCAAATTTGTTGAATCATTAGATATCAAACCACTGCATACCTTAAAAAGAAATAATTTATTTATAACTTTCGGCGGAATTCCAGAAACTTGTATAGTAAATGTTAAAAAGGATTCCGGCTGGGCTGTTCTTGGTTTAGGTATACTATCAAAGGAGAATAGCTCAAAGATTATGAACGAAAAAGAATGGAAACAAGTTTTAAAGGATACAAAAAATCTAAATAAAAAAATAAACGGTCATTATATATTAGTAAAATGGGGAAAAAATAGCCTACATTTTATTTCCGATCCCCTAGGTCTTCGGACTCTTTACTATTACAGTAAAAAGGAAGAAAAAGTATTTTCTACTCGTCTTGATTGGATAGCTAATTTTAAAAAATCATGCTCGATAGATTTCGAAACATTCGGTTCTTCCTGGCTAAGCTACAATAATCTTTCTCATAATCCGATAATAAAAGACATAAAAAGTATAGGCCCTGGAGGAAAAATATCGATAACAGAAGGGGAATTAAAAGTTACAAGAGAAGAGTGGTTCCCTTCCTTTAAAAGTTATAATTTTTTAGAATTAGAAAAAAGACTGAAAAGCGCCTTAAACCTGGAACCATTTGAGGATAAAATTCTCACCCTCGGACTATCCGGAGGATTTGACTCCAGAATGCTACTCTCCGTTTTATTTCCCTCTAAACCAGTAAACTATAAAAGACCTGTATGGACTGTTACACTCGGAGAAAAAGGAAATCCTGATGTTGAGATAGCAAAAAGAATCACAAAAGATTTACAAATTCCTCATAAACATTTGGGGAAAAAAATAACTTATGACGATGAATTTCTTTCTAATCTTCACTCTTACATTTCTCAAAGTAATATAATAGAACCTGCTTCAAGCTATCAAAACTTAAGGTATTTTTCATACGAATATTTTAAGAACAAGATATTTATCGATGGCGCATTTGGAGGAATTGCAAGAAGAGCCCAGCATAATCGACTCTTAAAATTCGGATATAAAGGATTAAAGAAAAAAAATCCTGCGTTAATATATAAACACATAGAGCTTCAAAGGGGTACAATCTTCCGGGATAAATACATGGAAAAAATGAAGAAAGGTACATTTGTACAAATTGGAGATTTATTGGAAAGATTACCTTCAGTGAAAGAAATTGGTTGTGAGAATTTTGTCGATTTATTAACGATCAAAACCAGACCTCCCAACTATTCAAGCGCAGAACAAACAAGGTTAGATAACCTCCTGATAAGCTACATTCCTTTTCTACAAATAGATGTATTAGATACCGTATTCAGCATGAATTTATATTGGAGAGAAAATGGAAGATATTTCCGAAGAATCATTAGAAAATTTCGCCCGGAACTTGCAAAATATCCTGTTATAAAGGGCAACAACCAACTACCTTTCATCCTGCCAACATCAGCGTCCATAGCTTATGTAAAATTAAAAAACAAGTTATTTTCGAGTTATAAGAAGGACTTCAGAATAGATTTTTATCACCAATACAAAAATCATATATTAGAGCTTCTCGGTTCAAACGATTTTAAAAATTTTTCTCCATATAATCACAAAGAAATAAAAAGCATATTAAAAGACTTCTATTCAGGAGCAACGGATAATATAAATAAAGTGGATTGGTGGTATACTTTTGAAATATGGAGAAGAAAATTAGGGATAGAATAAGACTAAATTGCTTAGAAAATCTTCTTGGTCCTTCGCTTTTTGTTCGCAAAAAGCAAAATAATTGTCTTTATGTCACTGTGTTAATATCAGGGATTAGGATTTGGTTTTGACTTTTGACTTTGGACTTAGGACATTGGATTTTGGACTAAGTTTTAACTTACCACTTAATCCTTAAATTCTGAACTGCTACCTTGTATTTCTTCTAATCCTATAAAGTTCTTTGTGACCTTGGTGTGAGAATATATTTTCGAGAGTGGGGGGTTTTAAGCTTGACAGCAAAGACTAATAATCTAACTTTCTATCAATGAAAGAAAAATTTTCTTCCATACCATTTTTTGGACCTGACAAAAAAGTAATCGATATAGGATGCTGGGATAATATCGAACCTTCAATAACACTTGCGTCAAACGGAACTATTGTCTTTGCAATAGACCGATATCAAAAAATGTCGGAATTTAAGGAAAAACTACTTAATTCGGTTGCAAATAATGAAGTCAGTAAAGAGATTTCGGATAATATCATTCCTTTAAAAGCAAACGCAGTAAACCTACCTTTCCCCGACCAATGTATTGATGGAATACTTTTCCTGTATTCCGTATCCTGGCTCGAGCAGTTCGGAACAGAACCCCTAATTGCTTACAAAGAAGCAATGCGAGTTCTAAAAGACGATGGCTTGATAATTATAACTGAATCGAATATAAAGCGAGCTGAGATTCAGGAAAAATTCTTGAATACCATGATAAAAACCGAAAGAAACGGCAATATCGTTATTGGAAAAAAATTCAACCCTGAAGAAAAACTTTTCTAAACCAGCAAAAAAACTCAAATGAAAAAAGACAAAGCAATTGAATATAATATCCGAGTCCATAATAGAATCTATAAAAAATATGAGCAAATACATGGTGATATTTTTAGTGCTATAGAACAAGAACGTCTACGTAAACATCTATTGCTGGCGATTAAATATCTTAAAACATCTTCACCCCAAAAAGAAGCCCTCGACTTCGGCTGCGGCACAGGCAATCTTACACAACATTTGATTGCCTTAGGTTTTCATGTAGTTTCTGCGGATATCTCGGAAAAATTCCTTACATTTATTAAACAAAAATATAACCATACAGGTAAGTCAGAAACCTTGAAAATCAATGGACAAGATTTGTCAAATATTGAAGATAACATTTTTGATCTTGTTGCCACTTACTCTGTATTACATCATGTTCCGGATTATCTACGAATAATCAAAGAGATGGTTAGAGTAATTAAACCGGGGGGCATTATATATATCGATAATGAAGCGAATGAATCTTACTGGAATAGTAATGATTATGTCAAATTTCTACAATTAGCTCAACCTAAAAAAAGCTGGAAAAGATTTTTAAAACCGTCTAGTTATATCTATAAAATCTGTAAAATAATAAATCCGCGATTTGAATTATGGGGAGATATACACGTTTATCCAGATGACCATATAGAGTGGAATAAAATTGAAGATATACTAACAAACAATAAATGTGAAATTGTTTTCAAAGAAGATTACTTGATGTATAAAAAAGAATATTCTTTCGACATCTATCAAGCATATAAAAATAAAATAAGTGAGACACGAGTTTTAATTGCACGCAAGAAATGACTTTAGTCTTAGAAATCGAAAAGAAAAATTCAACCCTGAAGAAAAACTTTTTCAATATAGCCACAAAGAACTATATAGGATTAGAAGAAGTTCAAGATAGCAGTCCAGGATTTATGGATTAAGTGGTAAGTTAAAACTTAGTCCAAAGTCCAATGTCCTAAGTTCAAAGTCAAAACCAAAAACCAACCTCAAATCCAAACCCCCAATATTTAGACAGGATAAACACGGATACACACTGATTAAAAAAACAAAAAAGTTCATGTTTGTTTAAAACCCAACCGACATCACAATAATAGAAAAATTGAAAAATGGAGAAATTGGGAAATGGTATAACTATTTTACTATTTTGCTATTCAACTATTCAACTCGGATTCGTAGAATCCATTTAATTGGACACAGATAAACATAGGATTTAAAAATATATATTTTTTTGATTCAAGACTCGTGACTCTAGATACCCAACTCACTAGCGTCCCACCGAAACCACAACCTTCTCAATGCTCCTAGAACTTCCTTCTAAATCCTCTATCATTAAAAAAACTATATAAAGGCCTGTTGGAACCGTCTCGGCTTTCCTATCTTTACCATTCCACACCCACTCTCCTCTTTCACCTCCGTGGTCCTGAGAATTCTCACACAAAAGATGACCTCTCCTATCATATATTTTTATAGTTACTTCATTTCTTAAATAAGGAAGATTAAAAGATACAACGCAAGTTTCATTTTCCCCATCTCCATCAGGGGTAAAATGTGCAGGGGTTACATCAAGAGAAACGTCGCTTCTCTTATATTCAGCAAATATTGAATTTACTCTTCCGGGAGTACCACCCTCCGACACAGACTGCCCCCAATTTGAAGGATTGTTAGTAGATATTTCCGGATTAATTCTTTCCAATGAATAATTCCTTTCGGCATCGGAAGCCGAATAAATAACTTTATCCATAACAAATCCATTTTCATCAAACAAAAAAATACTATCTCCAACGTTCGAAAATGATAGACTCATCTCTAAAACAGTAGATGGAATATCTCCATAATAACTCAATAAGGAAACAGAATCTGAAGTTACTACAAGATACTCCTCTGGAAGAACTTCAATTTCTGAAGAAGAAACATCATCAATTCGAAAAGAATCCAATAAAACTCCATGTTCCGACCGGTTAAAAAGCTCTATCCATTCCGGGGGACCGTTTGGGGCAAACATAACCTCATTAATAACAATATCGGATACACCATTACCAATTCTTACTCTTCTAAAAACAATTTCGTTTATCAGATCAAAACCGATTGAATAAACCCCTTCCGAAGACAAGGAGAAATCAATCTGACAGACTGAGTCCTGCGAAATATTTGTAAGGTCAAAAACATCAATCAACTCTTCACTATCTAAAATCCGATTCCGATTTCCATCGCTGAAAACCTCTATTGTTCCGCTCAACACAGCATCATGCGGATTGATTATAAAAACCGATACACTATTACCCTCAACTGCTATAGAATCAAATAGAAAATCCGGTGAAGAATATACCGAATTCTCTCTGCCAGGAGTAGAACCAGAAATATCCTCACATGCCCTCCAATTCAAAGGTTCATCACCGCTATACGGGTATACCCTTTCTACGGAAATTCCATCTCCGGGATTGAAAGGATTATAATATGTGGAAACCGTATCGCCCTGCGGGGACATTAGAGCAATAGGGTCAGTAGTTCCAATTTCATTTCCTATCGTAGTATTTCTAACCGTAAGTAAAATACATGAAGGAATTCCATAAGGCATATAATTCTCACCCGAATTGACATACTCAGGATCCATTATAAGAGCAAATTCACCCGGCAAAAGCAATGTATTCGAGTCTCCGGAAAGAGCATAAAAAGGGATAATTTCGTCAACAGCATCGAAATCGGTAATCTCCCAACCATTCAGATCTACCGTATCAGAACCTAAATTAAAAATCTCTACGAACTCATTTCTGTCTTCAGGTGAACCAGCACCACTCGACCCGAGAGGGTTTGACATCACCTCGTTAATACAAACAACAGAAAATAACATAAATAAAAAATACATCTCGATTCATTATAGAAGAAAATTATTGAATGTCAAGAACTATACCTGATGGCAAAAATGGAAAACGGACGGTACTTCAACCACAACAAAATTACAAAAATGGCAAAACAACACAATGTGGAAAACCTGTTGGGAAAATTACAAACATAAACTAAGCCTCTGCACAACAAAATCTTACGCCATGTAACTTATCCACAACGTTTTTTTATAACCCATTCATTAATAGGAACTTAACAAAAATTTTACAAATCTGCAAATTTTATATTACGTATCTCTTTTTTTATATCGGACTTTTCCCTAATGGAAATCCTCACTTAAAATAGCTTGAAAAGACTTGGCTTTACCCTTGAAAATTTCTAAAAATTATTTTTAGATTTTTTCTTTGGAAGATAAGCTTAGAAAATTTCAATGTGCCAAAAAGTTAATAAAATGTGGAAACCAAGTTGCTGATAAGCAATATGATATACTATAGATAAATAATATTTTTAATATATTATTAACTAAAATTTGGCGTACAACAAAAGAAACCCGAGGTAACCCGGGTTTCTTTTGTTGGTTTATATTTCTTTTAAAATACTATTTTATTGTCTGAAGATATTGCTGAATCCCCATTGTAACTGAACCATCAGCAGGTTTAGATCCTGTCTAGCGCTTTCGTACCTGATTTTCTCTCCTTGAATTTGAAGATAGACTTGAGGGTTATCATTTGCGTCCCTAACGATGTTCCAATTAAATCCTCCAATGATACGCATATGACCATCATCAGCAACATCCGTGTCCATATCCCACATATCAAACCTACCTACAAGATCAATGTCAACATTCATTATAGTTCTAAGTCCAATAATAGGCATTACCATGAACCCAATGCTTTTGCTATCATCCTTATTCTGGAAAAGATACTCACCTCTCAGTTCAAAAGGACCTTTAGAAAAACGCGCAAGGCCGATGGCAGCAAATTTGTCTGCATCGGTTGTATACAATACCGATCCACCAACGGTAAAATCCGGAACAAGCGTGAGCCTTATGTTTCCCAAAAGTTCAGGATCCAGGTCTAAGCTGCTACCGGTAGCGGTATACCCTTCTCCATTATAAACTCCAAGCGCATATACTCCTTTGCCACCGGGAAGATTTCCGATTATACCAATTCCATAATCCGCAGATTTTGCAACACCCTCTACTTCTTCTAAGACTTGCTCTATTGTAATATATTCCCAATCATAACCAAATCCAAAATAATGCTGAATTATACCAAGACTAATTTTACTCTCCGGTATAGGTAAGACATCGGAAAAATTAAGGTAGGCATATTTTACCCTTACTCCTGCTCCGGAATTCGAATTTTCATCCGAGTAGAAATCGAGATTAAATCTACCATCCATCTTATCCGTAATGGTCGGTTCAATTCTAAAATACCCTCTTTTTAAGGCAAATTCACTCGAGAGTATCTCTCCATCAACAATCTCACTCGTATATCTATTCCACAATTTCATAGACAATTTCGTTTCGCCTATTTCTCCACCAACCAAGCTCACGGAAGCAACAAAGAATAAGCAAATCAATAAACTGAACAAACACTTAAACCTTCTCATCAAAACCTCCTAGTCAGGTTTTAAAAATTAAAATAAACCATCATCTCTAACCGAAATAAATCAAAAAAAAGATTATAAGAACTTCTTAAATCAAAGTAAAAGTTAAATAGAGTATTAATTAATTTTCGACAACTGTCAAGGCTAAAAAAACTGACAGCTGGCCGCCGACTGTAAGAATTGTTAATTTTAAATTTTGAATTTTGAGTTTTTAAATCAACATTAAACATTCAACATCCATAATTACTGTTGTATCTTGGTGGCTAAAAATAAAAAAGGGTTGACAAATAAAAAAAAAAGAATATGATTAATCGATTGTTTATGATTGTTTAGTTATTCTTACATTATACCCTAAAAAAAGCCAAAGGAGGTTTTTTTAGTATGGCAGAAGGTAAAGTAAAATGGTTTAGCGACAGGAAAGGTTATGGTTTTATCACAATGGAAGACTCAAAAGACATATTTGTTCATACAACGTCCCTTAGTGATGGTCTTGTTACCCTTTCGGAAGGAGACGAAGTAGAGTTTGAGCTTATCGAAAGTGAAAAAGGACCAAAAGCCGAAAACGTTAAAAAGATACGTTAAATCTTAGTTTTCAATATAAAGTTTCGATAATTCAAAACAAAAAAACAAACACTCCGGGGTTGTTTTTCTGTGTATTACGGATTTACAAATCCATATTAACCCGTAGTCGATTTGTTTTTTACTAAATTAACTATTATACCAATTCACTAATTTACTAGTGTTATGGTCTTGATTTATTATTTTAAAGGGTTATATTTGCCTCTAAAAGAGAGGGAATGAATGTACGACAAAAGAAAAATAATAGGTTTTGCATCTGTATCAACAATTTTAATCTCAGCTTATTTATATACTATTGCTCCCACTGTTTCTCTTTGGGACTGTGGAGAATTTATAGCCTGTTCACATATCCTTGGAGTCCCCCATCCTCCTGGCACACCTTTTTTTATCTTATTGGGAAGAATCTTCGATATTCTCATTCCTTTTAATGAAGTTGCCAAAAGAATAAATTTTTTTTCGGCTCTTTCAAGTGCCCTAGCTGGCGGATTTCTTTATCTTATTATTCTCTCCATCTTTGAACGTTTCAGAGAAAATAGAGGGAAAAGGCTCCTTATAAGCACTCATTTTATTGCTGTATTCTCTTCAATCGGAGCAGGTCTATCCTACAGCATATGGGATACTTCAGTAGAAGCAGAAGTTTATTCAACATCTATTCTCATACTTGTTATATGTTTGTGGCTTACTCTTCACTGGGAAGAAAACCGGGCAATGAGAGGAGATGATAACTATATTTTACTTCTTGTTTACCTGATTTTCCTTTCCTTTGGAATTCATTTAATGCCTTTACTTCTAATCCCTGGGATTTTAGTTTTTGTTTTAATAACAGATAAAAAAATATTTGTTAATCCAAAACTCATTATTTTTGCTTTAGCGCTTATATTAATAGGCATTACAACATATTATTATTTAATGGTAAGAGCTCACAGTAATCCGGCAATAAACGAAGCAGATCCAAGCAACTTTAAAGCTTTATGGGATGTTATATCCCGAAAACAATATGGCCCAATGAAAATGTATCCTCGAAAAACTCAAATTCAAACCCATCTTTCTACCTTTACTGCATTGTTAGAACAGATAAAAATATTTTTCAAATATTTTTCATGGCAATATTTTCCATATCCCAGAGAATCGACTAACAACCTTTTAAAATCCATCTCAATATCTGGCACATACATTTATATTCTAACAGGACTCTGGGGAATGTTTATTCACTATAAAAAAGAAAGAAAATCTTTCTGGCTATTTTTCATTTTATATTTATTACTCAGTTTAGGACTAGTTTTTTATCTTAATCTTAAATTCTCACCTTCCGATCCCAACCCAACTCACCAGGATAGAGAGGTAAGAGAAAGAGATTATTTCTGGAGCCCGGCATTTTTCTTTTTCATGTTTTACGTATCAATAGGGCTGTACTGGATATATGAAAAAGCTAAAAATATAAATAATTCATATGGTTACGGAAGCTTGATTTTATCTTTCTTAATAGGTTTTACCCCATTGATTTCCAATATAAAAAGCCACGTTAATAGACGATATAATTGGATTGCACACGATTATGCTCATAATTTGCTTATCACTCCTGAGGAATACTCGATAATCTTTACATACGGAGATAATGATACTTTTCCAGTATGGTTTCTTCAGGAGGTTAAAGGATTTAGAAAATTCGACTCACAAAATAAAAAAGGCGTTCAACTTGCAAATTTTTCCCTTATGAATACTTCCTGGCACATAAGACAATTAAAAGAAGCCGGCGTACCCATGGATTTCGCTTCACCCTTCAAAGGAACAAACATGGAAAGAGCATATCAAATAAAGAAAAAAAGAGGGGAAACAAATTTAGATTTTGAGGAATGGGTTATAAATAATATTATACCTATAAGATGTGAAGACGGAAAATGGCTTAGACCTGCTGATATCTTGGTTAGAAATATAATACTTTGCGCCCAAGGTATAAAACCGACTTTTAAAGATTTAATTATGCCTACCGAGATATTTAACGACAGCTACATTAAAGAAAATTTTAATCCTTCTATAAACTTATATTTTTCTTCACCTGTAGAGCCGTCTTCCGCAAGAGCATTCGGAAAACACTTTAAAATGGAAGGATTTGCGTATCGTTTAACTGGAGAAAAAGGTCTGAATATGATAAACTCGCAGAAAACATTTGATAAACTTACTAAAGACTTTACTGTAAGCTATTGCGAGAAACCCTGGATTTACACAGGGGATGCACAAAATAAAATTTTATTCAATCATTCTTATGTTTATCTTACACTTGCAAACCATGAATTGGAAAAATTAAGCAGAAAAAATAAAGAAATACTTGCAGAATCAGATAAAGATACATTAAGAATTCTTGAGGATATACTTAAAAAAGCTTTTATCCTTTCAATGAATTCGAGATTCTCTACTAAGATAACACCTCTAATGGCAAGTGAACTTAAAAAAATATATTCGCTGCTCGACGAAGAAGAAAGAGCAATCAACTTTACCGATTCTCTTCTCTCCATAATAAATACACCATCACTTCACCTGCTCCGAGCCGAAATGCTAACCTTGAAAATAAAAAATAAAAACTCCATAGAGTTTAAAGAAGCAAAAGATGAATTTACCTCCCTAATTGACAATAAATATTTTAAACAACCAGCATATATGGGACTAATCCAACTTTATATTATATCCAACCAACCTGAGAAGATAAAAGAAATTATCTTTGAAGTAGGCGAAAATCCTAAATTCTTAGAACAAATTCTACTTCTAACCATAAAAGATAATCCTAAACAGGCTATCAAATTTCTTGAAATATGGAAAGAAATCTACCCTGATGGCGCTAGCAGATTAGATCCGATAATCCAAAATCTCAGAAACAGAAACAAAGAGGAATTCTAAAAAATGGCTACTTTATCTTTCCTTTTCAGCAAATAATTTCTTATGGAATGGATTGAAGTTCCATCATTTGCAAAGATAAACCTCGGTCTATATATAAAAGAGAAAAGACCTGATGGATTCCACTCGATAGAATCTATTTTTCAAACAATATCCTTAAAAGATTTATTATATTTTAAAATGGAAGGTAAAGGAATAGAAATAATTTGTGATAATCCTGATTTTCCGGAAAACTCTTCAAATTTAATACACAAAGCAGTCAGCATGTTTAACGATAAAGAAAACAAGGAAGTAAACGTTAAGATAAAAGTAGAAAAAAGAATACCAATTGGTGCTGGGCTTGGAGGAGGCAGTTCCAACGCTGCAGTCACATTATTGACAATAAACCATTTATTGAAATATCCCAAAGAACATAACGAATTAATGGAATGCGCTAAAGCTCTGGGTTCAGACGTTCCTTTTTTTCTTAAAGGCGGAACAGCTCTTGTAAGAGGAAGAGGAGGCAAAATACAATGGGTAAAAGACATCCCAAAATTTTCTTTCTTGCTTGCGGTACCCTCATTTTCAATATCGACAAAAGATGCCTACAACTGGTGGGACAATGAGGAAAAACAAGACTTGACAAACGAGGACTTAAGCCTTATACTTCAAAAAATGCAAGAGGGAAAAAAGGAAATTTTCTACAAATTGAGGAATTCCTTTTCTAGTGTAATTATAAAAAAATACCCTCAAGTAAAAAATGCTATGGAAGAGTTAAGGAGAACGAAACCAATAAATGTTATATTAAGTGGTTCTGGTCCTGCTATATTTGCGGTGTTCGGATCAGAAAGATACAACTATAGGAGGGGAGACATAAAAAAACATCAATACTCATTAATAGACTGCAAAAGCGTCTCCCGGGAAGAGTACTTCAACTTGTTAAAACCAAAGGAGGACTAATGGAATTCACAGAAGTACGTGTCACACTCAGAGATGAACCTAGGCTTAAGGCATTTGTTAATGTTACCTTCGATGACGACTTTGTTATTCGCGGCATGAAAGTAATCGAAGGGAGAAAAGGACTTTTTGTAGCAATGCCTTCAAGGAAAGGAAAGGACGGAACTTTTAGAGACATCGCCCATCCAATAAACAACAACATGAGAAAAAAACTTGAAAAGGTTGTCCTTGACGAATACTATAGCAAATGTGAAGAAGAGGGTAAAACTCCAAAGAGTTCCAATCTTGAACAAGAAGACTTTGAAGCACCCGATGAAAATGTAGATATGGATTCTATGAACGAAGATGATGATATCATAGGAGAAGACATCGACGAAGAGATAACAAGCGATATTGAAACAGAAGAATCAACTAACGAAGAAATCGTAGAGGACGAAGAGCTTTTATAAATTTAAACTCTTGCTCTTATAATTCCTTGGGGCGTCGCCAAGCGGCAAGGCACGAGATTTTGGGTCTCGCATTCGTAGGTTCGAATCCTACCGCCCCAGAAGAGAAGTGAAATTGAAATTGAAAATTTTTTCAGGCTCTGAAACCTTAAAACTTGCAGAAGGTATCAGCAAACATCTCAAGATACCTCTATCTTCTCTTGTAAGAAAGAAATTCTCCGACGGAGAGATTTTTATTCAAATTACAGAAAACGTTCGAGGTAGAGATGTTTTTGTTGTACAATCTACAAACCCTCCCGCAGAAAATTTTATTGAGTTGCTGCTTATAATTGACGCTCTCAGGCGAGCCTCTACAGAAAGAATAACAGCTGTTATTCCTTACTTTGGTTACGGTCGTCAAGAAAAAAAGGACAGACCCAGAGTTCCAATTTCTGCAAAACTATTTGCCAATCTATTGGAAAAAGCCGGAGCCGACCGCGTAATAAGCATAGACTTGCACTCACCACAGATAACTGGTTTCTTTGATATATCAGTTGACCATCTTTTTGCAACGCCAGTTATGGTCAAACATATAAAAAAACTAAAATTAAAAGATAAAGAAACCGTCATAATTTCTCCAGATGTCGGGAGAGTAGAAGCTGCAAGAGCCATTGCAAAAAAAATCAGCAATAACATACCTATAGCTATTGTTGATAAAAGAAGACCCAAGCCAAATCAATGCGAAATTGTCAATATAATTGGAGACGTAAAGAAAAAAACAGCCATTATAATAGACGATATTGTCGATACAGCTGGCACTTTAACACAAGCAGCAAACGAATTGAAAAAACAGGGAGCGAAAAAAATCTACGCATATATAACCCATGCTGTACTTTCAGGTAAAGCAATAAATAAGATTGCGTCCTCATCACTCGATAAACTTGTCGTTACAGATACTATTCCACTGGGCAACAAGAAAATCGACAAAATAGAAGTGATTTCAGTGGCAGAACTTCTCGGGGAAGCTATAAAGAGAATCTATGAAAACAAGTCAGTGTCATCACTTTTCATTTAAATAGATGCAATTGAGGAGGAGAAAGTGGAAGTAAAAGAAAGAAAAGAAATTGGAACAAGGGAAGTCAACACTCTCAGGAAGGGCGGATGGATACCCGGAGTAATCTACGGTCACGGAGAAAAGAGTATACCAATAAAAATCAAGGAAGACGAAATTAAAAAAGTTTTACATGACCTTCATTCCGAAGCAACTTTACTAACTCTTAATTACGAAGGTAAAAAACTTCAGGTACTGATGAGAGAAGTAAGCCGAAATCCTATGACCGAAAATCTATTGCATGTAGATTTCCAACACATACATGAAAACGAAGAAGTTAATGTTCATGTCACACTAGAATTCCAAGGCAAACCGAAAGGCATAGAAGAAGGAGGAATACTAAACATCGAACATAGAGATTTAATAGTAAGATGTTTACCGAAGGATATACCGGAAAACATCGTTGTAGATACAACTGCTCTTGAAATAGGACAATCTCTCCATATTAGAGATCTAAATGTACCTGAGGGAGTTAAAGTAGAAGAGGATCCTTCTTCAACCGTAGTTAATATCCTGTCACCTAGAAAGATTGTAGAAGTTGCGCCTGTCGAGGAAGAAGTCCCAATCGGTGAAGAAGCAGAAGAACCAGAAGTGATAACAAAAGAGGAAGAAAGCCCAGAAGATACAAAAGAAAAGGAGAGTCACGAATAAAATATCGGGCAGCACTAGGGCTTTGCAATTTTTCATGGGAATACGTTGGAACCAAGCATAACCTTGGGGGAAGAGTAATAGAATTTATATGTTCTGAAGAAAAACTTAAAATTAAACCAGGCAAAGGACATTATTATTACTCAAAAATCGAAAACTTAATATTAGCCTATCCAACAACTTTTATGAATAACAGTGGAATCGCAGCACTTGAACTATCCGAACATTTCTCGCTCTCTCCAAAAAATATTCTTATCATATCGGATGACATTAATTTACCTTTTGGGAAAATAAGATTAAGAAGCAAAGGAAGTGATGGAGGGCATAACGGCCTACATTCCATAATATATAATCTTAATAGTGAAGATGTACCTCGCCTGCGAATTGGAATAGGAAAACCTGTTAATTGCGAAAGGACAACATGGGTTCTATCAAAATTCAATGAAGAAGAAGAAAAATCAATGCCAAAAATATTAAAAAAAGCAAAAGAAGCAATAATTATATGGAAAAATGAAAATATTGAAGTAGCTATGTCAAAAATAAATGGGGTTCAAAAGGAGGATAAATGAGAAAATACGAATGCACATTTATTATTAATCCTGAAAAAGAAGAGGAAGCAAAAAAAATTATTGAAGAGATAAAAACTCACCTGGAAGACAACAAAGGAAAGGTAAAAAAGATTGATGAATGGGGAATTAAAGAGCTTGCTTATGAAATAGACGGGTATAACAATGGCTTCTATACCTTAATTAATTTTGAATCGGATCCGGATAAGGCAAACAACTTTAAAGAATTTATGCAAAAGAATACAAATATACTGAGATACATTTTAGTAGTAAAGGGGAAATAAAATGAACGAATATAGAATTCCAAACATCAATTCTGTAACGATTACAGGAAGAGCAACTGCCGATTCAATTCTTAGTTACACCGAATCAGGTAGCGCTTATCTCAAATTCCGTATTGCATCAAATCGTAATTACAGAGACAAAAGTGGAGAATGGAAAGAAGAAACCACATTTACTGGTATAACATTATGGGGGAATCAAGCAGAGAGATTAAGCGAACGTATAAAAAAGGGTACTCCGGTTCTGGTTGAAGGCAGATTATCAAGTTATACAAGAGAAGTTGATGGCTTTAAGAGAACTGAAGTAAGTATAAGCGCATTTAGAGTTCAAGTATTACTAAAATCTGCAACCCCATACCAGGACGAAGTTACAGAAGAAACAACAGAAGAAGCGGAAGAGGTAACACAAGATGTCGAGACACCTCCTGGAGATGACGAGGAACTTCCATTTTAAAAAATTTTAAAAGGAAATGGCCACGGATTAACACAGATAAAAAAATATTTATTTATTGTTTTTTTTACTAAATCCCAACCCCTAAATCCTAAATCCTAAAAATAGCCACAGAGTACATAGAGATTTTTCTGCCGTCAGCTGTCAGCTATTCTTCTCGTCACCGCGGTGTTGCATCCGGGAGACCGCCATCTACCGGGATGGTCGAACCTGTTGTCGGAGTCTGACGGGTTGCAAAGAATAATACTGCCTTTGCCACATGCTCAGCAGTTATTTTTGCTTTAAGGAGATTTCGTTTTCTATAATATTCCGGAAGACTCTTTTCGGAAAGGCCTCTCGTCTTCATACGGTCCGGACCAACTTCTTCCCATAATCCAGATTTACGCTTACCATGAGAAAATACTGCATCGGGAGAAACCATATTGACTCTCACATCCATTTCTGCAAATTCCAGGCTTGCGATTCGAGCTAACTGGTGTGATGCCGCCTTTGTTGCACTGTAAGCTCCGAACTTGGCACCCGGCGCAAAGACATTCTTAGTGGATATTACAATAATATCCCCTCCTGTTCCCTGGGTTTTAAAACGTCTTCCGGATTCAGACAACACGTGAAGCGTTCCTTCAACATTTACCTGTTCGACTTTTCGAAATGCATTCTGATCTATGTCCGTAAGAGATGAAACACGCGCAATACCGGCATTCACAATAACAAGGTCAATCCCACCCCAATTTTGAATAACTTTATCAAAGCCGTCTGCAACTGATTTTGGATTTGTTACATCAAGGCTAACACCAATAACTCTTTCTTTATACTTTACCTTAAACTCATTTACTAATGAATTGAGATTACCACCCGGTAAATCTGTGACAGCAACATGGCATCCATTTCTAAGTAGTTCCTCGCAAATCCCACTTCCGATTGCTCCTGCGGCTCCACTTACAATCGCAACAGAGCGATTAAGAGGGAATTCATCCTTGTTTTCGAGTTTTGCATGCTGAAGGCCAAGGTACTCCATATCAAAAAGATGTTGCTCGTTTAGTCCCTCATATTTCCCCATCGAAGCAATCTTCGCCTTGGTAGATAAAGTCGAAGCAGTGATATCTCTCACTATATCAGCTTCTACTACATCCTTACCAGTGCATATTGCTCCTAATCCAGGAATTAGAATCACCCTTGGCATTGAATCAAAACGATTAAGTTTTTGTCTCATTTTTTTAGAATAAAGCTCGAAGTACTCATCATATTTTCCTAGGTACTCGGCAACTGAAATTCTAATTTGTTCTCTTAAATTTTCTTCATCATCGTATTTAAGGTCGTCAATCCAAAGCGGATAAGCTTTAGTTCTTATAAGATGATCAGTAGTTAAGGGAGGTGTTAATGTGATTTCCATACCCCTATATGAATCAACAAGGTTTAAAATTTCTTTATTTATTAGAGGTCTAAGTATAAAACGCGAATGTGGCCAATCAGGGTTTCCCGTCGGGATAGCAAGAAGTCCCTTAAGGACTGGCGCAACCTTCAGATATCTTTTCCTGGCTTTCAGTAAAGGTGTGGTTTTTTTGGCCCTTACCGGTTTTCCACCTTTCTTTGAAAGATACCGCTCCGCTTTTGTTACAAGTTCAATTGTCCTCTCATAAGATTGCCGGGCGCTCTTGCCCCAGGTAAGCAGTCCATGCTTCACCAGGACCATGCCTTTACAACCGGCATTCTCATGAAATGCACGAGCAGCAGCTTTAGCTAGCTCAAATCCCGGCTTTTTGTATTCCAGTATAATTACATCGCTACCCAATGCATCCCGGATGATTTTTTCTCCGCCAATTTGATTGGTTAGAGCTAAAATCGCATCTGCGTGAGTGTGATCAATGTATTCTGCGGGTATAAAGGCATGCATCAGAGTTTCAATCGAGGGATTTCCATCTTTAGCATTTAGACGATGTGTTAATATTTCATTAATCATATCTTCATCAGAAAGTTTCTTTAAATTCTGCAGCTGCCTGACATAATCAAGGTCGATTCCCGTATGTCCTTCCGGCTCAATATTTGAGAGGTTCAGACCGGATGCTTTAACGTAAATAACAGGATTTTTTTCACCTAAAACATTAATGAATGTTCCTTTAACTGATGTATTTCCACCGCCATGAAGTACAAGTTCCTTTTCCTCTCCGATAAGTCTGCTTGTGTAGGTTCGAAGAGCAAGATCCTCTCCCCTTTTTTTACCGTATTTAGCGACGAACCTGGATGCCTCCTTCCCGGACCATCTATTTTTCATTTAATTTCCTCTAACATGAATTGGATGTTTTCCACTGGATCCTCCCCCTTAAATATTGCACTTCCGCTCACCAAAATATCAGCCCCTACTTTAGCAAACTCAGAAATATTTTTCATTTTTACACCACCATCAAGACATACCAGGATTTCTTTATCTATGCCGGAAATAAGGTTCTTTACTTCCATAAATTTATCCGCATAAGAATCAAAGAAAGGGAATCCTTTCTCTTTAATATCTACAGCAAGAACCACAATCATCTCAACATCATCGAGCAACCCTTTAAGATATTCAACCGGCGTATCGGGATTAATGGCAATACCTCTTATTATTTCCCTCTCCGGGTCGTTCTTATTTTCTACTTTTCCAAGTTCCCGTAGAATCGAATGCGCATCCCTGGAAGATTCTATGTGAATCGTAATCATGTCAGCACCGGCATCTACATATTGCCAGACTTTTTCTTCGGGATTTTGAATCATTAAATGGACATCTTTTAATAAATGCGTTTTTATAGCTTTTATAAATATTGGTCCTACCGTCAACTTTTCCACAAAGCATCCATCCATAACATCAAAATGCATTACTTTTATATCCGTACTTTCGAGCAAACGAACTTCTTTACCTATCTTCAAAAAGTCGGCTGATGTTACACCGACACTGAGGGTAGGCAAATATTCACGAAGAAGATTAAAGGCTTTATTAGCTGACATTAGATCGCTTCTATTTTTTCCCTTTTTTTAAAGTTTTATATACCTCATATGCTTTTTTAGGAGAGAGATTCTCATGAACAACTTTTCTTACCGCTTGAATCATAGCAATTGGCGCTTCGGATTGAAATATATTCCGTCCCATATCAACACCACAGGCTCCCTGCTGAATTGCATTGTATGCCATCTCGAGCGCCTCGAGTTCCGGAAGCTTCTTTCCTCCAGCTATGACTATGGGAACAGGACAGGCTGCCGTTACAGTCTCAAAGCCCTCCGAAACATAATACGTTTTGACATAAGACGCTCCCAGTTCCGCACAGATTCTCGTCGCCAGACGCATATATTTAGCATCCCTTGTCATCTCTTTACCTACTGCGGTGACACCAAGGACGGGAATGCCATATCTGTTACCCATGTCCACAAGTCGTGTCATATTGTGTATTGATTTAGTTTCAAATTCACCCCCAATGAAAACCTGAACTGCGAGTGCAGCAACATTGAGACGTACGGCATCTTCAATATCAACTGCAATTTCCTCATTTGAGAGTTCTTTGAGTATGCTTGGACCGCCACTGGATCTAAGAACGATTCCTTTTGTGAAGGTTGGAGGAATACTTGTGCGTAATATTCCTCGGGTACACATCAGAGTATCAGCATAAGGAAGAAGTGGCACAATGTTTACATCAACCCTATCCAAACCTGTGGTCGGACCGAGAAAATATCCATGATCGATAGCAAGCATTACAGTGCGATTGGTATCGGGATTAAAAATTTTGGAAAGCCTATTTTTCATTCCCCAGTCAAGTGAGTTTGAGCCGCGAAGAGTAAAAGGCTCATTTTTCATGGGTATATCCAGGTAATAATTGTGAGTTTTTTGGATTCCATCTTTGTCTGCCATGGCTTGTCCTCCTTTTATTTTATAGCCTTTTTCCTATTCTGGCATTATAAATATAGACCCTCTCTATGTCAAGGAGCAACTTCTTGACATAGTCAGTTAAATTTCTTATAATTATAGATGACAATGGGCATCTCGTTAATAATAACCTTTATATACAGCCTCGGACAATTTGCAGATTTCTACAGGGAAAACATAAATATATCCATAAAGGATTCAACAGCAGAAGTCGAAGGATGTTATTATTTATTTAATAATAACGTAGATGATATAAAAATTTCTTTGGTTTATCCTTTTCCTGTCAGCGAAGAGCTAAAATTTCCCTCATTTATCAGCATATTCGATAATAAAATCAAAGACACAATATCTTATGAGAAGCGAAAAAAAGGTATTTTATTTCCGGTCTGCATATCCGGTCTAGATTCCATAATAATTCTAATAAACTATACTCAGGAATGTACTAACAGTATCTTTGAATACATTTTAACATCAACGAGATTTTGGGGTAAACCATTGAAACTGGCAGAATTCACAATTAAAATCGACAGCAATTTAAAATTATTGAGCCATTCCTACGATTTTGACAGCACCTACAAAGAGAAAGATAAAACATATTATTACTTTAAAAAAGAAAATTTCTTCCCAAATGAAAATGTGTACCTTAGATGGATAAGGAGATAATTAAACAGAGGTAAGGCTCTGTGTTCTCCGTGGCCCCGTGTGATAATAATTTTTTCAGGGTTATGTGCTACAAATTCGCGAAATCTCCCATTCCAAGACTAAATTTTACATACCACTGATTAAGAGGCATCCGTGGAGCATTCTGCACCTCTACATCCTCCCTTCCATCCAAAACCATATCCGGAGTACGCAAACCATGTACATAACCACCAGAAACTCCAAGACCCAAATAATCAGATATAGCTAACATAACACCAGCACTTACCGAAAGGACGTAAGTTGAGCTCTTATAATTTACACTTCCTTCGGGGTTTAAAATAGATGTGGAAAAATCGATTGTTTCAGATTCGCTTACAACTTTAAAAGCCAGTGAAGAATATCCTCCACCACCTGACAACGAAAATATAAAACGTGAAAACTCAAATGCATAACCCAATTCTATTAATTTGGTATCGAAAGAAAGATCAAGAGATATGGAATCCAAATCAGCCATCTCATTTCCTTTTAGCATTTTCAAGGAAAGAGCTAAATTGTTTTCAACAAGAAACAAAGACCAACTCAAACCCCATTGTTCATCTTTAAACGCATAAGGAAGCTCGATTCTTTCGTTCAATTTATCCATTTCCAGATGGCTTGTGTAATCCTTATCGACAGAAATATAACCTGTGGACAAACCCAATATCAAAAGTAACATCTCAAAACTCCCTTCCTAATTTAAAAATAACATCTAGGGTCCATTCATTATCATCGTACATCCCGAACCCTTTATCCCAGGCTTTATCCTCGGAAAAAATAAAATCCGAATAGCCTTCCACGGATACAACAAAACCTGCTATTTCAGCTTTCATTCCGGCGCCTCCTCCGATTGAGAGACTTAAACCCTGATAATCATTACGTATAATTTCATCGGGAGATTCCGGGTCCGGGTAACCAAGACTTTGAATCACATTACCGCCACTTATTATTTTCCATTGTTTAAGACCCAACCGACCTATCAAATACGGAGATAAAGAAGCCTTAAACGGAAACCAGTTTACGGAAAGATTTCCATAAAGACACTCAAATTTTTCTCCTTGTGCCATTGAATCAACCAGCTGTGTAAAAGTCGTATCATTTGTGGTAGTATCAACCACAGGAACAAGCCTCATACCAAACGTTTGGGTCGAAGCATCAGTTTTTCCTATTCCGAAAGATAAGCTATAATTCAAATTAGGTGTTGCGCTCAAATCACCAAAAATACCGAAAGAAGGACCAAAAGATGAGGAAACAATATCATTTCCTTTTAACTCAAACATTCCGCCTTCCAATCCTACTACAAATGAAAATAAAATATAAATTATCATGAACAACCTCCGCATCTTTCCTCAATTTCGTTTAAAGTAAGCAAAAATCCTTCTTTAGTCCAGGAATCCTTATTTTTATCGATTTTTCTTCGAAAACTTTCATATTCCTTATCATCAAGACAGAACTTATATTGTACAAAATATCCGGGCCATACATGCGTATTCAATTTAGGATCAGTACCTCTAAGTTTACCTATGACATTAGGAACCATAAAATACTCATCGACTTTCTCCTCTTCTAAGATTTCTTGGAACTGATCCTGCAACCCCATAAATATGACAACTTCTATCTGTTTCATTCTGAAAATCTCCTTTTTAGCTTTGATTCAAAAATCGTATATAAAGTCGGAATTAAAAGCAGCGTTATGAAGGATGAAACGACCATACCTCCAACAACCGAAATACCAAGCGACTTCCACAAAACAGAACCACTACCCGTAGATAAAGCAAGAGGCAGGAGTCCAAATACCGTCGTACCTGTGGTCATAAGAATAGGTCTCAGTCTTCTTTTCGCACCCGTTTTAACCGCTTCATTCAAATCCATACCTCTCTTCCTCAAGATATTGAAATAGTCGATCATAACGATTGCATTATTAACAACAATTCCAACAAGCATAGCTATTCCAACCATACCCATAAGACTCATCGATTGAAAACTAACCCAGTAAGCAAGAGAAACACCCACGAAAGCAAAAGGCACAGAGAACATTATTATGAAGGGATCAAAGAAAGACTCAAACTGAGCAGCCATAACAAGGTATACAAGTATCATCCCTAATAATATCGCAAAAAGTAAACTACCGGTAGTTTCGCTCTGCTCTTGTACCTGCCCCGCATAGTTAATTATCAATCCTTTGGGTATTACATAAGAATCTACCACTTCGCTGACCTCCCTCATAGCATTACCAAGAGCCCCGGAAACGCTTATCTTTAATACGACCATTCGTTCCTTATTCTTTCTTTCTACAGAAAGCGCCGCTCTCTTTTCCACAGGCTCAAGAAAATTTGAGATATAAACAGGCATGCCAGACTGGCTTACAAGCTGCAGGTTATCTATAGTCTCAATGGCATTTCGGCTATCATCATCCAATCGTACTATAATGGGATATTCTATACCCTCCTCACTGAAATTTCCGATTTCAGTACCGTAAAATGCGGTCCTTAGATCGGAGCCTACGGAATAGGCAGATAAACCATAAGAATACATTTCGGACCCTCTTGGATCCAGCCATAACTCTCTACCGCCTTTCTTTCTTGAAACTTCAATAGAAGAGATTCCATCTACACTTACAAGAGTATCTCTTAATACTTCTGCCATAGAATCCGCCTCTTCAAGATTATCTCCGATAATCTCTATCTCTATAGGAGCTCCCCCAAAAACACCTTCGTCATCTCCACCAAACATACCACCCATAACAGAAAACTTAACCCTCTTTACACCCGGAAGATCACCAACTTTTTCATTGAGCTCCTCTGCAATTTGAAACTTCGACTTCTTTGTCTCTCCAATAGTAATGTATAACTCGATAGTGTGAGACCCTCTTTCCCCTGCCCAAAATTCTGACGTACCACCAGCTTGAACTGTAATACTCTGGGTCTCCGGAACTTCCTTCCATATAAGCGCTTCAATCCTCTTAGCCATTTCGTTTGTTTTATCTACTTTTGTTCCTATAGGAAGCTCGATTCTCGCCTGAAGCTGGTCGCTTCCGGGATTCGGAAAGAAATCCATTGGGACAAAGGCAAACAGCACCATACCAATAATAAAGATAAAAATAAACATAGCTAAGAGTCTTCCCTTATGTAAAAGGGCCCAATCTATCATTCCGGAATAACCGGATTCGAGTCTTCCGAAAAATCTATCAGAAAAATCTTTTCCTTTTTTCATCTTAAGAAATTTGGAAGAAAGCATGGGCGCAAGTGTAATCGCGGTTATAAATGATATGGTAAGCATCAAGGGAATTGTTATCGCAAGTTCCTTAAACATTACAGCAACAAGACCCCTTGTAAGCATCAAGGGCAAAAATATAACGATTGTCGTTATAGTTGACGCAATTATTGCCTGAGAAACTTCCTGAGCTCCAAATATAGCAGCTTCTTTTCTACTCTCTCCTGATTCCCTATGGCGGAAGACATTCTCAAGAACAACAACAGCATTATCTACAACCATACCGACTGCAATTGCAATCGCGGAAAGAGATATAATATTTAAACTGCTGTCAGCCAAATACAGATATATAAAAGAAATAATCAGAGAAACAGGAATAGCGGTAGCAATAATTATACTTGCTCTTATATTTCCAAGAAGCAAAAATGAAACTATAAGGACAAGAACGATAGCTATTGCTATGGTACTAACAAGATTGTTAATAGAATCTTCCACCATTTCGGAAGTATCAAAAAATGATTCAAATTTGAGACCAGGATATCTCTTTCCCAGAATTTCAATTCTTTTTTCGACTCCCTTCGCGACTTCTACAGTATTGGCCCCGGACTTCTTAAAGATACCAAACATAACGGCATCTCCACCATTTTTCCTGAAATATCCAACCGTTTCTCCCACACCCCAGCTCACAGTCGCAACATCACGCAATTCTACCAATTCGCCATTATTGTTTCCGACAACTACCTTTTCTATTTCTTTAAGGTTTTCAAACTTCGCGGGAAGTCGTAAACTATATTCGATCCCCCCTTGTTCCAACTTGCCAAGAGGAAAATTTAGATTGTTAGCTTGCAAAACCTGTACTACCTGTGTGAGAGATATCCCAAGCTGTTCAAGTTTTACCTGTGAAACATCGATGTTAATTTGTCTTTCCTCTCCTCCACCCCAATAACCTGCCGATCCTACACCTGGAACCCTGGAAAGTTCATCAAGGACTCTATCCTCTACTATACTCTTTATATCTACACCCGGATTCTCAGTTGAGACAGTATATCCTGCAACCGGAGCCATTGAACCCGAAATTTTAAGCAATACCGGATCTTCCGCATCTTCCGGCAATTCAACCATAAAACCCAACGCATCTCTTACATCATTCGCAGCCTCATTAAGATCTGTCCCATACTCAAACTGAAGAGAAATAATCGATATATTTTCTCTTGAATCAGATTTAATAGTCTTAAGATTCGACACGTTTCCAAGTGCATCTTCCAATTTCTTTGTCACCTCTTCTTCAACATCCAAGGCGGATGCTCCTACATACATTGTACTAACTGATAGAGTAGGCAACGTAATATCAGGATACAAAGAAACAGGAAGATTAGACCATCCAAATAAGCCCAGAAGAACCAGAACAATAAAACCTACAGCAGTTAAAACAGGCCGATTTACTGCTCCTTGTATCATTTTATCTCCTTTATATCAATTGCTGCGCTATCTTTTACTATATTCTGACCTACAATAATAATAGTATCACCCTCAGATATGCCTTCTCTTATTACTATATTATCACCGGCTGTAATACCTGTTTTAACGGGAGAAAGCATTGCTCTACCCTTTTCTGCCTTAAAAACATATTTATCAACCAATCCAATTACAGCATCGATTGGAAGAGAAATGGAGTTGTTTTCCCGCGCGACCTCAACCCAAACCTTGGCAAACATTCCGGGAAGTATTTCTTTTTTGGGATTTGAAACAACTCCTACAACGTGCTGTGTTCTACTGCTTGAATTGTAGAAAACCGATGCTTTCGAAATCTTACCCTCAAAAGTCCTCGAAAGAGAAGGTATCTCAACCTTCATTGCTAGTCCTTCTTTTATACGAAATTTCTCGGGGACATCGAATTCGACTTTAATCCTATCTATTCTTGCAACTTCTGCCAATGGCGGCTCGGGAAACATAGGATCCTGCTGACGAATAAGCTGACCTTTATCAACTGAACGTAAGGAAACCACACCAGATATCGTACTCTTAACAGCAATCGGCTCCCTTACTACTCCGGGAATATCCTGTTCCACGTAAGCTATAATTTGATCTTTCTTAACCCACTGACCGTCGCTAACTGTGTACCTTAAAAATCTTCCAGGAATATCAGGAAAAATCTGCGCCTGCTCAATACCCTGTACCTGTGAAGAAAAACTCATGATCTTAACCGCATTATTAATTTTTGCGGTTGCAACCACAACAGGAACTCCGCTGTCCTCAACTTCAGTTTTCTCGGAAGCTCTTCTAAATCTTATAATTCCGGGTATAACAAGAATTAAAGCAAGAGCTATGATAAAAAACCACTTTTTCATTATTCCTCCTTATCCATAACTGTGGCAACTTTAATTTGTTCTTTTGAAACAATTAAATTATATTGAGCATTAAGATAACCAAACTCTCCGCTTTTATAGCCCAACTCGATATCCTTATATTCAAGGGCAGATATATATCCGGCTTTATACTGTTTATCTGCCATTTCATACGCTTCCTTCGCTCTTTTTAACTGCTCCTCGGCAAGCGCTAATTTTTGCTTGTTCAAGCGATAATTAAGAAGCAGATTTTCAATCTCCATTTTTATTCCTTCTTGAACAATCTTTTCTCTTATAACAGATTGCTCGATTGTAAGGCGGTTTTTCTTTATCGAATTTGTTCTTGAAAAACCCTGAAAAATCGGCCACGAAAGAGCAATTGTTGCAGTCATATCGTTATCCCATTCATTCAAAAAACCAATCGGCTTATCGTAGGAAAAACTTCCGATAAATACTATATCCGGTAAAAGAGAAAAATACTGCACCTTTTCGCCAAGTTTCGCTGCTTCATTTAATTTTCTCATGCTTTTAACCTCAGGTCTTCGGCTGAGCGCCAGACTACTCAAAGCCCCCAAATCAAACGTGTCTATTTCTACACGGACATTTCCTTCGACATCGACAATTGTATCCAGAGGAAAACCGAGCATCAGATTCAAAGCAGACTTAGCCTGTTCAAACCCATTACCGGCATTCAACAGTTCTGTTTTACTGCTATTAAATGCTGTTTCCGCCGAAAGCAGATCAAGCTTTGTTACTCTTCCCTGATTGTATTGAATACGTGCTGTCTTTAAATGATCTTCCGACCTTTCTACGGCATCTTCGGCTAACTTCACACCTTCCTGCGCCACTACAACACCATAGTAAATAGTTATAAGGTCTTTTATTAAATTAATTTTATCCGTTTCATTTTGAAAAACTTGAATATCTTTAGCCCTTTCGCTAATTTCCTTGGCTACAAATCTTTTACCAAAAGTAAAAACCGGAAAAGTTACTTCAAGAGAATTTCTGAAGTTGTCCGCATAACCCAGCGATATATATTGAACTTCTCCATCTCCAACAGGCATTTCAAATTGCGGGACACTCAAAAGCCTTGTATAGCTCGACTGCAAACTTACCGAGGGATAAAAAGACGCCCATGATTCTCTCATAGCAATTTCTGCTTTTTTTACTTCAAGCGCCGATATTGCCAAGTTTCTATTTCTATCCAAAGCTATTTTCTTTGCTTCCTCATAAGTTAAGGAAAAAGAAGACAAAGAAAGCATTAAAAGCAGAATACAAAAACCTCTAATTTTCAACATTTAACCTCCTTCTTCACTCCATCTAAAAGAACAGAAAGAGCAGTATCTTTTATTGTTTCTGACTCAGATTCTTCTATAGCCAAAATCAAAGAAACAATTATTTCATAAATATCATTAAATTTCAATTTACTATGCGGCAAATATTTTTTTAGAATACTAACAGCTTCCGCTTCCATAGACTCTATAATTTCGGCAACCGATTCATTAATTTTATTAAAACACTCTATCGGAATATTAGCACCCCTCATCCCCTTTTGAACCTTTCCAAAACGCGAAAAAAATTCGTCTCCTCTTATAAATTTCTCAAAATAATCAAAAATTTCCGAGATAACTTCTTCAAAACTCTTTCCTGAACCAATTATTTTTCTTACCTGCTCGATAATCTCCTTATGCGCTTCCACAAAAATTTCAATAAAAAGGTTTGCCTTGGAATCAAAATATAGATACAACGTACCTTTTGCCACACCACAACTTTGCGCAACTTCATCGACAGTAACGGAATGATAGCCCTTCTTAGCAAAAAGAACTTTTGCTTTTTCCATTATTTGTTTCTTTCTTACTGACTGGTCAGTCATAACGTCGGTTAATATACGCATGTTAACTTATTTGTCAAGGGGTAAATTAAAAAATTAATAACAAAACCATACATTCTTAACTGCATATTAATATTTTCCTATCATACTTCAAAATTCCACCATAGAAGACTGCTCGAAAAATCGCCTTCCCTGAGCTCCGAATCACCTATTACCTTTTTTGCCTGCGCATAAGTAAAAGCTTTGTTTATCTCCTTTTCAAACACTCCCAACCATGAACGCCTTAAATCTTTTACAAAAAGAAACCCTTCTGGTTTTAAAACTCTCTCAATCTCGTTTAACATAGAAATAGGATGACTAACCCAATGAACCATATTAACGTTAAGTACCACATCGAAGGAATTATCTTCAAGCCCCATTTTTTCAACATTTTCCTCTTCAAAGGTCACCCTGTTCCCAGACAATTCTCCCGAAACACTACTTCTCGCGTAATCCAATAAAGGCTTTGACAAATCAATACCCATAACCTCACAGTCCGGAAACTCCTCGGATAAGACAAGACACATAGTCCCAGAACCACAACCAGCATCGAGAATCTTTCCCCCTCCAAAACCTAAAGTCTTCAATTTTTGGGCGTAAGCGTAACCCAATTTTTCCAAAAGCCTTTTATGTTTCTTAACATAAAGTTCTGCAAAGTTTTTATCGTTAAAGTTTTTTATCAAATTTAACCCCCCTAACAGCCTACAACTTCTTCAAACAATCCTTACAATATCCCCTAATACCAAACCTGCTTTCTACAGGCTTAAAACCATACTCTTCGCATACTCTCTTATTTAACTTTTCCATTTCCCTGTTTTCAAACTCTATAATCTTACCACATTCCATACATATCATATGTCCGTGCGACTTATGTCCGTAAATATGCTCATAACACACCCTCTCCCCACATCTCATAGCCTCCTGAACAAGCCCGCTTCCAACAAGCAAAGGTAGAGCTCTATAAATCGTAGCCCTCGAAATATTCTCTCCCCTACCGTAAAAACACTGAAAAAGAGTCTCCGCGTCAAAATGATCATGCCTCAAGAAAACCTCTCGCAAAACCTTCTCTCTTTCAGGAGTCAGCTTTAAGCCTTTCCCATGTAAATACTTTTTAAATATCTTTTTTTCTTTTTTCATAATTGAGATTGAGTCTCAATTGCAATTATACGTAAAAATATTGTTTTGTCAAGGGGTAAAAAAAATATTGACATATAAATAATAAGGTTTATAATTTCGCTATGTCCAGATTAAGAATAAAAGTAAAAACTTCGTCAAGTAAAAACAAAATCGTAAAAATGGAGGACGGTGTTTTCAAAATATGGATAAAAAGTGCACCTGAAAAAGGAAAAGCTAACAAAGAGTTGGAAAAGTATTTAAAGAAAATTAGCGGTACTCAGGTAAAAATAATTTCAGGTTTAACTTCCGAAAACAAAACAATCGAATTCGATATCGAAGAAAAAGAATTTATTTCAAAACTGGAAGAATTCGCCACGAAGCCACTAAGACGCAAAGAAAAAACTTAATCTTGTCTCTTTCAACTAAATTTCTCCCATTAATAAGGATTGACAATAATAAACGCTGCCTCGCGACTCGCCAAAACTCAGCTACCTAAACTTTATAAGTTTCCCTACCGCTTTAAGTTCCCCGGCACATAGTTGACAAAAATAAATACCGCCGGAAACATTTATTCCTCCATCAGTATAGCCATCCCATACAACAGTATAATTTCCGGGAGAATACGGAGCATCAATCAATGTTTTAATTAATCTGCCGGAAAGATTATAAATTTTTAAAGTTATTTTATCAGCATTATCCATCTCCGGTACATGATAATTTATAACAGCAGAGCTTATAAATGGATTGGTCAAAGAAAACGCTAATTCATTATTTCCGGAATCTTCATCTTGAGTAACACCCGAAACTGGTGATTTAACAAGGAAATAATATGAAGCGATACTGCCCGCAAAATTTTCTATCCTATTTATCGTACCGGATGTCACGTCCAATGCAACAGCATACAGAGAATGAAAACCCAGAGTTAATGAATCAAGCGGTTCTGCTTGCCATGTAACAAAAGGTGTACCTTCACCGGATATAATTTTCGCCTCCTGCCATGGTCCTTGTGTCGTTTCGAATTGATAAAGAACTTTCATGATATTTGAATTATATGGGTTTCTCAAATTAGCTGAAGCTCCCCCAACTGAGGGAAGACGACTCGTTGTTGCATTATCGGACAAAGGAAGAATTGAGGAAGCAAGAAGAGAAGGATATTCAACAACTTCATCTATAATAGTCACAGTAGAATCAAAGAAACTCTGAGCATAAATTTTATTTGTGATAGGATTTACTGCTATCGTTCTGGCATTACCACTAATAGCGACACCCAACATGCTGTTTGTTGCCCCATCTATAATAAATACGCTATCACGAACATCATCCGTAACATAAATTTTATTAGTATTGGGGTTCACCGCTATCGCCCAGGGAAGCCCTGCAAAGAAGTCAACAACGGTCGTATTATTGGTCTGACCATCTATTACTACCACATTCATACCCGTAACAACATATATTTTATTTGTATTGGGGTTTATTTCTATTGCTTCAGGTACACCGCCAACACTCACATTAGTTGTATTGTTTGTTTCACCATCTATTACTGTAACATTCCCGCTATTACGGTTTACAACATATATCTTATTAGTATTTGGATTTATCCTTACTTCCCAGGGCCAGGTACCTGCAGTAACAGTTGTAATACTATTTGTCACACCATCTATAACAGTCACATTATTACTTACTTGATTGGCAACATATATCTTATTTGTGTTGGGATTGACAGCTATTGACCGGGGAGCATCTCCAACATTAATGGTTGTTGTATCTTTTGAATTTTCATCTATTACAGTTATCTTGTTACTACCAAAATTCGCAACATATATCTTATTTGTGTTGGGATTGACCGCCACTGCCCTTGGATTACTGTCAACTTCAACGGTATCAATTGCAATATCAGTGGCTCCATCTATAATCATCAGATTATTACTGACTGCATTTACTACATAAACCTTATCTGTATTCGAATTAACAGTTATTGCGTAAGGCCCATCCCCAACATTAATAGTATTGACACTGTCTGTTTCGCCATCCACTATTGTTACATTATCACTATAGCCGTTCGCAATATAAATCTTGTTCGATATGGGATTTACACATATTGAACGAGAACCCGCCCAATCGCCTTCAACCGTATTTATAACATTTGATGCGCCATCTATAACAGAAACAGCTCTGTCATCACGATTCACAACATAAATCTTGTTTGTAACCGGGTTTACGGCTATTATATTGGGAATAGCGCCTACTTCGACATGCGTTGTGTCATTTGTCTGGCCATCTATCACCGTTACATTGTTAAGATCGTAATTAGCGGCATAAATCTTATTTGTGTTTGGATTTACTGCTATTGCATAATGACTGACTCCAACACTTACAGATGTTGTATCATTGGTCAACCCGTCAACAATAGTTATTCCGGGACTCAAATCTTTTGTCACATATATCTTATTGGTGTTTGGATTTACAATAACCAATTGCGGACTGCTTCCACTGGAAAAACCTATGTTTGACGTATCCAAAGTTTCCCCATCTATAATGGTTAAATCTTCACTACCATAATTAACAACATAAACTATATCAGTGTTGGGATTAACTGCTATCGAGATAGGTCCATCTCCAACACCAACATAAGCAGTATCATTTGTTTCCCCATCAATAACTGTTACATTATCACTTTGCTGGTTTGCTACATAAATCCTGTTTGTGCTGGGATTTACACAAATGGCATAGGGATAAGCCCCAACCCCAACGGTAATTGTATCATTCGTTACACCATCTATTACCGTAACATTGTTACTGTTCGAATTTGTAACATAAATCTTATTTGTATTGGGATTTACACATATTGCATTAGGACGAGTACCTACCAAAACATTAGTTGTGTCATTGGTTAATCCATCTATAACAGTCACATTGTTGCTGCCATAATTTGCGACATAAATTTTATCTGTATTTGGGTTTATGCACATTGCACGTGGGTAAGTCCCAGCACCAACAATTGCAGTATCGTTAGTCGTGCCATCTATTACTGTTACATTGTTGCTCTGGTCATTCGCAACGTAAATCTTGTTAGTCTGAGGATTAACACATATCGCCTGAGGCAAATTTCCAATCGGCACTGTAGCAGTCACCCAATCGCCGTAAAGGCAGATAGCAAATAAAAAAACCAAACAAAAAATAAACCGTGAACAAATATTCCTTTTGTTTGTAAAGGACATTAAATACCTCCTTAATGTTTAAATGATAATAAAAGAATTGGATTTTGTCAAGAAATTCCAAGATGAATTTAGCCACAAAGACACGAAGAATAAATTAGAAAAATTGAAAAATGGGAAAATGGAGAAATGGGGAATGATTCAACTATTTTTCTATTCAACAATTCAACCGATCCGAAGGATCACTTTCACTAATTTACTAATTCACCAATAACTAATTAACTGATATAAGAGGTTGGATCTTCTACACCCGCTTCCTTAAATCCTTTCTTTCGCAGAAGGCAGCTGTCACACTTACCGCAGGCTCGCCCATCCTCATCCGGGTCGTAACAACTGTGTGTCAAACTATAATCAACACCCAACTCTAAACCCTTCTTTATTATCTCGGCTTTCGTAAGCAATACAAGAGGAGCGTGAATTCGAAATTTATTACCTTCTGCGCCGGTTTTTGTACCGAGATTTGCAGCATCTTCAAAAGCTTTTATGAAATCCGACCGGCAATCAGGATATCCGGAATAATCAACCGCATTAACACCAATAAATATATCCGTTGAACCCAAAACTTCAGCCCAGCCCAGAGCAAGACTTAAAAAAATGATGTTGCGGGCGGGAACGTAAGTAACGGGAATATCTTTTCCTATATCCTCAACCTTATCACTCTTTGGAACAGGAATATCATCAGTCAAGGCAGAACCTCCAAAAGAAGAAATATCAATATCCATAATCAAATGTTTTTTTACATTCATCTTACCGGCAATCTTCTCCGCCGCTTCAAGCTCGAAATGATGCCGCTGACCGTAACGGAAGCTAATAGCATAAATTTCATATCCCGAATCTCTGGCAATTGCAAGAGTAGTCGCCGAATCAATACCTCCGCTTAATAGAACAACCGCTTTTTTATTCACTCTATCTTCCCCGCTTAGCCCGCGGCCATAGAATTTTATGAATTTGAAGCTGAAGTCGAATATCCAACTTGTCTTCCAATATCCATTCTGCAAGTTTAGAGGGATTCATTTTATCTTCAACCGGAGACATAATTAATTTAGCTCTACTCTTTAGATCTCTCAGGGCTATAATTTCTTTAGCCCAATCGTAATCTGATTTATCAGAAATAATGAACTTAATCTCATCCTTTAGATCCAGTCTTCCTAAATTATCCCAATCAGTCTTATCGCTTTCCCCGCTTGAGGGACATTTTATATCCATAACTATTGTAGCCTTGCTGGACACAATACTTATATCTTTAGTTCCATTGGTTTCAACAAGAACACAAAAATTCTTATCTATTAGATAGTCTACAAGAAAAGGAGTTTCTTCTTGCATCAACGGTTCTCCACCAGTAATTTCAACATAAGAACATTTATATTTCTTAACTTCTTTAAGAATTTCTTCTACAGAAATCTTTTCCCCTTCTTCGTAGGCATATTTCGTATCACAATATCTACATCTAAGATTACAACCGGTCAACCTTACAAATACAAAAGGGAGTCCCGCAAATGATGACTCCCCTTGAATAGAATAGAAAATCTCATTAACTTTCAGCAAATCAACTCTCCGAGTATTTTACCCCATTATTTGCTGATTCCCAGACTATTACCTCAATAATCCGCATACCCTCAGGCAAAATTTCTTTCATTCCATTATAAATACACTTAGCCAGATTCTCAGCAGTTGGATTCTCTCTATCAAAAGGATTAATTTGATTAAGACAGCGATGATCGAATCTCCCGATCACAGAATCCGCCTTCGCCCTTAAATTTTTGAAATCAATAGTCATACCTATTTTATCAAGGCGAGTGGTTTCCACTTCCACTCTAACTTTCCAGGTATGGCCATGCAACTCTCCGCATGAGCCCTTGTAATCTCGAAGCTGATGCGCAGCCGAGAAACTCGTATCTACAAATGTTTTATATACAGACTTTTCTTTTCCCATTTTTAAACCTTAGATTAGTATAAAATCTCCTTTAAATTTGTCAAGATACTTATTTAACCACAGAGAACACAGAGAAAAAATATATTTAACCACGAAACACATGAAATACACGAAACCACACCGCACCCCCAATAATAGCCACGGATTCACACTGATAAACACTGATTTTCTTAAACATCTAATTTATTGGGTTTTTTAACTGCTAACTGCTCTCCATTACCTACTAACTAAATTTCGAACAAAGCCACAGAGGCACAAAGAAAAAACTTAATTTTGTTTTTTTAACTAAATCCCACCCCCTAAATCCTAACCCCCAAATTAGGAAACGAATAAACACAGATAAACGCTGTTTTTTTTGTTGTTTATTTAGCTAACAGTTAAGGTCCAAAAGCTAAGAGCTATTTTTATAACATTTAGTACTTGTAGAATTTATTTTTTGTTTCTAACTCTATATGGACTACATGTTCTACATGTGAAAACTTTTTTTGTAGGGAAGCGTGGATACTTGACAAAAAAATAAATATGATAAATTTTAGAAGTACTAATATGAAAAAAATTTACAATAAAATTATTGAAGAGATAAAAAAATATTTTAAAGAAAATCTGCTTTCAAACGCAGTAATAGGAATTAGCGGCGGTATAGATTCAGCTGTCACCGCTTTTCTTATTAGTGAATCAATAGGCAAAGAAAACATGGACTGTATTTTCATGCCGACAGAGTTTACTCCCGAGAGCAGCAAAAAAGACGCATACAAACTTTGCGAAAATCTTAAAGTGCCGCTAACAGAATTCGATATAACCCATATTTTCGACACTTACATGGAAACTCTAGCAGAAGCATTCATAATCAAAGAAATAGAAGTCCCGGAAGAAAATCTGCAGGCGCGAATCAGAGCAAACCTGCTAATGTATGTCGCGAACAAAAAAAATGCGATTGTAATCGCACCGGGAAACCGGTCCGAAATACTAACCGGGTACTGCACTCTTTACGGCGACACTGTTGGCGCAATTGCTCCGATTGGAAGCCTGTATAAAACAGAAGTATATCAACTGGCAGATTGGATTAACAAGAATAAAGGAAATTTAATTCCAGAATCGATTATAAAAAAAGACCCTTCGGCAGAGTTAAATAAAGAACAAAAAGACGAGGAAGAACTCCTGCCCTATAAAATACTAGATTCTATTCTAAAATTTTACGTAGATGAGGGTAAAAGTATTGACGAAATCATTGCCGCAGGTTTTAATAAGGAAGATATAGAAAAAACGATTAATCTTATCAAATCGACTCACTTCAAACGAATCAAACTCCCGGTAATTATTGAAATAAAATAAATAGAATTCAGAAGCCAAGAGCCAGAATCCCATCCCAACCAGAAAAATCTCACGCAAAGCATATAACCTTTATCATTTCTCGAATACAATATCTAGTTTTTTGATTTTAAGTTGAAGTGATCTTCTTGAAATGTCAAGATCTTCTGCTGTTTTAGTTATATTCCAGTCATTTCTTTTCAAAGAATCAATAAGAAGTGACTTCTCAAAGCTGTTTAAAACTACTTTCAATGATTCTTTTTCATAATTTTTTGAATTTATCAGACTTTCTCTTATAATCTTATCCAGTAAATCATCTTTTGATATATTCTTTCCTTTTGTTTTTATAAGTGCAAGTTCCACTATATTTTTTAATTCTCTTACATTCCCGGGAAAAGGATAGTTCTCTAATATCTCAATAGCATCTCTTTCGAAATTTCTTACTTCTTTTTCCTTTTTATCGGCAAATATCTTCAGATAGTGATTTAACATTAAAGAAATATCTTCTTTCCTTTCACGTAAAGGCGGTATATTAATTTCTGCCTGATTTAGCCTATAAAAAAAGTCTTTCCTGAAGTTTTTTATTGCCACTTCCTGTTCCAGATCTTTATTGGTGGCTGATATTATTCTTATATCTACTTCCCTGAGTTCCGTTTCACCTATCCTTCTTATTTCTCCTCTGTCCGTGACCCTTAGAAGGCCTGACTGTATGGAAGCGGGCGCATCCCCAACTTCGTCAAGGAAAAGGGTTCCTCCATTTGCCACCTCACATATACCTTCTTTATCCTTTACAGCTCCGGTAAAAGAACCTTTTCTATGACCGAATAACTCACTCTGAAGAAGAGGCTCTGAAAGCGATCCGCAATCCACAGTTATAAAAGCTCTACTGTTCCTTTTGCTCAGCTTATGTATGGTTCTTGCGATGAGTTCCTTTCCTGTTCCAGTCTCTCCTGTAATCAGAACGTTTACTTCAGTTTCCGCTATCTCTTCTATTGTTTTATATATATCTTGCATACTTTCCGAGATACCTATTATAGAATGAAACGAGTCGGGAGGAGAAGTCATTCTCTTTAGTTGTTGTACTTCTTCTTTCATCCTGTATAAAAGATCACCTTTTGAAAAAAGAATACCTAAAATTCTTCCGATAGACTGTAAGAATTCTTTATCTGAAGGTAAAAATATATCCTTTTTAATTGTTGAATCCAGGTAAAGTGCACCGTAAATTTTTTCCTCCGAGATTATCGGAACGCAGAGGATTGACCGTATTTTATTTCTCTTTATGGAACCCATATTGAAAAACCTTGAGTCCTCTACAGCATTTCCCACAATAATCGCTTCTCCTTTTGTTGCTTTTTTTGTTACGGTCGAGGATATTCTTCTTGCGTCTTCCAACGTTACTCCATCTATGTTATAAGAAGAGATGATAATGTCTTTTTCTTCCTCCTTAAGTATAATAGCACCTCTTTCTGCATTGAAAAAACCGGTAAGTACGGCTAAAGCTTCATCAAATCTCCTTTCCGAATCTATCGATGAAAGAAGCTTACTTATCTCCTCGTATGTATGAATATATCCTATTCTTCCGGAAGTCCTTTTTGCGCATTCTATAAAAAGTTCATTGGTTTTGTCAAGAAAATACCCTGCTTTTAATTCCTTGAATACTTTTTCCGCTTTTTTGACTTCTTCAATCGCTGCCTCAATTTTGTTTTTAGCCATCAATACACGGGTTTTTTTAAGTCTTGTCTGCGCAGTATAGAAAGGAAGCCCTATTTTTGAAAAGAGTTCAATAGCTACATTAATAGATTTAATATCCTCGTTAACCAAACCCCAGGAGGATAGAAGTCTTCCCTTTTGAAAACCAGACTGAATTGACTCAAGTTTTTCTATGTATGGTTTTAAAAGAGCTATTGCTTCTTCTTTTTTGTTTTGCTCGAATGTAACTTCTGAAAGTCTGCAGGCATTTGTTCTAACTGCTCCAAGGTTACCCCTTATTTTTTCCTCGAATTCCTTAAATCTTTTTTCCGCCTTCTTCCATTCCCCTTTGAAAGCAAAAAAAATACCTACTGCATCATCAAAAAGGTAAGAGTTACCGAGTTCTTCTTTTTCCAATTCCTTTCTGATTTTTTCGACTTCAGCCCACTCACCTCTGTAAAGTCTGCTATAAAACAGTTTTTCTTTCAAAAGAGAAGAGAGTCTTCCGTATCTCTCTTTAATATCTTCTACTCTCTCTTGAAGTTTTTCCCAGTATCCCATACACAAATAAACAAGTGCCACTTCCATCAGCAATTCGTCCTCAAGCCAACCAAGTTTAATTTTCTTATATAATGAAATAGCTTCTTCTAATTCTTCCAGAGCTTCTTTGTATTTATCAAGTCCAATCATGCAACGTCCTTTATAACCAATAAATGTAGCTTCGTGTAATATATCGTTTTCTTCTTTTGCCATGTCGATGCATTTTTGGAAGTACTTTATCGCTCCTTGATACTTTTCGCTTTTTAATTTTGCTATTCCTCCAAGAGTTGCAAAATGTCTTTGCATTTCATACGAAAGATTTTTATTTAGTTCTTCTTCTACAATTTTCAAAGCTCTTACAAATTTACCCTTATCACACAGTATTCGACCCTCGATGAACTTGAGACGCATAGGCAATTCTCTCTCGTCTTTTTTGTATTCGGAGATAAGTCTGGATGGTTCATCCAATTTACCATTTCTTATAAGAAAATATGCTAGCCAGTAAATTGCTTGTGCTTTAACTTTGCCTTTAGCAAAATTAGCTGCCCTTCTGAAATATTTTTCGGCTTTTTTTAAATTACCAATTCTATCTTCAAGAGATCCAATTTTTAAAAGATAGAAAGGATTTTTTCTATCTTCTGAAAGAAGTTCATAATAAAGCGATAGTGCTTCGTTAATATTTCCAGCCATTTCAACAACTCTTGCGAGAATTATGCTATCGATCCTATTCTCTTTTATAACAAGAGCTTCCTTTAGGAATTTGATTGCATCAAGATATTCTCTTTCCTGTATCTTCTTTTTAGATACTTTTATCAGAGATTCCCGGTATTCTTTTTTCATTCCAAGGTCTTTCTGTAAGATATATAGAACTTCAGAAGAAATGATTTTCTTTTTTATTTTCCTGTAAATATTCTCTTTATCCTTTTTTGATAACTTTTTGTAAAGTAATTCCCTAACCCAGTCATTTTTGAATTTGATGCCTTTTTTGTCTTTCTTTAAAATGTTCTGTGAAATAAAAGAATTGATTAGTATATTTGGATTTTTTAGTTTTAAAAGAGCGACTGAATCAAGAGGTATTTTTTCTTGAAACACGGATAATATTTTCAAAAGTTCCTTTTCCTCTTTCGGAAGATTTTCAACTTGAATTTTTAGATGCTCTTCTAAGCTCTTAGGAAGAGCGGTAGAGGTGGCTTTGTCCTGTTTAAAGAAAATCTTATTCCTTTTCTTTTCTATAACTCCTCCTTTTATAAAGATTTCGATTGTTTGATTCAATAATGAAGGGTTTCCTCCGGATTGTTCGGTTGCAAATGATATAAGCTCCTTCTTATTATTAAGTCCGGGAAAGTTTTTGTCTATTATGAACTCTATTTCTTTTTTGTTTAAAGGTTTTAATGTAAATGTGTTTGTAATATCCGAAAATTCTTCTATATCACTTGATTTCTCGTTCGAACTGATAACGATTATAACCGGATTAGTTCTTATTTTAATCGAATTTTCTTTAATGATACCATTTAGTTCAGAAGAAGATGATATGTCGTCCAACAAAAGAATAATAGCTTCATCTAAAGAACTATTTTCGTTTAGAAAACGGTATAGTTCTCCGGGTGTAACTTCTATTACGTTAATTCCACTGCATAGGGATTTTATTTTAAATTGGTTTAAAAGGGCTGTCTTTCCGCTTCCTATTTCACCGTTTATCCGGAAAATGTGAGATTCAGGAAAAGCCTTAAGAGAAGAATCAAATTCTTTTAGTTCTTTTTCCCGTCCTGAGAAAATAGGGGCGAAAGATGGTTTTTTATCCTTGAAAGGAGCCCCAAGAGCGAGTTCTCTTCTTACCTCTTCTATATTCTTTAAACGATTTTTAAGATCCTTGGCGGTCATTCTCTGTACTAAAAGATTTATTTCAGGAGGAATGGAAGGGCTCTTTGCATCAGGAGGAGGCAGTTCTTTTTTTAATTTTTTTTCTATTATTTGGGATAAGCTACCTGTGAAAGCTTTTTCACCTGTTAATATTTCATAAAGAATAACACCTACTGAATAAATATCGGAAGAAAAAGTAGGCGAGTCCGTTAAAGCCTCAGGCGGAGCATAAATAGGAGTAATTATATCGGGATCATAGCCGGGGTCAATGAGCTTAACATTATTGTTTTTATCGACAAATATATGCGTTGGCTTTAAATCTCCGCATATTATACCTTTTGAATGCAGTACTGAAAGTGAATCGAGTATGGAAGTAATAATATTTTCTATTTTCTTGAAATCATCCTTTTTTGAAGGAATTTTTTTGAAAATCTGATCAATCGTAGGAAGAGGAATTTTTTCCATTGAAAAACCACATCTTTCTTCATCTTCGAACCAGTCATAAACACAAACAAAATGAGGATCGTTGATTTCGGAGAGAAGTTCAAATTGTCCGCGAAGAATTTCTTTACTTGAAAGTTCTCCTGTTTTATATGCAACTTCTCCCTTTGTATAAATTTTTGCAAAATTCCCTTCTTTGAGAAGGTCAAGTTTACTTAAATCCATTCGCTCGTTTCCTTCATTATATACATTATAAGAAAATTTCAATTCTAGGTCAAGAGGGCGACTATTCGTAAATTTGAAAAATTAACGGCGCTAAAACCGCAAAAAATCTTTCGATTGGTGCGTGTTTTTTTCGCACCCCAAAAAATTCAATATTTACAAAGCTTCAGATAAATTTTGTTAAAATCGGTGCGAGGTTTTTTCCCGCCAAACAAATTATATTTAACAACTTTCTGGATTTAAGTTGTTAATCATTAATAACTTAGTATAAAGAAGGATTCTGGAATGATTTTTGTTGCTGAGTAAAGCATAAATATTCAAAAACGAATAAGAAAAATAAATATGAACCCTGGAAATAAATTTAATCGAATTCAAAAAAGAATGAAACGGATAGTAAAAATTGTAGCTTTAGACGGAGCTACTTTTACGGGAGAAATTTGCGGGAACGATTCAAAAGGCTTATTGCTCAGAGAAGAACGGAGTTCAGATTCTGATAATCCTATATTTATATCTCATCATGCAATATCCTACATAAAAGTTATCGGATGGAGTAAAAAAACACTTAAAAAAAGGAGGTAAGGTATGAAAAAACTAAGTGTTGTGGTACTAGTACTGTTGTTGGTAAGTCAGGTTACCTATGGACAGTCTGCTTGCCAGGATTGTTGGATATATGATGACGCTGTCACACCCATTTTATATACTAATCCTAGCCGTTACGTGGAATGGGTAGGCATCGGGAAGACGAATCCTGGTTATACATTAGATGTAAATGGTGTTGTAGCAATGACGGGTTTCTTTTTACCAACAGGTGCGGGAAGTGGGAAAGTTTTAACTTCTGATGTTTCTGGCCACGGATCATGGCAGGCACGTTTATGGACAAAAAGTGGAAGTAATATCTATCGTACTACCGGTAACGTTGGTATCGGGACGGATAATCCGATTGAGCAATTAACGACAACTTCAAATGCTCTGATAGGCAAAGGAACGTACCCTGCTATTTTTGTGCGTGATAGGTGGTGGTGGTCGGGTTTGCTTTATCGCACCGAAACCCCTTGGGGCGATGAAGACAGTTATGTAATAACGCTTCCTCAGATGGGTACAGAAAATCGTCCTTTTGTAATTCAAAGTAAAACTACTCAAGGAAAAGGAGCCGGAACTCCATTAATGCTAATAGAATCCTACACCGGCAATGTCGGCATCGGAACGACCAGTCCGGATTACAAATTAGAGATAGTAGGTGATATAAGGGCCGGGAAAGTAATAGCAGGCGACGGAGCCAGCCCTGGTGGTTATGCTTTATCCGGAGTTGGTAATGGTTCTGGTTATCAGGGGGGAGTCTATGCCGAAGGAGACATGGTTGATTTTTATGCCGGGTCTCAAGATGGGGTAAGCATTTTTACCGGCAGAGTTGAAATCGGGGATAGATTAGACGTTAATGGCAGAGTGGCGATGAGTGATTTCAGATTAGTTACAGGCGCAGCAAATGGTTACGTTTTAACCTCTGATGGCAGTGGCGTAGGAACATGGCAAGCACTTAGCAGCGGATTATGGTCTCAAAGCGGAAGTAATATCTATTACAATTCTGGTAATGTCGGTATAGGGACGGATGATCCAGACGGCAAACTTAATATCAACGGTTCTACACGAATCGGATGCATAACTGATGATGACGGAAGCACTCCCGGTTATGGCGACTACTTATATTTCTCAGGCGGCGACGATTGGAGTGGCTGGACTAGCGATAACTCCGATCCAATTTGGATGGCACGATATAACTCAGCTTCTGACGCATCTCAGTTAAGAATCAACGTAGGTGATAGCCCTTCTGCATCAGATAAGATTGAATTTGGAACCACTTCCCAGTCTGGCGAATGGACGCCCGCAATGGTTGTAAGAGCAGATGGCAATGTCGGTATCGGGACAACTGAACCACAATCCAAACTCGCGGTTAACGGTACAATCACCGCCAGAGAAGTCATTGTTACAATTGACGGTTGGCCTGATTTTGTTTTCTCTGATAATCATAAACTTATGTCTCTCAATAAACTTGAAAAGCATATTAAAAAAGAAAAAAGTCTCCCCGGTATTCCAACAGAAATAGAAGTCCTCAAAGATGGTGTCAAAGTCGGCGATATGCAGGCAAAACTTCTGGAAAAGGTCGAGGAACTGACGCTCTACGTGATAAATCAAAATAAAGAAATAAGTGAATTAAAGAAAGAAAATAAAGAGTTGAAAAGACTGATTTCCACATTAGAGAAATAAGACCTCTCGAAATATATTTTGACTCATTCAATGGAAATATTATTTACAGATTAAGAAATGGATAGACGATGTCAGGGGATATTCCGCATTAAAAAGTGCTTGATACTACGGCAATATGTTTTTAAGCAATCTAACCCCTTGCTAAAAAATCACTCAACTCTTTAGGAGGATAAAATGTATATTAGATATTTCAGAAGCTGTGTCTTGGTAAGTGTCCTTATTTTATTAATAGTGGAATCTACCTATGCCCAAGTTAACAATCAAGAACTGGAACAAAAAGTAGATACGAGAATTTGGAGCCAATCTTATTGGCTAAAGATGGCTAACCTTGGTCTTGTAGAGGTAGCTCCAACAGTTCCTGTTAAGCTAGGTGTTTACATGGGGAGTCGAATAGATGTCCTTAATCAAGAATCCCCTGATGTCCCCATAACGGATGATCCAACTGTGCATCAAAGCGAAAATTCTGTCTTCATTCACCCATTAGGTACTAACACTGCGTTAAATTCGAATAACTCAACTGACTGGCCAGTAACCACTTATTATGGTACAAGTGCTTACTTTACTACCAATGGCAGTTCCTCGTGGGATGGATACAAATTAATACCTTCTGGATCTAACAGTGGTGATCCTGCAGCCGTTATTGGACTTAATGAGTGGTATTATGTAGGGGGCATTTCTAATAGCGGAGGGCAGGAAGTAAATTATTCGACAGATGAGGGTGCGACTTGGACGAAAGTTCATTTACCAGTAGAATCTGGTGAATTTGCGGACAAAAACCACCTGTGGGTCGACAACAGTCCTATAAGCCTTTATGCAGACAACCTTTATAGTGCATGGACAGCTTTTGGCGGCCCCAATAACTATGAAATTGAATTAGACTTCTCCGCTGATGAAGGCCTTACATGGAGTGGACCAGTGAATATCAGCTCTGCGGTAGAGGCAGGAAGTCATAATCAGGGAGTCAATATTCAAACCGGTCCAAATGGTGAAGTATATACTGTGTGGGCAATTTATGATTCTTATCCTTCCGATGAAAATGCCATCGGCTTCGCAAAATCAACAGACGGAGGAGCAACATGGGAACCTGCAACTAGAATTATTGAGAATATAAGGGGTATAAGGATTACAGGAACTTCTAAGAATATGCGTGTGGCTTCGTTTCCTGTAATGGCCGTAGATGTAAGCAATGGTAGTTCGAATATTGGTAATATTTACGTGGTATGGGCTAATATCGGAGTTCCCGGTGTAAATACTGGCTCTGATATTGATATTTACATGATTAAGTCAACTGATGGTGGAGATAATTGGTCATCACCAATTAGGGTAAATCAAGACCCTTCAGGATTAGGAAAAGAACACTATCTTCCCTGGATAACTTGTGATCCTGAAACAGGCGCTTTGAGCGTCATATTTTATGATGACAGAAACGTAGCTAGTTCAGATTGTGAAGTATATGTAGCAAATTCATTAGATGGCGGGGATACATGGGTAGACTTTAAAGTCAGTGATGCATCCTTTACACCTACTCCTATCCCCGGGTGCGCAAGCGGTTATTTTGGTGACTATTTAGGCATATCAGGAAGAGCAGGACAAGTATATCCTGTATGGACAAGCAATTATACTGGTCAACCATTAGCTTATGTTTCACCTCTTTATTTAATTGCTGACGATTTAGTCTTAAGAAATATTAGAGTTGGATTCAGAGACTACTGCTTTATAGGAAAAACAAAAACGTATAAATCCAAATATTCAATTGAAACAGCAGGCTCTGACACTTACTTCATAATTAAGGGTAATGGATCAAACGGTAGTAGCGCTACAATGGAAACAGGAAATTATATCTCCTTAAAGCCAGGATTTGAAGCCCAAGAGGGTTGTTATTTCAAAGCATCCATTGATGCTTCACTTAAAGGAGGTGTAACAGTGGCCTCTTTATCAAGAGAAAAAGATCCCACTCAAACCTTCACCGAGAGTATGTCAGAGGAAATAGAAGAAAAAATCCCAACGGTTTTCAGTTGTGCGCAGAATTATCCCAATCCTTTAGCACTTAATACCACCATCAAGTACGGATTACCAAAGAGCTCGAACGTAAATCTTACTATCTTCAACCTCGCCGGTCAGGCAGTACGAACACTTGTTAACGGTCAACAGCCAGCAGGATATAGATCGGTTAAATGGGACGGGAAAAACAACGCAGGAGTACAGGTACCTAAAGGTGTATACTTCTATGTTTTCAAGGCGGATGATTTCGAAAAGCGCTATAAGATGATAGCGATTAAGTAATAAATGTTGAAGAGGTTAGAGAGTTAGAAGGTTAGGAAGTGAGAAAAAGTAAACAAGGAGCAGTTAAAAAATCGGCTCAGGATCCTAATTTTAAGGGTTCTGAGTCGATAAAAAAATTCATACTCAAACCAAAAAGGAGGCAAGGTATGAAAAAACTAAGTGTTGTAGTATTAGTAGCGTTGTTGGTTAGTATGGTTACCTATGGAGCGGATTATTGGTATAGTCCCAACCCAACCTGCATACAGCCTATTTCAGGTTATACACACGTTGGTATTGGAACAAGTAATCCTAGTTATAGTTTAGATGTAAATGGCACAGTGCGAGCAACCGGAAATTCTTATTTTAGCAGCAAAGTAGGCATCGGGACGTTGAGTCCTGCTGAAAAACTACATGTTAATGGATCTATAAGAGGAAACCAAAGTGGAGCATTAAGAATTAATACTGGAAACGGTTATTTGGATATAGGTCCGAAAAATACGAGTTATGCTCATTTTTATACAGACCGAACAAAATTCTTTTTTAATCACGAAATTCGTGTAGACGGCGGTAAAGTCGGAAGTTTCAATGAGAACCTTCAACTTAGAACATCCGGAACTACAAGAATGACTATTTTGAATAACAACGGCTACGTCGGTATCGGGACGACCAGTCCGGATTACGAATTAGAGATAGCAGGTAACACAAGGGCCGAGAAAGTCATAGCAGGTGACGGAGCCGGACCAGGTGGTTATGCTGTATCAGGAGTTGGGAATGGTTCTGGTTATTTTGGTGGAATCTATGCCGAAGGAGACATGGTTGATTTTTATGCTGGGTCTGAAAATGGATTAAGCTATTTTGCCGGCAGAATTGGCATTGGGACTACTACTCCAGGCGAGAATAAATTAGCCGTTAATGGCAAAGTGAGTATGAGTGGTTTTAAATTAACTACAGGAGCACAGAACAATTACGTTTTAACTTCCGACGCTAACGGCAACGGAACCTGGCAAGCGGGGGGCGGAGGAGGTGGGCATTGGTCACTATCCGGGAATGATATTTACTATGGAGAAGATGAAAGTTACGGAAATGTCGGTATCGGGACGTCAACCCCCCAATCCAAACTTGCGGTCAACGGAACAATTACAGCTAAAGAAATTATAGTTACAGAAGATGGATGGCCTGATTTTGTATTTTCGGATAATTATAAACTTATGCCTCTTGACAAACTTGAAAAACATATCAAAGTCAAAAATAGTCTACCGGGTATTCCAACAGAAAAAGAAGTCCTCAAAGATGGTGTAAAAGTCGGGGAAATGCAGGCAAAACTTCTTGAAAAGATTGAAGAGTTGACACTGTATGTGATTGAATTGAAAAAGGAAAATGAAGAGCTGAAAGAGCGAATATCTATATTGGAAAGACAATAAAAATAAGGAGTCAATAATATGTTTAGAATATCCTGTATATTTATATTCCTTTCCTTTGCTGCATATCTTTCAGCCCAAGAGGTAACCATTACCTCAAAGAGAAAATTGCCTGTGCAAGAAAAGGTAATCGATATCGCAATAAAACAAGACGGGCAATTTCTTTTAACTCAAGATAACCAGATGATTGAGTTAAGCAAGGAAGGTGCGGTGAAATCGCAAGGTTTCGATAAACTGAACGATTTCAATGAATTAAAAACCGGAGAATTTTTGCCACTTAACATTGATATCGACCGTTACACATATCTGGCAAAGGGAAATAGTGTCTACTATGGGTGTATTTCCGACGGGTCCTTGTCAAGCCAAATAGTAAAGATAGACCCAAAAACCTGTAAAGAAACGTTTTTCTGGTACATAAAAGGTATCCCCAGTGGTATGTTTTATAAGGATGGAAATTTATGGTACTTAAGTAACAGGGGTAGCTTAAACTCCGATAGAAAATTTAAAAGTATAATAAGAAGTCTTGACGGAAAGACAGGCAAAAAGTTATTAGAGATAGGAGACGTCTCTGTAGTTAATGCAAAGGGGTTATCGCTCGATTCAGAAGGAGTTTTTACCACTTACGAAAATGAATCAAATTCTATTGTCAGTTTTAAGATTGTAGAATAGGAGGCAGAGATGAAAAGAATCTTTATTATTATTCTATTAGGTTTAACATTTTATACGGGAAACTTAAAGGCAGGTAAAGCCGCTGTTCTAATCTCTGCCGGGATAGCTACTCAGGATGATGAGCAACTTAATTCCGAGTATTGGTACGACCTTTTTCTGGCCTACGAGTATCTATACTTCGTCGAGGGGTTGAGCCATAGTCAAATAATTGTACTTTACGGCAATGGAGGCGATTTTAATTCTAATAATACACGCTATCAAAAAAGTTACCACTCAGAATGGGCAAGCCAGGACAAACTTGTCGATTACCGCAACGATTTTTCAGTTATTGACGGTATTTTTGCCACCCTAGGGACCCAAGGCGATGAAGATGATACCCTTATAATCCGCTGGGTATTTGGGCATGGCAGTGATCCAAATGACAATCACGTGAATGATCCAGATGATTATTGGGCATTAATAGAAAATCGTGACGATTGGATCCCACTTGATGAACTGATTCAGTCCATAAATCAGACAGATGGGATTGGTCAAAGGTTTATTCAATGGATGACTTGTCATTCTGGATGTTTATTAGCCGGGAATCAAAGACTTGATAACGAAAAGACTACTGTATTTACAAGTTGTTTTTGGGAAGGAGGATCTGCCACCAGAGGCCCTACTGGTGAACATGCTAAACCTAGTTGGGACAACTGGCACGGCGAATTCAATTATTGGTTTACCGGATTCTCGGCTGGACATGCACCTGGATCCTCAGGCGAAAATGAAGATTTAGATGCCGATTTGGACGAAGATGGAACCGTTAGCATAATGGAACTTTATAGATGTGTATTGGATTCCGTCGAATATTCAACTCCGCAAATAGGAGGAGCAGATTTAGTGTTTTCATATATGTATGACAACCTTCTTATTGATAGTGACAAGGATTATTTAGCTCCTCATCATATAATAGCCGGAGGGGATAATTATAATGAAGAACCTACTTCTTTGACAATCAATTATAATGCTTCAGTTACAATGGCATGTAAAACCGGCTACATTCAACTAAAACCCGGCTTTCACGCACGAGAGGGATGCGAATTCGTGGCAAAAATTGACCCTGATCTTTATTCCACCAGTTCAAACGATTTCGTACTTCATGAGGAATTCACTCCAGATAAAAAGGCAACACCTAATGAAGAAAAAAAGGATAATTCTATCGAAAATAAAAAAGAAGAAGTCCCAGCAGTTTTCAGCTGTTCGCAGAATTATCCCAATCCTTTAGCACTTAACACTACCATCAAGTACGGATTACCGAAAAAATCCAATGTTAACCTTACTATCTTCAACCTCGCCGGTCAGGCAGTCAGAACACTTGTTAACGGTCAACAACCAGCAGGATTTAAATCGGCCAGGTGGGAGGGGCGTACCGACGCCGGAAGAGAAGTTCCTCAGGGGATTTACTTCTACACTCTTAAGGCGGGTGATGAATTTAAGCAGACTTATAAGATGATAGTGGTTAAATGAGAAGGTTAGAGCGTTGGAGCGTTAGAGAGTTAGAGCGTTAAAAAAAACAACTATCAAAAATCGGCTCAGGGTTTCCTTTTAAGACTCTGAGCCGATTTATTTTGAAAAAACTTTGCGCTCTCTGTGTCTTTGTGTGAGATTATTTTTGGGTTGTGAGGATGGGTTTTAAAAACCAAAGATATAGTGTTTTATCTTATAAAAATTTTTATCTTGACATTGTATTTTATTTTTCCTATAATAATAAAGGATATTATACTCATACAAACTGTAGTCAGGAAATTCTTATACGCAAAATTGTATTATTTTAAGGGGGCAATTAAGGTTAAATTCTGAAGATACTGTTTTTTTAGTTAAACCAAAATTCATACTCAAACCAAAAAAGGAGGCAAGGTATGAAAAAACTAAGTATTTTAGTACTCGTAGCATTGTTGGTTAGTATGGTTACCTATGGTCAAGCACAATGGATTCCCGGTCAAGACACGGAGGGACCCAAATTATCTACCTCCCCTGATAATACTAGAGTTGTGTGGGATGGCGGAGGGGGTGAGTTGAGGGGCTCCTATAATACAATTCACTGGGAAAGAGAGAACTTTAGGATAGCAATAGATGCTGATAATAATCAAGGTAATGCTAAATTTATACTTTCCAATAACGGATTTTCCGATGATAAAGTTCGTTTGCATTTAGATGGAGGTGATTCTTATATAAATACCGGGGGTAATCTCGGTATCGGGACGACGAGTCCGGATGAAAAATTGGTAGTTAATGGAAATTTCAAAATTAACGGTAATAACAGAAAAATAATCGCTGGCGGGTCAGGTGCTTTTATTGTCGAGGGTAATCGTAGTTCTTTTAATTTTGGAGCTACTCTTAAATTAAATGAAGCCTCCAATGCTTATCTTTATGGAGGAGATGGAGGGGGAGTACAGCACGATGTTATCCTTGCTCATACAGGTTCCCAGGCATGGGGGAATGTCGGTATCGGGACGACGAATCCTACCAAGAAGTTACATATATATCAAAATACCAATGATGATGTTGTGTCTTTGGTTGAGAACGCTTATAGTGGTAGGGGTGCCCATTATATACTTCAGCCGAACAGTAATTATGCAGCATTAGTAATACAAAAAAGCGGTACTGGAGTTGAATGGACTGCAGGAGAATTTGGTTCCAGCAATTTCTCTATAAGAGACAATTCCAGTCATATATTCCAAATTGAACCGGGTGGGGTTGCCAATACTCTTTATTTAAAAAATAACGGCAATGTCGGTATAGGTATAACCGAACCTCAATCAGAACTCGCAGTAAGCGGAACGATTACAGCAAAAGAAGTCATAGTTACACAAGACGGCTGGCCTGACTTTGTATTCGCCGATCATTATAAACTCATGTCTCTCGACAAACTCGAAAAACATATCAAAGCCAACAAAAGCCTCCCGGGTATTCCAACAGAGAAAGAAGTACTTGAAAGTGGTGTCAAAGTCGGTGATATGCAGGCGAAACTTTTGGAAAAGGTTGAAGAATTGACATTGTATGCGATCAAACAGGATAAGAAAATCTCCGAATTAGAGGGAAAAATAGCTAGATTAGAAGCCGAGAAATGAGATACCTATGAGGAGGCATAAAATGTTAAAGAAATCTTTCCTATTCATCACACTTCTTTTTCTCCTGCCCTTAATTCTACAAGCCTGGGATCCTGCTTCACATATTTATTTAAGTCAACATATGAAAGAAATATGGCAGGACTTCGACCCTGAGTTTTACGAAGTTCTTACATCGCCGGACCCTATATTTATGCAAACTCAGGAAGAGTTAGATAATTTCCTTGCTAAGAAGTTTTATTACATCGGAACAACTCTTCCTGATATGTTTGATTATGACGCCCAAGGTGCAATCCAAGGCATTATAAATGAGTTATATAATTTAATATTAGACGGTGCGGGAATAACTGAACCAAGGCATGGTTATGCTATAAAAGAAAATACTTATAATAACATTCATGAGCAAATCATATTCGGCGAAAACGAAGAACCCAACCAAAACCTTGAAAAAATAAGCGAAATGGCTATATACGCCAGGAATCAAGGATGGAGTCCCTATAAAAAGGCACTTATATATGGTTGCTATGCACATCTTCTCGAAGATATAGTAGCGCATATGGTATTACAACCTGCTACTTTTGGATATGGAAAAACGATCGATTCACCGGAATTAGCCACAGAAGGATTGCTCTCTTCTGGTGAAATTTTTCACGAGTTATTCACTGCAACCCATATAAATGATGCGGATTGGGAGCTTATAGATCATCACCTATTCTGTGGTTGGGCTAAGGATTGCGGTGGCGTCTACCACAGAATGTACCCACTATTTCAATTTTTTATAGACATATTTTATTGCGAAGGTCCGCCCCCTAGAGGGTGGGTACGTGGATGGCAGGATCTTAGCTTTGATCCTATCGCGGGTTTTGTTGAGGCAGCAAGTGAAGTTGAATACAGTATACAAAATCTAACACATGAGAGACTACAAGCCTATATGCATGGATGGGCAATAAGTTTATTTTGGTTAATGGGGTACGACTGGGATGAAAGTTATAAAGGTATGATATTAAGTCATCCAAATACGGATTGGGTAAGGATTTTTATTAAAATTGCAGGTTTAGGTAATCGTGGCGATGGAAACGCTATAATCCTAATTCCAACACCAAAAGATCTCTTAGGAACGAGTGTTCTAACTATTATTATAGATGGGGGTTTACCATTTGTGCTTCTTCAACTCGCACTAGAAAACTGCACATATAACTACCCCTGGCCATCATATCTCGAATCTGTTTCCGAATACGAACGACTGTGGAGGTGCATAAGAACAACTCTAAGACCAGCGGCATACGACAAATATAGATCAGTTATACAATACTATGAAGATCACAGCACCGAAAAAAAACCAAACTTAAGGAGCACTTATGCCGATCAACTTGAAGAAGGACTTAATTTTCAAGAATTTATAAAAGATATGTTAGACGGTGAGTATACAGTGTGGTATAATATTGATAAAGGGTGGATTATTTCAAGGAAAGCAGGTCTTCTGGGAGGAATGTATGATGTCGACGCCTCAGAGGAATATTACTTGCAGCCTGGAATATTTGATATGCATTTCGAAAGTGAAGGGAACCCGATATATTATATCGAAAACGAAATACCTTCAACAATAGAACTTAAATATAAAATTATCACTTTCGGAAATACAATAATAAGTATTAACGGGAAAAAAGAGGACGATTCATGGGATCGATTGGTTGAAGAAGAAATTACCCAAACATACACCTATATTAACTCATCTATCTCATTAAACGTCCAAGAAGCACTTAACAATGGATATACGGAACTCTTTTTTGAAGTTAGAACCAAATCAAAGACTTCATCGAACTATCAAACAATGTTTCTCTCAGATTATGAAGACGCATTCAATTCTACCACTTTCATCAGCGATAATCAACTGTATTGGGATTATTTTACAGAAGAAGGAATACCAAGAAGAGCACCGGGACAGGATCCTATAGCAAACCCCAGCGCATACTGGCCCTATGCTTTATCTTTGATACCTGAGAATCTCGTTTTGCAAGATATAACAGTCGTAAGTGGAGAAACTCTGAGATACTTAGCTTCCCATTCCATACAAGCAGCAGGTGATAATACATACTTTACAATTTTAAATGGTGGCGAAGTCACTATGAAGGCCGGAAGTTATATCTGCTTAAAACCTGGCTTTGAAGCACGAACTGGATGCGAATTTGCTGCATCTATAGATCCGTCACTTATAGTGTCGCATTCTACTTCAACCCTTGCCTTTTTAACAAGAGACGCAAGATTCCCTAATAAACCTGAAGCTAAAAAAGAAGAGACGTCTACGACTCAATCTACCGACAAAAAAGAAATAAAAGAAGCCATCCCCACCGTATTCAGCTGCGCGCAGAATTATCCCAACCCCTTTCCTCAAAGCACAACAATCAAATACGGATTACCGAAAAAATCCAATGTTAACCTGACCATATTCAATCTCGCGGGTCAAGTAGTCAGAACACTTGTTAACGGTCAACAAACGGCAGGATTTAAATCGGTTAAATGGGACGGTAAAAACAGCGCGGGTGCGCCGGTACCGCAGGGAGTATACTTCTATGTTTTCAAGGCGGATGATTTTGAAAAGAACTATAAGATGATAGTGGTTAAATGAGAAAGTTAGAGCGTTTGAGCGTTAGAGAGTTAGAGCGTTAAAAAAACAACTATCAAAAATCGGCTCAGGATTCTAATTTTAAGGGTCTTGAGCCGATTTGATTTTAAAATTAATAGCAAAAATTAGAATATCTATAAATTCTAAATGTGAATTTTTGGTTGTACTGGGTTTTAAAAACCAAAAATATAGTGTTTTATCCTATAAGATTTTTTATCTTGACATTGTATTTTATTTTTCCTATAATGATAAAGGATACTATACTCATACAAACTATAATCAGGAAATTTTTATACGCAAAATTGCTTTATTTTAAGGGGGCAATTGAGGTTAAATTCTGAAGATACTGTTATTTAGTTAAACCAAAATTCATACTCAAACCAAAAAGGAGGCAAGGTATGAAAAAACTAAGTGTTGTAGTACTAGTAGCGTTGTTGTTTAGTTTGGTTGCCTATGGGCAGACTGCTTGCCAGGATTGTTGGATATATGATGACGCTGTCACACCGATTTTATATACTAACCCTAACCGTTACGTTGAATGGGTAGGTATCGGGAAGACGAATCCTAGTTATACATTAGATGTAAATGGTGTTGTAGCAATGACGGGTTTCTTATTACCAACAGGTGCAGCAAATGGTTATGTTTTAACCTCTAATGGTGGTGGCTACGGAAGCTGGCAGCCACCTTCATGGGCAAAAAGTGGAAGTGATATCTATCGTACTACCGGCAATGTCGGTATCGGGATGACGGATCCAGATGCATTACTTCACTTGGGAAGCAATACAAGCGGAGCAAACAAAATAAGACTTGGTAAATCGGGTGCTGGACCGCATGGTATTGATTTTATGAATTCAAACAATACTGTAGGAATGAGTATTTACTATCGAACCGGTCCCCAAAAGTTATATATAGAAGAAGGTGTTTCTGGCGGTAAGCTGGTAACATTTGTGCCATACAACGGAAATGTCGGTATCGGGATGACGGATCCGGAAAGCAAATTGCATGTAGAATGCAATTCAGCTGGACCATTATCGCCTGAGGAAAAGTTAGCTGCTATTTATGGTTATAACACCAGTACCGATATTAGCTATGCTAATGCAATTGGTGTATATGGAAAAGTTAGAACAAGTAACGGTAGGGCTATTTATGGATATAGTACAAATGCAGATGGTTATGGTGGTTATTTCGTTGGAAAAGGTTATTTTTCCGGAAACGTCGGCATCGGGACGACAAACCCAACGGGCAAATTAGAAGTTAAGGGTGATTTAAATGTTTCAGCTGGATCTGACAACGACGCTGATATCATACTTACAGATGCTTCCGGTAAATTTGGATGGATAGCACAAGATGACCAAACCAACGCAATGTGGGTAGAACATGCGGAAGGACAAAAACTTATGCTTTCCGGTCAATATGCCGAAGACGGAATTGTTGTAGTAAAAGGTATATTAGGTGTAGGGACGGACGAACCCCAATCCGAACTCGCAGTTAACGGAACAATTACAGCCAAGGAAGTTATTGTGACGACAGACGGCTTTCCTGATTTCGTTTTTACGGATAACTATAACCTTATACCTCTTGACAAACTTGAAAAACACGTCAAGGTCAATAAAAGCCTTCCCGGAATTCCTACAGAGAAGGAAGTACTCGAGGGTGGCGTAAATCTTGGTGAAATGCAGGCAAAACTCCTTGAAAAGGTCGAAGAATTGACGCTTTATGTGATTGAGCTAAAGAAAGAGAATATTCAATTAAAGAAACAAAATGATAATTTAGAGACCCGAATATCAGCGCTTGAGAAATAGAAAGAAAATAAGAAATGATAAAAAGAAAAACTATAATTAAAAAGGAGGTAAGATGAAAACAATCACAGTACTTTTTTTAATTCTACTTCCTATACTCTTAAGCGCGCAAGAAATCTTAAGAACAGCGCCGGATATGATACCGGATACGACACCGGATACGATAACGGATACAATACCGGAAATGATGCCGGAAGCTACATCAATGCCGAGAATACCTGGAACTATACAAGGGAACGTCGTCTATGTAAATAATACGCCTGTCAATAATGGTGAAGTTGTTCTCCTTGCAAAATGGAATGATTTTTGGTATCAGGCAGCATCTACCACGACAGACTCTGAAGGGAACTATACACTCGATGTACTGATAGAGCCGGGTCAATGTATTTTGTGTGCGTACTATAACAGTGATTGCTATAAGAATCAAGTATTATGGTTCAGTGGAGGTGATTATACAGTTGATATTAACATTGGTCCTCAAGTTCTTTGGTATGATGTCAATAGTAGTTCTGATCCCAACATCGAACATGGATACTCCTTTGCTGTTATAGCCGACCCTCATATAGGGGAGGGTTATGATGATTACGGGAGTCCTGGTTATGAAGATAGTAAGCCAATCGGCGACGTGGGATATGCGGCTAAAAGATTAAGGTGTGCTGTAGATTGGATAAACAATTGGAACGGATACTGGATGCCAGGCGTACCACATAAGATTAGGTTTGTAGCGGTATTAGGGGATATAACCGACAGCGGAGAACGTTCGGAATTTTTAAAGGCTAAAGAAATACTGGATGCACTCGATATTCCCTGGATTCCTATTTTAGGCAACCACGATGTATTTCCGAATTATACTGATGAAGACGGATGGCGTTACACATTAATATCAGATGCTTTACCTAATGAATGGTTTTTCGAACCTAAATATAACGATTTGATAAATGAACATCCTTCCTGGAATTGGAAAAAAGAACCTGTACCTGAAGGAGGAAATCATTTCCAGCAAATCTCTTTTGACTATGGATATTACCATTTTGTATGTTGTGATTTTCAATGTAGAAGGGATGCTCCTATTGGAGGTGCACAGCCTGGAGCAGATTTATTCGAATCCTATAATCCCGATGATCCCGATGATCCTAAAATCGATCTTAGCTGCTACACCTGGTTTAAAAATCATCTTAGCACAGACGCTCCCAGATATGATGAGAATATTATCATCTTGATGCATCATAATCTTGATAATTGTTCTAACGGGTATGTGTGCTTTAATAAATTCGAAAGGTATGATATAAAAAGATTTTTTATAAATGAAAACCTTATATCCTCTATTCCTGCACAATTTGGGGGACATCATCATGAGAACGCAGAGGCTTATGACTCAGATCTCGATCTTACCCGGGTGCTTACCCAAACTTGTAAATTTGAAGGTTTTACTACAGGGGGGGCCGGCTACTTGAGAGTGGTTAAGTTGTATCAACCGAGGGATCTTAATTTAAGAGATCAGGTAATTGCATTGGAATCGCCACATAGAATCGACTTTAAAGCATCTAATTTAATTGATGCAGCAGGTTACGGCACTTCTTTTATCATCGAAGGCGATGGAGAGAACGGACCTAAAGTGACTATGACGGCTGGAAATAATGTTTATTTAGAAGACGGTTTTCATGCAGAGGAAGGCTGCTATTTCCGTGCTTCAACTGATTTCTGGCCTGATGATGCTAACCCCCTGTTATCCGCAACTAAACAGTCTGAAAAAATAGAGATAGCCTCCACTAAAAACACCAAAACCTCTGTTGAACTTTCATCTAAAGAAACAAAAGAATCCATCCCTAAAGTCTTCAGCTGTGCGCAGAATTATCCCAATCCTTTAGCATTCAACACCACCATCAAATACGGATTACCGAAAGATTCCAATGTCAAATTAACCATCTTCAATCTTGCCGGTCAGGTTGTCCGAACATTAGTTGACGGTCAACAGCCAGCAGGATTTAAAAAAGTCAGGTGGGATGGGAAAAACAGCGCGGGTATGCAAGTACCTCAAGGAATATACTTCTACACTCTTGAAGCAGGTGATGAATTTAAGCAAACTTATAAGATGATAGTGATTAAGTAGGTAGTAGACAGTAGAGAGTAGTTAGTAGTTAAAAAATCGGCTCAGGGTTTCTTTTTAAGACTCTGAGCCGATTTATTTTTGAAAAAACTTTGCGCTCTCTGTGTCTTTGTGTGAGATTTAGTGAGTAGGGAGTAGAGAGTAGTTAGCAGTTAAGAAAACAAAATTAAACCTGGTGTGAGGATTGGGCTTTGTGACCTTTGTGGTTCAATCCCTTTTTGGGGTTGGGATTACCGCTTTTATTATTCCCGTTGCGTTTGAAACCCAGTTGATACCCTCGCACTTGAGCTTCTCAAGTTGTGTGAATTTATTTAAACCTATTTTAGCCGAAAGATTAAAGAGAGTGTCTATAGTGTATACTCCCCAGCGTCCTAAAGAATAAGGATTGTTTGCCTCACTAGGCGTAGAAATGAATGCTTTCTGGTAACCAGCCTGTCCTGCCAGCTCAATTTCATCTTTCCTTATTCTGCCAAAAGGGTAAGAGAGATACTTGACTCTCTCCCCTATTTTTTCCGATATAACTTCAAAAGAAACCTTCATGTCTTTTTTTACTAAAGCAATAGGACTACGTGAATAATCAGGATGAAGATGAGAATGAGACCCAATTGTAATTCCATATTTATGCATCTCTTTTATTTTATCCCATGAAAGATGTGTAAATGTCTTCCCAAGAGTAACGTCCCAATCATTTTTCTTTCCGGCATAACCTGATACAACAAATACAACAGCGGGTATCTTTTCATCGGTAAGCACGGGAAAAGCAAACTCGTATAAATCGATAAATCCATCATCAAAAGTAAGCAAAACTCCGGAATCCCCGTTAAAGAACTCATCGACGTGGAGAAATTTTATCCCCTTATTTTTTATAAATCTTAAATGTTTAGCGAAAACATCCGGAAAAACAATTGAACCGTAGGGAGAGAATGTTTTAGATATATTATGGTAAAGAAGGATCGACTTCATAATAGAAATTAACTATATCTCTTGCAACATTGCTCCAGGCGTATTTCCTAACGGTTTTTTGCCCTCCCTTAACAAGAATCTTACATAGATTTTTATCTTCAAACAAACGTATAACTTTTTCGGCTATATCTTTCGAATCGCCAGGCTTTACCAATATTCCATTATCCCTATCACGAATTACACATCTATAACCAGGAATATCCGAAGCAATTACAGGGGTCTGTGTCGCCATAGATTCAAGCAAAACAATACCAAAACTTTCACCGGTAATTGCCGGCGAAACAAAAACAGATGCCCTGCTGAATATCCCCGGCAAATCGGCAGGAGGGACAAAACCTAAAAATTCAATCGAATCTCTGACTTTCTCAGGAACACTCAATCTCATTCCCTTATATCCGCCTCCGGCAACAGTGAGTTTCACTTTTGGAAAATTCTGTTTAATTTCAGGTAGGGCATCAACCAAAAACTGAAGTCCTTTTCTGGGTTCTATTCTCCCAACAAACAATATTTCAAAAGGATTTCTTTTCGCTCCGGTATTTTTAAATCTATCAGGGTCAACACCATTGGGTATTATTCTATAATCATCAGGAAAATATTTACAAATAGAATCCCTAGCGGTAACCGAGACGGCAATTTTACCGTGAATCTTTTTCAAATAATGCCATAAATAATTCTTAAAAATCTTATATAAATTAGAAGATTCAAAAGTCGGATGGAAGGTAAATATATTTGTTTTTCTCGAAACTTTAAGAGAAAGCAGCGGCAAAGTGGGAGCAATGATCCCATGTATATGAATAAGGTCATAATCGTTTACGATTTTTGAGAGTCTAGACAGACTAACCCACCCCGTAACTCTGGCATTGGACTGATTCATATGAACTACCATTGACTTACCCAAACGTATAACTCTCCTCTCATCCGGTTTCAAATCTCCCTTAATATCTGCCGTAAGTATAGAAACAATATGCCCCATATTTTCAAACTCGTTTGCTAAATGATAAATATGTTCAGTAACTCCACCTATATGAGGATAATAAAAATCAGAAACAAAAAGAATTTTCATCTCTCAAACGTTAAAATTTAAAAAAATCATATTTAAGAATCTTCCCGCTTTAACAAACTCACTCTTCATGTCAATCTTTCCAGATTCTCTGAAAAACAAACCATTGAAAAGGATACATCATTATCGCTTTTTCCATAAGACTAACTACTTCTTCAAGCATATCATCGGCAGAATCAAAGTTTTCAGGATAAAGAGGTTTAAACACCGTACCTAAATACCTCGGAGAAAGAGCATCAAGGGCAAGCGCTCCAATTAAAATGGGCGCGCCTGTCTTTTTAGAAAGAAAGGCTATGCCTTTCGGAATAGAAGCCTTACGTCCAAAAAAATCACTTGTCATTCCCGAATCCATTATATCTCTGTCCCCAATCAGGACAACAATTTCGTTATTTTTCAAAACTCTCATAAGCTTAAATGTTAATGTTCTACTTTCGAGCGGCAATAACTTATTTCCAAAATGCGCTCTATAACGATTATAAAATCTAAAAAAATTAATGCCCGGACCTTTAGTTTCAGCAACGGAATAAAGAGGTAAACCCAAACTTGTAAGATAAATACCCGCCAACTCCATACCTCCTATATGGGGAGAAACAAGAATTACACCTTTCCCCTTCTTCAATTCCTGTTCGAAATAATAAATACCATTAACATGTATCATTGACTGTATATACAATTTACTCATATTTGGAATGTTAAGAATATCACCATAAACCCTCATAAAATTAATAAAGACTTCTTTAACGTCTTTCTTGTCAGCTTTACCCAGAATCGTAGCCAAATTTTCTCTTATGACATTTTTTCTCTCCCCGGCAAAATAAAACCATAAAGTCCCGGATATTATTGCTAAAAACTCCCGAAACCAATCGGGAGCAAATCTAAGAAACTGAGTCATGAAAAGCATAAATATTTTTTTCATAATCAATAATCCGTAGACCCAAATCCTCCATCTTCTCTTTTAGTACTTTCAAGTTCCTTTGTCTCCCTTAAATTTACTTTCTCAACTTTAGAAATTACTAACTGTGCTACCCTATCTCCTCTTTTAATTTTAAATTCCTTTTTACTAAGATTAAAAAGGATAACTTTTATTTCGCCCCTATAATCGGAATCTATTGTTCCCGGAGCATTCAATACACCTATTCCAAACTTCGACGCAAGACCACTCCTTGCTCTAACCTGACCTTCATATCCCGATGGTATTTCAATGGCAATACCTGTAGAGACCATTTTAAAATCACCCGGAGACAGAAGGTATTCCTCTGAAGCATAAAGATCTAATCCCGAGCTGCCCTCGGTTTGATATGCAGGAAGGGGTAACTCACTATCCATTTTCTTAACATTTATTGTTAAAGACATAAAACCTCTACCGTAAAATAACCTGAAATTACTGAAGATTTTAGTTTATTTTTACATTTTCCAGAAATCATTGTTCGACTTCTTTCACTGATTGCAGTCCCAGATACTGATCAAGTGCGTCCTGCAATATATCAAGACCTTCTTCTAAAATTTCCGGATTAAGATAACGATAGTCAATCAAAACTTCTCCTTCATCATCATACTTATCGGAGTGAAAGAAGATAGAAGGAGCAACAAAAACAGATGTTTTGTCTCGATTATACTCACATAATAGCCACTCAACAAAAGTATCTGCACTAGGTACAGGTAATTTTAGAAAAATAGAAGAAATACTGTTCGAATATGCTACCGAAACATCCTCTCTACTGGTAAGAAAATTATTTATTATTGCCCTATTCTGTTCCACTTGTTCAAATCGATTTTTCAACACACTGGAATAATTTCCAAGAAAATAATCAATCAAAGAAAGATCATACGGAGTAATCGGAAATAAATCTTTTGCAATAGTCTCAATTTTAGTAGATAGGGTGGAATGAAAAATAATCATCGTTAAGTCTCCAAGAGAAAGATCCCTTAAAAAATTATTTATCCTTATAACTCTTTCATTGTCAATAGAAATATCTCTCAAAAAAACCGAACCTTTAGGATTTCCAACTAAATGACTCAGGGTTTCATCAACAGTCAAAAACAACTCATAATTCCTTGAAATAAAAAGCATTCTTTCCAAGCTTTCCCTTGGATAGATTATACTTCCAGAAAAACTAGGTTCGGAAAAATAAAATACTTTTGTTCGAGGGGTCAAAGCATCCTCAACATCCCTTCTTAAAGGAATATCAAAATCCTCCGCAGAACTTGTTTCTAATAGTTTAGTATCTAAAGAAAGAATATCGGCATATTGTTTTATAAAATAAGGAGCAGGAGCAGGGGTCAATATTTCGTCCCCCAAGTCAGTCGTAGCAAAAAGAAGTAAATAATACGCGGAAAATCTACTGGGCAGTATCAGTAATCTGAACTCATCAGATAAGCCAAAGTAAAGCTTAAGCCTTCTGGTTATCTCCTCTTCCGTAATAAGCCTTACCTCACTTAAATGATGAGTGTTAATAGGGTCTACAGAAAACAGATTGATTATTTGGACATTACGGTTAATAAAATAGGAGAATCTGGCTTTATAGAAATTAAAAAGAAATGAATCATACAAGGAAAATCTTCTTGAATTGTAAGTCTCACCAAGAGACATTATCTTTTTTCCCTAATACCGTAAGAGTAAAATTATCGGGTCTCAAATGATTATCCACTACATCCTTAACTTCTTGCAATGAGACACTCTCAATTTTACGTAAAAGCTCATTTACAGAAGAACGCTCTCCCTTATATATTTCTTCTTTAACGTTTCTTTCCATTCTATTACCACTACTTTCTAAAGATATCATAATATTGCCCCTTAATCTTTCCTTAGCACTTGCAATTTCTTCTTCCGTAAAATCAAGAGAAGCCAACAAGTCTCTTGTTGCATTTAAAGCATCTTGCAGTTTTTTTTCATCAGTAGAAAAATATATTCCAAAAATACCTGTATCAATAAAAAATTCGTTGAATGTCGAAACTTCATAAACATAGCTCAAATCTTGACGTAATTTTTGAAATAAAAGAGAACTCATTCCGGACCCCAGAATAGTACCAGAGACCAGAAGGGCATACCTCAAATCATGGTTGTAGTGAAATGCCGGAAAAGAGAGAGAAACATATTTATGATTTAATTCGGATTTTGGTATTGTACTTATCTTCTTACTTATTATAGAAGAAGGTTTCCTTATCAAATCGCTTCCTATCTTTCTTTTGATTTTACCTTCAACCAGACCACATAAAAACCCATGTTCAATTTTACCGGCAGCAGATATAAAAATCCTATTAGCGGTCCAGCTTTCATTCCAGAAATTCAAAATATCGTTGCGATTTATATTCTGAACAGTATCAAAATTACCCAAAATCAATCTCGACAAAGGATGATTCTCCCCAAAAGTACTCTTGAAAGTATAATCAAAAAGCAAACTCTCGGGAGAATCCTTAAACATCTTAATCTCCTGCAAAATAACTGATCTTTCTCCTTCCAACGCCTCTTCCGAGAATTTCGGATTTTCTACCAAATCGGCAAGAATATCAAATGCAACATTGACTTCTTCAGGAAGAATATGCGCATAAAAAGAGGTCCATTCTCTTGAAGTAGAAGCATTCAAATATCCTCCCTTCGATTCTATAGCAAGAGAAATTTCGCGCTCGCTGCGAGTTTTAGTACCTTTAAATACTGCATGCTCTATAAAGTGCGATATACCAGCTTTTCTCTCATCTTCATCTCTGGAACCAACTGTTATATAAATTCCAATAACAACAGAAAAAGCCGAAGGTATGTATTCAGAACATACCGTTATACCCGAAGGTAAAATACTTTTTTTATAATTATCCATCTCCTATAACCTATTATATAAAAAGTTAGCCTTCAAACTCCTTACAAATGAACATCTTAAAACGCTCATTCACCAGTGATAATAACACACTTAACAATATATGTCAATGGGCTATGAATGTAAAAATCAAATATTAAAGATGAAAATAAATTAACCACAGAGGCCACTGAGAAATAATTGTGTTAAAAAAGAAAAAAAACACTGAGAACACAGAGAAAAAAATAAAAAAGTAATAGCCGCGGATGAACACGGAAAAACACGGATTAAAAAAGTATTTTGTTGTTTTAATAAAAAAAAGATATGGTAGTGGAAGGGTATCAGTGTCAATCAGTGTAAATCGGTGGCTAATTAAGGTGTGGTCGGTTAGGTTTTAAAAACACAAAAGGGAAACTCCGTGCTCTCCGTGGTGAAAAATTCCAGGGGGTTTGGAGCGGTGGGCTCAGTGTGTTTTTATTCACTTTGATTTTAATTTTTCAATAATATTATTAACAGCTGAAGGCAAAAAGCCAATAGCTAATAGTCTTTTTTATACCTTGACATAGCACAGAAGAAGATTATTTTTAGACGGTTCAACAAACAAATAAGATATTTTATAATAAAATATGTTTAAAAAAAATAAATTTACTTCTTCAACAAAATGAGCCAGGGCGCCAGAAAAGGATTCATTTTTTCTCTTATCGGATATGGTTCAGCCGGTATATTCCTCGCTTTATTCCATGCTTTTGCGGGAAGATGGTTAGGTGTTGAATACTACGGATTACTTAACACTTTACTTTCATATGTAAATATCGCGACAGCAGTAGTAGCATTTGGAATACTGGAATGTCTCACTCGTTATATCCCTTTTTATGAGGCTAAATCTAATAAAGATAAAGAATTTGGAACGATACAAGTATCATTTATCATTTATTTGATTTTACTTTCTTTTATTCTCATATTGTCTTTTCTCCTGAAAAAACCTATCCTTAAGAATCATTTCAATAACAATCTAGTAATATTATATCAATTTCTTGTAGGTACAGTCTTCCTATCTCTTTTTCGCTTTCATAATGGAATAATTAAAGGTTATAGAAAATTTGATATATTTTCTATAGGCAGTGGAATACAGTCATTAATGATGTTTTTATTTCTTTTTATTTTTATAAAAATACTTGGATTTAACGAGATTTCAGCCGGATGGAGTATAGCCTGTTCGGCAGTCATAGTTTTGATATTTTATCAGTTTCCTTTAAAACAAATTTCTTCTCAAATTCTTACAGCCAGAAAAAATTTTGATAAGGAAATAATAAAATTTACACTTGCGGCAACATTTATATCGCTTATGAACATATGGCTTTTTAGGGCCGGTCCAATTTTGTTAAAAACTCTTGGTAAAGGAGAAGGAGACAAATTAGCGGGACTTTTCAGCGCTATAGTCATGCCTTTAAATTTTGCGAGACTTGTTGTTATGTCACTCCAGTCGGGACTCTTCCCCAATCTAAGCAGAGCATATTCAACCGGGGATAATCAACTAATAAAAAGATACACATTGAAGAGTTTTGGTATTATAATATTTATTATATTAGTCATACTAATAACTTATTATTTCCTTGGACCCAGTATAATATTACTTATTTACAAAAAAGCAGAATTTCTTGTATCCAGAACAGACACTGCTCTATTAGCTCTAGTTTATGCCTTCTACTTTCTTGGGCTTCATTTTACCAAAATAATGATGGTGAGGAACACCCCTGGATATTCATTCATTTCTTTAACAATAGGAATCAGTGCAATGTTTTTAGTACTACTGACTCTCCAGCTTCCGCCAATGAAACTGGTAGGAATAAGTTTGTTAATCTGCAATTTCCTCTACTTTATAATTCAATGCTTGATATTTTCATTAGTCAAAGTAAGAAATAACAAAAAAACTGACAGCATTAAAAAAGATACTAATTAATACTCTCCAAAATACCTTTAAAAATCTTTCTGTGCTTTTCAACAAGTTTATCTGAAGACCAGTTTTCAACAACCCTTTTCCTCGCGGTTCTACCCTTTTTTTTAAGCAGATTAAGATCTTTAAGAGCAATATTTATTTTTTTAGCTATATCATCAGGGTTTCCAGGCTCCATTAAGAAACCAACTTCTTCATCTATTATTTCTAATAAACCTCCCACTCCACTACTCGCAATAGCTTTACCGCATGCCATAGCTTCTAAAGCAGCTATAGAAGTCGCTTCCATAAGTGAAGGAATAATAATCAAATCCGCCGAACAGAGAACCCCAGGCATTTTCTCATTTGGTACTGTTCCTAAAAAAACTACTTTCTCTTCTATATTGAGTTCTTTTACTCTTTTTTCTATTTTGCTTCTTAAAGGACCATCTCCCGCAATAATTAATTTAAAATTCTCTTCAGAAGAAATTTTAGGTAAAGCTTCAATCAAAAAATGTACTCCGTTTTTCTCGACAAGCCGTCTGGGACAAACCAGGATTTTTTCATTTTTTTCCTTATCTATACTTGGTGTCACATTCGGAGAAAATAGGTTCGTATCTACAGGATTAGTAAGAGCTTCTATTTCTTTACGGGGTACCAGTTTGTTTGCTATATCCTTTATTTCCTTACTTGCTGCATAAACATAATCGGCTCTTCCTATTCCCCATTTAAGGTAGTGTTTAAATATAAAATTTTTTGAAACTTTTATGAAATGGGAACTGTGTAAAGTTAAAACAAAAGGTTTTTTTCGAACAATTTTAGCCAACATACACGGTAATATCGAAGCAATATCATGACCATGAACAAGATCAGCTTTTTGCGATCTTTTCAAAAAAACCACAATTGAAAAAACAGTCGTAAAAAACCAACCAATTAAATTTTTACCGAAAAAAGGTGTTCTTATCACTAAGATATTATCATAAATTTCTTTTTTGGAAGATTTAAGAGAATTAGAAGTAATAACTTCTACTATATCTCCCAATCTAGCAAATCCACGTGCAAGATTTAATATATGCACCTCCATACCACCCACCTCCGGATAAAAATACATACCGTTAAATAAAATACGCATTAAACTATTTTTCCCTTTCGAAGAATGCCGTTATCGCCTTTAAAATTCTACTGCTTGCCTTACCATCACCGTAAGGATTTTCATTCCTTATCATTTTTCTTCGTTCTTTTTTACTATCAAGCAAAAATGAGACTTCCGATATTATATTATCTTTACCTGTCCCTAAAAGTTTTGCAACTCCGGCTTCAATTCCCTCCGGACGCTCAGTTTTATTTCTCAAGATAAGTACAGGAACCTTGAAAGAGGGGGCCTCTTCCTGAATACCCCCAGAATCCGAAAGAGCGATGTACGCTTTAGACAAAAGAAAAATCATATTTTTATAATCAAGGGGAGTAATTAGCTTAACATTAGTTAAATTACCCAAAATCCTTTTGGCAGGTTTTTCAACATTAGGATTAGGATGAACCGGATAAACAAACAAAACATCTTTTCTCTCCGCTATTTTCCTAACAGCTTGAAATATATTTTCTATAGGCTTTCCGAAACTCTCCCTTCTATGACAGGTAAACAGTATAAGTTTTTTATCCTTCGGAATTAATTCCTTAATGACCTTTTCCGGTTTCGAATTATTTATAATCCACATAAGAGAATCAATACCTGTGTTACCCGTTACATATATTTTTTCTTTATTAACTCCACATTTAATTAGATTTCCCTTAGACCACTCCGTCGGAGGAAAAAGTAAATCACTGATATCATCAATAAACACTCTATTTATCTCTTCGGGAAAAGGCTGATACTTATCAAAGGTACGCAATCCTGCTTCAACATGTCCTATAGGAATTTTTTTGTAAAAAGCACAAAGAGCCGCAACAAAACTCGTTGTTGTATCACCTTGTACCAACAAAAGATCGATATTTTGGGTATCCAAAATATATTTCATATTTTCAACTATATTTTTAGTAATATAAAACAAATCTTGATTTTTTTTCATTATATTGAAATCTACGTCTACTTTTAAATTAAACGAATTAATAACCTGATCCAATAACCCTCTATGTTGAGCACTCGCAATAATAAAAGGCTCAAAATTCTCTGTTTTTTTCAAAGCTAAAGCCACAGGAGCCATCTTTATTGCATCTGGTCTGGTACCCAACAATAAACCTATTTTTTTCACAAGTAACTCCTTTATTTTACAATAAACTCAAAAATTTAAAGATAACCGAGATCTTTAAGATGGTCTTTAACTGTTTTATCCTCTTCCTCGGTCAAAAAATAAGAACTCTTTTCATCTGTTAAATAATCTAAATATTTATGTTCTATTTTAAAAGTCCCTTCTTGTAAAACTTCTTGCAGAACTCTACCATCCACATCCTGCGGAATAGGCATTTTCCCTAAAACACAAGCAGTCGGAAATACGTCATGAATTGTTGCTTCAAAGCCAGAGACATTTTTTATCCCATCTCCCATTGCAAGAACAATCCCATCAAGAGCTGAAGTATGATGTCCAACAAGAGATGGCCTATCCACTCTCTTATCTACAATCTTACCCGGCAAATTTGTATTCAATCTATAATCTTCCGTTGTTGTATAAACAACTTCCGGCATTTCTTCAAAAAAATTACCTTTAAACAACTCCCATTTAGTTTGAGCCGTAAGTATCATATTTGCTCCGTTCTCAGGATCTTTCGCTTGAAGCAAGACCGCTTTTAATTCCTCAGCAATCTTCTTCCTGGATTCCTCATCCATATAGCATTTGGGATTTAAATATAAACCGGCATACCAGTGCGCATAAGCATTTGTGTTGTCCCAATCAATTTGCTCTTTAACGCTTCCCCTGACAACTTTAAGTTTTACTTTATCGGAAAAAAGATTCCTAACAAAACCCAGTTTTTTAACTACTGCAATCCCTGAACGGTAAATTATATTAAAAATTTTACCGCTAATATTTCTTGACCTTTTTAAGTAACCCTTGTCTAAAAGATATTGATTTATATAAAAATATTTGCTCGGAGCTTTTGAAAAACCATGATCGGAAATAACCATAACATAATCCGGTTTTTGCTGTTCGTAAATTGAACTTAAGGTCTTATCTATTTTTCTTAAATAATCAAGAATAGCCCCTTTATCATCCCAAAAATAGTGCATAAAATCGTCAACTTCTTTAAAATTAATCATAAAAAAGTCCGGGTTATACTTCTTCAGTAAATTTAACGTAGCCTGTCTTCTATTATTAACCAGATTTTCAAAATCTTCCCTTAACTTTTTCTTATTTAAAATTTTGTCCGCTTTTCCTATACCTTCGGAGAATTCAAGATCTATAATATAATCTTTAAGATTTTCTTTTAAGTTATCAGGATAAGTAAAATTTTCTGCATTTTTAGGAGTAAGTGCTCCGGTAACAAAAAATCCGTTAACTTTTTTCGGAGGATAAGTCATTGGAACATTCATAATACCTACTTTTCCGCCAAAATGTGATACCCACTCCCACAAGGTCCAGGTCTTTATATCAGTAGAATTTATCAGTTGGGATTCGGCGAAAAACTCCGGATCAAATCCTTTTTTATTACTTTTATATAAAAAAGGACCTATTTTCGCGGGATTTTTCCCGGTAAAAATAACCGGCCACGCGAGCATCGTGAAAGGAGGAATAATGCTTTTTAGTTTACCAAAAGCTCCCACGCGGGCCATTTTAGATAAAAAAACAAGCTCTCCTTTTTCTATCCATTCCTTAATTTCCTTATAAGGAGCACCATCAAATCCTACTATAAAAACTTTTTTCATAAAACGATTATTAAAAGAATAAAACAAAAAGTCAAGTATACTAAATTATAAAAACCAGTTATTTAGATAAAACATTTTTGAGAGGGTCCTGAATAGAATTAATTTCTTCCAGGTATATACCTCTACCAAATATCACGGCATCCTCATACGTATGCATACCATTTATTGCACCTGGTTTCTGCCAGAGTTCTCCGGTGTTTACATTTCCCTTCAAATCGAAACCCCACCTGGGATGAACGATTATATCCGCTGCGTTTTCAATATAATCTCCGGAATATATTTCTTCGCGCAAAAAAGCCTTCTCAATTATCTTCTCACCTTCGGGAGACTCTAATTTAAGTAATTTATCTTTCAATTCCTCTCTTAGTTTATCGTAATCTTCAGCTGAAACAGAACCGTTTGCCTCTCTGCCTTGAAGATTTATAAAAATCCTGCCCGGAATAAGGGAATAAACTCTTGAGTCCTTAGAAAGTGCCGTAACATTACTTGGATTATTAACTTCCCAAAGAAGATACCCTTCTTCTTCTAAGAAGTGATTTATCTGAACATTATATTTAACTCTGCAAAAACCATGATCGGACAGCACAATAAATATATCCTCATCATTCAGTAAGGCATAAGTCTCACCTATCCACTCGTCGAGTTTGGAGTAAAATTTCTCAAAATCGATCTGGAATTCGACTCCCTCTTCATAATCTCCCCAGAAAAAATGATTGATTCTGTCAGTTTCCATTATATGACATTGAGCAAGAAAATAATTATCCTTTTCAAACAAATTGAAAAATATTTGCATTCTAACATCAAGCGCCCTATGAAGTTCGTTCATAAATTTTCTTCTATCCGTATGGCCCAATCTTGGATCAACATCAATTATATATCCCTTTTCATTTAAATATCCGATATAAGAAGAAGGCCTTACAACTTTTTCAATACTCGGAGTCAGAAAACCTGATATTAAAATACCATTTACTTCTTCAGGTGGGTAAGTAACAGGCACATTCATCACAAGAACTTTTTTCCCTTCCTCGGAAATCTTCTTCCAGAGAGTCTTAGATGTCCTATCAGTTGCAAGCGGGATTTTCAATGCAAACGGATTATTACTTCGGTCCACAAAACCAAAAATAGAATGTTCCCCGGGATTAGTACCTGTCATATAAGAACTCCACGCTACAGAAGAGACAGTAGGATATACCGAATTATATTTCTTCAACCCTCCATTTTCTTCAGATATTCTACTTATATTTGGAAACTTGCCCTCAGTAATGCCATCTTTCAGAAAACTATAAGGAACACCATCAATGCCTAAAACTACAATCCTTCTTTTCTTCTTTTTAAAAAGCATTAAAATACTCCCTATATAACTTTAATTAAAGTAGCCAGACCAAGAGAAATAGTTATTATACCAATCGCAATAACATGTCTTTTTTCATTACTCTTTTTTACCATCCGGACGGCAAAAGGTATAGCCATGAGACTACCAAGAAGCAATGGAATAACAGGCATAAAGTCGACAACTTCCAACCTCAAAAGATAAATTAGAAGTGCCATAAGACATGTTATTGCTTCTGTAAACGAGCTAATACTGACAGAACTTTTAGAATCCAGACCGGACAAAATCTGTCCGCTTGTGATGATAGGACCATACCCGCCACCGCTGATTCCCTTATTAAAAGAAGCAAAAAATCCCATAAGATTGATTCTTAACCAGCTGAATCTTATTTTTTTCCTCCTAAAAACAAGAACCAGTATGCCCATCGAGAGTGCAATTGCTCCAACATAAATTTTAACAAAGAATTGAGAAACATTTAATGCGAGTAACGCCGCACTACTACCTCCAACTATGCTAAAAACAGTCAGAATCAAAGCAACTTTAAATGACTTACCCTCTACAGAAAAATCAACATTTCCATGTCTATGATGAAATATTGTGGATATAATCCCTGTAAAAACCTGCACAAAAAGAAGAGAAGGGACTATCTGAATTGGATCAAACCCAAGCAAAACGAAAGAAGGTACCACAATAGTTCCGAAACCTTCACCGAGCGCCGTATTTAAAAACTGCGCGATAAAAGATACTAATATTATAAGAATTATAACGGAAATACCAAATTCCACGAAATATTCTCAGGTGACAATACCACCCGCTACTACATCATTCCCTCTAACAAGAACAAATCTACCCATTTCTTTAATATCATTGAATTTTGTATAAGCAAGTGGTTTTTTTGTTTCTATTTCAACTTCACCTATCTCCAGATTATTTATTGAAGAGGCTTTTTCCTCCAAAACTTTAAGCGAAGAAGAATCAACTATTTCCTTAATTTCAGAAATATTTGCCTTAGTTTCTTGCGTTGATAAACGAAGTCCAATTTTTTCACCTTTTTTAAAAGCTTCTTTCGATAACCAAATTAGACTCGAATTAATACGGTTGTCTATTCTAAGCTCTTTTTCTTCTACACAAAGAACGTTCCCTCTCTCCAGAAAAACCGGATCAGCGGTTGTAATTCCTATTGATTCACCTGCAAATGCCTTATCTTTCTTTTCGTTAAATTTCTCCACAGATTTAATTGTAGTCTTTCCCCCACCGGGCAAAATTTCGACTTCCATACCTTTAGACAAGACTCCGGCTTCTAATCTTCCTACAATGATCCTCTTACCAGATATTTTATAAACATCCTGAATCGGAAAAATAAGACCTTTATCTTCTGGAGAAACCTCATTCTTCAAAGAATCAAGTGATTCAAGAACGGTCTTACCCTTATACCACTCCATCCCTTCAGAATGCCGGGCAACATTATCTCCTTTCAGAGCAGAAATAGGTATATAACAACTTGGATTCAAATTTATCGAGTTTAAAAACTTATGAACATCTTCTTTAAGATTATTAAAATGTTTTTCTTCATAGCCAACAAGATCCATTTTATTTATAACCACAATTATTTGTTCTAATCCAAACATTGAAACAAGATTCGCATGACGCTTTGTCTGTTCTCCAACACCTTCCTCTGCATCTACAATAAGTAATGCAGCCTCAGCCTGGGAAGCCCCTGTTAGCATATTTTTAACAAACTCGACATGCCCAGGTGCATCTATAATTACATATTCTCTCTTTTCGGTGTGAAAAAATGTATGAGCGGTGTCTATTGTTATTCCCTGCTCTCTCTCTTCACGCAAATGATCCATGATAAATGCAAACTCTATCTCACCATCCATCCTTTCCCGAGAAGCCTTCTTAAGTTCAGCTACTTTGTCAGGAGGAAGAGAATTAGTATCATAAAAAAGACGGCCTATAAGAGTAGATTTTCCATGGTCGATATGCCCGACCATAACAAACTTTAAAGGATTCTCGGTACCCATCTAAAACCTTACATATATCCGAGAGCTCGAAGTTTTTGCATCATATAATCCGATTCCTTATCTTGTGCCCTACCGCTACGCTCGGAAACTTCAGTTTCCTTAAGCTCTTTAATTATCTTATCAAGAGTATCGGCATTAGAATCGACCGGGTTAACACATGGTTCACAACCAATACTTCTGAATCTCTTACCGTTTTTTGCAAAATATAAACTCACCACCGGAATTTTCTCTCTTTTAATATATTGCCAAATATCCAATTCCGTCCAGCCGAGGAGAGGATGAACTCGTAAGTGTTCTTCCTCTTTAGCTTTTGATTTATATTGGTCCCAGAGTTCAGGAGGTTGATTCTTGTAATCCCATTCAAAATCTTCGTCTCTTGGAGAAAAAACTCTTTCCTTCGCCCTTATACCATGTTCATCTCTTCTTATTCCAAGGTAAAGAGCTCGAAAACCATACTTGTTTATTGCATCCTTTAAAGCAATTGTTTTTAATTGGGTACAGCATTCCAATTTAGCTTTATCAGGGCCCATACCACCGGTAATGGCCCCTTCATTACGATGCACAATTAGCTTAAGATTCCATTTTTTAGCGTATTCATCCCTAAACTCATAAATCTCTTTAAATTTATATCCGGTATCTATATGAACCACAGGAAAAGGAACCTCTCCCAAGAAAGCCTTCCTTATAAGATGCAAAAGTGTTGTAGAATCTTTACCAATAGACCACAAAGCAGCCACCTTCTGGAATTGATGGTAAGCCTCTCTTATTATATATATACTATTATTTTCTAATCTATCCAAATGATTCATTTTACTCACTCCTAGAAATATATTTCGAAATATATTAACCTTTTAACCTTTTATGTCAAGGTTTAAAAAATGCGCTTCCAGCTTACCGCTCTCCGCTGAACCCAATTCACAACCCAAAATTATTTTTACACAAAGACACAAAGAACACAAAGAGATTTTCGTTGTTTAAACCTCATCCCGCCACCCGGAAGCTGGACTCAGATGAACGCAGATAAGAATAGAATTAGAAGTAGTGCAAGGCAGAAGTTCAAGGATTAAGTGATAAGTGTTTTTCCTTGATCCTTGCCTTTTTTCTCCGCTTTGCAACCAATCCTTACCCCTTGTTTAACTTCAAGCTTCTCTACTAATCCTGAATTATAATCTTGCTTTTTATTTTTTAATATTTAATTTAGAAGGAGCTTGACTTTATAAAATCTCCCTTTATACTAAAAACATATGAGGGGTTACACGAAAAAACCATACCACAAAAAATATAGACGGAAATGGAAACAATGTTCTTAATTATATTATCACTTTTTCCTCCTTTAAGAACCGCACAGGAAACCGGATTCGGCAACATACCCGCATTACCAGAAAGATCTCTATCTGTTACTTACCAGAACCTATATTCAATACCTGAACTCCAGACGGTAAAAATAAACTGGATAACAAATTCATATGGGCTTGGAATTTCACACTTCGGAAGTTCTTTTTACAGAGAATCAATAATCGAAGGAGTTTTAAAAAAAAGAATAGATAAAACCTTTTTTATAATCGAACCTTCTCTTTTACATTTATCTCAACAAGATAAAGATAATTTCGGATTTAGTACCGATTTTCTTATCGGTCTTTCTTTATCAAACCATGAGATATATTTCAAAGCTTTCCATTCTATTTCATGGATAAGAGGAAGCACCATACCCTCCGAACTAGAAATATGCGGTATTTACTCGGATAATTGGAATAAAATTGGTGCAAAAATAAATTTTACGGAAAACTGGGGCATTGGTCTAGGATTTGGATACGAAATAAAATTTCCGACTTTCGATGCATCGCTTGGTTTATTGACCAACCCTTTAATTCCTACAGTTGGATTCTCTTTTAAAGCTTCCAATATTAAATTTTCAATAGGGATTCACAATCATCCTGATTTAGGCTTATCCGAAACTATTACAGTAAACTACCTGTCGCGGCAAAGCCGCTAAAATGTAAAAATTAAATATCAAAATGGAAAATGGATTAAAAAAGATCAACCACAGAGTACACAGAGAAATGATTGTGTTAAAAAAGAAAAAAACACTGAGAACACAGAGAAAAAAACAAATAAAAACTCTATGCTATCAGTGGCTAGAAAAATTGGGGTTAAGAGAGGTGGACTCTGTGTGTTTTTGTTCATTTTGCTCTTTGACCTTTGATATTTTATTTCCTAGAAAAATACAATTATATGGGTCAAGCAAAAATCTCTTGCGTATTAACCAAAACCACCGGATAATAAAAGAGGTATAAAATGATAGAAAAAACTTTTGAAGAAAAAAGAATTTTTTCCGGAAATTTGTTAAAACTCAACGCAGACAGAGTCATTCTTAAAAACGGTATAAAAACTTACAGAGAATATGTTTCTCATCCCGGTGCGGTAGCCGCCATTCCATTCCTTTCCTCTTCCGAAATAATTCTCGTAAAGCAATACCGTTATGCAACCGGGGAAACCTTACTTGAAATACCTGCCGGGACAATCGAAAAAAATGAAACACCAGAAGAAACAATTATTCGTGAGCTTCAAGAAGAAATAAAATATAAACCCGGAAATATAGAGAAACTCATATCGGTTTATCTAAGCCCTGGTTACAGTAGTGAAAAAATACATATATTTAAAGCCACAGATCTTAAAGAATGCAGCTTGAAGGCTGAAAACGATGAAAAAATCGAAATTGTGAAAATTAAAATTGAAGAAGTAATATCAAAAATTAATTCTGGCGAAATAAAAGATGGAAAAACTGTTGTTGCTATTTTGTCTTATATCAATCGAACCGTTTGAAATCGATCAGGAAATTACAAAAACGCCTGAAGTATTAGAAACATTAAGGCGAATAAAAGAGAATCCTATAGATATAAATGATGCTAAAAAAATAGAATTGTTACTTATACCTTACCTTGATATATATCTCGCAGAAAGGATAATAAATTACAGAGAGGAACATCTTTTCGAAAGTAAAGAAGAGTTACTTTTAATAGATGGAATAACACCTTATCTTTTTGACAGAATAGAAAACCTTGTAAAAATAGATATTAAAAAAGCAAAAAGAAAAAATAAAGGGATAGATTTCTTATCTCGATTTGAAACAAAACTCGAAGGAGAATCCAGACAATCAGAAGATAAAACATATAGCCGAACTACCATACCTTACAAAGACGTATTAATAAACGGTATTTGCGAAAAAGATTATGACGAAGAGGATTATCTTGATTATTACGCTTTATCAATTTATATCCCCGAAAAGCTTATCATAGGTGATTACGATCTTGACTTAGGAATGGGCATTATACTTGGAAAACCGGATTTTTTCTACCGCAGCGCAGGGACTATACCAGGAGAAAGAGGTTTCAGCCCCCACCTTTCAACCTATGAAGAAGACTATCTAAGTGGTATTGCCCTTCAATATAATAGATTTATGTTATTTGGTTCCTATAATAAGACGAGTAGATTAGGTAAGGAAAAACTTTTAGGAGGAAGTTACCGATTTTCATCTATAAGAATAACAGGAGGTGCCGGAAAGACCGAAAGAAATGGAAAATTCGGTATTGTTTCTTTTTACGCAGATAAAGCTCTTGCAGGAAATCTTTTCCGCTTAGAAGTGGCGAGCGGAGGGAACGATTTAAAAGAATCAAGGAAAAACATATCATATTCAATGGGCATTGATAATGGAAAAGGGTTAAAAGCAATATACGTAAACATAAAGGACTCTCTGCCAACCATAAGAAACTCTCCTTTTTACAAAGACGAAGAAGCCTTCTATATAAGTTATACAAAGAAGCTTACACCCGACTTATCTGCAGGGGTATTTACTGAACTGTCAAGAAGAATTTCCTCAATGGAATCTTTTGATAGAATTGCCGAAATCCACTTATCATGGGAACCACTCAAGAATTTACAACTACATAATAGAATAAAAACTCAAGAAGGTCAAAATAATGGGCGATTCGAAGTAATTCATAAAGTAAAAGACATAACATTTAGAAATCGCTTCGAAGTATTAAATGACTCTGATGGTTCCGGGTTCCTAGCTTATACGTCTTTTCGTTACTCAAAAAATTATATTTTCGAAGGACGTTTAATACTATACGAAACAGATAATTGGGAATCAAGAATTTATGAGTATGAAAATGACCTGCCCGGAAAATTTACAATAAAACAATTATACGGTTCCGGTAAACGTTTATACCTTATTATTGGAGAAAAAATATTGCCTTTAAAACTATATTTAAAATGGGGAATAGATCTTAAAAACAACCCAAACCACGAGATTGGACTTGCTTTCTATTTATGAAATACTTTAATGTAGCTGTTCCAATAGATAAACCAAATCTATTCACTTACAAGTGCGGAAGAAATTTAAATCTGAAAGAAGGTAGTGTAGTCAGTGTTTCATTCAGAAACAAAAATATCTTAGGAGTTATAGTTGAGAAAGGAGAATATTTTAAAGGCGCAAAAGAAATTCAGGAAAAAATGATGGATTTGCCTGAAGATTTATTTAATCTCTGCAAATGGGTTTCCAAATATTATGTCTGCCCTATAGGTTTAGTTTTTTCTTTTTGTATCCCCCCCATAACCAAAAAAGTAAAATCTTTCAAAGAACATCCTAAAAAAATATCTAAAATTAAACTAAACTCATTTCAAGACAAAGCTTACAAAACAATAAAAGAAGCAATAGATAAAGAAACATTCAGAACATTTCTTCTATTCGGCATAACAGGCAGCGGAAAAACTGAAGTCTATCTAAGGCTGATAGAAAATGTAATAAATAAAGGAAAGAGTGCTCTTTATTTGACTCCGGAAATATCTATGATACCTCAAGTTATAGAAAGAATAAGAGATAGATTTGGTACAGGAGAATCATATCATTATAAATCATCCAGAGGTATGAGATACTCATATTGGATAAATGCTTTAAACGGAAATTTGAAAATCGGTGTGGGTTCAAGAATGAGCGTTTTTAGTCCATTTGAAAAACTTGGCCTAATTATTGTCGATGAGGAGCATTCTGATTCTTATCGTCAAGACGAACCAAAACCAAGATTTTCAGCACGTGATGTCGCCGTAATGAGAGGAAAAATAGGGAATTTTCCTGTAATACTCGGAAGCGCTACTCCTTCAGTTGAGTCGTTCTATAACGCAAAAAAAGGTAAATATAAACTTCTTAAGCTCCCTAAAAGGGTAAAAGGTATGGACTTACCGCAAGTAAAGATTGTCAATCCGAAAGGAAAACTTTTTTCAGAAGAAATGGAAAATGAAATAAACAATACCCTAAAGGGCGAAAAACCCTCAAGAGTCATCCTATTTTTAAATAGAAGAGGCTATGCCCCATATGGGAAATGTTATAATTGTGGCTGGATGGCTCATTGTAGTAATTGTGACATTTCCTTAACTTTTCACAAACAAACAAATACACTGGTTTGCCATCATTGCGGAAAGCAGAAAAAAAAGCTTGAAATTTGTCCTGAATGTGGTAAAGAAATATTTTATTTGGGATGGGGAACAGAAAAAATAGAGGAAGAAATAGAAAAGAGGTATGTTGGATACAGAATCAAAAGAATGGATACAGACAGCACCCTTGGCAGACATACCCATGAAGAGATATACAGCAAATTAAAAAAGGGAGAAATTGAAATACTACTGGGAACACAAATGGTTACAAAAGGTCTTGATTTCCCTGATATAGGATTTGTAGGTGTTGTTTCTGCAGATACAACTTTAAATTTCCCGGACTTCAGAGCTACCGAAAAAACTTTTCAGCTTTTATCCCAAGTTGCAGGAAGAGCCGGCAGAGGAGAAAAAGGTAATGTTTTAATTCAAAGCTCCAACCCGAATCATTACGCAATCATAAGCGCATCAAAACACAACTATATAGACTTTTACAAAGAAGAAATCAAATTCAGACAGTCTGCCAATTATCCTCCTTTTACCAAACTTGCCAGGATTCTAGTTAGATCTAAAGACATAAAAAAAGCAGAAAATGCTGTAAATGAACTCAAAAAAATGACTGAGAAAATGAAAGAATCAAAAAAAATTACTATTTTAGGACCTGTAGAATGTCCTATAGGGAAAATTGAAAAATACTTCAGATTTCATATACTTCTTAAATCAAATGTAGAATATATACTTCAGAATGTATTAAACAAATTATATAATAAAAAAATTCATGGCGTCAAAGTTTCTTTAGAAATAGACCCTGTTAATATGCTTTGAAGTCGAGCTATTAGCCATTAGCCTTTCGTTTTTAGCTTTTATTTTTAAAAGAGCTAAAAGCCAAAAGCGAAGAGCTTATTTATTATTCTTTATTTAATAACCTTCAGGTGGAGTGAAAGTATATGCATAAGGAATAATAATTATCGGATTATCTTCCAGATTTGTTCTTAAGGTTATTTCTTTCCTATTGTCATCGTTTTTAAAGGACGGATAAATCGCAATATTAACTATGTACTCCTTTCCTTGCTCTACCACATCGATATTGATTTCCGATTTTTCCTGCGGAGGAATCACATCGGTAATAAGAAACTCTTTATCAAGATGACTTCGTATTTTAACGGTACCCTTAAGGAGAGTGTCTCCCTTATCTATGTCTCCGAATATTAACGGATAGGGAGCAACTTCCAAACCGACAGGTATTTTAGCCTCAGCGACTATCTCACCCTTTATCGTAAGGATTACTCTGGCCGTTGTATCTGGAACATTTGTTTCAACATAAACTTCATGATCTACATATCTTGGAATACCTGCTACTTTGTATTCTATAAGAATCTTCCCTCTTCCTCCGGGCAAGACCCTCTCATCATATTCTTTAATATGTGTACACGAATGACATGAAGGACGAACACCTTCAAGCATTAAAGTATCAGTCCCGGGATTGGAGAATAAAAACGTATGAGATAGAAACTCTCCGATTTTAGCTTCTTTAAAGTCATAAACCCGGCTCTCAAACCTTATAGCAGGCCCTTTAACTCTTTCATTCTTACAGTTCTGAACAAATAAAACCAGTAAAAAACCCAATATAACCGTATTACGTGTACTCTTAACCATTATTTACCTCCCATACTGAATAACTACTTGCCTTCAATTATTACAACCATTTATCAAAATTTTACAAGTCAACAACGAACGCAAAGTCCACATAACTTAAATAGTATAAGGAGTAGATAAAGTTTGTCAACCTATTATTTACCGTCCAAACTTTCAACCACAGAGGACATAAATTACGCATTAAAATTTTATTCGGGGCTTGACTTTAGGAATCTTATGTTAATATTATAGAAAATTACAATCCATTGAATCTTATAGGAGGTTACGCATGGAAGAAAAAGACCTACAAAAAAATAAAAAATTAATTCTTGCTCCGGGATATGCTGGCTCAGACAGAAGAAAAAATAAAGACAGGAGAAACGGAAAAAAACGGAGAAAAAATTCCGACCCTAAATATGATGGACCGGAAAGAAGAAACGGTAAAGATCGCCGGTCAGGTAAAGAAAGAAGAAAATCCAAAACAAGCGGATATTTGCTGTAAACTCTAAATTTCTAACGATTAGATAAAAACTCTATAGTACATTTCCAATAAGTAAATTCTTTGAAGCTAAAGATTTGTATATAAGTTAATTAGTGATTGGTTAATTAGTAAAAGTTAAGGTTCTGGATTTAGGATATAGGATTTAGTAAAGACAATAAAAAATCTCTGTGCTCTCCGTATGTTTGTTTTTTCTCTGCGTGCTCTGTGGTCAATATTTTTACTTGCTATAAACCTCTTGAGTAAAAGTAGGAACACTCTATATTAAGCTTATGAAGATTATAGAAAAGGAAACAAAATCAATATACACAAAAACAAAACTTCCCGGTGTAGAATATACAATAAATCAGTATGTGGGCTGCGGACACATGTGTACTTACTGTTATGCTAAGTATATGAGCAGATGGAAAAAATACGGGCAGTGGGGAAACTGGATTGAGGTAAAGACGAATGCCCCGGAGCTTGCAAAAGAAAAAGTAAACGGTGAAGTATCTATGAGTTCGGTCTCTGACCCATACCAACCCCTTGAAAAAGAATACAAGCTGACCAGAAGAGTTCTTGAAAATATGAACAAAAATACTAACCTTTCGATCCTCACTAAATCCGATTTGGTTTTAAGGGATATAGATATTCTCAAAAAGTTTAAAAATATAAGTGTCGGATTGACCGTTAACTGCCTACCGGAAAAAGCAAGAAAGATTCTCGAACCTCATGCGCCTCCAAACAAGAACAGGATAAAAGCATTAAAAAAACTAAGAGAAGGAGGAATAGAAACTTTTTGTTTTATAAGTCCAGTTATTCCAAATCTTACCGAGGTAAGAAAAGTCCTTCACGGAACCGAAGGCATTGTAAAATATTATATAATTGAAATTTTAAACACTCGTCTGGGAGGAGAAAAAATGAAAAATATTTTAAAGAATAAATTCCCGGAAAGTTACGAGTATCTCAAAGACAAAAGAGAAATTAAAAAGTTCGTTGAATTACTTAGAAAATACCTCTACGAAAAGGATATAACCTTACAAGCATTTGTTGAACATGAGGAAAATAATTATTATAAAGGGTAGGGATTGAAACTGAGAAGATGAAACTAAGGAATCAGAATTCAGAATCCAGGAGCCAAGTCAAATAGTAAAATCGTTGAATAGTTAAATCGGCCCCTCTCCACCTTTTTTCTCTTACCATTTGACAATTTTTCCATTTAACCATTTTACTCAAATTCGAAGAATCTGGTATTGAACCACAGAGAACACAGAGAAAAATTTAGTCCAAAGCCCAAGGTCCTACGTCCAAAGTCAAAACCTGCTACCAATCCCAAAATATTATTTTTTTATCTAAATTCGAAACCCGAAACTATAACTCAAACAAATAGCACAAATAATTTTTTGTTGTTTTCCAAACTGCTGACTGCTAACTACTTTCTATTTACTATTATTTCACCGAGATAAATTTCCCGAATCCTTTTTCCTTTCCCGCAGTAATTCCGACAAGGTATATTCCCGCAGGTAAATCCACATAGATTTTATGCGGACCTTCAAACTGACCTCCCGGAACCTCTACTGCCACTTTTTGTCCTGAAAGATTGAATATTTCTATTAATATGTGAGCGGACGCGGAGAGTGAGTATTCTATAAAGTTAATAGAACTTTTTGAAACACTGAGTACGCCTGAACCCTTTTTCGGAATTCCGATCCCGTCCTTATTTCCCGCACGAATATCATCCATGTATAGAGTACAGCTCGGATTTAGAAGACTCGAGTCGGTAAAGATCCAGACATCGAATTGTATTATAGGAAGATCTATTGTATCCCCATTGGCGAGCGTTTCCGGAGTAGGCGCAATCAGATTATTCCAGGCACCAAAAGTTAAATCACCAGGCATATATTTACCAAATGTACACCATGACCAATCGGAATCCCTGTTAAAAACGATAAAACTGTCAATGGGTGCTCCTGCAGGAATATAAAACCAATACGACACCTCAGTCCCATAAACAAAACCTTTATGCATAAAAGCACTATCTGTACAAAGCCCATTTGTCCAGTAAGCCGATTTACAGTATAATAACCACCAGTGCAATTGCCCAAAAGGCATAGTATCAACAAGCGGAAGCATAACCGACCTGTTTCCGTTAAAAGGATTAAGTGTGTTTATCTGAATATCATTATAATTATTAAAGTCTCTTGTGGCGGCCCATCCTATAGCCGAATCACCCCATTCACCACTTTCAAAATCTTGAGGGTAACCTCCTGGTCCAACGTTAGCTAAAACAGAATTTGTTAATAATATAAAACAAAGTGCACATAGACTCCTCATAACACCCTCCTTGAAAAAAAGATATATACTGATTTTACCTATCTTATTGGTTTTGTCAAGAGGTTTTTGACATCGAGATATAAGACGAGATATGAGAATTAATTATTTGTCGTTATTTATTGTACTAATTTACTTTGGGTAATAACTCTCTCTGGCTTTCAGGCTATCTAAAACTTCTTTCAGTGTTCTTTCCCCTGGAAATCTACTTTGAAGTCTTTTTGTAAATTCAATCGCGCTCGGAATATTTTGTCTTCTTAAAAGCATAAAAACATCCATCAGGACTCTTTGGTTCTCTAACAATTCGTCTATTATATTTTCAAGTTTTTCTTCCTCACCGGAAGAGGTATACACCTCAACAAGACCCTTGTAAGCAAATATTTTCCATTTTTTATTAGAAAGCAATTTATTAAAATCTTTCTCTGCAAGTTCAAGAACACTTCTTTTCTCTACCCCATCCTCCAAGAATCTTGCCTTAATAATATATAATTCTCCTCGTAAAAAACGAAGCCTTAGAACATCCTTAATCTTAATAAATGAATCTGTAAAAAGAAGCCCTTCATCATAATTTTTCAATTCCTGATAAGAAATCAATTGAGGCTCAAGAAGGGTTACAATCATATTTAATAAAACACCTTCTTCTTCAAGATATATAAATGCTTTATTGAAAAGTGACTGCAACATTAGAAGTGTATCTTTATCACTTTCTGTCATTTTACCTGTATAAATTCTAGGAAAAAAATCAGCAAAGATTTCACTACCAAAAGAAAGTAAAGAAACTGCGTGATTTATAAGGGTAGTAACTTGGGCTCTACTTTCAATACGAACACTAAAATTATCGTAATAGCTATGCGCAAACTTATTTTGAATTAGATCCCACATTTTTTCTCTATTACTTCTAAAATCGCTTTTTTCCTTTACAAGTTTATATGAGTATCCCTCCTGTAATAAATGTTCTTTTAACGCTTCGCGATAATCCGGAGGCAAGGGAGAAGAAAAATAAATATTAAAAGAAGGATTAAAATCTTCATTATTAACATATTTATCGGCAAATAAATCCAATTTCATAATCAGATCTTCGAAACTAGGCTTCTTGTCTATCGAAGAAAGAATTATGGACTTAACCGCCATATCTTTTAACTCAACTATTCTTCCATCTGAAGTTCCTAATGCATTGGGTAATGTATCGATTATCCAATCCTCAAAACTTTTATTTGTTCTACCTAACCTCTTTTCACGATTGTAATCGGAAGCGAATCTTGTACCAATAAAAGGGCTAGTAAAATCAATTGGTACACCTGCGACTTTGAGTTCTCTTATATACCAATTGGTATTCATAAGAGAAAAATTACCTAATCTGACACCTCTCTTGTTTTCCGGATCAAACTTTCTGAAATTTTTTACCTCCTGAAGAAACCAAACCGGGAAAGTGTCATTGTCACCGTATGTAAAGATGATAGAATATTCTTCAGGACCGATGAGTAAATTATGTGCGTAATCATGTGCTATCCAATTACCTCTCCTGTTCGCGTGTGAATTAATATTACTAATAAATGGCACAACTGCTATTAATCCGAAAAAACCTATCAAACCCCATGAATAACGAGCATTCACTTTCTTTATCCAACTCCATATCCAGTACAAACCTACTGAAACATAAAACATAAAAAGAAAAAAAGAAGACCCCCAGAAGTAATCCCTTTCACGTGGCTCGCGTGGCTGGTGAGCTGGGTTTGGATCGGAAGGAGAAAATTCATGATTCAGGTAAAATACTAAACCCACACTCAAAAGTGCAAAAAGGATAAAAATCAACCAAAAAGATTCTTTGTCTTTCTTAAAATGAACCCATATTCCCCACAAACCGATTAAAACATATATAGAAGTACCAATCAAAGATACGTAACGAAGCAAAACAGTGGTATTTGCTCTGGGATAAGGAAAAAACTGCCATGAAAAATATTTAAAAAATACTTTTAGCTGTTCCATGAAAGCGCGGATAAATCCATAATTGGTCTCCCAGGAAGTATGCCTGTTGAATAAAGCTAATATGCCTTCACTGCCATATTGTTTTCTTCTGATTACTTCCAATAACTTCGCCCACGTTGTGGGGTTTACTTCGTTTACGCCAGGATTTGCATGCGCTCTTATTATCAAATATAAATAGGTAGAAAAACCTATTACAACAAGTAGTAGCGCAACCGTTATAAGCTTAGGATTTTTAAATACCTTCCAGTGTACCAAAAGTATAAATACTAAGGTTCCGGGTAACAAAAGTAACGGCAAAAGATGAATACCGACAGATAAAGCCAACAAATAGACTAAAAGAAGCAGTAAATTATTATTCCCTAACTTACCTCGATTATCGTCCCACTTAAGAATTATCCATAAACCTAAAAGCAGTATTAAAAGTGAGGTGGCATATACTTCAGCTTCAACCGCACTATCCCAGATACTAAAACAAAAACCAGCTCCAATAGCGGAAAAAACCGCCAGGAGATTAACAGCAACCGGAAGTTCTTTTCCTCTATTTTCTTCAAACCTACTAAAGATCTTAAGCATTATTAGATATAAAAACCCACCTGCTAAAGCAGTTGAAATAACCGAAAGAAAATTTACACGTTTAGCTACTTCTTTGAAAGGAAAAAGAATATCAAATATTCTGCCGAGCAAAACATAAAATGGTGTACCGGGAGGGTGCGGAATACCTAATATGTGTGAGCATGCTATAAATTCACCACAATCCCAAAGGGACACTGTAGGAGCTATAGTATACAAATAAACACATAACAAAATAACAGAAACAGATGTAAAAGAAAAAACTATTTTTTTATCAAAATTCATAATTATCAAACCTCTTTATATATATTTTTTAAATATAAAAAATTAACAACAGACATTTCTCGTTTAAACAGCCTTATTATAACATTTAATACTATTATGGCAAGAGAAAATTTTTTCTGACCCGAAAAAATAGGATTAGAAGCAGAGCAAGCCAGAAGTGCAGGGGTTATGGATTAAGCGGTAAGTGTTTTTTCTTAATCCTTGCCTTTCTTCTCGCTTTACTACTAATCCTTAATCCTCGCTTAACTTCCTGCTTGTCTACTTATCCTAAACTAATTCCTGCTTTGCACAAATCTCACAATCGACGTAGCAAATAAGAGTAATAAAACAAAAGAAAAAAGCGGATAATACCAGTAAGATCTTGTCAATATCCAAAGGAAGAGAACTACAGTAATGATTATAAGAAATTCTTTAGGTCTTAGTGCAAGACTAAGTAGGATTAACATTTTCATAAATACACGCCTTAGAACCTTATAAAGAGGTAAAAATATTCTTCTTTTCTTTAAAAGAAAAGAAAGTAGGACTACTATCAGCAGTATAAATATGGTTTTTTTAATTACATCATTAGCATAAGTAAAACCTAAAAATAGCGCTTCTTCTTTCTCTACAATTTTCTTTTCAAAAGAATATTTCTTACCGGAAACCGGAACATTAACCTTAAGCGAAAGCAAACCTGCTTTTCCCGTAGCGAATATTCTTTCTAATTTATCTCTTTTTAACTCATCGACTTCCTTCGATACAGCCGGCGCAGGCGCTCCTTTCTCTGCTGCTTTTAAGTCAAGTTCCACTCCTTCAAAATCTTCTCCCACCGCCTCACTCATTTCCATTTCCGGCTCACTCGCCAAAAGAACTTCTTCGACCTTGGGGTTGAGATTCCCAATAAAATTTACATAATCATAGTTAACAGGTAAGTATAAAATCCAATTGACCTTATTAATCAAAATATCCGTTGTCGGAAAAGAATGTATTCTTCTCCCTAAAAAGTTAAAAGAATTAAGGTTTTCCGTATATATAATTTCGATATCGAAAGGCATAAGAGAGCCATCAACTCCCCTTTCCGACCTCGCAAGAGGAATCAAAACCCTGCCGTCATTATCTCTCGAAGCCTTTTCTCTTTTTCCGTTAACATAAACACTCCAGACACTCGCGTCTTTAGGTAAATTGAGCTTAAGGAATTGATCCCACAAATTTTGCATTGTAAAGGTAACCTGGTGAACTAATTTACCGTCTTCCATTAACATAGTAACTGCCTTAGCGACATCTATAAAAGAAGTAAGGGCCTCTTCTCTCTCATACTTGGTAATCCGAACAATCATATTGTATGGATGCCTTACGTACCTAAAAGCAAAAAGAATAGGCCTTGCAGAAATATTACTCAATTGATACGGTATCTTTTGAAAATCTATTCGCTCTAGATTTTCAAAATCTTCAACTTCGGCTTGCGCATCACTTTTTACCTCTCCGGCGACATAACCCGATTCTCTTACAGCATTTAGAACCTCAAAACCATCGAAATTGGCAACTATTGTCTCTTCTGCCAATAATTTCTCCGATTTAATAGTCAAAACCTTTGAACCCTCAAAAGAATACTCAAAAGATATATCGAGTAATTGTCTTCCTCCTTCTTCTCTAACGCTCCAACCTCCCAAACCTCCACTGCTTACATCAACGACCTGGTAATCGGAAGGTATGGTAAGCGTAAGTATGTTAATCAAATTCTGCATCACATTCAACTCGACAATAGTGGTTACACTAATTGCATCTGCTTCAATCGAAAGAAGATTAAATACTTCGGAGTATATTCTTGCAGGACCTCTCTTGATTTCTTTATCTTCGTTCTTCCATGAAATACTAATATAAGAAGTAGAAGAAAGATAACCTCTAATAATAGTGTGGTCTTTAATTTTTAATTTACTTACTTCTTGAGCATTCTGAATATTAATATCAAGATTAGTTCTCGGAATATCAAGACTTATATAAGTAATCGGCGTTTGAGGAATATTAAATTTTAAACCCGTATTACCCTTATCCGGAGAAGATTTAATGGAAAATTTTACGGCAACCGAATGACGTCCCACCTTATCGGTAGAAAGATATTGCCAACCTCCTTGTGTTATTACGGAAGCCGGATTACCGTCAAGACTAATTTCCGAAATCGCTAAACTCTCCTGGAAAAGAGGAATCTTCAGATAATTTTTCTTATGCTTTTCAAAGATCTCAAGATTCAAAACAACAGTGAAACTTGTGCTCTCGTTTCCCATAACGCCATTGTATGTAGCCTTCGTAAGAATATAGTCTGCAGGAGGCGTAAGCTCATCCCCTAAAGGCGGTTTCATATTATCGACAAGTTTTTTGAATTCTTCCCTCGTAAGAACAACCTCGCCCTTATCAATTTTGTACTCAACTTCATACTTTGCTCCTGTTTGCTCAATCAATTTGGAAAATTCCTCCCAGGAAAGTCTTATCTCATCAACATCCAATCTCAGAAGAGAACGAAACTCTTTCCAATCAATTGTAATTTTTGATTCTTTAGCATCTGAAGCTCCAAGACTAAAACTTAAAAAAGAACACAAAATAAAAAGGGAGAAGCAAATTGGAAAAATACAATTTATGTTTCTATTTCCTCTCATTATTGCTCCTCTATCCTTTTTTAGATTTCTTGCTTTTTTTATTTTTACTTTTTTTAGGAGAAGACTTAATCCCTTGCCATTCGGGCTTTAACCAGAAAAACAAGAAAACAAGAACAAAAACAACAAATAAAAACTTGGACAAGAAGAAAAATATAAAAGCACCTAAGGCAAGAAGCCCTTTAATTCCTTCGGGCGTTCTTAGTTTAGCCCAAAAGTCCTTTCTTGAATAAATCCAATTCTTAACCTTAAGCGAAAGAAATCCAATCTTTTTTCGCGTGCGATAAATGACGTAAACAATTACAAGTAAAAAGAAAATTTTAATTAAAGTATAAACCCATCCCTTTGTATATTGAAAATCCAAGAACAACTGCTCATCCTCAACTACTGTCTTGGCAAAACGATACAACTGTCCTGAAGTAGGAATATCTATTCTAAAAAGTGTTGCATCAGTAACTCCAGTCTCCTTTTCTTTCTGTACCATTTGGGCAAAACCTATCTCTTGCTTGACTTGATTCATTATATCGGCTTGCTCGTTAGCCGAACTCAATCTGAATTTACTCTGCAACTTCTTCCTCGCCCTTTCTACGTTTTTATCAAGTTGCCGTGAATCATCCCAGTTCTCAAGAGCCTTTTCATATCCACTAACTTCATCATAAGTAAAATATCTTCCTCCGCCCAATAAAGGACGAATCCCGGTAGCTATATCTTCTTTCTCAACATTCCCTCCAAAATGAATATATTTATATTCTAAAGGCAAGTAACATGACCATAACATTTTGCTGATTACAACATCGATTTTCGGGAATAATAGCTTCTTCGATCCTACAATAGGTAACGATTTATTTTTGTAATAATATAGAATATCTACTTCAAATGACGCTATGTCTTCGCCAAAAATTTTAGAACGAACAAGGGGAATCATAAACTTACCTTCTTTATTTTTAGAAGGAATTTCTCTTTTTCCGTCCACATAAAGACTCCATATTGCAGCACCTTCAGGTAAACTTACTTGCAAAAATTGCTTACCCGTATTACGCATAGTATAAACCACACGGCTTATAACCTTACCTTCAGCAAGCAAAACAGACATAACACTGGCATTGTCAATAACGGTATTGACCATCGGTAGTTCCTTATGCTTCGTAATTTTAAGAGTCAAAGAAAAGGGATGTCTTAAATATCTAAGTCCGAGAATCAACGGTCTTGCAGACATATTCACGAGTTCATAAGGCAATTCCTGTATATCAACAATATCAATATTTTCATTGTTAACAATTTCAGCTTCAGCAGCACTTTTTTTCTCAATACCGAGAAAACCCGTTTCCCTGACGGACTTAATTACCTGAAAACCTTTAAAACTAATCTCATTTTCATCTTCAGTAAAAATCTTTTCTGCAGTTACTGTAAAAGTAACCGCTCCTTCTTTATCACCTCCGAAAGGAACTATCAAGACATTTTTGCCTCCGGCTACCTCCGTACTCCAGTCTCTTATTTCCTGATAGTTATCACTCTGAACATATAAAACGCTGTAACCCTCGGGTATATTTAATTTAATACTTGAAATCGAGTTTTGAAGTATATTAAGTTTAAATTTAGATGTAACCCGCAGCGCATTATCTTCAACAGATAAAAGATTTAAGGTCTCCGCATAAATCTTTGCCGGAACACTTTTCTTCTTTTTTACAATTGTCCTGTGAACCTTCAAAGAAATATTAGTGGTAGTAGAAAGAACTGCGCTAACACTTGCATATCTGCCTTTTCTCGAGACCGTCATATATTTCGCTTGAGGTATCTCAATCCTGGCGTCGGTTAGGGGAATATCGATATTAAATAAAGTAATTGCGGTTCTCGGAATGGTAAGATTTAAAACATCAGGTCCTTTATCAAGTTCACTTTTAATGGAAAACGAAAGAGTCACTTTATGCTGACCAAATTTATCTGTTGTAAGCACATACCAACCATTCTCCACCATAACCAGAGTAGAGTTTCCATCCAATTTAATATCTCTTAAGGCAACACCCTGGGGCATCAACGGAATCTTAGGATAATCTTTTCTGTCTTTTTTAAATATTTCAAGATCAAATGTAACGTTAAACGTTGTACTACTTTCATCCATAACACCTTTATATTCCGCTTTTGTTATAAGATAATCTCCCGGAGGAGTAATAATCGTTACATCCGGCCCCTTCATTTTTTCAAGCAAAGCCTTAAATTGTTCCCTTGTGAGCACAACCATTCCATCTTTAATATTATATTCAATTTTTACATCCTGACCCGTTTGAGCCAACAGTTTTTTAAATTCATCCCATGAAAGCTTAATTTCATCCGTATCTATCTTTAGCAGCTTTCTGAATTCCTCCCAGCTGATTCTTACCTCACTTGATTCTTTATCATTTAAGGCTTCCTGGGCATAAAGTGAAAACAACGATAAAAGAGAAAAAAGAATTAAAAAAACGAAAATGACTCTTACTAATGTTCTAAATTTTCCCATTTACTCCTCCTTTTAAAACTATTTTTTAAAATATTAGACGGAACTTATATATTTTCGTTCCATAAAAGATGAAAATTTCTTCTTATATCTTTTCAGTATAGAGATTTTCGACTATTATGTCAAGAAGTTTTGATTTTTAGAATCTAAGTTGAATGGTTAAATTATTGATTGGTCAATTCGTATTTTCAGGATTTAGGGTTTGGGATTTAGGATTTAGTAAAACAACAAAAAAATTCGTGTAATTAGTGTTATTAGTTGTTCCTTTTGGGGGTTATGGGGTGTTTTTGACCCATGACCCATGACTCATGACGCACGACTCAATCACTAAAACCTCTTTACAAAACCAAAATAATCATTATAATTATAATATAAAAGTTTTTTCAAGGAGGGTGTTATGAAAAAATTATTGTCTCTTAATCTAACTATACTAGTTACCATGTTAGTATCATCTCTACCCGCATCAGGGTATAAAACGCAGACTTTTGAATACGGTGCATGGGGTGATTCTATTTGGGGATGGCAAACTACACGATGTTTCAATAATTATAATGACATACATTTTACAACGAATATCGTCCACACCGGAAATCAATCTGTCATGCTTCCGCTTATCGATACTATGCCTTGGTGGTGCGGGAACTGGTGGTTATTATACTGTAAATCATATTTCTTGACAAACGGTATCTGTACAGACAGTGTTTTTATGCATGATCAATTTGGTTATGGCAGTGAGGTGTCGTATTGGTTCTATCTTCCTACAGGAGCACCCATCGACAGTATTCTCGTTTTTAACAGAGATACCGATTGGGCATGGTGTCCGTTTGGTAAATATTTATCTACTGATTTGACTTTTGGTGCATGGAACGAGCTAATTGCGCCCTGTTCTGAAACGCTCGCCAATGGTGATACCGTAAATCTTCCTATATTACAATTCGATTGTTGGATATATACTGATTCAAATTTTCCGAATCCGGCTTGTACTCTATATATGGATGACGTAACTAGCCGAGACGCAAAAACAGGAATCACGCCTCCGGAAAAAGGTCAAGTAGTTCTTAATATACCGGATAATTCAATTAATTGTATAGAATACTCACTCTCCTTGTCCGCTCACATATTAATAGAAATATTCAATCTCTCAGGACAGAAAGTAGCTGTAAAAGTACCCGGCAAACAGTCAGAAGGTTCGCATAGGATATACGTGGATTTACCCTCAGGAATATACCTGGTTGAAATTACAGCAGACAAGGTAAAAGGTTTCGGTAAATTTATCTCGGTGAAGTAATGAAGCTCAAGGAGAATGTTATGAGGAAATTATTATTTTTTAGTCTAATTATATTAGTTATCATGTTAGTGTCATCTCTTCCTGCATCAGGATATAAAACGCAGACTTTTGAATATGGTGCCTGGGGTGATTCCATTTGGGGTTGGCAAGCTACAAGGAGTTTTAATGATTATAATGACATACATTTTACAACTAATATCGTACACACCGGTAATCAATCCGTTATGCTGCCGCTTATTGATACTATGCCTTGGTGGCATACCAGTTGGGTATTATACTGTAAATCAGCTTACTGGTCCAATGGCATCTGTACAGATAGTGTTTTCATGCATGAAGTGAGTCTTGGTGATGAGGTGGAATATTGGATATATATTCCTGCAGGAGCACCTATTGACAGCTTTATCGTTTTTGTTAGAGACTCGGATTGGAGATGGGCTCTTGAGAATAATTATCAAGCCGGTGATTTAACTTTTGATGCTTGGAATAGAATAGTAGCTCCTATTTCTGATACCAACTACGCAGGTGATCCAATAAGGCTTCCTCTGTTAGAATTCGATGTCTGGATTTGGACTGACTCAGCTCTTCCGCAAAATCCGGCTTGTACTCTATACATGGATGATATAACTACCCAGCCATCTACAGGAATCACAACTCCCGAAAAAGGTCAAGTCGTTCTTAATATACCGGATAACTCAATCAACTGTATCGAATACTCACTCTCCTCATCCGCTCACATATTAATAGAAATATTCAATCTCTCAGGACAGAAAGTAGCTGTTGAGGTACCCGGCAAACAGTTAGAAGGTCCGCATAAGATTTATGTGGATTTACCCTCAGGAATATACCTGGTTGAAATTACAGCCGACAAAATAAAAGGTTTCGGAAAATTCATCTCGGTGAAGTAATTAGATACAAGGAGGATGTTATGAAAAAGTTATTGTTTTTTAATCTAATTTTATTAGTTATCATGTTAGTGTCATCTCTTCCTGCATCAGGGTATAAAACGCAGACTTTTGAATACGGTGCATGGGGTGATTCTATTTGGGGTTGGCGAGGCACAAGAGGTTTCAATGATTATAATGATAACCATTTTACGACAATTATGGCCCACACCGGCAATCAATCCCTCATGCTGCCGCTTTTTGATACAATGGGCTTTAACTGGATGTGCTGGTGGTTATTATACTGTAAATCATCTTTCTGGACAAACGGTATCTGTACAGACAGTGTTTTCTTGCATGAAGATTTTGGTTATGGCAGTGAGGTATCGTATTGGATATATGTTCCTACAGGAGCACCCGTTGAAAGTATTCTCGTTTTTAACAGAGATTCCGATTGGACATGGTGTGATCTTGGCAAATATATGCCCGGTGATTTGACTTTTGGTGCCTGGAACGAGCTAATTGCGCCTTGTAACGAAATCACCGCCAGTGGGGATACAATAGATCTTCCTATATTACAATTCGATCTCTGGATCTTTACTGACTCAAATCTTATGAATCCGGCTTGTACTCTATATATGGATGACGTAACTAGCCGGGACGCAAAAACGGGAATTATGCCTCCGGAAAAAGATCAGGTCGTTCTCAATATACCGGATAATTCAATTAACTGTATAGAATACTCACTATCCTCGTCCGCTCACGTATTAATAGAAATATTCAATCTCTCGGGACAGAAAGTAGCTATCGAGATACCCGGCAAACAGTCTGAAGGTCTGCATAAGATTTATGTGGATTTACCCGCGGGGATATACCTTGCTAAGATTACAGCAGATAAGGAAACGGGTGTAAGTAAATTTATTTTGGTTGAGCAATAGTAGTAGAAAGTAGTTAGCAGTTTAAAAAACATCAAAAATTTATTTGTGCTATTTGTTTGATTTGTTGTTACTTCTTTAGTTGGTTAGTTAGGTCGTGGGTTCGTTGGTTCGGAATTTTCTTAAACTACTTAACGACCTAACCGCCTAACAACCTAACGATCTTAAATCTCTCTGTGTGCTCTGTGGTTCGTTTAGGTCTTAGGTGTTTGGTTTTAGGTTTTAGGCAGTATAGTCACTTGTCACTAGTCTCTGGTCACTAGTCAAAAAACTTTCTGTTCTTTGTGTCTTAATGTCTTTATGTGAGAATTATTTTTTGGGCTGTGAGTTGGGTTTTAAACAACAAAAATATATCCTGAAAATCTGCGTTTATCTGCGTCCAATTATTGGTTGCGGTGGTGGGATTCTGGATTCTGACTTCTGTCTCCTGACTACTGAATTCTATTTTTATCCCCACATCCCCATTGCCTTTCTAACCATTTCCATCGTTTTTTTAGCTTCCTTTGATGCTTTCTTTGCTCCTACATTAAGTATCTCAACCATATCAAACTCTTTTTTTACTTTCTTTCTTTTTTCCCGTATTGGCTCAAGAAATTCATTAAGTAAAGAAGCAGCGGCTTTCTTACAATCCACACATCCTCTTTCACCTTTTTTGCACTCACTTTTAATATCCTTAATATTGGGAGCTTCTATTGCAGAAAGATAAGCAAAAACCACACATCCTTTCGGATGTCCGGGATCGGATTTTCTAATCTTTTTAGGATCGGTAAAAGCTGTCATTATTTTCTTTTCTACATCCTTTGGTTCATCGGCAATATACACGGCGTTATTCAAAGACTTAGACATTTTTCTTCCATCAAGACCCGGAATACGAGGATTAGCAGTAAGTATAGGTTCAACTTCATTAAAAACTTTTCCGTAAAGACCATTAAACCTTCTGGTAAACTCTCTGGTTATCTCGAGATGCGGAAGCTGGTCTTCACCTATAGGAACTCTATGTGCCCGGTAAACCAATATATCCGATGCTTGAAGAACCGGATAACCGAGTAAACCATAACTTACCTGACCTTTAAGACCACTATCCCTTACGACTTCTTTTAAAGTTGGATTTCGTTCGAGTCTCGGAACAGTTATAAGCATCGAAAAAAGAAGATGCAATTCAGCATGTTCTTTTACCTGGGACTGAACAAATAAAACAGATTTCTTAGGGTCAATTCCCACGGATATCCAATCGATTGTGGTATCTATGATTCTATTCCTTATGTCCTCTGTTTTCTCATACTTAGTGGTTAGTGTATGCCAATCCGCGACCATATAGAAAGTTTCATACTCATTTTGAAGCTCAACCCAATTCTTCAAAGCTCCAAAATAATTACCAATGTGAATCTTACCTGTTGGTCTTATTCCGCTGAGTATTCTTTGCATCTAACCTCCTTTAAATACCCTTATAAACATAATGATAGCCACAATTATTAAAAGTAGTATTATCAGATAAACCGGCGACCGTGGCTTATATTCTCTTTTTTGGAAACGCCCTCCAAAATTCATTTCTTTTTATCTCTAACTGGCAGAAGTTTAAAATCCCTCTCTGCTATTTTTTTATCCTTAATTTCAATTAAAGATGTATATGGAAAATAACCTTTAGAGGTAACTTTAATAATATAATCTCCCGGAACAAGGTATATTCTATAATAACCGGTTTCCGGATCACTTTGCACTGCTGTACGATTCGAATTTTCGACAATAATTTCAGCATCTATCGGATTTTTAGTTTCGGCATCTTTAACCGTACCCTTAAGAACATAATATTCCCTTTTTTCATGTAATCGTAACAATATATCTGTTGCTTCTTTCAGCACAACAACAGTATCAGAAGGTATAGAATTTTCTGAATAAACAGATATTGGGTATATACCCTCTGACAAATCAAATTTAATTTCTCCATCATTTACTTGAAAACTACCTGAATCAGCAAGAGACAAAAGCCCTGATGTCGGATTATCTTTTTCGTCGACGAGAAAAATTCTAAGTGGAAAAAGATTCCTGGTTTTCCTGCGAAAATGAGTAGAGGTAATCCCACAATAAACTTTCCATTTTGGAATCCCATACTCTCCTAATTTCACGCCCGCTTGCTCCAAGTAAAGATTATCCTCTGTTCTATTTGTCCCTCCTGACACAAGAAAACCCACGCCGAAATTTAAAGCAAAATTCTTCCATCCGGAAAAAATTACCTTTGGCTTCAAATATACCGAATTGACAGGTCTCTGACCAATCATAGTAAATCGCTCTACAAAACAATCGATACCAAAAGTTAAAGTATCAGGATTAAATTTGATCTCCGTATCGAGTAAATACTGTTTTGTTGCCGGATCGGATGAATGAACTATAAATTCAAAATCAGTATCAATCGAGAACAAAAAAAGCTTGGTACCTAACCCCATACCAAACCCGAAGCCGGGTTGTCTCAAGGAAAAATTCCTTATAAGACCTTCTTTTATCCTACCGGGCCGATGATAAATACCAAAAATACTAATATCAAACAATCTAACAAACCTGTTCGCTCCTCCTTTGACAAATAGATCCGAGAAACCAAAATCACTGTTCGGTGAAGTATAATCATAACAAATTCCTCCCTCAATCTCAGAGAACAACCATTTTCCTCTATTTCCCAATGATAAAGATAAATTGTTTGTATATATGGAATTATGCACAAATGTTTCAATTTCGGCATTATAAATAAATAGGGAAAACAAGAAAAAAATCATTGCGGCTGAACTTCTTTATAATCCTTAGTTTTAATACCCCAACTCATATATTCCGTATTATAAGCTATACCAACTTTACAGTCTTGATCAACCACAATTATACCGAAATCTATTTCAAACTCTTGAATAAGATCTTCTGCAGCTTCCTCAGCATTATGATCTTGCAGATAATCGTCAACTTTTCTCGCAAGCATTTCTTTTACAATTACTTCACCCTGTCCCGTTATTGTAACCGCACCCCTAGTAGAAGCATAAATTCCTCCTCCGAGTATGGGAACATCACTAACTCTGCCAGGCAGATGAAAAATTATACCCCCCGTTGAAAGTGCAGAAGCAATACCATCAAAACCATCAATAGCAATTGCCCCAACCGTTTCGTTAGAATATTGACGTTGCAACTCCTCTATCTCTTCAGAACTGGAATTTTTCTTTTCATTAAATAACGACTGCATTTCCTCAGAAATAGGATTATAATTTTTAAACCCTATATTTCTTGCGAAGTGAGTTGCACCCTCACCTGCGAGTATTAAATGCTTAGTCTTATCCGATACTTCATAAGCTATCCGTACTGGATTCTTAACAGTTTTTATAGAAGCCACCGCCCCAAAATTTCCATCGGAAGTAGCAACTGCCGCATCCATTTCCGCTTCTCCTAATAAATTGGGAACAGAACCCGTACCTGCATTAAAAGCTGAAGAATCTTCCATAACCATAACAGCTTTAACCGCTGCTAAAGCCGCACTCCCACCCTCTTTTAAAACCACAAAACCGGCTTCCAGGGCTTCTCCCAGAACCTTCTCTCTAATTTTCGGAGATCTTACGTGGCTACCAACTCCTCCATGAACTACCAGTAATTGTTCCATAACATTAATTCTATAAAAACTATTGCATTTGTCAAGCTAATAACCACACACCACCCCCATCCCAAGCTATTAGCTGTTCGCCTTTGGCTCTTTGCTTTAAATTCTACATGAAGCATTTAAAAATTAAGATTAAAAAAATACAACGGTTTTTATTTTTTAAGCTAATTCCCGTATAAAAATAAAATTGGGTTTTTCTCAAATATTTTCCAATTTATATAGTGTTTTTATAAAAAAACATAATTTTTTACCTTGACATTATATTTTTTTTCAACATAATAATAATGTATACTATGGTCAGATATACAATAAGCAGCAATTTAACCTGTAAACTTTTATTATTTGATAAAATGTTCTATCTGACCTATACAATAAATCTACCCTATTATTTACTATCAAAAACAAATTCATACTCAAACCAAAAAGGAGGCGAAGTATGAAAAAAATAAGTATTGTAGTACTAGTAGCGTTGTTAGTTAGTATGGTCACCTATGGATATGATCCCGGAAATTGGGAAGACAGTGGGGATTTACCTGAAACCTGGACATCCGATGCAGTAGGAATCGGTACTGACAGCCCGGATGAAATGCTTCATGTAAAAGCTACATTTGCTAAGCTTTATCTGGAATCCACTCAAAGCCCAGGTTCAGATTGGAAAATCTATGCAAAGGGATCTGATGGAAGTTTAAGAATCATGGATTATCCTAATGGATCGCGCCTCATGATCGATAATGCCGGCAACGTAGGCATCGGAACGACGAGTCCCCAATCCGAACTCTCAGTAGACGGAGAAATAACCACTAAAAAAATCACGGTCACATTGGACGGGTGGTCTGACTTTGTTTTCACGGATAACTACCAGTTAATGCCCCTTGATGAACTCGCACACTATATCAATGTCAATAAAGGTCTCCCCGGTATTCCTACGGAAAAAGAAGTATTGGATAAAGGTATAGAACTGGGTAAGATGCAGGCAAAGCTTTTGGAAAAAGTCGAAGAATTAACGCTTTATATGATTGAGCTAAAGAAAGAAAATGAAGAGCTGAAGAGACGAATTTCCGTATTAGAGAAATAACTAAGATCAGGAGGAAAACTATGCAAAAAAAACCAAAGTTGATTCACTTCGTAAGAAAGCCTTCTATTTACACTGTTATCTGTTTTTTCTTTATTGCGGTAACTCCCTTTACAGTATTGGGACAAGTCATCCATTCGGTCAGTTTCGAGCGCTCCGATATAGTATTAACCAAGGAAATCGCAGAAAACGGTATAACTTATGGTAGGGTATCCATTTCTGGTTTAACGCAAACCGATGAAGTCGGTAAACCCAGCTTACCAGTGAAATACGTCAGGCTCATTGTGCCATCTGAACAAAGTGTCGAAACAATAGTTCTTGGAGAAATCAAAATGGAAAGGATTACTCTACCTTATCCAATATTTCCAGTCCAAGAACCCATACCTATCTGCATTGACTGTCCAAAACCGGCTTTTGTAGAACCTGACCCCACTGTTTATGAATCAGATAAGCCTTACCCTTCAGAGATCGTTAAGATAGTTCACGATGGTTATTTTGACGGCAGTAATCACATCGTAACTGTAGCTGTTTATCCGATTCAGTATCAACCTGCTTCGGGTGTTTTGATATTTTTCTCTTATGTAGATTTTGAAATTAGAATGAAAGGGAGTAGTACAAGAGCAATTCGCGTAGAAAGCAGAAACGCAAAAAACCAGGAGATATACAACTCCATTTTAAAAACAACCATTGATAACCCGCATGACCTGCTCATGTATCAGATAACACCAACATTAATAGAGACAACCCCGGGGGAAAAAGTAAAACTAAGAGACAACGTTCCCACTTATGAATATATTATCATCACGAGCGATTCCCTAAAACCATACTTCGATGATTTTGTTTCCTGGAAAATAAGAAAAGGTCTGGATGTAGGTGTGGTAACAGTTGAAGAGATAACAACTAACTACCCCGACGGCGATGAGATCTCCGGTATAAATGATGAGGCGGGAAGTGTGCGCCAATATCTCTGCGATGCATACCAGGACGGTACAGTATATGCCCTTCTTGCAGGTGATCATACGATTATGCCAGTTAGATATGGCTGGAGCCAAAAGAACAGCACACAGCCACACAGTATAATTCCTGCAGAGCTCTATTTTGCAGATTTTACAGGTGATTGGAATGTTGATAACGATATGTGCTGGGGTGAACGAATTGGGGATAGCGTTGACTACAGCCCTGAGATTTTCGTTGGAAGGCTCCCATGCGTTGATGGAGACGATATAATTAACTGGACCGAAAAAGTCTTACAATACGAACAGAATCCGGGAAATGGCAATAGAGATTATCTCACTAGTTCATTCTTGGTACGGTGTCCCGGTCTTTTCTCACAATTAAAAATTACTGAAATTATACAGCATATTCCTTCTGCTTTTGACACAACAGTCTGGAGGCAAAATTATACTATACACAAAGGTTCAGAAGTCGTAACGGAAATGAATAATCACGGCTTAATACAATGGATGGTTCATGGAGCTCCTAACAGTATTAAGGTTCATGATACTGTTACTGTTAATAAATTTGTATGGACAACCGATACCAGTCGTTACTTTAACGGCTCCAGTGATGAGGAAGGAGATGGTTTAGACAATATGACAAATACAGACTACTACTCCATTGTATACACAGGAGCCTGTGACGTTGCCGCCTTTGATGATTATCTTCAAGAAGACTACCCTGGAAGATGCATGGCCGAGGGTTGGTTATGCTTCGAATCTATATGTGGCCCTGCTTTTTTGGCTAACTCCCGTTGGGGGTGGGCACCCATGTCAGGAGACTTATTAATGGGATTTTACGATTTGCTCACTCTGGGTACAGATAGCACGGACATCCACGGATCTTACCTCCACCTTGGAGTATCGGAACTTATATCAAAGTTGAATTATATCGGTAGTAGCAAATATGATCATTATCTATCTTACTCTCACAACTTGTATGGATGCCCGGAGACTCAAATATGGACAGAAGACCCTTCAGAATTTACAAGTGTTTCTATCGCCGATAGCGGAACAAATATCATTGTAAATGCCGGTGTCAGCGGATGCGATATTTGTGTTTGTAGTATAGATAACGGCGAAACCTACCATATGGTAGCTTACAATACTTCAAGTTATATCTTTACAACTTCCGAGCGGCCAGTTTACGTAACAATCACCAAACCCAACTACATCCCGTATATGATTTTACTGCCGATAGACCTGGTGCTTCAAAATATAACAGTCGGGATAGACAGTACAAAGGATTACGTGGCTTACAATTCAATCACAGCAGCGGGCGATACAACATATTTCATCATTGAAGGAAACGGTTCAACTGGTGGTAACGTTACAATGCAGACAGGAAATCATATTTCATTACTGCCGGGTTTTGAAACACAAACAGGGTGTTCTTTTCAGGCCTATATTAATAATCCAGTTCTATCAGATGAGCATATTACAGATCCCTTGGATATTAAATATAAACCCGATAGTAGCAGCAAAGGGGGAGAAATCGCAGAAGGAAATTCCAAAGAAACAAAAGAATCTATACCAAAAGTCTTCAGTTGTGCGCAGAACTACCCCAACCCCTTCACACTTAGCGCAACCATCAAATACGGGCTACCGAAAGATGCTAATGTAAGCCTAGAAATTTACAACTTAGCCGGACAGAAAGTAAAAACCCTAGTTAACGTACGGCAATCAGCTGGATTTAAATCGGTTAAGTGGGACGGGAAAAACAGCGCAGGTACGCAAGTACCCCAGGGGGTATATTTCTCCGTTTTCAAGGCGGCTGATTTTGAGAAGCATCACAAGATGATATTACTAAAGTAGAGAGTAGTTATTAGTTAATAATCGGCTCGGGACGTCTTAATTAAAATCCCGAGCCGATTTTATTAGGCCAATCAAATCACTTGAGTTTCAAAAAAATATATATAAAATTCCTTGAAACTTTATTAAATTAAATTATTATATTATTAACGGAGGGAATTATGAAAATAGGAGTAATTTCGGACACGCATGACCATCTTGAAAACATAAAAAAAGCAATAAATATCTTAAAAGAAAGAGGAATAACAAACCTTATACACTTAGGAGATTACTGTTCTCCTTTCTCCTTACCTTTACTTAAAATGGAAAAAGTTTATGCTATCTTCGGCAACAACGATGGAGACAGACTATTCCTGCAGAAAAAAGCAAACGAGTGCGGCTTTGTAATCGACAGAGCACCAAAAGCCCTAACAATCGAAGGAAAAAAAATCGCAATAATGCACGAACCATACCAACTGGAAGCGTTTAGAAAGAGCGGTATATATGACATCATCCTGCATGGACATACTCATGAAAACTATATTAAAGAAGACCCACTCACAGTTAATCCCGGAGAGTTATGCGGATACCTTTCCGGAAAAGGCACTTTCGCAATAATTGACCTCGAAAAACTCACATGTAAAATAATTGATCTAACAAAAAAGTAGATTAGTTAATTAGTCGATTGGTTAATGGGTAATAAGAACTGTCAGAACCTAAGTTGAATATATAAATAGAGAAGTTGTTAAATTGCTACTCATTTACTTATTTACTCAGTAATTGAGTTACTCCTCTGCAATTTCAACTCTACTTAAATAACTCCTTAAATCTTCAATCCCTTTTTTAATAGCTGCAACGTTTTTTTCTTTTCCAGCTATTTCAATAGATTTACCTATCTCGGAAATTCCGTCGAATCCATAGCCCGCACCTGAACCTTTCATACTGTGACCTAACCTTTCTATCTGTTCAAAATCCTGTACCTCGAGACATGATTCCATAGTATCTATATCCTTTTCCCTGTTACTAAGAAAACCGGGAATAAGGTCAGCTATCTCGGGATCGACTTTTACAACAATTTTTTCATCATTATTCATAAAACCTCCATAATTATAAACCCAATTTCTCCGCAAATCCTCTTAAAACTTTCAGCAGCGTATCCATTTTAACTGGTTTCGCAACGTGAGTATTGCATCCGGCATCAAGACATTTCTCAGCATCACCCTTTAAAGCAAACGCAGTAAGGGCAATAACAGGAGTCTCCTCGGCACCAACTCTTTTCTCCCACGCCCTAATTTTCCTCGTAGCCGTATAACCATCCATAACAGGCATTTGCATATCCATTAAAACCAAATCATAAACATTCTTCTTAAATTTTTCGAAGGCAATCTTACCATCTTCAGCTATATCTATTTCGACAGAAGAACTTTTTAAGAAAGCTTTTATTAGCAACCTATTATCCTCAGTATCTTCGACCAGCAAAATTTTCATAGCAGGAATATCGCTTGCCTTAATTCTTTTTACCTCATCTTTATGTCTCTTTGCTTTCCATAAACCAAGGGTTGTCAAAATTGCATTTTTCAACTCATCTCTCTTAATCGGTTTAACTAGATAGCAACTTATACCCAATTTATCTATAAGCGTTAAATCAGAGGTACGATAATCAGAAGTCAACATCATAACAGTCGTAGTTTCTTCACTTCTTTCGTCTTCCCTTATAAGTTCTGCTACTGCGAATCCATCCACTGAAGGCATTCTGCGATCAAGTAAAATGAGCCTAAAGTGCTTACCTTCCTTTCTGGCTTTTTTAAATATAGAAATCGCCTCTTCTCCTCCTGAAGCTTCTACTACTTCAGCATCCCAGACCGTAAGAATTTCCTTAAGTATTAACCTATTCGTTGCATTATCATCTACGACAAGAACGGAAATACCTCTAACATCGACTTCCTCCGGTTGAATGAAAGTACGAGTTTTTTTCTCCCTTTGTGCTTCAAATTCTACTTTAAAGAAAAATTCACTTCCTTTTCCTTCTTCGCTTTCAACCCACATCTCTCCACCCATTAACTCTACAAGACGTTTGGAAATACTCAAACCCAGACCTGTCCCACCGAATTTCCTTGTCGTAGTAGAATCGGCCTGTCTGAAGCTATCAAATATAGTTTCCTGTTTTTCCTTAGGAATTCCTACACCTGTATCTTTTACAGAAAACAACAAACAAATACTATTTTCTGACTTGTTTTTACACTGAATTACTTTTTCTTCTGCCAATTGAACATCTAATATTACCTCTCCCTCGTCAGTAAATTTAATAGAATTTCCAATCAAATTGACCAAAATCTGGCGCATACGGTAGGAGTCACCTATAAGACTAACGGGAACATTAGGAGAAATATGATTTACAAGTTCAACCCCTTTCTTATGTGCTCTAATAGCCATGATATCACAGACCTTCTCGATTAATCCATCAAGTTCGAATTCACTCTTTTCTATTTGGACATCTCCACATTCTATCTTAGAAATATCGAGAACATCATTAATTATTGCAAGTAGTGACTCTCCGGCCTCCCTCAAAACTTTAAGATAATTATGTTGCTCTTTAGAAAGAACCGTTTCCTCCAAAATTTCACACATTCCTATTATGGCGTTAAGAGGCGTACGAATTTCATGACTCATTATAGCTAAAAAAGTAGTCTTTGCATAAGAAGCCTTTTGAGCAACTTTTCTCGCTTCAATAAGCTCAATCTCTTTATTTTTAATCTCAGTAACATCCCTTGAAATGCCAAAAGTGCCTATTATTTTTCCATCCTTATCATACCAGGGCATCTTGTTTGTTAGAACCCAGGTAATTTTCCCATCGGGATGGGTTTCTTTTTCTATCTTATTCAATACCGGTTCACCTGTCTTCATGATTTCCATTTCGTCACGATAAGCTTCTTCTGCATGTTCTTTTGTAAAATAATCGAAATCTGTTTTGCCCAGCACTTCTTCCCTCGTAAGATTAACTCTGTCTGCCTTGGCTTTACTTATCTCAATAAAACGTGATTTTTTGTCTTTAAAATAAATATGATCGGGTATATTATTCAGTAAAGAAGTAAGCAAATTACTTTTGAAAACAACTTCCTTGCCTAAATCATCTAATTTTTCCTGCAACTTTTCTTCTAATTTTTTTCTTTCAGTAATATCTCTTGAGATACCTAAAATTCCAATTATATTTCCTTCTTTGTCATACCTCGGCACTTTAGTAGTAGAAACCCAGGTAACCCTTCCATCGGGATGAGTTTCCTTTTCAATCTTGTTCAATATCGGATTACCGGTATTTATAATTCTTTTTTCATCCCTGTAAGCAGCCTCGGCATGCTCTTTTGCAAAATAATCATAATCTGTCTTGCCATTAAGCTTATTTGCATTTTTGACTCCGAACTGCTCAGCGACAGACTTACTTGCCAGGATAAAACGGCTTTTTTTATCCTTAAAATATATATGATCGGGTATGTTATTGAGCAAATCTTCAAGTAAAGACTCATGATAAATCAACGCCTGTTCCAATTTTTTTTTGTCGGTTATATCGCGGGTAATACCGAACACTCCTATAGTCTTACCTTTCCCGTCTGTCAACAAAGACTTAGTAGTCAACAAATAAATTTCATCCCCTTTAGAATTTTTGGATACTTCTTCCCTGTCCTTAATCGATTTCCCCGTCTTCATTACCTTCAAATCGTCTTTTCGTGCAGCTTTTGCTAATTCTTCTGGATAAAAATCAAAATCGGTTTTTCCTCTAATTTCTTCCTCGCTACCCACTGGGGGAGCTCCTTCTTGCTCTAAATAATACTTACTCACTCGAATAAGGCGCCCTTCTTTATCCTTGAAATAAACCGAAATAGGTATATTTTCCATAAAACTATCGAAGAGAGCCTCATCCTGAAGCAATCTTTTCTCTTTTTCTTTATTTTTACTCTGGGATTTTTCAAGTTTAGCAATTTTCTTGCGTAACTTTTCTAACTCTTTGATCAATTGTTTCTTAGTTTTTTTATTATCTTCCATAAAAAATCAAAATAATTGTAAATTAACTATTAAAAATATACATAAAAATTACCGAAAAAATCAAAAAAGTAAAGGGTAGAATTGCAATTTCTAAAATATAGAAAAAGAAATACTATTAGGTTTACCTTTTACACTTAAGCGACAAAAAATCCCACATATACAACTTTCTTTTCAATATATCTAAGAATTTACTTTCCGAAATCAAGCCTGGCAGGCTCAAAATAAAGATAAGGCTCCTGAATCAATTTCAAAATGGGTAAATAAGCATTCTCCTTTACTCCAATCAATCTTTCCAGGAATTTCAATGGCTTCGGGAAGAGCACAACTCTATAATCCTGAACTCCAGCTTCATTCCCTGCAGCTTTAATAGCATCAAGAAGTCCGCCATACTCGTCTACAAGATAGATTTCCTTTGAGGAAAGACCACTCCATATTCTGCCCATAGCTAAAGAATCAACTTTTGAAACTGTTAAACCTCTTGACGAAGCAACGGCTCCTAAAAATTGATCATATATATGATTTAACATTTTATCAAATATTTTCTTTTCGTAATGAGAGAAAGGTCTGTGAGAACTAAACGCATCCGAATGCTCGCCCCACTTCACAAGATCATGAGTGATTCCAAGTTTTTCATACAAACCTTCCATAACGAACTTAGCTCCCCAAACTCCAATTGAGCCTGTAAGTGTTGTTCGGTCTGCAAATATCTTATCCGCAGGAGCGGAAATAAGATAACCTCCGGAAGCCGCTATATTACCCATTGATATTACAACCGGTTTTTTATCTTTCAATCTCAAAATCTCTCTGTATATTAAATCTGAAGCGACACTGCTCCCTCCGCCTGAATTAATACGCAAAACTACCGCTTTTACGGATCTGTCCTTACCTAATCTCTTCAGCTCTCTTACTACCGATTCGGAACCTATGGTCGAACCGCCAAACAGTGGAATATCGACAGGGGAACTAGAACTTTCTCCGACAATTATTGAACCCTCAAGAGCTAAAACCGCTATTTTTGGAGGATCACTCATTAAAAATTCTCTTGGAAGACTTTTTCCTCTCCAGACTCTACCATCACCTTTAACTCCGGCAAGCTCTTTAATTTCATCAAAATATGCTACAGTATCTATAAATCCTTCTTTTACAGCCTCCAAGGGAGTAAAACATCCTAAAGAATCTACAAGACTTTTAATTTTACCAGCGTCTATACCTCTTGAATCCGAAATTGTTCCGACTACGACTTCTACTAGATCATCAAGAAATTCTTCCATCTGCTCTCTATCGTATTGACTCATTTTCTCTCTGGTAAACATATCTCCGCCAGACTTATATCTACCTACTTTACCAATCTCGGCTTCTATTCCTAATTTCTCCAAAGATCCTTTTATGTACATTTGAGAAAGATAAAGTCCGGGAAAATAAATCATACCAGGAGGAGAAATTGACACAAAATCAGCAGCGGAAGCAAGGTATAAACCTTTAAAACCGTAATAATCGGAATGCACAATAAGATATTTATCTTTTGCAATTTCTAAAAGCAAACTCCTTACCTCTTCAGTCTGAGCAAGGCCCAAAGAATTATTCTTTAAATACACAACAACACTATCAATAGCTTTTGATTTCTTTATATAATTGAGAAGATTCAAAAGATTATAAAAAGAATGCTCCTTTCCTAATAAACCCTCGACACTTGGAACTTCAGGGTACCCTCCTTCAATTTCAACAATAACTGCACGATTTCTACCTCTAAACATAGAAGGATACGGTACAACGGAAGCGGTAATAATTCCCTCATTATCTCCATTACCGTGGTAACCGCTTAAAAGAAAATTACCAAGCGAGAACTCTAAACCACCATAAATTTTACCTTCTCTAAAATCGTTATCCAGAGGTAAAAATCCAACATTTATCTTTACACCTTGTATAATTTCTAAAGCTCCAGTCAGACTATGAACCAGGTACTTTGTCCCATCCTCATTTCCTCTATCGACAATAAAATCAGAAGTCAAAACCAGCCTATCCCATCCCGGTATAATCGAAACCCCAAAATTAAAATCATAACCCTGACTACTTGGTATAATTGTAGTAAAACCAAAAGAAGTCCATTTATGAGGTCGTAGCATAACACCTAGAGTATATTTATCATCCCAGGAAGAATACATATAACCGAGAGAAAACTTATCTTTATAATGCAATGGACTTACCCCGGTCATAAACTCCATAGAATCACTCATAAAACGTACTCCCCCTGCAAATCCGAGGAAAGGTATACTCATAGAAACCCAGTAATCTTCACTTCTAACAGAAATCTCAGGATAGGAACGCACCGAAAGTCCAGCCGGATTAGCATAAAGCGCACGTGACCGTTCAGAATTGGCTATTGAAAGGTTAATGTATGAAACTAAGATTAAAAGTAACAAATTTCCTCCTTCTATTATTTTAAAAATACCACATAAGATAGCAACCACAAGATTTCACAGATTAACACAAGATTACCCAACCTCCCCAAACATTTTTTGTTTTTAAATAACAATTTTTTTCTCTGTGCTCTCTGTGTTTTTGTATACCAAAACCAATTCTTCTGTGTTCTCTGTGGTAATTTTTTGTTTTTTTTCCATTTTAGAGTCTAAATCGCTATGTTATGACATTCGCTCGACAATCGATTGAGCAAATTCCGAAGTTTTTATAGGATTTACACCCTCCATTTGCCTCGCAAGATCATAAGTTACTTTTTTATCTAAAAAAGTTTTTTCAAGAGCATCCTCTATTAAATCTGCCGACTCCACCCACCCTAAATGCCTCAACATCATAACACCTGAAAGAATAAGAGAAGAGGGATTTACCTTATCAAGACCCTTATACTTCGGAGCAGAGCCATGCGTGGGCTCAAAAAGAGCAACATTATCACCAATATTAGCTCCGGGAGCAATACCAAGTCCGCCTATCTGTCCCGCAGCAGCATCGGAAAGATAATCCCCATTAAGATTAGGCAGGGCTATAACATCATATTCATCTGGACGCGTTAGAAGCTGCATAAACATTTGATCCGCTATCCTATCTTTTATTATTATCCTGCCTCCGGCGTCGCCAACAGGTTTCCCTCCTCGCAGTTCCTTGAATACATCATTTCTTGTAGTGGGAGTCACTCCATCTGCTCCTTTAACCTGGTCATACAGCTCATCTTCAGTAATTATATATTCTCTAAATTCATCAATTGCAAGCTCATAACCCCATTTTTTAAAAGCGCCCTCGGTGAACTTCATAATATTACCTTTATGTACGAGAGTGACACTGATTTTGTTGCTATCTACAGCATATTGAATAGCTTTCCTCACGAGCCTTTTCGTCTTTGAAACACTTATAGGTTTAACTCCTATACCTGCATCATACTCGAGTTCTACTTCCATTTCATTGTTTAAGAAATCAATGACTTTTTTGGCTTTCGGTGAACCCTGCTCCCACTCTATACCCGAATATACATCTTCAGTATTCTCTCTAAAAATAACAATATCCATTGCTTCCGGATTTTTTAAAGGTGAAGGAACACCTTTGTAGTACTTAACGGGTCTGACACATGCATACAAATTTAGCAATTGCCTGAGCGATACATTAAGACTTCTATATCCGCCACCGACAGGTGTAGTCAGGGGACCCTTTATTGCCACGTTAAAGTAATTAATCGCTTTTAGTGTGTCTTCAGGTAAAGGTTCTCCATATTTATCAATAGCTTTTTCACCCGCGAATATTTCAAACCATTCTATTTTCCTTTTATCTCCATATGCCAATTCAACGGCCCTATTCCAGACAACCATAGAAGCATTTATTATATCGGAACCTATACCATCACCTTCAATAAAAGGGACTATAGGATTATCAGGAACTTTTAATTCTCCAGTCTTTACTTCTATCTTCTCGCCCTTTTCCGGCAAAATAAGCTTTTCAAATTCGCTCATATGCATATCCACTCAAATCAATCCATTTTAAAATCACCATACTTCTTTATATGCTCTTCTATACCACCATCCTCGATCAATTTTCTCATAAAAGAAGCGATAGGTGAAAAAGTCAATATTTTCCCACTGGTTTCGTCTTTAATCTCTCCCTTCTCAAGATCGACTTTAAGATTATCTCCTTCATTAATTTCATCAGTATCGCTCACCAATAAAGGCAACCCTATGTTAAATGAATTCCTATAAAATATTCTGGCAAAAGATTTGGCAATAATACAAGAAACACCAGCAATCTTAATCACTCTCGGAGCATGTTCTCTTGAAGAACCAAGTCCGAAATTCTTACCCGCAACGATAATATCTCCCTTCTTCACCTTCGAAGCAAAAAGAGGATCAGCATCCTCTAATACATGTTTCGCGAGTTCTTCGAGATTGCTTCGCAGGTGAAAATATCTTCCTGGTGTAATATGATCCGTAGAAATATCATCTCCAAATTTCCATACTTTTCCGGAAATAGTAGAATTCACTTTAAATACCTCCTTGGATCTGCAATCTTTCCCTCTATAGCGCTGGCTGCCGCAGTTGCCGGAGAGCCAAGATAAATAAAACCCTCGGGATTACCCATCCTTCCAAGGAAATTCCTATTCTGCGTCGAAATAACTCTTTCACCATCAGCCAAAACACCTTTATGTATTCCCACACATGGTCCGCAGCCCGGAGATTCGACTGCAGCTCCCGATTCCAGGAAAATCTCGATCAACCCTTCCTTTAATGCTTCCAGAAATATTTCTCTTGAAGCCGGAATCACTATCAACCTCGTATCCGGACTCTTGCTTTTTCCTTTCAGAATAGAAGCAGCGATCTTTAAATCTTCAAGCCTTCCATTAGTACAGGTACCAATAAAAACTTGATCTATCTTAACATCTCCCATCTCCGAAATACCTTTAACATTATCAACAGTATGAGGTAAGGCAATTAAAGGTTCAAGTTTGCTCGCTTCTACTTCGACTACTTTTTCAAAATTAGCATCAGAATCGGATTTTATTTCCCTGAATTTATCCCCCCTACCTCTTCCCTCGAGATAACTTTTTGTAGTCTCATCAGTAGAAATAAGTCCTGTTTTTCCTCCCGCCTCAACAGCCATGTTTGTTATTACGAATCTTGAAGCCATAGAAAGACCCTCAATAGTCTCACCTTCAAATTCCATTGCTTTATAAGTCGCTCCGTCTGCCCCTATTTTACCTATTATGTCGAGAATTATATCCTTAGAATAAACACCCTCCGGGAGTCGACCTTTTATTATAAATTTGTGTGTTTCTGGCACTTTGAGCCATACTTTTCCCAGAGCAAAAGCAAGGGCAATATCCGTCGAGCCCATGCCGGTCGCAAAAGCTCCCAGTGTACCGGAAGTACAGGTATGGCTATCGGCCCCAACCACTAAATTACCCGGATTGACCCAATCCTCAACAAGCCGCTGATGGCAAACACCTTCTCCGACATCAGAAAGAAAAGCTCCGGTCTTTTTTGAAAATTCTCTCAACGTCTTCTGAGAGTTAGACAATTCTTTTCGCGAACTCGGAGAAGAATGATCGATAAAGAATATTGAATTATTTTTATCGAACACCCTTTCCATATTCATTTTCTTCAACTCCTGTACGGAAAGAGGTCCGGTACCATCCTGAGCCATAACTACATCCACTTTTGCAACCACGAATTCTCCGGGTTTTACATCTCTTCCTACATGCTCAGATAGAATTTTCTCGGATATAGTCTTACCCAATTTTTATCTCTCTTTAATCGGTATATACTTTACGTTAACCGGACCATTATAGATACCGCGAGGTCTGAATATCCTATTAGATTCTCTGTATTCGAGAATGTGCGCCATCCAGCCAGCACAACGTGCCATAGCGAAAATCGAAGTAAACATATCGGTAGGAATACCAAGTGCTTTATATACAAAACCCGAATAAAAATCGACATTTGGATATATGCCCTTAGGACCACATTTCTTTTCCATAATTTCTTCGACTTTCAAGGCAGTCTTGAATAAAACTTCATCTCTTCTGTCGGTCAAATCTCTGGCGTATTTCTTTAGAATACGAGCCCGCGGGTCAAGGGTTTTATAAACTCTGTGTCCAAATCCCATTATATTTTCTTTTTTCTTAATTGCATTATTTATATACTTCTCTACTTTTTCAGGACCTCCTATTTTCTCCAGCATCCGTATAACTTTTTCGTTTGCTCCTCCATGAAGATATCCTTTTAGGGTACCTATAGCAGAAACGATAGAAGAGTAGACATCGGCTAAAGTCGAGGAGGTAACTAAAGTCCCGAAAGTCGAAGCGCAAACACCATGTTCAGCATGGAGTATTAAGCAAAGATCCAGGATTCTCGCCTCTTTTTTGCTGGGTTTTTCTCCATTAAGCATCCACAAGAAATTAGCCGCATAGGAAAGTTTATTATCCGGTGGGATAGGCTCCTTACCTTTTCTTATCCGGCCAAATGCAGCAATATAGGAAGGCATCTTACCCATAATTTGAATTCCGGCTTTTAAATCGCTCTCCCCGCCTACTTCATACTCTCCACCTTCGGGTAAACTCATTAGCGAAACACATGTATTAAGAACATCCATGGGATGAGCCGCAATAGGAAAATCCTTCAGCCACTTTATATCCTCAGTGTTCAAAGAAATATGTGCTTCAAGATCACTCGAAAATTTCTTTAGTTCGGTTTTTGTGGGAAGATTCCCGTAAATCAAAAAATAAGCTGTTTCTTCATATGTGGACTTTTCTGCTAACTCTTCTATTGGTATACCACGGTATATCAAAATACCGTCTTTACCGTCTATATAACTTATAGATGTCTCAAAAGCAGCAACCCCCTCAAGTCCATGTGAGAAAAAATCATAATCCTGTCTTAAACCGCTCTTATTATTTATGTTTTTGTTACCCATTTTTTCCCTACCTTATTTTATAGTAATTTGCAAACATAAATTATATCTCTTAGTTTTTTCTGCAACCCCCTACGTTAAAATTAAAAATAAAATATGAAAAATCTTTTTACCACAGAGAACACAGAGGAAAAACAAAGAACACACAGAGAAAAAATTTTATTTGTATCGTCTAAAACTCAACACACAGCCTCAAAATAATTTAACCACGAAACACACAAAATACACGAAACCCGACCTCACCCAATTTTTATTTCATTTTTTAACGATCCAACGAACCCGCGACCTAACGAACCAACTAAAGAAGTAACAACAGATCACACAAATAGCACAAATAATTTTTTGTTCTTTTTTAAACTACTAACTGCTGACTTCTAACTACTTCCTATTTACAATTACTCAACCGAGATGAATTTACTTACACCTTTTTCTTTGTCTGCTGTAATTTTCGCAAGGTATATTCCCGCAGGTAAATCCACATAGATCCTATGCGGACCTTCCAACTGTCTGCCGGGTACTTTTACAGCTACTTTCTGTCCCGAGAGATTGAATATTTCTATTAATATGTGGGCGGATGAAATAAGTGAGTATTCTATACAGTTAATTGAATTCTTTGTTATTTTCAAAATCCCTTCATTTTTCTGAGGAAGCTCAATTCCACTTCCATCCCAACCAAAAGTAATGCTATCAAGATACAGTGTACAGGCCGGGTTTGCAACTGACGAGTTGGTATAAATCCATAAATCACATTGTATTATAGGAAGATCTATTGTGTCCCCTCCACTAGTCGTATCGGAAACGATACAAATCAACTCGTTCCAGGCGTCCATAGCCAAATCGGAATTTTGATATATACTGAAAATACTCCATGTCCAATCGGAATCCCTGGTGAAAGCACAGATGCTATCAACGGGTGCTCCCGCAGGAATATACAGATAATACCATATAGAGTCTCCCCAAGTTGCTTGATCTAAAAATTCGTTGCAATACAGAAGCCACAAGGATAAAGCGCCAACACCGCCAAGAGTATCAATAAGAGGGAGCTGTACTGAATGGGTACCGCTGTACGCTCTGTCCGTTACAACTTTAATATCGTTATACCTGTTAAAGTCTCTTGTAGCAGCCCATGGCCATATAGAATCTGCCGGAGTATCATACTCGAAATCGAATACTATTCTTCCTGCCTGCACATCGGATGAAGCGAAAAATACAATAGACAAAAAAACGATAAATAGAAATTCCCTCATAATATCCTCCTTGAATATATTTCTATATTATTATTATAAGAATTTTTTTGCTTTTGTAAAGGGGTTTTTTTAGTTATAATTTTGACACAAAAATGCAGCGAGCGCAGAGTTTTTTGTTTTTACTAAGACCTAACACCAAAGACCTAAACTCAGGCTCCCCTTATCTGTCCGTTACCTCTTATTATGAACTTGGTAGAAGTCAGTTCCTTTAAACCCATGGGACCTCTTGCGTGCAATTTTTGAGTGCTGATACCGATTTCTGATCCCATTCCGAACTGCCCACCATCGGTAAACCGGGTAGACGCGTTAACGTAAACTGCCGCAGCATCCACCTCTTTTAAGAATTTATTGGCATCATTATAATTACTCGTTACGATAGATTCGGAATGTTTCGAGCCGTACTTATAAATATGATTTATTGCATCATCTATACTATCCACTATCTTGACCGCCATTATGTAATCCAGATATTCTTCATACCAGTCATCCTCAGTAGCTTTTTTAATATCAGCTACTATCTTTCTCGATGCAGCGCATCCCCTGAGCTCAACGTTATTTTCGGAAAACTTTTTATAAATAAGGGGGAGAAAAGCCCCTGCTTTATCTTTATGTATAAGAAGGGTCTCGGCAGCATTACAAACTGCAGGACGGTCGGTCTTTGCGTTATAAACTATTTTCAAAGCCATATCTATATCCGCTGAAGAATCTACATACACATGACAGTTACCCACACCTGTTTCGATGACGGGAACACTCGACTCCTTTACAACCCGCTGAATTAGACCTGCTCCTCCCCTGGGAATCAAAACATCAAGATAATTGTTCATCTTGAACATTACCTCCGCGGCTTTACGATCTGTTGTCTGAACTAATTGAACAGATTCTTTAGGCAAACCCTCTGTAACAATAGCATCCTGAATTATTTTCGTTAATATCTGATTAGAAATAAAAGCCTCAGAACCACCTCTAAGAAGAACGGCATTACCAGCCTTAAGGCATAATCCCGCGACATCCACGGTTACATTTGGTCTTGCTTCATATATAATACCTATAACTCCAAGAGGAACTCTTATCTTACCCACTTCAAGCCCATTAGGTCTTCTTTTAATTCCTAAAACTTCACCAATGGGGTCTTCAAGCTGTACTACTTCTCTTAAGCCCTTTGCCATACCTTTGATTCTTTTTTCATTTAATTCCAACCTATCCAAAAGGGCTTTCGAAAGCCCGGCTTTCCTACCAGCTCTCATATCCTTATCGTTAATTGAAATAATTTCTTCCGATGAGTCTTCAATTTTTTTGGCAATGTTTAGTAATGCCCTATCTTTAATATCGGTCGAGGCATTAGCCAATATTCTCGAAGCTTCTTTTGCTTTTTTACCTTGTGCTAAAACCTCTTCTTTTATACCCATTTAACAACCTCCTATAACCATATTTCTTCTATGAATTATCTCTTCCTGATTTATGTAACCCAGTATAGAGAAAATCTCACTGGAATGGTGACCTTTTATTTTTTCAATTTCATTACTGGAATAGTCAACCAGTCCCTTTCCAATCTCCTTCCCCTCGCTATTAAGTATTTTTACCAAACCTCCCGAGGAAAATTCACCAACCACTTCCTTAACTCCACCGGGCAGCAAACTTTTACCTTTATTCACAAGAGCATCTTCCGCCCCTTCATCGACTTTAAGACTACCACAGATTGGCACATTATAAGTAAACCATTGCTTTCTCTTGCAAAGACTATCTCCGGAAGGAAGAAATGTCGTACCCAGATTATACTCCTTATCCTCTTCAAGCATGTCTACCAAATCCACAATCACATTTTTCCTATATCCGGGACCGATAACCATTATTATTCCCGATCCTACTGCGGCTTTCGCAGCTTCAATCTTGGTATACATACCCCCAGTACTAACTTCACTACCCGTGCTACCCGCTAATTTCTCTATCTCAGGAGTAATTTCTTCAACTTTCCTTACAACTTCAAGAGACTCAGCAGCTGCCTGAGAGGGATCGCCCTTATAAAGCCCTTCTACGTCGCTCAAATTTATTAAAACATCGGCTTCTGCAAGACTAGCTACCCTTGCCGACAAACTGTCGTTATCTCCAAATTTAATCTCACTAGTCGCAACAGTATCATTCTCGTTGACGATAGGCACAACCTTATATTCCAGAAGTGTAATAATCGTATTAAAGGCATTCAAATAGCGATCTCTATCTTCAAGGTCCCGAGAAGTAAGCAGAATCTGAGCTCCTTTTTCTCCATATTCACGCAAAAATCTGTTGTAGACGCCAATCAAAAGCCCCTGCCCTATTGCTGCCATTGCCTGCTGTTTGGGTATCAACTTGGGTCTTTTCTCACAACCTAACTCACCCATACCTGCACCTATCGCTCCGGAAGTAACAAGGATTACTTCTTTACCTCTATTCTTAAGGTCGACCAACTGCCTGACGATATTATCTATCATCGTAAGATTAAGCTTGCCTACGGAATGGGTTATTGTAGAACTTCCTACTTTTACAACAATTCTTTTAAACTTTTTTGCTTTCATGTCTTGAATATAAAACCTTGATTTTATTTGTCAATAGTAACACATACCTATCCCACCCATTAATTAGCCAAGCATTTACACGGATAAACACTGATTCTTTAAGTTGTTTTATTTTTTTGACTAATGACCAGTGACAAGTGACTTATGATTAAATTACTCACACAGAGACACGGTAAACACAGAGCCTAGAAAGAAAGTTGAATGGTCAAATTGTTAAATAGCTGAATTGGCCTCCCGTCCTTTCTTCTTTTTTCTATGTGTAGCGTTTGCAATATTACACGAAATTACTTTTCGTATCTCCAAATTTTTGGAAACACAAAAGACACTTCCTTTTTGTATTTTCCATACTCAGCGTCAAACCTTTCACTTAAGTAATCCTCCTCTTTCTTTATCAATATTCTAAAAAAAATATACATCACGAAAGGAACAGAGAATGCTATCCAGGATTCAAATAAGAGGCAAACTCCCGGAACTGTAAGAAAAATAAAAGAAGAATATAAAGGATGCCGACATATAGAATAAACACCCTTTGTCCTTAGTATATCCTTAGAATAAGCTTTATGTACAGAAAAAGCCGAAGCAATATATAACAATAACCCAATAATTATAAGAAGAATACCCGGAATTAAAAATGCCATATACGGCAAGAATTTTATATGAAAAAACGGGTAAGTAAAATAATCAATAAAAATAATTATAGCTAAATACCCCAAAGATAAACCCGCGAATTTAATACCTATACCCCAAAACGGAATTCTATCTGACATATTTATTCTCCTTCCCCACCTTTATCTGCTTTTAGAAGATTTCTTTTAACTATTCTTTCTGCTATATTAATAATAGAAGGCATGAACAGAACCGTGGTAATAAAACACGCACCAACTCCCAAAAACAAAAGCGCTCCAAGTCCGATAAAACCTCTGTATTTAGATATCATAAGGGAACCGAAACCAGCCATAGTTGTAAGAGAAGTAAGGAGTACCGCTTTACCTGTACTCAAAAGCACATGAGGAGTACTGTTAAATCCTTCCACTCGATATCGATGTAAAATATGAACTCCATCATCTATACCTATCCCGACGATCATGGGTATACCTATTACATTAACCACCGTAAGCATCATTCCAAATGTAGAAAGGAGGCCCAACATCCACAAGCCTCCGGCAATCAGAGGAATAATACCTAAAAGGGCAAGCTTTAAACTTCGAAAATCCAACCACAATAAAAGAACTACTATAAACAAAGTTAGTACAGTTGCTCTCTTTCCGTCTCTACCAATCAATTCAATCAAACGAAGAAAAAGAGGCGGGAATCCGGTAGCTCTTTCGCTTACCAACTCAACCTGCTTGCTGAACCTTCTTAAATTTTCAAAATTCCATATATACTCTCTGGGAAATATATTAACAAGAAAAAGATCTTCGGCTTCGTTAACATAACGGCTCTTTATATTATACGGAATATTATCAAGACTTAGAAATTCAGGGTTTGACATATCATAAGCTTTCTTTCTCAATAAGGGTTCGTAAAATCTCTGAAATTCATTGAGCGCTTTAATTGCTCTTTCAGGATTTTTCCTTATCTTCCCTGCAAGGTTCAATATAATACTGTTCGGATTATCCGATTCGGGATCTCCGATTATTTCCCTACACTTCTTATCGACCTTATCCTGCCCTCCGATAAAAGCAAGCTGAGAAAGCTCATAGATGTTCATATCAAGCCGTTCGAGCTGCTCTATCAGCCTTTGTAAATTGCCTGATGATATGGGAATATTTCTTTTATTTCGAGCAAGCAAATTTCTTATTTTCTTTATATAAACAAGTCTCTTTTTCTGCTTTTCGATAGGCGGACAAAAGTCTCCTATATTTTCGATAGTCGAAAAAGAGGGCATTTCTCTCGCTTTTTCAGCCAATTCATAGGACTCTTCAACTGTAGATGCGGTTACCATTGCATAATCGATAGAAAGGTCAAATGCATCAACGATTGTATCCTGAAGCATTACTGTAGGAAGACCTCTCGGTTCAATATTAAGCATGTTATAATCAAATCTTAGCCTATATTTATACTGAAAGAAGAAAAATCCGGTAAGTAAAAATCCTATTAAAAGATACATTAAGGGGCGTCTACTTACACTTTTCCCAAAATTCTCCAGAGCTGTAAATTCAATATTTTTTGGCTGAAAAGGTTTTTTTATGAATCTCGAGGAAAATCTTTCCATTGCAGAAAGAAAAGCAGGCAAACCAACTATAGTAACAACCATAGCACATATTATACCCATACCCAGAATAGCGCCCATCTCCTTTATACCCCTTGTAACAGATATCATAATAGCAAAAAAGGCCGAGGCAGTAGTTAAAGCTCCGGTGATAATTCCGCCTCCCGAACGCACTAAAGCTTCCTCCATTGCCGTAGGGGCATCCTTATCTATTGCTCTCCGTTCACTATAAAGAGAAATAATATGTATCGAATAATCAATACCTAAACCAATCAGAATGACTCCGAACATGGCCGTCATTATATTCAATCTTCCGGGATAAACAGCAACAAGACCTACAGTAATTATAATAGCCAACATGAGATTAACTCCCGCAAGTATCGGTATACTCAACATCCTGAAAGTTAGAACAAATAATAAAACAACAAGTATTAAAGCGAGTATAAGCCCATGCTTCATGTCTCTCTGCGTATAATACATTTCATCTCTCTGCAAAGGAATACTTCCGGTAAGACCCGCCTTCACACCCGGAAAATTTACCAAATTTTTGTTTAAAATAGCCTGAATAGAATCGGTTGAGGCTACATCTTTTTCTATGTCCATCTCGTTAAAAGTAGGCTTAACGGTCATCAAAAGAATTCTCTTATCCTGAGAGATAAAATAAGGATCACCGTAAAGGAACCTTTCAACTGCCGCCTCGGCAATTTCCTTTTCCGATTCTTCTGGATAACTAATAAACCTATCCATTGCGGTAATCCAGTACTGGAATCCATCAAGGGAGCGGACCGCTTCATCTTCTTTCTGTTTTGTGCTGAGTGCTTCATCGTCTCCGATGTATACTTCTTCGAAATTATCGTTAACACTACTCAAGAGAGGTATAAGATTTAAATCGGTAAACATATCATAGGTTTTTTCCAGGTCCTTCTCTTTCATAAGCATAAACCCGTGTCGAGCAAAAAAGTCTATATCGATCTTGTAGTATACTTCATCAACATATTCTGTCAGTTTCTCAATTTGCGAAGTTATTTTATCGGCAAATTTCTTTATTTCTTTTTCCTCACCCTGTACCACAACTATTGAATTCGTAGCGCTATGGAATTCCTTTAAAATCCTGTCAAACTCCTTTGCCATAGGCTCTTTTGCCGGAAGCATATCAGCCCAGCTCATCTCCATTGTGAATCTTTTTGTTGCAGAAAAATAAATTATTATACCTAAAGAAAGCGCCGTCACAAAAAAAAGATAACCCAAAACCCGCCATGGATGAGTCATCGAAAAACGGGCCCAAGCCTTAAGTAATCTCTCTCTCATATCAAACCCCCTTTTTTTAAAAAGAATTTAGGAGCAAGAAGCTAGAATCCCACCACCAGAAAACATTATCTCACACAAAGCCACAAAGGACGCAAAGCCCCCCACACACTTTTTTTAACTTTGTTTTTTATTCTTCTTACTACTCTCTACTTCCTACTCACTATCATCTAAATCCAAAATCCTAAATCCCAATTTACTAATTTTGCTTTTTGATTTTTGATATTTCATTTTACTTAGAAGTATACCCTCCCACGGATTAATACACCATTACCAAGCCTACTGTTATAAACCTTTCTCTCGCTTCCAATATAAATATTACCCATAATATCCAAATCCATATTCTCAAAAATATTGTAATCAATCACAGGAACGAGAGCAGAACTAGCGTCATTTACGCTAAAGATAGATAAAAACTGCAAATTTACCAAATCAGTCAGCGGATAACTTATCATCCCATAAATCTGATCCCGGCATATTGTTTTGCTTTCTCCCAAATAAAATCTAAGCCAATCATTAATATTGTAATCCTCGTATCTTGTTTTCCCTCTTTCATTTCTATGATATTCTAGTAAAACGTAAAGGCCGGACTGGAAAGTATAATCTGTTCCAACCAAGAATTCATAGAAATCATCCGATGTCTCCATAAAATTATAAGCCCCCTCACCCCATATACCCAAGCCAAAAAGCTGACCTACAAATTCGAATCCCGCAAGCCTTCTACGCTCGACTGAACCGGGAGGAGTATAGAAATCAGTAAGGCGGTCTTGAAACTCATACACTGTAGCAACAAAATCAAAATGCCCTAAACCGACTTTTAAACGAAGAAGCTTTCCGGAATCTTTCCAACCATCTGCAATAGGTGAATAAAGAAGCATAAAATTTACCCTATCCAATAGCATAAAGTCAAGTCTCGCACCATTATGTCCGGGCTGTTCATACGTAGGGTCCAATGCATTTTTCGTGTTAAAGACATCGACCGGATTCGAAAAATAACCCGTACCAACGGAAATTTGCTGTTTACCGAAAGTGCATGCAAACCTGGAATTTGTAACTCTAACATAAACGTTATCAAGATATAAAGTATCCTTGAATTCATAAAGAAAATAATTCTGCATCCCGGCAGGAACTTCATTTCTTATATCAGAAGAAAAAAAATCAAGAAGATTCCAGTTCTTTTTACCATAGTAAAGATTCCAAATAATATTAGCGCCAAATTCTACACCGCCGGCCGAATGCTGTAAATCTAACCTGAATTTATTAGTGTTCATTTGATAAGATTCTCCCTCTCTATAAAGAAAAATAAATTGCGGTTCAAAATACCCGAAAACATCAAGATCTTCGGTAGCGGCATTAGACACTATCGCAGAGCCTGAAACAAACACAAATAAAATTAACTTATTTAAAATGGTATTACCTCTCATTTTTTCATACCCATTTCCGTAAAGAGTTCATCGGGAAGATCTATATCATAAGTTACCTCTCTGGTATTCATAGAAGTCTTCGTATTATCGAGTCTATTATACATAACCATCTTCATTGGAGTCGGAATATCATCGATTACTTTTACATCACTTAAAATGAGTTCTTTTTCAAGAAGACTCGAATCTTTCCCATGATAATAACTAATGGTAACAGGAACATAAGTTTCCTTAACAACCCACATAACAAGACGTGAATATCCGGCATCGGAATTTTCCTTTCTTGTGAGTTCAATCTTATAACATAATGTGCCTTCTTTTTCCTCTTCATCGATCAAGTTAGAATTATAATCATTAATAAACGCATTAGAAGAACCAAGGTCTTCATAAGAAAAATCACTACCCTGAATTTTTTGTCTTTTAGCGTGAGTTGCAAGTTTTCTTACTCTTTTAGTTCTCGGAAAATAGGTCCATATATCATCGGCATTATTAAGCATTAAAATTGTCTGTCCCTTAACTCTTACCGGTTCAAGATATTTTATTAGACTTTTTTCTCCTTTGTTTTTCGAATATGCTTTATATACAAATGTTCGTTCCTGGTTACCGGAAGTAATTATCGTCATCTCCATTACTGCTTCCGATTGCTCAGGATTTAATGTTTCCGTCATCGTCTTTATAATTTTTTCGGCAGTAATTTTTTTCTCCGTTTCCTCTGCTATCAGTCTAAAACATACAATTAAAACAAAAATAAACAAAACTTTTCTCAACATATTTCCTCCTCGTACGGCCTTCATAAGAAAGCAGTCGATTAGTTAAATACTAAAATCGTCAAATAGGCCCATCTACCCATTTACATATCAATTCATTTATTCTTCTTTAAAAATTATTCTATCAATATAATCGTAATAACTATACTTAATTCTGTCAAGAAGAATTCTGTGTTATTAACTTCCGGCTACCAATCTTTCATATTGACTAATACCAGAAATCAATTAACCTTTATAAAAAAGGGAGGGCTAATGCTTAAGGACAGATTTATTAAAATAGTATTGGTTTTAATCACGATTCTTCTCTGCTTAAACTTATTTAAAAACAACATTGCGTCTCCTCTATTATATATAGAGGCCAAAGCTATGCTCGGAGATGACGAAGCTCAGATAGTTGATTTATCTGAAATATTAGACATTGCCTGCAGTGCTGACGGAAAGTACGTATATGTAGTGGGTGAATTCTTCGACACAAAGGAAGAAAAAACAGATAGAAAATGCATATTAAGTTCAAACAATTTCGGAAGACCTGGTAGTTGGAAAATGGTGGCAAAGGAAAAGATAGACTTTTAGAGAAGTTCCGAGAAAATATAATCATACAATTTTTGGTTGGATCTAGCTGTTAGCTAAAAAAGAAATAAAACTCTTTGTATCCTTCGTGTTTTTATATGAGAAACTTTCTTGTGAGGGGCGATCGTTTAAAAATAAAAAAAACAGGGGGAGTTCCCCCTGTTTTTTTATTTTTAAAAATTGAAGAATCGTCCAAAATTCAGGTCTCAAATCAAGACCTTGCAATCCCCTCTAACGGGATTAACTACATTATTAATAACTTACCTGTTCCGGAACAACTTCTGCCTATAACTCTAACTATATAGACACCTGCAGGCAAGTTCCCAACTGAAACTTCGTTACTGCCAGCGTCAGCTGTACCAGCAGTTTCGAATACCTTACTTCCATCTATTCTGAAACAACTCACTACTACTGGTTCAGAATTGGTCATAGAGAATTTTATGCTATTGATAGAGGTTCCAATAGTCAGTGCACTAGCAGCAACTTCCTCCTCTATACCGCCAAGTCTAGACTCTACGTCATCCATGTATAGAGTACAAGACGGGTTCAAAAGAAGTGAGTCGGTATAGATCCAAATATCGAATTGTATTATAGGAAGATCTATTGTATCCCCATTGGCGATCGTCTCCGGACAAGGCGCAATCAGATTGTTCCATGCACCGAAAGTTAAATCACCAGGCATATATTTACCAAATGTACACCATGACCAATCGGAATCCCTGTTAAAAACGATAAAACTGTCAATAGGTGCTCCTGCGGGAATATAGAACCAATACGACACCTCACTGCCGTAACCAAACTGATCATGTATGAAAACACTGTCTGTACAAATACCATTTGTCCAGAAAGATGATTTGCAGTATAGCAACCACCAGTGTAACTGCCCGAAAGGCATAGTATCAACAAGCGGAATCATTACAGAACGGCTATCGTTATGAGGATTAAGTGTGTTTATATGAATATCATCATAATTATTAAAATCCCTTGTCCTAGCCCATCCTAAAGACGAATCACCCCAAACCGTGTCAGGTGTCTCATAAGTCTGTGTAGCATATGAGTACGCGGGTAGAGATGATACTAACATCAAAGCGAACAACAATACTAAAAACTTCCTCACATTGACCTCCTTTAAGTTTTACCTAAATTTGGACGATTCTTACAATCTTTATCCGCTGCTTTATTCCTCCAAGTTGTCCATACATTCCTCCTCATTGCAGATCAACAGACCAATATTAATTATATAAAATCCGCGGTACTTTGTCAAGGGTCTAATTTTATTTGTTATTATTATATTTTATTAACGTTCCTTCATCAATTTTTCAATTTATTAAATAACAATAATACCTTTGAATAATTCTAAAAACCTTGATTTTACTTAAAAACCATCTTATATAGATATTCTAAGACACCGGGAAATTTGAATCGGAACAAAGAAAAAATAAATTTTGTTTCAATAAAATCCTACCCCTAAAACCTCAAATCCTAAATTACAATTTGGTTATCTGACCCAGATTCGAAGAATCTATTTAACGAATTGCTTGATCTCATTTCTAACTATCGCGGAAATATTATACTCTTTTTTCAAATTACTTAATACCAATGGGAATCTATCTTTTAATATCAAAATATTGACCTGCGAATATTTCTCACCCTTTATTATTGTAGGTTCATCGGAACATAATTTCTCCGAAATCAAATAATTCCTTACCACCTCAACATTAACATTTTCAACATTGAATTTGACATCAAAATATTTTCTTGCTGTTACAGCACCATATAACTGCTGAAAGATATCTTCCGCTTTTTTCTTCTTCCATTTATCACAAGAAGGGGCCCCATAAAGACCTGCGCTCGATTTCATTATTTCTTCTATTTCTTTTAAACCATACTCCTCCAAAGTTTTTCCGCTCTGTGAATTGTCAACTATAATATCTGCCCCTTTTGCAATGTAACCTTCGGTAACGCCATCAGAACTTATAATTTGAACCATTTTATTTTTTCCTTCGATAATTCCTCTTATTTGCACGAGAGGACTTTCCTTTCCGTAATTCGACACATAAGACTTACTTCTCATAATAAAATCTTTTGTGATATTTATATATTCAGTAAAGCATAAGATTGGAGTTTTCCTTTTCTTTTTGAAAAAATCCCCAAAAGAACCATACGCGACATCATCAGGAACAGCCGCGACAATTCTTGTTTTTCCGTACTCTAAATCGCCTATTTTAAAAATATTATTTTCGGAATTAGCGATGCTTTCTTCTGTAACCCAATCATCCCCAACTATTGCTATATCGAGAAAACCTTTATTCAATTCAACAGGAGCACTTTGAGGTCTAACCAGATATACTCCAATCTCGGGATCATTTAATATCTTTAATTTCCCATCAGATTCATTCCCCGGCTCATATCCTCTAATTTCATATCCGGAATCGGTAAGTAATTGATAGGTATTTCCTCTATCTTTGGTATTTAAACTCCCTTTCGGAAGCCCTAATTTTATTTTATTCATTCAATACCTCTCGTTAAAAATATATCAGTTGAATTTCTATTGTCAAGCTTTCAACCCACCCATCCCCAAAAATTTATTATCACACGGAGCCACAGAGAACACAAAGCCCCACACCACCCACAATTTTATTGTATTTTTTAAAAAATCCAACACCACACACCATCTTTCTACATGTAGAGTATGTAGAACTTTTAATTTTTATCTTTTTTGCATTTCTATATTGACTACATGTCCTACATGTGCAATTTTCTTTGCTAAAGGCCAAAAACCAATAGCCAAGTTAAGGGGGGCTTGAATTTTTTACCAAAATATATATTCTCATTAAAGATAATTGACATTTAAGGAGGTCAAATTGAAAATCGAATTTTACGGCGCTACAAAAGAGGTTACAGGCAGTAAATTTTTACTGAGTTCTAATGGTACTAAAATACTAGTAGAATGCGGTCTTTTCCAGGGTAAAAGAAAAGAAGCCGAAAGAAAGAATCGAGAATTTTTATTCGGCATCGGAGATATAGACTACATGCTACTATCTCATGCTCACATCGATCATTCAGGCAACATTCCTACTCTTGTAAAAAATGGATTTTCCCAGGACATATATACTACTCCCGCAACCATAGATCTTCTCAAGTACCTCCTCCTTGACTCGGCTTACATCCACGAGAGGGATGCGGAATATGTTAACAAAAAAAACCTCAAAAAAGGTGAAGACCCGATTGACCCCCTATACACAGTAGAAGATGCAAAACAATCGCTCGAGCTTTTAAAACCGAAAGTTTATGAAAGTAGACAAGAAAGAGGTATAAATTTCGAATTTCTGGATGCCGGACATATACTTGGTTCTTCTGAAATATTAATGGAGACAGACGGCAAAAGAATTCTTTTTACAGGCGATTTAGGCAGAAGCAATCTACCAATAATAAAAGACCCGAAAATCCCCGGTAAAGTAGACATTCTAATTATCGAAAGCACCTACGGAAATCGATTACATAGAGACATTGAGAATGCAAAAAGCGACCTCGAAGGGATTTTGAAAAAAGCCATAAGCAGAAAAGGAAAAGTAATAATCCCCTCATTTGCATTAGAAAGAGCACAAGAAATAATATATGCTATCAACTCACTTATAATAGATGAAAAAATACCAGAAATACCAATTTATGTTGATTCTCCACTCACTGTAGAAATAACAAACGTATTTATGAAACACCCGGAATATTTTGACAAAGAAGCATACCGAATGCTTCAGGAAAATCACATTTTTAATTACGGACAAATAAACTATATAAAAGATGTAGAGCAATCAAAAGCATTAAATAGCAAAGAAGGACCAATGATTATAATATCCGCTTCCGGTATGTGTGAACACGGCAGAATACTGCATCACTTAAAAAACAATATCGAAGACGAAAGGAATATAATCCTCATCGTAGGATATCAGGCAAAAAATACACTCGGAAGGAAACTTGTAGAAAAACAGGAGACTGTTAATATTTTTGGGAAACCCTACGAGAGAAAATCCGAAGTTGTTGTCCTTAATGAATTTAGTGCACATGCCGACAGAAAAGACCTTATTTACTTCGTAGAGAAAGTTTCCCCGGAAAGAATTTTCCTCGTACACGGAGAAGAAGATCAAATGGAACCGCTGGGACTTACATTACAAGAAATGGGATATAACGTAGATATGCCTGAAGTTCCGGGAACATTGTACGAAATATAATATCTTCCATAATAGAAAATTAAAAAATATATTTTTAATTCCTTGATATTGACATTTTTCAATTTCAAGTTAAAATTACTAAACAAAAAAAGGAGGCAAATATCATGAAAAAATTAAATGTAGTAGATCTTATTGCACTTATTCTTCTTATCATCGGAGGTTTAAACTGGGGACTCGCAATCTTTAACGTCAACTTAGTCCCGCTCATATTCCGCGTAGGAATATTGATAAATATTGTTTACGCATTGGTGGGACTCTCCGCAATCTACATTTTGGTCTCTATCGGAAAACTGGGTAAAAAATAATAAAAAAATAACATCGAGTAATAAAAAGGGTGATTTTCATATCACCCTTTTTATTTAAAACCTAATAGTAAGTTCCAGTTCAATCTTTAATCTTGCAGATTTTTAACTTTCTCTAAATATTTATACATTTTAGATTTTTTATTCTTTCTTTTGGTACCATTTTCTCTATACCAAAATAAAAAGTAAATCATATTTTACTTTAAATAATTTATTTAATCCGAAGAAGAATAGGAGCGTGATCAGAACCATACACATCCGAAAGGATTTCCGACTTTTCTACTCTATCAATTAAACCCTCTGTCACAAAAAAGTAATCTATCCTCCATCCTATATTTTTATTTCTGGCATTGAACCTGTAAGTCCACCAAGTATAGCTTTCCGCCTTATCCGGATAAAAATGTCTGTAAGTATCTATATATCCTTTTTTAAGAAGTTTATCAAGCCACTCTCGCTCGACTGGTAAAAATCCTGAATATTTCTCGTTTTCTCTAGGATTTGCAAGATCTATCTCCCTATGAGCAGTATTAAAATCTCCTGTGATTATAAGTTCTTCCCCTCTATCTCTAAGACTTTCGCACAATTCCAGAAATGCATCATAATAATCAAGTTTGAACTGCAAACGTTCTTCACCACTTTTCCCGTTAGGAAAATAAACATTAAACAAGGTAAAATTCGGATATTTTAGCCTTATAAGCCTTCCTTCATTATCAAATTTTTCTAATCCAATGCCATAGCTGATATCTTGCGGATTTATTTTTGATAGTGTCAAGACTCCGCTATATCCCTTTCTTTCCGCAGAATTCCAGAAAACATCATAATCCTCAAGGCTTATAAATTTATTCAATTCTATCTGACTTTGATTCGCTTTTATTTCCTGAAGACAAAGCACGTCGGGTTTTCTTACTTCAAACCATTCCTTGAAGCCTTTTTTAACTATTGCCCTCAGTCCATTTACATTGAAGGAAATAATATCCATAATTACTACCAAAGATATGCTCAAGACAATGTTATTAAGCTATAGTCATTTGTCAAGCTCCATTGATTCTTTGAATACAAGTTGAATGGTTGAATTGTTGAGTAGTTGAATAGAAAAAACAAGAAAACTTTGCGCTCTCCTGAGTACTTTGCGGCTATTTTTAGGATTTAGGATTTCGGGATTAGGATTTGGATGACAGTGAGTAGGAAGTATAGAGTAGTAAGTAGAATAAAAAACAAAGTTAAAAAAAGTGTGTGGGGGGCTTTGCGTCCTTTGTGGCTTTGTGTGAGATAATGTTTTCTGGTGGTGGGATTCTGTATTCTGATTCCGCCCCTTCTGAATTCTTTATTTTATAATTACCCTTGACATTATTAACTTTTATTCGTAATTATCATATTATGAAAAAGAATACAACATTAATCTTACTTGGCTTTACCATTGTAATTATACTTTTTGTTTTAATGGAACTAAGGCCTGAAATATATATGCCTCTTGAGCGATTTCTTTACGATAAGAGAGAATTCTTTGAAATCGATTTAACCCAGCAGCGAAATGAAATAAACATTATAGATATAGATGCAAAAAGCGTGAAAGAACTTGGCAGATATCATAATTGGCCAAGATATTATTTTGGAAAGGCTATAGAAACCGTTTCAAAACAAAGACCGTATGTTATAGGATTAGATGTAATATTCTCGGTCCCTGATTCTCTAAACGAACTTGTAAAAAAAGTCTACCTGGAAAGACTAACGGAGGACTTCGAAAAAATATTTCCGGAAAAAGATACTGCAGAGATAAAAGAGAAAATAAAAACTTCGCTTTCCGCTCTTTCCTTTGACACTTATATCTCCTCTACGATAAAGAAAGCCGGAAACGTCGTACTTGCATCCTATCTAAATACAGACAGCAGCAACATGCCTTCTATCGATTTAAGTAAATATTTTTTACCCAAAATCCCCCCACCCAAAAAGTCAGAACTTACCTACGAAGGTATAACAGTTCCTATTCCAGAATACTTAGAAGCTGGTGCAAAAATAGGCCTGGTTAACGATGTTTTCGACCCCGACGGGGTAAGGAGAAAAGACCCATTATTTTTCAATTATAAAGATAATACACTACCTTCTTTTTCTCTTGCAATTGCTACCAGAGCAGTAAAAAATTGGGATTTTAAACATGGGAAAATAGAGATTCTAAACAGAGAAATTCATTTAGAAGACAATGTTTTTCTACGAATAAAATATCAGGGCGATGCGAAGACATTCAGGTATGTTTCATTCGTAGACGTAATAAAAGGAAATATTCCTGATACTCTATTCTCAAAAAAAATAGTTTTGTTCGGATCCTCTCTCCCTGAACTATACGATTACTCTCAAACTCCCTTTGGAGCAAAATTACCTGGTGTAGAATGTCATGCTAATGTAATACATAATTTACTTTTTTCTAAACCCATAACTACTCCACCAAAATACATTGTAATAATAATTTCAATATTTTTAATTTCCATCACTTTACTATTAGCAAATAAGACCGCCCCTTATATTTCACCAATAATTGCTTTTATAATTATTATAGTATATGTATTGTTTACAATAGTAATGTACATGAGTTATTTTACCTCTTACGAAATGTCGCGCCCAATTATTGGTATTACTTTTGCCTTTTTGGTCGGTCTTTCTTCCCGAATTTATTTCGGAGAAGAGGAAAAAAAGTGGATTAAAGGTCTGTTTTCGAGATATGTATCGGAAGAAGTCGTTAATCAAATAATGAAATCTCCGCACTTAAACCTTGAAGGAAAGCGCCAGGAGATAAGCGTGTTATTTTGCGACATAAGAAACTTCACTCCAAGAGCAGAGAAAGAAGATCCGGAAAATATTGTAAAAATTCTGAATGCCTTTTTCGAGGATATGTCGGATACTATTTTTCAATTCGGTGGCATGGTAGATAAATATTTAGGCGATGGCATTATGGCACTTTTCGGTGCTCCAATACATCATCCCGGACACGCCGATAGAGCAGTTTCCTGTGCCATTGAAATGCAGAATCGTATACACTATCTAAACCAAAAAGAAATAATGAGAGAAAAAATTCCTCTTGAAATCGGAATCGGCATAAGCTCTGGAGAATCAGTCATAGGGAACGTAGGTTCTGCAAACAGAATAGAATATACGGCTATCGGAGATCCGGTAAACACGTCTGCGCGTATCGAACCCCTTAATAAAGAATATAAAACAAAAATACTGATATCGGAGACAACAAAAAACCAGCTACAGGGGACGTACAAAATACATTTCGTAGGTAAACTCCAGCTAAAAGGTAAAACTGAATCCACAGGGGTATATGCAATAACCTCTGATTTATCACTATGGTAAGAAGAAAAGAATTAAGCAACCACACCTCATTTTTGTCTGTTTCTTAAAAAAAATAAAAAAGAGAAAAAATTGGCAGACAAAGCTATATATTTACGGAACTTATTGTTTGATAATTTATCTAAATTAAAAAGGGAGGAACTATGATATTATTAATCTTAGGAACAATTTTGAATTTTTATACAAATGATGTATTAATAAAAAGAGCTGACAGTACAATCACTCCCGCAATAGGGATGGAAATACTGGACAATGATACCATAATAGCAAATGACAGCTCTCAGGCAGAAGTTCTTTACGCAGACAGCAGCACCCTTTACATAGATGAGAACTCAAGAATTTCCACTTCAGGAATAGAAAAGAGATCCGTTTTCATTTCGATAGGACGAGTCTGGGCAAAAATAAAGAAATTGGTTAAGGGTGAGTCATTTGAAGTTAAAAGCCCATTATCTGTATCGGGTGTTATGGGAACCGAATTTGAGGTTTCATTTATAAACGATGAATCGGAAATTAAGGTAGTTGAAGGCAAAGTAAACACAAAAGACAAACAAACCGGCAGAGAAGTAACTTTAGAAAAAGAAAGAATGGCCAGAATAAGAAGGAATAGGGAAATGGAAGTCAGAGAATTTAAACTCAAGGAACTTAAAAAATGGCATGAATACAAAAAAGGCCATCTTGAATTCTTAATAAGAAAAATCGAAAAGGCTTTAAGTCAAGGGAGAACTATGCAAGCCTCAAGATTGATTGCTCAGGGATATATACTAGCAAAAAGATTGAATCTTTCCGATGAATATCAACATAAAATTAATATGCTCAAGAAAGAATACGAAAACTTAAAAGAAAAACAGGGTATCATAGAAAAAAGAATCAAAGAAATTAATCTTTCCTGCAATATAATAATGCTAAACCTCAACAGGAAAGGACCACAATTAATGGAACTAACAGCGAAAATAAAACGTTTATCTATCCAAACCACTGAATTAGAAGGGTATTTAAAAAAACGAAACTACCTTATCGCAAAACAACAGTTAATTATTATAAATCGTCAAATTGAAGAAATAGAAAGCCTAATAAAAAGCATAAAACCTCAAATGGTATATGAATGGCAGCAAAAATTAGAAAATGATTATCAATTTTTGAAAGATGCGCAAAAAATGCCTGGCCTTGACGCTCAAACTAGAAGTAAAGTACAAACAACTTATAAAAGGACAGAAGAACTACGCGACAAAGTCCGCAAAGCAAAAATCATACTAGTAAAGGATATGACTGCCTTCAAGAAAATAAAATTAGAATTAGTAAAATTAAAAATCGAAAGTAATCAGAGATAAAAAACTAAACTTATAGTTTAGTAATAGAACACAAGAATTGTGCGGGGAATAAAAAACCCGCACAATTCTTTCTATAAACATTATTTATCGTCAGTTCTAAAAGGCGATGCAGGCAGACCTTCCTCGTTATATAAATTCGCACCTTCCGGATTATCAGCCCATGCATATCTGACCGCAACGGGGTTTTTAACATTCTCATTCCATACAATTACTTTATCGCCAACTATCTTCGCACTTGCCCAAACAAATTTTTTGTCAGGACCGCAAATAGCAAACTGCTTTAAAGCCCCACCTCCCCTAACAACCAGTCCTCCTCCAAGGTTAGTAAATGAAATAATTATTTTATCTCCTTCTATTTTCATAGATTCATAAACAGGCCCCGAATAGACGATATCTTTCTCACCATAAGCAACCCTTCTTGCCGCAAGCGCAAGCCGGCTGCCAACATCTTTCTTATTTAAAGGATGTATATCATTCCATTCTCCTATATCGATCGCAACAGCCATACCGGTGTTAGGAACAGAAAGAGTTTTAAGTTGGGCTTCTCGCATGAGAGCCCAGTTACTCTCGGAAGGCTTATCTTTCGCTTCCATAAAATTAGGAAGCTGCACAAACAGGAAAGGAAAATCGCCCTGATTCCAATTTTTCCTCCAATCATTTATAAGGGTAGAAAATAATTTTCGATATTTGAGTGGCTCTCCGGCGTTAGACTCTCCCTGATACCATATCACTCCTTTACTTCGATAGTTCAGAAGAGGAGAAATCATCGCGTTAAACAAACCCAATGGTTTCCAACTTATAAAAGTTTGACCTTCCAGAGGAGGCATTTCTGCTCCAAGCCTATATCTCCACTCACCTTTTAAATCTATCTTTTCTTCCCCAACAACCAACTCATAGGGCTTATCTAAAACGAAACCTCCATTACCGATATTACTGATTACCCTCACAACTATAATGTTCTTGCCTTCTTTCAGTAACCCGGAAGGAATTTCATATCTTCTCGGTGGATATTGATATCCTGTTGTGCCGACAAAAACCCCATTAATAAAGGCAGAATCGGCATCTACTATTCTTCCGAGGTTTAGCTTTGCTTTTTTACCGGCCATAGAAGAAGGTATATCTATTTCTCTTCTAAACCAAACAACCCCATTTACGGAACCGAGCGTAGTGTTAATCCAGCAACCAGGAATTTCCATAGCATCCCAGTCGGATATATCTAAAGTCGGATTATACCAGATTTTTTCGGGACTTTTATAACCTTTATCTTTTTCCCTCAATTGATTGTACCAGGCCCCTATTCTTTCTCTATCCTTGTTCATAATTTGAGAAATCAAAGTACTATCTTTAAATCTTTGCGCCTCTTCATAAATTTCAGGAAATTCTTTCAAAGATTCCTCGCTCATCCATGCTTCGATGGGAGACCCTCCAAGGCTCGAATTTATTAAGCCTATTGGTACATTATATTTTTCATATAACTCCTTTGCGAAAAAATAAGCTACCGCGGAGAATCTGAGTATGCTTCCCGGATTCGGCTTTTCCCAATTACCATACTCTAAATCTTTTTGTGGAGCGTTAAAATTATATTTCTTCGGTACAGTAAAATACCTTATATAATTATTTTCCGAGTTTACAATTTCATACTCATAAAGAGGACTAACCCTCTCCATTGTCGTTTCCATATTAGATTGACCGGAACACACCCAAACATCACCAATAAGAATATCTTTCACTATTAAAGTATTGTCAGCCTTAATCTCCATATCATATGGACCACCAGCTTTCATTTTAGAGAGACTAACTTCCCATTTGCCACATTCTCCTGTTGTTGTATTATATTCTTCGCCGTTAAAGTTTATTTTTATTTTTTCGTGAGGAAGAGCCCAACCCCAAATTTTTACGCATTCCTCCCGCTGCAAAACCATACCATCGCTTATCAATTTCGGAAGCTTGACTTCGCAAAAAACCGCCTTGGGAATCAAAAAAAAACAAATAAATAAAACCAAATTAGATCTCTTTGAATTCATAACCATAAATTTAGCTCCTTTCTTTTTTTATAAGTTAAAATTTAACTTTTTTGAAAAGTATTAATATTATATATCAAACACTTAAAAAACTCAATCTAAAAAAACTACTTAATTTCTAAGTTTTTCCCACTTTTCTATATCACCTTCTACTAACTTAAACAGCGGGTGGGATTCGATTTTTGGGGCCGTAATCAGTTCATTATACTTTGTAATATCTCGCTTCTTTAGTTTTTCAAGAAGGTGTTTTCGCTCAAAATTCAACTGTCCGCTTGTAACTGTGAGTGTCATTGCGATAAACTCTAGTTCGATTTTGCTTCTGTCGAATTTATATCCCCTTTTGACCGATTCCTCGTAAATGGACATTAAATATTGATTGATACAGTCAAGCGGTTTTTTCGCTTTCTTAAACCGTTCAAGCTGCGGATGATTTTTATATCCATTTGTCTTTCCTTCAAGAACATGTTTTGCAAGAAGCGCCTCTCTCCATAAGGCAAGAAATCCTTTTCTATCCAGATACTTCGGATGCAGCGACCAGATTCTCATTTTTTTAAGCTTTTATTATCGTCACCAGTATATTCCTGCTGCTTCTCGGTCCGTCGAACTCACAGAAAAATATATTCTGCCACCTCGACAGACCTAATTTTCCTTCGATTATCGGAACGGTTTCACTGGGACCAACAATACCCGCTTTCAAATGCGAATCTGCATTACCATCCTGAATATCGTGCTTCCATATTCCTTGAGGAATCAGTTTTCTAAGTAAATCTACTACATCTTCCTGAACACTATCATCCCAATTTTCCTGAATCATTATAGCAGAAGTTGCACCCTGAGCATAAACGTTAATGAATCCGGATTTTACCTTCGACTCCTTAACACACTCCGCCACCTGTGGCGTAATATCGTATAAAGCTTCTCTTCTATCTGTCGAAATCGTTATCAAACTTTGCATATCATTCTCCTGTTTTATTTTAACATGTAGTACTTGTAGATATTATATTCTTTTATTGATTAATCAATCTCTAAAACCTAATCCAGTACAATCAAAATATTTGTGTTATTTGCAATAATTAAGGGTTCAAGGGTTCAAGTAAATAGTTAGGATTTAGGATTTGGGGGTTGGGATTTAGCAACAAAAAAGTCTTTGTGTCTTTGTGGCTTGGTGTCTTTGTGTGAGATAATGTTTTTTGGGTGGTGATGGGATTCTGTATTCTGGCTTCTGAATTCTGTCTTCTGTTTCAATCCACAATCTCATATTTACCTCGAATAATTTTAGCATTCGGAGGATTGTATTGAATTCGTATTGTTTTTTTAAACCTGGTGAGACTCGTTGTCTTCTTGCTCCTCTGCATTTTTACCATCGAAGAGTGAATTTTCGGTAATATACTTTTATCAATCTTACCTTCATTTCTTACGTAAATATCCCTGATGGATTTCTTCCATCCGAGGCCAAAGAAATGAAAAACAAACTCTTTTTCATCTGTGATTTTAGTATATTTATCCAATATTTCTTCTTTAAATCTAATTTTATTTTGATAACTTTGCGAATGTTTTTTTAGCCGATTAACCATAAAATCAAGCGCTAATTTACCCAGTGCGTCTTCTTTATAGCTCCCTCCAACATCCGAATGCACACCCGGAAGCCAAACTTCTTCGACTACACCGGGTTTATAATTCATTAGTGTCGGCACATAAGCATCTCGCGTTTCATCCAGACAAACGCAATGAACGGCTTTTTTAACATTTTTTGCGATATTCATATCCTTAAATAAATTCCATCTCGCAAAAGGAATTCCCAGAATATTTATGGGGATACCAAAAGCCCCTACTGTATCCCACACCCCAAGAAATTCAACATCAACAGTCGCTTTTCTACCACTTGAAATATAACGTATGAATCTATCTTCGATATTTCTCGTAGTTCTATTGGCCGAGGTTTCCCATATTACTTTTATATTTTCAGGAATTCCTTCATTGTAAACTTGATTCGCGAGCATTCGCGCGCTTGCCGCTCCCCTGCTGAAACCAAAAATATGAATTTTATCACCGGGGTGATATTCCCTTGCAATAGTAGCATACGCTTCATCCCTTATTTTCTTTTCGTCCCTTCCGGTTCCTCCACCTATATACCTACCCCAAAAATTATAATCGTCGTCATTGCCAATACCTCTAAAATATCTTGCTATCTGACTATCGGAATCCTCCTCTAAAGATTTGTAAAGTTTAAAAACATTTGTAATAAGCCCACTTCCCTGTTTTCCGTTTTCATCATTCCAGGTTCCATCCATAAATATAAAGACATTCCTCTCTTTAGATTTGGCATTAAAATCTTTTTTATATTCCCTTTCTATCCTCATTTCCTGACTCTCCCTTTTTTTTGAAATTTAATCTTCTTTATCACAGCAATAATGTACCTTTCCTTTACTTAACCATCTTTCAAGATCCATTGCTTTAATTTCTTTAACCATCGAAATACAAACTCTTACTTCTTAATTTTATTCATAATATTCATAAACCTTGTATTACTTATTGGGTGATCGGAAATAACTTCTCCGTCATATATAATACAGAATGTTCCGAAACCTCGCGGTGTGTCTTGTGCTTCTTTACAATTTTTTAAATTCACCAAATTTACTTTTATACCAAGTTCTTTTTCTGCAGTCTCAACTATAGCTTTTACATTTTTTACCGAGTAAGGACATTGGTCTGCTCTAATTATAGTTAAGCCTTTACCGTAAGAACCAAGCTTTTTTTCCATTCCTGCCTTAAATTTTGGTGTTGGGGCATCTTTCTTTATTTTTTTTACAAGCAGTTCAAAATCGGGCGGTGCTTTATCCACAATCTCAAAGGAGTGCTTTAAGAAGAATTCATTTCCTACCATAAATGGACCTTTACGGGTTACAACAGCAACACCATACATATTTTCTTTTTTTGCATCTTTAAAACACTCGTTTAATAGCATTGAACCATATCCTTTGTTTTTGTAAACCTTTTTAAACCCTGCAAAAATACAGTGAATAAACATGTAACCGGCTGCTAAAACCGGCCTCCAGCAGTATTCTCCGGGTATATATTCAATCATTCCCTGGTTTTTGTCTTTATCCGAGTACAGAGTTTTTATCTTCAGTCCTTCGGTAAAACGTTTCTTTAACCACTCGACTTTTTCCGGAAATCCGGGTGTCTTAATGTTCTTATACCCGCAAACACCTAACTCAAAAATATTGTCCGAATCTGTATCGATTATTTCTATTTCTTTCATATAGAAATCCCCTTTTTCTTTTCGGTTTATCCCTTTTATTCTAAGCAATAATCCCAACCATGTCAAGCCACGTGAGTATTTTAAAATCTTTGTGGACTTTGTGGCTTTGTGTGAGATAAAAAAGCTGACAGCTGACAGCCGACAGCTGACGGCAAAAAATCTCCGTGTTCTCTGTGTGCTCTGTGTGAGAATAATTTGGCGCGGTGGGGTGCTTGACATATCAAAAATAATTTCTAATATACTCGTATGAATAAAGAAATTCATGTTTCTGTCTCCATTCTTGCAGAAGACTTTTCTAAACTCGGAGAAGTATTGAAAACTATAGAAAATGCGGGAGGAGATTCAGTACATCTCGACATTCTTGACGGAGTCTTTGCACCAAATATTTCTTTCGGACCTGTTGTTATTAAAGGAATACGAAAACTAACCAGCCTTCCTCTTCATTCACACTTAATGATACAATATCCCGAAAAATATATTGAAGATTTTATAAATGCAGGCTGTTCTCAAATATATTTCCATCTTGAATCTGAAGGTAATCCAGAAAACATTATAAAAAAAATTCACGATATGAATGCCAGATGCGGAATAGTACTCAACCCGGATACTTCTGTTTCTACTGTCGAACCTTATTTAGATAGAATCGACGCCGTTCTTTTAATGAGTGTGCATCCGGGTTTTTCGGGACAAAAATTTATTACCGATGTTCTTACAAAAATAAAAAATTTAAGAGAGATCTCTCCGGAACTCGATATTGCAGTTGACGGAGGCGTAAATGATGAAACAATCGATCCCGTTCTCGGGTCCGGCGCAAATGTAATAATCGCGAATTCATATATTTTTTCATCTGCCGATAGGGCTAGGGCTGTAAGGAAACTCAAAGGTATAAATGAGTGAAAAAGTCGTAATTCTGGACTTCGGTTCTCAATATACTCACCTGATTGCCAGAAGGGTTAGAGAATTTAATGTTCACGCTCTTATACTCTCTCCCTCAATTCCTGCAAAAGAAATATCCAAGGCAAAGGGGATAATATTATCGGGAGCCCCATGGAGCGTAATAGAAAAAAATGCTCCAACACCTGATAAAGAAATATTTGATTTAGGAATTCCAATCCTGGGTATTTGCTACGGCCTACAATTGCTCGGAAAAATCTTTGGTGGAGACGTTTTAAGTTCGAAGAAAAGAGAATACGGAAGCGCAGATTTCTTTCCTGCAAGTGATCTTCTTTTCGATGGAATAGAAGAAAAAACCACAGTCTGGATGAGTCATGGAGATAAAATAACAAAATTACCCGAAGGTTTTGGAGTTATCGGAAAAAGTAATAATTCCGAATTCGCTGCAATCAAAAAAGGAAATATCTACGGACTTCAATTTCATCCGGAAGTAACCCATACTATCGAGGGAAAGAAAATTTTAAAGAATTTTCTCTATTCTATTTGCAAAGTAAAAGGTGACTGGACTTCTTCGTCATTTCTGGAAATTGCTCAAAACGAAATAACAAACAAATATAAGGGAAAGGGAAAGGTTGTACTCGCCTATAGCGGAGGTGTCGATTCGACAGTATCTGCAGTTATCGCAAAAAAAATCCTAAAGGAAAATTTCGTACCGATTTTCGTAGATACAGGACTTATGCGAAAAGGTGAATCAGAAGAAATAAAAGAAATATCGAAAAAACTTAAATTAGGAGCGAAGATCGTTAATGCTCCAAATCGATTCTTAAATGCGCTTAGAGGAATAAGCGACCCGGAAGAGAAAAGAAAAATAATAGGAAGAGAATTCATAAAAGTATTCGAAGAAGAAGCAAGAGAAATAAAAGCAGAATATTTAATTCAGGGAACATTATATCCGGACAGGATCGAGAGCACTTCCGACGTAGGTCCATCCCACACAATAAAAACCCATCATAACGTAGGAGGTCTTCCGGAAGATCTGAAATTAGAATTGATCGAACCATTAAAAGATTTCTTTAAAGATGAAGTCAGGCAGATTGCTAAATTGTTAAATATACCGGAAAAAATCTGGAAGAGACATCCCTTCCCGGGACCCGGTCTTGCGGTAAGAATTCTTGGCGAAGTCTCTAAAGAAAGCATAGAAATTCTGCAAGAGGCAGACCATATATTTATTAATACCCTAAAAGAGTTAAAACTATATGATTCAATATGGCAAGCATTTGCAGTATTTATACCTGTAAAGACAGTAGGGGTAATGGGAGACACCCGAACATATGCAAATCTAATAGGACTCAGAGCTGTTGTAAGCGAAGACGGAATGACCGCAGATTGGTTTCCTTTCAGAAAAGAAGACCTAGGTAAAATAGCTCGCCGAATAATGAATGAAGTTTCCGGGGTTAATAGAGTCGTATATGACGTAAGCTCTAAACCACCGGCAACTATTGAATGGGAATAATTCTTCTTACATTTTCAGTTTCCGAACTTCTTTTGCCTTCAGGAATACAAATACTGAGAGACGAGAAATGCAAAATGAAACAAATTTCATTAGGTTTTGAACTCTGTTCAACCGCAAAAATAAAACAAAATGCAAGACCATTATTCGAAAAAAGTGGTTATAATTATTTTTATCTGAAAAACACGGACTCTATTAAGTATATTGTTAATTTTGCCACATTACTCTACAATAATGAACTCTTTTCTGTAAAAAATGAAGATGGCCCAACCAATCTACTTCGCCTTGTATTAAATGATATTAACGGAAATTCTTCTCCTATTGTCAATTTAACTATAGGGATTACCGGAAGAGTAAACGAAAACGTAATAATTAATCTTGCCAGGATGATTCCCGACACAATGATTTCCGATGCTTCAACATATTACAAATTGGAAAGAGTTATCGGTAAACATATTTATCGCGGAAATGAAAACTTTATTGCGAACATTTCACCGCCGGCTTATTCTCCCGATTTTTGCGCTTTTCTTGTCTTCCTGCGACTTATGAATAATAGAAATCTCAAAATAAAATTTTCTCCGGAAACAGCCCCTTCTCCTTTTATCATATATATTTCAGGAAACAAATTTAAAAATATTGCTATAAAACCCACATATAAAGAAGTTAATAAAGCTATTATTGAAGTATCTAATTGGATTAATGCCCTATCTTTGCAAGAAAACAGAAGTCGATTTCTGGTTCTGAGCTATTCTATGGGAGTAGAAACAAGTACTTTCAAACGCTGGCTTACAGAACTTAAAAACATGGAATCTATAGATATCCAGAAAATATGGAAAAAATATTTATTCGACGGCTTTGTGGCCTCCCTAGATACAAACTCAATCCAGATAATAAAAAAAATCTTTCCTGAAAGCGATATCACAGAATGAAAATGAGAATAACCCAGTGGATTGTCCTGGGTCTCTTTTTACTTATTATTTTTCATCCAGTATTTCATTTCACAAAAAAGATTAATCCTTACGGGGGTTTTTTGATAGATGAAACCGAATCTATGAAAGGCGTTCAAAAAAAAGAAATAGATGAAACAATTACTTTAAAGAAATTGAGATTCGGTAAAGGCTATAAAGGAACCGATATCGGCAAAGCGTTTAAGGAGGCATCACAAAAATATCCGGACGCAAGCTTAATAATTTTATTCTCTGACGGCTCAAATACTAAAGGAAAAAATCCAATAAAAGTAGCAAGTGAACTCAAAATCCCTGTCTATTTCGTTTTACCGAAGAGCAGTAAAATCAACACTGGCTTTATTTCGGTTTACGGACCAAGTTCAGCAATCGAAGAAGACTCAGTTAAAATTAACGTTTATTATAAAGTCCCGGAAACGGGCAGTGTCGAAATCAAGTATAATGATAAAGTAAGCAAAAAAGAAATCAGAAAAGAAGGTATATTTGATTTTTCTTTCCTTCCTTTCGCCGGCAAAAATAATATAGAATTAAATCTCTTAATCGAGGACGATATTTTAGATAAAACCGAATATTCTATCGATGTTAAAGAAAAAAAAAGAATATTAGTCAGGAATGATATCCCGGACTGGAATTATAAATTCATAAAACGTTATTTCGAAGACAACAATTGGAAAGTCACAGATTGGGAAAAAGACAACTTTAATGAACAGGACTTGCAGAATTGCGATATGCTTTGCGTCTTTGGCAATCCGGAAAAATACAAAGAAGAAATCGAAAAATATATGCTTAGAGGCGGCAATGTATTTATCGGTAGCGGTACCTCACCAAATTTGAATTTTCTACCGATCCTTGCACCTACTTTAAGCAAATATTCGGGAAACCTTCCAGAAAGTTATTATTTAAAAGCAGGAGGCACAAGAAGAGATGCAAAAGAGGTCGAAATTTCGGGAGAAAAACTTGGATATTCAATTAAATACGGAAAAGGAAAAGTTTTTCAACTGGCATATCTTGAACTATGGAAGTTAGCTCTTATGGATAAAAATAAGTATCCGGTGGATTTTTTTAAGAAACTGATGGATAATCTGACTGAAGAACTTACAACCGAAGAATTAATCATATCCTATTCGAAAAAATTACCCGAAGGAGAAGATTTTATCCTTACATTCAATAAAAATATTAAATCAAAAAAAACTTTTTTCTGGGACGGAAAAATTTTATTAGTAACAGGAGATTCAATAGTGATAAAAAATCCTCCACCTGGACCACACAGTTTCAAAATAACTTCCCCATCCGGTGTAATCGAAGATTCGGTTTTGATTGTAGAAAAACCCGGCGATAGATTAGGAATAGACACACTAATGCTTTCAAGTATAGCAGATATTAGCGGAGGAGGAGAATGGAATAGTTCCATTAAAATGGACCATTTACAGGTAAAACAAAGAGAAATATGGATAAATCTCCGCCATAATTGGATTTTCATCAGTTTTCTTCTCTTACTTTTGTTCTATGACTGGTTTCTATGGATGAGGAAAAGCGGGTAAAACTTAAGGGGTCTAGGATTCGAGAACTCGAGTAAATAATTAGGATTTGGGGGGTGGGATTTAGCAACAAAAAAGTCTTTGTGTCTTGGTGTCTTTGTGTGAGAATAATCTGGGTTGTGATGTGGGTTCTAAACAAACATAAATTTTTTCTTTTTTTAACCAGTGTGTATCCGTGTTCATCCGTGGCTAATTAATTTTTGGGGCGTTGTGGATTTTAAACAAACAAAAAATCCTGTCTAATAGATTCTTCGAATCAGCTAAATAGTTAAATTTAAGAAATCGTAGAATAGTAAAAATATGAAGGGAGGGGGGATGCCGATTTAACCATTCAACCATTTTACCATTTGACTTGTTTTTGTATTCCAGTCTGCCGTCTGCGGTCCTCTGTCATTTGTTTTTGGCTCATGACTCACGACTCGTGACTCATGACTATTTTTGAGCCAAAACGCTCAAAAACCGCCCTTGACTTTTATTATATAAGTATTTACTATAGGCCGAACAAATGAACTTTATAATTAAACACTATACGAAAAAATTCCATTTTTCAAAACACACCAGAGGCATGTATTTGTCCCATATAATTTTACGCTTCGTACTATTCCTTGGTATATTAGCTATGTCCTGTTCTGCAACTGACTCATCCATAGCCACCGGATCGTACATTTCTGTTAAAAAAAGGGCAGGATTCTTTGCTCTTTCTTCTTCCGGAAAATCCGCGCCTTTGTACTTAAGCTCCGAAGACTATGCCGGAGTAATAAAGGTCGCAAAGCTTTTTCAAGCAGACATTGAAAGAGTAACTGATTCTAAAGTGGAAATATTTATCGATGAAATCCCAGCATCAAAAGAAATAGTAATAATAGGGACGCTGGGAAAAAGTAAAACAATCGATAAATTAGTAACTAATAAAAAAATCAATGTGAAAGATATTTCGGGAAAATGGGAAACATTTATAAGACAGGCCATTGAAGACCCTCTACCCGGAATCGATAGAGCTTTCGTTATCGCAGGAAGCGATAAGCGCGGCACAATATATGGGATGCTCGATCTATCCCAACAAATTGGTGTTTCGCCATGGTACTGGTGGGCTGATGTACCGGTAGATAAAAAGAAAAACCTTTATGTTTCGCCGATGCGATACAGCCTTGGGGAACCGGATGTCAAATACAGAGGGATATTCATAAACGACGAAGACCCCGCACTCGGAGGGTGGGTTCGAGAGAAATTCGGCGGTTTCAATTCAAAATTCTACGATAAAGTATTTGAACTCATTCTTAGAATGAAAGGAAATTATCTCTGGCCTGCCATGTGGGGCAAAGCTTTTTATGACGACGACCCCCAAAACCCAATACTTGCAAACGAATATGGAGTTGTGATAGGAACATCTCACCATGAACCTTTAATGAGAGCACACGTCGAATGGAGACGTTATGGTTCGGGCAGATGGAATTACGAACTAAACGAGGAGAAACTAAAGGAATTCTGGCGGGAAGGGATACGCAGAATGGATGATTTCGAGAGCATAGTAACCATAGGGATGAGGGGCGACGGTGACGAACCCATGACAGAAGGAACCGCTATAGCGCTCTTGGAGCGGATCGTAAAAGACCAGCGAGAGATTATCGAAGAAGTAACGGGAAAACCCGCTTCTGAGGTCCCGCAAGATTGGGCTCTTTATAAAGAAGTACAGGATTATTACGATAAGGGAATGACTGTTCCTGACGATGTTACATTATTACTTTGCGACGATAATTGGGGTAATGTGAGAAGGCTTCCGAAACTAGATGCGCCAAAGCGCCGAGGCGGCTACGGGATGTATTATCACTTTGACTTTGTCGGCGGTCCCAGAAGCTACAGATGGTTAAACACTAATATGATATCAAGAATATGGGAACAGATGCACCTGTCTTACGCCTACGGAGTGGAGAAAATCTGGATAGTAAATGTAGGTGATATAAAACCGATGGAATTCCCAACTCAATTTTTCCTGGACTATGCCTGGAACTTAGATAAATGGAAGGCAAAAAGGCTACCGGAATACACTAAACTTTGGGCAAAACAACAGTTTGGAGAGAAGTATGCCGATGAAATAGCCGATATCTTAACAAAGTATACAAAATACAATTCACGGCGAAAGCCTGAATCTCTCGATTCTCTCACTTACAGCCTTATCAATTACAGAGAAGCAGAAAGAGTTGTATCTGATTACAATAAAATAGCTTATAAGTCCGAAAATATTTATCAAAAATTACCTTCGGAATATAAAGATGCCTATTACCAATTAGTATTATTTCCAGTAAAAGCATGCGCTAACTTAGGCGAAATGTATGTTACAGTGGGAAAAAACTATTTATACGCGAAACAGGGACGTGCAGCAACAAACATCATGGCACAGGGAGTTAGGGAATTATTTTCTAACGATGCCGAGTTAACAGAATACTATCATACCAAAATGGCAAACGGGAAATGGAATCACATAATGTCACAAACACACATAGGTTATACCAACTGGGATAATCCCCGTAGAAATATAATGCCTGCGGTTAAAGAAATAAAGATACCGAATACCGCAGAAATGGGTGTAGCAATCGAGGGTTCAGATAAATGGTGGCCTGCCGAGAAGAAAAAAGCCATATTGCCGGAATTTGATTGTTTTAATCAGCAAAAATATTATATAGAGGTATTTAATCGCGGTAGAATTCCTTTTGATTATAAGATTTCTTGCGAAAAACCCTGGGTTGTAATATCGGATAAACAGGGTAAAATCGACAAAGAATTACGAATCTGGTTAGAAATAGACTGGAGAAAAACTCCGAAAGGCAAAAATTCAGCTTTGATTAAAATAACCGGACCCACTAACACCCAGGTTACTGTAGAGGCTATCGTTAACAATCCTAAATCTCCCAAAGCAGAAGAAATAGAGGGCTTTGTTGAGAGTAACGGCTATGTTTCCATGGAAGCAGAGCATTACACTAGTAAGATAGAAGGCAACAATATTAACTGGCTAATAATACCTGATTTAAGTCGAACTCTCTCAGGATTAACACCTGTTCCAGTTACAGCATCCCGACAAACTCCGGGAGGTAACAGTCCGCATTTAGAATATAAAATGTATCTTTTTAACAGCGGAAAGGTAAAAGTAAAAGCATACTTCTCCCCCACGCAAAATTTCCACAATACAGAGGGGCTTCACTACGGCATTTCATTCAACGATGAAAAACCACAAATAAGAAACGTTCATAAAAATGACACAAGACCAGACTGGATGTATCCTCCAAGCTGGAACCAGGCTGTAATGAATAATATAAAAATTATATCCTCCGAACATATAATCAAGGAACCGGGTGAACATACTCTGAAATTCTGGATGGTAGACCCCGGTCTGGTATTGCAAAAAATAGTCGTAGAGACTCGAGAAATACCATACAGTTACCTGGGCCCACCGGAAAGTTTCCACAAATAAAAAAGCTCTACAAAAATTAGTAGAGCTTTTTATTTCACTAAATTCGAATCTTCTTAATTAAGCAAAAAGATAGCTGTTTAATATAGTTTCAAGAAGCTCCTGTCTTCCAGACGCTTTTTTGGGTTCTCCGTTTTCAAGCGCGTATTTTTCAAGAGATTCGAAATTCTCTTTTCCGGAGACGATCGATTTCCCAATACCACTGGAATAGCTTGAATATCTTTCTTTTACAAATTCTTCGATTTCTCCGCCTTTAATGAGAGCATCAGCAACCTTATAAGCCTTGGCAAAGGAATCCATTCCCGAAATGTGAGCGTATACAAGATCTTCTACTTCGAAAGAACTTCTTCTTACCTTGGCGTCAAAATTCAATCCGCCTCTATGAAGACCGCCGTTTTTAATTACTTCATACATAGCAAGAGTCGTAGAATATATATCTGAAGGAAACTGATCCGTATCCCATCCAAGAAGAAGATCTCCCCTATTGGCATCGATACTTCCTAAAAGACCATTAATTCTGGCTACTCTTAAATCATGCTGGAAAGTATGCCTTGCTAAAGTCGCATGATTCGCTTCGATATTAAGCTTAAATTTATCGACAAGATCATAACTCTTCAGGAATCCAATTACTGTCGCGGAATCAAAATCATACTGATGTTTTGTCGGCTCATGCGGTTTCGGCTCTATAAGGAACTGCGCATCGAATCCGATTTTCTCAGCATAATCACAAGCCATGTGAAGAAAACGAGCCAGATTATCAAGCTCAAGTTTCATATCGTTATTAAGAAGGGTTTCATATCCTTCTCTTCCGCCCCAGAATACATAATTCTCGGCACCAAGTTCTTTTCCCACTTCCAGAGCTTTCTTTACCTGAGCCGCGGCATAAGCAAAAACGTCCGCATACGGAGAAGTAGCCGCACCATGCATAAATCTCGGGTGGGAGAAAAGATTAGCTGTATCCCAGAGCAGCTTTGTTTCACTCGTCTTAAAATGTTCTTTTATATGACTAACAATTATATCTAGATTTTTATTGGTCTGGGCAAGAGTATCTCCTTCCGGTGCAATATCTCTATCGTGAAAACAAAAATAAGGCATTCCGAGAATTTCGAAAAGTTCGAAAGCCGCGTCCATCCTTGCTTTAGCTTTATCGATCTCATCCGAAAAATCCTCCCATGGCCTACTTACTGTTGCACTACCAAAAGGATCTCCGCCTTCGCCTCGGAACGTATGCCAGTAAGCTACCGAAAACCTAAGATGATCCTTCATCTTCTTTCCGTTAATTTCCTCATCCGGATCATAGAACTTAAAGGCAAACGGATTTTTTGAACCTTTGCCTTCGAATTTTATTTTTTTAATATTGCTTAAGTATTTTTGAGCCATATTTTACTCTCCTTTAAAGTTTAATAATGCTAACTTTCCATAACTGCACAGGCGATTATTTTCTCCTCCGTCGCCTCGCCGCGCGAGAATTCGCCTGTCAATCTCCCTTCTGCCATAACAAGAATCCGATCACTCATTTTTATTACTTCCGGTAGCTCGGACGATACAATAATAATACCTATCCCCTGAAATGCAAGTGCTGATATAAGGAAATGAATTTCAGCTTTTGCTCCTACATCTATTCCCTTGGTAGGTTCATCTAAAATGAGTACCTTTGGATTTGAAGCAAGCCATTTTGCAAGAACAACTTTCTGTTGATTCCCACCAGAAAGTCCTTTTACCATAGAAAGAGGTTCAGGCGGACTGATTTTCAACTTATTTATATACCTCTGTACTACTTCAATCTCTTCTTTTCTATCAATAACCTTACACCTCGAAATTTTTTCGAGTACCGGCAATGTTATATTTTCCCTAAGATTCATAAGAGGTATAAGCCCCTGAAGTTGTCTGTCTTCAGGAACAAATCCGATTCCCCTATCAATAGCATCCCCGGGAGATTCTATTAAAACTTTCTCCCCATCAATACGGATTTCCCCTTTATCAAATTTATCTATACCGAATATACCTCTCATGGTTTCTGTCCTTCCTGCTCCTATGAGTCCGTAAAAACCAAGTATTTCCCCTTTTCTCAACTCAAAACTAACGTTATCTATTAGACCTTCTTTTGAGAGATTAAAAACTTCAAGGGTTTTTTCACCAATTTGCGTTTTTCTCTCGGGGAATAATTCCAAATCTCTGCCTACCATCATCCTGGTGATTTCTTCTTCGGTTGCTTTTTTGACGTTTAAACTACCTGCGTTTTTTCCGTCCCGAAGAACCACAGCACGGTCACACATCTGAAAAACCTCATTTAATTTATGGGTTACAAAAATAAACGTTATACCTTCTTTTTTAAGCTTACTTACAATAGAAAAAAGTTTTTCTATTTCTTTATCCGTAAGAGGTGCCGTAGGTTCATCCATTATTATAAGTTTAGCATCTACTGATAACGCTTTAGCGATTTCAACCATTTGTTTTTGAGCAACACTCAACTCCCCGGTAATAGTATCAGTTGAAAATTTTACGCCGAGTCGTGAAAGATAAACCGATGACTCTCTTTCCATTTCTTTTCTATCAACCACACCCAAAATACCACCCTTTTTTGGCTCTCTGCCTAAAAGTATATTTTCACATACGGAAAGATTAGGGGCAAGATTGAAATGCTGATGAATAAAGCTTATACCCAATTTCTGTGCATCCATAGGCCCTCGTAGTTTTATCTCCTCACCTTGAAAGTATATTTTTCCGCTGTCCTGTTTGTAAAAACCAGTCGGAGCAGGATGAGGGTTAAGGATCTCCATCAGAGTGGTCTTCCCTGCCCCATTCTCACCCACAAGCGCAAGCACTTCGCCTATCACTACTTCTAGATCAACCTCATCCAGAGCTTTTACTCCGGGAAAATTTTTGCTTATTTTCTCCATGCGGAGAAGAATTTCTTTACTCACAGTTTAAAAGTATGCTCGACGCCCCACTTATCCATAATTTTAAGATATTCTTCAAGATTTTCCTTTGTCACGACATCAACTCCGGTATCAATTATACAATCTCCCTCTTCACTTTTAGGAAGAGAATCAAGAGTTTCCTGTACTCCATTTTTGATCATACTATGAATAATTTTTACTCCTTCGTATCCCATTAAATATTGTTTTTGAGCAATTGTAGCATCGATTACCCCGTCATTTATGGCATACAAATGATCATCCGTCACATCGAAAGAAACTATATGAATTTTACCTTTTTTACCCGCTGCTTCTATTGCCGTTGCAGCAGAAGGCCCATTGAAAGCGTAAACACCAAAAAAAGCGTCCAGATCAGGGTTGTTAAGTATTGCAGTCTCAGCGAGCTCTACGGCCTTCGATGTCTCTTCATTGTCACAGAGAATGGGTTTTATAATCTTTATTTCCGGATAATCCTTAATCGCATCCTCGAATCCTTTAATTCGCTCAAGAGAATTCATAGCAGTAAGAGACCCGGTTGCTATGGCAACTCTACCCTTGCCGTTAAGTATCTCTGCCATTTTTTTACCTGCAGCCATACCTGCGGTATAATTGTCCGTACCGATATAGCATAATCTCTTTGAATTCGGAGAATCGGTATCTATTGTAATTGCTGGGATACCTTTATCCATAGCGGAATTAACGGGTGAGACAAGCGCCTCAGGATCGGAAGGCGCAACAGCCATACCTTTAAATCCCATAGATATCCACGTTTCGATTGTTTCTACCTGTTGCGGAATATCTTCTTTCTGGGGCATAAAAACCGTAACTTTCACACCTAATTCCTTACCCGCATCTTCTGCACCTTTCCTGACAACATTCCAGTAAGGACCAACAGCTTTTCCCAATACTCCATACTGAATTTCCTCTTTTCTGCATCCAAAAGAGAAAACAAGGAGAACAACAGCAAAAACAAAAAACAACACTCTTACTATCCTATTCATTTAACCTCCTTTACCTTTTGTTCTTTCACGTAAAACATCGACTGTAACAGCTATTACTATTATCATGCCGAGAATTACCTGATGCCAGTACGAAGATACCTCCAGTAATATTAAAGAATTCCATACTGCGGTTAGAATACCGGCACCGATTAAAGCACCTATTACAGTACCAACTCCTCCAAATAAGCTGGTTCCGCCTATTACCGACGCTGCAATGGCATACATCTCATAGGTAACGCCTACATTAGGATTACCCTGCCCCAGTCTCGAGGTAATCAATATACCTACAATCCCGGCCATTACTGCGGACAAAACATAAGTAAGAATTCTCGTATTGTCAACATTAATTCCGGAAAGTCTGGCAGCCTCGATATTTCCTCCCACCGCATAAATATGCCTTCCATATACTGTTCTGCTAAGTAAAAAAATAGTACTGCCTGAGATAATTATAAGAATAAACACCGGGAAAGGGAGGAATTTAAACAACATTCCGTTCCATAAAAAAGAAAAAGAACTGGGAAGATTTAAAATCGGCTGACCCTTTGTTATTACCGTAGCAAGTCCTCTTCCCATGGCAAAAGTTCCGAGTGTTATAATAAAAGGAGGAACTTTAAGCTTGGTGACAAATATCCCGTGCCAAATCCCAATCATTACCGATATTAAAAGGGTTAAAATAATTGCTAAGGGAATTCCTAAACCACTGGATATAAAGGAAGCAACAAGTACCGACGCCAAAACAATTACAGAACCCGAAGAAAGGTCGATTCCTTCGGTAAGTATTACAAAGGTCTCACCAATCGCAATAAGACCAAAAACGGCTATCTGTCTTGAAAGAAGCTGAAGATTATACGGGTCAAGAAAGCGGGGATTGAGTATGGCTGTAACTGCCCATATAGCCAAAAGTGCAAATAATATACCTGCTTCCCGAAACTTAAATATCTTCTTCAAATTTAAGAATGTTTCTCGACAATCTTATTTAACTCTAAGAATCTGTCCTTAAGAGCAGGATACAGTGAACGATAAATAGAATAATATTCGTCATATTTCATAGTTTTCTCTTCATCCGGTTCGGCTGAACTTTTTACTTTTATTATCGCATCACAAGCATCCTCAAGACTCGAATACACCCCTGTTCCTTCACCTGCCAATAAAGCAACTCCCAACGCTCCTCCATCTGTCACATTTATTGTAGTCATAGGAGCATTATTTATATCAGCTTGAATCTGTAACCAGAAAGATGATTTTGCCCCACCACCTGATCCTCTAATTTCTTCAATATTGATATTAAGACCTCTAATTACTTCAAGCGAATCGCGAAGACCGAATGCTACACCTTCCAAAACGGAACGTATGAAATGTCCGTCTGTATGTCTTAGACTTAAACCAAAAAATACTCCTTTTGCATTCGGGTCGGCGTATGGAGCTCTCTCCCCTGTAAGATAAGGCAAAAATATAAGACCTTCGCTTCCTACCGGAACTTTACTCGCTTTCTCTTCCATTAGAATATAAGGATCCACGCCTTTTTTTGCGGCTTCTTCTTTTAGATCATTAAATAAGGAATCTCGGAGCCAACGCAGGGATCCGCCCGCCGACAACATAACTCCCATCAAATGCCATTTACCTTTAACGGCATGGCAAAATGTATGCAGAGTATTCGCAGGATCAAGATGATGTGCGTCACTTGCGGCAAAAACGACACCCGAAGTTCCGACAGTCGATGATATTACACCTTCCCTTATTATTCCCGTCCCTACTGCCTGAGAAGCCTGATCTCCACCTCCTCCGACTACCGGAGTACCTTCCTTAAGTCCTGTCTCATTACTTGCTTTCGTATTAACTTTTCCGCTAACAACTGAAGATTCAAAGCACTCAGGAAGTATGTCGATATCAATATCAAGTTTGTCCAATAACTCAGTAGACCATTTCCTCTCCTTAACGTTCAGGAAGTTTGTGCCTGAAGCGTCAGACACCTCGGTTGCAAACTCGCCGGTAAGGCAAAAACGTATATAATCCTTTGGCAATAGAATTTTATAAATCTTATCATAAATTTCCGGTTCGTTGTCCCTAACCCATATCAATTTACCAGCAGTAAAACCAGTTAGAGCTGGATTTGATACGAGTTCAATTAACTTCTCTGCCCCTATAGTATCTGTAATATATTGACATTGCTTCTCGGTTCTCTGGTCACACCATATTATTGAAGGACGCAAAACTTTATGTTCCTTATCAAGAGCTACCAAACCATGCATCTGGCCTGAAAGGCCGATACCTTTGATATCCTGCGGGTCGACAGAAGCTTTATTGATAACCTGTTTAATTGCCTCAACTGTTCCATTCCACCAATCGGATGGGTTCTGTTCAGCCCAGTTTACTTTCGGAGTAAGTAGCGGATATTCAACGGTAGAGGTAGTTATTTTCTCTGCTCTTTCATCCATAATGAGCGCCTTTACACCACTTGTTCCAAGGTCAAGACCTAATAAAAAACTCATAATATATCTCCTTTGTTCTTAAATATGTTAAACAATTTTTATTGTTTGAACAACATTCAACAGATGCTTTTCCAAAATATATATAACGATAATTACGTTTCATGCAAGAGGGAAAAATTAACAAAGAATTCAGAAACCAGGAGTCAGAATCCAGAATCCCATCCCACCACTTTAAAAAATTAATCGAACCACAGAGGACACAGGGAAAAAAGAACACACAGAGACCACAAAGATAAAAAAGTATATTTTTTTTACTAAATCCCACCCCCTAAATCCAAAATCCTAAAAGATAGGCACAAAGACACAAAGTCTACAAGCCCCATCCCTGAAACACCTTCTTCTTAGTTTTTTTACAAATTTACCAACAAAAAAAATATATATCAGACGAAAAAATAGAGTAATTAATAAGGTATAATTTTATAAACACAATAAAAAACATTTATTTCTTCGTGTCTTAGCGCCTTAGCGGCTAATCTTTTTTAGTTTTTTTTATAAAAAAATATAAAAACAGGGTTGCGTATTTCTTATACTCCATTAAAATTTCAAATTATAAATGATTAAAGACGAATTCCTTGTAGATTCAAAACAGAAATCTAAAAACACAGGAAAAGATGCAAAAGATCTGATTTCAGAAGACGAAAAATCTCTTTTCATGATTATCGATGACTACCCACTTCCAATCTTCATTATCGATAAAAAAGGATTAATCGAAGATCTAAATAAAGCTGCCGTCAAATTACTGAAATACGATAAAGAGGAAGCCAAAGGCAAACCTCTTTCAGAACTTTTGCCAAAAAATTCAAAAAAATTAGCCAAAAAAATCACCGAGCTTCAAAAGACCGAAGCTGAAAGCAAACGAATGGAGAAAAAATTGATGTGGGAGCGAGCACTATTCAAAAGCTTTATGGATAACATTCCAATTTCCGTTTATTTCAAAGATAAAGAAGGACGACTTATCCAGGTAAGCAAATATTATCTGAAACAGCAGGGAGCCCCTAAAGTAGACTCCACAGAAGAACTAATAGGAAAAACGGATTTCGATATTTATACAGAAGAACTGGCTAAAGAAACCCGTGAGGACGAACTTAGAATAATGAAAACGAGGGAATCTATCGTCGAGAAAGAAGAGTTTTCTAAAACCGCGAACGGCGAGGACATCTACTTGTTAGTTAATAAAGCACCATTAGTAGACGATGAGGGTAACGTTATAGGCATTCTTGGCATTAGCCGGGACATAACAGAACGCATAAAATTAGAACAGAGTCTATTTTATGAACGAACCTTATTAGAAAGTTTGCTTAATACCATACCCGATCATATTTATTATAAGGATAAAAAAAGCCGTTTTATAAGGGTAAGCAAATCCATAGCCAGACAATTTGAGGTTAAAAGCGAAGATGATCTAATTGGTAAAACTGATTTCGATTATTTCACAGATGAACACGCAAGGCCGGCATATGAAGATGAGCAAGAAATAATAAAAACCGGAAAACCTATAGAAGGAAAAATAGAAAAAGAAATTTATCCCGATGGAAGAATAACCTGGGTTTCCACAACCAAAGTTCCCCGGTATGACGAAAAAGGAAACATCATCGGAATCCTTGGCATTTCAAGGGATATAACAAAAATAAAAGAACTCGAAGAAAAATTAAAATTAAGACTTGAAGAGCTTGGAGAGGAAGTATTGTTTAAAAGCCGCCTGCTTACCTCTCTGTTGGACAATATTCCCGATCGCATATACTTTAAAGACAAAAAAAGCCGCTTTATATCAGTAAGCGAATCCCTTGGAAAGTGGCTCGGAGAAACAAACGCCAAAGATATGATTGGAAAAACCGATTTTGATTATTTTACTGAAGAGCATGCAAAACAAGCATACCAAGATGAACAATACGTAATAAAAACAGGTAACCCAATTGAAGGAAAAATAGAAAAAGAAACTCATCCCGACGGAAGAACAAGCTGGTTATCCACTACCAAAATACTCCGTTACGATGAAGAGGGGAACATAATAGGCACACTTGGAATTTCAAGAGATATAACCGATAAGGTACTTGCAGAAAAGAAACTCGAGGAAAACGCAAATAAATTACAAACAATCGTTAATGCCGTCAGCGAAGGATTAGCAATAGTTGATCAAAATTATTTTATACGTGAAGCAAATGAATCTCTTTTTAAACTATTCGGCTTAAAAAGAGAAGAAGTAATAAATAAAAGATGTAAAGATATTTTCCCACCCTGGAAAGAAACCTGTAAAAATTGTCCTCTTACAAAAATATTTAAAAAAAGTGATCATTCACCCATAACAGAGAAAACAAAAATTTCAAAGAACGGTATGAAAAGATATTTTAACATTCAATGCTATCCAATTCCAAATTACAATAAGAAAAAACCTATGAGCGTAATTTCAATAAGAGATATCACCGAGAGAAAAAATATGGAGAAAAAGAACATACAGAACTACAAAAGGAAAATGAAAAATTTGTCTTACCAATTAACACTTGCCGAGGAACACGAAAGAAAAAGAATTGCTACCACCCTCCATGCCGAAATCGGACAAATATTAGCTCTTCTTAAACTTAAGATAGGCGAACTTAAAGAAAAAGAATCTTCTCCAAAAAGACAAGAATCTTTAGAAGAAGTTTACAATCTCGTTCAAAACTCAATAACTTCGGCACGTTCATTAATGACGCAGATAAGCCCGACGATTCTTTACGAACTTGGCTTTATACCGGCAATCGACTGGTTAGCAGAAAAAGTTTTAAATGGAAATCATATTAAATACGAATTCATTGATGATGGAAAAGAAAAACCTCTTACAGACGATCTTAGAACTTTATTATTTCAAGCCGTACGAGAACTGCTTACCAATATAAGAAAACACGCAAAGGCGAAAAACGTCAGTATTACCATAAAAAGGAGAGGCAAAAACATACAAATAGAAGTCGAAGATGACGGGATTGGCTTTGATACATCCGCGTTAGATTCATACAATGAAAAAGATGTAGGATTTGGTCTTCTAAACATAAGAAGTCGCATAGATGTTGTGGGTGGATCTTTTGAAATAGAATCACGCAAAAACAAAGGAACAAAAATAAAGCTGCAAGCACCTATGCATATATAAAGGAGTGCAGAATGAGTATAAAAATAATGATAGTTGATGAGCATAAAATTTTAAGAGAAGGCTTATCTACATTAATAGCAAAACAACCAAACATGGAAATAATCGGAGAAGCAACAGACGGAAGAGAAGCCCTGGAATTAGTAAATAAACTTTCGCCTGACATAATATTGATGGATGTAACTATGCCTAATTTGAGCGGAATCGAAGCAACCCGTAAAATCAAATCGAAAAACTCAGACATTGAGATAATTGCGCTTTCTCTACATTCGGACAGAAGATATGTTCTGGGAATGATAGATGCCGGAGCCTCCGGATATCTTCTCAAAGAATGCGCTTTCGATGAATTGGTCCGCGCAATAAACACAGTGAAGAACGGTAAGAAATATTTAAGTCCGGAGATATCGAGTATACTAATCGACGAATACTCCAAAAAGAATCCGCAAGATAAGCTATCCATTTATTCAAAATTAACACCGAGAGAAACAGAAATTCTACAGCTAATCGCCGAAGGCAAAAACACGAAAGAAATTTCAAATCGGTTAAACATTTCCATAAAAACCGTAGAAACTCACAGAAGACACATAAAGAAGAAACTTAAATCAGAAAGCATTGCCGAACTTACTAAAATTGCGATAAGAGAGGGCTTGACATCCATATAATTATTATGATTTCCAACTAAATAAAAAATATACAGCCCCCAATAAATTATAAAATTACAAACTTTCAATTAAAAAGGCATAAAAACAATCTAATCCATAGGATTATATAAAAATAAGGAAAAAGCTCGGTTGACGTAAGTGTTAAAATTCAATATAATAAAGCAAATTTATTAAATGAAATGCCTGAATTGCTTAAATTCGGAGCAGGCTATTTGATTAAGTATTTGAGGAAAAAGGAGGTAATACTATAAGAAAAAATTTTAATAATTTAGTTTATGCTTTAAATGTAAATGTTCTATCTCGTTCACTTGTATCTTCGCTTTTATGTAACAAAAATAGATTTAACTTGAATTATTTTTATGGATATAATGAAATTTCCAAGAGAAACAACTCAGATATTCTTTTTTTATTCCAATCTTGTATCTTAGAGTATCTTAAAAAACCCTAACGAAAGGAGGTTTTAATGAAAAGAGCAAGAAGGGGAAGAGAATTGTTACCGAGGTGGATTTTTGGCAGTTTGCTATTCTTGTTAACATTATTTGCCTTTAATCCTAACGCAAATGCAGCAATTACTGGAAAAATTGCAGGTGTTGTTGTGGATGCCAGTACAGGCAATCCGTTACCGGGTGCCAATATTATTATAGAAGGCACACAGATGGGGGCTGCGTGCGACGCAGATGGTTATTTCTTCATAATAAATATATCCCCGGGCGAGTATAATGTTATAGCGAGAATGATGGGGTACAAGACTGTAACCCAGACAGGCATTCGGGTGAGTACCGATCACACAACCAACATCAAATTTGAACTTGAACCCACAACGATCGAAGGAGAAGGTATAACCATCCAGGCCAAAAGAGAAGTCATAAAGATGGATTTGTCCTCAAGTAGAGAAGTAGCCTGGGCTGAAGAAATTGAAGCGACTCCTCTTGTAACCGATATAAGAGAGTACGTAAATATGCAGGCAGGAGTTCAAGACTGGCGTATAAGAGAAGGCGACCCCAGTCAAACCAAATTTATCGTGGACGGCTTAATGATGGTGGATAATAGATTAGGCCGTGTCCTTCTTACACCGAATTTGAGCTCGATACAGGAAGTCAGCATTGTTAAAGGCGGATTCAATGCAGAATATGGTATGGTTCGTTCGGGACTTATAAACATAGTCACAAAAGAAGGTTCCCCTGAAACCTATCATGGTTCGATTAATTTCCGTTTTACTCCGGCCCACCTTAAACATTCAGGTTATTCTCTCTTTGATCATAACAATTATTATTTATATCCCTTTCTATCTGAGGATGATAGTGTTTGTTGGAAAGGCCTAAGTGTATGGGATTCAACTATGGAAAATGCTGTTGGCGATACCGTACCGAATCCAAACTATGATCCTGTTAAAGCAAGGATATATGAAGATTTCGCTTTTGAAGGCTGGATTGCAGTATCAGCCGCACATATGGATTCGGTCTCTCCTGAAAATTTAAGGAATGTATTCATCTTCCAGCATGCCTGTGAGGGATCAGAAGAACTGGGACAGAAGGAAAGACATTATGGCCATCGCCCGGACTGGCTGGTAGATGGCGGTTTTGGCGGACCGCTCATTCCCGGATTTAAAGATCTTACGTTCTTTGTTTCCCACAGAACGAACAAAGAAATGTTTAGATTTCCGACAAGCAGGGATTATTACCAGGACCAGAACACTCAACTTAGACTAACCTACCGTTTGAATCAAAATTTAAAACTCGGAGTTACAGGTATATACAAAGTTATCAATACAGTTGACAAGTATCCGATGGATGATGAGTATGATGCCGTGGCCGACTGGGATCCAAACGATCATTTCGCATCAAGCGCTACAGACGTGGAGTTCACCCTAGGAACACAATACTACTGGCCGGCGGCTGTCAACCCGTTCGATGTATATATAAAAGCCGCTGGTTTTTCTTTGGACCACAGTCTTAACCCCAAAACATTCTACTCCGTAAGGATCACGAGACAGGAAACCGAAAACCAAGGACTGGGCCCGACTCATATAAGAGATACGACCTGGATCGCCAACCTAGGCGGTTATAAAGTCACAGAACTGCCCTATGGCTGGTGGTCATGGGGGCAAAACAGAAGATGGGAATCCATCGAAGATGATATGCATTTCAACTGTACCAGCGGATCCAATATGAGAGATGAATCGCGCATGATAGGCTGGAATTTAAAAGCTGATCTAACATCACAGATAAATAGATATAATCAGATAAAAATAGGCGTCGAGTACGACGAAGAGTGGGTCAATACATACTGGGGTTACCTCGTAGGTGAAGTTTGGACCGATCCGTTAGCCCGCTATCCCCTTCAACTGGATATGGGTCTCGATTCTATACAATACATGAGTGACGCCTGGATAAGAGATTGGACCCAAAAGCCATATAGAATCGAAGCATACGTACAGGATAAAATTGAATTTCAAGGTATGATCGCCAATCTGGGTTTAAGACTTATGTATTTTAATCCTAACACAGATTGGTATACTCCTGGAACTTTTTCAGAATGGTGGGATCAGTATCATAAAGATATCTTTGCTGATTCCGTACCAACCAAACCAGCAAAAGGCAGAATGACACTAAGCCCGCGCATAGGAATATCACACCCGATTTCTGAGGTTTCGAAACTTTACTTCAACTATGGCTACTTTTATTCATTGGCTCCTTTAGCAGATTTATACACAATTGGGTACGGACCTAGAAATAATGGTGTCACCTTCCTTGGCAATCCTGAAGCATATTTTCCAAGGACAATCTCATACGAACTTGGTTATGATCACCAAATAGGAGAGCAATTCCTAATCAGTATTTCAGGATTTTATAAGGATGTCGACTACCAGGTAAGTCAAGATTCCGTTACAGACAGATATGATACATATACTTATGTCACCGTAAGCAACAGAAATTACGAAGATGTAAGAGGTTTCGAAATAAGTCTCAAAAAAATCACGGGCCGCTGGATAACAGGCTGGGCCAACTACACCTATAACGTATCGAGCTCCGGATTTACCGGAAGACGGCATTACTACGAAGTGAAAGATTTAACAAATCGAGACAAAGGCATGAGCGACCCGGAACAGACGAAGAGCCTTGCAAGACCACGAGTTAATGCAAAACTGAATATAACATCACCAACAGATTACGGAACGCTGCTGGGTGATTGGAGACTTTCTTTCTATTCAACCTGGGAAGCGGGAGAATATTTGTCCTATGACCCAGATAATGTAGGAACCTTTGAATTCCAGAATAATCTTCAATGGAAAGCATACAAACGGGTGGACCTGCAATTATCCAAAAGTGTACGCTTCGGAAGTTCAAGTCTCGAACTCTTTATGGACGTGTATAATCTCTTTGACTGGAAACACATCGACTTAGGAGGTTTCCTTGGTGGCACAGACCTGGACGATGCAACAGCGAATGTCAACGACTTTAAAGGTTATCTAAATTCACTTCATTTACCCATGTACGGCGACGACAGATATGAAGATCGTTATGAAGGACTGGGGCTTACGGCAGGCAACGACCAAGTGGGTGATATGAAAAGTGATAGTAAACCCTATATAGATATGCCCAACTTGGCTTTCAGAACATTTCTTGAACCCAGAACTGTTACCTTCGGCGTCAGGTTAAGCTTTTAAAAGGGGGGGATAAACATGAAGAGAAATATTATATTAATAGCCGTTTTGATTTTTATTTTTGGTATAGCCATAATTTCCCGGGCTCAACAATTCAAATGGCCTGACGCTGGGAAAGTCAGGACTCGTATCTACTCGGGAGCCGCAATTGGAAGCACCTATGATTGGTCCTGGGAAAATGGATATTATTATGGTTTTGGCGGAATAGCTACGAGAAGGGGATGCGGAGTGTACTGCAAAGATTTTCCAGTGTTAGATTCCATTTTCGGCGGCGATGCCTCAACTTATGAATACTGGTATGCCGGTGTCGGCATTTGGAGTCAAAATGATCTGGCAACGTTTCCGGTCGAAGGTCCGGATGGAATAGCCGTTCATAAAATCTACCGCTATGCACCCGCAACTATAATAGTTGACGGAGTAGAGATTAGCCCGGGACTTCAAGATGGAGACAGTATCGATGCCTCGGCCATACCCGGAACCGCTAGTCAGATGATAGTTTCGCACACCCGAACGTCTATGGGAATAGACATTTATATTAAAACCTTAAGCTGGGGGCAAAGAGAAAATGATGATTATCTCATTCACGACATAACTCTGGTTAATACAGGTAATATCGATCAGGACTCCGTTATCGAACTTCCTGTAAATACTTTAGATTCTGTTATGTTCAGCCGTGACCTCTTCTTTGCCGAAGGACAACCATGGTTGAGTGCTTACGGCGAATATACATATGATACTCTTAGAATCCCAACCTACGCATACAATTGCTGGATATCCACGACAGAGGATGACTGGGGTTACCCTCATCCGGACATTCACAACCTCAGGCGACCCTGTTTTTTTGGAGAAGCTGTGCTTCATGTAGATTCCGACTGGCATAATAACGCAGCGGTGACCAATGATCCCGCTCAACCACAGATGACATGCCCATCTAATTCCGACTGGAGAATCTCTCCATGGGTAGGCAGCTATCCGATACGCGAAGAAGGGCGTAAACGTTTCTACAGGACACTCTACGGCTTCACCCACATGCTGGACTCGGTAGGAGTCGATCACAACTGGAGCAGTCCATATCTAACAACCGATCAATACCCCAATACACATCATACTGAAAGAATGGAACTCTGGATGGATCCGGCTTACCATACGGATCTACCTGATAGATTTTACAACGCAAACTGGGGCAATCAGAACGGAGCTTATAGTTTTGGCCCATGGATGAATGTCGATGTTGGGGATTCTATGCTAATAGTCATTGCTCCTGTAGCAGGTTCAATGACACGGAAAATGTCTTACATAGTCGGAAGAGCCTGGTATGAAGGTGTAGCAGATACACTCTGGGGCGGAGCTCCCTATAAATTACCACCTCAAATGATAAGCCACCCGAGTCTGAGCCCTACTGATAACGACAGGGCAAAAGACTCATATATAGAAGCGGGCAGAGACTCGCTTTTCCACCACGCATTTATGGCTCAAGCCAATTTCGATGCAGGTTATAATATCCCTGCACCTCCTCCATCTCCAAATTTGGAAATTACGAGTCAACCGAACAGGATAATCATTGAATGGGACGACAGATCTGAAGTTGCGGATGGTTCCTGCGATGGGTACATAGTTTACCGCGCGAGAGGAGCAACAGAATATGAAGTAACGGAACAGGGTGTTGTAAGAGGAGACTGGCAGCCAATATTCCAGTGCGGTGGAACTGACCCCGGAGGTATTGAATACTCAAGTGATATCGTTTACGAGTACGATGATTCCAGTGCAGTCCGCGGATTCTCGTATTATTATTCGGTTGTTGCATTTAATCCTACCGGCGGGGAAAGTGAAATCTATGACAATCAAGCAGCTGGCAGTTACGGTGCCGCCAGCCTGAGCAGACCACCCGGTGAAAGATTGTCCGATATAAGAGTCGTCCCGAATCCGTTTAATATCAATGCAGAAGAATCGCTTCGATTTGATGAAGATAATAAGATAATGTTTTATAACTTGCCCCCTCAATGTACTATAAAGATATTTAATGAATCACTGGATCTTATAAAGACCATCGAACACACGGATGGAAGCGGAGATGAAGCCTGGCTTGATCCCCTCAAAGACCAAAAAAGTTATATGAACACTTCTTCTCAGCAGTATCCGGCAAGCGGTCTTTACATCGCCCATATAGAAACTTTTGAAGGCCGAAGCATTGACAAAATTTTCTATATTGTGAGATAGGAGGTATAGATGAAAAAGTTAAATATTACAATTCTTTGCCTTTCAACCATTCTATTAATAACTACTAATGTATATGGAGCTAAAAAACTAGGGCAAACTGGTTTTAAATTTCTCGATATCGGTGTAGGAGCGCGGGCTTCCGCAATGGGTGAGGCTTTCATCATGATGGAAGGAGATGCGAACTGTATCTTTTACAATCCCGCAGGTATTGCTAAAGTCGGTTCGGAAGCGGAAGGAGCACACATGAATGCTGTAATAAGCAGAACCCAATGGGCTGCTTTGCTTCGTTATAATGCCGCAGGATTAGTCTATAACGCAGGACTATGGGGAAATTTTGGTGTTAGCTTAATTACAACTGATTATCCGCCTTCCGAATGGACTGTCGTAGATGAGACAATCGAAGCAGGCTATAGAGACCTGGGAACCGTTGACGCAGGAGCTTACGCCGTCGGTCTTTCATACGCCCGAACACTAACCGATAAGTTCTCCATCGGCGCAAACGTTAGATTTGCGGCAATGCATATGGGCGAAAATCTTCTGTACGATTCCCTCAATGTAGAAAACAGAACCTCGGGATTATGTACTGATTTCGGAACCATTTATCACACCGGTTTCAAAAGTCTTAGATTCGGCATGAGCATTAACAATTTCTCGACAGAATTCAGATATCAAGAATATTCATTCCAGTTACCGCTGACATTTAGAATCGGTGCTGCTATGGACCTGATCGACTTATTCGAAGAAGAACACCCCGATAAATCGCTGACTTTTAGTATAGAAGCGGTTCATCCGAGAGATTATACCCAGAGAATTCATTTAGGCCTTGAATACACTTATATGCAAATGTTCTCTGTAAGGTTAGGACAGAAGTTTAACTATGATGAAGAATCCTTAAGTGCCGGTGTAGGAATTAATGTTAAAGGTATGAGGTTAGACTATTCATATTCCTTGCTTAATACATGGGACTACGGCGCACACAGAGGAACACTGGGGGTTGAATTCTAGGGACAAGGACAAATAAGGTTTTCCAATTGTAAAAAGGAAAACTAAAAGGTAACCCCTCCAGGCCAGTTTAACCTGGAGGGGTTTTTATTTCCCTATCTTAAACCTTAAATTAAAACCCGAATAACTTAGGTAGAGTAAGTGAAATCCCGGGTATATACGTTATCAAAAGCAAAGCAATTATCATTACGGCAAAAAGCGGCAAAAGACTTTTAAATACCTCATGTATTTTGCCATGACCAACGCCAACACCGACAAAAAGAACAGTACCGACAGGAGGTGTACACAGTCCTATACATAAATTGGCAATTATTATTATACCGAAATGTACCAGATTTATACCGAGTTTTTCTATTATCGGAAGAAAAATAGGCGTAAATATCAATATTGCCGGGGTCATATCGAGAAAAGTACCTACAAAAAGCAACATAACATTAATCATTAGAAGAATCGCAATTTTATTGCTTGAAATGGAGGTTATTCCCGTACTTATTAACTCCGGAACGTTTTGAGAAGCCATAAACCAAGACATGCCCGTCGAAGCCCCGATAAGAAGCATTACCACCGAGGTCGTAATACCGCACTGAAGTAATATACCGGGCAGGTCTTTCCACTTGACCTCTCTATATATGAACACCGCCAGCACAAAAGCATAAACAACAGCTATACTTGCAGCTTCAGTCGGGGTAAATATTCCGCTTAAAATTCCACCCATAACAATGATAATCAGAAGTAATCCCGGAAGAGCTCCAAAGAATCTTTTTATGGTCTCTTTCATCGGTATTATCTTGCCGGTTCCATATCCATGTTTTTTTGCTATAACCGCACTCGCGCCCATTAAAAACAATCCGGTCAAAATCCCGGGAATAATACCCGCTAAAAATAGCGCGGCAACAGATACAGTACCGGTGACAAGGGCATAAACTATCATTACATTACTGGGAGGTATGAGTAGCCCAGTTGTAGCGGCACAGGAAGTCAATGCGATATTAAAATTCTTATCATATCCTTTCCTGTTCATCTCCGGAATCATAGTCCCTCCGATTGAAGTAACTGCCGCAATCGAAGAACCTGACACTGCACCAACCAGCATACAGCCTAAAGTATTCACAAAAGCAAGGCCGCCGGTAAATCTACCTACCAGCGCCTCAGCGAAATCTATCAATCTAGTTGCTATTCCACCTTTCCCCAACAATAATCCCATAAGTATAAAGAACGGGATCGCAAGTAGAGCAAAACTATCTATACCTGTCGCAAGCCGGGGCGCAACAATATTAACAGCCGAAATACCCCCAACAGCAGAAACAGCCCAAAAAGTGGCAAGTCCTATGCATATCGCAATAGGAACATCCATTGCAAGAAGCAGTAAAAAACTGGCTACCATAACAACAACAGGTATATTCATTTTCCCCCCTTACCTTTTAGGAACAAAACATCTTTGTAAATAAACTCGATGGAATAAGTAACGATGAAGACAGCACTTATGGGAAGACAGAGATAAAGATATCCAACAGGTATGCCCATTGTAGGAGAGGTTTGATGATTGATAAAAGCGTTCCTCACGAAATTTATACCCCCGATAAGCATAACTTTAGAAGCAAAAAATCCGACAAGAACAGCTATTATTATTTCCAAAATTCTTCTATTCCTGGCATTCAACTTATAAGCAAAATATTCCATGCCGATATGCGCTTTCTCTCCGTAAGCATATGCAGCTCCGACTATCCCGCACCACATCAGCATGTAAGTCGAAGATTCTTCAGTCCACACAGCAGGTGCTCGCAAAACAAGACGGGTAAAAACCTGCCACAGGACCGTTACAACCATAATACCTACAAGCGATATTACAAAATAACCCAGTATCCTATTGCGCCAATCGGATAGAACTTTTAAAAATATCTTAAACGACATCTTACTTTATCACTTTTAATCTGACTTAATCGCGCTTATCTTTTCGAGCAAAGGACCAAGAACCTCATCCTTTGCATACTCTTTATACATCGGTGCTACCGCCTCAACAAAAGGCGCCTGATCCGGAATTATCACTTCTACACCAACGGAATCAAGAAATGCGAAATCTTTCTTCACGACCTCAGCCCAGAGTTGTTTTTGATATTCTACCGATATATCGAAAGTCTTTATCATCATATCCTTATCCTCATCGGATAATTTGTCCCACATCACCTTCCCTGCGAGAACAACATCCATAGGTGAAGTATGTTTATCCAGAGAATAATATTTACAAACTTCGTAATGTCTTGCGGAAACAAAAGAAGGAGGATTATTCTCTGCTCCGTCCACAGTTCCCTGCTGAAGAGCAGTATACAATTCGCCCCAGCTAATTGGGGTCGGTGAAGCACCGAAAGTCTTAAGTAATTCTATAGCCATAGGACTCTTTATAACTCTTATCTTCAGATTTTTTAAATCCGAAGGGTTTCTAATCGGACCACCTTTGGTATAAAAACTCCTCTCCCCTGCTTCGTAAAAACCTATTCCGATAAGTCCTCTATCCGAACCCGCGTTTAACAATTCCCTACCTACTGCAGAATTAAGAACCTTCCATTTATGCTCGTTACTGCGAAAAAGATATGGCATTCCAAGCACCATCATCTCGGGCACAAAAGCTTCTAATCCTGCCGAAGAAACCTTTGTTATGTCCAATGTACCCATTTGCAGTTGTTCGATTAATTCTTTTTCACCTCCGAGCTGACCGCCCGGGTATATCTTTATATTTATTCGTCCGTCAGTAGATTTCTTAAGCGTATCAGCCCAGAATACCATTGCTTTATGTACCGGATGATTTATATCCAGAGCATGTCCTAATTTTAAGTTGATTTTACCAGAAGTGTCTTTTCCTCCGCCACCGCATCCGGCACTTATTATCATTGTTAAAACAATAAAAATCATGACAAACGCGTTCCTAAATACCTTCATAAAATACCTCCTGAAAGTTTAATCGGCTTAAACTAATTTAACCAATATACATCTTAAAATCTATGTGTATTCTAATGTTTTAGTAATCTTTGTCAAGGCTGTTTTTGCCACGAAGTCACTAAGGCACAAAGAAAAATATAATGTTTGTTTAAAACCTACCTCACAACCCATTTTATTCTCACACAAAGACACGAAGACACAAAGTTTATTTTTTCTGTTATTTCTACTGCTAACTGCTCTCTTTTCCCTACTCTCTATTAACTACTGCTAACTGCTCTCTACTCCCTACTCTCTATTTTTGTTTTTGACTGACGACTGGTAACCAGTGACTGGCGACTAAGTTTCTCTACAGATGCAATTTCTTCATAGGTAATCCACTTAAACAATTATACCCAGCCTAAACAAATAAAAGCGCTGACGTCCTGCCAATTTGAACGTCAGCGCTTTTTTGTTATAAACCTACAAATTTCTCTTCAAGCTGCAGATCGGCTTCTTCTAAAAAGAAAATCCCACGGAGACTCGATT
>CAZGHN010000002.1:0-128490 GCA_964525555.1 uncultured bacterium
TGTAAAAATAGCAGATTCATCAAAATTTTCGAGATTACGTTGATAAATACCCATTTCACTCCACAACTCATATCCTACATCTATCAACCGATAAGCAACGTGGCTGTCGATTTCCTCTTTGGCAATTTTATTCTCTATCGTTCGAAACTTATTCCACTTGTTATTCTGATCCTTTACATATATATCTATATACAGTTCATTGCCCCAATTTTTCGATAATATATCTTTCCATTTTCTCATCGGAATCATCACAACATTCTTTTTGGTATTTATTTTTATGCTTCTTTCGCCTCCCGTACCCGTATAAATATCGACATAAAATTCCACTCCCTTTTCCCCAATCTTAAAATTCAAAGGGGCGATATTCGGAGGAATGACAATACTTGTATAGTCCGGGTCGATATTTGGTGGCCTATCAATTTCCGTAAAATCAGCGGGAATAGAATTGGAGCAATTCTGTAAGCATAAGACAATCAAAATAAGGCATGAAAATACTTGATATATAGATTGAGAAAATATCTTCATCGACCCTTCTCCTCTTTTATTCAGGATTTGCTTCCTCTGGCTCAATATAAAGTATATAATACCAATATGTATGAAAAAATCCTTCACTCAAAGCTTCTTTTGCTTCTTCTTTATTTTTGTAACTATAAAGAATACTATTGAACTGTTCGAATCTGTCAATTGTTTGCTGATCAATATTATAGTCAATTTCAACATTTTCTAAAGGGTGATCAAACCTATTTGCTAATAATGCTTCTTCTATATGGCGCGGATATTTTCTATAACCTAACTTTTTAAATTGATCCAAATGTTCCATCACATCCTCTAATCTACCTGCAAGTAAATAATAGGCCATTAAATATTCAAAAGCCATTATATTGTCTCCATTTTCCTGTAATAGTCCAATTAAATCCTTGTCTGCCTCTCCGCCGATAGAAATAAAAAAATCGAATTTCGGGGTTAATTTACGTTTCAATTGAATTAAACTGTCGGATTTTGTTAATGATTCATCAGAAAGATAGTTCCGGTAATGCTTTACCCATTTTTTATGCATAATACTTTTGTTAAGAAGGTCTAAATATTTTTTCGCAGCAATATATTTCTCGTTGATAATATTGGCAACCACAATTCTTTTTAGCATTCTTGTATTATATCCAAATATCATGTACCCCTCATGAGCCAAACCTTGGGCTGCATTGATATATCCTAAATCGAAATATAGATCAGTGGCAAGTGTTGAAACTTGCCTGGGAGCGTTTTCAAGAAATAAACCATCAGCCCCTCTTATTTGAGGATAACCGAATAAATTATCGAGCAGTTGTCCTGTATGATATAATGCTCTGTTTACATTAAAATTTATCAGAAAATCATATTCCTCTGTTTTCAGGGATAAATTCAATAGATCCTCCCACCTGCCCTTTTCCGCAAGATAATCGATCTCCAGCCTCTTTTTTTCTTGCGGGTTAAAAGAAAATATTAATATTAAAATCCCGATGAGTACAATAAAAATCGATTGCGTTAAATTATGATACGTTACTATAAATAAACTTTTTCGTTTCTTAATCTTTCGCTCTTCCTTTTTAGCTTTGGTATATTTCAAATAAATGAAAAGTCCTATCTGCAGTAATGGCAGAGAAAGGAAAAATAAATCAAAATATAAATCTGGCTTAAAATTGAAAGGCCAATCATATAATCCATCCGGTACAATATAAAGATATGCCTCTTTAGGAGTGATCATAAACAAATACCGTGCTGCAATATAAGGGTATATTAAGTATGCCAACGAATTAAGTACTGCATAAATATATTTCCTTCGTTTTTGAGAAAAAAGTAATTCATGTGCCATACATAGCACAATATAAAATAAATACACCCATCCGCCAAGAATGTAATAAATTAAAAATGATAGAGGAATGATAAATACTTTATATCGATTTGAAATCTTCGCATAAATAAGAAAAAATATGCTCGCAAACAAATATTTAAAAGTTATCACCAGCGGATAATTATAACGGTTCTGGATAAACAGCAATAAAGCGACAGGCAGGAAAGAAAGAATTAAGGAGTATTTAAAACCTACGATTTTTTTAATTGACTTGTAAACAATAATAAAAATAGATACCGAGAGAGATGAAAGGAAGAATGCTCCGAGAAGATTAATTGAGAAAAACTGAAAAAAGAATTGAGTAATCAAATCTGAGGGTCCTCCGGGATATAATAGAAATTTTTTCAAGTAAATTTTATCGAAGAGAAATAGGGGCTGGTAATTATGATAATATGCGTATGAATCAAAGACTAAAAGATAATAAAAAAATAAAAACAAAAAGAAGACCGGAAAATAAAAATTTGGATTACGAATTATTTCTTTTAATCTCATAACTTCCTCAACATCTGAAAAGTAAAACAATTTTGTATTTAGTCAAGCCCTTCATGGAGACAGGGAAATAACAATTAGGATTAGACGTGCTTCAAGATAGCAATCCAAGGGTTATGGATTAAGTGGTAAGTTTTTTTCTAAATCCTATATCCCAAAAATGGACGCAGATTATTCCAGTCCATTGTCCAAAGTCCTGAGTCCAAGGTCTTTTCTCGAAATAAGATACTCGTAACGCGAAACTCTGATGCATACTGATAAACGCTAAAGTATTTCTCACGCCGAGCCGTTGACTTATAATAAAATATATTTAGAATATACTATGGTTACGGACATTTTACTTTGTCCTTTTAAAAATTTTATTTTAACCAGAAAACAAAAGATACCCTTTTTACTTTTTTCAACAGAATCTCGATGTTCATGGAATGCTTATTGCGGAATTTGCTTTTACGGGCATTTTATAAATAAATCAATAATTTAACTCGGTAACAGGAGGAAAAATGAGGAAAATTTTATTAAGTTTGTTGTTCCTGCTCATTACTTTTTCGGCATATTCGCTCGAAAATGATTTACTTAATTTAAATGTTCCGACTCAGATGGAGAAGAATGAACTTGCTTTTATAATAAGGCATAGATTTTATGGGGACGTCACGGATGATCCAATCGGGAATCATCTGGGTATAGATTACGGAGCGAATGTTGGGTTGAGCCTAAGATATCTTATCTTGAATAAATTGGAATTGAAAGCTGGATATGCAGTTGGCCGAAAAGAATACACTCTGGGAGGGAGTTATGCCATAGAAATTGACTCTTCATATCTTCGAAGCCAGATAGATGTAGAATATTTCGATTATTATGTAGACGTCAGAAACTTTTTTTATCTGCTTTCATTGCAGAGTGATCCGTTGCCTAAACTATTAAGTGTGGCAGTGAATTTAGGATATGATGCAGAGAACTCAAAGATAGGATTGGGATTTGGGGCTGATATAGGATTTAATTTCGATTTTAATTATATACAAAGGATTCACCTTATAGCGGAGTATTATCCTTTGCTGGACGGAGAAGTTGGGCTATATAACAGTTTTTCCTTTGGCATTAAAGCCGAAACATTCGGGCATCTTTTTATGTTTTCACTGGGAAACAATACGGGAATCGGAACGAGAAGAGTTATGCTGGGAGCCCCGTCAAACACACTCCATTTAGGTTTTAATATTTATAGATTTATAAAAATCTAAGGGGGAAAGAATGAATTTTATTAAAAGTGCTATTATTGTATTGTTGATCTCTTTTTTTATGATGATATATAATTGTAAAAATCAGGAACCGGTTGAAGAACCGGTTATAGAGCCAAACTCGGTGACGGCTGAGGGGATAACATTTGAATGGACTTCTGATTCAACCTATTTAGATGTTACTTTGAGCGCTGAGACAACCGGCTGGATAGCCTTAGGTTTAGACCCCAGTTTTGCAATGCAAGACGCCAATTTCATAATAGGTTATGTTAGCGGAGATAGCGTTTATATACGTGATGACTACGGAAGTGACGCAAACTTCCATCAATCAGATGTAAGCGGAGGAGGTGTGGATAATGTTACCAATAAAAGCGGAACGGAAGAAAGTGGAGTCACTGCTATTAGCTTTACTATTCCGCTTGTTTCCGGTGATTCTCGTGATCGACCTTTAGCGATTGGAACAACCTATACAATTTTACTTGCTCACGGCCCGGATGGAGCCGATAATTTTTCCACCCAGCATGAGGTGAGGACTTCACTAAGCGTCGAACTATAAAAAGGAGGTAAGAATGTTTTCTCGGAAAAAGTCTTCATTAATAATTATGGGATGTCTCTTATTAAAAATCTCTATAACCTATGCCGCAACTCATGAGGTAAGCATGATAGAAAATGTTTTTGTGCCGGAAACCCTTTCAATTGAAAGAGGAGATACGGTTTTGTGGATTAACAACGGCTCAGTATCCCATACCGCAACAAGTGGAACGAGTTGTACTCCTGACGGTCTATGGGATTCAGGTTTCCTTTCTCCCGGAAATTCTTTTTCGTTTGCATTTGATTCGGCAACTGATTATCCTTACTTTTGTATTCCGCACTGCAATTTGGGAATGACGGGTCTAATCAGCGTGCTGGAATCAGGTATCGATCCCGATGAAACAGATTATTCGTCGGTCTTTAAATTTAAGAATACTTCTCCGAATCTTTTTTCCAACGGGACTGAAATTACCTATGAGTTGAACACAAAGGCATATCTTAATATATCGATATATAGTATCGATGGGCAATCGATTATAACACTCTTCAATGGAATTCAAGATAACGGGATACATTCTGTTTCCTGGAAGGGTAAGAACAAAAAGGGGATTGAAGTATCGGACGGCATATATTTTTGTCTAGCAAGAGTTAAAAACAGAGGATATCTTTATAAGATTATAAAGTTTAGATAATACAAACTCCCTGACGCTTTAACAATTCGGCTCCGAATCGAAGACTTATGAAGTAGATGTAAATTAAAAGGACGTTTTACTTTTTTTTCTTAACTCATCGACGACAATTTTATATTTTTCATGAATCATCTTCTTATCGAAATCCCAGAATTCTTTAAGCATATTTTGCAGTTCATCTTCCGTGAAATATTTTTCCGAATTAAGAAAGAAATTTTTATCCTCTTTTTCTATATGTTTGGGGTAGAAATCAACCAGGATATCGAACTTTTCTACGATTAGATTTAGGGTGTCCTTCCCTTCAATATAATTCTCTTTGGCAATCACGAGTTCACCAACGGTTTTTCTGCCGAATTTATGTTCTTTGATTAATTCATTCATAACTTTTGTGTCTTCTTCTGTCATTTTTTTCTTAGCGCATTCACGAAACAATATATCTTCTTCTTTTCCGTGATGTGTCTTATCGGCATAAATCCTTATAAAATCAACTGCGGTATCCACGAAAAGAGGGTCAACCCTCTTTGTTTTTTTGATTTTTGATGCTTCTTTTTTTATTATTTCAATCATTTCTTCAATAAGACGATGTTCGATCATCAACGGTCCTCTTGGTTTCATTTTTTTCTCCTTTAGTTTGATTGTTTATGCAAAAACAATTTATAAAACTAATATAGATAGTTAAAACAATTCTGTCAAGAAAATATCTCACACGGCGAGCACAAAGTTTCATTGTTGTTTTTTTTCTTCTATCTTCCGTCATCGGTCGGGCTTAATCCTAAGGCCTAAAAACCCCTTGACATCCTACCTATATTCAGGGTATACTATAATAAATGTATAAAAAAATAAATATTTTGATTCTGATAATTATACTGATTTGTTTTGTATCCTCATGCAATTTATTCAATCACGAAAAAGAACTCCCCTCTTTTATGTTTAATGTTGACGAAGTGGGACATAAAGAAAGACTGGGTGCCGAATACGTACAAGAACTGAAAGATTTGCTGAATGAAACCATGACTTTCGACGCCGTCGGTTATCACTGGGGAGATTTTGAACCGGTCGATGATGAGTTTGATTGGAGTGAGTTGGACAATTTTATTAGCGATAATAGTGATAAACATATTGTACTACGGGTCGGGCCACCTTTCGAAGCTCTGGGAGGAGGGGATTTTCGTATCGGAGGAGAAGGCACACCATCCTGGCTTGAAAACAGACTTTCAAATCCTTCTCTCCGATTGGAATATGGTGAATTTCTAAGCGCCGTTGCAAATCGTTATAAAGATGACCTCGATATGTGGTGGGTTGGAGAAGAAGTTAATATGGGGGGAGATGGTCTCTCCTGGGACCAGCAGAAAGATTGGGTAACGTGGCAGGTCGAACTGATAAGAGAATTCGATACTACAACCAATATCGCGATCTCATTTGGTTCATGGACAGATTATCATGAAGCTATACCCTCTAATGCAATTCACGAGATTGCGGGTGCACAGGAATTAATATCCGACGGAGTTGATTTCGATTGTTTAGCGATAGAATATCATTACGGAACATTACAGGACGGAAGTATAGACAATTTAAGACAGGCATTATCGGATTTAAAAACAGTAGGTAAAAAGATATTTATATGGGAAGTTTTTTATCCTGGTGGTACGGATTCCGCTTATCAGGATAACTGGGATTGGGCTTATCCTCCTCAAGAAGGTTATACAGAGGAATGGCAGGCTGAGCAGTTATACCAGACTTTGAAATTGGCGTATGAAGATTCTATGATAGTAGGTATAAATATGTTCCACTTTCAGGAAATTACGTATGATGAGATCGATCCAACCGATTGGGAAGCAGGTTGGAGATGTAATGCCGGACTGGTTAAAAATGACGGCTCTCCAAAAGAAGCATATGTGAGAGTATGGGATTATTGGAGAAGAATTTATAACAGATAAAAACAAAGTATCTAAACTTTTGCCACAAAGTTCTATTTTCGTTTTTCCGTAGTCCGTCAACCGTCATCGGTCTTCTGTTTTTGTTTTTTTGACTCAAGACTGATGACAGGCGACTCGAGACTCAGTTAGAAATCCCCTTGATGTTTCTCTCAATTCTGAGTATACTAAAGATATAGGAGGATGACTGAAAAAACGTATTTATGAGATTTTAGAAAAGGCAAAAAATGGGATGTTTCCGGCTTTCTTGCATCCGGTTTTTCGGAAGAAATCAGAAAAGGAAAGAAAAAGAAAATAATCTGCCCGGAATGAGGGAAGGAGATTAAGTTGGAATGAACTTATCTGTCCAAAGTCCAGCGTCCAAAGTCGAAATTAAAAAACTTTAATTGAACCACAGAGGGCACAAAGAGCACAAAGATAATAGGACGCAGAGTTAAAAAGGATTTTTGATCTTTGCTTTTCTCCTCGTTTAATCTTCTTCTCTTCTAATAAACATCTTAGCTACAGATAGAAGATATCCTAGAATAGTTCCTATAATAAGAGTAAGACTTGAACTATCTAACTTATTTGCGAATACTAGAACAAAAGAACCTATTAGAATTATAAATACTATGGCTAAAAACCCTCTAATTGTGGATTTGGCAATAGGTGCTTCATGCAATAATAATTTTTTTTCTAAGAATTTAAGAATTTGAGGAATATAGCCAATTAATTTACTAATGTTTTCTTGTATTTTTAATTCGGTTAGATTTATGCTTTGTTTATCCAATTCTTTTACTTCCTTACTTTTTTCTTTTTTCATAAAAACCTCCTTTTTATCTTTCGGAATAGACACGATTCAAGACTTGACCCCTCTTATTCCTCTACCTAAAAATTTCATCTAATCTCCAGACCAAACGAATTGCTTCAGGCCATCCAGCTTCGCAAAAGATATCAAGAAGATCAAGTAAGTCTTCGAGAGCTTCTGAATCTTGGACTTCTTTTCTGAAATCGGCAAGTATAACTTCTACCAGTTTCACCACTTCTCTTATTGCAAATGTGTCAATTTGGAAACCAGTTGATTTGCTGGCCTTTACTGTATTTGTCGCTAAATGAAGTATGAATTTTGGATCAAACTTAAGAAAAACATTTATAAATTCCATTAAATGAAGTGCAGTTCTAGCATGTATAATTATATCCCCTTCAATTATTTTTAGCAAAGGTTTCACTTTATTATAGAATTCTTGTAAATTTTTCTCTGGATATGAGATTGAATTGTTTTTAATACCAATATTATTATAGATTCTGAAGATGGTTTCATCGAATACCATATACAGATCTTTATATTTAGATTGGACTTCCTTGCCTAGGTCTTTGTAGGGGATTTTTTGTAGAGTTTGGAGCTCTTTAGCCGTACCTTTTAGGATGATGTCAAGTAATTTAATTGCCTTATCCATAAGAATTAATCCATCCTTAGAAGATAAGGTTTCAATTTTTACGTAGGACATGGTATGAAATGTTAATCGGTTTATGATAATTGAATTTTTCAATGGTTCGTTGACAGCTTTCATGACTTCTTTTTTTGCCCAACTATCATTGAAAACGATGCAAAGTGAGATAATTAATCCTGTTAAAGAGTCTACTAAGTTACTATCTTCGTCAGGTAATCCAATTCTATTCACAAGGGAACTTAACACATCCACTGTTTGGCCATTGTCTTTCTCTCCTACGTGAAGCAGACTATAACAAAGAGCATTTTGAACCACTCTGTTTTCCTCGTTGTTAGCAATGTATTTTGCTAACTTCCAAAAACTTTTAGTGTTTTTATCGAACATCAAAAAAAGATATCTTGCAGCTAGATAACGAACAGAGGGGACTTTATCTTTAATAAGCTTTTCTATGGCTGAAACAATTTTCTTATCTTTCCTTAATGATGCTAACATGGGCAGTGCTTGTGCTGCTTCATTTCTCGGATAAGGAGACCATCCGGGAAAGTTATAATTTTCATCGTATTTAGGATTTGCTTCAGGTAAAGGATGTTTAGCGCACTCTAAGAGAACTTTGCGACAAAACCTATACTCCTCACTTTTGAGGTTTTTTATTCTAGATACTAAATTGGCTGAAGATGCAAGTTCTATCCAAATATCTTTTAAAACATTTTCATCTTCTTTAGTCTCTTTGGTAAGAATTTCAAATATCTCGCCAAAAGTTTCCAAAGACTTATGAAGTTCGGTTTTTGGGGGTACGATATCTCTCCATTTTGAAGAAAAGCTTTCTATCTTTGAATATAAATCCTTCAGTTTTTTGTTTTTGAATACTTTTTTTGCTAACCCTTCTTTTTCCCAGAACGCAAAACTTTCCGGTGATTTGCGCCTAATTCTAATGTCCTCAAAAGATGCGTCTTTAGAAATTAAACCCTGCTTCTCCAAAGAAGCGCGCATCTTTTTGGCTTCTTTAGTTACCAACTTTTTCTTGGGGATTCGTGCTATTAGTTTTTCTTGTATATTTTTTAAATCTTTTGGATCTATAGAACCATATGTATCTTTATAAATCTTTGACAAATCAAATATACTATCCTCGATGTTTTTAATCTGGGCTTCTGAGAGATATGTAGACGCTTCTTCCAAAAACGCTCCGGTTTCCCCTAAAGTATTGGAGCTAATTAGAAGAGGTTTTGCCAAACATAATTCATACAATCGGTCAGCAAAAATTTCGGGCTTTTTAGCACCTATTATCAAAAGCTCCTTCCAGAAAAAAGCTACTAATGCTTTATCTCGGAGCAAATTGATAATTTTATCTAGTAGACCAAAATCCCCTTTCTCCGCCACATCGTCAATAAAACTAAAGAGTTCATCAGCCATTTTTATCGGATCTTCTCTAATACTACTTTGATTCCATATATAGCTCATATCATTTATAATATTTGCTTTTACATCTCTAAACATAAACGGAAACATTTCTATATCTTTTTCTGTGTATCCTTCTTTTAAATAAGGTACGATATTTTTATCAATGATATATTGGTTTAAACTATTAATTACAGTCTCGGCAGCCAACAAGGGGCATTCTTTTAGGAATTTGGGAAAATGTTTCATTAAATTGTAATAACACATTTCAAAATCCTGTTTACGAGTGCTCAGAAAAGTTATAATGGGAGACCCAAAACTGGTTTGTTCATCACTGCTTTCATGATGTAATAGTATGGAGAGATAAATCTTCGAGACTAAATCCGGAGCAAGAAGAACTAATTTATCAATACTATCACTTAATCTGAATAGAAATTGAATAGGAAAAGATTTATCTTTGTTAATACTTAATGCATTCTCTAGTATTCGTTTGGAGTCATTTTTATTGGTATTAAAGGTTCTTATCACTAGTGGAATCCCTTTTTTTGCTCCTATTTCGTTAACAAAAAAATCATCGCCCTTTTTTCCTTCCTGAAGGGCCCACTTTAAAATATTTCTTGAAATGCTTCCGCAACTTTTTTTGATTTTACTATTTCCTCTTTTGTGTTTAATTTTATCTAGTATAATTGTTGTTAATGAAGCTAAGTCCCAAACAAATTTTCTGTCTATATTTTCAGAAATTCTTTCTAAAGCCTTGGCCCATAAGGATTCATTTTTTAAATCCAATGCACGTAAAGTCTGAATAACCCAAAAAATCAACTCTTTTGAATAATTGTCTATTTTAGGATTTGGTCTTAATAGAGGTTCAAGATCTTCTGTTTTTTTAGCTTCTTTTACAATGATGCTTGTTGGTAAAACTCTAGTAAACAATTTGTAACTGGTTTTTTTTCTATCGTGATCCCTTAATATAAATTGCCAAAATAAATCTCGATCATTATACCACAGTCGGGTGAAGTAGTAATTCAAACTAGGACGTAGAAATATAGGGAATGTTTTATCCTTACTTATTAAATCAACAAGTTTTTCAGGGTTATCATCAAATATTAAAATGCTAACGGCATAATCAAATAGAATGTTATGATAAAAACCTATCTTTTGTTTTGATAAGGGTAATTCAACTAGTATTTCGTCATTAAGTAATTCTTCTAATAGTTTTTCAGCTTCTTGTCCTTCAATATGTTCTTTTCTTACTGAAAGCACTCTGTTTTCAACCATATCTCTAGTGATTTTTGAGAGAAAAATCTCTCTAGCAATTTTGCTTTTAATTCCACTTACTCTGTAATTCCAAAAAACATCCAAAATTTGCGATTCCGAATATATTTCGTTAAAATTTAGAGATTTGTGTGGGTTTTCTAGAATTCTTTCTATTAACCATAAATTAAAGGGTATTCTAAGGAGTTTTTTTAGACTTTCTGAACTCGAATCGAAAATCGGCTTTATTTTAGTAACTTGTCTGATCTCCGAATCTTTCAGCTTTGGAATAACGAAATGTCTACAATTAATATCTTTATCTGTATATTTTTTTGGGTCTCCTTTTAAAGGAACATCAAACAATCTTAGCAGTTCTTGTGATTTCTTTGCGTCGTAGGTTCTTACCGAAACAATTGTGTTCCATAACCCGTTCAAATCAGAGATAGAATTCTTAATGATTTTCAAAAACCTCAGTCTTGCTTCGTCGTTTCGAACAGCATCGAATCCATCGAATATAAGAATACCTATTTCCCCACCTAGACTTCTGATGCCTTCGGCTAACCAACAGGTAAAATCGCCTTCGTATTTTAGAGTATTGCGTAAATCTTTTTCTTTTCCTTCTCCAAGCTGATCTATTGATAAAAAAAGACAGGGGGTTTCTTCTTTTTCTAGTTTTGAACTAAGTAAGGACAAAATGTAACTTTTTCCAATACCTGGACTTCCTACAATAACACCGTTACCATTTTTTGCAAAAGCCGATATACTTTCCAGCAATTTATTTCTTTGAATTTTCATCCAACACGCTCGGATCTTTCATTGTTTTATTTGTTTTTTTGATCCATTGTGAAAACTTTTTACCCTCTATCGGATTCGAAATAAGATTTGCGGAGGCTGGAACTGTTTGTGCTTTTTGCTGTTTGTTCATATTTTTGCTCTTGTTTTCTATTTTTTCTTGGATTCCCGAAATTAATCTTTCCAAATCCGTATGATCCTCTCCGGAGTAATAATAAAAATAAACACAAATGCCATATTTTTCCTTAATCGTATCGGCATAATTTTTCAATCTGCTTGCTTCCTGTTCATCATTTCGAGGGATTCCAATTATTGCATAATGAAAGCAATCTCCCCAATTCCACAAATCAGAGCAAGCAATTCCTAAAATATATTTTAAATAAGGATCATCTATACTACAACCAAGAAAGACAACTCGTCTTGTAGCAAAAAAGGACCAGAGTAATTTACTATGCGTTTTTCGGATAGAGCTTTTCTTTTTATCAGCATTGTGAGAATTTTTATCATGGTTGTTCGACAGTTTTTGTGCTGAAGGATTAATCTTTTTTAAAAGATTTACAAAAAAAGAATTCTTAGACTTTTTTATTTTATTTTCTATATCTTCGGTATCATATATTTTTTTATAATCTTTTGCGCTTAAGATCATGCTTTCAGGGGATTCGTAATCGCCATGTAAATGTAGAATGAGATTTTTGTTGCCTTGCTTTTTATTCAAAGATACGACGAAATTTTTTAATTTAAATTTGTTGTCTTCACTAAGTACAACTGATTGAGTGTCCCTTTCGGGGCATACATCGAGCAACGCAGATTCTAACACTTTGTCATAATTGGTAGTCAATATACATTTAGCCGGTAAGCGAACTAACGTTTTATGGAATTCATTATAGGGAGGATCTTTAGGTTTAAACAAATCTTGGATTAGTTTATAATATCTTTCTTTACAAGTATTATTACATATACAAGCTTTAATATCGTCTACATATTCCAGGATTTTTTCCTGTTGCTTTTCCAATCTAATTTTAAAGCTTGAATCATGTTTTTTAGCGAAATTTTGCAATTCAATTATTAGGTCCTTCCAATCCGGGAACCCTAAGCGTTTACTAATACCTGCGCCTACAAATAAAACTGCTTCGCCCGATAGAATAAGTTCAGTTAGGTCATTTTTTATTTTTTCGTTCTCATCTATGTCGAAAATGTCGCTTGAATAATTCATTTTCAAAAAGTATACCCTTAATATTATAAGGATTTAAGCTTCATTTTCTCAAATTCCAACACACCTTCTCCATACATAGTCAAATCGTCGAATAGTTAAACAGGAACTTATAATCATAGTGTTTAAAATTTAAGATAATTATTATATTAGTCAAGTTCTTGAGTATCTTAAATTGACCAAGGACGGTAGACGGACGACCGGAAAAATACAAGGAAGTCAAGGGCGGTAGTAATTTTGAATTTTGAGTGTTGAATTTTGAATTGGAAAAATGGTTAAATGTTCTTTTGGCTTAGCGGGAAGCGGATAGCCTTTTTATCTACGACTATTCACTTTCGTTCTCTTTGGCTTTTATTTCTTTCCTGATTATTTTATCTCCGAAAATCTTCGGGAAATCCACTATTTTCTGTTGATGATCATTTATTTCCGAAAGAAGGAGTTTTTTTCTATCCTCGGAAGAAATAAATTTATTCGCAAGCAGCATAAAAAGATTATTTACTTCAGAAGATTCGATCTCGTGCGAAAGCTCGTATGCTTCGTCAAGATTTTCTACCTTCTTTGACGAATACTTGTCTAGTAAGCTATTAATTTGATGAATTTTTAAAATCATATCGTAATCCGGGGAAGAAGAAAGCTTTTTATCGGAAAGAGATTCTTTTATTTCTATCAACCATTTAGCATGATCTGATTCATCCTTTTTCATTCCCTTCCAGAAATAGACGGCTTTTGGAAAATCAGAAAACAGTTCAGCAAATTTTTCATACATCTGTCCGGCTGTTTTCTCTATCTCGATTGCGTTTTCAAAAATTTCTTCAAAAGTTGTTTTGCGACTTAAATCAGACATTTTTAAACCTCCTACTATAATTACTCTCCGGGAATATAAAAACTTTTTCGCATCTGGACCTTTTATTAATTATAATCATAGTGTAAAGGTTAAGATGATTATTATAATAGTCAAGCCCCAATCATCTTAACCGACCGAGGACAGTAGACAGACGACCGGAAAAGAAACATGATGGAGTCAAGCCCCATAGTGCGGAACATTGCGACTCAATCGACTAAATCCAAAATCTAACTATTGAAAATAACTTGACTCCTAAGAATTTTGTATTAAATTTTAAAAAACCATGAAACGAATTATAATTCTTACTATAATATCATTTAATATGTTGTTTTTTATCAAATGCGGCAACCCTAATGTTACTATTGCACTAATTAATTGTAATTTAGTAGATGGGACCGGTTCAGAAGTAATCCAAAACGCGGTAATTATCATTGAGAACGAATACATCCAATCTGTAGGAACCATTTCAAATTTAAATATACCCAAAGGAACAGAAATTATCGATCTTCAGGGTTTATATATTTTACCTGGATTAATAAACGCTCATGTACATAATGGATATAATGCCGAAAATCTAAGAGAATGGGCTCAATCCGGAATTACTACTGTACGTGATTTAAATAACTATAGAGATTCACCAGCACAAGCTTTTGATTTAAGAAACACACTTTTGAATAGTAATGCAAATGCACGCTTGATAGCTGCGGGTCCGATGGTAACAACCGTAGGCGGATATGGAAGTTATCCGGTGTCTTCACCTGACGACGCGGAAGAAAAAATCAATGAGCTTATAGATTTAGGGGCTGACTTTATCAAGATTGCAATAGAAGATGACTTACAAGGACAGATATGGCCAATGCTATCTATGGAAGAAATCTCAAGAATTGTACAAACAGCGCATAACAGAAACAAAAAAGTGTCTGCTCATGTAAGTCGGTCAAGGCACCTCAATATGGCTGTAACTGGGGGAGTTGATGATATTGCCCATATGATAGTTGATAATTTACCAGATTCGCTTATTGCTCTCATAATTGAAAAAGATATTTACTGGGTTCCAACGCTTGAACTCTGGACACTCGTAAGCCAAGCATATAGTTTAAATTGGAATATTGTAGCAATCAATAATCTCAGGCGTTTCGTCCAAGCCGGAGGTAAGGTCGCTTTAGGCACGGATTATGATGGATTTAGCGCTTCATTCGAACTCGGCATGCCTATGCTTGAAATCCAATTAATGCAGGAAGCAGGAATGACACCTATGCAAATTATCATTGCTGGAACCATAAATGCCGCGTATGTTTGCGACATGGAAAACGAACTCGGGACTATTGAACCCGATAAAATTGCCGATATAATTGTTGTAAACGGCAATCCTCTTGATAGCCTGGAATCTCTTTCGAATGTTGAAATGGTTATTCATAATGGAGAGATTATAAAGGATAGCAGAGGAGACTAACGAAATTCATTCTAACGGATTAGATAAATGAGAAAAATCGGGAAATAGTTAAGTAGTTTTTGGGACTAGCGGTAAGCTGACAGCTGATTTCCTTAGTGACTTTGTGTGAGAATCAGGCTTTAAATATCAGTGTTTCTAATACTTCTTTCATATTATCTAAAATCCAGAGATGTCCTGTATTAGGGACGCACTTTAAATAAGAATTTGGTAATTTCTTAGCAATATATCTCGACATGTTTCCGACAAGTACATCGGGTTCGGAATGCCATACAAAAATTTTCTTTTTTATTTGAGTTAGGGGAATAGGCCATTTTGCGGGGATTGTTGTATCATAAGCAGACCCGATTCCGTTTTGACGATAAGCTTCGGGAAAATCTTTTATGAAAATATTTTTTATCTCGGGACGATCAAAAATCTTCTTATCCCATTCTGACAGTTCTAAATCTCTCATTCTTACAGCTAACTTCTCCGGATCTTTTTTTGCCATGTATGCTGCCAACTTCATCTGTAATTTTATTACCCCAAACAAAGGATTGGAAATTTTCCATAGCAAACGCAAGGATTTTATAACTCCTTCAGTCGCTTCCGGTAGATTTGGCCCGACACTACCAAAAATCCCTATGGAAGTTAACTTATCCGGAATTTTCCATGCACATGCAAGAGCAAAAGGACCTCCGCCGGAAGGCGCAAATACCGCGAATTTATCGATATTCAAATGGTCTGCTAACTCTACAATATCGTTTGGCCAATTTAATATTGCTCTTCTATGAAACTCAGTGAAACCGTAACCCGGTCGGTCAGGAGCAATTATATGTATTTTTGGTAAAAAAGGAGCCCCGGGCATCAATCCCCAGCATAGTCGCGAACCCGGATTGCCATGGAATAGAAATATCGGCACCCCGCCTGGATTCCCATATTCCGCATAACAAATTTGCCTTCCATCAGATAATTTAAGAAGATTTTTCGTTTTTAATTTTCTCATATTGAGTGTATGTATAAACTAAAAGGGGTATACAAAGAAGTCAAGTCTTTTTACCAGGTACCAGGTATTAGAGAAATGGGAAAATTGAAAAATGGAGAAATAGTAAACAAACACCAAAAGTTACGAGTCTTGTGTCAAAAAACTGGAATCTATTCATGTGATTTGTTTTTTCTATTGATTTAAAAAGAATACTTTAGATTAAAACCTAATTGTTTGTCTTCTGGCAGGTATTGAAAATCAATGCCCCACTCTTCCTTTACAACTTTATTATAACGTTCAACAGATTTGACTCTTTCTTTTTGCGAAAAAAGGTCTATTACCAGCCCAACAGATGTAAAACCGCAACCAGCTCCAAAAATACGCATATCAAAACCTTTGCCAGATATTAATTCTCCTATAGACCACCCTATTAAAAACCCTCCCACTATTCCAAACCCCAAACTTTCATTTTCTAAGGTTTTAGATTTCATAAAATACCTTGTTGCTTCTTCATCTTCTATAGAAACAATAATCTTTTCTAACTCTCCCGAATTTAACTTTCGGATTGTTTCTCCATCATTAAATTTAAAAGTTGTAAAAAACCCCTTATTAATTTCGATTTCTCCTGTATATCCCTGAGGTTCCTGTACATCTTTTACTTTCTGCTCTTCTTCTGTTTGCGGTGTTTCCTGAATCTCTTCTGCCTCCGACGTCTCTTGTATCTCCTGCCCGGAAACAGGGATAATAGACAATAATGAGATTAACATTAATATTGAAAATAATTTTTTCACTTCTCCCCTCCTTTTTCTGTTAAAATTCGTATGTAAAAATTAAGTTTATTGTAGAATAAGTCAAGAGAGGTAGTAATCTTGAATTTGGAGTGTTGAATTTTGAATTGAAAAACGATAAGAATTGAGAATTATGAATTAGTAACGACCCCTTGACATCCCACCCCATTTTTTAGTATATTGTAAAAGAAGGAGGGCATATAAATGAAAGTTTTAGACAAAAAATTAGGTCGTTTTCCTTTGGGAGTTTGGTTTGGACTGGGAGCATTAGTACTCATCCTTTTAGCCTGGATTATGCAAGCTTATTCCGTAATAAACTGGGAAGGTGCTGTAAAGATGGGGTTTCAGACTGAAAGTTTTACAGGTGATGCAGTTGAAAGGGCAATAGCGAATATGGAGAGAGGGGTGGCGACTGCCGATATTTTGTGGGCTTTACCTATTTGGATAGTAGCTTTTATTGGAATATTGAAGAAAAAATTCATCGGATTCGTTGCCGGAATGATGGAATTTGCGATTTGTGTGTATTTTCCGCTTATATATACTTTCCGCAGAGGAACGGGAGCGGCAATTGTGCTGTTCATTCTTATCCTCTGGGCAATACCTTCTCTTTTAGGAATTGGAGGCTTGTGGGCTAACAGGAAATATTTTACATAGACATTACCTAACAACCAATGACGGCAGAGAGAATAAGGATAAGAGGTATTAGGTTTTAGGAAAAAAACTGCAAGGCATAAGTCAAAACAAAATTTTTCTACATTGACAGAAGGTGATTACTCAATAAATTACCCATTAAAATTAATTATGTTAAGGAGGCAGAAAGAAAAAGATGAAAAATATAAAGATATTAGTTTTCATTACACTGGTTTTATTATTGCTATTATGTTTATTCCTGTTCCTTCCCCGCTCGACAAATAAACCTACTCAAACTCCAGTTTCGACAAATAGACCTCTTCAAACTCCGGATTCAACAAGTAAACCTCCTCAAACTCCAATAGAGCCAGACGATGTAGCTACGGGACCTCTTAGGTTACCATTTGAATTAAAATTTACAGCTTTTACCTTTGATCCGGATGGTGATGATATTTCGTATCAATTTGACTGGGGAGATGGCAGTATGTCCGAGTGGAGTGATTTTATCCCCTCCGGTCGAAGAATTACTGAATTCCATTCCTACAAGAAAGAAGGGTATTTTAAAATAAAAGTTCGAGCGAAGGACATAACAGGCTTATTAAGCGAATGGTCTGAACCACATAACATAGCAATCTATCCATAGCATAGAGACGCCGAGTCTTGAGTAAATATTAGGATTTTGGATTTAGGATATAGGATTTAGCAAAAACAAAAACCTTAAAACTCTAAACTCTGTTTAAAAGCCAAAACGGAAGGGTTTCAACCCTTCCGTTTTGGCAAGATGCAACTCAGTCACATTCTTCGCCGCAAAGTTCCCTATGAGCTTCATACATCTTCTTCAAAGCTTCAGCCTTTTCAGGAGTTTTTGCTTTGATTTTGATGATTAGCCCATCACTGGTCTTCTCAATCTCGCGTTTGAAGTTCTTGGTGAATTTGCCTCTTCCGCAACAATGATTAAAACTCAAACACATAAAACGCCTCCTTTTTAAGTTAGAGTTACACGTTCTTTATCCTTCTGCCACGTGAGTAGCGAAAAATAAACAATCAAAATACCCTGGGTAATAGGAAATATCGGATACCACCAGATTCCATCAAAATGTGATACACTCATCTTTCCGAGAACGAAAAAAGGCAAGAAAGGCTGAAAAATCATCCAGGCGCCTACAATCATCCCAAAAATAAGACCCCATCTAAACCTGCAAAACAAGCCAATTATTCCAGCTATAAGCAAGCCGAAAAAAAAGAATAACATCACTTTAGGGAACAATAAGGGCGACTGCAACCCATGAGGCATTTCCCGAACAACTTTATGCACCAGCTGAATAAACATTAAAGCAACAACTGCCTTAATGTAAATTCCAGGCACTGAGAGTTTTCTTGAACTTTTCATATTATTCCTCCTTTTTTAGTATATGCTTAATAACTTATATATTTATTAAAAATTTTTTTCGTTTTACTTTTCTTCGACAGACAGGCAACTGCCCTTATCCGGGCATTCGCATTTTTCAAATGCGTTTTCAAGAAGCTCGCCTATCTGTTTTTTATAGCTTTTAAGGGTCTCGGCATCTACATAGTAATGAACGTGATAGCCCATTCTCTTCGAATCAAGTATTTCCGCTTCTTTTAAAACCTTTAAATGCTGGGATACCGCAGGCTGAGAAATGCCGAGTTTTTTTGCGAGAGCTCCAACGCAAAAATATCCGCCTTCCGACGCCAGAATTTTTATTATTCGCAACCTCGTCGGTTCCCCCAAAGCTTTAAAAACTTTTGCCATTCTTTTTACTTCATCCTTCATTTTTAAATACCTTTCTTACTTTATAAGTAATTTATTATATTCTTATATACAATTATTATAGCAGTTTTTCAGAAAAAGTCAAGGGGGTGGGATGCTTTGCATCAGTGAGTTAGTTAAATTAAAAAATAGTTAAATAGGAAAAAACAGAAGAGTGGAGGACGATTCGACCATTTAACAATTTGACCATTTGGCTTGTTTCTCAGGCCTTGTGCCTTTGTGGCTAAAAAAATCCTTGACAAACAATTCGATTTTCTTACTCTGCTGATAAGAAAACAAAAACTGGGGAGGGAAATATGAATAAGAAATCCTTTTTACTCATTTGTGTTCTAATAATCTTCTTGCTGCCATCAGTTTTGTCTGCTGAAGCTTCCATTAAAATAAATACAGAAAAGGAAGGAAAGCCAATCTCAAAATACATCTATGGTCAGTTCATCGAGCATCTGGGAAAGTGTATATACGGCGGATTGTGGGCTGAAAAACTTTTGGACCGTAAATTTTATTATGAAATTAAAGACAAATTCGATCCCTGGGCTTACAGGAACGAACCTTACTGGGATACAGACTATTATAGATATTTAAACGCTTCGCCCTGGCAGGTAGTGGGGCCAGAAGGGACTGTAACAATGGATTCTGCTAATCCATATACGGGAAAACATTCTCCCGTCATCCATGGAACAAAAAACAAATCAAAAACCGGGATTAAACAATCTTGGCTTACTTTGAAGAAAGGTCAAAAATACACAGGCAGAATAATCCTTGCCGGAGAGAAAAAAGCCTCACCTATAACAGTGCAACTTGTCCTTAAAAACGGTAAAACTTTATCCAAGAAGATTAAAAATATAACTTCGGAATATAAAGAATATCCTCTGGAATTTATTGCTCCTAAATCGTGCGGGGATTACGGGAATGTCGAGTTAGAAATATTCACCAAAAATGAAGGCAACTTTAAAATCGGAACTGTCTCACTGATGCCTGCTGATAATATCAAGGGGTGGAGAGAAGATGTAGTTGGCCTGTTAAAAGAACTGAACGCGCCTGTTTATCGCTGGCCGGGAGGAAATTTTGTCAGTGGATATAATTGGAAAGACGGCATAGGAAATCCGCGCGATAAACGTCCGCCTCGAAAAAATCCCGCCTGGCAAGGAGTTGAATCCAATGATGTGGGAATACATGAATATATGGAACTAATGGAAATGATAGACGCAGAACCATTCATCGCCGTAAACACAGGCTTAGGAACAGTAGAAGAAGTTGCGGAAGAAGTCGAGTATTGCAATGGTTCAAAAAATACATCCCTCGGAAAAATGAGGGCAAAAAACGGTCATCCTGAACCATATAATGTTAGATGGTGGGCGATTGGGAACGAGATGTACGGGAACTGGCAGTTGGGCCATATGCCTATCGATGAATATACAAAAAAACATAATGAGGCAGTAAAGGCTATGAGGAAAGCGGACGCCAATATCGAACCTATCGCTGTGGGTGAGGTAGGAGAATGGAGCCGGAAAATGATGGAAAACAGTTCCGACTATATGAGCCTTATCAGTGAACATATTTATGTGAAAGAATTGAAAGATGTAACCGAACATACCGCGCAGCTGGCAAACTCCATCAAAGGAAAGGTAGATGCGCACAGGAAATACAGAAAAGAAATAAAAGGCTTGGCTCGGAAAGACATAGATATCGCAATGGATGAATGGAATTACTGGTACGATGATTATATTTACGGTGAATTGGGAGTTCGCTACCATATGAGAGATGCTATAGGTATAGCCAGAGCTTTCCATGAGTACTATAGAAACAGCGATATCATATTTATGGCTAATTATGCTCAAACCGTGAATGTTATAGGTGCCATAAAAACAAACGACACTACTTCAACTTTTGCTGCAACCGGTATGGTTTTGAAATTATACCGAAATAACTTTGGATCTATCCCCGTCGAAATATCGGGTGATATGGGAAATTTGGATGTCTTTGCGGCTTTAACAGAGAACAAGGATTCAATAACCGTTTCGATTGTTAATCCTACGTTAAGCGATCAAAAATTAAAGATAACTCTTCCTGAGCTAGGAAATAAAGCGGAAACAATGAAGTGGGAAATACAACATCCTAATCCAGCGGCATATAATGAACCCGGGAAAGAACCTGAGGTGGATATAACAGAAGAAAATCTCAACATAGATCTAAACAATCTGCCAATTAAAAAGTATTCTGTTAGTATATATAAAATGTCTCTGCGTTAGGATTAGTATATTAGTAAAAAACCTAAAGCTCAACAAAAAAATTATTCTCACACAGAGCCACAGAGAACACAAAGTTTTTATTTTTGTTTCTAAACTACTAACTACTCTCTACTCCCGTCTCTCTGTTTTTTCCAATTCAACATTCAGAATTCATAAATCAAAACTATTAAATGATGCGGAGCATTCATTGCCGGTACCGGGTGCCAGTCTTGACTTTGGACCTTGGACTTAGGACTTTGGACTAATAAAGCATTCTTGACATTATATAAAAAAATTCATATAATATCAGAACCAGGGTTAGAAAAAAATATTTAGCTGTAACTTTTTTTAAACTTTTAAAGGAGGTAAAAATGAAATGTATTAATTTCGCAGTATTAATTGTCTTATCTATACTTTTAATAACCAATTGCTCAAAGGGCCCCTCTGCTCCTCTAACGCCTAATGTTCCTCTGGGTCCTATAATAGGTATAACTAACTTTGCGCATGCTTTCCGTGCTTCCACAACCGACCCGGACGGCGATGACATTTCCTACCAGTTCGACTGGGGTGACGGAACTGCTTCTCTCTGGAGTGATTTTATCCCTTCGGGAGATACGGTTTCTATGAACCGTGTCTACTGGGGAAAAGGCACATTCCCGGTGAGAGTCCGCGCGCAGGACGAAACAGAAGAGACAAGCGAATGGTCGGATCCTCTCTATTTCCTGATAGGATTCCCCGATGAATTAGTAGATAATTTCGGGACCGGCATAGATCCTTTCGATATAGAAGTACTTCCTAACGGTCAACGAATATACGTTACTTCCTATAGTGATGACGTCGTTCGCGTTATTGACGGGACAAACAATTCGCCAATGGGTGATATTTTGGTGGGGACTGAACCAACCGGAGTAACGGCTCTACCCAACAGTCAATACGTATATATTATGGTAAACGGTGAAGGTTTTGTTCTTGCTCTTCCTACATCAGGAGGAACGCCAGATACAATACCTGTACCAGCTCCTCTGTATGCGACTGCTCTTTCCTCCGGAGAATACGTGTATGTTACGTCCTTTACAACAGGTAATGTTTATATTATAAGGACTTCTGACAACTCTTTAGTTGATAGCGTAGATGTGGGTGGTACCCCAAGAAAAATTATTTCTCTTCCTAATGGGGAAAACGTATACGTTGCAACCTCTCCGTCTAACACTTACGTAATAAGAACATCCGACAATACAATTATAGATACTATCTCCTCTGGCTTTTCAGACATAGCTCCTTCCTCTAACGGGGAATACTTATACTGGAGTTCGGATCTTGGAAGCAGTGTTTATGTTGTTCAAGCTTCAAACAACACTTTTATCGATACTATTAGCATACTTGGCGACGCTGTGGGTTTGTGCGTTCACCCTTCAGGCCAACTTTTATATGTCGCAAATAATACCGGTGATAATGTTTCGGTAATATATACGCCAACAAACAAAATTATAAAAAATATAGATGTATTTAATGGACCCACGTATATCGACGCTTCACCCAACGGAGAATATATTTACGTCCTGCACAACCTCACTTACTCCGTTGCAATTATTGGTTATAGCGAATGAGATCCTTCGGATCGGTTGATTGGTTAATTAGTTAATTGGTGAATTAGTAAAAGTAAAAAGAAAAACCTTGTGGTTCAACTTCTTTCAGTTGGTTTGTTAGGTCGTGGGTTCGTTGATTCGGTTTTTTAAACTACCTAACGACCTAACCATCTAACGTCCTAACGACTCAAAATCTGCGTCCTATTAATCAGATCTCTAGTATCAATTCTTCAAGAGGGCGTTTTGGAACGTGGTGCACTCCTTTATCATCCCGCCAGTATTTAATATCCCCATCGCACGCATTTTCAATTATTACATCTTCAGCCGGTTTACCCAGAGCAACAACAAGAAGAATTTCGTACCGGGAAGGAATATTAAGACTGTCGTGAAGGGCTTTTCTTCTTAAGGCTCCCAGAATACATCCTCCCAAACCCTTTTCTACTGCACCGAGAAGTATATTCTGAGCGGCAATTCCATGGTCGCATCCAAACGATTTTGAAATCTCCGTATCACCGAGAATAATTACATAAGCCGTAGGCCTCTCGCTTTCATTTGGCCCATCCCACTCGGTAAGATATCCTGCCCATTTTGTACATGGAAATATTTTGTTGTTTTTCTCCTCATCATAGGAGAGAATATATTTTAAAGGCTGGAGATTCGCGGCCGAAGCGGACAATCTAGCATGTTCAATTAATTCTATCAAAGTATCCTTGCTTATTTCAAAACCTTTCTTAAAACGACGGTAGCTTCTGTTCTTTTTTATTAAACCTTTTATCAAACTTACCTCCTCAATCTTTGAAAACCCGGTTTACTTTTTTAATAAAATCTTAAAAGTTGTACCTTTGCCTTTCTTGCTCTCTACTTTTATTTCTCCGTTATGATCATTTATAACCTTCCGGACAACAGTCATTCCCAAACCTGTACCTTTTTTTCCATGTGTAAAAAACGGCTCGAAAATCCGGCTTGCGATCTCGGGAGGCATACCAATACCATTATCACGAACAAATATCTTTACTCCACTCCTGGTCTTCTCTGCACCGATTTCAATTTTCCCTTCTTCTTTTATCGCTTCTCTTGCATTTTTCAAAAGATTCAAAAGAACTCTTTTCATTTTAAAGGGATCGAGTTCAAAATATATATCTTCATCTAGCAAGAGTTTCACTTTTATTTCCTTGCCATCAGTTCCTTCGCCAAACAACTCAAGTGTCTCTGTAAAAAATTGCTTTAGACTCACCATGCGTAAATCAAGTGTAGTCTTGTCCCTGCCAAACTCGAGAATATCTTCTATCATTCCAAACGTAAAATCTACCGATTTGCTGATAGATTTTGCGTATTTCTTGACTTTCTCATCTCCCTCTATTCCCTCAAGGATATTTGCGTATCCTTTAATAGCGGAAAGAGGAGATTTTAAATCATGAATTATTGTAGAACCGAGCCTTCCCAAAATTGCGAGACGTTCTTCCTGAAGAGCCTTTTCTACAACTTTATCGTCGATCCTGCGAAGCCTGCTTGAAACTTTTCTAAAAAGACAAATAGCAATTTTCGGTTTCTCGGAAAGCAGATTATAAAAATCTTTACAATTACTTTTAACAAGTATGGTTTCTTCTACCGGGGTAACAGTAGCACTTCGGACATCTCCTTCAAGAGACATTTCTCCTATAATATCACCTTCTTTAAGTTCAGCCAAGACTTTTCCTTTTTTTGTAACAAGTGTATGTCCTTTCTTTAAAATATATAGTTCTTCTCCGTATTCGTCTTCTTTAACTATGGTTTGTTCTTTTTGAAAAGTAACTTCTTTAAAAATTTTTTCGAGTTCCTTTACCTCTTTTTCTCCTATGCCTTCAAAAACTTTTTTAAAAAAATCTTGCATACTTTAAAAATAAGTATTGGATGAAAATTGTCAACGAGTATGGCCCCTCTAATCTTTTACCTACGGCTCAGGACTCGAGGGATCAAGGACTCAAGGGTTCAAGTAAAAAAAAGAAAAAAGACTTTGTGTTCTCTGTGGCTTTGTGTGAGACTAATCTGGGTGGTGGGGATTGGGTTTTAAACAATAAAAAATCTCTGTGTGCTCTGTGAGTTTGTTTTTCCTCTGTGTCCTCTGTGGTTAAAGTATCCTCGTGGGTTGATTTTTAGCTTTTTTTTATTAGAATTACACGGATAAATAAAACTGTAGGTCCAAGGAGGGTCTTATGAGTTTCGGTGAAGGTAAAATATGGTTCGATGGCAAATTCATTGATTGGAATGACGCGAAAATTCACGTTCTCTCTCACGTAATCCATTACGGTTCGAGTATCTTCGAGGGAACCCGATGTTACAATACAAAGAAAGGACCTGCCATTTTCCGTCACAATGAGCACCTTAAAAGGTTCTATGATTCCGCAAAAGTGTATCGAATGGATCTTCCTTACACGAAAGAGGAATTCGGGGCTGCCATTATCGAAACCGTTAGAATAAACGAACAAAAAGAATGTTACATAAGACCTTTTGCTTTCAGAGGTTACGGTGCAATGGGTGTCAACCCTCTAAAAAACCCGATTCATTGTGTGATCGCAGTCTGGGAATGGGGACCATACCTCGGAGAAGGTGTTCTTGAGAATGGAATATCAGTTCAGGTTTCCTCGTGGAATAGATTTGCTCCGAACACCATGCCTTTTCTTGCTAAAGCCGGAGGAAATTATCTCAATTCCCAATTAATAAAAATGGAATCTTTGATGAACGGGTTCGATGAAGGTATCGCTCTGGATTCATACGGATATGTTTCCGAAGGTTCGGGCGAAAACATTTTCGTTATAAGAAATAACGTTATATATACGCCGCCGTCGAGCACAGCTATACTACCGGGTATAACACGCCACAGCGTTTTCATTCTTGCAAGAGACCTGGGGCTACGGATAGAAAAACATCTCATCCCTCGTGAAGCATTATATATAGCGGATGAGATATTCTTCTCCGGTACGGCAGCAGAGATAACGCCCGTTACAAAAGTCGATAACATAGAAATAGCCGACGGAAAAAGAGGTCCTATCACAAAGAAGCTCCAGGATGAATTTTTCGGCATCATAAAAGGCGAAAAAGAAGACCGTCATAACTGGCTGACTTTCGTTTACGATTGAAAAACTGTAATTTATCACACAAAGACACAGAGAACACAGAGAAAGAAATAAACTCTTTATCTTTGTATAACCTTTTTTTTAGCTTAGCGGTAAGCCAAAAGCGGAGAGCCATCAGCCAATCTTCTTCTCTTCTCTGCGATTAAACACAAGGAGGTTTAAATGAAAAAAGTTCTTTCATGGTTGCTTTTAATTTCGCTTATCTCAATCATTTCCTGTTGTAAACCCGAAGAATCTGCACCTGTCACTCAAATAGAAATTCCTAATGAAGAAGAATTAATGGAAAAATATGGCCCAAAAGATTTAACCCAAACGCAGGTCGACAGTATTATAAAATCTATTAAATGGGAAACAAATAAAAACCCTTCTATACTTGGAAGCAAACATGCGAAGAAGGGAGGAATGTTAGTGCTTGGCGAAACAGGGTATCCTCCATCTCTGAGAATATATGGAGAAAATTCCAATGATTATTTTACACAAAGTGTTCTTGGAAGTATAATTTATGAATCCCTTCTAAAAATAGATCCGATAACATTAGAATTCCTTCCGGGCATTGCTGACAAATGGAGTATCTCTGACGATAAAAAAACCTTTTTCTACCATATTAATCCGAGTGCTCATTGGCAAGATAGTTATCCTATAACTGCTTTTGATGTAGTAGCTACCTGGGATTTACTGGTTGATGACGATCTTAAAGACCCTTTTCAACAAGACATTTGGATAAGGTACGAACGTCCTATAGCTCTTTCAAAAAACATTTTGATGGTAAAACCAAAGACTCTTCAGTGGAGTCTTTTCTTATATTTTAGCGAATTTTTTATAATGCCAGAACATATTCTCGGTAAAATTTCAGTTTCCGAATACATGAAAAATTACAACGATAAGATGATGGTAGGATCCGGACCTTATATTTTCGAAAAGGCGAGTATTAATGAAACTGTTATTATCAAACGTAATATGAATTGGTGGGCGAGAAACTTGCCTTTGAACAGCGGTCTATACAATTTTGACAGGATTAAATTCGTTTTCTATACAGACAGAACTATATTGGATGAAGCTTTAAAGAAAGGAGATATAGACGTATTTACCGTTGGAATAGCTAGGAAATGGTTTGAAGACTTAATTCCTGAAAGAGTTGAAGACATAAAAAACAACCATATAATCAGACAGAGAGTTTACATTAACAATCCCCAAGGTAGAGTGGGATATGCTTTTAATATAAGAAAAGAACCTTTTAATGATATAAGAGTTAGAAAAGCATTCTGTATGTTAAATAATAGAGAAGAAATGATAAAAAAACTTTTCTTTAACGAATACATTCTGATGGATTCATACTACGCAAACTCAATATATGAAAACAAGAACAACCCCAAAATCAGATATAATCCGGAAGAAGCAATCAAATTACTTGAAGAAGCAGGATATTCGCAGAAGAACTTAAATGAAGAAGGGTATATAGAAAAAGATGGAAAGGTTTTTGAGCTGGATTTAAATATACTTTCTTCTGATACAAGAATTGAGACGGTCTTTCAAGAAGAATTAAAAAAAGTCGGAATAAAATTAAATCTAAAAAAGGTCACATGGGCTACACATACTAAGGATTGGTCTGAAAGGAATTTTAAAATTACTCTAGCCAGTTATACAACTCTGCTTTTCCCTAATCCTGAGAACATGTTTCATTCCAGATTTGCAGACGTAAAGAATACAAATAACATCTACGGGTTTAAGAACAGAAGGGCAGATGAGATCTGTGAAAAGTATAATTTCGAATATGATTTAAAGAAAAGGATAAAACTCGTTAGAGAGCTAGATTCTTTATTGACGAACGAATATCTGATTGCCTTTTGGTGGTATTCAGACAACCTAAGGCTTCTGTACTGGAATAAATTCGAGATGCCCGAATTTGTTTTAACCGGGATAACATATACCGGAGAAATTACCTCCAGAGAGACAGCCTCCGTTATTGCTTTCTGGTGGATAGATGAAAAACTTGAACAAAAATTAGACGAAGCGAAAGGGAAAGAAATAATGCTGCCTGGAAGACCCGCCGAAGTGAACTTTTGGGCAAAATAGAAACGGGAGGGGGTAAAATGAAAAAAGCTCTTTTAGTATTATTTATATTTTCCCTTCTTTTAATCATTTCATGTTGCAAGCAAGAAGAATCCGCACCTGTCACTCAAATAGAAATTCCTAATGAAGAAGAATTAATGGAAAAATATGGCCCAAAAGATTTAACGGAAGAACAGGTCGATACTATTATCAAATCGATCAAATGGGAAACAAACAAAAAACTTAATATTCTCGGGAGTAAAGAGGCAAAAAAAGGTGGCACTCTAACTTTAGGAAGGGATGGATATCCTTTTACCTTGAGGTTCGAGGGCGAAAATTCAAACACTGCTCTAAATGTCATTTTGGCGTCCTTAACAAATGAATCTCTTCTTAGAATAGATCCTTATACTTTTGGTTATATCCCGGGGCTTGCCGACAAATGGGCAATATCTGAAGATAAAAAAACATATTTTTTTCATATATATGAAAACGCTAAATGGCAGGACGGTACACCGGTTACAGCCTACGACGTTGTTGCTACATGGGATCTGCTGATTCATGAAGATTTAAGAGATCCTTTTACTCGGGATTGGTGGAATAAATACGAAAGACCTATAGCTCTTTCCAGTAACATCGTAAAGGTAAAAGCTAAAGAACCCGAATGGAGACTATTTCTTGCATTTGTCGCGGAAGAATTCTACGTTATGCCTGAGCAAATAATAGGCAGAATTGCTCCTGCTCAATATATGAAAGATTATAACAACAAAATGATGATGGGCTCCGGGCCTTATATCTTTGATAAAGCCAGTCCAAATGAGTATATAATATTAAAGAAAAATCCTAAGTGGTGGGGTTCCGATTTAAAAATAAACCAGGGATTATATAATTTCGGCATAGTACAATTTATTTTCTACACTGATTATACTCTCGCAGCCGAAAAATTTAAAAAAGGCGACGTAGATGTTTTCTTCGTTATTACCGCTAGAAAATGGGTAAAGGAGTTTATCCCTGATGAGTTTAAGGAGATTAAATATAACCAGGTAATAAAACAAAAAGTTTTTACAAAACTTCCGGAAGGCCTTGTAGGATTTCATTTTAATTTAAGAGAAGAACCCTTTAACGATAAAAGAGTTCGTAAAGCAATTTGCCTTCTTTATAACAGAGAAAAAATGATGGATAAGCTTTTTTTTGGCGAGTATAAATTAATGAACTCTTTCTTTCCAAATTCTATTTATGAAAATAAAAATAATCCCAGAATAAGATACAATCCGGAAGAAGCAATTAAATTACTCGAAGAAGCTGGCTATTCTCAGAAAAACTTAAATGAAGAAGGATATATAGTAAAAGATGGTAAGGTTTTTGAACTTAATTTGAATGATTACGATGGAGATACAAGAATAGAAACCTTATTTCAGGAAGAACTTAAAGCAGTGGGGATAAAATTAAACATAAAAAGAGTCACCTGGGCAACACATATTAAGGACTTAGATGAGAGAAATTTCAAAATTCTTGGTATAGGATATACAAGCACTCTTTTCCCTCCTCCATATGAAAACTTTCATTCTAAATTTGCGGATAAAAAGAGCACTAATAATATATGGGGATTCAAAAATAAGAGAGCCGATGAAATTTGCGAAAAATACAACCTTGAATTCGACTTACAAAAAAGAGTAAAACTTATTCGAGAACTCGATTCAATTCTAACAAACGAATACATTACAGCTTTAAATTGGTATTCCGGTAATATAAGAATCTTATACTGGAATAAATTCGGAATACCCGAATTCGTATTAACAGGAATACCCTTTAATGGACATATTTCAGTAACTACAGACTACTCAACCGTAATCACATACTGGTGGCACGATGAAGAAGCTGATAAAAAATTAAAAGATGCAATAGAGAACAATCTTACGCTTCCATCAAAACCTGCTGAGATTAGATATTGGGAGAAGTATAGATAGTTCTTGGTTCCTTATTCGTGGTTCGTAGTTGAGAGAACCAGAACGACCGAAGACCGAAGGCGGCGGACGGTAGAAAAAATAAAATCCTTAATCTTGTTTTTATACTGTCTAAATATTAGGGTTGTGAAAGGGCTTTTTTTGACTCATGACTAAAGAGGCTGTTGTCGAAAACCGATAGAGTATAATTTATGGATAACAAAGGCATTACTAACTTTTCTTCTTGCCTTTCCACTGTGACGCAATCTCTGTGTATAATTTGCATTTAAGGTTTTCGTTTTTACTTACATGAGATTGCTTCGTAGCAAAGCTACTCGCAATGACGATACTTACGAGAATAAAAACCTTTGGCAACACGTCCTGTAGACTCGTGACTCACGACTTTTTTTAATTGTCTTCGTGTCAAAAACCCATTGACTTACAAAAACATCGCATTATGATATGTGTAAGATGGAAGTTCCGGGCGATACTAATTTAAAAAAATTTTTTTATAAACCAGCATTATTTTCATTTTTATTTATCTCCTCTTTCTTGATCCCTTCATGTAATAAAAAAGTTTCTTCAGAAAAGACCAAAATACATTTAACCGAAGCAGAATTAATGGAAAAGTATGGGCCAAAAGATCTAACCGCCGAACAAGTCGACAGTATTATAAAATCGATTAAATGGGAAACAAACGAGAATCCTAATATTCTTGGTAGCGAAAATGCAAGAAAAGGCGGTACGGTTGTTTTTGGATATGGTAGCTACCCTCCCACTTTAAGAACCTACGGGGAAAATTCCAACGAATTAATAAACCAGATGATCACAAGAATAACATATGAGACTCTTTTAAAAATAGACCCCTTAACCTATGAATATATTCCAGGACTCGCGGATAAATGGTCTGTTTCTAAAGATAAAAGGACTTATTTCTTTCATGTAAACGAAAAAGCAAGATGGCAGGATGGCGTTCCCGTTACCGCGTTCGATGTCGTAGCCACATACGATTTACTAATAGACGAAGGAATAAGAGACCCTTATTACAATGATTTCTACGCCAGTAAATATGAACGTCCCGTGGCTTTAACTCCGAATATAGTTATGGTTAAAGCAAAGTTGCTGCAGTGGAGTTTGTTTTTCAATTTCATTGCGATCACTTATATACTGCCGGAGCATATTATAGCGAAAATCAAACCCTCAGAATATCTCAGAAAATATAACAATGAATTAATGCCCGGAAGCGGACCTTACTATTTTGAAAAAGCAATTCCGAATCAGGTTATAATTCTTAAACGTGATACCAACTGGTGGGCTGCCAACACTCCTCTAAATGAAAATCTATTTAATTTTGAAGCGATTAGAATAAATTTCTATACGGACGAAACTGTTTTATTTGAAAACTTCAAAAAGGGAAATGTCGATATAGCTCCCTATATATATGAGCATATTATAAATAAATGGGTCGAGGATTTAACTCCCGAAAAATCAAATGCGGTTAAAAACAATTATATAATAAGACAAAAAATTCATTGCGGAAAGCCCGCAGGAAAAGGAGGCTTCGCGTTCAATATGCGAGAAGAGCCTTTTAAAGACATCAGAATAAGAAAAGCCGTAAGCTTACTTTTTAACAGAGAGAAAATAATAAAGAAGCTTTTATACGATGAGTATAAACACATGGATTCATATTACTCGAACTCTATTTACGAAAATATAAACAATCCCAAAATAAGATATAATCCGGAAGAAGCAATCAGGCTCCTCGAAGAAGCAGGGTATTCACAGAAAAACCTGAACGAAGAAGGCTATTTAGTTAAAGATGGCAAACCTTTCGAACTTAACTTAAATTATTATCGCAGTGACGATACCCGAATCGAAACGCTGCTTCAGGAAGAATTAAAGAAAGTCGGAATCAAAATTAATTTAAAGAAAGTAACTTGGGCAAAGCATATCAAGGACATTGATGAAAGAAAATTCAAAATGATATGGATAAATTACACGACACTATTATTTCCGGATCCTGAAAACTATGTACACTCGAAATACGCAGATAAACCCAATACAAACAATATTTATGGGTTTAAAAACAAAAGAGTGGATGAAATTTGTGAAATGTATAATCTGGAGTTTGATTTTGATAAGAGAGTAGGGCTTATTCAAGAGCTTGATTCAATTCTTGTCAGCAATTATATTATGGCTTTAAACTGGTATTCTAAAGACACAAAAATTCTATACTGGAACAAGTTCGGTACGCCGGACTTTGTCATAAGCGGAGTTTCATACTCGGGAGAAATAACCTTCAGATTTGTAGAAGTAATTAGTACATTCTGGTGGTATGACGAAGCGGCGAGCAGGGCACTAGAGGAAGCAAGAGCAAAAAATACAATGCTACAGGGAAAACCTTATGAACTCAGAGTATGGGAAAGATTAAGGGAGAGTCACAAATAATGATTAACTATTTTATTCGCCGTCTTTTAATGATAATCCCAACTTTTCTGGGAGTTACCTTTATCGTTTTTACAATAACACGTTTCGCTCCAGGCGGACCGGTAGAAATGGCAATACTCCGGTATAAACAAATGCAGATGGAAGGTGGTGGTGGCGCAATGGGAACCCATGGCACGGCAGTATCTGAAGAAATGGTAGAGAAGCTGAAAAAAATATACGGGTTCGATAAACCTTTTTATATATCATATTTGATATGGCTCGGAAATGTTATCCAATTTGATTTAGGAGACTCATACACCTATTCAAAACCGGTATGGGAGGTAATAAAAAGTCGCTTTCCTATTTCCCTGCGATTCGGAGTAGCAGGTTTCCTGCTGGCATATCTTGTTTGTATACCTCTCGGAGTCCTGAAAGCAATTAAGCACGGTTCGGCTTTCGACTTCACTAGTTCCGCCCTGGTTTTTATAGGTTATGCTATTCCGGGATGGGTCGCGGGGATCGTTCTCCTCGTTCTTTTGGGAGGTGGCTCATTTTTGGACATTTTTCCTCTGGGAGGAATTCATTCAATGGACTATGAATCCCTCTCTTTATTGGGTAAATTATGGGATAATATTTATCATATGATTTTACCCGTTTTCTGTTACACTCTCGGCTCCTTTGCTTCTCTTACTATTTTGATGAAAAACTCACTAATCGAAAATCTGGGGAAAGACTACGTCAGAACGGCTTTTGCAAAAGGCCTGTCGGAAAAAACGGTAATTTTTAAACACACACTTCGTAATTCTCTGATTCCCATAGCCACAGGCCTTGGAAGTGTTTTTTCCATTGTCATCGCCGGCGCTTTGTTAATCGAGAAAGTTTTTAACATTCACGGTTTCGGGCTTCTCGGCTATAACTCAATTTTAGACAGGGATTATCCAGTTATGCTGGGAATTCTTGTTTTTTCTTCCATTCTCTATATGCTCGGAAATATATTCTCGGATTTTCTGTACTGCGTAATCGACCCGCGAATCAGATTGGACTAAAGGCACGATGAATAGAGCCCTAAAATCTTTTCTCTCTCCGTTACTTATTAAAAGAATAAAAAAGTTCAGGAGTTTTAAAAGAGGATATTATTCTCTTTTAATTATCGGTATTACATATTTGCTGTCATTTTTTGCAGAGTTTATCATAAACGGAAAGGCTCTTCTTGTCGAATTTGACGGGAAGAAATTTATAACTCTTTACAGTGATGTTTCTTTAAAAAAAGACATTTTTGCTAAAGCAATCAAAGCAAAGGAAGATTATCTGGAATATAAATCTTACCTAGGCGTTGATACGCTCGAGGGCAAAAATGAAAGACTTGTATGGCTAAAAACAAAATACGAATTATATGACAGAATAAAAAAAGACTTTGATAATCATCGTGAATTAAAAAATATTTTCAAGGGGCAAAAACGGGGAGATTGGGTGCTACTTACCCCTTACCCATACGGGCCAAATGAGAATTTGCTCGACGAGCTCGGAGATAGAAATCCTCCGACGGCACCTGACGGACAGCATTTCCTCGGAACAGACGACAGAGGAAGAGATGTCCTTGCGCGCCTCGTATATGGATTTCGTATATATATGACTTTCGCGCTTCTCTTGACTCTAACAAGTTATATAATAGGAATATTTTTCGGTGCTATTCTCGGGTATTACGGCGGAAAAGTAGATTTTCTGGGACTTCGGTTTATAGAGATATGGGCTTCGATTCCTTTTCTTTTTACCGTAATGGTTATCTCCTCAATAATGATTCCCAATTTTACGATTTTGATTATAATTCTTTCGCTGTTTTACTGGATATCCATGGCGAGATATATCCGAGCTGAATTCCTGCGAGAAAAATCAAACGACTACGTACAGGCTGCGTTGGCTGTAGGCGTAAGCGACAGAAAAATAATTCTATCCCACATTCTGCCGAATTCCCTGACACCGGTAATTTCATTCCTGCCATTTACTATTATTTCCGGAATAGCTGTTCTCGCATCGCTTGACTTTTTGGGTTTCGGGCTTCCTGAACCAACCCCAAGCTGGGGCCAACTCTTATCCCAGGGAATCTCCAACTTGAGTTCATGGTGGCTTACCTTATCTCCTATGGCAGCTATGTTTTTTACTCTCATATTAATCGCATTTATAGGGGAAGCAGTCAGAGAGGCTCTCGACCCGAAAGTTTACTCGAGGATGAGATAATATGGGAAAAAAGCAAAAAGAATTACTCAAAGTCGAAAATCTGAAAACCCATTTTATGATCGAGGGCGGGGAGGCAAAGGCAGTAGATGGCCTTGATTTTAACGTCCAGGAAGGAGAATTTTTCGGTATAGTGGGAGAATCAGGCTCCGGAAAATCAGTTACGGCTTTATCAATCCTGCGGCTTATCCCGGATCCACCGGGGAAAATTTCACACGGAAAAGTCTTATTTAAAGATAAAAACCTACTCAGGTTACCCTGGGAGAAAATGAGAAAAATTCGAGGCAATGAAATTTCCATGATTTTTCAGGAACCGATGACATCATTAAATCCTGTTTTTACCGTAGGATTTCAAATAATGGAGCCTCTAATGATACATAGAGGAATGAATAAGAAAGAAGCAAAAGAAACTGCGGTAAAAATGCTTAAAAAAGTAGGTATACCTTCTCCCGAACGGAGAGTAAATGACTACCCTCATCAATTTTCAGGGGGCATGAGACAGAGAGCAATGATAGCAATCGCGCTTTCCTGCAATCCGAGTCTTTTAATAGCTGACGAACCTACAACAGCTCTCGACGTGACCGTACAGGCTCAAATACTTGAGCTTATGAATGAAATAAAAAACAAAAGAGAAGAATCGGCGATTATTCTAATCACGCATGATTTAGCTGTTATATCGGAAACCTGTGATAGGGTAATGGTTATGTACTGCGGTAAAATACAGGAGGTCGCAAGCACCATAGATTTGTTCGAAAAACCTCTTCATCCATACACAAAAGGCTTAATGGGCTCAATCCCCTCTTTATCAAAGAAGAAAAAAAGATTAAATGCGATTCCGGGTAATGTTCCCGGAATTCTACATTTTCCTTCTGGATGTCCATTTCATCCGCGCTGTAAGCACAAAATGCCCGTCTGTGAAAAAGAGGTTCCGGAATTGCTGGAAGTTGAAAAAGGACACCTTGTACGATGTCATCTTTATAGAGCTAAAGGTTCGAGCCAATGACAGAATTCAAGAAACACAGATTAAACTCACTGGAAGAAAGAGGGAAACTCATGCGTGTAAACGGTAAAGCAAAAGGGAATCTTCTCGAAGTTGAAAATTTAAAAACATATTTTCCCGTCTTAGGAGGTGTTCTTAGAAAGGTTGTAGGGTACGTTAAAGCAGTAGACGGTGTAAGCTTTTCAGTAAATAAAGGAGAAGTTTTCGGTCTTGTAGGAGAAACGGGATGCGGAAAATCTACAATAGGGAAAACCCTGGTGAGAATTCTAAATCCTACCTCCGGAAGCATATTCTATTATGATGATGCTGAGTTAAAAAACGCCTCTGCACTGCGAGTGAGAGTCGACCTTTCAAAGTTGAACAGAAAGGAGCTTCGTCCCTACCGCTTCCAAATTCAAATGATATTTCAGGACCCTTATTCTTCACTAAACCCCAGGTTTACCGTAGGAGATATAGTAGAAGAGCCCTTAACCATCCAGAGAGGAAGAAAAAAAGAAAACAAAGATATAGTAAAAGACCTTTTAGAAAAAGTCGGCATGAGCGAAGAACATATCTACAGATACCCTCATGAATTCTCGGGAGGACAGCGCCAGCGTATAGGTATTGCCCGCGCTTTATCTACTAACCCAGAACTTATAATCGCCGACGAACCCGTTTCCGCTCTCGATGTTTCTGTCCAGGCTCAAGTAATAAATTTAATGCAGGACCTACAGGATGAATTTAAAGTAACGTATATTTTTGTCTCCCACGACCTCTCGGTAGTAAAACATATAGCTCATAGAATTGCCGTAATGTATCTTGGTTTTATTATGGAGATGGGACCGGCGGAACAAATTTATAAAAATCCTCAAAATCCTTACACAAAAGTTCTTTTATCCGCCGTGCCTGAAGCAAACCCAAGAAAGAAAACAAAAAGACCCTCCCTTAAAGGAGAAGTGCCTTCCTCTCTAAATAAGCCCAGCGGGTGCTGCTTTCATCCCCGCTGCCCTATTGCAAAAGACATATGCAAGAAAGAAGATCCCCTCTTCGAAGAAAAAGAAAAGGGCGTATTTGTCAAGTGCCATTTCCCGGGGAAATATTAACCATAAAAAACAAATCATCACGCAGAGCCACAGAGGACACAAAGAAAAATTTTTATTTGTTTAAAACCCAACCCCCAAACCTAAAAAGTTATTCTCACACAAAGACACAAAGAGCTCAAAGTTTTTTTGTTTTTTTTAACTAATATCCAAAAGCGAACGGCAAAGAGCTTAGTTGAGCCACAGACTGATACTGATACACTTCCGCCCCCAAATCTTTTTTTTATTAAAACAACAAAATCTTTCTTTTATCCGTGTGTTTCCGTGTTCATCCGTGGCTATTACTCTTTTGTTTTTTTTAAGCGTTATCTGTGGTAAAACTTATTTTTGGTAAGGCTGGACCGAAACTATTTCACTAATGATACGTCTTTATTTTAGAGAGCTACAAACCCTCCGGAGGTGTAAATGATTAAAAGATGGTTTTTAATAATATTAACATTAGTTTTTATTGTATCCTGCTCAAAGGCAGAAAAGGTATTAGATACGAACAAAGAAAAAGAAATTAATACGAGTAGTGAAAAAGAGGTAAATATGGAAAAAACAGGTAAAATTGTGAAGACGGAAGAAGAATGGAAAAAAGAGCTTCCTGCCGATGTATGTTTTATTATGAGAGAAAAAGGCACGGAAAGACCTTTTACCGGGAAATATTATAATCATAAAGAAAAAGGAATTTACGTATGTGCAGCCTGCGGAAATGAGCTTTTTAGCTCGGATTCGAAATTCGAATCGGGAACTGGCTGGCCAAGTTTTTACGAGGCAATCGAAGAAGGTAGAATAGAAACTAAAGCGGACTCGACAGGTGGAATGGTTAGAACTGAAGTTCTATGTGGTAGATGCGGAGGACATTTGGGCCATGTTTTTGACGACGGACCTGCCCCAACTGGCAAAAGATTCTGTATAAATTCAAAAGCTCTGGATTTTAAGAAAGAATAAAAAAAGGCAGGGTATACCCTGCCTTTTTTTATAAAAATTCTTAAACAATATTACTTTATTGCTTTTTGAATCTTATCTGCTATCGACTCCGCATCCAATCCAAGCGCCTTAAACAGATCACCGCTTGCGCCCGAAGGAGAAAATCCCTCTACTCCATAACTGTGTAAATTCACAGCTTTTCCGCTTCGTGCCAGAAGACTCCCTAAAATACAGCCAAGCCCGCTGAAGAGTAAATGTTCCTCGTATGTAAAGACATTTTTGTATTCCGCGATAGCTTCTACATCTTTCTCACTAATGGCAAGAGGACAGGAAACATTCATAACGGCAAGCTCGATTCCCTTGTCTTTAAGAATGTCTCTTGCGGCAAGAGCAAAGGCAAAAGGATATCCATAGGAAAGGAGTACTCCGTCCTTGCCCTCTCTTACTTTATCGATTTTACCGTATTCGAATTTATAATCTCCGCCGTAAAAAGCATTTCCGTTTTCATCCCCGACTACCGGACTCTTGGCTCTTCCCACGACAACGGCAACATTGCTATCCATAGTAGTTATATAGCGAATAACCCTATCAGTCTGATTTGGATCCGCCGGAATTATGATTTCAAAACCGGGAATGTTCTTAATTAAACCGATAAAGTCAACACACTGGTGAGTTTTTCCGTCTTCACCGACATTAAGGCCATTATGAGTGGAAACAACTCGAAGCCTCGCGTTGTTTATTGCATTTAAACGGTGCTGGTTATAAGTTTCATCGAAAGAAAAAACTCCGAAATCGGAGAAAAACGTCTGAAATCCTCGGATTGAAAGAACTCCGGAAATTGTAGCTGTGTTATGTTCGCTTACGCCGTTCTGGATAAAATACTCGGGGCGTTCTTTTGCAAACTTGTGGGTTCTAACCGAACTTGCAAGGTCACAATCGGTTACAACAATGGTTCCCGGCTCGTTAATCTTTGCCATGTCGGCAAGAGCCGTACCATAAACGTCTCTATTCGCCGCTTTCTCTCCGGCTTTAAACTCAATCGGATTTCCTAAATTAAGCTTAGGCAGGGGATAGACGTTCTCGTTCTTTTTTATCGGTTTTGCCTTTGAAGAAGCTCTTTTCTGGATATATTTGTCTATATCGTTTTCAATTCCTAATTCTTTAAGAGCCCTGTCAACCTCTTCGATTGAAAGTGCTTTACCATGATAGCTTTCATCCCCTTCTATAAAAGAAACTCCTTTACACATAACAGTATCTCCGAGTATTGCATAAGGAGCAGAAGTGTCATCAATTGCTGTGCGTATTGCTTCGTATAATTCTTTAAAGTCATGTCCGCAGACTTCGAGCACTTTCCATCCGTCAGCCAGATAGTCCTCTTTAATGTTTATGGGCATTATGTCTTCGACTTTTCCGGATATCTGTCTGTTATTATCGTCGATAACTACTGTTATATTGTTTAATTTAAACTTTGCAGCAAATCTTCTTCCTTCTGCAACCTGACCTTTTGCCTGCTCCGCGTCGCTCATAAGAGCAAACACTCTCGAAGTATCGTTTTTAAGTCTTTTTGCCATCGCAAAACCGCAGGCAGCGGAAAGACCCTGTCCCAGATTTCCCGTAGACCATACTATTCCGGGAAGATGAGATTCCACGTGTCCCTCATAGGGGCCTGAAATATGTCTGAAGAAAGCTATAATTTCTTCTGTATCTAGTATCCCAAGCCTGCCGAGAATTGAATATACGCCCGGTGAAGTATGTCCGTGGCTTACGACTATTTCATCACTCGTAGGATCGGCAAGACTATACACTGTTGTATAGATGTCTATCGAGGACATAGAGCCGCCCGGATGCCCCGATCCGGCAACTGTTGTCATCTTAACAATATCTCCTCTGCACAATCTTGCTGTTTCTTCTAACTTTGATACTACTTCTTCTGAAATGTTTTTTCTTTTAAACTGAAATTCTTCTTTCTCTTTAAACCAATCTCTTAATTTATCAGACATTTTTCATCTCCTTAAAGTTAACCTTTTTTCTCCCTGAATATATTCCTTCTATTTTGTTTGTCAAGGATTCCACCCCCACCACCCAAGTCAATCTCACACAAAGCCACAAAGAGCACAAAGCCCCACACACAACCCCTTTTAATTGTGTTACTAATAACCTATCCCACCACTACTAAAAAGAACATTAAACCAGCGGGGCTTGACTATTATAATAATCATCTTAACCTTTATACAATGAATAAAAATTTGTTTTTAATTGTTTTGTCCTTTTGTTTTTTAGCTGGATCTTCCCCGTCCAAGGAGGTAGAAAATATCCAGAGTGAAGAAATTCATAAGTACACAAAAAAGGTTTTAATTGATACAAAATGGGGTGATAAACCTGGGGAATTTGGTATGAATATTTATAACAGTCCTCCGAGTGGACCTGGAAATTTAGTGATAGACAATGATAATTTATACATCTATGATTATGCTAATAACAGAGTTTATAAATATGATTCAATCGGAATTCTTCAAAGAGTTTTGCAGTCAAAGATAGATGATGATGAGGGAAATGCAGAAAAGAAAGAAATTATAAATTTTACTGTGAAAGATGACACTTTATATGGAGTTGTGTTTCCGGTTTCTGAAGGAATTGAAGAAATAGCGATAATTAATACGGAGACTGGTGAAAAAATAGGAATAGCGGAGGTATGTTTTTGGGAGTCTTACCCAATATTAAATGTCGAAAAAAATAACGAGAGAATTGTACTTACAAGAGGAAGAGAAAAAAGATATAAGCTTGAAGTCAATTACGAGCAAGGGTATATGTTTCTAAAAACCCCAGAAATCAGCTCTAAGGACTTTGGGGAGTTCAAAAAGAAAGATAAAAAAAAGGGGTATTTATATGTTAGAAGACAGAAATTCATTATTTCCAACGCCAAAGGTGGGAGTATTTATAATGCAGAGAAATTGGCAGAAGATAAGGATGAAAACATATATATTATAGTCTGGTCAAGTAATCCCTTGGGTTCTCCAAGTCCCAGGAATTTTGTACAGGTTTATAAATTTTCAAATGAGGGAAGGAAGTTAGCAACAGTTGATCTTCCCTTAGGTGGTGTTTCAGGTATAGACCCAAAGATTTCGGAAAAGGGAGATATTTATTATTTATATGCAACAGGAGAGATAATAGAAAAAGATTGGAAAATCAGTTTTGTTCCCGGTAAAGTCCAATTAATCAAATGGGAATTGGAGAGATAAAATTAGGAAGGAAAGATTTATATTCAAAGGAGTTGAGGTATGGGATATGAAGCGGATTTCATAGAAGAATCTTTAGGTAATTATATTTACGATTTTCTTGATAAGAAAGAAAATGAGCGGAGGAGAGGAGTCTATTTTTTTTATCCGGAAGAGTCTTCATTCTTTGAAGATATCGAGAAGGACGGTTATTACTATAGGATATTACGTGATCCTTCTTCAGATAAGCCAGGACGAATTGCCATAGAAATACAGGGCTTAATGTGCGTGATGTTTTTTCCACAACACATGCCACTCTCGGCACTTATGTACAAAGGAATGCTGAAGAGGGTAAAACTTATGAGGCTACTCTTGGCATGGCATTGGCTGATCCTGGAAGGCACTATGTAATCTATGGTCCTAGCAAAGTTGGGAAAACACAACTCTGGAAAGCCGTTTTGGGGCGGGATGCCGTTCCTGTACCTTGTGTGGGTATAAATGACATTGAACATCTTTATTCACATGCAATATACAGACTGAAGAAACCTCATTTGACGGAAGAAAAAATTACAGAAAGCACTAAGAAGGGGAAAAAGACTGAGGTATCCGCTAATTTAGGTATCGAAGAATCTGTTGCGCTAGGATTTTCTCGCAGTTCTACTGATGACGAATCAGTAGAAGAGGAACGAAAATTTGCATATCAATCTCAACCGAATAATGCAATGGCTGTGGCGGAACTTTTCTCTAAGAATAAGAGGTGTCTAGTATTTGAAAATTATCATCGTCTTGATTCGGGGTTGTTGGAGCGACTTGCTCTTGATCTTCGGGAATTCTCGGATCAAGGAGTATCTGTGTTTCTCGTTGGTATTCCAGAAGATCCCTCTGAATTGTTTGATTATAATAAAGAGCTTTCAGGACGTGTAGAGTATTTAAATGTAAAGTGGTGGGATACCAAAGATTTGAAAAATATCGCACTAGCCGGAGGAAAAGTATTAAATGTAAGCTTCACACATAGATCATTAGACCTCCTTTCCAAAGAAGCTTGTGGATCACCTCTTCTTATGCAGCAATTCTGTCTATTAGCTTGCTTAGCTTCAAAAATTGTAGGTTTCTGTGATGATAGCTTAGATGCAAGGGTTAATATATCTGATATTGAATTAAGGCAAGGTATTGAAAAATGGGTTGCAAAGACTCTAAAGCCTTACGAAGATTGCAAAAGTATTATTGATGAAACCGCTGTAACAGCAGGGCTACCTAGTTCTTTTGTGGAATTATTATTCGATGAATTTAAAAAAGAGGATTCTCGCATGTCTTTTTCTTTTTCTGATATTGGGTTAGATAAGGTCGCATATGAATCTATTTGTGAATTCATTGAAACACTAGAAAGAAACCGACGCACCAAGGGGTTGCTTGCAATGCAACCGAAGAAAAAAGAAATAAGTGTTATAGATCCTAATTTTTTTGTTTACGGGCGATGGTTGTTATAGGTCAACAAGGAAGAAAATCATTAGCATTTTAAATATAAAAGCTCAGGCCTTCTTTTTTGAATCTATGATATTAAAAAACAATAATAATTTAGTTTACTTAGTGTGTTTGGTTATGGTTAAAAATTTTTTCTCTGTGTTCTCCGTGTCTCTGTGTGATATTAATTTGGGGTTGCTGGGATGAGTTTAAAATCAAAAATAAATTCTTTGTGTCTTAGTGTCTTTGTGTGAGAATAAATTTTGGGATTGGGGGAAGAGTTTTAAACAATAAAAAAATTTTTTCTTTTTTCTCTGTGTACTCTGAGTCTCTGTGGCAAAATTTTTAATGTGGGTTGATTTTCAAATAATTAAAGTTAACTTAAGGACAAAAGGAGTAAAAATGTGTCTCGCAGTACCCATGAAACTCGTAAAGATAGAAGGAAATAAGGGTGTCGTTGAACTATCTGGAGTAAAAAAAGAAGTAAGTTTAAATCTTCTTAAGGAAGTAAATCTCGGTGATTACCTTATCATACATGCAGGCTTTGCCATAGAAAAACTTGATGAAAAAGAAGCCAGGAAAACTCTCGCAATCTGGGAAGAAATAGATAATCTTCAAAAACAATGAAATATATAACAGAATTTAGAAATAAATCTCTAGCAAATAAAATTGTAAATAGCATAAATAGCTGTCTAAAAGGATATAAAAGAAAGATTTCCTTAATGGAAGTTTGCGGAACACACACTCATTCGATTTTCCGAAGCGGTATTATGAGCCTTCTTTCAGAAAAAATCGAACATCTCTCGGGACCAGGATGTCCGGTATGCGTTACGCCTAATAAATATATAGATACTGCGATAGCTTATAGCAAACTCTCCGATATAATAATAACCACCTTCGGAGATATGATTAAGGTTCCGGGTTCGTCCTCTTCTTTAGAAAAGGAAAAAGCCCTAAGGGGCAATATAAAAATAATTTATTCTCCTCTCGAAAGTTTAGAAATAGCAAAAAAAAATCCGCATAAAAGAGTCGTCTTTCTAGGCGTCGGATTTGAAACCACAGCTCCATTGGTCGCATCGACAATCCTCGTGGCCGCGCAAGAACAAATAAAGAACTTTTTTGTTCTTTCCGGGCATAAAATAATTCCTCCCGCGATGACGGCACTTCTTACAAGTAGAGAAATAAAAATAGACGGATTTATTTGTCCCGGACATGTAAGCGCAATAATTGGAGAAAAGCCCTACTATCCAATAGCAAAAAAATTCGGTATTCCCTGTGTTATCACCGGATTTGAACCCTTCGATATTCTGGAAGGAATGAAAATGTTAGTAGAGCAAATCACGGATAATAAGCCTTCTTGTGTAGAAAATCAATATGAAAGAGTAGTACGTAAAGAAGGAAACGAAAAAGCACTAACTATAATGAATAAGGTTTTTGATGCAAAGGATTCCCCCTGGAGAGGGCTCGGCACTATACCAAAATCCGGATTACACATAAAAGATACTTATTCGGATTTTGACGCGAAGAAAAATATTGAAGTAAAAATAGAAAAGACAATAAACCACGCAGGATGTATTTGCGGTAAGGTTCTCTGCGGTAAAAAAAAGCCTTACCAGTGTAAATTATATGCAAAAACCTGTACTCCGGAAAACCCTATTGGTCCCTGCATGGTTTCATCGGAAGGAACCTGCGCCGCATACTATAAATTCAAAAACCCATGAAAAAGAAAAATTTAAAAAGTAAAAAGATATTGCTTTCGCACGGAAGCGGCGGTGTTGCGATGAGTTCCCTTATAAAAAATTTAATGCTGGAGAAATTTAATAATCCGATTCTTAAAAAACTCACCGACTCTGCCGTGTTACCCAACTTTGGTAAAGAACAACTATGTTTTACCACCGATTCTTATGTTGTAAATCCTCTTTTTTTCCCGGGAGGGGATATAGGTACTCTAGCTATAAACGGAACTATCAATGACCTTGCTGTAATGGGAGCAAAACCTCTTTACGTATCCTGTTCTTTTATAATAGAAGAAGGGTTCTCTCTTGATACTCTTGAGAGAATCGCAACGTCTATGGCAAAAGCAAGCAAAAAAGCAAAAGTAGAAATCGTTACCGGAGACACAAAAGTTGTCGAGAAAGGAAATGTTGATAAAATATTTATAAATACTTCAGGAGTAGGTATTCTGCATAAAAATATCATCCTTTCTAAAAACAATATAAAGACAGGAGACAGAATACTCATAAACGGAGAAATCGGTACGCACGGACTGGCCGTAATGAGCAAAAGAGAAGATTTTAAAACAAATATTAAAAGCGACTGCGCTCCCCTTTGGAATTTAATAGAAAGTATGTTATCCGTAGGCGGAGTAAAATTTATGCGAGACCCGACAAGAGGTGGGGTCGCCTCTGTATTGTGCGAAATCGCAGAAGACTCACATTTTGGGGTCGAGATTAAAGAACAATCTCTTCCTATTCATGATAATGTGTCATCTTTCTCAGAAATACTGGGGCTTGATCCTCTTTATATCGCAAACGAAGGCAAGGTTATAGCTATAGTCGCAAAAGAAAAAGCTAACAAGATTCTTTCAAAAATGAAAAAACATCCCTTAGGCAAAAAAGCTTCAATAATAGGTGAAATAGTTAAAGAAAACATAGGACACGTAGTACTGGAAACTTTTATCGGAGGAAAAAGAATCGTCGATAGACTCATAGGAGAACAATTACCACGTATTTGCTAAGAAATAAATGTTAAAAAATCAAGAAGCCATAATTCTGAAAAGCTACGACTTTAAAAATACAAGTAAAATTATTCATGTTCTTTCTTCGGATTCCCAGAGAATTTCTTTAATCGCAAAGGGGGCAAGGCGAACAAAATCACAATTCGCAGGTAATATAGAAACCTTAAATTTAGCCGATCTCGTTTACTACATAAAACCAGGTAAAAGCCTGGGAACCTTGAAGGAAGCAACTATAAAGGAAACTCACCAACACTTAAAGAAAGATTTGTATCGACTGAATATAGGATGGAGCCTGGTCTGGACAGGAAGAAAAATCCCTTCTCCAATGAGTGGGCTTTTCGGTCTGGAAAAAAGAGCTTTAAGTTTTCTAGACAGAGGCTTTAAAGAGGAAGTTTTCGTCTATTTCTTTCTCTCTCTCTTTAAGCTACAAGGAATCTTTCCTGAAATAAACAAATGCATAAGCTGCGGATCAAAAACAATAGAGTATTTTGATATCAAAGACGGTGGGACAAAATGCAAAAACTGTTTAAAGAAAGAATTTCTTTTGTTCGCTCCTTTAGAAAAAGCCCTCAAATCTTTACAAAAAGGAAGATTAAATGTATGGGTAGAATTAGAAAAAAAAGAGAAAAAAGAAATTTTAAATCTTGTTTTTAAATATAGCGTTTATCACTTGGGAGACTGGGTAAAACGCATAACAGATATATTACCATTTTCTATTAAACCATAGGACCTGCAGTTTTTCCAATCTCCAAAAATAGATAAAATTTTATTCCCGTTCTTGTATAAGTAGGGTTTGTGAAAATGACCCATAACAATCGCATCTATCCCTTTAGAGAACTCTTTTTTTGCAAAATCTTTAAATTGTTTGTCCGTCAATTTCAATTCCCGGGAATTAGATGAAGAAAACCTGGAAACTGATTTGGCAATCTGTAGCCCCAATTCGGGATGAATTAAAGAAAAAAGGGTTTTTGAAATTCTATTAGTCAAAAATGTTTTTACCATAAAATTCGTATCCATTTCATCCCCATGCTGTACCAGAAATTTTTTCTTTCCAATTTTAATTATTTCAGGTCCAAAATGTTTAACAACGCCGAGTCTCTCAAAAAAATCTCCTATCCAAAAATCATGATTCCCAATCCAATAATGAACTTTAATTTCTCTTTCAATAGTTTTCTGTAAAGCAGAGAAAATATAAAAAAAACTCTTTGGTATAAAAGATTTATATTCAAAATAAAAATCAAAAATGTCTCCGAGTAAGAATAATTCATCCCCTTTTTTTCTAACCATCTTAAGAAAGGAGAGAAAAGAGTCAATCTCTTCTCTCTCGGACCAATCCTGAAAATGAGTATCCGATATTACAAATATTGTTCTTTTATCTGATATTTGGAGCATCAAAAAACCTAATTTTAGTTAAACGGGTCTTCATGCTATTTACGTTTAATTTTAAGCTTTTTTGAAAAAGGTACTATTTCCCGAATTCCTCTTTCATCTCGCCAAGAAGAACCATAGCCTCTTCAAAAAATCTCTTCTCAACAAGACTGTTTAAAAGTTTCCTACAACGATCCTCTTTGGAACCACCACTACTATCCTTTCCTTCCTCGCCCTCCAAGGAAATAGGTTTGCTATCAGAAGATTCCTCAAAAAGGCTTTTTTCTTCTTGATCAAGCGCAGCAAGTATACCCTCTTCCTTTTCTTCTTTTTTCTTCCTGCCTTCTTCTCTTTTAAAAATTTCCTCAAAAGGAGATTTATTTTGCTCCATTAAGCCTCCTTATTCTTATATAATTTTAGCTTCTCTCCTACATCTTTTAATGTAGGATCAAGTTCAAAAGCTTTTTCCCAACTTGAAACAGCTTTATCTATCATTTCTTTCTGTTCGTAGGCGTATCCCAAATTAGCATAAGTAAAAGCCTCTGTTTCTCCCTTTTTACTGGCTTCTTTGAAAATTTCTATTGCTTCTTCCACATTACCTCTTTCGAACAAAATAAGACCTAAACCAACTTCGGCTTCAAGCATATCAGGTCTTGACTTTAAAACTCTATCAAAAATCTTTCGCGCATCCTTGTGTATGCCTTTACTTGAGAGAGCCATTCCTAAATTTGTGAGTATTTCTGCAGATGAATCATCAAGAAGAACAGCTTCCTTTAATTGCCGGATGGAAACATCTAGTTTTCCCCCATAAAAATTTCTAACAGCAATATCGTTTAATCTCCGGGCTTCCTGTTTTCTCAACCTAAGATCAAATTTTTCTCTTTCCTCTTTGAATTCGCCTACATATTTCTCTATCAATGTAGATAATTCCTTCAACCCTTTCGAAGATTCCTTAAATTGAGTATACATCTCTTCAAAAACTTTCTGTAGGGTTTCTCTGAGCGCATTTATTTCTTCTTTAAAAGAGCCTTCAAGCCTTTCAAAAACTTCTGCGACATGTGCCAGTCCATTGCTCATGACATCTGCTGAACTATCTATTCTTTCACCCAATTGTTTCTGAAGTTCATCTATCTTTTCAATCGTTCTGTCCGGACTACTCTTCACATTATCCGAAATATTCTCTATTCCGGACTGAAGAGATTTCCTTAAAGAAACAATTTCCTCTTCAATTTTATTATCCAAATCCTTTGAAAAATTTTCAAGAATCGTAGAAATATGTTCTAACTTAGTTTCTAATAAAGATCTCAGTTCATAGCTATCATTATGTTGTGTTTTGTTAATCGTTCTTAGAATATCGATTGTTTCGCTTTTGGGCTTAGCTTTTGCAGCCGGCGGTATTTCCTTTTTCTTGCCTCCATGTAAAATTTTTTTCATATAGTCTGATTTCTTCCCGTCTGCTTTTTTGTTTTCCTTTCTGTCTGTACCACGTTTTTTATCTTCTTTCATAAAACATTCACCTCCTTATAAGAGGCCTTATCTTTTTATATGAATCCGTTGCTTCCTTTAACATCAAAGAACAATAGGCTTTTTTCTTTACCGGGTCCATGTCTGCTTTTGAAAGGAGACACAATGCAAGTTCCGCATTCCCGCCGTAAAAAGCAAAAAGTGCTCTCTTTTCCAGAAAAGCCTCTTTGTTTTTTAGGTGGGAAAGACGCCTATAAGCACCCCAAAAATCTCCAAGTTCAGCCTCAATGCTACTTAAAAGAACATCTCTCTCTTCTTCCTTTACCCTTTCAATTTCTTCAAAAGCTTTCTCGATATCATTTAACTTTATAAACAAACTAACTTTTTCCTCAGGAGAATCAGTCATTTTAAGTTTATCAATCAGTACTTGTTTCCTCACCTCCTGGATTTCTTTAACACTAACTTTAACATTCTTGCCAAGAAACCATGAAAGAACTTTTTCTCTATCCCCTGGGTTTTTAACCTTCTTCAAATACAAATCCACATTCTCTATATCACCGGCAACAAAATAAAGATACGCTGCTTCCTTAAGTATTTCTTCATTATCTGTATATTTATCAAGTAACTGCTTATAAAAAGGTACCTGTTCCTTTATTTTCAATTTTTTAATATATCCAATAGCTGCATCCCAATCAGAAAGCCCTATACTAATTCTAGCAAGCAAAGAAATCATTTCTTCATCATCAGGCGCGACAAACTCCTTCAGCTTATCTGCAACTTCCGGAAAATCATTTAGTATTTTTTCCATTTCGTCTCTGCTCTGCGTCTTTTCTCCCACTTTATAGCGGATTTTAGCAAGAATAATTCTAATAGGCAAAGGAATGTTTTCTTTAAATAATCCTTCGATTTCAGTTAATAAATACTTTCCTTTTTCCTTTGTTCCATCGAAAAAATCTTCTGTTATACTAACTAACGGAGCATTGCGTTCTTCTCTTGCATAAATTTTCAATAAATCTCCGACCAATTCTTGTGTAAGCTCTACTTTAGGTAGCGCTACCCCGATTTCCTTAAGAGCTATATCCTTTTTCTCCTCATTTGCCCAGTAAGTTTCAATAAAGTATTTCATCGCTTGCTCTACATTGCCCAAATCTTTCTGTATTTCTGCTCTCAAAAACACTATACTTTTTTCAACATCCGGGTCTTCGAATTTTTGCAAGGCTTCTACTGCTGCACTTTTAAGTTTAGGATCAAAGCGTATCCCTTTTTCTATTTCGTCAATACCTGATAGATCACCTTTCAGCAGTTTTACTCTACCGTAAAAAATTCTAAGCGCGGCACTAATTGGAGCAAGATCAGCGAGCTTTTTACATTCATCTAACATAACATCTATCATTTTTGGTTTTATTGAAAGAGTTTCTTCCAAACAAATTACTGCTTTATCAATATTACCTGCCTCCCTGTATAGCCGGTAGAGAGTCATCAGTGTTTCATGTTCTGCATTACTTTCGGCTCTCATCTCTTCTAATACTTCTATTGCTTTTTCAGAAAGAGAGATATCCAACCCTATCGCTCTCCTTACAAGCCCTGCCGCATTAGATAAATTACCAACTTTAGCGTTTGCTTTAGCAAGAGAAATCATCAAATCAGGCTGGTTTTCTAACTCTAAAGATTCTAAAACCTCCGAACCCCATTTTATAGCTTCCTCATAATAATCATTTTGAATTAAAATCTTTGTGAGAGTTCTGGAAATGGCTTCGTTGTCTTTCCTCTTTTTGACTTCGTTTATTAGAAATGTAGTTATCTCTCCTACATAGTCTTTAAATTTTCTTGCAGCATTTTCAATCTCTCTGCAACCTTTCTCAAATTCACCTTTATGAAAATACAATGCAGCTATCAGTTTTCTTATTCTTGGTTCTTCGCTATAACCTTGCAAATAAGTCAAAATAAATTTAAACCTTTCCGGTTCTTCGTCTATGGCTTCTTTATAACTGTTTTCGGCTTTATCGAATTCTTGAGATAAACGGTATAATTCTGCCAAAGCGAAGGGATACGTAAAAGGAGGGAAATCCTGTCTGTCAAGATTCTTATAAAACTCAAGAAATTGTTCAGTAAACTCGGGCTTTGCCTTTACTCTTTTATCGAATTCTGTAAGCATAACAGGTATATAATCTGCTGATTCTGATATTATCAAATTGACTTTTTGAGCAATTTCTTGAGGATTGTCCGGTATTTGAAGCATTAACGAAATTATTTCTCCCTCTGTGCTAACCGGATTCTCTTTTTTGAATTTCTGAAGTTCTTCCTGAACCTGTCCCATTTTCTCGGGGTCCAGAGACATTTCTTTATAAATTTGTAGTGCGGCTTCTGTATCTCCTTCTCTGGAGAGTAATCTAGCCTTCAAAATTAACCCTGTTGAAGGTATTTCCTTCCCTTCAAAGAACTGGTTTAGATGTTCAAGTAAAGTAGCAGATGACGAGGGAGATTGTTCAAACCCTTTATTCAAACGGTCAATAACTTCTTCCTTCCATCCAAGATCGCTATAAATATTAGACATAAGAAGATAGCTATCAATGTCCGTGGGCATTTTATCTTCCAGCTCCTTTACTCTTTTTCCTATTTCCTCATCCTGTGCAAGCGAAACGGAAGAAAGAAATTCCCTTAACGCCTCACCGTATCTATCTTTTTTTACATAAGCTTCAGCCAACTGTTTGTGAATTATTGGATTTTTAGGATCTTTTTTTGCCATTTTCTGATATTTTTTTATAGCATCATCTACTTCGAACTCCTCTATAAGATCAAGCGCTTTATCTTCCTTTCCTGATTCAATCAATAATTCACTCAAATAATCCATGACTTCTTTTGATTGTTTTTTATAAGGAGACAGAATTGCAATCACTTCTTCTTGAAAATTAGGATTAGAATTTACTGATTCACGTATTTTGGAAACACCCTCTGGAAAATGTTTGTCTTTAAGCAAAAATTCTCCCAATCCTAATTTCATATAAGCATCTCCATAATTTTCTCTTTCCGCTCTTCTTAACTCGAGCAAAATAACTTCCAATTCCTTTGGGTTTTTTTCCAATATAGTCCTAAACATTTTGAGGGACTCCTCGCTCTTTCTCCCCTCACTCGTTATAGCATACAGATAAAAATGAGTATAATCCCTTTCTTTAAAATCTTCTTTGTTCGTAAGTATGTTTTGTACAATCTGTTCTTCTCTTTTGACAAAAGATTCCTTGTTTTCTTCGCTCATATCACGGAAAAGATCGTATACTCCTTCGAAATCCATTCTTTCGGCAAATTTTTCCATGAGATATTCAGCTAAGCGATCGGGTTTTCCTCTGCCGTAAAACAAATCTTCCACTTCTCCGATAACCTTTTTCTTAGCTTCAGCAGAAATATTGGCACCTTTTTCAGCCCATATTATCACTTCATTTAATTTGTCTATAGAATGATATGTGTGCATAATTTCAAGAATAAGAGGTAGGTCTGAATTATCATTCCTTAAAGCGCTTTGTAAGATTTGAACGGCCTTAAGAGAATCACCTTTTGAAGCTACCCTTCGGGCTTTATCAATTAGATTAGACTGATCTCCAAAAGTAAACATAGGTAAATTAGAATATAATAAAAACAAAAACTAAGTCAAGAGTTATTTACCCCTCTACTTTATACCTTTGAAGTCGCTGTTCGCCTTTAGCGTTTCACTATAAACCCAACTAAGAACACCAAAAAAACAAAAAATTAGATATAAGATTGTTAATCTTTCTCTAAAGCTAATCTATAAAGGCCAAAAGCCAATAGCTACATTAAGTAGCAAATCGCATGTGCGGCACAAATTCTTCACTAATTATTAAATCGATTAATATAAAAAAAACACAGACTCAAGGAATCTATATTTTTAATCCTCTGCGACTATCGTACAGTTCCTACCTGCATCTTTCGCCATATATAATGCTCTATCCGCTGCTGCTATAAGATCCCTTTTATTATGTGCGTGTTTCAAAAATTCAGAAACGCCAATTGAAATAGTAACATTAAATTTAAGTCCGTCGGGAGAAATAAACTCTTTCCCTTCTAAAGAACTCCGCAATTTTTCGGCAAGCTGATATCCTTCCAAAGATGTTGTTTTTGGCAAAATAATAGCAAATTCTTCTCCGCCGTACCTTGCCAGTATATCAGAAGCTCTTATCCTGTTTTTCATCAATATTCCTACTTCACGGAGAATCATATCTCCATTTTGATGGCCAAATTGATCATTTATTAACTTGAAATTATCTAAATCAACCATAAGTAAAGAGATAGGTTCATTACTGCGCTGGGCTTCGGCAATTTTACTGTCTAATATTTCCTGAAAAAACCGATGATTATAAGCCTCTGTTAGGCCATCTCTCATAGCTTTTTCTTCTTCAAGACGGTATAAAATGGCTTTTTCTACAGAAGAAGCTGCTATATCGGTAATCAGGTTCAAAATCATAAGATCGTTCTTGTCGAAGTTATCCTCGTTTTTTGAAAGAACCAGAATCCCTCCCTTTACATCACCCCGAAAAGGTGAAAACAATAAAGATTTCGCTCCAAAATCCCTCTCTTCAGGAAATAAAATAGGTCTTTTTGTTTCTTTAGAAAGATCTGTTTTGCAAAGAGATATTCTCTTCTCAAGGGCCAGGGCAATGATACTTTTCATGAGATCCTGGTAATACCTCCTACCATCTTCTTCAGTCAAATAATATTCATTGCCTTCTTTAAGTATAAAAATAGTCCACACATCTTTGTAACTATTTTTTACTGTTTCAAAGATACTTTTTCTAACTTCTTCCAATTTAATTTCTCCTGCTACTCTCTCTGTCAGATTCAGAAGATAACGTAATCTGAACGCTTCAAGCATCGAAAAACTCATATGCCTATAAAGAGAAAACAACGTCGATAAACCCTTTGCTACACTCCTTATTACTTCCTTATCTCTTTCGTTAAAGGGCATATTTTCTGTTCTATCCACCACTATAATCCCCTTAACTTCATTATTGAATTCTATTGAACCTGCAATAAAACATTTGATATTTTCTTCGTTTTTATAATATCCCAAGTTTATTGACGAATTGGAAAACTCATTATTAACCAAAACTCCAGAATTTTTTAAAAACCAAGCTAGAGGTCCTTTGTTTATAGAGACCGCTGACTTTATTGCTCCACCACTTTTCGCAATATGAACCTGAAATTCATCAAGTTCTTCGTTCTTAATCAAAAGAACAACGCTAAAAGGATTAAACATCCGAACGATTATATCTACACTTGCGGATAATGAATCATAAAACTTATTGGGTATAGTCGCGAGGATTTCTTTTTCCTGGGAAACGCCTGCTTTTATTTTTTCTTCATCGGATTCTATTTTTTTAGGAGGATTGATATTATTCTTCTCAGTTATTTTAGGCTTTACTCCATATAGAAAGAAAACCGTCCCATAAAAAATTAAGTATGGAATGTATTGTATTTCATTAAATAAAGAAAATAAAGGTAAAAGAATCCACCAGATTTTGAGCTTTAACCCTCTCTTGTTAAGTATAAGAAGCATTGGAATATATGAAATAAATAGAGGCGACGAAAGACCTCCTGCCAGCTGAACAACAAAAGCAATCCCAGTGAAAGAAAAATAAAAAGAAATGTCCTCTTTGTCTATGATTAAAAAATATATAACGCCAAGAATTATAGAACACAACCAAATTGGTACATTTAAAGGAAAAGCAACAAGTAGTAAATATCCCGTAAAAAATATGCCTGTAAAGATTTTATATATGTACATAAAAGATAATAATTTTCTACATAAAAAATGTCAAGGATTAAGACAAAATGTGCTTAAAGATTTTTGCTTTTTTATAAAAAAATTTTCAAATTGCCTCTTGACATAATATTGATTTTAACAAATAATAAAAATACAGTGCCATGAAAAAAATTAAGGGAATCAAGAAAAACTTCAACTGGGAAAAAATAAAAAAAGTTCTGCAGAAAGAAATTAACGAATCGGCCTTCAAAGCTTGGTTTGCAAATATGGAATTAGAAGAACTAAGTGGTGATGACGTATACTTTAATATTCCAAATACGTTTACTCAACATTGGATAACAGAACACTTCATGAACGCATTAAACTCTTCGATAAAGGAAGTCACGGGAAAATTATATAATGTACATTTTCTTGTTAACAAAAAAACAAAGACAAAAACAAAAAAAGAAGAAACAATAGAAGAAGACAGACCTGTTCAAAAACCTTTTCTGCATGACAAGTATACTTTTGAAAATTTTGTGGTGGGAGATAACAGTAAATTCGCTTATGCGGCAGCTATGGCAGTCTCCAACGCACCAGGCAGAGAATATAATCCTTTGTTTATATATGGAGGAGTTGGATTAGGAAAAACGCACTTGTTACAGGCAACCGGCAACAGGGTTTACTCTCAATATCCTAACTTGCGAGTACTTTACACGCAGACAGAAGAATTTCTTAATGAAATGATTAAATCAATTCAAGAATATTCGACAGTACAATTCAAACAAAAATATAGGGAAATTGATTTGCTTTTAATTGATGACATCCATTTTCTTTCGGGAAAGGAAAGACTACAAGAAGAGTTTTTTCACACTTTTAATGCACTCTTTGAAGCAAAAAAACAAATAGTTATAACCTCGGATAGACCTCCAAAGGAAATATCGGGTCTTGAAGAAAGGGTAATTTCACGTTTCCATTGGGGACTAATGGTAGACTTACAGCCTCCGGATTTTGAAACAAGATTAGCAATTCTTCGTTCAAAAATACAGAGTGATAATATTCAAATTAGTGATAGCGTAATTAATTATATAGCTTCGAATATAAAAACTAATATCAGAGAATTAGAAGGATGCTTGATAAAATTATTAGCACATGCATCAATATACAAAACTGATATCACTGTAGAATTAGCTACCAGAGTTTTACATGACTTTATAAAAGAAAAAGAAAAAAGAATAACTCTTGACAGAATAATTAAAGCTGTCTCGGAGTTTTATAATATAGAAGTAGATGAAATTACTGGTAACAAAAGATCAAAAAGTGTTGCCCAATCTCGTCAGATAGCTATATATCTTGCCCGGAAATTAACAAACCTGTCTTTGAAAGAAATTGGTAATGATTTTGGCAAAAGGGATCATTCCACTATTCTACATTCTTTCAACAAAATAGAAGGTTTGATTAGGAAAAACAATAGGATAAAAGGAGACATTTCTACAATCAAAAGTAATTTAACTGAGACATAGAACCATGAATATTTATTACCAACAACTTATCCACACAACAAAAGGAAAACTTATTACAGAAAATAAAAAAATAAATATGGTTCCATTATTCTCCACATATCCACAGGATACACAATTACTACTAAATTATTATATTATTATAAGTAATTGTAAAAAGGAGGAGGGAAAATGTTATTCTCTATAAATGCTGAAGAATTTGTAAAAGAGTTTAAACCCATAATTCAGATTGTACCTATACATACAACCTTTCCTATTTTATCTAACATACGAATAAAAATAGAGAAAGAAAAATTAAATATTTTTGCCACTGATCTAGATACTTCTTTAATATACAATACAAATTCATGTAAAATAGAAAAAACAGGCATAATTGTAGTTCCCGCAAAAACTTTATTTTCGATAATGGGAGAAATAAAAGGAGAAACAACATTCCATAGAGAAGAAAATAGAGTTAAAATTGAATATAATACTGGATATTTTTATTTACCTCTTATGGAAGAGGAAGATTTCCCTTCCGAGCCGGTTATAACAGAAGAAGAAACTTATGAAGTAAACACAGGAGAACTCGAAGAAATTATAGATAAACTTGTTTTTATAGTTCCGGAAGACTCCGCTAAAAGAAAGATGAGTGGAATGTTATGGGAATATGAAAATAAGAATTTAAGACTGGTTACCACAGACAGTTTTAGTTTAGGATATAAAGATATTAAAGTTAATCTCGGTAGTAAGCCTTTTAAGATTGTAGTTCCTCCAAAGATTTTAAGACAACTTTCCACTTTTGGTGCAAAAAAAATGAAAATAGGTGTAGACGATAGTAGGATATATTTCTTTGGAGATAATTTTACTTTAATTTCTAACTTAATAAAAGTTGATTTTCCCAATTATAAGGCTGTTATATCTGAAAAAAATGATAATATTTTAGCTGTAAAAAGAGAATCTTTACTTTCTTCTCTTAAGAGGGTTTCTGTGTTTTCTAATGATAGACCTAAAACGATCAATCTGGATTTAGGGGATTCTCTTAATATCGAAGTTTTTTCTGAGATAGGAGAAAGTAAGGAAGAAATAGAAGGAGAATATAAAGGAGAGAAGATTAATATAGCTCTTTCTTCTAACTATTTAATGGATTTTCTAAGAAAGATTAAATCTTCGAAGGTGTTTTTAAGCTTTGAAGATAAAAACAAACCAGTAATAATAGAAGGGGAAAAGCAAGAAATCTGTTACCTTTTAATGCCTATCACAGTAGAATAATTTAAAATATAAAATATTATATAGATTTTTATACAACTTTTTTAATTTTGTTTGCCTTTAGGCATTTAGAACAAACATAAACTTTCTTGATTTTGTCATTAACTTCCGTTTTTATTTTGTGTAAATTTGGTTTTAATGTCCTTCTTGTTTTTCTCTTTGAATGACTTACCAAATTACCAAATGAGGTGGTTTTCCCACAAACAAAACATTGTTTACCCATTATTGCTCCTTTTTTATCTGGTATTATAATGGGAATATTCTTTTTGTCAATGATTTGAAAGTGTTTAAAGTTAAAGGTATCTTCAGAGATAAAACCTTAAGAGTTAAAAAGGGAAGAACATTGACCACAGAGGACACAGAGAAAAAACAAAAAAGTAATAGCTACGGATGAACACGGAAAAACACAGATTAAAAAATTTGTTTTGTTGTTTTAATAAAAAAAGTATATGAGAAGGGATAGGTGGGCCCTTTGCCTTTTTATTTGTTTTCCTTTTTAATTTTCTGTAAATGTTTAAAACTATTAATAAAAGAAAAATCGTCTTTCTTATAAAAAGATTACAAAAAACACATTAAATTTATACTCTTGACTTTTTTGTTTTTTCTTCTATACTAAAAATAACGAAAAAAAAGGAGGCGGTATGAAAAAATTACTATTAGGAACGTTACTTTTAGTCCTTTTCGTTCTCGGTTGTGCTTCCAAAGGTGTTACCAAAGTAGGTGATATAGAACTCCCAGATTGGTATTTAAATCCACCCAAAGACGATAATTATATCTATGGAAAGGCAACTTCAACTTCAATGGATTTACAACTTGCTATAGATAAAGCAAAACAAGAAGCAAGACTTGATATAGCTGAAAACCTTGAGTCACATATCATGGGACTAATAAAGAAATTCGATGAAGAAGTTGGAGGTGTAGAGGACGCAGAACTCCTAACACAATTTACCAAAGTTTCTAAAAATGTTGTGGATCAAACTCTTGTGGGCTCACGAGAAAATAAAACTAAAGTCAAAAAGGAAAATAAAGGTTACAGAGCTTTCGTTCTCATGGAACTGCCGGTCGGAAAGGCTAGAGAAGAGCTTTTAAAGCAATTATATTCAAGTGAAAATAATCAATTATACACACGTTTTAGAGCTTCTCAGTCATTTCAGGAATTAAAAGAAGAAATTGATAATTTAAGAGAATACAAAAAGAGTGAAGAGGAAGGATTAAAAAGCATTAAATAAAGGTAAGAGCATTATTTTTACCTCCTTATTAGTTTAAGTTTTGACAGTTTAGGTAAGCCCGGCAGTGCATATACTGCCGGGCTTTTTTATAGAGGATAAATATAATTCAAAAATACACTTTTTCGTCAAAACGCCTGGTAACGGCTTTTAAACCTTGCGAAAATAAAAAAAAAGAGTAAATTATATATAGGATGATTTTTAAAATAAAAAAGAGTAAAAATTATCGTCCTTTAATATCAATAATAATCTTTATGTTCCTTCTAATACCCATACATTTTGTCTCCACACCTTCAAAGGTAAGATGGCGTAAAGAATACGAAGGACTACGTCATCAAGCTTTGTTATATGCTCGTTCTAGCGGAGTAAGAGGTGATAGCGAAACAATCAAAAGGGCTTATGATTATTCCGTGCGTTTTCGGATGAGGTGGCCTGTAGTTGTTCGTTGGATTCAAGCTGAAAGTGATTTTATTCCTAGTGCTACAAGTAGAGTTAACGCTAAGGGTCTTACTCAAGTAATGACCGGTACAGCTACTTATATAGGAGAAGTTCTTTTATATTCAGGTTCAGTTGGCTTAACGGAATCAGAAGAGAAGAAGTTAAGTGAGATGAATTATAATTTATATGAAGTTGAAGATAATTTACTTCTTGGTTTTTCTTATCTTAAGTTTTTATCCATGTTTTCAAGCAACCCTGAGGAAGCTTTAGCAAGATACCTTGCAGGAAAAAAATGGGTTGACTTTATAGATTCAAGATACGTTAGAAGCATTTCCGACGGGAAACCCATTAGTTTGGACGCCGCTTTGTAAAAAAAAAGATACTAGTAGTTAGAAACTAGAATTTAGAAAACCCGTCCCACTTCCAAATAGCAACGACAAGATTTCTTTCAGATTTTTGGTTTTTTTAGCTAATAGAGAAAGGCAAAAAGCCAATAGCTTACAACTATAGCATCTTAACGAGGATTTCCATTGCGGTTCCAGATATCAAAGGCAATGCAAAATTATCGTCAAGTCCAAACGGAAAGAACTCAACGAGTGATGCAACCAGTGACCCTGCGATTAAAACAATCAGAGAGGGTTTAGGTAAGAGAAAAGAGATACATAGACATATTATAAGACAGGCAAGACTCCCTTCTATAGTCTTTTCGATGTCGAGACGACTCTTGCCCCATCTTACTCCTATAATATGAGCGGCTGTATCGCCGAAAGAGAGAAAAAACAATACTGCAATAGCTATCCACTTCTCAAAGAAATATACTGATAGGAAAGCTGCAATTGTGTAGTGAGTTGCTGCTGTTAAAGTAAAAGTTTCGTTTTTCCAGAGTAATTTTCCAAAAAATCTGTGGAAGATTTTACCGATGGTAAGAACCTCCAGCCTGAGAATATCCACAGTCAGAGCTAATATCCCCAGAATGCAAAGAGCTAAGACCATTGGAAATCTCGGAAGAAAAATATAGCAGATTGGAATCACGGCGGTTGTGACGTGAAGCAACTTTCTAATAATAACATATTTATTTAAAGACTTCATTTTTGTAAAAGTTAATTTGGTAAAAATGAAAGTCAAGAGTTCTGTATCAATAGAAAAAATTTTAAAAAAATATAAATTTTGAAAAAAAACACAGGATAGCCCCTTGACTTATGGGAGCGATTTTTTATTATAAGAGTAAATATAAAAAATGCATAAAATTAGTTATGTTGTATTAACAGTTATCGATATAGGGTTTTTTCGGTATCTCGAAAAGGTGAAGACTTCGTATCTCTTATAAAATAATGATATATTTTAGTAGTAAAGGAGGGATATTATTTAATGGAATGGCTTATTAGAAAAAGGTCAGGAAAAGTTGTTCCGTATAACAAAAAGAAGATAAGCGTTGCTATTTCTAAGGCACTCAAAGCAATAGGAGCCAAAGAAGACGCTAATTCTATAACCAATCAAGTTGAGACTTCACTTTATATGAATTTTTTCAGAATAGGAAATATTCCTACTGTTGAAGAAATTCAAAATTATGTTGAAGAAACCTTAATGCTCAGGAAACTGCCTGATGTAGCTAGAGCTTACATTCTTTATCGAGAGAAGAGAAACGAGGCGCGTAAAGTCGAAGATGTCTTTAGAGATGTCGAAGGAATAATGGGAAAATATTTAAAGAAGGAGGACTGGAGAGTTCAAGAAAATTCAAACATGAATTTTTCTCTTCAGGGGTTAAATTTTTATGTGTCTTCTTCAGTAACTGCTCGTTACTGGCTTGGTAAAATTTACAGTCCCAGGATTAGAGAAGCACACAGCAGTGGAGATTTTCATATTCATGATCTAGGGATTCTTGGTCCCTATTGTGTTGGCTGGGATTTGATGGATCTTTTGAAAGAAGGCTTTAGAGGGATGAGCGGTAAGGTTGAATCTTCTCCCGCTAAACATTTAAGAAGTGCACTAGGACAGATTGTTAATTTTATATATACTCTTCAAGGAGAAGCAGCCGGAGCACAGGCTTTTTCTAATTTTGATACACTTCTTGCGCCCTTTGTAAAGTTTGACGATTTGGATTATAAAGGTACGAAACAAGCTTTACAAGAGTTTTTGTTTAATATAAATGTTCCTACCAGGGTAGGATTCCAAACTCCTTTTTCAAATATAACACTTGATCTTAAAGTTCCGAACAGCTTTAAAGACAGGAAAGTTGTTATAGGTGGAAGAGAAAAAGATGTGACTTATAGAGAATTCCAAAAAGAGATGAACATTATAAATAAAGCTTTTGCGGAATTGATGATGGAGGGGGATGCTAAAGGCAGGATTTTTACGTTTCCAATTCCGACATATAATATAACAAAAGATTTTGAGTGGGAGAACGAAGAGTTGATGCCTGTCTGGGAAATGACAGGCAAATACGGCATTCCCTATTTTAGCAATTTTGTTTCTTCGGATATGGATCCCGAAGATGCGAGAAGTATGTGTTGTAGGTTAAGGCTCGATAAAAGAGAATTGAGGAAAAGAGGAGGAGGTCTTTTTGGGTCTAATCCTCTTACCGGTAGCATAGGGGTGGTAACTATAAATATTCCACGTATAGCTTATCTTTCAAATGATGAAGAAGAGTTTTTTGATAGGCTTTCAAACATAATGGAGACGGCAAAGGAATCTTTAGAACTTAAAAGGAAAATAATAGAAGATTTTACACAAGAGGGATTATATCCTTATACAAAATATTATTTACGTGAGATAAAAGAAACGGCAGGAGCTTTCTGGGCAAATCATTTTTCGACAATAGGGCTTATTGGTATGAACGAGGCATGCGTAAATATGTTTGGAAAAGGATTGATGACGGGAGAGGGAAGGACTTGGGCGATAAGTGTACTCGAGTTTATGAACGAGAAAATTTCTGAATTCCAGGAAGATACCGGAAATTTATACAATCTTGAAGCTTCTCCGGCAGAGAGTGCTTCATACCGGCTAGCAAGGGAAGATAAGGAACGATTTCCAGATATTTTCACAAAAGGCACTGTTTATCCCTATTACACAAATTCTGTACATCCTCCTGTTGATGAAGTGGATGATGCTTTTGCCGTGCTCGAACATCAGGATCCTCTACAAGTGTTGTTTACGGGAGGAACAGTTGTTCATATTTTCCTGGGAGAAGCTATAGAAGACTGGAGAACAGTAAGAGACCTTACGAAGAAGATAGTAAGCAGGTTTTCCCTTCCATACTTCAGTTTCACTCCTACTTTCTCTATCTGTCCTGTTCATGGATACATATCAGGAGAACATTTCTACTGTCCTTATCCGCATACCGTGGAAGAATTAGAAGAATTCGGACAGGTTGTAAAGCTTAATCGAATAAAATTGGAGAAAATGAAAGAAGGCTCATATAAGAAAATTACAGAAGAAGAACCGAAGAAAAAAGAAATGAAAGTATTTTTAAATAAAGCGAAGTAAAAACAAGGAGATGTTTTGGCGGAAAAATTAGGAGAGGAGAAAAAAGAGAATAGAGAAGAAGTTCAAGCTGTAAAAGCCGAAGTTTATTCGAGGGTAGTAGGTTATTATAGGCCAGTTCAGGACTGGAACGAAGGAAAAAGAGAAGAGTTCAGAGAACGGAAATATTTAAAAGCTCAAGAAGAATAAATTAGGTGATAAAGTCTTTTTTAGGTACCAGTCTAATTGAGTATCCTGGTAGGATCTCATCAGTAATTTTCATAGGCGGATGCAATTTACGGTGTCCTTTCTGTTATAACCTTGATCTTGTTATCCCGGAATTAGTCGAAAAGATTCCCGATATACCAGAAGAACAGATATTAGAAGAAGTAAAAAAAAGAAAAGGTTTTATAGATGGAGTGTCTTTCTCGGGAGGAGAGCCTCTACTTTCTCCTGAAATGCCGGATTTTCTTGCGAGAATAAAGGAAGAAATCGGGATTAACATAAAAATCGATACTAATGGTACACTACCGGATATATTAAAGACCGTTCTGCCTTATGTTGATTATATCTCGATGGATATAAAAACTGCACCAAAGAAATATGAGCTTGCTACCGGGAACAAAGTCGAATTCGAAGCGATAGAAAAGAGCATAGAAATAATAAAAAAGACTAAAGATTATGAGTTCAGGACCACAATGGTACCCGGGATTGTAGATAAAAAAGACATTAAAAAAATCTGTAAAAGAATAAAAAAAGTAAAAAAATATGTTCTTCAAGGATTTAAAAATACTAAAACAATATCCCCTGATTTTTCGGGGATATTGCCGTATACCAAAGAATATTTGGTAGAAACATCCACGATTTTAAAAGAATGTGCCGACGTGGTTAAAATTCGAGAATGAGAGTTTACTATATAAAAAGATAAGACTATTTTTTTTCTTTTATATTTATAATTTCGGGTAAAAGACGGCCTCTTTTCAATAGAGCTTTATCAACGAACAGAAAAGCGATGAAATAAAAAAACATAAGAAATATACCCGACAGAAAAGCGGCAAGGTCTGTTTGCCATAAAATTTTTCCAATAATAACTCCACCAACGAGAAAGAGCAAAGGAAAAACAAAATTTAAAATGGTAGCGATATATAAATTTCTTTTCGTTGTTCCAATAAGCACAATGTCTCCTGTTTTTGCCCCTTTTTCATTTTTGCAAATTACTTCTCGTGCGTTTTTATCTATGTGACAGAAATTAGAAAATTCGCAGTTCCCACAGTCGGAGGGAAGCTCAATGCGTACTGTAGCTAGATTTTTATTTGTTTTGATAACTTTTCCTATTTCTTCCATAAAAAATTTTATCACACAGAGACACAGAGATCGCAGAGCCTCACCCCACCCCACTTATTATTTTTAATTAGCCACAAAGACACAGGTTTTTTCGGTCGTCCGTCTACCGTCATCGGTCGGTCTTAGAATTTACCCTTCATTTACTCAAACAAGTCCGTGCTTAGATAACGTTCTCCCGTATCGGGTAAGATTACAACTATCTTTTTACCCTTGGATAAATCTTTTGCTATTTGCAGTGAGGCCCATACTGCCGCGCCTGAAGAAATGCCGGCAAAGATCCCTTCTTCTCTAGCAAGATTTCTTGATGTCGAAAAAGCATCTTCGTTTTTGACCTTTATTACTTTATCAATAATTTTTTTATTTAAGACTTCGGGAATGAATCCTGCGCCTATCCCCTGGATTTTGTGCGGCCCCGGTTCGCCTCCGGAGAGTACAGGGGAATCTTCCGGTTCCACAGCTACTATAAGAACCTGTTTATTCTTTATTTCTTTTTTAAGAACTTCTCCGACTCCGGTTACCGTACCACCCGTTCCGACTCCTGCAACAAAAGCGTCGATGTCCGGTACTTGTTTTAGGATTTCTTTTGCTGTTGTTTTTCGATGTGTTTCGGGATTTGCTGGATTTATGAATTGACCGGGTTGAAAGTACCCTTTTTCTTGTTTTATTTCTTCCGCTTTTTCCACTGCACCTTTCATTCCTTTTTTTCCTTCGGTTAAGATAAGTTCTGCTCCCAGAGCTTTTAAGATTTTTATACGCTCTTTGCTCATTGTATCGGGCATAACCAGTATTAATTTGTATCCTTTTACCGCCGCAACGTAAGCAAGACCGATTCCAGTGTTACCGCTTGTAGGTTCTATTAGGATATCTCCGGGACGAATTTGTTTTTCTCTTTCTGCGTCTTCAATAATGTAAAGAGCTATTCGGTCTTTGATTGAACCGAGGGGATTAAAAAACTCAAGCTTACAATAAATGTCTGCAGAATTTTTATCTGTTATTTTATTCAGTTTTACGATTGGCGTATTTCCGATTAGACCCAGAATGTTTTCTGCCACTTTATCCATTAAAAAATTTTTTTCTCTTTTCCAACCGTGGATGTTCAGCCACAAAAACAGATGTATAATCAGGAATATTTTCGGTTATCCATGAGTTGGCACCGATATTAACATGGTTGCCGACTTTTACCGGACCCAGTATTTTAGCTCCGGCTCCGATCACAACGTGGTTCCCTATATCGGGATGACGCTTATAATCTTTTTTGATATCCCCTTCTCCTTCTTTTTCAAAATGTAGAACACCGAGAGTTACGTCTTGATAAATTCTAACCCAGTCTCCAATGACGGAAGTTTCTCCGATTACAACACCCGTACCGTGATCAATAAAAAAGTAGTTTCCAATTTTTGCTCCCGGATGAATATCTATTCCTGTTTCCGAATGGACAACTTCGGAAACTTCTCTTGCATATCCTTCTGCTCCGAAAGTATATAAAAGGTGAGAAACTCTGTGTATTTCGATAGCAAGGAATCCCGGGTAGGAGCGAATTATTTCGGTGTAGGTCTTGGCTGCAGGGTCTCCAATATACGCTGCCTCGACATCTTTTTTTAATTTTTCTCTTGTTTTTCCCAATCTGCCCAGAACTTTTCCGACTATGTTTTCTACATGAGGCGTATCTTTAATATAAGGACTTATCCCTTCGGCAAATTTCTCGCCCAGGCTTTCGATTTTTGCAAGCAGTTCTTTGGCATTTTCTTTTTTAGCAATATTTCCACAGTTCCAGTATGCAGGAAAAAGAACCTGTTTTATTAAATTTATCTCCTCGAAAGGATATTTCCTTGAAGAGAACTTTTGTTTTAAGTCAGCAATAAAAGGCGCGCGGTCTCTCCGGTAGGAGCCAAAAAGCTGATCTATTGCCTTACTGTCTTTTTTTAATTTCACCCAAAAACCTCCAAAAACAAATCTTTATAACATATAAATAAACATTTATAATTGTCAAGGCTTTAACTAGCTCCTATCGAGAAAGACAGCAAGCCCAACGGTTTAAGCATATCTGTTTGACAGTCAATGGTTTAATTGCTGCAGTTTTAGGTTTTTGGGTGAGGTTTCGTTTGTCTTTGTTGTGTTGACATAGCTGAATAAAAGGCATAGAAAAAAACGGAGCTTTATAAGTGTAATGACTTGGTTAGTCTTTCTCGAGCTGTAGTTAGTTTTAAAGAAATCAGTTATCAAAAACACGCTTGACAGAAGCATTGTTTTCTGTTACAATGAAAGAGGAATAAACGTTAGATTTTGACAGTTATGCGTTTTAATATAATAAAGCGTTTTCTTTTATCGGAAACAATGGAAAAAAGTTATATGCAAATTCAAATTAAGGAGGGTAACATGTTTTACAAAAAAAATTTTTTTATAGTAACTCTTATTTTTTTAGCTGCGGTTATCTTGATTGGAAACCTTTCCTGTTGTCGTAGAGGACGTAAAGAAGTAAAGGCGGAGGTCGAAGAATCAAAAACTGTGGATGAATGTCTGAAGAAGCAGGGAGCTCTTAAATTTGACGAGAAAATTCCTCAACATTATAGTATAACATCTACATTGTATAATAGAGACTTGGAAGGTAGTGTTGTAAGCAGTATGCAGATTAAAGCTAAATTTGTTCGCGTAGTACAGGGAGAAGAAGTTCTCTGCAGATGGAATGATGTCAGAATGTTTTCTACAAGAGATACAGTAGGAGAATTCCCTGAAGGAAAGCCCCTGGATTATATGGAAGGGTTTTCTTATGCTCTTTCTGAAAAAATTCTGTCAGAAGAATTTTACGTTGATTTTCCTGAGGAAGACAGAACTTATATGAAAACACTTATTTGGGATGCACCATGGATAGAAGTTGCGTATGTAGCTATTGATAATCTTGAGTATGGCAAACCAGTATTTTCTTCCGAGCTGGAGAACAAGAAAGTAAGAGTACAGAATTTTGCATTGCTAAAAACGAAAAATCTAAAATTGGTATGGACTGGAATAGCAAAAAGAAACGAGGAGATATGTGCTTTAATAGAATTTAAATCTCTTTCAAATCCCGTTGAATCAAAAACAGATATTCTGAGCATAAAAGGAAGGTCCTGTTGTTGGGGAAGTTTTTGGGTTTCTCTGGAAGATCATCAGGTTGAATATGCCGTAGTTAATGAAGATGTAATAATGGAAATGAGCCTTTCGGGTAATTCTGTCGGACAAGTATTAAATATGCAGAGAGAGGTCGTTTTTAATAAGACTGAATAACATCTGCGTATTCTTATCTTCTTTGAAAAAGAGGTGAGTATGAAATGAGTTTGTTCGGCGGAATAGAAGCAGGTGGGACAAAATTCGTCTGTGCTGTTGGTACGAACCCTAAGGATTTAGAGGAACCTTTTCGCTTTAGGACTACTACCCCAACTGAAACTATCGACAAGATAATCAGATATTTTAGAGAGCAGAACAGGAAAGAAAAGATTGTGGCTATAGGTATAGGTTCTTTTGGTCCCGTTGATTTAAAAAAAGATTCTCCCGCATACGGTTATATTACATCTACGCCGAAAATTAAATGGCAAAATACGGACTTTTATGGAAAAATAAAAGAGGCATTTGGTGTTCCAGTCGGGTTTGACACGGATGTTAACGCTGCAGCTCTCGGTGAACATCAGTGGGGTGCAGCAAAGGATGTATCGGATTTTATTTACATTACTATTGGTACAGGGATTGGCGGCGGAGGTATGATTAACGGAGATTTTTTGCATGGAATGATTCATCCTGAGATGGGACATATATTTATCCCTCAAGACAAAAAAGCTGATCCGTATGATGGCGAATGCCCTTTTCATGGGAATTGTTTCGAGGGACTGGCGTCAGGCACCGCTATAAAAGATCGCTGGGGAAAAGCGGGTGAAAAATTGCCAAGAGATCATCCTGCTTGGAAGTTGGAAGCAAAATACGTTTCTTATGCAGTTATAAATTATATCTGTACTTTATCTCCTGAGAAAATTATTCTCGGTGGAGGAGTTATGAAACAAAAACAGATGATGCCTCTTATACACAGAACGGTTAAGTCTTTACTTAATAATTATATTAGAGTGCCGGAAATCACAAAAAATATAGAAAAATATATAGTATTACCTGAACTGGGTGATAACGCAGGCGTGCTTGGAGCAATTGCATTAGCTGAAAGAGAATTTAATCAAAACAGCTCATAGATAAGCGTAGTCTAGCAGATGATCTAACCATAGCAACCAAATGAATTAACATAAGCATTTATAATTTTATTCAATTAAAACGTATTGATTTTAGTTAAACGTTCTTATTTTTGTCGTTTCTTTTTCTCTTTATACTCAATTCGCCGTCGGGTTCGAGGCGCACGATTTTTGCTTCGGAATAATACTGTAAATTCTTCTCTCTTAGTTTTGATTTCAGCTGATCTTCTGTTAGATTGGCTTTCGCAAAGTTTTTCTTTATAAGCTTCCCGTTTTTGATTATTATTGTGGGATCGCTGTACATTATTCTTGTAAATTTTTTGGGTGCTCTGCAAACAATGTACTCAGATAAATGTATCAGTACCGCCAGGGTTGTTATTGCTATAATTGAACGCAAGAGCGATACAGTTTCTTCGGGATAAATCATTACATCTCCCACAGCAGAACCAAAAGCTATTACCATTATTATATCCAATAAAGTTAGCTGGGCTAATTGTTTGCTCCCTCTTGTGCGAATTAAAATAAAAGCTGCGAGACTAATAATTGAGGTACGTATTACCACTTCTAAGATTTGACTACAATTTATGAGCTTAATCATTATGAATAAAATTATTAAAAGAAAGCAGGATGTCAAGTAAGAAATTATGAAGGGTTGAATGATTCCCCCTTGATTTATCCCTACGGATGTTTAGAATGCAAGGAGTGTTTTGCTATGAAAAAAGAAATACCTGAATTTAAGACAAAAAGACTTTTACTTAGACCTTTTCGCTTGGCGGATGCTGATAGAATGAGACATTTGGCGGAGAATAGAATTGTAGCAGATAAAATGTTAAATATCCCACATCCGTACAAAAGAAATATGGCGAGAGATTGGATTTCCACCCATCAGGCGAAATTCGAGTCGGGGGAAGCAGTTCATTTCGCAATTGTTTTGGAACCCAACGGGGATTTAATTGGGGCCATAGGTTTAAATATAAAGAGGGAATACAATAGAGCGGAATTAGGTTACTGGATAGGAGAAAATTACTGGGGTCGGGGGTATGCTACTGAGGCAGCTGCGGCCGTTATTGAATATGGCTTTCTTGCCCTAAAGTTGCACAAGATTACTTCCTCTCATTTTTTCAGGAATCCGGCTTCCGGAAAGGTGATGCGTAAGATAGGAATGAAAAAAGAAGGCTTTAGAAAAGAACACGTGATTAAATGGAATAAGTATGAGGATCTTGTAGATTACGCAATTCTCAAAAAAGAATGGGAAAAAAGTAACCTTACATAAAATTTCGTAATTCTTCGAGATTCTTTCTCGCTTGCGGAGCCATATCGAAAAAATTTTTTAATGTTTCACACGCGTAATCTTCACAGTATGTGCAGTTTTTAACATCTTTTTCTGTTGCGCAGGTTCTTACTTCGCACATATTGCAATAGCCTATATGCCTTCCTTCTATGGATGTACATCCGTCACAATTTATATCCTCGATTTTAAACTCGTGTTTGTACTCTTTTTTCCACTCTTTTGCTATGCGCTCCCTTTCTGTGTTATCGTCGTTTTGTGTTGCTATAAAAGCCGGGCATTCGCTGCATACAAGACCACAAAAACCAATTATTCTGTCCATATTTTCTCCTCTATAGGTTAATTAAAGAACAATGTTTCACGTGAAACATTGTCTTTCTAAAACCGAAATAGTGATACCTTTGAAAGATAGTTCGTCCTTTTTTCGGAATAGCTTTCCTGAATATTTTCCATAATATACAATTTTGCGAGCCAATCCTTGGGGAACCTTTTCCGGATTTACGGCACGAATAAAAATCCAATCATAGCGTTCTTCTAGGTCGTGCTCTTTTTTCACAAATTTATTTATAATTTTTAAATTCAAATTTAGAAGAGATGAAATATGTTCAAGGAATATTACGGGCTTATTTTTTGATTCTAAAAGATGAAGAGTTATTTGCGGTTTAAAAATTTTTAAAGGAATGCTTGCGATTCCTCCGCCAGCTCCAAAGTCGAGTATTTTTTCTCCCTCGTTTATTACGTTGATAGGGATCAGTGACGGGAAAATTAGTTTTGCGAATACCTCTTCTTCTGTCAGTTTTCTGGAAATAAAATTTATTTTTTTATTCCATTTTATAAGTTCTTCAATATACTTTAAAAGCGTTGATACTTTTTTTGTTTCTGGTTCTATTTTAAGTTCTTGCAGGGTTTTTTCGATAGAATGTTTCACGTGAAACATTAATAGTTTATTTTTAGAGATAGTTCGACTTTTGGGGAGCCTCTCTCGTCGAAGGTGAGGTTGCTTTCAAAGTTATATAGTTGAGCGTCCACGTAGGCGTCTAAAATTCCGAGAGACCAAACCAGAGCCATCCACCATGCGAGTTGTCTTCTTTTGTCAAGAAGATTCTGTTTTTCTTGTTGAAGACCTGCGTTAATTCCGTTTGGTTCTCGATCTATTTCGAAAAGCCTCAGCTGTGTTTGCGCTCCCTGATAGATGAGGTATGATTGAGCGCCGCCTATCAAGATACCCTTAACATATCTTTTTGTGTAAAATTGTCCTCCGCCCGGAATAAGGGTGGTAAGAAGCATTGCTGTTTTTGCTGATTTTGAAATTAAAAGTAAAACGTATATCATAATATTATTTTAAAAAAGCTATTGTGACGCCTTCTCCGCCTTCGTAATAAGGTGGAGTCTCAATGTTTTTGATTCTCGGGTCTTCATTAAGTTTTTTGTGTATCATTTTTCTCAATATCCAACTTCCTTTTCCGTGAAGTATTCTTACTGAATTATAATTCGCGACGATTGCTTTGTCAAGAAATTTATCTGTGGTTTCCCATGCCTCTTCTTGTGTCATTCCGCGGACCGAAATTTCTAACGGAACTTCCATATCTACATTGTAGTCAACACCGGAAATTTCGTGAAGAGGTTTAATGGCTATTTTCTGAGTTTTTTTATTTTTATCCTGAGATAAGCTAAAAGTCTTTTTGTATTTTTTTATAGATTCTTTTGAAGCGTTTTTCTCTTTTATCTCCTTGATAGTCTTTTCTATTGTTGCTCGAGCGTCTTTCACAATATTTTCGGCTTCTTCTTTTGCTTCCTCTAGGATTTTTCTTTTTTCTTCTTTAACATTTTTCATTTTTTTGTCATATTCTTTTTTTAGTTCCGAAAAATCGTTTTTGAGCTTGGTTATTTCTTTTTCTTGTTCGCGTAATTTTCTGTTTCTTATAGAAAGTTCCTCTATTAGTTTTTCTGCTTCTAAGACTTCGGCGTCGATATATTCTTTTGCGTTTTCTATAATGTTTCGGGGTAAACCAAACTTTTCTGCTGTTGCTATTGCTCTTGAGCCTCCTGGTATTCCAAGTTGTAGATGGTAAGTTGGTCCGTTTTCGTATTCCATGGAACCGTTAATCATTCCTTTTTGTTCTTCAGCATAAAATTTGAGAGGGCTTAAATGAGTTGTTGTAACAACAAGACTACCTCTGTTTTTTAAATCGTTAAGAAGGGCTATTGCTAAGGCGCCTCCTTCTGCGGGATCCGTATTCCCGCCAAGTTCATCGAGCAGAATAAAAGAGTTTTGGTCTGCATCGCTTAAAATTTCTTTAAGCCTGACTACGTAGGAAGAAAAAGAAGAAAGGTTTTCTTCGAGCGACTGCTCATCTTCTATAATTCCCGAAATACTTGAAAACGTTCCTATTTCACTTCCCTCTTTGGCAGGAATAGGTATCCCGGCTAACGACGATAAGACGTTTATTGCCAAGTTCTTAAGGAGTACGGTTTTCCCCCCTGCGTTAGGTCCGCTTATAAGGAGGATTCTTTCGTTTTCTCCTATTTCAAGGTCAAGCGGCTCTGTTTTTTTGTCTTCGAATAAAAGTAGTGGATGGTAACATTTTTTTAGTTTCAGGGTACTATTTTCTGAAAATTCTGGATTAATGCAGTTGTATTCATTTGCGTATCTAGTTCTGGCGTTGAGTGAATCTATCTCTATTAAGAATTCAATGTTTTTTTTGATAGTAGAGAAGGATTCTCTTGTTTTTTCGGTTAGTTTTTTCAGTATTCTCATTTTTTCACTGTTTATATCTTTTTCGATTTCTGAAATTCTGTTGTTGAGAGTTACGATTTCGCCTGGTTCGATAAAGGCTGTGTTCTGGGTGCGGGAAAGATCGACTATTATTCCTTCTATTTCATTTTTTCTGTTATATTTGAAAGGTAGTACCGTTCTGCCTAATCGCGTTGTAATGATTGTGTCCTGTAATAAATGTTCCTTTTCTTTTAAAATGCTTTGAAGCTTTTTCTCTATTTTTTCTTCAACAGATTGTTTTTCTTTGTGAAGCTTTTTTAAAAGTGGAGTTGAAGTTGGTATTATCTGGCCGTTTTCATCTATATAAGAGGATATTTCTTTACAGAGGAAAGAAATTGGATCTAGGGAATCGGTCAACTTTTCTAGTACTCTGTTTTCTGTAAAAACGGTTTTGATTTCACTGGTTAACTCCAAAGTTTCTTTATAATATAGGAGTTCTTCCCCGGTTAATGTTTTACCTTTTTCAAGCATATTATCTTTTTGTAAAATATGCAGTCCGGGAATAAGATGTATAATTTGTTTTATTTCCGATAGCCTTTTGAAAGAGAGCGTTCTTTCTTCCTTTGATGTACTTGAATTTAGGTTAAGTATTGCGAATTTGCCGGGTTCGGATTCGGCATAATCCGAAATTTTGTTTAAAAGTATATCCAAACCTATCATATTCGATAGGTTTTTCATAATAATTCTACCTGCTTTTCCGTAAACGAATGAAGTTGTTCTTTATATTGTTTGAGGAATGGAGTTTTTTCTTTGTTTTGTGTAAGCTCTTTCATTCTATTTCTTAAAAAATTTTTTAAGGGTGGTCTTGCAATACGGGCTAAATTGTAAAAGAGGCTTGTGTTAAAATTGCTCTTTGTTGCTTGAAATGGTATGGCGCTTATTATTAGAGAGATAACTATTACAATAATTAAACCTTTTATAGCTCCTATGGCGGCACCTAGGATTCTATCGATAAAAATCAGAGGGGTTTTATGAATAATTTTTGACAATACGGAAAAGCAAATACTGATTGCGAAGAAATAGACAAGGAAGCTTACCACATACTTCATTCCCCCAATATTAAGGTTTAAAGGAAGATACATTGCAAGTATGAAAGAGATTATTAGTCCGCCTATTTCAGAAATTTCAATAATAAAACCTTTTATAGTTCCCCAGAGACAAAACCCAAAAATCAGTATAAGAGATATTAAGTCAAACAAATTCATTTTAATATATTGAAAATGTTTTTATGAGGATACTAAAATGATTTAACTCAGAAAATAAGAATGAGAATTTTTGCGTTAATTTCTCCTTCTTCCTTTACTAAGTTCTTTTCTCTTTCTTTGTCTTCTTTCGCTAGGTTTTTCGTATCTTTGATGCTTTTTTATTTCGCTCCTTATTTTTTCTTTTTCGCACAGGCGCTTAAATCGTTTGAAAGCTTTTTCGAAGGATTCCCCCTCTTTTATCGTTACTTGTGGCAAAAAAATACCACCTCCTTTAAAAGTTTTATCTTTCTCCTTTTTTTAAATTAACTACTTATTAAGGAAATTATAATGAAAAATACGTATAAGTCAAGCCCTTTGGAAGAAGCTGCAATTGTAAGTTAGGTTGTCTTTTATTCTTTTTTATTTTCTTTTATTAAACAAACTCCCTGTTCCGTTTTGAAAAGATAAAAATCACATTAATGCACTTGACTTATTATAGAGAAAACATTATAATAATAATCCTAACATATAGATAGCCATCTATATGTTTGTGATAGATTTTGTCTAAAGGAGGGCAAATGGAAACAGTTGAAATTTTATGTTTGCTGGCTGACGAAACAAGGCTGCGAATTTTGAAGCTTCTTAAAAGGGGAGAGAAAAATGTTTCGAAAATTGTCGAATCGCTAAAGCTTTCCCAACCCACTGTGTCCCACCATCTCAAGAAGCTTGAAGGGGCGGGATTGGTTCTGAAAAGACAATATAAGAGATGGGTTTTTTACGAGGTTAACAAGAGTTCGTTAAAGAATTTTATTAAAAGCTTTGGAGTAGAGTTAGACCTATAAGTTCAATTATTAATTTTTTACAGGGAGGTAAATATGAATTTTGTAAAAAGGGCAGGCTTTAAGGCAATTTCTTCTTCGGCTAATTTTGCCATGAATAAAGAATTTCTAAGGCGGTGGTTAATTCACAGGATGGAAAACCGTATATACACAGATTGGATACAGGAAAATATGAATAACCGGCCTTTGAAGGTTCAGGAAGACAAGTATTATATGGCAAGATCGATTTTTAGGAGTATAGAGAGAATTATAGAGAAAGGCGGATTGTCTCAGGAATCGATAGACGGTCTTATTCGCGTTTTTCTTGGAAACGTTTTTTTTGGTGGACTTTGCAAAAGGCTTGAGTATCATGAACGATATTCCGAGCACCCACCTCTATTTATGACTGTAAGTCCGACGAAAAGATGCAACTTGCATTGTAAAGGTTGTTATGCGGACTCCGGAGTTGAATTTAGGGAGACTTTAGGCTGGAGTGTGTTTGCTAAAGCTCTTGAACAGGCTAGAGATTTCTGGGGAATGAGATTTTTTGTTATTTCGGGTGGAGAGCCCCTACTTTATAAGGACGAAGGGAAGTCGATTCTTGACATTTATGAGAAGTATTCCGATTCGTATTTTCTTATGTATACGAACGGTACTTTGATTACAGAGAAAGTTGCTAAGCGTATGGCAGAATTGGGTAACGTTACTCCCGCTATATCCGTTGAGGGCTTAAAAAAGGAAACCGATGAAAGAAGAGGGGAGGGGGTCTTTGAAAAAATATTAAAAGCAATGAATAATTTAAAGGAAGCAGGAGTCCCTTTTGGTTTGTCTGTTACAGCTACCAGGCATAACATTGAAGTGATTACCTCTGATTCGTTCAGGGATTTCTTTTTTGATGAAATGGGAGCTATGTATGCATGGATTTTTCAATATATGCCTATAGGACGTAAATTTACACTTGATTTAATGCCGACTCCGCAACAGAGAGCAGGATTGTATGAGTGGGAATGGAATCTTATGAGAAAAAAGGATATTTTTGTCGCCGATTTCTGGAGTACGGCTACGGCGTCAGACGGGTGTATTGCAGGTGCCAGACCCGGAGGTTATTTCTATATTAATTGGGACGGGAACGTTATGCCGTGTGTGTTTGTTCCTTATTCGGTCGATAATGTATATAAGGCATTTAAAGAAGGCCGGAGCCTGAATGATATAATTCATTCGGGCTATTTTAAAGATATCAGGAATTGGCAGAATGATTACGGATACAATAAACCGCCGCACGAACACAAGAATTGGATAATGCCCTGTTTTATAAGAGATCACCATGGGAGATTTCTTGAGGTTGCAAGGAAGCATAATGTCAAACCGGCGGATGAAGACGCTGCGGTTGCCTTAAACGATGAAGAATATAATATGGGGCTAATAAAATATGATAAAGAAATGCAAGAACTGACTGACCCTGTTTGGAAAGAACAATACATTGATTCTTAAATAAGGAAAACTTTTAATTTGGGAGGGTTAATGCACGATACGATTTCGATTCTTAAAGGACTTGCAAAAGGAAACGGTACAAAAATCGTTTTACTGGTTATGGATGGACTGGGAGGATTGCCTTATAAAGGAAAAACCGCGCTTGAGACTGCCCATACAAAAAACTTAGACGAGCTTGCGTCGAAAAACGAGTGCGGGCTGCTTGATCCTGTTTTTCCGGGAATAACTCCCGGAAGCGGACCTGCGCATCTTGCCCTTTTCGGCTATGATCCTGTAAAATATAAAATCGGAAGAGGGATTCTTGAGGCTTTGGGTGTTGGGGTGGAAGTAGGAAAAGGAGACCTGACAGCAAGAGGGAATTTTTGTATAGTTGAAAAGGGTGTTGTAAAAGACAGGCGAGCTGGAAGGATAGATACCGAATTAAATAAAAGAATAATTAAGCATTTAAATAAAGAAATTTTGGAAATAGAAGGGACGAAAGTCTCCTTTACAAGCGGAAAAGAACATCGTTTTGTGGTTAGATTAAGGGGAAGCGACCTTTGTGGGGATGTTACCGATACTGATCCACAAAAAGTAGGAGAAAAAATCCTTAAGTCGGAAGCGACTTCCGATTCGAAATCTGCAAGAAAAACCGCAGATATTATAAATAAACTTACAGCGGAAATACAAAAAGCCCTTGAGGATATCGACGAGAAACCGAACGCAGCGGTTCTTAGAGGTATTTCAGGCCATCCGGATTTACCGCACTTTCAGGACATTTATAAGCTTAAAGCCAAATCAATTGCCGATTATCCAATGTATAGAGGGCTAACGCAGCTAATAGGAATGGATGTTGATAGAACTCCTAGCTCTGTTGAAGAGGAATTTTCGGTATTTAAAAAATCTTACAGAAACTATGATTATTTTTATATTCATATTAAAAAAGTAGATTCTTACGGAGAAGATGGGAATTTTGATGAGAAGGTCAAAAGAATCGAGGAAACAGATGGCTACATCCCTGAAATCATGAATTTGTCTCCGGATGTTCTGGCTGTAACCGGAGACCATTCTACACCCGCAACATATAAATCACATTCATGGCATCCAGTTCCACTTTTGCTCGTTTCCAGATGGACGCGAATAAGCGGAGTTGCCGGATTTGGTGAAAACGAGTGCGCAAAAGGGAATTTGGGTCGTATCCCTTCTCTTTATCTGACTTCACTTCTTCTTGCTCATGCGGAAAGGCTGGATAAATTCGGCGCATAGGAAAACACAAATAGAAAAGGACTTCATATTTTTCCTTTGTAACATAATAGTAAGAACGAAATAAAAACTTTGTGATCTTTGTTACTTTGTGGTTATTTAACGTTTAGGGGTCAAGGGTTCTAGGATTCAAGTAAAAAAACAACGAAAAACTTGGTGTCTTTGTGGCAGAACAAGGGAACAAATGAGTCTTCGTATTAGTCTTGACAGTAAAAAGGTTTATAGTATATTTTAACTTATATTACGCCTGTAGCTTAACTGGATAGAGCAGCGGACTACGGATCCGCAGGTTGGAGGTTCGAATCCTCTCAGGCGTATTTATTGCCGAAAAATTTATGCAGAAAAACGAAGATGTAAAATGGATGCGGGAAGCTCTGAGAGAAGCAGAAGAATCTTTTGTCAATCATGAGGTTCCCGTTGGTGCAGTTGTGGTTAAAGATGGGCTTGTGATGGGGCGAGGGTATAATAGAAAAGAATCCTTAAAAGACCCAACCGCTCATGCAGAGATTATAGCAATTACAGCAGCGGCTAATTCTGTAGGCGATTGGAGATTAGATGGAAGTATTCTTTATTCTACCCTTGAGCCCTGTCTTATGTGTGCCGGGGCAATAATTCAAGCAAGAATAAGCAGGGTTGTGTATGGTGCAAAGGATGAAAAGTTTGGAGTTTTTGGTTCTGTGATTGATATTAGAAATAAAAAATGGAACTGGAAGTTTGAAGTCGTCTCCGGAGTTTTAAATAAGGAATCTGTATCTTTGCTGCAGGAATTTTTTAAAGAGAGGAGGGATGGCTGAGTGGTTGAAAGCGCACGATTCGAAATCGTGTTTCCGCGAGAGCGGAACGGGGGTTCAAATCCCTCTCCCTCCGCGGTAGATAATTATAAGGAGAAAATGTGATTTTTATTATTTTATCAATAGCCCTTCAAGATCCGTTGAACAACGCATCGTTCTTGGATTCTTTGAATAGAGTTTTTTCGCCTCGTTTTATCGAGAAACAATTGAAAATGTATGGTATTCATCCTGACCACAGAAAATATTTTGGCCCTTATCATAAAATTAGAGGAGGGGGAATACAAGGACAAAGTAGTATTCAGTCTTTACGCAAATTAAGAGCTAATGGGTATGATACTGTGAGAGTCGCGGCAATTAGAGTTGAGTTTTTGGAAGACACAACTTCCCTTACCACTGGCAACGGAAGATTTAATCTTGTTGGGTCAGGTGATGTATGCGACACAACATATGATACTACGGGCGTAATTGTAGATACTTTGATAGGTAGAAATATAGCATATGATCCTCCTCATGATTTAACATATTTTAATCGACTGATGGAGTTTTTACATAATTACTATTATAAGGTTTCTTATGGGCATATGTGGATAGAGTGGGATGTTCTTCCTTCTGCTGGTGATTCCGGGTATTCCCTTCCGCATGAGATGAAATACTACGGAGACCCTGAAAATTTTGTTATCGGGTTTTTTAAGTTATTGAGAGATGCCGTGATAGTGGCTGATAACGATGCTGATTTTTCTAATTATGATATAGTTATTGTTTTTCACGCTGGGTCTGCCTGGCAGACTGATGTAGAGGGGGACTCACCTTATGATCTCGTTGGCGCACAGGGTTCAGGTATGCACGAGCTTTTTAATTCTTATCTTATTGTTGACGGTGATACTATCGATTCCGGTATTCTTATGCCGGAGACCGTTTTTCAGGACGGAGTTATTTCTTTTCTTCAAGGAACTCTATGTCACGAATTTGGACATTCAAAGGTTTTAAAATTTGTCGACCTTTACGATATATACTATGAAAAATTGGGAATGGGTGGATGGGCTTTAATGGGTAGCGGAAACTGGAATTTGCTTGGGCTGATTCCTCCCAGGTTATGCGCGTATAACAGAATTAAAGCCAGCTTCGATGAACCTGTTTTGATAGACAGTACGGCTTTTAACCTTCCGATAAAATGGGCTGGAAGTATTGATTCTACTACTCCAAGAATTTATAAAGTACCCATTAATTCTGATGAATATTTCCTGATTGAAAACAAAAACGCATATGTTAATCCGGACACATTTCATTATGTTCTTCCATGTACTACGAACATAGACTCAAATGGCTATAGAGTCTGGAAAGATAATGTTCTGGTTGATGTGGACGACTACGAATCTTCTCTCCCTGCTGAATATAACCGGGGAGGATTGGCAATATGGCACATCGATGAGAGAAAAATTGAAGCTACGGATTCTCTCAATATGATTAACGTTGGATATCCTATGGGTGTCGACCTTGAGGAAGCAGACGGTATTCAGGATTTCGAAAAACCTCTCAATCTGATTCAGAATATCGATGCGGCTTTCTACGGATCTCGCTTGGATGTTTTTAGCGCAGAAGGATTTAACACAAAATTTACCTGGGAAACAGATCCAAGTTCGCATGATAATTTCGGTAACTGGTCGGGGATATCTATAACAAATATTTCCTATCCTGATACAATAATGTATTTTGATATTTCTTTTGAAAGAAGTTTTGCTGGATTCCCTAAAAAAATCGGTGGAAAAATGGACGTTATTTCCCCTCAGAACGTTGACAGTTCTGTTTATGTAGGTGATATGTGGGGAGCGATTTATAGGGTAAATCCCGATGATACAGTGTTTAGAATGATAGATACAATATATGACGATTCTACGTATACCTCTCCTCTAATAAGCGATATTACTGGGGATGGTAATTTAGAGGTTTTTGATATGACTATAGGAGGGAAGGTTTTTCTCTACTCGCTCGCTTTTGATTCTCTGTTGGATTCTTTTTCGATAAATGAACCAATATACGGAAATGCTTCAGCAGCTGATATCATTCCGGGAGCAGGCAAAGAAATATTGTTTGGTTCGGCAGCTTCAGAATTGCATGTCTTAAGATGGGACGGAGATAGCCTTCTTGAAGCCGAAGGATTTCCTTTATATGTGGGAGATTGGCTTGTCGCGACTCCTCTGGTTATTGGGAATTCGATATATGTTTTGCCGGGAGACGGAACTCTTTTGAAGGTATCTGCTGCTGGCGGAATTATTTGGAGGCGAGGAGAAGAAAGTGCTTCTTATACTCTGTCTTCCCCTGTGGCAGGAGATATAGACAGGGATGGAGTTAAAGAAATTCTTTGTTCGACAGGTGCTAAGAAGATTTTTACCGTAGATACAGCGGGAAATATTGAATGGGAAAGAGAACTCCCTGCAAAAACTTATTTTTCTACGCCAGCACTTGGAGATATCAGCGGAGATGGATATCTTGATATTGTGTTTGCGGATAGTGCGAATATATTTGCTTTGAATAGGAATGGGGTTTTGATTGATAATTTCCCAATCAGGGTGCATTTATCAAGACAGACTCAATCTTCTATAGTTCTTGCAGACGTAAGTGGTGATTCTCTGCTTGATATCGTTTTTGGTTCCCCTGACGGAGGGGTCTTTGCATATAACTCTCAAGGATCGAAAATTAAGGAATTCCCATTCGCGACCGGTAAGAGATCTTATTCTACACCTTTGGTTTTTGACATGAACGGAGATAACAGGACAGATCTTTTTATTGGATCCGATGATGGATGGCTGTATGGTTGGGAAACAAATGGTTTTTTCAGACAGGATGGATGGAATAGAATCTATTTAAATAATGACCATCAATCGGTATTTCCGGATTCACTTTTATCCTTGAGTGTCGAAGTGGGTAACGATTTGACTATCGAAGAGTTCTATATTTATCCTTCCCCTGTTAGAGGTAGTGAGGAGGCTTTTATTAGATTTCGTTTAGGCGCTTCATCTGACAATGTCGTTATAAAAGTTTTCTCTCTTTCAGGAAGGCTTATAACTGAAAAAAGAGTCACGGGACATTTTGGTCCTAATGATGTTCGTATAGATAGGGATCTTTCAAGAGAGGCCAACGGCATTTATATGGTGACAATTAATGTTGAAGATAAGGTTTTTGATAAATTTAAATTCGGTTTAATAAAAAGATTTTAAAATCTAAACGAAGAAGGAGTGTTTAATGTTATTTCTTTCAATTCTTTTTTCAATAACACCAGCTAAAGCTGCTTTTTCCTCTTTTATTCTCCCCGGCTCCGGGGATTGGTTGATGGGAGATAAAAAGAGAGGAGCTTGTTTTATTCTTGCGGAAGCAGGAATTTGGATAACTTATTTTGATAGTAAGAGAGAGGCAAACAAGATTGATGAAATATCGAAGAATTATGCAGCTTATTACGCTTCTGCAAATCTTAACAAGCAGGATAATGAATATTTTGACGTTATGGCTCATTATATGACAAATTTGGATTATAATGAAACAGTTAAGGAAGAAGCAAGAGCATTATATCCAGACACTCTGAATACTGAGATTTTACAGCGGAGAAGGTCATATATTGAGAATAATTCATATGTAGGGGAAGATGCATGGCAGTGGCGATCACAGGAATTTGCGGATGATTATAAAGATCTAAGAAAAGCAAAGAGGAAATCGACCCAGAAAGCAACCAATATGGTTGGACTTGCTTTAGCCAACAGAGCGGTTAGCTTTTTCACGACGTACTTTTTTGGAAAGCGAGTTTCTGTAGGGATTAAGGAAAATGAGATTGAGGTCGGTTTTAGGTTTTAATGGAATTATATAATACATTAAGCAGGAAAAAAGAAGAATTTAAGCCTTTAAAGGGAAAAGAGGTGACTTTCTATTATTGTGGTATGACCCTTCAAGAGTCTCCTCACATTGGTCATATTAGAGCTGCTTTAACTTCGGATATTCTCAATCGCTATTTACTTTATCTTGGTTATGATGTTAAGTTAATAGTTAATTTTACTGATATTGATGATAAAGTTATTGTTAAGGCGGAAGAGGAAAAGAAAGATTATAGAGAGATAGTTGCTTACTATGAAAATGAATATAGAAGTGTAATACAACGCCTTAATATTTTGGAACCAGTCTTTTATCCAAGAGCGACACAGCATATCGAAGAGATAATAAATTTAGTGCAAAAGCTGGAGAAAGAAAGATATGCCTATGAAAAAAACGGGGATGTTTTCTTTAGCGTTCGAAGGTCTAAAGACTATGGTAAGCTTTCAGGTAAGAAAATAGCCGATTTAAGAGCAGGATCAAGGATTCAGGTTAACGAAAATAAAGAGGACCCGCTTGATTTTGTTCTATGGAAAAAGGCAAAGCCTTCAGAACCCTCCTGGTTTTCTCCATGGGGAAAAGGAAGACCTGGCTGGCATATAGAGTGTTCTGCAATGGCAACATATTATCTTGGAGATACAATAGATATTCATGGAGGAGGAAGCGACCTGATCTTTCCTCATCATGAAAATGAAATTGCTCAATCCGAAAGCGCTACCGGAAAGACTTTCGCTAGATTTTGGATTCATAACGAAATGCTTAATATAAAAGGCGAGAAGATGTCAAAATCTTTGTTGAATTTTATTCCAATAACCGAGCTATTAAATGAGTATGATCCTAATGTGGTTAGATTATATTTGTTGCAAGCCCATTATAGAAGTCCTATTAATTATAACATAGAAATGTTGAAACAGGCTGTTTCTGGATGGGAGAAAATTACCAATTTCTTAAATATTTCTGAAGGATCAGAAGGAAAACTATTTTCTAATGTAATCGAAGAGTTCGAAAACAAAATGAATGATGACATAGGTACACCAGCTGCTTTAGCTCTGGCTTTTGATATGGTTAACCAGGGACTTAAGGCAAAAGGAAAAGATATTGGATCTTATAGAGAGACATTGTCTTATATCATGACAAATCTTGGTTTCCAATTGGGGAGCAAAAGCCGTGAGCTGGAACCCGTCATTGAAGCAATGGTTTCTTTTAGGAATAAGCTTAGGGAAGAAGGAAATTATGAAATGGCGGATAGAGTCAGAGATGTTCTCGAGAAGACAGGTATTCTTATACAAGACAGCCCAAAAGGCAGTATCTGGAGACTGAAATGAACGGAAGAGAATTGGCTTTAGAGGCTCTTATTGGGTTTGAAACTAAAGGAAAAACATTAAAAAGTTTCTCGAAAACAGAGAAGAAAGAACATCCGGATAGCTCAATACAGAAAGCTTATGATTACTTTTACGGTTCAGTGAAGATGATTAAAAGACTGGACTATATTTTGGACAATCATTTAAATAAGAAAAAACTTAAGAGTTTACCTTTGCCTATAAGAAATATTCTTAGAGAGGGAGCTTACGGACTACTCTTTAGTAAAGATCCTGCGCATGCAGTTGTAAATGAATCGGTAAATCTTGCAAAGAAATTTGGGCACAACGGTACAGCATCACTTGTAAATGCTGTTTTAAGGAATCTTCATCCTGTAAGTTATCCTCAAGAACCAGTTGAATATCTGTCAACATTTTATTCGTTTCCAAAGTTTTTGGTTAGACTGTTGTTAGATGTATACGCGGATAAAACTGAGGATATATTAAAAGCGAGCAATCTTCCTCCAGTTACAACAGTACGGGTTAACACAATGAGAAGCACTCCGCGTGACGTTTTAAAAGATTTAAAAGGAGAAGGGTTCAAAGCTGAAAATATTGAAGGAAGAGAGATAAATCTTTTGACAGAGAGCAAAGCTATTTACAGTCAAAGTTTTAAAAAAGGCAAATTTCAAATTCAAGGAGTAACTCAGACTATTAATACGGAAATACTTTCTCCAAAAAGAGGGCAAATTATACTTGATTTATGTTCTGTTCCCGGAACAAAGAGTACAGGGATAGCAGAAATTATTGAAGATGATGGAATTGTGTTGTCTGTAGACAAAAAAGATCTTCGTTTAGTTGTTCAAAATGCCGGGAGACTTGGACTTAAGAGTATTTATCCTGTTAGAGCTGATGTAAGAAATTTTCGAGTCGGGCGAGCCGACAGGGTTCTGTTAGACGTTCCTTGTTCCGGTACAGGGGTTATGGGCAAAAGAGGAGATCTGAGATGGAATCTAAGTCTTATGTCTTTAAATAGGCTTGTGGATTTGCAAAGAGAGCTTTTGAGTTGCGCGGCAAAGAATTTAAGTAAAGATGGGGTTTTAGTTTATTCGACCTGTTCCATTCTGCCACAGGAAAATGAGGAGCAGATTCAATGGTTTTTAAAAGAACATGCTGATTTTGTTGTTGAATCTGAAGGGGATAATGATACCTTCATAAGGACGTTACCCGGTGCTCCTTATTATGATGGTGGATTTGGTGCAGTACTTATAAGGAGGTGATTTATGTATTATCAGCAGAGTTCTGCCAAGGTGTTTTGGATAGCTTTTCTTACTTCTCTTGTAGTCTCCAGTTTAGTTGGTTTTGTTTTCGTCTATTTTGTTCCTCAGGTTACCTCATTAGAAGCACAAACTGTTGTAATCCCAGATGTTGAGAATTTAGAATTGCAGAAAGCAGAGATGATTATGGACGAGAAAGGATTAAAAATATTAGTAGAAGATGAAAAGTTTCATCCGACAACGAAAAAGGATAGAGTTATTTACCAGAAACCAGCTGCGGGTGAGTCGGTAGATAGGGGTTCTACAGTAAGAGTTGTTTTAAGCAAAGGCCCTAACGAAGGAATAGAACAAGAAGAGGAAATAATAGTTCCTTCTGTTATTGGTTTTGATATTAATCAGGCTAAAGTATATCTTGCTGAAAGAGGTCTAGTCGTGGGAATTGTTGATAAGGAAGAATCCGAACAAGCTAAGGATATCGTTTTGAGAACTGTTCCGGAACCAGGGAAAAAAGTAACAGCCGAAGTTCCTATAAGACTAGTTGTTTCTTCCGGAGGAGGAAAAGTGTCCGTTCCAAATGTTAAAGGAAAGAGTGAATATAGGGCACGGTTGCTGCTTGAAGAAAGTGGCCTTGAAATGGGAAGAAAAAACTATACTACTAGTGGAGAATATGCTTTTGATATTATAATTTATCAAAGTCCGCAACCCGGAGTTATGGTAGAAAAGGGATCAAAGGTAGACGTAACTATAAATAGAGAGGGATAATAGTGAAGAAGATACTTGTATATGTATCTGTTATATTAGTTTCTTTTGTTTTTGGTTTTGGAATTTTCTATTATTTAATGCCGGTTATCGTGAAACATAGCAAAACCATAGAAGTTCCTTATTTAAAGCATATGAGTATGGAAAGAGCAGGAGATTTCCTTACGACTTTGGGCTTAAAGTATGTTGTTTCAGATAGTGTTCACTCCAATGAAATCCCGAAAGGTTTCATAGTTAACAGTGATCCTGCAGCGAAGGAAGAAATCAAGCTTGGAGGAAAAATCAAACTTATCGTCAGCAAGGGGCCCAGAAAAATTAGGCTTCCGGATATTATAGGACTTTCTCGAGAGGAAGCAGTTGACTCTTTGGATATTTATGGTATAACCAACAGGGTATTTATAAATTATCCTGTTCAGGAAGAAGAATTAGATGAAAAGATCGTTAAGACGAAACCTGCCATTGAGGATAGTATTGCTGAAGGGGGGATGATAACTATCTATATAGGGACAGAGAAAAGAAAAGTCTTTTTGATGCCAAATCTAAATGGAATGATTTTGGATGAAGCTGAAGAAGAAATTCTGAAATACGGACTTATATTGGCGGAAATCAAGAGAACATCAGGAGAAGTAGATGTAGTTATTCAACAGTCTCCCGCACCCGGAGTAGAAGTAACCTTTGAAGATAAGGTAAAACTGGTAGTGGGTCAGTAGATTGATTTGGGGTGTTTAGATATTTTTTTGACGAGTAAGGAAATGAAAAAGGTTTAAATATAAGGAGGCGAGGGATGTATGAGGTAAAGAGAATGGATAATCATCGAGGGATTTCTTATTTGTTTTTCGAGTGGCCGCGTGATTTGACGACATTCAAAAAAACGGTTTTTGCTTTTGGTTTTGCATGTGTTACAGGACTCTCGGCTCAAGTTAAAATTCCTCTCCCGTGGACACCTGTTCCGATTACGATGCAAACATTCTTTGTTCTCCTTGCAGGAGTACTTCTTGGTCGAACTTGGGGTGGAGTCAGTCAGTTAATATACGTAAGCGCTGGTGTGTTGGGAATCCAGTGGTTTGCGGGTTCGAGTCTTTTTGGCCCTACCGGAGGATATTTAATTGGATTTATCCTTGCTTCTTTTTTCCTTGGTTATGTAATAGACAGATATGTAAAACATAGAGATTTTATTACTATTCTTTTTTTGATGTTTTTCGCAAATTTCTGTTTGATATATGTTCCCGGCTTACTTCAGTTGGGTTTTTATTTATATCTAATAAAAGGATCTTTTCCGGGTTTTTTGACACTGCTTTCCATGGGTTTTCTGCCGTTTCTTCCCGGTGCTTTGATTAAAGTCACTCTTGCCGCAGTTATTGCTGTTTCTGTTATGCCTAAGGATGTAGATTCTTCGAATCGGTTAAACAGTTCTTAGGGATTAGGCTTTGGGATTTAGGATTTAGTTAAAACAAAAAAATCCTTGTGTCTTAGTGGCTTTGTGTGAGATAAATTTGGATTGTGAGGTAGGGTTCAACCAACAAAAAATCTATGTGTTCTCCGTGGCTCTGTGTGAGAAAACTTTTTTATTGCGAAAGTTGTTACAAACATTATAATCCTTACAGTATGTCACGAATAAATATAAAAACAAAGGATTTTGATTTTTATAAAACTTTTAATTCAGGTCTCTTTTACTTCTTCTACGAGGATGCACCTGTAAGAAAAATATATTTTAATAATCGATTCTTTGACCTTGTTTTTAAACAACAGTATGATTCCTTGATAATAGATATATCTCCTTTTCCCGAAAAGAAAGAAGTAAATATCTTAAAGGCCCGGATTTCCAAATGTCTGGGGCTACATGAAGATTTAAGCGATTTTTATACCATTTGTAAAAGTGACAAGGTTCTAAAGGAATATCTACCGAAGATAAGTAAAACAAGGGTTATTTCCGCTTTTACCGATTTTGAAGCATTAGTTGGTGCAATAATTTCTCAAAATAATTCTTATAGGAATTATAGAACGCAGATGAGAAAGGTCTACAGGGTAATTAATTTTAATCCTTCAAATTATAAAGAAAAAACCATGGGAAAACTTAAGCTCGGATATAAAATTTCTTATATTCTGGAACTAACAAAAAGTTATAATAAAACGGATATTAGGAATATTAAGGGCATTGGGAATTATTCTGTAAATCTTTATAATATTTTCCAGAAAAGAGATTATAATGCCTTTTATGTTGATTGCCTTACCGAAAAAATTATGAAGGAAAAATACGGAATTAACAAAGGTTTTGAAGAAAATAGTAAAGAACTATGGGGAAATTATAGAGGACTTGCCGAAGCTTATCTTCAGCGCTTTTTTGAAAAGAAATAATTTTTTATTTTTTCTCTAATTTATCGAGTCTTTTGTTTATTTCATCCAATTTTTTCTCGATTTCGTCAAGTTTTTTTATAATTTTCTCGAGATCTTCCATTTTGTCCTTTAATTCATCTATTCCGTCTTTAGCCTTAAGCCGGCTACCTTCTTCTACTGTTTTTAACTTATTGGTTATTTCTGTGATCTTATTTTGTATTTTTGCTATTTCATCATAATCTGTTTTTTGACAAGTCGCTATCGTTAGCATAAAGAAAATTGTTGCGATCATCCATTTTTTCATTATATACTCCTTTTTTGAATAAAGATAATAAGCATGAACCTATTAAATTATTTTATTTGAGGTAGAGATGATTCATACATGCCTATAATTTTATCTATCATCTGATTCTCCTTTTCATCTACTACCTGCCGGGATGGGTCTGCATTGTACCAGCTAATAATTTCTTGTGCTCCGTGAAAAAAGGGGATAGTAGCTTTATAATCCGGCACAAAGCGTTTTATTTTGGAATTATCGAATATCATACTATGGCATTTATCTCCAAGCAGACTTGCACCCCACTCAGGATCAAAAGAAGCTATAAAATCTGAAGGTATATGTACGATTCGGGCTTCCGCCCCGGCTACAAGTGCAATTATATCATAAATCTGATTCCATGATAATAATTCGTCTGAAGTAATGTGAAAAGCTTCGCCTATGGCTTTAGAATTACCAAGTAGCCCCACAAACCCTTTGGCAAAGTCCCTATTATGGGTTAAAACCCATAATGAAGTTCCATCTCCATGTACAATAACTTTTTTTCCTTTACGCATTCGATCTACCAAGGTATATCCTTTATGCATGGGCAATAGGGTGCAATCGTAAGTATGAGAAGGACGTATGACAGTTACCGGGAAATGTCCTTTTCTATGCGCCTGAAAAAGGCGTTTCTCACATGCAATCTTGTTTCGTGAGTAATCCCAGGCGGTGTTTGATAAAGGGGCGCATTCGGTTACAGGTAGCTTCTTGGGTGGAGTTTGATAAGCTGAGGCTGAACTGATGAATATATATTGTCCTGTACGGCCACCAAACAATTCTAGATCTCTTTTTATATGTTCAGGCGTGTATGCAATCCAATCTACAACTATATCAAAGGTTTTATTCCTCAGTGCTGTTTCAGTAGAAGTCCTGTTTCTAATGTCTCCTTTAAGTATATGTGCTGCTTTTGGTACAGGTCTTGCGGTTTTGCCCCGATTTAACATATATAGCTGAAAGCCTTTTTCGACTGTTAATTCAGCGCATGCTGAGCTGATAACCCCTGTACCTCCAATAAATAGAACTTTCATAGACTCTATCTCCCTCTAGAATTGATTTTTTTTGGTAGTGTTTCAAAAATTCCCTATATAAATTTATGAAAATATTGTAAAATTTCAAGAGGATAAGTTTGTTTGCAAAAAAAGGTTAGTCACTAAGTCACCAAGGCACAAAGAACATATTTTTTATAACTTTTAATTTCTTTGATAGTAGTAATTATTTGTGTGAATAGTGTTCTTTGCTGTTTTTAAAAGGTGTTATGTTTGGAAATTTTGAATAAACGTAATAAATTGGATTTGGCGGGGCTTTGTGTCTTCGTGGCTAATTGGTTTTTGTCTTTTGATGGTTGACAAAGCTAGGAAAAACAGCTACGATATCTTAAATATCCGTGAACAAAGTAATTAAAATTAGTGATGAACTATATTTCTTTTTGAGGAAAGGATTCTCGTCAAATACAACACTAATAAAGCGAGATGCAAATATCTTGATAGACCCTGGTTATAATCCGATTTTCAAAACAAAAGCACTTGTACCACTAACGGAAGAAGCCGGCGTTGAAATTAAAGATATTGATGAAATATGGTTTACCCATAGTCATCCTGACCATACGGGACTCGCCTATTACCTTCTTCAGGAGAAGGAAATGAAAATCTGTTGTCATCCCTTAGGGAAAATTTTTATAGAAAGGAATCCTCCTATTGCAGGTCTTATGGCGGCAGAAAAAATCAGTGATTTTGTATTGGAAAGGATGTATCCGAAGGATAGAAAAAAGAGGCAAAAAATTGAGCAAATAGGGCTTTTTCTTGTTAATATCTTTGCCAGGCCAATAATGGTTGGAAGCCATGCAATAAAAGTAGATTCGATATTTCTTGATGGAGAAAAGAGAATGGGAGCAAAAATTATATTTCTACCCGGTCATACTCCCGACGAAGTAGGTTTTCTATTTGATTCAAATCTTATTACAGGTGATATTATATCAAATTTCTCTTATAGAAAAAAAATCGCTTTGAACGTTCCCTCTTCTGACATAGATGACGGCTTGATTTCTCTTAAAAAGATCATTGATTTGGCTCCTATATTAATTTTACCGGGGCACAGTAATTGTTTAAAAATTTGTACGAAGGACTTAAAGGAACTGTATAAACAAACTGCCGACTTAAAAGAAAAGGGGATCTCTTTAGCAGCGAATTCTCATTCGTTTTTTTCTTATGTAATAGGAGTACAAAAGATAGTTCCTCTACTCCCTTTTCGTCCTCAAGAGAGATTGTCTCTGCCACATATCATTTATAAGAGTTATTTAAAAGCTATTGATAATGTAAATTAGGGTGCGCCGGGTTACGCGGTGAAATTTTAACTTGACAGATTTATTCTTCGATGTAGATTTTATCATAAATTTTTTAAAAGCTATATGGTATGGGGGTAATAATGAATGATAAATTAAGTTTTGTTCTTTTTGCAATCGTTGGATTGTGTTTTTTAATGTGTACTTCCGGTACAAAGATTAGTGAACAGGAGGAAGCGTTTGTTATAAGAACAGGTGTTAATGTTAGTCATTGGTTATCTCAAAGTGATAAGCGTGGTGAAGAGAGAAGAAATTATATTACTAAGACTGACTTTAAAACCATTGCATCAGAAGGTTTCGACCATGTAAGAATACCGGTAGACGAAATTCAATTATGGGATGAAGAAGGTAAATGGGAAAAAGAAGCGCTGGATTTGCTTCACAATGCAATCAATTGGGCTCTTGCTTATAATTTGAGGGTTATTGTCGATTTACATATTATTCGTTCCCACCATTTTATCGCGGAATCACGTCCTTTATGGACGGACAAAGCTGAACAAGAAAAACTCATTTCTTTGTGGAGGCAGCTTTCGGGGGAAATGAGGAAATATCCGGTGAATATGGTGGCCTATGAAATTTTAAACGAAGCTGTAGCAGATGATCCCGAGGATTGGAATAGCCTCGTTGAAAGAGTTATAACAGAGATTAGAACGAATGAACCAAAGCGAAAAGTTGTTGTTGGTTCGAACAGATGGCAGGATGCTTCGAATTTTCCGGATCTAAGAGTACCTGGGAATGACAAAAATATCATTTTAAGCTTCCATTTTTATCATCCTATGGTGCTTACACATTACAGAGCTCCCTGGAGCGCCGTTGGAGAATATATGGGTCCAGTGAATTATCCGGGACAAGTTGCCGATTCATCATTTTATAAAGAACTTTCTAGCGGAGCTCTTGAGGCAATGAGGGATTTTGCTGACGGATATTTTACAAAGGATACACTCGCGGAAATAATCTCTGTAGCAGTTAAAGTGGCAGAAGAGAAAAATTTATCTTTATATTGCGGTGAATTTGGCGTTTATCCAACAATTCCTCAAGAGATTTCTTTACGTTGGTATAAAGATGTATGCGACATTTTTAATTCTGAGAATATTGCATATTGTCATTGGTGTTATAAAGGAGATTTCCCTATTTTGGATGAGAAGGGATTACCAAACAGGAAATTAGTAGATGTTTTGACTTCCAAGTAAATGTAGTAATTTGTTTATGGTAAGTGTCGAAAAAAGGAGGTAAAGTATGAAAAAGTTTATTTTTTTAGTCGCACTACCTTTATTTGTTTGCTTTGCCGAAACAGGCTGTAAGAAGGGTGCAAAAGAAAGCCCCGGCGCTCAAAAAAGTTCTGAAGAAAAAACAGAAGAAAAGACAAAAGCAAAGGATTTATCTTTAACAGAAAAAGAGGTAAAATCATTTGTTAACGCCCTTCCGGCTTTTATAGAGTTCGCAAAGAGCAAGGAAAAAGAAATCACTGCCATGGTCGAGAAAGAAAAATCTATAAGTGGTTTGGAAGTTGCGAATGAATATATAGAGTATAAAGAAGAAATCGATAAGGTTTTAGGAAAATATGGTTTTAACCTTGAGAGTTTTTCTTCTACTTACGCTAAAGTTATGAGTACCTTTGCTTACGGACAAATGGATAAAGCCATAGGTGCGGGTGGGGAGAATATGAAAAAAATGCTGGATAATCCTATGATACCTGAAAAAGAAAAAGAAGAGATAAGGAAAAACCTAAAAGAATATGAAGAATCAGAGGAAATGAAAGCCTGTAAGGGAAATTGGGAAATTGTCGAAAAATATGAGGATGAGATAAAAGAGATACTTGAAGAGAAATAGGATTTGGGTTTTTGAGGTTGTGATATTCAAATCGTTTAAATAGTTAAAAAAAATAGTCAAATAGAAAAAAAGTAAAAAATGGTGGGGAGGACGATTCAGCCTTTTAACAATTTGACCATTTAACTTGTTTTCCAGATTTCGTGTCTTTTGGGCTAAAGAGTTTTTAACTTAAATAAGAGAGACTACCGGAATAAAAGACTTTCTCTGAATTTTCGTTTGCGACTTTTATACCGCCGTCCGGTTGTATTTCAATCACCTTACCCGTAAATGTTCCTTTTCCGTCCGTAATCTTGACTTTCTGATTTAAATCACCACTGAAATTGATATATTTTTTGTAAACTTCTTCAAGATTATCTCTTTCTTTTGCAATCTTTCCGACTATTTCCTTGGCGATCAATTCAATGTCGAGCTCCTGGTGTAAAGTCTCTTTTGATGTAATCACAATATCTTTAAGAGGTATTGGAAAATCGGAATTGCTGAGGTTAAGATTCAGTCCAATGCCTATTATAAATTTACCCTGAATATTTTCGATAAGAATGCCGCCCAGTTTTCTCCCTTTTAAGATTATATCATTGGGCCATTTGATGTTAGTTGGAAGACCGTATTTTTCTAGAACCTCACATATTACAGTCGAACAAAGAAGAGAAAGCTCCCCCACATTTCCTGAAAATTTTTCGATTATTACAGAAAACCACAAACCTCCTTGTGGGGAAAACCAGCTTTTAGAGTTTCTTCCTTTTCCTTCCGTTTGCGTTCTGGCAATAAGACTATCAAGATCGTTTAGCTTACTTAATCTTTTCTTCATCCACTCGTTTGTGGAATCGACTTCATCTGCTTTTATTAATCTTGGCATTAGTTTTTCCTTAGAGTAATATTATAGTATTTAAATCATTTTTCGCAATATTAAAAAAATTTTTCAATTTTGCAGTTTTATCTTTAATCATATGATTACAATTTAATTCCTGATGAAAGCTCTTATGTTCCTAAAGAAAACTTCACTTCCTGCCCAGTTTACTGGAGTATTTTCGAACAATGAATCAAATTCTTCTTCAGATAAATTAGCAAGATATGTAATAGAGGGATTTATTAAATTTTTGGAGGGAAGAAACTCTTTAGTTTTTGTAATCTTTGTTTTTACATTAAAGGGACATACTTCCTGACATATATCACAACCGAATATATAATTGTTCCCTTTTACCGGAAACCAGGCGGGGAATTTCGCTTTCTTTTTAACTGTAAAAAATGCAACGCATTTTTCAATATTAAGAGAATACGGATCTTCTAGAGCGTTACTCGGGCAGGATTTAAGGCATATATTACATTCTCCGCATCTTTTCTCTTTTATCTCATCGCTTTCCAATCCGATATCAAGAAACATTTCTCCGAGAAATATCCATGAACCGAATTTTTCGGTAATAAGTAAAGTGTTTTTGCCTATCCATCCCAGTCCTGCTCTCTCTGCCAATTCCTTTTCCAGAACAGCTCCGGTATCTACATAACATTCAATTCTTTTCGCTTTAGTTTCGTTTTTAATAAACCTTGATAAAACAGTCATTCTTCTCGAAAGAACATCGTGGTAATCTTCCACCATTGCATATCTGGATATACGGACCGTTCCATTCTTTTCTTTCGGGAATATCCCCTGAAAGTAATTTATTCCGAGAACAACAACGCTCTTTGCCCATGGAAATTTTTCACTAGGGAACAGTCTTTCTTTCGCGGTTCTATGTAAATATTCAAGGTTGCTATTTTTTATTTTTTTTATTGAAATTTTATATTCCTTTTTATAAATGGAAGGGCTTAAATCGGTGATACCTACAAGATCAAATCCTATATCCTTGGCTTTTCTCTTTATTTTTTTTTCTACATTCATAATTGTTCGTTTAAAATTTCTGAAGCGATGTGGAAATCAAAACCCCTTCTTTTGAGATAATCAAAGATCTTCTCCCTTGAAGCTCTCTTCCTTCCGTATTTTTTGAACGCTTTTTCTAAAGCCCTATACGCATTTTCTTTTTCGTCAACAGACTGCAAAATTTCATCTATTTGGGATTCTTCTAATCCTTTATTCAATAGCTCGATCTTTAAAGCGAGATTACCCTTGGGGTTTATTTTGTTTCTATCCTTTATCCAGGCAAGAGCAAATCTATGGTCATTAATTAAGTTGGCTTTCTCAAAATCAGTCAAGACCCCGGCAATTATTTCTTCCCTTATACCTTTACTTTTAAGATATGCTTCTACTTCTTTTCGGGATCTTTCTCTATATGATATATAATTTCTTATCTTTTCTTTTGCGTCTGTAATTTCTTCAAATTCTTTTATGGAAGCTATTTCATCGTTTGATATCTCTTTGTTTTCATAAAGGTGATATTTGACAACAGTATCTTTATAGAGACCCAGGGAAAATTCCCCGTCGATATATATATTAACTCTATTTTTCTTCTTTTTTTGCTGTTCTATCCTCGTTATCTTGCTCATTTGGAATATTGAGTTCTTGTCTTATTTTGTTTTCTAACTCTTCTGATATTTTTGGATTCTCTTTAAGAAAGAGCTTAGCATTTTCTCTTCCCTGCCCGAGTGAAGTTTCGCCATAATTGTACCAAGCTCCAGATTTTTCAACCAGGTTTAAAGATTGTCCAAAATCAAGAATTTCCCCCTCTTTTGATATACCTTGACCATACATTATATCGAATTCTGCCTCTTTGAAAGGAGGGGCAAGTTTATTTTTTACGACTTTAACTTTTACTCGTATTCCGATTGAATCATTTCCTTGTTGTAAAGTACTTATCCTCCTGATATCCATTCTGACCGATGCGTGAAATTTAAGAGCCAGCCCACCAGGGGTGGTATATGGATTTCCAAAAGATATCCCAATTTTCTGTCTAACCTGATTTATAAAAACAGCAGAAGTCGAAGCTTTGTTCAAAACTCCGGTCAATTTACGGAGTGCCTGGGACATAAGTCTTGCTCTAAGCCCCATGTGAGCATCTCCCATTTCTCCCTCGATTTCAGCTTTTGGCACAAGCGCTGCGACCGAATCGATCGTTATTAAATCGACCGCTCCACTTCTAACCAACATTTCCGCTATTTCTAGGGCTTCTTCGCCTGTATCGGGTTGAGATATCAATAAATCTTCCGTATTTACTCCGACTTTTTTGGCATACTTAGGATCAAGAGCGTGCTCAACATCTATAAATGCAACTGTACCCCCTCGTTTTTGAGACTCGGCAGCTATGTGGAGCGCAAGCGTTGTTTTGCCGGAAGCTTCCATGCCGTATATTTCTATAGCTCTCCCTCTTGGTATTCCACCGATTCCCAGAGCCGTATCCAGAGAAAGAGAACCTGTTGGTATTACTGGAACTTCTATTGTCTTTTTGCTGCCCAGTTTCATCAATGCTCCATCTCCATATTGTTTGTTTATTTTACTCATTACCGAGTCAAGAGCTTTTTCCTTTTCTTTCTCCATAATTACCTCCTCAGAAAGAGTATTATTATGGATATCGGCAAAAAGATAGCAAACAGATAAAACATTAACTTCCAGCTGATTTTTGTTCTTCCTTTTGCCCATATCCAAATTGCCTCATATGACCCAAGAATCCCAGCTAGGCTTCCAATGGATATCGAGTACAGGATAATCTTTTCGTTATTTTTAAATAGAGGGAGTATAAAGGAGAGAAGATTTGAGGTTAACCACGTTGAACCAATGCTTCCTGTAGAATATAATATCCAGGGATTCAATTTTATATCTGGTATAGGGAGAAGATAGAACAGATAGAAGACAACAAAGGATACTCCAACTGGGATAAAAAGCCACCAGTTGACTGCTTTTAAAGGTTCTGTTCCCATGAATGCTATGCAGAAAACCCCTGCCAGGATAATCAATCCAATTATATTAAGGTTATAGTGTCTATCGACATTAAAATATCCAAAAATAAAAAACAGAAGAATTAATGAAAAAACTAAATCTGACTTTATCCATTCTATTGAACTGCTTGTTTCTTTTATTTTATCCTTTTTGCAAATAAAATAAGCAATTGTGAGAAAAACAAGAAGGCTTGTTATCCATAGAGGTAGCATTATTGAGATAAATTTGTCAATACTGAAGGCTGGACTCCCATCACCTAGAGCGATAGATATGAAAACATTTCTTAAATTACCAAAGGGAGTAAGTATGCTTCCCATTATAGTCGAGGCGACAAGTAAGGTCAAAGTTTTTTCTTTTTCTTGAAATCGTAAAACCCATTTTTCAAAAGAAGAAATTAGAACAAAAGAAAGAAAAAACGGTGCCAGAATGTGAGATAATGCGACGAGCATCATTGTTGCTGTTTGCTCATTTGTGTCTTTTAATATTTTTTCTCCGAGCAAATCGATTATTTTGGAACGTTTTATTGAAGCGGCAATAAATGCAAGAACAAGAATTACAAAAAAATATGATATTGGAGAATGAATCTCCGAAGTGACAAAAACGTATGCAGTAGGTAGCGAGTCGTTCAAGAAATACCTCCTTTTAGAGTGAACTCTGAAAGAACCTCATATATTGGGCCTTTTGGCGTTAGCGTGCTTTTAAAAAGAGTAACTTCGTGTATCGGAAAAGAATCAAAAGAGAAGTCGATATTTTCTGGTAAACTGAATTTTCCCTTCTTCACCCGTGCAAATGTTATATGAGGATTGAATTTTCTGTCCTCTTTTTCAATTCCAAGAGCAGAAACTTTATTTTCAATATTAGAGAATAACTGGGACAAAATATCTTTTCCTTCTTCTACTCCAATCCATAATATTTTGGCTTTTTTCGGATATGGGAAGGCTCCGACTCCTTTTAGGGAAACATTAAACGTCGGGAATTCTTTCTCTATTTCTTTCATGTTGTCTTCAATATACATTTGTTTGTCGGTTTCACCAAAAAATTTTAGCGTAATATGTAGGTTTTCTTTTTTAACCCACTTAACAAAAGAAGGGGTTTTGATTTCTCTTTGAAGAGATGAAATCGAATTTTTAGCTTGTTCCGGTATCTTAATTGCTGAAAACAGTCTTATTATGTCTCCTTTAGAATCTCTTTTAGCATTTCTAATATATGTTTTCCTGTCAATTCTATTATTTTTCTTCTGTTTCCCTTAAAATGTAATATATTAGTAATTATCTTATCGGGAATGTCAACTCCCAAGGTTATAGTTCCTACTGGTTTTTCCTTACTCCCTCCTGTTGGGCCAGCAATACCTGAGGAGGATATTCCTACATCGGTTTTTAGCAGTTTTTTTACCCCATGCGCCATTTCTCTGACGGTTTCTTCTGAAACCGCTCCGAAATTCTTTATGGTAAGGGGAGAAACTGAGAGAAGCTCAATCTTTATTTTGTTAGAGTATGCGATAATTCCTCCAGAGAAATAATCGGAGCTGCCCGGAACAGATGTTAAAAGTGAGCTAATAAATCCACCTGTGCAAGACTCTGCTGCCGACAAAGTCCACCGTTTTTTTCGCAGCAAATTGCCTATATCTTCCACTAAGTTGGTTATACTCATATTCTTTATACAGGCATTATTGAATGAAGCACAAACAAGAAAATACTAGCCAATATTCCTGCAATAATATCGTCCAGCACAATGCCGAATTTTGCGTGTTCAGCTTTTTTTATAATAGGAAGTTTAAAAATATCGAAGAGCCGAAAAAGAACGATGCCAATGATAAAGGTAGATAGATTTTTGTTGTGAAAAGCTAAAGTAACCATTAATCCTGTAATTTCATCAAGAGTGAACCACGACGGATCCTCCGAGAGATTAAAGGATAACAGTATACTTAGAAATAAAACACCGGCTAGTAGTATAAAATAGTAAGGAGAGGTCCAACTCATAAAGAAAAAAAGTAATAATCCTATTAATATAGAAGACCAAGTCCCTCCGCCTTTAATTTTACCCAGGAAAAAGGTGCTTCCGATAAATTCATGCCAAAATATAACCTTATTTTTTTTCATTTTTTTTATTTAATTCTTTTACTGTCTTTTTTTGTTTTTCTGTTAATATTTTATCTAGTTGTACTTCAATAACAATTTTTTCCTTGAAAATGCCAAAACCGTTGAGGTATGGGAGGCAATATATTTTATTGGATTTTTTATTCATATCAAATTCATATATACCCTTTACTCCTGAGATTACAAAAGCGCAATAATCTAGAGTAGAAGGAAGCAATAGAACTTGCTTTTTGGGTGTTTCTAAACCAAGAAGGTTCCAGAATCTTACAAGAGGGAATGTGCTGTTTCTATATTTGACTGAACCTCCTATCCAACCAGGGCTTTTGGGTATTTTTTTTGTTTTCCCTAACTTACTTAAACCCTTGATTTGGTTAATGTTAATCCCAAAAAGGATTTTGTCTAAGCAGAATACCAAAATTTTATTCAATTTTTATATTAGCGCTTTCTTTTATTTTGTCTATTAATGATATTAAAGTGTGCACCCTTGTTTCGGTTTCCTCCATTGACGCGACCTGTTCTTCTGTTTCTTTTGATAATGATAGCGCCGCATCTACTTGTTTTTCGTTTAGCAATGAAAGTTTTTTTGTTGATTTCTTTATTTCATTAGTGGCAGTCGAGCTTTCTTGCAATATTCCAGATATTTGATCAGCCATATTTGTAGTCATTCCGATTGATTCTGAAATTTCTTTTAAATCTTCAGCGGTTTTCTGAATGATTGATTTGCTTTCTTCAAATATAGATATAGATTTTTCTGTAGACTCCACTATGGATTTTACTGCTTCGCTCATCCTTTTAATGTTTTCTTTTGTTTTCTCTAAATAGGAGGTGGAATCATTTGACAATTTACGGATTTCATCTGCTATAACACTGAAGCCTTTGCTTTCCTCACCTTCTTTTCTTGTGGCTTCAATGGAAGCGTTGAGAGCTAAAAGATTTGTATCGTCTGATATTTGTTCCATTAAAGAATTAAACTCTTTAATTTCTTCAAAAGCGGAAGATAATTCCTCGAGACTTTTAGATCCTTCCTCGATTTTTTGTACGAAATCATTTATTTTGTTAACTCCTTCTTCTGATTTTTGTTCTCCCGAGTTTGCCAGTTCTATCGATTTTTTAGAAGTGTTAAGCAAAGTTTTTATTTGTGATTCTATCTCGGAAGAAAGAGAGGAAAGGCCGTCGTTGCTTTTATTAACGGAGCTAATACTTGATTGACTTTCTTCTTTATTAGATAGAAATTCGTGTGCAGAATGGTCAATTTGTTTGGAAGAAGAAGAAATTCTTTGGATTCCACTTAATATTGCTTCTCCTTGAGTTCTCACATTATCAGCTGTATCTTTGATGTTGGATATAGAAGAGACCGTTTTTTCTAGAAAAAGAGAAAGAGCCTCGTTTATACTTGACATTTCTTCTCCCAGAAGCACAATCCTTTTTTTCGGAATAGTAAGAGAATCATTTGTCATGTGTTCTATTCTTTGTTGTAAGTAAGTCACAGGATATTTTATTATTTTTATAAGTATCCAGACTGTTAAAGCAGGGAATAAAAGATAAATTAACCCATTCCAGGATTTCGTGATAATGTATCCAGTAAAACCCGAAAAGATTATTGCCGGAATAGTTAATAGTAAAATTTGTTGAGATATGTTTAGATTCTTGATTCTTGTATTTTCAAGATTTTTGTAATAAGGCATGAGGAGAAGTAAACTTAGGTAGTAAATAAAGCTCAATTCGATTAACCCTATAGGTAAAGTGAGAAGACCAATTTTAAGTATATTTGTTGTGGTTGTAAGTTTTAGTAAGGGATTTAGAATTAAAATTGATATGAAAATAAGAACGCTAAAATTCAAAGATGCGTGTATTGCAGATAGTAATGGTGTGTATAATAGGGTCCTTTCATCGTTGTTCGCAATTGCTTTCTTTAACCTGAATTCCTGATAAAAATAAAAAAAACAGATCAAAGACAGAGAGATTGCTAGAATAGAATAAAAAAAATTTCTGTTGTATTCCATGGGTATCGTCCACATTATGAAAGAAAAAACAAGCGGTATTCCTATTATAAAACTTACAACAGAAGAGATTAAAGCAAATTTATTTGATAACTTCATCTATTTTCTCCTTAAAAGATTGAATTTGTTTACCTTTTAATAAGCATTCTACATTTATTATACCGACAACGAATGATTTGTAAGTGTATCCTCCGGAAAAAAGTTGAGGGGGAAAGATATCTGGAAGAGGAAGTATTTCTTCTTTATGTATTTCAACAATTTCAGCAATTTGAGATACCTCAAAGCCCACGAGCTGATTGGATATTTCCACTACTATAACAGGTGTTTTTTTTTCGACAGGCGCTTCTTTTTTGATTCCGAAAAGATGGGCGAAGTCGACCACTGGAACTATAGTTTCTCTTATTTCTGCAATTCCGGATAAAAATTCAGAGAGCTGAGGAGTACGAGTCAATTTTATTTCTCTTTTGATTTCTTCTACACTAGAAAGAGGAATGCCGTAGAATTCTTCTTCAACTCTTACAATCATTATTTCGTCTTTTTTTTGTTTGTTTTTTTTCTGAGGGATTTTTGATTTAAATTCTTTTGGTTCTTGAGTTTTTTGCTGTGATGCTTCTGTTATATATTCTGTTTTTTTCTCGTTTCTTTGTTTTGTCGCTTTTCCTTCAAGTTGTTTTTGTTTTTCTTTAAACTCTTTCCTTTGAAGAGGTTTTGTTTGCGTGATTTTTACTTCTTTTTGTCTCTCTTTCTCTTTTGAGGTCGGCTTTTTCTTCTTAGGTTTTTGGTGCGATAATATTTTCTTAAAACTTATTTTTTTTCTTTTTTTCATTTAGATTTCCAGATCTGCTGCTACAGATTCTATTATATCGGGTGGGATTTCCTTCCGATCTTCTGTTGCTCCAACGAAAAGAGCATTCTGAGCTATATTATTTATTATTCGCGGGAGTCCTTTACTGACTGAGTAAAGCTTATCCAAACTTTTTTCAGTAAATATTTCTTTTTTACTTCCTGCTACTTTGAGACGATGTTTTATGTATGCTTTGGTTTCTTTTTTCGTGAGAGGTTCAAGATGAAATCTTACGTTGACTCTTTGCTTTAATTGAGGTACTTTATCAATTCTGTTTTTCAATTCTGGTTGACCAAGCAGGACAAGATGTAGTAATTTTTCCTCAGGGGTTTCGAGATTTAAGAGAAGGCGTATTTCTCTAAAGGCGTCGAGGGAAAGTATCTGAGCTTCATCTATTAACCCAATAACAATTATATCTTTACTGTTAAAGTCCAACAATGTTTCCTCAAGCATATTTAGAACTAAGAGTTTGAATCGAGGTGTTTCTTCTACTCCTATTTTTTGTAATATGGTTTTTATAAGTTGGGTTGAAGAGAGTTTTGGGTTTCTTATTATGAAAGGTAAAGCATTTTGTTCTTCTAAGTTCTCTTTTAAAGCGTTGGCGAGATATGTCTTTCCACAACCAACTTCTCCTGTTACTAGCGTTAATCCGCCTTTTATTTCTGTAATGTTATATAAAAGTCTGGCGTAACCTTCCTCGAAACCGTCGCTATTATACAAAAAGTTTAAATCTGGCGTGTTGGAGAATGGTTTTTTCGTTAGATTCCAATACTCGTTAACCATCTATTTCTTCCTGGGCTTTTTTAGCCCAAATATTATATTTATTTGTTTTTATTAAGCGTTCCCATATTTGATGACAGAGATTTTTCCTCCCCTGTTTTTGATACGCTTTGCCTAAATAATAGTAAGCTTCGTATAAATTAGGCCCGACATTGATTGCTTTGTTTAAAAGTTCAACTGCGTCTTCGTACATTTCTCTTTCAAAATAAACTAATCCAAGATAAAATAGGGAGTAGAGAACAGCTTGTTTGTTTTCCGCCTTTTTTTCAATAGACGATAGTTTTTCTATTGCTTCTCCATATAATCCTTTTTTGTGATTTATGTAGCCCAGGTTCGCATGAGCCATCTCATTGTGTGGATCCATGCTTAATACTTCTTGAAAAAGAAGGGAACTTTTATCGTATTGCTCAAGATGTATATAAGCCCATCCCAGTAGGTTATATACCTTTATGTTTTTTGGATCCATTTTTTTTGCGTCATTTAAAGTTTTTATTGCTTCTTTATACTCACCGTTTACAATAAGATTCCATCCTTTATCGATTAATGTTGTTATGTTGACTCTGCTTGACTGAATTTTTGTTATGAATTCTGAGGATTCGGCTGTATCACTATTTTTTACTGTTTGATTGTTTTCACTTACTTTGTTTTTATTTTTTTTTCTTATTTCATCCAATAAATTTTTTGTTCTCGTTTCAAGACCAAGAATTTCTTCTTCTATTTTACTTATTGTAGATAAAACCGTTTTAAGTCTATCTTCATTTTGTATCTTATTCGCTATATTTGTTTTTTCAATCTCTGTTAATAAAGTCTTTATTTTTTCAAACATCGTTTTTAACCAGATCTATAAGTTTAGCAGCAATTTTATCAAAGGGAAGTATTATATCTACACAACCACTTTCTATAGCCGCTTTTGGCATCCCGTAAACGATAGAAGTATCTTTATCTTGAGCTATTACAAAACCTCCTCTCTTCCTTATATTTCTTACGCCTATAGATCCGTCTTTACCCATTCCGGTAAGTACGACACCAATTAAGTTACCATCAAAGTTTTCAGAAGCAGAGTTCATTGTGATGTCTGCAGATGGACGTACACCGTGAAGAGCAGGTTTTTTGTTTAGTCTTATTTTACGGTCGTTGCTAAATACAAGGTGAAAATTACCGGGAGCTATAAAAGCTCTGCCTTTTCTAAGCGAAGTCCCGTCTTTTCCTTCCATAATTAAAATAAAGGATTGTTCGTTTAATCTTTTAGCGAAGACTTTTGTGAAGGTTTCAGGCATATGTTGCACCACAACTATTGGAGCAGGAAAATCTTTTGGGATTTTTTTCAATATAGAGGTTATTATTTTAGGGCCTCCTGTGGATGCCGCTATGATGACTAGGCTGTCATGCAGCTTTTGTTTGCTAGGATTTATTTTTTTGTTTTTTTTTGCAACTGTAAGGTTTGCCTTTGAGGCTATCTTTACTTTTTTTATTATTTCCTCTTTCACTTCCCTTATATTAAGTGAAATTGGCCCGCCAGGTTTTTCAACAAAATCAACAGCTCCTGCCAGAAGTGTTTCTATGGTCTTTTGTGCTCCTTTTTTAGTGTATGCTGATATCATTATTATAGGTGTGGGACAGTTTTTCATTATTAGTTTTACGGCTTCAATCCCATCTATCCTTGGCATTTCTATATCCATAGTTATTACATCGGGTTTAAGAAGCATTGCTTTGTTGATGCCTTCAAGTCCGTTACAGGCAGTATCCACTACATTTATTTCTGGGTCAGAATTTAAGATTTCGGAGAGGACCTTTCTCATAAAAGCTGAATCTTCGACGATTAGAACATCAATCAAATTATTTTCACTCCGGTTTTATACGAAGTTATATAAATTTTTCCATCGGATAACTGGAATTTTACAGATCTTCCGTAGTTACCACCTGTATCATGCGATATAATCTTTATTCCAAGGGTTTTTAAAACTTCCTTTCCTTTTACAACATTCCTTTTGCCGATAGAATTCTCTATATCATCCATAAAGTCCTCAAACATTATTGCTCCGCCTATCATTTTTGCCACTAGATCTTTCTTGTTTGCGTTTGATTCTAACATTTTTTCTAAAAGAAGTTTGATCCCCGTATCTGCAAATTTCCCCTTTTTCTTTCCTCCCGGGTTTTCAGGAAGAATATAATGCAGCATGCCTCCAATTTTTTGTTTTTTGTCGTAGAGTGTTATTGCGACACAGGATCCAAGAGCTCGAGTTATGAGTTGTTTTGCGCCATTTGAAATTTTAAGATTACCTGTCTCTACGATTATTTCATTTGTTTTTTGCATAAATTCTATCCCTTATGTTTACAGTTTTAAATAGTTTTTTTACGTTATTTGGTATAGTTTCGACTTTGCCTAGTACCAGGAATCCGTTTTCTTTCAAAGCTTCTGAGAAAGAATTTAAGATTTTTTCTTGAAATATCTTATTTAGATATATAAGGACATTACGGCAAACAATTAAGTCAAATTTGTTTTTATATTTTACATCCTTTAAATCAAGATTGCGAAATTCGACGGACCTTTTAATTTCCCGGGTTAAACGGTATCCTGTTTCGCATTTTTCAAAGTATTTAAGTTTATAATATGAATGCATACCTGTTAAAGCAGCTTCGTCGTATATACCATCACAAGCTTCTTTTATTGATTCTTTATCTATGTCTGTCCCAAGAATTGAGTAATTTATGTTAAGTTCCTTGCAAAGAATTGCAATTGCGTATGGTTCGGCACCGTTAGAACATCCGGCGCTCCATATTACAGGATTTTTAATGTAGGGAAGGATATCCGTCTTTAAGGTTTCAAAAACAGTTTGATTTCTAAAGAAGCTAGTAAGATTTATGGTTAGTGCATTTTTAAGTTTATCCTTTTCTTCCTTGCTTGTTTTCAATAACGCAGCATAATCATTAAAATCATCTAGTCCGACTTTTCTCATTCTGGAGCGGACTCTTCTTACTAAAGGTTTTACCTTGTAATTTTCTGGATGAAAGTCCATGAAATTTTTGATTACCGTGACGACTTTCCCGAAGTCTTCTTCTTCAAATTCCATCATGCCCTTTTGCCAACTCTATAGTCCTTTTTATTAATTTGTTGCCTGGGTTTAATTTCAAAGCTTTCTTCCATAATTCTAAAGCTTCTTTAGTAACACCTCTCTGAAAAAGTATATTACCTTTTTTAAAGTACAAATCCCAATCTCTAATTCCTGCAGACAAAAGTGTTTCTATTCTAACCTCACAGAGGTCAAAAAGTTTGTTTCTATAATAGTAATCGATGAGAGCTTTAGATAATATAACACATTCGGGATCCGATTTGAGTCCCTGTTGATACATTTCTGTGGATTTCTTCTCGTTTCCGAATGTTTCATATAATTTACCTAGATTAAAGAAGTATTCTCCGAACTCTGGAGCCAAAGATAATCCTTCTTCAAGGCGCTTTATTGCATCTGTTATTTTTCCTTTCCTTGCAAGAATATAGGAATAGTAAAATTCAGTATGGGCCGTTTTTATTTCAATATTTTCTAAAATTTGTAGTGCTTCAGAGTCTTTTTTCATTTTTAGAAAAATAATAGCCTTATTTAAAAGTAATTTTTCGTTAGTTTCTTCTTTTTTTAAGGCTTTCGACAAATAGTCAAGCGCTTTTTCTGTGTTCCCTTTTAGTTCGTTTAATAGATAAATATTGTTGAGAGTCGAAGTTCGTTTTACTATCTTTAGACTTTCCTTGAAGCATTTTTCTGATTCTTCAAGATCGTCCATTTTAAAACAAATTATTCCTTTGTAAAAGAGAGCTTCCGGATCGTTATTTTTAAGTTCGAGGATTCTGTGAAATTCTCTAAGGGCTTCATTAAGCATGCCGATTTTAACAAAAGCAATTCCTAAATTTCTGTGCTCGTCTATTCTATCTTTGTCTCTTACAAGTGTTTCTCGTTTTATTTCAAGTTCTTTCAGAGCCCCTTTTTTTAAAAGTTCTGAAAGAATTTTTAAAGCTTTAAATTCTTCTATTGGAAGCACATTAATTAAAGAAGATAAAGTTTTTTCCCCATCTACCTTATTTAGTATCATTTGTTCTTCGTCTGTTAATGATGAAGAATTGCTCCATTCCGGAGAAATTATTAGGATAGAATCTTTGTCCGGAAGAGAAGATGCTGCTAATTCGTCTTTGAGGGCTGCAGATTCAAGTAAAATATCGTCAATTTTTATTGAAACCGGTAACCCATCTGGCTGAAAAGGTTCTCTTGATTCAAAAACAAAATATCCTTTTTCCCATCCGGAAAGCTCTATTATTGCATCTCTCATTTGCTTTTTTATTTGTTCTGTAAGAGTTTTTTTATCGACTAATTCGAGTTCAATGAAGAGTTCTCCCAAAGGAGTGTTTACTCTTTCCTGTTGGAGAGCTAAAACTTTTTTCAGATCTTTTTCTTCTACAATCTCATTTTCTACAAGTATAGCCCCAAGTCTATCTTTTCTGTTCATCCAGTGAACGTGAGTCAATTCTCCTGAGTTTAAGTAAAGATAAACGAGATTTTCTTCATTTGTAATTGCCAATTCTCCTGTTTTACTGCCAATCTGTAACATTTGGAGTATATCTGTTATTGAAAGATCTGAAAGAGAGCCCTTTATTGGCATTTTAAAAGTCCTCTATTAGCCTGAAACTTTTATCATGTAGAACCATAGTTAATGATTTTTGTAATATATTTATTTTCTCTTTTGAAACTTCTTCTTCGGGAATGAGCTTTTTTTCTGTAACTTCAAGTTTCTTACGTGCTTTTTCTGCAAGTTGATCTTCTTCTTCTTCAAGGTTTTCTATCGTTTTAGTAAGCCATTCTACTTTATCTGGGTTAAAAAGTGCTCCCTCTATCTCATGGTTATCTTCTTTAGATAATATGGAACTTTTTAATAAATTATTCATGGCAAGCATACCATATCTTTTTTGTAATTCTATAAGTCTTTGTATGTCTGTTGTGTAAGATACGAATTCTCCTGTTAGCAAATCTAGGTTTTTATCGATGACTTTCTTTATTCTATCTATATTAAATCCTTTCATTTTCCAGACAAACATTTTTGCACGATATTCGTCTCTAAGAGTTTCTGCTCTTTCTGTTTCAACGAATTTCTCCGGAAAGCCTTTTTTTACGTCCTGAATAAATTTTTCAAATTCGCCTGCTTGTTTCTTCACCTCTTCTTTTTTCTTTTCTTGCTGGTTTTTTATTTTTTCTTCCTCTTCTAAACGGTCTTTTTCATCAGGTACATAACCAAGCACACGTACTTTTTTAATTGCTCCTATTGCTTGACTTATTGTTTTTATATCTAACTTTTCAAGTTTCTTTAAAAAACTCTCTGAAAGACCTTTGCCGAGTATTTCTAAGACCTTTCTTTTCGAAACAGAATCAAAGTCTTTTATTGGCATGACAACTCCACTTTCTATCCGTGAGAGAATTCTATTTGGGAGATTTATTCCTTTTGGGTGTCTGTCAGCAGTTAGTATAATTTTTTTATAACTTGTTTTTGTGTAGTGTTCCAGTATATTGAACAAAACATCAGCAGAAGCTTGTGAAGGTTTTAGTAATTGCAAGTCTTCGATTATTATCATGTCATTATTTATATATTGCTTTAGAAGTGAAGGATCTAAATTTTCTGCATCTATGAGTTCAGATATGCCTGTAAATTCTTCCTGCATGGTTTGGATCAAGAATGTTTTCCCTGAGCCTGAAGGTCCGTATATGAAAAGAGGATTAACTTCTACGGAAGTAAGTGCTTTCTTTATGGCTTTAATAACTTCTAAGTTAAAATTTGAGTAAATTATTTCATCCAAATCAATTTCCTAATTTGTTTTTTACTTGTTTTAAGACTTCTGTTCCAATAGTTTTAAAGACTTCAATAATTCCTTCACCTGTAGTTGCTGTGGAAGGAAAAGAAGGATAATGATCAGGATTTAGATCTCTTTCTAGTTCTTCTATCGACAAAATATCGTCCAGGTCTCTTTTGTTATATTCCATAATGATGGGGACCTCTTCAAGTTTAAGGTTATTATTTTCCATGTTTTCAATCATATTTTCCCAACTCCAAAGATTGTCTTCAGCTCTACTCCTAAGGGAATCTGCTACAAAAACAACTCCGTCTGCACCCTTTAAAACCAATTTTCTGGTAGAATCGTATATTACTTGACCGGGAACGGTATATATCTGGAGTCTTGTATTGAAACCTTTAAAAGAACCTAATTCAACGGGCATGAAATCGAAGAAAAGAGTTCTGTCTTGTTTTGTTGCCATCGAAACAATGTCGGATTTCCGTTGGTCTGGTATTTGAGTAAAAATGTATTTAACATTGGTGGTTTTTCCTGCCCTTCCTGGTCCATAATACACTATTTTACAGACGATTTCTCTAGATGCATATTTTATTACAGCCATTTTTTCATATTAATATCCGAGTCTCTTCAGAAAGTTTGTATTTATTCTTCCTTCAATAAAATCTGGATGAGATAGAATTTCTTTATGCAGCGGTATTGTCGTAGGGACTCCTCTTATTACTAATTCATCTAAAGCTCTGAGCATTCTTGTTCTGCTTTGTTCACGATCTTCTCCATAGGAAATTAATTTGATAAGAAGTGAATCATAATTAGGAGGAATATTGTAGCCCTGATAAATATGAGAGTCTATTCTTATGCCGGTTCCTCCCGGCAGATGAAGGGCATGTATTGTTCCGGGTCTTGGTGCAAATCCGGAGGATGGATCTTCGGCATTTATTCGTATTTCTATGGCATGCCCTTTTATTTTTATCTCTTTTTGAGATGGCAGTAAAATACGGGACCCGTTTGCTATTTTTATCTGTTCGGCAATTATATCGATTCCTGAAGTAAGTTCCGTTACCGGATGTTCGACCTGTATTCGGGTGTTCATTTCCATAAAATAAAAATTACTTTTTTCGTCTAGTATAAATTCGATGGTTCCCGCAGACTTATAGCCTAATTTCTTAACTCCTTTCTTAGCTGTTTCTCCCATTTCTCGACGAAGATTTTCATCTACTGCCGTAGAAGGAGCTTCTTCAGTCAGCTTTTGATGTCTTCTTTGAATAGAGCATTCTCTTTCTCCAAGATGAATGACGTTTCCTTGAGAGTCAGCGAGGATTTGTATTTCTATATGACGTGGGTTTTCGATAGCTTTTTCTATATATAATCTGCTATCTCCAAATGTGACTTGAGCTTCTGATTGCGCCATTACAAAACCCGTTTTAAGTTCAAGGTCGTTTGTTGCCAAACGCATACCTCTTCCTCCTCCTCCCGCAACGGCTTTTATCAGAACAGGATAGCCGATTTTTTTTGCTGCTTTAAGGGCTTCTTGTTCGTTTTCTATCGTCCCATTGCTGCCAGGTGTCACCGGTACGCCAGCTTCTCGCATAAATTTTTTAGCTTCAGCTTTATCTCCCATTTTTTTTATGTTCTCAGAAGAAGGCCCGATAAAAATAAATTTATTGTCTTCGCATGCTTCTGCGAAAGAGGGATTTTCTGCAAGAAACCCATATCCAGGATGTATTGCATCTGCTCCTGTTATTTCCGCGGCTGCGATAATGCGAGGTATGTTTAGATAGCTTTCAGAAGGAGGAGCTTTACCTATGCAGACTGATTCGTCAGCAAAACTTACATGTAGGGAATGTTTATCGACTTCAGAGAAGACAGCTACGGTTTTGACGCCTAAATCTTTGGCTGCTCTAATAATTCTTAGAGCTATTTCTCCTCTATTCGCAATAAGGATTTTTTTCATTCTGTTACCAGCGTTTAGCCGACTGTTCGATTCCTTTAAGCCTCATCTTAAATTCATCAGGATTATTGACGTTTTCGAGAGCGGTTTCAAGATCAACGATCCTATCTTTGTAAAGTTTCATAACGCTTTGGTCAAAGGAATGCATGTTGTATTTCTCTCCTTCTCTGATTGCGTCTAAGATTGCCCTGGTTTTTTCTTCATCAAGCAGGTATTCTCTTATAGTTGGAGTTGAAACAAGAACTTCTGTGGCCGGAATACGTCCTGTACCATCCATTTTTGCAAGTAACCGCAGGGAGATTATTCCTTTTAGTACACTGGAAAGCAAGACTCTTATATGATGGTGTTGGTAAGGAGGGAAAAAAGTTATTATTCTGTTTATGGTTTCGGGAGCGTTTAATGTATGGAGTGTTGAAAAAACCAGATGGCCAGTATCGGCTGCTTTTATTGCTGTTTCCATAGTTTCGGCATCACGTATTTCGCCGATCATGACAATGTCGGGATCTTGCCTGAGTATATATCTTAATGAATTCGCGAAACTTTTAGTATCTGTGCCTATTTCTCTCTGAGAAATTATTGATTTTTTATCGGTCAAGAGATATTCTATTGGATCTTCGATAGTAATAATATGCTTTCTTTTGTTCTCGTTGATGTAATCTATCATTGAAGCCAAAGTAGTTGATTTTCCTGAACCAGTTGTCCCTGTTACTAAAACCAGTCCTCTTGATGCGAAAGCTAATTCGTTGAGTACGGTCGGAAGCGCGAGCTCTTGTATCGTTTTTATTACTCGTGATATAGGTCTTATAGCGAGGGCTATACTGCCTCTCTGGATATAAATATTTACTCTGAATCTTGATATACCTGGTATTCCAATACCAAAATCCGCCTCTTTTTCTTTTAAAAACGATTCTTGTTGTTTTTTTGTCATTAGAGAGGATGCGGCAATTCTTACGTCTTCCTTGCTCATTTTATTCATCTCCATAGGTGTAAGTTCGCCGTTTATTCTTAAAATAGGGGGCGTTCCGACCTTTATGTGGAGATCGGAAGCATCAGCATCAATCATTTTCTTTAAAATTGGTTTAAGGTCCATAAATTACGATTTCCTAACCTTAAATAAAGGTTGGTTATATTCAACTGGATCTTCATTTGAGACTAAAACTTCAACAATTTCGCCTTTTATATCAGATTCGATTTCATTCAATATTTTCATAGCTTCTATAATGCAAACCACGTCTCCTTTCTTGATTTTGTCTCCTAAGTCAATATATGGAGGGGCATCGGGAGTCGGTGCTCTGTAAAAAGTTCCTACCATAGGAGATTTTATAATGTGTATGTCGGATTCTTCTTTTATGGTTTCTTCTCCAGATTCAAGTTTTTGTGTTTCTTTGTTTTTTAAATTGGTTACTGATACCTTCGGGGCAGAGCCTTTTTTATTTTTTGATATTTTTAATCTTGTCCAGAACCGCTGAAATTCGATTTCTTCTACATTACTTTCTTCGAACAATTCTATCATTTTTTTGATAAATCTTATATTCATTGTTCCCCCCTACGTTATCATTTCTTAAAATATATGAAATAAGAGACTATAAGTCAAGAGGGTAATCCCCCATAGACATATGCACTGAAAAGTCAGAGCTGCAAGTGTAACGGAATTCAAAAAATAAAGGATAAAATCCTAAAAAATCAACAGAAAATCCAGGAGACAGAATTTAAAACACAAAAACCATCCTCTCAAAAAGGGTAACTACAGTAGGGCATCTTTAAATCAAATCGATTGTTTTCAATGGTTTCCTTATTTATACCTTTAATTTTTGATTTATAGCATAAATTACCATCCATGCAAATCGTAGAAGACAAGGTAAAAACACTTGACATCCAAAATTTGTTGCTTAAATTTTTCTACATTAAAGGAGAGAAGAAAAAAAGTCATGGATTCTGAATATCAAGATATAGCTTTGAGGGAAACAAGCATGCATCCCTCCTGGCTTAATTATGTAGGACAATTCTTTTTTGCTTTAATCTTTTTTATCGTTGCGATTGTTATGTACTTCAAGAATATCAAGTGGTTCCCGCTTATTGCAGTTTTTCTGGGGATTGCTATTCTTATAAAAGTTCTTTTAACGAGATTTTCGTTTACATACACTATAACGAAAGATTGTGTTCGCTCTCGGAATGGACTTATCGCAAGAAATGAAAGCGAAATAAGAATAACAGATATAAAAGAAGTGGGTGTTTCCCAGAGTATATGGCAAAGGCTTTTGGGTCTTGGAGGCGTATATTTTGCTTCTGCTGGTACCGGCGGAGTGGAAGTTACCTTTGAGGGTGTTTATGATCCTTATGAGATAAAAGACTGTGTTAATGAAATTCGTAAATCTCCACCAGCTTTTGATAAAAAAAGATGTCAACAGTGCGGAGAGTTTATCTGGATAAACGCAAAAATCTGTCCTTATTGTAAAAATCAATTTTAAGGACAATAGCAAAATATTAATAATTGACTTTAAGGATGTAAAAGTTAGGTTAAAGCAGAAGTTTTAATGTTTTTGAACTTTGATCTGTGTATAGAAATATAATATAAAAAAGGGGGAAAGATGTTTAAAGGCAAGATAATAATATTTGTAATGGGTTTTTTTGTTTTGTTAGCTTTAGAATGTAGGAAAGCTGTATCGGAGGAGCTTAAATCCGGGAAAGTTGAAAAATCTGTTTATACTAACAAATATTTCGGGTTTATTTTAAAATTGCCTGAAGATTGGAGTATACAGAGCGAGGAGACGAGTAAGGAAATAATGGAAACAGGAAAAGAAGTTGTTGCAGGTGACAACAAAAATCTACAAAAAGCCCTTGACAAAGCCGATGAGCAAAGTTTGTTTTTTTTCGCCGCCTATAAATATCCTGTGGGAACACCGGGCAAGTACAATCCAAATATTATTGGTATGGCCGAGAAAATAAGCGCCGTTCCTGATATTAAGAGTGGAGCCGATTACCTTTTTCATGCAAGAAGGCTTCTAGAGATGAGTCAGATGGAAGTTTCTTTTGGAAAAAAAATTACAAAGGAGGACATTGGAGGTGTTGAATTTGACGCAATGTATGTTAGTTTATCCTTCGGCAGAATACTGATAAAGCAAAAGTATTATGCTGCTATTATGAAAGGATATGCGGTTTCTTTTATTATATCTTATATAGACGAAGAGGGAGAGTTATCCTTGGAAAATATTCTGGCAACAGCTAAATTTGAGTAAAAATTTTTTAGGATTTTATGACAAAAAATCAGGGATTGAGGATAATAATATCTATATGATTTTATAAAGTCATCGATACTCGGACTGCGAATGTCTATTTTTTATATCCCGGTGCGTACATATAGGCCTCGAATTTGTTTTTTGCTCGTTTTTTTTGTAAAACCAGAAATTAAAGAGAAATAAGAAAAAAAAGCCAGACCTGAACATTTTATTTTCATAATAAGCCTTTTTTTAAGGTTTATTTATCCAAGGCAAACTGTGAGAATTATGAGCTTTTAACCTTGACTTATGAACAAAAAAACTTATTCTTAAGATAGTGACAGTCTAACAGTTAAGGTATATATTTTACTTGTTCGAATAAAAAGATGAAATTTTTCATATTTAGAGAAAAGGGAGGGTAAGGATGGAAACGTACAAAAGAAATACTCTAAAAATTTTCTCAGTATTGATTTTACTAGTTTTTCTAAATTGTTTTTTACTAAAACAAAGATATCACGAAAAATTATTGATTGAGGGAAAAATTGGGTCTGGACCAGGACAGATAAGATGGGAAACAATCGACTATTTGCCGACCGGTCCCACAAGTTTTGGTATTAACAATAAGGGTGGAATATATATTTTAGATTATTTAAATCATCGGGTTGTGAAGTATGACAGTAAGGGTAATTATGTTGAAGATCTACCTCAAGGCGCCAATCAGAATCCTATGGATATAGCTTTTGACAGAAACGACAATATTTATATAGAGTATATGTCAGGAGATATTGCTCTTTACGATTACAATATGGGTTTTATACGTATGATTAATCTTAAGCCGCTTGTTCCTCCAATAATCCCTAGAATGACACATCTGGAGATAACTGACGACGGTACAATATTGCTAATTGATCCAGACATTGACCAGGTAGACCAAATAATAGAAGTAGATACTATCGGCAATCTTGTAAAAATTATAGATAATTTTAAAGGTTATGTCGAAAGCAAAGGAGAATATTATATTAAAAAAGCATCTCCGGTGTCCGATATGATAGTTTTTAACGCTGAGAAAAAAAGGTTTTTCCCTTTAAAAAAATTAAAGGCAGAGAAGGGTATACCTGAAATTATTGGCATTGATTCTCTTAAAAACATATATTTTCTAATAGAGAAAAAGAATGCAATGGAAAATCGTGTTGTAAAAGTTAATCGTAGGGGTTGGAGAAGAGCCAATTTTTTGATAAAAAGTAGCCCAGGTCACGCAGATGTTTGTCGGACAGTTCGGGTTTCTCCGGGTGGCAAGGTTTATGTGCTTGATGATGTTGGGGATAAATTCAATCTTTGGGAATATTCGCTGTAATTATAGTAAATAGGGAGTAGTAAGCGGTAAAAATATAGCGAAAAAATTAACCATCTTGTTGCGAAACCAATTAAAAGAACTGGAGGATTTAATGGGTTTTGAATTGAAGGGTTATTCTTTTGAGGGACCTTTTTCGTCAGCAACGTACCTCGAAGACGAACCCGGAGTTTTCGCAGTTTTATGTAGACAATTTGAAAAAAATCATCTTGTTGATATTGATGAAGCAGAAAATGTAAGAACCAGAATTGACGATCATGAGAATTCTGGCTGCTGGAGACGTAACTGCGAAAGCAGTCTGATTTATGCCGTTTTATATACTCCCGGTCTTGATAGTAAAGAAAGAGAAAATATAGTAGATGAAATTAGAGATGAGTATAATCCGGTTTGCGGTGAATTATAGAACAGGTACCTTTTTTATATTTAAGTTTAACTTATTCAATAAAAATTAAATCTACAACATACCTTAATGTTTGCATTTCGAAAGGTTTTCCAAGGAAAACGTTAATTCCTAATTCTCCTATTTCTTTTTCATCCGGCTTAAAACTTCCTTAGACAAGGATTGTTTTTATGTCAGGTTGCAACTGTTTGATCTTTTTATCAGAACCGTACCGGTAATATCGCGTAATGAGTAGCCGCAAATAAAGAGGTCAAAATCTTTCGTTAAACATAAATTCAGCACACTGCTTTCCGAACAAGATTTGCAAACGTTGAATTCTCCTTCTAAAAAGGCCGCTATTCTCTCTGCGTTTTCTAATATGCCATCAGCAACCAATATTTTTTTCAAGACCACTGCCACTTTTATTGTATTTTTAGTGCGTATAATTATAGTATTCTAAGCAATTTTGTCAAGACGATATTTTTGGCATTAAAAAATATTCTCGTTTATGGTAATAATAGTATGTAGCAGAGTTATATTTTTTCCATATATTCCTTAAAATGAAAAAGCGAGAAATTTTAGTAAAGTTTGGAAAAAAGGTAAGAGAAGAGAGAAAAAAGCTGGGTTATTCGCAGGAGGTTCTTGCGGAAAAAGCCGGCGTTCATCGTACTTATGTTGGTATGATTGAGCGCGGTGAGAAGAACATTACCCTTGCGAATATTCAGAAAGTCTCTAAAGCCTTAAAAATAAAAATTTCGAAATTGACTGAAGGACTATAAGTTCCTTTTTGTTAGGTTGATGGGCAAATCAACTAATTGATTTCGCGTCAAGGCGTTTTATTTTTTTGTTCTTTGTTGTTCTGCGGAAAATTTTAATTATTTGTGTTACTTTTTCTGATTTTTTGTCCTGTTTCTTATAGCTCGAGATTACTTTAGTAAAACAGCCTTAGCTGAACCTACCTGGTCATTAATTTTTAGATAAACAAAATATACGCCGCTTGGCAGGTTATCCTTGTAGAAAGTATAATGATACATTCTGGGGGTCACGCTGTAATCTACGTATTCCTTAATTTTTGTTCCCGAAGAATTGTATATTTCGAGGCGTACGTTTCCGTCAGTATAGAGAGTAAAGGTTATATTGGTGAAATTATTGAAAGGATTCGGATAAACTCTTAAGGGGCTGAAGAGAGTGTTTTCCTCGTCTGTAATATATTCAAAGGCTCCAATATCATACGATGCTCCCTGTGGTCGTTCTACTCCTCTCATGTCTATTGAGGGTGCGAGATTGCTTGTTCCCGCATCTATTGCGGGACTTCCTTCTTTTAAACGAAGATCGAATTTTCCAAAATCCACAAAGTTGCTATCATAATTTCGTACTATCAAATTATGATCTTCTGTTTGCGGCGAATCAATCGATAGTGTTCTATAATAAATGTTGTTTCTAACTAAGCAGCCTTCACTGGCGGAACCGTCCTTATGGTCTCCAACCCTTATCCAGGGGCTTATATCGCCGTCTGTTGTATCCCTATCGGCAACCGTATTGTTGACTATGCGGCAGTTAACTGCTCCGCTTAAAGTTATACCGTGATAATGGTCGACGATAACAACGTTGTTTTCCACGATCCAGTCCGCGTAAAAACCGTCGAAACAGCCGATTCCCTGTAATGTGCCCTTATAAGGTTGATCAGGGTCTTCGTAATTAATAATTGTGTTACCTCTTAAAACCATACCCCATACTGTATCCGTACCAACTGCTCCGCTGTCCCCCACGGACCATGATTGAAATCCATCGTCGTGGTTAGCGTTAACGTCATATGAGTTTTTTACTAAGTTATACTGAAATTTGTTATAATCACCCAGGCCTCTGAGTCCATCACCTGCAAAGTTTTCAATTATATTATATTCAACAAGGGAGGAATCTCCGCTTGATGAGATGCCAAAGTTTACATTTTTGCAGTAATTATTACGTATAATTACATTTTTCCCTTGCGAAGAAATTGCGGTGCAAGATAGTTCATCCCAGTCTTCATCAGACCAAGAGGAAGCATCTTCTATTGAGTATAAATAGCAATCTTCTGCTTTTATGTAGGTTGATGGTCCGGAATATCCGTGCCATTCTATAGATACGAGTATGGTATTTTCGTATTCGGGGGCGATTGAGGGTGTAATTGTAAGTCCCTGAAGATGCCAGTATCGTGTTCCGGTAAAACGGATATTTTTAAAAGTTGGCAGGTGTCCTGTTTCAGCTTTTATTGTTATATAATCTGTATTGAATTTTCTTGAAAGATGAAGTTGCCCGTAGTAGCCTGTTCTGCATATTAGAGTATCTCTCGCTTTCACGGGAGCACCCTCGTTAACGAGGATTAAGGAATCTCCTTCAAGATATGGATAATCGGCAGGTTCGTATGTTTCAACAAGACGGGAGTCCAGTACTTCTTGAACAGTTGTCCAGGGATGTTCAGAACTTCCATCGTTTGCCATACTTCCTTCATCAGGGTCGAGATAAAAAGACGCTGAGAATAAAAATACAGGTGTTGTTAATAACATTATAAACAAATTAATGATTTTTCTCATAATAACTCAAGATAGTTATAAATCTGTGAAATGCAAGTAAATTTGGCTTTTAGCCCTTTGCCATTAGCTAAAAAACTTTATTTTTTTGTTTCTAAAGATTTGGACCTTGGTGTTTTGTGGATAGTTTCTAGCAAAAAGCAAATAGCGAACATCTTTGGGGCGATGTGTGGTTGAGGTTGAACACTATTCAAGCACCTTTCGTATAGATTTGATTAATTCCTCGACATCATAAGGTTTTACGGCTACCGCTTTAAATCCATAACCTTCATAATTGGCCATAATGGGGTCGGTGGAATAGCCGCTGGAAACAATTGCTCTAACTTCAGGATCAAGAGCAAGTAATTTTTCCATAGTTTTCTTTCCTCCCATACCGCCCGCAATTGTCAGATCAAGAATTACGGCATCAAAAGGTTCTTCTGAGGAGAGAGCTTTTTTGTATTCTACTAAAGTTTCTTCCCCTCTGGTAGTTAGGGTGACCGAATATCCCAGTTTTTTTAGTATAATGTTTAGTGTATTCCGTATCGTTTCTTCGTCGTCCATAACTAAAATCTTGCCTTTTCCTCGAAGATGCTGATCTGCCTCTTTTTTACCTTTTCTCCTCCCCTTTTCTTCTATAAATGCGGGGAGGTATATATGGAAGGTGGTACCTTTTTCAACCTCGGCCTTTACCGTTATATGCCCGCCATGACGCTGAATAACGGAAAACACTGTTGCAAGACCAAGCCCACTTCCTTTTTGTTTTGTTGTAAAGTAAGGATCGAATATCCTTGCAAGGTGTTCTTCAGGTATTCCCGTGCCTTCATCCGAAAAAGTTATTTTTACGTATTTCCCTTGTGCAAGAGGTAGCGAGCTATCTTTTTCGATTATAAAATTCTCGGCTTTGATGCGTATTTTTCCTCCTGCGGGCATAGCCTGTGTTGAATTTATTACAAGATTATCTATTACTTGAGACATTTGTCCCTTATCTACTTCTACTTTCCATAAATCTTCCTGAAAATCATGTAGACATTTGACGTTTGAACCGTGGAGTGTAAAACCTGCAGAAAGTTTTATTATATTTTTTATGGAGGCTTCTCCTTTTATAGGTTCTCCTCCTTTTGCAAATGTAAGGAGCTGTTGTGTTAGATTTTTTGCTTGAATGGATGCCTGTTTTGCTTCTTCTAATAATTCTTTTACATCTTCTCCTTCTTTTATCTGGGCAAGAGAAAGATTCCCCAGTATTCCGGTTAGCAAATTGTTGAAGTCGTGAGCGATTCCTCCTGCAAGAACTCCAAGGGATTCAAGCCGTTCTATTTTTCGTAATTCGTTTTCTGTCTTTTGTCGCTCGGTTATGTCGTAGGTAATAGCTAATATCATAGGATTTCCTTCCAGCGTGATAGCGCTGAGATATATTTCAGCAGGAAAGAATGAACCGTCTTTACGATAGAGGTTCGATTCAAAACTGGTATGACCACCTTTCGTCAATTTCAACCAGATGTTTTTTCTGTCGTTTCTTGTCTGGCTTTGGTGGTCGACGTCCGCTACTGTCATGTTCAAAAAATCATTTCTTGTATAACCGGTGTATTTACATAATGCTTCATTTACCAATATGAAGTTCCCATCAAGATCATGTACACAAACGGCATACGGGAGATTCTCAATAACCGTCTGGAATCTTTCTTCGCTTTCCTTTAGTTTATCTACTGCATTCTTTCTCTCAGTGATGTCATGGGTGATAGCTATTATCATGGGTTGTTCTCCAATGGTAACAGCGCCCGCATGTATTGCAGTTGGAAGTTTGGTGCCGTCTTTACGTAAGAAAGTGGTTTCTCCTCGGAAAAACCCGCCTTCTTTTTGTAGCTTTAACCAGATTTTTTTTCTATCACGGCCGATATCCGATACCCTCATTTTTAGGAGTTCGTCTTTTGTGTAGCCAGTTAGTTCGGTAGATGCTTTGTTTACCAATATGATTTTTCCGTCAAGGTCGTGGACGAAGGCGCCATGAGGGAGATTTTCAACTACAGTCTGGAATCTTTCTTCGCTTTCTTTCAGGGATTCCTCTGCTTTCTTGCGGTCGGTAATATCATGAGAGCTCCACAAAACATGTGAACATTTTCCGTTTTCGTCTAACACGGGCGCTACTGTAACTTCTCCGCTGTAAAGTCTATTCCCGAAGGAATAAGTTTCTTCATATGACACAGGTTTTCCTGTTTCTATTGTATGCCAGAACATTTTATAGACCTCTTCAGTATCTTTTTCTGCTGGAGTAATATAGTATTTAAGTATATTTCTTACAGTTTTCCCCAAAAAACTTTCTTTTGAAACATCAAGTCCTAATCTTCTGGCGGTCGAGATAGCAGTTTTATTTACACTTGCTACACGAAGTTCTCCGTCCTCTTCGAGGGAAAACAGAAACTGTAAATCAGAAGTATTATTAAAGATGGCCGAAAGCTGCTCTTCGCTTTTCCTTAATCCCTCCAGCGCTTTCTTACGTTCAGTGATGTCGTGGGCTATGCCTATTATCATGGGACTTCCTTTAAAAGTTACGGCACCAAAGAATATTTCAGCCGGATATGAGGAGCCGTCTTTACGATAGTGAGTTGATTCTATTCTTTCAAAACCGCCTTTCTTTTGTAGTTTTAACCAGATGTTTTTTTTGTCGTCTCTGTCTATGCTTTCATGGTCTATAACTCCCACTTCCATACCTAAGAGTTCATCTTTTGTGTAGCCGGTCTTTTCGCAGGATGCTTTATTTACCAATATGAATTTTCCGTCAAGACCGTGAACAAATATTTCATCAGGAAGATTTTCGATAACAGTTTCGAATCTTTCTTCGCTTTCCTGTAATGCATTCTCTGCCCTCTTACGTTCAGAGATGTCACGGGACGACCACAAAGCGTATATACCTTTTCCTTTTTCGTCTAAAACAGGCACTATTGAAACTTCCGCATAATAGTTTTTATCTCCGAAGCTATAAATTTCTTCGTAAGAAACAAGCGTACCGGATTTTGCAGCCAGGTCGAAGTTCGCAACAAGGTCTTCGAATCTTTCCTGATTTAGAGCTAAGAAATCATGCGATATTTCCCTGACTGTTTTTCCTATAAAGTTTTCTTTTGAAACTTCTATGCCCAAGCTTCTGACAGTTTCAATAGCGGTTTTGTTTGCATTTACTATACGAAAAGTTCCGTCTTCTTCAACGGCGAATAGTATTAGCGAATCCGAAGAATTGTTAAATATTAAGGAAAGTTGATCCTTGCTCTTTTGCAAGTCGTCTGCAGTCTTTTTTCTTATAGTTATATCTCTTGTGATGCTCAAAATATAGGGTTTTCCTTGATAAGTTACCAAACTGGAACTCACCTCGACTGGTATTGCTTTTCCGGATTTGGTTTTATGAGCAGTTATAAAGACTTGTTTTTCGCCCTGCTTCATTCCTTTAATGAGTTGCTTTATTTCTTTTTCTTCCAGGAGAGGGTCGATATCATTTGGTCCCATTTTGAGTAATTCTTCTCGTGAATAACCTAAAACCTCAACAGCAGTATCGTTTACTTCGACGAATTTGCCATCAAAATCGATTACAAAAACAGTATCGTTCATTCCGTTTATAAGGTTTTTATATTCTTCTTCTCTTTCTTTTTGCTCGGTTACATCCAACGCCATACTTATAACCAATCTTAAGCCGTCTACGGATTTTCCGAGAGGCGCAGAGCTGAAATGCCAGATTCTTTTTGAACCGTCTTTTGTTTTTATCTCAAACTCACCTTCATCGGACCTTTTGTTTGTTTTGTACAGTTTGTCGATGGCGTCCTTGATTAAATTCTTTTTTTTGCCGAAGGCTTTTTTGGTCCATGCTTCTATTGTTGGAATTTCGTCTTTGGTATAACCGGTGATTTCTGTCCAGACTTGGTTTATAGAGACTACTTTTCCGTCTTCTTTATGAATCATTATTGGAAGAGGTGCGTCCATTATTGATTTTCTGAATCGCTTTTCGCTCTCTTTAATTTTTGCTTCTGCTTCCCACCGCTGGGTAACATCATCGTATACAGCAACAATTTCGCCGGACGATAGCTTGAAAACGTAATTTTCTTTCCAGCCTGCTATTCTATTGTCTTTATATAGTCTGATTGGGTGATGTTCAGGTTTGCCGGTTTTCCAAACTCTCTTGAAGACATCAAAAAGCCCAAAGTCTTTCACCCCGGGGAAAACTTCTAAGACGCTTCTGCCGATTATAACTTCCTTTTTTACATTTTCTATTTTTTCAGCCGCTCTATTAAAATCCTTAAATATGAAATCTTTGCCCTTATCTGCTGCTTGGTAAATTGCTACTCCGCTGCTCATATGATCGAATAGTTCTCTGAAACGCTCTTCGCTTTCTTTTATTTTTTCATCGATTTCTTTGAGTTTGGTTATATCTCGAACGATTTCTATTACCTTACTTTTGCCGTCTATGTCTTTGAAAGGAGTTGATGTTAGCTCATAAATTCTACCGTCAGGCGCAGTTAATTTTATCGTCTGAGTTTTTCCTGTTTTAATAGCATCTTGTATTAAGCAAAAATCACAAGGAACTTGACGTCCCATGTATGTCTCAAAGCAAAGCTTGCCTGTCAAAGCCCCAAACCTGTCTGTTAGCGGTTTGTTTTGGAAACATATTCGATAGTTTTTGTCTATAATATCGACGCCTTCGGATAAAGAGCTAACTATACCTTTAAATTTGTCGCGCTCGGCTTCAAGTTCTTTTTTAATGTTTGAGAATTTTTTCCGCTCTTTTTCGAGCTTCCTGATTTCTTTTCGAGCTTCCTTCAGCTCCTTTATTAGAGGTTTTTTCGCCCCGTTTTTATTTTTACCTTTGCCGCTCCCCTTTTTCTTTATGAAAGCCTCCTTTTGAGACTACTAGTATTCGTACAAAAAGGACTCCAAAAAATAAGTAATTGGCAAACAGATATTTAACTTTTTAAAGTGTAAAATTTTTATGAAAAATGTAAAAAATTTTAAAAAATCATAGTAAATCGTAAGATTCTAGTGTATAGTCAAAAATACGGGTAGTTTGCGGTGTTTGTGTGATTTGTCTTTAGCGTAGCTATTAGCTTTTAGCCTTTAGCTTTTGGCTAGAAAGATTATAAAAAACTTTGTGTTCTTAGTGTCTTTGTGTGAAAATTGTAGTTTCGGGTTATGTGTTTTGGGTTTCGAGTTAAAGAAACAAAAAACAGATCCTGGGAATCTGCGTTCATCTGCGTCCTGTTTCCTTTTTATCTTTGTGGCTTGGTATCTTCGTGGCTAATATTTTTTCTATGTTAAGATTATCTTTGTAAGTCCAAGCAGGGCAAAAAATCCGAATACGTCGGTTATTGTCGTGAGAAAAAGACTTGAGGTTAGAGCCGGGTCGATGTCCATCTTATCCATAATAAGAGGAAGCAGGACGCCGAAAAGGCCGGCAGCTAGGTGATTTAGAATTAAAGCCAGGCCTACAACCAATCCGAACATAGGGTTTCCTCTGCCTTTCCAGGCAAGCGCTATTATAGAGGTGCCCAATCCAATGGCGAGCCCGGTCAAAAGACCAACGGTAATTTCTTTCCATAATAGCCCTTTTACATCTTGATATCTAACCTCTCCAAGGGCTAATGCTCTTACGATAATTGACAGTGTTTGAGTTCCTGCGCTTCCTCCCATGGCTGCAACCACAGGCATAAATACGGCTGCTCCGATAAAAGCCTGAAGAACGTCTTCGAAAGAAGCAACAACAACAGCAGCAAGAAGAGCAGTTGCAAGTTTTATGTAAAGCCATAATATTCTTGAGGAGAAAGAACGTCTTGCCGGGAAAAAGGCGGATTCGATATTGCGAAGACCTCCGAGGTATTGAATATCTTCGGTGGCTTCTTCTTCCATGACATCAAGTACGTCATCAACCGTGATAACGCCTATAAGCTTTCCGAATTCATCTACTACGGGTACTTGGAGAAGATCGTAATCTGAGACTATTGGAATTACTTCTTCCTGGTCAAGATCCGCCGGTACCGAGTATATAGGCTTTGCTAAATCTCCCAGGATTTTTTTCGGCGAAGAAGTTAAAATTGTCCAGGGAGTTACGTAGCCTGATAGCTTTCCATCGTTATCTATAATATAAATATATTTAAATTCTTCTTGTTCTCTAATCTTGCTAATTTTGGATTGTGCAGCTTTTACGGTATCTTTTCCGTTTAAAGAAAGGAATTTCAGGGTCATAATGCCCGCTGCGGTATCAGGACCAAACCTGAGCAGTGCTCTTATGTGTTCGGCTCTCTTTGCTTTGTTTAAGACCTTATCTCTTCTGTGTTCTCTTACTTCTGCGATGAGGTCGACGGCTTCATCTATTTCAAGGGCATCTGCAATTTTGGAAAGGACATCTGCGTCAAGAGACCTAATTATTACTTCCATAGAGTATTCATCCACTTCCAAAATAAGCTCGGCTTTTTCTTTAATGTTTAAAAGAGAAAAAATTTGAAATTTCTTCTCTTTAGGCAGATGATCGATCAGATATATTTGGTCTGTTAAATCCAACCCCCCAAAAAAATCCTTAATAGACTTTTCTATACCTTCATCCAACAGCGAGTTTAATTCATCCGTAATATCGAAAATTCTTTTTTCTTCTGTCATTTTTTTTCTCTCTTTATTAATACTTTTTTAACTCTTCGCTCATCTGCGTCTAAAATAGTTATTTCCATTCCGTCCGTCTTAAGTTTTTGTCCTTCTTTAGGAATTTCTTGCAATTCTCTAACAATAAATCCCGCAAGAGTATCCTCTTCTGTGTCAATACCAATTCTCTCTGGTCTTAAACTTCCGTTTACGATAAAGGTACCCTCTTCGTTCTCTTCGGTACCAATCTGACTTTCAAAAATACTAAAGAGAATATCATCCGTTGATACAAACCCTTCGGTGCCGCCATATTCGTCAATAATTATTGCACAGCCTCTTTTATCCTGGAGTAACTCGGGAAGAATTTCATCTAAACTTCTATCTCCACTAATGAACTTTATAGGTCTTAATTTATCCTCAATTTTCCATTTTTCAACCCTTCCAATTACATCTTCTATAAATAATACCCCAATTATATTATCAATATTTTCTCTATATACCGGGAGTCTTGAGATATCAGCTGACTTAAGGCTTCTATCAATTTCTTTTCTGTTACTGTTGTATTCAATGGCCTTAATATCGACTCTCGGAATCATTATGTCCCTGACATCTGTTTGGGAAAGTTTTGAAATTGCGTCCATAGCTGTAGATTGTTCGGGTTCTATACCCCCCGAGGCGTTTGCTTCTCTTGCTGCTATATGCATTTCGTCTTTTGTGATTTTTTCTTTTTCTCCTCCTTTAAAACCTAAAATCATTAGTAATCCATCCCCTAATACTTTTATTATGAATATAAGAGGATAAAGTAACCAGTAAAATAAAAAAAGAGGTGGGGCAACGATAGCTGCCAGCGGTTCTGGGTTTGTTACACCCAGGGATTTTATAACAATTTCTCCGATAACTGAAATAAAAAGTGTGGACAATATAAGTCCAAGAGTAAAACCAACTTCTCTTTTTAGTAGAATAGTGAAAAGTACGGTAGTGAGATTTATTCCTGCGAGAACAGTTGAAAAAAGAATATCCGGTCTTCTTCGAACGTTTCGTGCTATTCGGAAACGGCCCGCTTTCGTATTAGCAAGATGTTCCAATCTTGCTTCGTCTGAAGCTACAATAGAAATCTCAGCCAATACAAAATAAATTAAAATTAAGAAAATGGAACTTAATGCTAATAAAATCATGTTTTTTTCTTTATTTTTACTTCTCTAATATGATTATCTAATACATCTAAAATAGTTATTTCATAATCCCTGTAAGAGAAGACCTCGCCTTCTTTGGGTATTCTTTCTAAAATGGTATAGATAAACCCAGATATTGTTCTGTAGTCATTAGAGAGAGGGAGAGGAATTAGATGTTGAATTTCTGCTATTTCAGTAGAACCATACAGTTCCCATTCGTTTTCGCCTTGTTTTTTTATCTTTATTTCTTCTTCTTCCCAAATAAGTTCTTTCTCGACATCTTCGATGTCAATAACTCCGGAAGTCCCTCCATATTCGTCAATCACAACGACTAGTTTATGTTTTGAATTCTTGAATATTTTAATAAGTTTAACAAGTGAAAGCGTTTCGGATACAAATACAGGAAGAGACATGAATTTTTTAACTTTACCTTTTTTCCCATAAAGTTTTTTTAACTCCAATATTCCTATGATTTTGTCTTTTGTTTCAGCAAAAACGGGGATTCTTTTTCTTCTTTTTCCTACCTTTTTTATAGCGTCATCTACACTCTCGTTTTCTTCAATAAAAGGCGTTTCTGTTCTGTGAAGCATGATTTCTTTCACTGTAATCTCGTTAAGCCTAGAGAGTTTAGTCATAATGGTGAACTCTCTATCTGTCAGAATACCTTCTTTTTTTCCCTTTATAAGGACCTGTCTTAAATCTCCTGCAGTAAATTTTTTCTTATGGACAGATATTCGTGTAAGAGGTTTGAATAATATTAGTACTGGGTATAGAATATATTCGGTAGCAATAACGATAGGAGCAAAAAAAGCGGATATCCTTTTACTTTTAGCCATAGCAATTCTTTTAGGTATATACTCCCCAAAAACAACAATGAGAATTGTCAGAATAATAGAAGAAAAAAACAGATTTAAATATGTTTGCAGTACGGTTTCACCTGTAGAAGAAATCGCTACGTTAACTCCTATATTGCCGATAACTACACTAACAAGTATTAATCGAGGATTTTTCATAAGATGAGAAACGAGAGAAGAGTCTTTTCTTCTATAGGTCGGTAATGCAAAAAAAGCAGTTTCGGATGAAGAATAAATAAAAGAAAATAAAAACAATATAAACAGTATAAAATAATTCATTATTGTTTTAAATACTCTCGTTCTTTTTCTCTCATCGTTTTTTTCTGCGCTTCAGTTTTATCGTCATATCCAGCCAAATGCAATATGCCGTGGACAGTAAGAAGTTTTAACTCTAAAAGGAGTTCTCCTTCTTTCTGCCTCTCTGCTTGAGGGACGCATATATATATGTCACCCATAATCTCGGGAAGATTGAAATAGAAAGACAGAACATCGGTGATTTTGTTTCTACCTGTATATTTCTTGTTCATACTTTTCATATGCGCGTCATCAACGAAAGTTATTGAGAGTTCTCCTTTAAGATTTTCTTTTCTAATGACTCTTCTGGCTATTTTCCTTATATCCTCTTCGAACTTAGGGATATTATTTACGAAAATTTTCATTTAGACTGTGAGGGATATTTGGGACGGTGGTGATGGAGTCCCTCCAGACTTTGTGCGAAATCCTGCGCGATAATTTCAAGATCCTGTAAGGAAAGTTTAGATTTGCTTAACTGACCGTTAGAATAGGCTGTTTTTATTCTTTCGTTTATTGTTTCTTTTACATCTTCAGGTGTCGGATCATCTAAAGAACGAACAGTTGCTTCGACCATGTCAGCAAGCATTAAAGTACTTGCTTCTTTGCTTACTGGTACTTCAGCGTCATATTTAAAATAGTTTTCGTCAATATCATCCATCATTTTTTTAGCTTTTTCATAGAAGGGTCTAATTAAAGAAGTTCCCTGATGTTGTTCTATTATATGAATTATTTCTTCAGGCAGATTATTTTCTTTTGCTATTTTTACTGCGTCGTGAATATGAGATTTTATTATTATAGCAGAAAGTTTTGGCGGCAATTTATCATGAGGATTACGGTTATCTTTAAAGTTTTCGGCAAAGTACTGAGGTCTTCGTAGTTTACCAATGTCGTGAAATAAGCCCCCGACTTTAGCAAGAAGAGAATTTGCTCCTATTGCTTCTACTGCGCTCTCTGCTAGTGTGCTAACCATCAAAGCGTGTTGATAAGTACCTGGAGCCTCTTTTGCTAATCTTTTTATTAGGGGATTGTTCAAATCGGAGTATTCCATCCATGTGAAGTTTGTAGCTATGTGAAAAATTCGTTCAAAAATGTACAGAAGGCTGAAGAGTAAAAGAATGGAAAGAACTCCGTTTCCAAGACCGGAAATGAATCCTAGAAAAGCATCCCTTAAGTATGCTCTTTTGTATAATTCAACGGCGAAAATCAAAAACGCAGTAGTTGCACCAACTATCATCCCTGTGCGATAAAGCTCTTCTCTGTTTTTAAAATTTCCGCTAAGTATGCCTCCGGCAAGACTTCCTGTAAATACAGGTATTAGATTCATAAGGCTGAAATTTTCATAAAGAGATATTACTAAGATACTTGTTACCGCTATAAGCACACCGAAATCAAGATTTACCGCAAGAGTAAAGAACATAACAAAGCTTGATAAAGGAATAAGATATTTGGGTTTATACAGAACGAAGAAAGGTAAATATTTATACAAAACAAAAATCATAGCTATGTTCATTAAGAATAAATACAAATATTTACTGTTTTCATATACCTTTTTAATACGGAAATATATAAAAGCTAAGGTAAAAAAGGAAACCAAGAGTAAATATAATTCATTCCTAAAAATATTGGTAAGCAAAGAATATGAATATCGCTGGTCCTGGTAAATCCTTAAGGAATATAACTTTCTATATTCACTTGCTCCAACAATTTCATTTGCCCCAACGATTTTTTCTCCTTCTCTTACAAATCCGATGGAATCCGAGACACCCTTTCTCGCATCTTCTCTCATTCTTTCGGTACCGGCAAAGTCAATAAGAAGGTTTGGTTCGATGTGCTTTTCAAGTGCTTCTACGAAGGATTTATCAAGATAAAAAGGATTGAAAAGATTGCTAACTTGTTTAGAAAAAAAATCTTTTGCTTCGGTTTGATCAAGAATAGAATTACGATCCACAAATAATCTTGATGAAGATCTTTCTATTAAGAGTCTATTACTCTTACTTTCCGGTAAATTTTCTTTGTTCAAGATAATACCTTTACTGTAAATATCGAGAAAAACATTTCTTATATTTCTTTTTTGTCTTAATATTATTTGTGTATAAGGAGAGTCCTCTGCATAAAACGTAATTAGTGAATCCCATTTTGGAATAAGGTTCTCTGGTTCTCTTTCTTTTATGGTTTGAAGTACGGGTGGTACTTCTTCTGCTACTTTCTCCCTTTCTTTGTTTAAATCCTCTTCGTATTTTAAGATTTTAAATGTGGTAGGCGCTATTATGGTTTTTGAGGTTAAATCTCCTTCTCGTAGGATGGGGGTTTTGCCTTTGTAAGGATAAAACAAGTTAAAAATAAAGAGGAGCAAAAACAAAAAAATAAAATGTTCTTTATTTATTTTTATTTTCTTCATATTTTTTATAAGCCCTTACAATTTTTTCAACTACAGGATTTCTGACAACATCACTTTCTTTAAGATAAACAAAAGAAATATCATTCAGATCTTCTAGGACATACTGAAGTTCTATAAGCCCTGAGGTTGCCTTATCAGGGAGATCAATCTGTGTTATGTCTCCTGTTACTACAGCTTTTGAGCTTTCTCCTATTCTGGTTAGAAACATTTTCATCTGGGTATGTGTTGTGTTCTGTGCTTCATCAAGAATCACGAAAGAGTCTTTAAGGTTTCTTCCTCTCATAAATGCAAGAGGTGCAATCTCAATGACTCCGCTATCCATATATTGTTGCATTTTTTTCTGCGGTAGCATTTCGTAAATCGCATCGTAAAGGGGTATTAAATAAGGTTTTACTTTTTGCTCATAATCTCCGGGTAGAAAACCAAGACTCTCTCCGGCTTCCACAGCTGGTCTTGCCAGAATTATTCTAGATACTTTTTTTGAAAGTAATGCAGAGATAGCTGAAGCTACAGCAAGATAGGTTTTTCCTGTACCCGCTGGACCTATGGCAATCGTTATTATATTCTTTTCTATTTCTTCGAGATATTTCGATTGATTCGCTGTTCTTGGTTTTATAACGTCATCCGGTAGCAATATTATATTTTTCTTGTTTTCTTTTGCATGTAGGAAATATTTTATGTCACTGGTAGTAAGATTGCCGCCTTGCTCGAGTGAGCGCGTTAGTTTGTCTATTAGATTAATGGATTTATTGACTCTTTCTTTTTCTCCGGCGATTGTGAGATTAGAGCCTCTTACAGTTATTTTTACACCAAGGTGTTCTTCAAGAAAATTTAAATTCTCATCTTTCACTCCTAAGAGTGCTACACTAGATATTCTTTCGAGATTTAAAGATTGTTTAAACATAGCTTTAAAAATAACCCCCCCATTAAATATTTAATGAGAGGGTTATTTTTATAACTTTTATGATAAGAACAAATTAGGGTCTTGGTATAAAGAGTTTCCACCCTGGTTGTATCAAATTGGGATCGTTGATCTTATCCTTATTTGCTTTATAAATATCTTTCCATCTTGCGTATTTACCGTAACCATAAATTTCGGAATTTTCTGCTATTTTGCAAAGATAATCTCCTGTTTTTACTTTATACCAGGAAATTTGTTCAAGTTTTGCCTCGAGATCTGCTTTTTCTGCTTCAAGTTCTGCTATTCTGGCATCAGAAGATGAAACTTCAGCTTTAAGAGCGTCAATTTTTTCCTGTAAATCTGCAAGCTGTGATTTTAAATTTTCTTCTTCAAGGATCAATGCTTCTATAATAGAGTCGGCCTGAGCAGGTGTCCATTTTTGGCTAGCCAAGGATCCAGCCATAGTTTCTTCTTCCATTGGCTCTTCTTCTTCCATCATTTC
>CAZGHN010000002.1:128590-355027 GCA_964525555.1 uncultured bacterium
CCAAGGATCCAGCCATAGTTTCTTCTTCCATTGGCTCTTCTTCTTCCATCATTTCCTCTTCCATCGTTTCTTCTTCATATTCATCCTGAGCTAAAAGGCCAAAAGAGGAACAACACAGCAAAAGTAATACAATTAGAAAATATCTCATATTTACCCTCCTCTATTTCCCATTACTTAGGCAGGTTGAGTACCCAACCAGGCAGTATCAAATTAGGATCTTTAATTTTATCCTTATTTAGATCATAGATGTTCTTCCAGCTTTTTACGCCCTCTTGTGCCGCAATCTTAGCCAGGTAGTCACCGGGTTCTACTCTGTATAGGTCATCTACCACTGCTGGACAGGATCTTACTTTTTCTTTCAGCTCACCTACATCAGATTCCAATTCGCCAATTTTCGCATCATTATCGGATTTTTTCATCTCTAAATCTGAAACAGTTCCCTCGGCATCTGCTACCTCTGACCTAAGTGAGACAACAGCTTGTTCTCTTGCCGTTAATTCATCCATCTGTTCCTTGTTAGCGTACTGTGTGCATCCTACCATTAAAATAATGGCCAAGATTCCCACTAAAAGCTTTTTCATAGTACCTCCTTTTTAGTGTTTGTTCTACTGCTACAACTAACACTATAAACAATTTTGAGCATTTTGTCAAGGATAAAATTTTTTAATAGCTCCGAGGGGAATCGAACCCCCATCTTCACCTTGAAAGAGTGATGTCCTGAGCCATTAGACGACGGAGCCAATTTGCTCTGTAAAATAAACAGAAGTCTCCTTTTGTCAAGGGGTTCTAGGCTTTCGCGTTACTTGTCTTGTTTGTATTTTCTTCTAATTAGATTTAATAAGAAGGCAGTTTCATACCTGAGAATTTATGTTTTATTGACAAATCTTAGAGTCTGTTTTATAATTAATTTAGCATTATGTGTTTTAGCTGTTGGCTAAAAGAGAGTTTAGGAAAGTTTTTAGCTATATGTTTTATTTATATAAATTAGTAGAGGGAACTCAAAGAGAAGAAAAAAAATGATTGTAAAATGAGATTTGAAATATATTTTTTACCGTTTTTTGTAACTAATATAAAAAAGAATCTTTAAAAAATGGATTACATTAAGACTTTTGTTAGTCGTATTTACAGGAGACAAATCCTTAACTGGACAATAAATAAAGCCCTTTTTGTTATCTCTTTATTATTTACTGTTTATATTTTTTGGTTATTTTTTAATAAAATTTTTTATATGACACCTTTGGAGCGGAAGATTTTTCCTTTAACTTTGATTCTTTCATTTATTCCCTTTCTTTTTGGTAGGCCAAGCTTTTCAGGAACGTTAGATTTTATTGAACAAGAAATAAAAGAGCTAAAAGGAAGGCTATTTCTTATAATGGAGCCTTACCCTTCTCCTCTTGATTCAAAAGTTTATAGTAAAAGAGCTATTAAAGAAAGCTCTAAAATATTACAAGAAAAAGACCCTAAGGATTTAACACCTTTAAAGATGGAATATAAATATCTTAAATATATAGGTTTGTTCGCAAGTATATTTATAATCCTCTCCATTTTTTCCGTAGATATAAGATTAAAAAAAGTTACAACTATGCCTGTTTTAACTTATGTTAAGGATAGAATCCAGGAAAACAAGTCGTTTCTGATTATGGCAAAGAGTAATGAGTTGAAGAATCTTTATCTGTTTTCAGATGAGGGTATAAAAAAAATGATAAATCTTGGGGGTGGAAAGTTCGGAATTATGACTACAATGAAAAGTTCTTCTGAAATTCAGGTGGGATATAGAGTTTGGAAAAGCGGAAAAGAGACAATCGATGTAGTCCCGTCGCTTTTTATAGACGAATTGGAGCTTACATATGAATTTCCAGATTATCTTGAAACGGAAATCTTTTACGATACGTTATATAATATCAAAGAATATATACTGATTCATACTTTAGAGGGAACAAAAGTAAATTTTTCCGGTATTTCGAATAAAGTGCTTGGCGATATAAAAGGTGAGATTAGCAATGAAAATTTAGACGATAAGAGTTTTTCCGGCAGTTTTGAGGTCAGAAATAAAAAAAAGTTGAGTGTTAAATTAACTGATTCGGCTTTTTTTTCTTCATGTACAATTAGTTTCTTTATTGATCCGATAAAAGACGAATTACCCGAAATAGAATTTATTTATCCGAGAAGAGATTACGAGTTGAATGAATCGATGGAAGTGCCCATAATAATCCAGGCAGAAGATGATTATTCTATATCTTCAACTGCGATAGTTTACGGGAAAGAAAAAATCTATATGCCTGTTTCGAAAAATACGAAGTTTTTTGAGGATTCCATAACTTTGCAGGTTGGGGATCTTATGCCCGGAGAAACATTAAAAGTTACCTCGGAGGCAACAGATTTCGCAGGTAATAAGGCCTTTTCTTCACCGATTTTTATATATATGCCTACGCTTGAGCAAATATTCGGAGAGTATAGGGCACGAGAAGATACATTAGAAAAATATACTGATGCGTTCAAAGAAACTGAGATAGAAATAGCTGAAAAAATTGAAAAATTCTTATACGGTGGCAAGTTCGGGAGAGAAAGTCAGGAAAAAATAAGGAGAACTTTAAAACAGCAAAAAGATTTGATCGAAGGAATGCAAAAGTTAGCCGAGATTACAGAAAGAATAAGAAGCCCCGAGATTTCCGAAGAGCTCGATCGCATTAAAGAACTCCTTAGCAGTTCACATGTGAAGGAGTTTTTAAACGATTTGAATAAAATGATGAAAGACACCGATATTTCACCCGAAGAATTGAAAAAATTTAGTGATAGCCAGAAGGATTTATTGGAAACATTGGAACTTTTTAAAAAAAGTTTGGAATACTTGAAGAAATTATTGGAGCTTAATGAGTTCTCTAATATAGCAAGGGAAATATACGAAAAGCAAAAAGAAATCAATTCTTTGGAGCCAAACGAAAAATTATCCAAGATTCAAAAGGAGCTTACTCAGGAATTGGAGAGTCTGATAGACGATATGCAAAAGTCTTTGGAAGATAAAGTAAAACAAATAGCTTCAGAATTCAAACAAACCAATACTGTAGAAGAAATGCAGCGATTGGCTGATTTAATGCAAAAAGGTAAGTCGGATCAGGAAAGGTCAGAGAGAATAGAAGAAAACTTAAGAAAGCTGAATATGGCACTGAATGCTTCAAGAGAATACAGCGCAGGGGAAAAAATAAGAGAAGCAATTAAGATAAAAGGATGGGAACTTAATTTTATACTGCGAACCCATAATAATCTTATAGATAAGAAAGTAGGGCTTGAAAAAGGATTGATAGAGCAGGGGTTATTAGAAGCTCTTACTAGAATTGAATATGAATTGCAAATACTTTTTCTTGAGACTCTTGCTTTTTCTCCGGATGTGTTCTCATCTCTTTCTAGAGCAAAAGAAAAGATGAAAAATTTAAGTATTGAGCTTACCCAGAAGGAGGTTCCAAGGGAGTCTATGGAACGAGTTAACGATTTGATAATACAGGCAATACTTAAACTCTTCTCTTCACCTCCGCCCAGTAGCGAAAGCCTCTCCAGTGCTATAAATCAAATTATCCAGCAACAAAATTCTATTATGCAGGGACTTGGTAAAATTTTACCTCTCGAAGTTCCTTCTCCATCTATGAGTGGGGAATTGAGAAGTTTAATGGAAAAGCAACGACAGCTCGCAGAGGAACTTCGAAGAATGGGAAAAGCATTCGAGCCTTTATCTTCCGAGATGGATGATATGGCAGATGATTTGGCAAGAGGAAAACTCGATCAGAAACTCATAGAAAGACAGAAGAAAGTTCTCGATAGGCTACTAGAAGCGGAAAAAGCTGTAAGGGAAGGAAAAATTTCAAGAAGGCGCCGGTCTGAGCCTGGGATTTTTGTAAGCCCGAAAAAAGTAACTATTCCTAAAAATTTTGGAGAAGAAAAGAAATACTTAAGGGACCTTCTGGATAAAAGAATACAGGAGCCCTATCCCGAAGAATACAAAAAAGAAATCGAAGAATACTTCAGGAGATTAATAGAATGATTGTATTTTTTTTACTGCTTTTATCTATTAATGCCAGCACAATAGATATAAAAGATACAAAGAAATATTTACCCAAAGAAAGAAGAAATATTGCAATTAAGTTAATTGGGGAAAGAAAATACGAAGAAGCTTTATCCTATGCACAGGATAAAGATCTCTCGGGATGCATCAAAATTTTGAGAGGCAATTTAATTGAGGGTATGGAAGATATAGAGGAATCTGCAGCAAAAGGGAATATCTTCTCCTGTAATTTGTTTGTGCTTTATAAGCTGGAAGTAGAGCAAGAGGAAATAAGTGCCTATGTTAGAAGAGAATTTAAAATAGCGGATAGTGCTTATTCTTTTGAATCCCCCTATCTAAAATATTTAGTGGCGGATCCTGAGATTCTCTATATCCAAAATTACTCTTCAGATTCTTTAATACGCCCTTATATAATTTTTAAACTGGGGATGCTTGAAGTTGAAAGAAAACCGGAGAGAGCAAGAAAATATCTAGGAGAATTAATAGAAAAGTATCCGGTTTCTGTTCCTGCTATCGTCGCAAGAAATATATTAAGGGCAATAGGAGATAAAATTGAAAAGAGATAAAAAAAGAAGGTGACATAAAATAAATTCATGCCACCTTCGTCATCACCTGTTTCCGAGAAATTTGATTATTTCTTTTTCCCTTTTTTCTTTTTAGGTTTAGCTTTAGCTTTTTTCTCCTTTTTTTCTTCCTTCTCCTCCTCAAATTCTTCTCCAAATAATTCCTCTTTCTCTTCCAGAAGGTTTTTATTATCTTTTATTTTAACAAGTATTGTATAGATTAGTGTTTGACCCGAACCTTGAACAGATAATCCGTAACCAAGAACTATGAAGAGGATTAGATAGAAAGTAACGCCCAGAAGAAAACTTCCTATTAGCGTTCCTTTCGCTACTCCTTCACTTAAGAACGCTCCCTGGGAGAAAATGAGGGAAGGGACCCAACGTGCAGCCACCAGGGGAAAGTAATTAGGCATATATACATACCATTTAGCGTTCTTCCACATGATTGGCCACTGATCTCCTGCCCACATGCCTATAACTGTGTTAGTCAGCCCCAGAGTAGTTTTAACAAGTTGAGCGAAAACAAAGACACAAATAAATGTAACTATGAACAGGATGACTTCCCAAAGAATAAATCTCCAGGTCTGGTCGTTAATAAGCGAAAAAGCTTCGAATACCGTATCGAATGTATCACTGTCCGTTGTGGATACTATCCCCGGAGCCGCAAGAAGTACGACGCAAGCAACTATTGAAAAATAAACGATAAAGAAGGCACCCGCTATCATAGGAAGTGAAAGCAACCCCATCAGAATAGGTCCGACAAAACCAATTCTAACTAGTAATCCCATTACAAGACCCACAAGTAGTAAAATAGCTATAACAATAGCCAAAAATAACGGCGAGCCAAACGCTCCTTTCCAGTTTTTTCTGGCAAATGCCCAGGCTTCTCGTCCTTCGTAAAATTCATCTCCTTTGAGTTGTTCAAAAGTAATCTTGGATATAGCAGTGAGAGTCACAAGATAAAAGAATAACGCGAACAAACATGCTATTATGTAAATAACTATACCCCAAATATTAAGATTACCCTGAACAAAGGGTGCAGGAATAAATCTGTACGCTTGCCAGATTTCTTTTATTGTAGCTATTTTCGGGTCTGAAACCCAAAGAGCAGCGTAAGAAAAAATACTATAAACCAATAATCCTTGAAATAATCCCTTTACACCCACCCCTATTTTTCTGGGAGAAACGCCTAAACGGCCTGCTCGGAATACATCACCCCACCTATATTGAAGTTCCATTTTCCCTCCTTTTAAAAAAAATGATACGGGTATTTTTTTAAATGTCAAGGGTGATTTTTTTTGAGATTTTTTTCAAAATAAAAATAGATGAAAATAAATACGCAATTATTTCTTTATTTCCAAGGGTTTTCTGAGAAAACTTAGATGAAGAGATTTTTAAAAGAAGTTGCTTATTAGCTTTTCGGAGAATTTTTCGGAAAAACCACCAAAATTTCATCGCATACTATTATTTTCAGGAAAAAAGGGCAAATTTGCCAATGAGAACTCAAAATTTCAATAGGGCGGATGAGGATAAGTCGTAAACTGAATCAGTAAAGTCCTTACTTTTTCCTCATTTCTTCCTTTAGAAGTTCGCTGGCTATGACAAGCTTTTGTATTTCGCTGGTTCCTTCGTATATTTGTGTAATTTTTGCATCACGCATCATCTTTTCAACAGGATAATCCTTCATGTATCCGTAGCCGCCCAATACCTGTACTGCTTCGATGGTCACGTTCATTGCAACGTCGGAAGCGAATAATTTTGCCATTGCGGACTCTTTGGAGAATTTTTTCGCACCGGCGTCAATGTATCTAGCAACCTGGTAAATCAGAGCCCGAGCAGCTTCTACTTTTGTAGCCATTTCCGCGAGTTTGATTTGAATAGCCTGAAATTCGCCGATTTTCTTACCGAATTGTTTTCTTGTATTTGCGTAAGAAACTGCTTCTCTTAAGGCTCCTTCGGCGATTCCTAAAGCTTGAGAGCCGACTCCCACACGGGATTGATCGAAAGTTTTCATTGCTATCAGAAAACCCGAACCTTCTCTGCCGAGTAGATTTTCTTTTGGAACTTTACAATCGGTGAAAACAAGTTCTCTTGTTGCGGCTGCCCTTATTCCTACTTTGTCTTCTTCTTTCCCAAAAGAGAATCCTTTGGTGTCTTTCTCGACGATAATTGCGGAAAGCCCGCGTATTCCTTTTTCAGGTGCAGTAGCCGCTATTACTACATAAATATCGGCTTCGCCTGCATTTGAAATAAATATTTTATTTCCGTTGAATATATAATTATCTCCGTCCTTTACTGCTTTCAGCTGAACATTTCCTGCATCAGAACCTGCTTCGGGTTCTGTTAGGGCAAAAGCAGCCCATTTTTCTCCGGACCCAATAGGAGGAAGGTATTTCTTTTTCTGCTCTTCGCTGCCGAAGAGAATTATTGGTATTGCTCCAAGCCCGTTCGCTGCATAAGCGGTGGCTGTTCCGCCGTCTACTATAGAGATTTCTTCTGTTGCAAGACACATGCCAAACATTCCCATACCTAATCCCTCGTACTCTTCAGGGATAAAAACTCTTATTAAATCGGATCTTCCTATTTCCTTACGGACTTCGGGAGAGAGCTGACTCTCTTTGTCCATTTCTTCTCTTAGAGGTTTTATTTTCTCTTCTGCGACGGTCCTCGCCACTTCTTTTATCATTTGTTCTTCTTCTGTAAGTTTATAATCCATGTTTCCTCCTTAAATTTATTATTTGCTTTCTTTGCCTTATAAAGCCTGCGAGAAAAATTATAGAATATTTATGCTATTTTAGTATCGTTTTCTAAAAATTCAAGGTTAAAATAATAAAGTGTTCGAACAATTGTTTTCTATGCTTGAATTTAATTTTTAGATTCTGTTTTTGAAGCCGGAAGGCTTTGTAATCCTTACGTTTTATTGTTGATTTTTTATTTTAATGCCTTTTTTAAGGCTTCCGCAAGAGAGCTTTCGAACATGTTGTATGACCAGGTCGCACCCGATATTGCATCCAGGCTGTCTATTTTTTGGTTTTTAAGAAGAATGTCTTGATAAATATTTATTGCTTTCAATTCTTTCCTGCATTTCTCTATGTATTCGGGATAGTCTTTAAATATCGCTTCATATTTTTCATCGAAGAAGACTTTGTTATGCAAATCTATAATGTTGAAATCGACTTTAGTGATTTTTCCTTGCGAGATAGTAATTTTCGTAACGCCGTAGAGATACTCTCTATCATAAATCGACTTCGAAATACCGGCAAAATCACCATCTTTATATTTGTTTATGTTTTTAACGACGCAGGATGTTACTAATATAAAAACAATGATTAATAAAAAGGATATTTTAGAACTTTTTTGCATAATTTATGCCTCCTCTTTTTTATTTTCAGTATGGCGACCCTTTTTAGAGGTTTAAGCTGTATATGGTTTTTTACAATTAAAAAATTTTACTGCTCAAGCTCTTCTGAAATCAAACTCGATAGGATTTTGATGTACTCGGGAGTTGTTCCGCAGCAACCCCCTATGATTTTTGCTCCGGCTTTATAACATTCCAGAGTTTCCTTTGAGTATGCATCTTTATCCATATAAAAAACCTTTTCGCCTTCTAATTTAGGTTTGCCTGCGTTTGGCTGGGCAATTATAGGAAGAGCAGTCGATTTCTTCATAACAGAAACAATTTCCGCCATTTCCAGAGGCCCGATATCGCCGCAATTTGCACCCACAGCATCAGCCCCTTCTTCGGTTAATCGGACAGCGCATTCTTCCGCCGAATTCCCCATCATCGTTCTTCCTCCGTTTTTTACCGTCTGAAAAGACATAGAAGCAATGACCGGAACCTCGGAAACTTGCTTGCAGGCACGAACTGCGCAAAGCGCTTCTCGGAGGTCGAACATCGTTTCGATTATAAAACCGTCGACTCCGCAGTCTAAAAGGATAGAAACCTGTTCTTTAAAAGTATTAAATAAATCTTCTTCTTTTGAGGTTCCGTATGGTTCGAGCATTTGCGCGGTGGAACCGATATCTCCAAGAACATACCTGTCTTCTCCGGCTGCATTTCTTGCCAACTTTACACCGGAGCTATTAACTTCACCGACATCTATTTTTAGATTATGTGTTTCGATATAAAGACGATTCATAGAAAAGGTATTGGTTATTACGGCATTACTTCCGGCATTAAAGTAATCTCGATGAATTGCTTCTACTATCTCAGGGTGTGTCAAATTACTGGCACATTTATCGAATGATCCGCGTCTTTCCAATTCGGTCCCCATAGCACCGTCTAATATAATAAATTTTTTACTTTTAAGAAATTCTTTAAAATCTACGATTACCTCTCTCTTTGAACTTTAGAATATATCTTTTAATTATATATGTCAAGTATAAAAACTCAAGGTTGACATTAAAATTCGATAAATTATATTTAATTAATTAAAAACCGAGTAATTCAGGAGGTATTATGAAAAAGATACTTTTTTTACTGTCTGTCGTTCTATTTATTAAATGTGCAACTCCCGGAGATATAAATATGCTGACAGCAGAAGCGAGCGGGAGGTCGCGTGATTCTCAATTGGCAGTCGATAAAGCAAAAATTGATGCGAGAGTCGAAATGACACAGCAGCTCAATGCTTACGTTCAGGCGTTAATAAAGAAATTCGATGAAGAAGTGGGGATAACTGAGGATTCGGAGCTTTTAGGGTTGTATTCTAAGACGAGTAAAATAGTAGTTGACCAGGCTTTGGTGGGTTCTCATGTTACGAAAAAAGACGTAAAAAAGAAAGGCAACATCTACGAGGCTACTATTGTAATGGAAGCTCCTCTCGGTCAGGCAAGGAAAAGATTGCTCGAACAAATAAAAGCCAGTGATGCTCTTTATGGAAGATTTGAGAATGCCGAATCTTTTAAAGAGCTCGAGGAAGAAATCGAGAAGGAAACAGAAAAAGACGCAGATTAATGCAAATTTTAGTATCTGTTATCCCGATCTAAAATCTTACTTAACTCAACGAATTAAAATTAACTTTTCAAAGGCTACAATTCCGCCTGCTTCTACCTTTATAAAATAAATACCGTTACTAAGGTTTTTATCAAGTGTAATTATATGCTCTCCACTTGAAATATTCCCTTCGGAGTGAGATAGAACCTCTCTACCTGATATGTTATACATATGGATTTTGAAATTGGAGTTTTCGGTTAGGTTAAATTTAATAGAGATCTCGTCGGTTAAACAAATAGTGTTGCTTAGAGAAATAGAGTTTTTTTCTATGCTAATATCGTCTGTTTTACCACGATTGTCCGGCGGTAGGGTATCAGTACTTATCAATTTGTAACATTCATCTGTCGGCTTCCGACTCCAGTAGTTCGAAGTGTCTCCCATGAAACAGTATACAAATCCCGAAGAATCAGGGCCTTCCCTTCTTTTAGCAAAGTCCCCTCTTGATATGAAAGGTATAGGATAGTCCGGTAAAGACGCCCAGGTTTGATTTAGTATATCGTATTCCCAGACCTCATTTGTTCCGTCGTTAAATTGTCCGCCTATCATATATGCTTTAGTATCTTTAATTGCGAGCATATTATTTGCATTATCATACATCGGAAGAGAGCCTCCCCACGACCAGCTTATAATGGAAGGGTCGGCGGGATTTATTACACCGATTAGTATATTGGTGTAACGTAATGAACCATCGGCACCACCTATAATAAAAATAGAATCACCTTTTATATCTGTTCCTCCGCCGTGCAATCCTCTCGGAAGTGGGGTTGCCGGGTGCCAGGAATCGGTTTCAGGATCATAATAATGAACTTCAGTCCTTGCGGTATGGCTTACATCGTAACCACCCATAAGGTAAATCAGTGAATCTCTCCAGGTTATAACACTCGGACGTGACACTGCGAGAGGAGCAGGAGCTTTCGTGTACCAGCAATCCTTTTTTATGTTGTAGACTTCATGTGTGTTGATATGTCTTCCGTTGTCATCTTTACCGCACAAAACATGGATGAACCCCCTATTTTCTTCGCATCTATCTTTACTACTCAAAGTACGTACAAGACTGCTTCTGTATGCAGCGCGGTGCCGCGCTCTTTTTGTGGGCATGGGTTGTTTTGTTTTCCATGTATTTGTTTCAGGGTCAAAAGCAAGACAAACATCCATGTTGGTATAATGACCGGTTGAATCACCGCCTATTATGAAAAACAGGTCATTGTTTGGATCGTAAACAACTGCATGATCATGATTTCTGATACCAGGGGATGGTAGACTCTGCCACTCGTAAGCTGCTATTGTATTAGCTATTAATAAAAATAGTAGATAAACCATTTTCGCCTCCTTACTAAATTAAGAAAAAAATAATATATATAATTATAAGCATTATTTTCATGTAAGTCAATGTATTTTATCATATTTTGGATGTTCTCCTTAACGGATAAATATAACTTTTTGTTTTAAAATATCTTTTCCGGCTTCTATTCTTATGAAGTAAATACCGTTGTTAAAATCATTGTTGATAGTAAATAGATGAGGTCCGGTAGCTAGGTTTTTCTCTAAGTGTGAGAAAACCAGCCTGCCTACCACATCATACATATAGATTTTCAAATCGCATCTTTTAGCAATGTTGCAATTAATTGCTATCCTGTTTGCCGATATTGTGCTGTTTAGCGAAATCGAGTTGTTTTTCGGCTCTTTCTCTTCTTCTATTCCGGATAAAGAAGATACTCTCACTAACCGATAGCATTCATTAGTTGGATCTTGACTCGCATGTGATGAAGTATCTCCCATAAAGCAATAAATGACTCCCAGGGAATCAGGGCCATCTCTTCTTTCGGCAAAATCTTTTCTCATTATTATATTTGTAGGATAATTCGGGTAGGATGTCCAGGTTTCATCCAGTATATCATATTCCCAGACCTCGTTGGTACCATTATCAAACGCTCCACCTATCATAAACAATTTATCGTTTTTAATCGCAAGCCCATTGACATAATTCTCAAAAGGAAGAGGATCTCCCCAGGACCAGTTTATCTGGGTTGGGTCAGCCGGGTTTATTTCACCAAGAAGAATATTCGAATATTGCAAAGCGCCATCTCCCCCACCGACAATGTAGATAGAATCGCCTTTTATATCTGTTCCTCCGGCATGTAATGGTCTGGGAAGTGACGTTGCCGAGTTCCATGAATTGGTTTCCGGATCATAATAATAGACTTCGGTCCTTGCGGTATGGGTTGAGTCATACCCCCCCATGATGTAAATGAGTGAATCTTTCCACGTTACAACACTGGGACTTGATACCGCAAGAGGAGCGGGTGCTGCCGTATCCCAGGAATCACTGTTTATATTATATACTTCATGTTTTGCAATCCTATCTGCATAGTTTTCTACTCCACACAAAACATGGATGGAGCCGTTTCTGTACGAAGCAGCATGTCCTCTTCTTGGCGTAGAGAAAGGTTCTTTTGTATCCCATGTGTTTGTTTTTGGATCAAATTCAAGACAAATATCCATGTTGGTTCGGCTGCCGGTCGAATCACCACCCATTATAAAGAAGAGGTCGCGGGTAGGATCGTAGACCACTGTATGATTGTAGGCTCTTATGCCCGGAGAAGGGATGCTTTCCCAGGAACAATCAATAGAATTAAAGGTGGTTGTTAACGAATCATTCCAGTAGCTTGTATCCTCTAATGCGTAGGTATACATCTCTACAGTATAAGTGCCGCCTTTTGTCAATTGGAAACTTCCGAAATCTATATTTAATGTATCTGAGGGAGCAAGACTATCAACTTGGATTGTATTCGTGAAGGCACTGATGAGATCGGGATCGTATATATTAACGCCGGCTTCAAAGGAAAAAGTGTCGGTTCCGTAATTTTTAACCGTTCCGTTGACCTGAACAAAAGTCCCAATAGTTGTATCTAATACAGGACTGTTTATCGAAAACATCCCTGCATCTTTTTCGACAGGTATGTGGCTCCCGATAGAGTTAAAGGTGTTTGTTAACGAATCATTCCAGTAGCTTGAATCCTCTAATGCGTAGGTATACATCTCTACTGTATAAATGCCGCCTTTCATCAATTGAAAACTTCCGAAATCTATATTGAGTGTATCTGATGTAGGCAGATCGTTAACCGGGATTGTATTTGTAAATACGTTTATAGAATCAGGGTCGTATATATTAACACCGGCTTCAAAGGAAAAAGTGTCGGTTCCGTAATTTTTAACCGTTCCGTTAACCTGAACAAAAGTTCCAATATTTGTATCTAATACAGGACTGTTTATCGAAAACATCCCTGCATCTTTTTCGACAGGTATGAAGCAATCGATCAGAACGTTGTCAAAGGAAGAACCATAACCCCAGGCAGAGGGAGTATGATCATCCCGGTAAAGCCACATTACCTGAAGGGAATCGTTATTTTCGTCAAGGACAAAGGTGTCCCTTGCTAAGACATTTACTCCGTATGTTCTTAGTTGTTGCCATCCTCCCCACGTAATTCCATCATGATACCTGACCTCTACTTTAAGAGATTCTCCCTCATATTGCGCGTGTCCGTACCCATAGGATAGATAAAGATATGTTATTGAGTCGGGGATTCCAAGAATAGGAGTCTGGATCGAATCACCAGAGACGTTGCCCCAGCCTGCTGCGTCATCATTATAAAGACAGTATGCGGTTCCATAGTCGGGGGGAGGAAGAAAACCATAGGTTCCAACAACCCAGGAGAAAGAATCGTTATCACCATTTATAACTGTCCAGCCGGCAGGCATTCCGGACTCAAAATCTTCATTAAGTAAATTAACCCAGCTCCTGGTTTTGGTTGATTGGCTGCTGTATTTGGATGGAGTCAAAATTACTCTGCTTTGAGAAGCTGTTAAAATTTTACGGTTTTCTAAAATCTGTTTTGCTATTTCGTTTTTTGTTGGCATAGTTTTCGTCTGAGAGGGAAGACTAAATATTAATAAAACAGATAACAGATAAAACATTTTTACCTCCTTATATTAAAGAAAAAAATTATATATATTATTATAGACATTATTTTTATGTATGTCAATGTGGTTTTTTCTTTTTGCCTACACTTAAAAAGAAATATTTTTATTCTATATTTGCCTATCATATTGTAGATATTCTCCTTAACGGATAAATATGATTTTTTGTTTTAAAATACTTGGTCCGGCTTCTATTCTTATGAAGTAAATACCGTTGTTAAAGTTTTCCTTTACGTTTATTTTATGTGTACCGGGAGCTATATTCTTATCCAGATACGAGAAAACCTGTCTTCCCAATACATCATATATATGGATTTTAAGGTCACAATTTTCAGTAATATTGCAGTTTATTTTAAGATTCTTTGCCAGACAAATGTAACTGCTTATCGAGATAGAATTTTTCCTGAGTTTGTTATCTTCATTTACCCCGGAGAGAGGCAGTTCTACCAATCTGTAACATTTATCAATTGGCCCTACAGTCCAGTAGCCTTGGGCATCCTGTAGACTGTCTCCAAATCCCATGAAGCAGTAAACAGGTGAATCATCAGAGGAGTCTCTTCTCTCTGCAAAATTACCCTGGGAAATAAATGGTGTAGGATAATCCGGTAATTGGCTCCAATTTTCATTTTGTATATCATATTCCCAGACTCGATTTTGAAAATATCCACCTATCATATATGCCTTATTTTTTTTAATTGCCAGACCATTGTATGAGTTATAGCCCATTGGTAATGGTTCTCCCAATGTCCAGTTTATTTCTGCCGGATTATCCGGATTGATTTCGCCAAGAATGATTCTGTTGGAACCTCCTATAATAAAAATTGAATCTCCTTTTATTTTTGATCCTTGAGCTGAAATCTCTGCTGGAGCGGGAGACGCTGTGTCCCATAAATTTGTCGATGCATCGTAATAGTAAACTTTGGATCCGGGGACTCCGTGTACTATAAGATAAACAAGCGAATCCCTCCAGGTAACAACACCTGGGAATAAACGTGCTACAGGTGTTGGTGCGAGAGTGTCCCAGGAATTGCTGTTTATATCATATACATCATGTCTCCTGGTTGGAGAAAAGGGGTCCCCAGATCCGCCGCAAAGGACATGTATAAAACCTTTTCTGTAGGAAGCATTGTGGTATGATCTTCTTGTCGGCATTGGTTGTCTGGTATCCCAGGTGTTTGTCTTCGGATCGAAGGAGAGACAAATGTCCATATCTTTTCCCCTATAATAGGAGGAATCTCCCCCTGTTACAAAGAAAAGATCATTAACAGGATCATATACTGTAGCATGATTGAATGCTCTGATGCCCGAAGATGGTAAAGGTTCCCAATAATAATTAAAGCAATTAAAGGATTCTATTAATGAGTCGTTCGAGAAAATTGTATCGTCCGGAGCGTAAGTAAACATTTCAACAGTATAAGAACCAACTTTGGTCAGTTGAAAGCTTCCGAAATCTATGTTGAAGGTCTCCAAAAAAGGAAGATTGTTGACTTGAGCAGAATCTGTAAATACTGTTATGGAATCCGGATCGTAAATATTTACATATATTTTGAAAGAGAATGTATCTATTCCGAAGTTTTTAACTGTACCGTTGACCTGAACAAATGCATCTATAGTCGTATCTGAAACAGGACTGTTTATTGCAAACATTCCCGCATCATTTGAAGTAAGTGTTAATCGATAGCATTCATCAGTCGGCTTATTAAAATCAGATGGTGAAGTGTCACCCATAAAACAGTAGATAATTCCTGAAGTGTCAGGGCAATCTCTTCTTTCGGCAAAGTGACCTCTTAATATACTATTCGTGGGATATTCAGGAAAAGAGGCCCAGGTTTCGTCGAGTATATCATATTCCCAGACTTCATTGTGGTTCCCACTATACCCACCAATCATATATGCTTTATTATTCTTAATGGCGAGGCCATTACTACGGTTTTTTAATACAGGAAGAGAATTTCCCCAGATCCAGTTTATTTCAGACGGCTCCGCAGGGTTAATTTCACCAATAAGAATGCTTGAATAATATTGGATTCCACCTCGTCCGCCTATAATAAAAATTGAATCTCCTTTTATTTTTATTGCTCCATCGGCAAATCCTACAGGAAGGGAAGTTGCCGTGTCCCAAGTATTTGTTGTAGCATCATAATAGTAAACGGTTTTTCTGCCATTAATAAAGGGGACGCTATAACCACCTATAAGATAAACCAATGAATCTCTCCAAGTTACAGCACCCGGTCGGGATACTTTAACGGGTGCAGGTGCAGCGGTATCCCAGGAATCACTTGCAATATTATATATCGCATGCTTAGAGATTTCATTAAATAGTTCGTCTTCGCCGCAGAGAACATGTATGAAACCTTTTCTGTATGAAGCATTGTGCGTTCTCCTTTTTGTCGGCATTGGTTGTTTGGCTTCCCAGATATTTGTCTTTGGATCGAAGGAAAGGCAGATATCCATAAAATCGTGATTGTTTGTCGAGTCACCGCCTATTATAAAAAAAAGATCGCCAGCAGGATCATAGACCACTGCGTGCTCATGCGTCCTTATACCAGAAGATGGTAGTTTTTGCCAATGGTAAGATAAAACCTGATTAAGCAACAAAGCAGATATTAGACATAACATAATTTCCTCCTTTTTTAGGTGCTTTCATTAAATATAACACATAAAAGAGACTTTTTGTTCGTTTTTTGTGTTTGATTTTTAACTTTTAAGTTTAAAAAAAGATTTTTAGTGAATTAAGAGAGAATTTACTTCTTCTTTTTTCATTGGAACAACTTCTTTTTCTTCTATGTTTTTAGCTTTTGTCCTTACACTGACTTTTGCGCTTTTTTCGTCTTTCTTTTTTGTATATCTAACACATATAGAAGAAGATATATCTATATCTTCTGCATTTTTACTGTTTTTTAGTAACGCGATTGGACTTCCGAAACCAATCCCTTCGATTAGTATATCGCCGTCTGCTGCAAGTTTTTCTATTTTTTCATTTTCTCTTTCATCTCTTCCGACTATTAATTTTGCGCCGCTCTTGAGTCTGAAGTGACGCCCGAAATGGAGTAATTGCAGTTCGGATAAATCGTCTTCGTTATGTTCAAGCGAATCGCGTAGTCTGATAGAAAAATCAAGGTCTGTAAGGTAACATCCTCCCGCAGGTGAAGGATATTCGGATAACCTTAGTTCTTTTGCTTTTTGTATCTGAGGTTTTCTGTTTCTGCCTTCGAAATCGTAGAGATTCTCTCTTCTGACCCATCCCTTCTCTTCGGGGATGGTAGAGGGAAGTAGTTTGGCGGAAAGAGGCCGCAGAAGAAGCCCTTCAACACCTGCCTCTTTTTCGATTAATTCCAAAATTGTTTTTCGTTGACTCATCGGACGCTGCCCCAGAACTTCGCCGCTGACGAGGAAAGATGCCCCTATTTTTTCCATAAAGATTTTAGCTTTTTTCATTATGAATATCTTACAATCTATACACGGATTAATGTTTTTTCCGTAGCCGTGCTTTGGGTTTTTTACGATTTCTATATAATCTTTTCCGCCTCGGAAAATTTCTATTGGAATTTCTAATTTATGAGCAATCTTTACTGCCTTGATTTGTTCTTCATCTTCGATATAGTAGAAAGGCAAAACAAAATGAAATGCGGTGACTTCTATTCCCTGGTTTTGGATGATTTTTGCGGATAAAATACTGTCCAATCCGCCTGAAAACAAACTCACAGCCTTCATATTATTACCACAAGACTTTTTGTTTTTTTTGTATTAAAATCTCTTTTGATTTTTCCAATCCATGTAAATAAAATATTAAAAATTAAGAAGCAAAATGAAAAATTGGGTTTTAGGATTTGGGATTTAGGATTTAGTAAAGAAACAAAAAGAAAATCTTTGTGCTCTTTGTGTGCTTTGTGGTTTAATTTGTTTTTTGGGGAGGTGAGATATTTGAACTTTGATTTGTATTTTTGCATTTTGTATCCCGTTTTTGCTATTTTTTTATCGTTCCTCCGCCTACAACGACATCGCCTTTGTAAAAAACAACAGCCTGACCGGGTGTTATAGCGCTTTGAGGTTCTTTGAATTTGACTAGAACTGTATCGTTTTTATGAGGCGAAACAATCGCTTTCGCTTCTTTATGGCGATAGCGTATCCTTGCATTTACTTCCACTTCTTCGCTAAGGTTTTCAATTGAGACCCAATTAAGTTTGTTTGCAAGTAACTCGTCGTTAAAAAGGTCTTTTTTCTCGCCTAAAACGATTGAATTATCGTTTTTGTTGATTTGAATAACGTACAGAGGTAGTCCTTTTGCTATTCCGAGTCCTCTTCTCTGTCCTATTGTATAATACTGAATTCCTTTATGTTCTCCTAAGATGTTACCTTCTTTATCTAAAATCTTTCCCGGGACTCCTTTTCCTTCGAATAGCGTCGATATATCTCCTGAAAAAAAATCCTGGCTTTCTTTTTTTTCTTTTACGGGCAAATCTAGCTCTTTTGCGAGCTTTCTTACCTCTTCCTTAGTATAATCGCCGAGTGGGAAAATACATTTCGCTATCTGCTGTTGAGATAGAGAATAGAGAAAATAAGACTGGTCTTTTTCTTTATCTTTTGCTTTTAGTAAGAGATGACGTTTTTTTTCTTTATCGAATTTATTACGTACGTAATGTCCGGTAGCAACATAATCAAACTGTATACCAGAATTTATTGCTTTGTCAAGAAGAACGTTTAATTTTACCACCCTGTTACATAATACACAGGGATTGGGCGTTTTTCCCGAAAGGTATTCGTCTGTTACATAATCAAGAACGATTTTTCGGTATTCTTTTGTGAGGTCTAATACGACTAATTGAAATCCAAGTTTATCCGCGACTTTTTTCGCGTCCTCGATGTCCTTATACTCTCCCGGTCCATAGCAAGCATGGGAGCGTTCTTGAGCCTTTGCACATTCTTCGCCATCCCAGATTTTCATCGTAACACCTATTACATCAAAACCTTTTTTCATGAGAAGAGCGCAAGTTACAGAGGAATCCACCCCCCCGCTCATCGCGACAAGAACTTTTTCTTTAGACATACTTAAGCATTTCTTCCAGGGCTTTCTTTGATGCACTTATAATGTCGTTGGTAAGATTTATTTCATGTTTTTCTTCGTTTAAAGCATTATAGACATCTTCTAAATGAGTTAGTTTCATGTTTGAACAAATTTTTGGTGTTCCGGCGCAATAAAATTCCTTGTTGGGATTTTCTTTTTTTAATCTGTATATTATTCCTTCTTCTGTACCTATTAGAAAACTTTTCGCGTTGGACTTTTTTGCAAATTTAATCATTCCTGAGGTGGATAAGACCTCATCTGCGATATCTATAATCTCCGGTCTACACTCAGGATGTACTAAGAGTAGAGCCTGTGGAAATTTTTCCTTTGCAGAGAGGACTTCTTTCTTTGATATTCTATCATGTACATAGCAAAACCCATTCCAGAGTATAATTTTTTTATCCGTAAACCGCTTAACATATGAGCCGAGATTCCTATCCGGTACAAAGATAATTTCGTCTGCATCTATATTTTGTACAACTTTGACCGCGTTAGCGGAAGTACAGCAAACGTCGCTAACTGCTTTAACGTCGGCGTTAGTATTTACGTAGGAAACCACTTTTGCATTAGGGTGTTCCCTGCGTAATTTTAATATATCTTCGGGAGTTACCATATTAGCCATTGGACACCCAGCTTCTTCTCTCGGGAGTATAACTTTTTTTTCCGGAGAGAGGATTTTGGCAGTTTCCGCCATAAATTTAACGCCGCAGAAAACAATCATTTCTGCGTCAGTAGTATTTGCTTTTCTAGACAGATCCAGTGAATCTCCGAGATAGTCAGCAATTTCTTGAACTTCTCCCCGCTGGTAGTTATGCACAAGTATAACGGCATTTTTTTTGTCTTTTAATTCTTTTATTTTTTCTGCATAATCCATATCTTTCTCTAATATTATTCTATCGAGGTTTCTAGGTATGTCAAGATTGCCAGAGAAAAAAGATGTTGGAAAACAAAAATAGCCTATCGGTCGATAGGCTATTTTTGTTTTCTTACTTGGATCTATTAAATTCCGGATAACATCCGGGGATTATCGCTATTTGATCAGAGTTACTTTAGTAGATGCTTTGCCGTCGTCTGCTTTTAATACACAGAGGTATATTCCGTTTGCGAGTGGTTTTCCGCTGTCATCTTCACCATTCCATGTTGCGGAATGATTTCCTGCCGATTTTGCCCCTAAGTCAAGGGTTCTAACGTTCCTTCCCAATGCGTCGTATATCTCTAAAGAGATATCCTGCTCTGAGGGCAGAGAATAATTTATATCGGTTTGCCCGGCGAATACTGCAGGGGAAGCACCCAGAGATATGGCATTCTCGGCTGGTTCGCCAATGCCAGCTGGAAGCCAGAGACCATCAAACATTAGTTTCCATCCGGAATTAATATATGTCTTCCAGCAAACACATGGATCTGTACCGCGGACCGCCGCAGCAGGAGGCGTTACATCGCTTACGTTTCCGGAATCGCCTATGAAAATGGAGCCGCTCCAGCCACCGGGGTAAGAAAAATTATCATAAGGTGCTTCTTTATATCTTATGTCGTCATCAAGACCCTTGAAGAAAACGTGAAAATTGCCCGGAGCATCTTCTACCGCAAGTGCGTTTAAAACTTCTGCTGGTACATTGTTGTAAAGTGCGTCCTCGTCCCAGGTTCGCCCGGCATCGTAGGTAAAGTGATTGTAAAGGTCTTCATTGTTCGCGATTGTATCACGGCGTGCGCATACTATTGTAGCTGAGTTTATTCCGCCCAGTGTGTCACGGGTAAGTTTAAGAGAAGGGTTATCCTCGATGCAATTGGCTAAGGGTGTAAAATATTCAGTACTTAACCAAGCAGAAGGTGAACCTTTAGAATAGTTTCTTCTGAATCTTATCCTTCGGTCTCCTCCGGCCGGGTATGAATAAGTCCATGCGACTCCGAGATTCATAGAATCTGCAGCATATGTGCTTGGTCCGTAGGCTAAACACGGATCGGAGTAATCATAGGTCGCATTTCCTGAGGCTACTATTGTTCTATCTATCCAGGTGTTGCCCAAATCTTGTGAGCGAATATAAGCGATGCTGTCGGCGCTTTCAAACGCGAGGTGGAGGTATGTGGCCATTGGATAGGCTAAGTCATCCGCATCGAGACTAGGATTCATTTCATCGATAGTATCATTGTTCGCGGGATAAAAGATAGTCATATCGGAGGAAACTAAATTGACACGAAAAAGCAGAATGTCTCTATCATAAGAACCTGATTTTAGATAGGATTCAAACGCGACGAATATGTAGTTGGTGTCTGTCGTTTCAACAATTTTTAATGAAGGATTGATTAAATCATGTCCTGGCCAACTGACGGCATATGCATAGCTCCAGGTTATTCCATCATCCGAGGAAGTAATTCGTATTGTATAATCATCTCCTGAAGTCAATTGCCTCGATGCGGCGAGATAGACCGTGGTTTCGTTCCTGGTATCCATCGAGAAACCTTGAAAGTTATATGCGGAATCGACTATAATATCATCGTCTATCCAGGGAGGCTGTATTTCTTCAAATTCGTTCGAAATGACTTCAGGTCCTTGTTCTGCTGTGATAGCTGGGTTTAAATCTTTGTATTCGGCTAAGAGTTCTCTGAAGAGAACGAGATCGCCATTAGATTTTGCTTCATCTATTTTTTTTGTAATTGCACTAATCGAAGGTACCTGTGGTGATATAATTACATCATCTCCCGAGAGTTCGTCCAGAGCCGGAGTACCATCTGATGCCGGAACATTGATAGAGAGCATTAAGCAGACTACTAATAATAACAACTTTTTCATAACAAACCTCCTTTTTTTAAGAAGTTTAATACATTTATCCTTCAATGACGATTACTTAAATACATATGTATTGTAAATATAAAATTATTGTATTTAAATTGAAGTCCTATGTCAAGGGTGAATATATAATGGGTTATAAGGAAAGTTTTTGAATGTTGAATCTTTTTTATTGTATACATTATATCCAAGAGGATATATATTAGTATTCTAAATAGGATGTATATAAATAATAAAGAGGCGAAAAAAGTTCCGCCTCCTTATTATTTATTATTAATTCAGCTTTCGTTGTTACTTTATAACGGTCATCGCCGCCGCAGCCACCCCATCCGGTGAGTTTATTTTTATAAAGTAGATACCCGAAGGCAGATTTGTTTTATCAATAGAAAGTGAATGTCCGCCGGCAGCTTTGGATTCGTTAAGTAAATTCTCGATCAATCTTCCGGAAACGTCGAGCAGGGATATTCTAACATTACCAGCGTTTTTTATATTGTAGGAAAGTATTGCGGTTCCGGTTGTCGGATTTGGAACAAGATTGACGCCGGTAAGATTATCGGTGTTTCCATCATCGATCCCGGAAGTGAAGTTCCAAGCGTCGATCCAGATATTCGGAGAACCTATTTGCCGGTAGACAAGATAACCGCCAGAAATGTCACTACTGTAATCCACTCTTGGACCAAATTCAGTGGTTATTCCATAATCGTTGTAAACTCCTCTTCCAGACCATGTCGTAGGGGTGGCACCAGCTGCGAATGCATAAACGACTGAATCCGGACCTGATTCGGGTACAGTGGTAACTACACGTACTACACTACTCTCGTTATAAGACACACGGGCATAGGGGTACTTCATATCCCAGGTGGCATGTGCAACGTTCGTTGGCGGCCAGGGTATCCCTGAAGCCCAAGTGGCGCCGCCGTCTGTCGTGGTACTGTATCTTATACTTGCATTACCAATGTTATTCATCTGTCGATACATAACCCAAGCAACCTGAGATGATCCGGGCGTAGTACGAGCCGCGGCAACTGAAGGAGTGAAATTCCCATAAATGTTGGATTGAATAATCTCAAAGTTAATGGATGGGGTAATTAAGTTGTTCGTATATCTTCCGACCTCTATATCTGTGGTGTCCTGATATTGGTATGCAATATATACATATCCATCTCCACCTGCACACACCGAGACGTTTCTCGCATTACCTGCTACATTTCTGTGATTACCCCAGGTTAATCCGTAGTCGGAAGAACTTTCCATATCAATAGATTCATCAGTATTTGACCAAGCAAGAAATATATGCTGTGGGTCCTCAATATTTCGGTCAACGCTAATATTTTCGATTGAGTCACCATCTTGAATTATTTGTATCCAATTTATATGCCCAGTTGGTCTAAGACGCCTAACCCATATGCCGCCATCTGTACTTGCAGAATCATATACGAAAAAAACATAAATCAAGCTACTATCAGCGCCAACGCCATCAGATCCTACTAATATTTCCTGGTCTACAATGCTTCCGTAGGTTGCGTTACTAGTTATGAGAGTGAAGAAAGACCAGCTTGAACCACCATCTTGAGAACGATAAACATAGAGGGAATCATCTATTCCTGATTTTGGTATTAATAATGATACGTAAATATCGCCATTCTGTTCGTCCTGGTCCGTTGATAGTTTTCCCAAAGTCGGCACCCCGTAACTCATTACCAGTACATCGTTTCCCCATCTAAGCAAATCATCTGAAGTGCCTACATCAGGTCCTTTCTGGGAGACACCTGGGGATGGTGCAATCGTTGAATAATCAATTACATTTTTCGCTTCGGGAGCAGCACTAGTCTGAAATTGATCAGCATCATACTCTCCTCTGTCGCGCGATTCAGAAAACCATGGATTATTCTGGCCCCCAGATGGACATGTGCTGACTACTTCTGCAATTGCGGTCATAAAGCATAGAAAAGATAAGACTACAAAGAACCTCTTCATACAAGCCTCCTTTTTGATTTTAAAATATTTAACAAAATTTACTCTTTATTACTGATTCCAAAAGATGTATATTTATTGTATGCAGATTGGAAGTCTTTGTCAAGGGTAAAGGTATAATGAATTAATAGGCTCTTGTATGTTTTTGATTTTTTGCCGTTTTATCGTACATAAGTGCCCATTGACAAAACAAAAAAATCATTCTTTAAATTAAAAAATGATTGTCTCAGAAATGGTGATAATGCAATGTAAAGGGAATTGTTTTGTGAGCGATCGTAGTTCGTTATATATAGATGAAATCCAGGTGTTTTATTAGAAATAAAGACTCTGATAGGCATAAAGGGAGGTCCTATCAGAGTCTTTACAAGGTGGAGTTGTTTTAGTTGTTTCTCTTATATGTAGTTTACAGTTAGCTCCAAAGAGCCTTTTAAATCGGCAGGAAATTTAAGATTGTTTAACTCTCGCTTTACCGATTTTTCAATGCATTCCACACAAGCTTTTCCTTTATATGTTTCGTAGTCTTTTATAGTTACTTTTTTGACTTTTCCTGCATCTACTTCGATTGAAATGACTAATTTCTTAAGATTCCAGTTTTTTAAGATTACTTTGAAACTTGTTTCAAGTTCGCCGGCGAGAAAGTCTTCGAGTTTTTTAAGGTTGGTATTTGCCCCTAATGTTGCCTTGTTTATGTAGAAATTAGGTCTTTTTTCTTTTTTGTCTTGAATATAAGTTGTCGCGTCTGCTTCCTCTTTTAATGAGGCACTCATCGGAGCTTTCATCTTCATAAGCCCACCATATCCGGATCTTGTTGCAGGATAGTTTCCTCCTACTGCGTAGTCGCTAACACCCTGAGGAAGAGGCAGGGGTTGTTTAACTGTTACGACTTCTCCGGTTTTGCGGATAATTTTATCTACAGCAACAAATGATGTATATTGAGTCATCAAATGGTATTTGAGTCCGAGTTGGGTGACTTCATCTTTAACGTCAGAGCCAACTTTCCCATAGTCGTCAAGCTTGGCAATTCTCTCTCTTGCCCAGAGATACTTTATAGCGGAATTTTCGCTGTCTTCCATCGATGATTTAACTTTTATTTTTTTATAGTATTTGCCTTTTTCCTTTTTCCCGTTTACAACTATGCTTCCAGAAGCTTTTTTATATTTGCCAAAAAGGACTAAAGGTCTTTCGGCAAAGAGATCGGGTATAGATATTGGTTCGATATCATAAGCATCGAATCCTTTGAAGGATGTTTTTATGTCGGTTAAGAGAGGATATTGAATATAGTTTAAAAATTTCTCTGCTTTTTCCTTAGCTTCGCTTTGATTGGTAACAATAAAAGGTTCTCCCCTCCCCGCGTGCGCCATTCCTTCGATAAGGTAACGGTTTACCGAAGAGCCAATGCCGAATGCAAAGAAATTGTTTTCTCCGAGATTTTCTCTTATATGATCAAAGGTTTCTTTTTCGACCGATACGTAACCGTCGGTAGCAGCGACAATGATTCTTGAAAGTCCTTCTCTTTTAGGAAGAGTTGAAATTCTATTAAGAGCGTCTAATAATCTTGTTCCGCCTCCGCCGGTTTGGGACATAACCATTTCTATAGCTTTCTTTTTGTTTTCTTTTGTCGCAGAGAGAGGTTCGGGAGAGAGAACGGCCGAGCCGCCTGCAAAGAAAAGTATATTAAAGTAATCCTGTTTTCTTAGTCCTTCTATTATATCCTTCATGAGAGTTTTCGAGACATCGAGAGGGAAACCATGCATTGAACCTGAAACATCTACAACGAAGAGATATTCGCGGGGAGGAACCATATTGAGTTTTACTTTTTCCGGAGGTTCAAGCGTTAGAAGAAAGAAATTCTCTTCTTTTCCAGGATAGAGTAGCAGACCGGTTTGCACTTTATTCCCTTTCAAAGAATATCGAAGAATGAAATCTCTGTTGCCTCCGTATGTATCTTTTTTGGATAATACTATTTCTGCTTTATCGTCCTTTTTATCGATATCGACTTTATGCGTGGGGACCGAAATCTCTGACAATGGGATTCCTGTTTTGAGGTTGACTTTAATATCAAATTTATATGGAGGATTTTCTTTTTCGTGAAGATATGGCGTAGCTGTCCAGTCTTCCTTATCTTTTTGTTCGCCAGTGAATCTTGGTCCTACAACTGTCGGAAACACGTATTCATAAATTCCTTTTTCCGGAACAAGTATCTCTGTGTATTTAACAATTACCTTTACTTCATCTCCGGGCATAATATTAGCGACTTTCATCTGGAATACATTTGGGCGTTTTTGTTCTAAAAGTGAAGCAACTTTGCCCTGGTTTTTTGCATCTTCGTATATTTGCTGAGCTTTTGCCGTTTCTTCTATTTCCGCTTCGATTATGCGTTCTCCGATTTGCATCCTCATGGCGTGAATGGCGGATTTCGTACCGAGTGGAAAGATATATACTGCCTCTATAGTCTTTTTTCCGTCGTTTTTGTAAACCTGTGTTAATTCTATTTTTGCGATTACTCCGGCAATATTGACATTTGCAGTTGTTTCAAGAAGCGGAAAGCTTTCTACTTCTGAGTCTCCCTTTACTAAGAAATACGGAGAGGAAGCATCTTTTTCTTCTGTATTTTCTTTTAATTGAGCGCTCGTAGGGACGGAAAGCAGGCTCACTACCAGAAGAAATATAATGTTTTTTACTCTTTTCATTTATCCCTCCTTTTGGGGTATTTATTTATTTTGATTCAGCAAACCTATTTTAGTTCCGAATTTTTTTTGGGAATTCATATAGGATTCTATCTTTCGACTTTTTTCAGATTTTCACCCTTGTTTAAATCTGCATCGTAGAATTCTTTTGTTTGTGGTAAACACACAAAAAGTCTTTCAGTAAAATCTATGCCTATTTCTATTCTTTCGGATTCGAACTCGAGCAGGTGTCCCCCGCTTTTTTTATCTTCAGTAAGGAAGTGAAGATGATACCTCGGTACGTTTATTCCGCTTAAATACTCAGGTAGTCGAAAACCAACAAGTGTGCCTTCCACGTCATAAAGTTCGAATTCAGGTTGCTTTTCCACGACTTCGGAAAGAGGCCGATATGGTTTTTTCTGGGCGGGTACGCTGCGTGTACGAACATATTTAAAAATCCCTTCTATCTTGATTGCGTAAATAATATTTTTTGTAGGTAAAATTTCATCGAGTAATGTTTCTAATAATTGATAATCAAGGTTAAAATCCAGCGCCAATACTGTGTCCTCTTCGAAAAAAGTAACCGCCGAAAAAGGTGTTTTCATCGAATCTGCCGCCATGTAGACTTTTCCGTCTGCTTTTACCTGATAAAATTTTCCGTCAAGCAGTAACATCTCACCGTCGAGTGCGTTAAAAGTGCCGAGACCCAGATCTCCATGGCGTTTTAATTCTTTAAAAGTAATTTCTCCGTCGTATATTCCTTCGAGTAATGCGTTGATTGTTGATATTTGAAACAGAACATCCGATGAATCTTCTTCTTTTACACAATTTCCTAAGACGCTGAAAAGAATACATATGAGGAACAAATATTTAAATTTAAGCAATATCCCTCCTTTTGCCTATGTGGCAAATCTTATTTTAACAAATTCTCGTAATATTTGGAACTTCCAGTTTTTAAAATTTCTTTTATTATGGACTGGGTTACTTTGCCTACGCCTTTTATGCTGCGCAGGCTTTCTTTCATTCCCGATAAAGGTTCTTTTAGTTTTGATATACAGTAAGCGGCATAGCCGTAGGGGGAATGCCGTCCTTCGAGTTTTGCCAGATAATCGAGTTGTTCCAACATGACCATAACAAGATCCTTTTCGTCAAGTATATCTTTGTAGAGATACGGGGGCACGCGTCGCGGGATTTTATATTTTTTGCTGAAAAGATTAAAAGTCTTACTTATAGATTGGTAATATTCTTTCGTCGGTTTCCCCCATTTGTTCTTCAAATATATGTTTTCATAGTGAGGTAGAAGATTTGGGAAGTTTTCTTTGAGCGTTTTCTGAAAATATTCTTTTTGTCTGCCATCTTTTAAAGTCATTCCTCCGAACACAATGAAATCTAGGTTTATTTCCTTTGCTTTTTCGATTGTTTCTTCCATGACTTCTGGCGTATCTGTTGTGAAAGGAATGACGGGCATTAAATACATGCCGCAGGCGATTCCTTCTTTTTTGAATTTGGCTAGAGTTTTTAATCTTTCTGATGGGGCTGGTACTCCGGGTTCGAAAATAGCGCTTATTTCATCATCGGCCGAAGAGAAACTAAAAGAAACAATTGCTCTGTTCTGTTCGTTTATCTTTTTTATTATATCTATATCCCTTTCTATCAGTGTGGATTTTGTAAGGATATGAACAGGAAAATTGTTTTCGTAAAAAAGCTCAAGTGCCTGTCGGGTTAGTTTATATTTCTCTTCGAGCGGTTGATAGCTGTCTCCCACTCCGCCGACCATACCCACAAAATAATGTTTCAAAGGGATTCTCTTTCTTTTTGGATCGAGTTCTTTTTTTAGGATGTCAATCGCATTTATCTTTACGGATATTTCTTCTCCGAACTCTCCCTCTACGTAATAACCTTCGCTTCGTCCATCACAATAGGCACAGTTATGAGAACATCCCCTGTAGAGATTCATTCCATAGTTTACTAAAAACCAAGAATCGGGTTTTTTTGCCTTTCGTAAAATTGACTTTGCTTTAATTTCTTTTACGAGCACTTTTCTTATAAATTTTATTTTTATATTTGTATTCGTCTATCTTCAATAAAGTCATAACTTTTTCAGGTTCTTTTTTTACAAGGTTTCGGCAGGCTCTGTAAGCTATCCAGTAGGAATTTTCATTACCGCTTTTGACAAGTTCCTTTACAAGTTTATAAACAAGATCCGGATTTTGTTTCGCCAGGTCACTTAAATTGTTACCCACTGAGGTTCTCGGGTATTTAGAGCTTTCTTTAAATAAATTTCTAAGTATTGATAGAGGATATTCTGGTCTTTCATGAAACCATTTATTTTCATTAACCGGTCTTAGGGTTTCTGCAACGAAACGACGTACATTAGAGTAACTGGAATTTACAAGATTAAGTAATATTTTCTTAGCAATGGGAGGATGGCTTTTTATGATTTTTCTAAAGAACATTTGTGCCATCTCCCTGGTATCAAAATCGGAAGAGTCGGCTGCTGAAACAAAATATGGTAGCGTTCTTTTTGGCTCTTCCAGCCCGGAATAAGAAATTATCCCGAGAGCAACACCCCTGTTTTTAAAATCATTGCTTTTTTCGTATAAATCGGCGGCCATTTCGAAATTTATGGACCCTTTTTCGGATAGTTTATCATAAATAATTTTTGATAGAATTTTTATATCATGAACTCTGCCGTAAGAAATTCTTTTTTTATCGGGGATTTTTTTGTACAGTTTGTCGAAAATCAGCGATATATTTTTTACCGCGAGGTTATATTTTCCTTTTATTATATTTTCTATAATTTTCTTATCTATATCTTTTTCTAATTTACCACTTAGAAGGTTCATTCTTATTTAAGGTTTTACTCCTCCATAAACAGCAAAATTATAGTATTTCCAGATTATATCTGTTTTTTGAAATCCTATCTCTTCCAGCCATTTGATTTGATCTATTACTTTTGCAGGTCTGTCTTCATCTTCGTATTTGGGGCACCATTTATTCTCAATTTCATCGGGAGGAACTTTCCTCTGCATAAATTCTTTCCACTTTTGCATATATAAATTCTGTAAGGGTTCACTCGAACCTAAGACAATATCGGCATTGTAAAAGACTCCATTTTTATTAAGTGCGTCGAAGATTTTTTTGAAAAACTTTTTCTTGTCATTATCATTTCTTAAATGATGAAGGGCTAAGGATGTTACAACAACGTCGTATTTTTTGTCAAAATTAAAGTTATAGAAGTCTTCGACTATGTATTCAACATTTTTATATTTTGCAAGTTTAATTTTTGCCGTTTCTATCATGTTAGCTGCGAGGTCTACGCATGTTAAAATGGAGTCAGGATACCTTTCCAAAATCATTTTTGCGATCGTTCCGGTTCCGCATCCAATGTCAGCCACACTTATTTTTTGTGTTTTTGGATATCCAAGGGCATTAGTTAAGGCTTCCAGCATTTCGTTATAAAAAGGGATTAGTTTCACTACTATATTATCAAAATCTTTTGCTTCTTTTTCGAAGTGGTCTTTTATTTTGTTCAAAATACCCCCGTGTTTACTTAAATTATACAGATATCTTATGTTTGAATCAAGGGTAAATTTTGATTTATAAATAATAAAACCGCATAAGTTGTCTCATGCGGTTTTATTATAGTAGAAAAGAATAAAAGAAGATTATAAATTTATTTATCTGCTGATTAGAGACCTAATTTTACCCCAAATGAACCTTTGAACATAAAATCGCTACCTCCACCAGAGTAAGACATAATAAGTATATTTGGTTCAAGAAAAATGTAATTTCCTTTTCCCATGTATTTTTCGAGACCAAGACCTCCGCCGATTCCTAAGGAGGTACCACCTCCCGCTGAGACTAATCCGAATGTTATATCAATATATGAGAACAGTCCTGCGATGTCTGTATAATAAAGAATATCGAAAGTTGTTAGACCAGAAAAGCTTACGCTGTTTAGGGAAAATATAGTTTCATCTCCGAATATCACTTCGGCGAGGTTGCCTCGGAGGCCAATGTTTTTTTTGGGATTTAATATAACATCGCCGCCTATACCAAAATTAACGCCACCGTCGAGATAAAGAGTTCCTCTTGGCGAAAACTCTAATCTTGGTCTTGCGCTTAAGGGTAACACAACAAGTACTACTGCTAACAATATGAGTACTTTTTTCATTTTTCTCCTCCTTTAGGTTTTCCAAAGTTACAGATATTATAAGAATAACGGAATTAAAAGTCAAGTATTGAATAAAACAGCTTGACATAATATTGAAAGTTCCCTATAATTAAATAAAAATTTAGGAGGTATTTATTATGGCGAAAAGAATTACTATCGCTACAGTATTTGGTTTTATCTGCGGTGTGATTTGCATGATGTTGGCGACTTCAAATGCCCCATTACCATGGGCTATAAAATTACAAATTCTGGCAAGCAGAACTTTAATCGGATTTGCTATAGGAATAAGCGCCTTAAAAATTAAGTGGTGGCTGCACGGTCCGCTTATGGGTTTAATTTTTAGTCTGCCGATGGGATTTTCAGGAATGATGGCTGTAGGTTATAACCCGGTTTGGATGGTTTCGGCAACCTTGATTATGGGTATTATCTACGGCGTTATAATTGAGTTGTTTACCACGGTAGTTTTTAAAGCAAAAGCTTAGAATCAAATACATCGTCTAAAAAAATTCAAGATAGAAGTTTGTCGTTAAACAAAGGAGGGCAAATGAAGTTTGTTATTGTTTCTCTTATCTTGGTTTATTTTTCAATCGGTTGTTCTTCCTCAAACGTTAAATATACAAAAATCGATGAATCTTACATAGGGACTCCCAAACCCGCTGGCACAGATATTGTGTTTACGAAAGAAAAGATAAAAAGACCGCATCACGTTATCGGAATAATAGAAGCGAGTCTTGGAAAAGATGCAAGGAGAGTAGAGTTAAATGCTTTAATAATCAAAAAAGCACGCGAAATCGGAGCCGATGGAGTTATGCTTGTGGAATATGATGTTGACCCGACCGTATACGTCACAAATCATCATCATGTTGTAGGGAAAGGGCCTTGGAGACATCATGTGGTAAGTAGAAAAAAACACGTTAAAGTAGATAAAACCGCCAGTGGAATCGCGGTCGTTTTTAAATGAACAGTAGTGAGTAGAGAGCAGTAAGCAGGGAGCAGTTGAAAGAAAATTTTAAAACTTCGTGTCTTAGTGTCTTCGTGGCTCAATTAATTTTTGGGGTGGGGAAGGGATTCTTGCTTCTGACTTCTGTATTCTAACTTCTTTGTTTATCCTATATATTTCTTAAGCTCTGCAACGACGCGTGATGCGATTGATTTGTTGGTTGCCAGAGCGAAGATGGTGTCATCTCCGGCAAGAGTTCCGACAATTCCTTCTATTCTTGCATGGTCTATAGCTGTACATACGGCCTGCGCATTACCTGTTTTTGTTTTAATTACAATAATATTGTTAACATGAGACAGCTCAACTAGCCCCAGTCTAAAAAGCAAATCTAATCGTTCTTCGCCACCTTCGACTTTTATTATCCTGTAAGAACCGTCGCCGATAGGAGCTCTTATGTAACCGAGTTCTTTAAGGTCTCTGGAAAGAGTTGATTGGGAAACCTTTAAACCGCTGCTTTTTAGTTTTTCTTTTAATTCTACCTGTGAATGGACTTTATCTTCATTCAATATGCTTCGAACTATTTCTAAACGCCTATTTTTGCTTTTTGACATTGTTATATCCTCTTTAAAAAAAGTTTTTCGATCAATGGCATTTGGTACCTCCGGGTTAAAGTTTCGAGTCAGAATCCTTTATTATTTTTGTTGCTTTCTTTATCTGTTCTTTTACGGACTTCTTAGCTGTGCCTCCTTTTAAACTTCGTCGAGCAATTGCTTTTTTAAAGTTTAAGTAATCGTATACTTCTTTTTCGAAAAGAGGAGAAAAATCTTTTAATTTGCTCAAGGGTACTTCATCCAGAGAAATATCGTTTTCCTCTGCCCACTTAACTATATTCCCGGTTATTTCGTGTGCCGATCTGAACGGACTTCCCTTTTTTGTAAGATAGTCTGCTATCTCAGTTGCGAGTAGTGTTGGGGAAAGAGCACGCATTATATTTTCTTTGTTTAGTTTTAAAGTTTTTAAAACATCTGTGAAAATCTCAAGACTTCCCTCGACAATTTCAACGATCTGAAAGATATGTTTTTTATCTTCCTGAAGGTCTCGATTGTAAGAGTGAGGAAGCCCATGGCATAGTGAGAGTAGAGCTGTAAGGTGTCCTATGGCAGAAGCCGATTTCCCCCGGATGAGCTCAAGGCTATCAGGATTTTTCTTCTGAGGCATGATGCTGCTGCCTGTTGCGTATTTATCGTCTATTTCCGTGAACCCAAACTCTGCGGTTGACCAGAGTATAAAATCTGATGCGTAGCGGCTAAGATGTAAGGTTATTAATGTCATAACATAACTGATAGAGATCGGTATGTCACGGTGAGCCGTTATGTCCAAACTGTTATTGCTGAGCTCGCTGAAGCCTAAGTCCCGTGCAATGGATTTTAAACCCACAGGAAAGCCCGTACCTGCAAGCGCCCCTGCTCCCAGCGGCATAATGCCGCAATGTTTTAAACCTAACAGAAGGTGTTCTTTGTCTCGTTCTAAAAGCCAGAAAAAAGAGAGAAGGTAATGAGAGAAAAGGATAGGTTGAGCCTGCTGAAGATGAGTGTAACCGGGTATTATTAAGTCGATGTTATTCTTTGCTAATTCGATGATTACTTTCTCAAGCTGTATAATTTTCTTCATCGTGTCTGAAATTTCTTTTTTCAGATAAAGAAGCAAATCTGTCATCACCTGGTCGTTACGGCTTCGTCCTGTATGGATTTTCTTTCCGATTTCTCCTGTGAGCTCTGTTAATCTGCGCTCTATAGCGCTGTGAATGTCTTCGTCACTTGCAACAATACGAAAATTATTGCTTGTAAATTCTTTCTCAATTGCTTCAATCGCATTTAAAATAGTACTTGTTTCTTTATCGGAGAAAATTCCGATTTTATTTAAACCTTTAGCCCAGGCCTTGTTTACCGCAATATCCTCCGCGTACAGAAGCTCGTCTGTTTCAATAGAATGACTAAATTTTTCCATTTTGGCGTCCGTTTCTTTAGAAAAACGCCCTTTCCAAATTTTTTCTTTTCCCACTTTTTCCCTACAATTTTCCTTCTTTTTCGAGTTTCTGAAGGCCTCGTATTGTTAATTGTAAACCAAAGAGATTGATGAACCCCTCTGCATCGTGCTGGTTGTAAATCTGATCTGCGCCGAAGGTCGCAAAATCCTCCCGGTAGGTCGAGAATTTTGATTTGCGGCCCAATGTAATTACGTTACCCTTGTAGAGTTTCAGCCGTACAACCCCGGTTACTTTTTCCTGAGTTTTATCAATAAAAGCGTCCAGTGCTTCCTTTAATTCCGAAAACCACAATCCATAATAAATCAGACGAGCATAAAGATTCGCAACGTCGGTTTTATGATGAAGTGTGTTGGCGTCAAGTACTATACTCTCCAATTGCCTGTGCGCTTCATAGAGTATGGTGCCGCCGGGAGTTTCGTACACGCCTCTGGATTTAATTCCCACAAGTCGGTTTTCAACCATGTCGACCATGCCTATTCCGTGTTTCTTACCCAATTTGTTTAATTGAACGAGTAAATCTACCGGGGATAAAGTTTTACCGTTAACAGCTATCGGAATTCCTTTTTCGAATGTTATTTCTACAACTTCAGGAGAATCCGGGGCATCTTCCGGAGATTTTGTGTACTTATAGGCATCTTTAGGGAACTCGTTCCAGGGATCCTCAAGAATTCCGCCTTCAATACTTCTGTGCCATAGATTGGTGTCGCTGCTGTAAATTTTTTCCCGTGTGCTCGTTGTTGGAATGTTGTATTCTTTAGCATAATCTATTTCTTCTTCTCTGGATTTTATGTCCCACTCTCTCCATGGAGCGATTATCTCTAATTTTGGATTTAGAGCTTTAAATGTTAATTCGAAACGTACTTGATCGTTGCCTTTTCCTGTGCAACCGTGAGAAACCGCGTCTGCGCCCTCTTTTTCTGCTATTTCGACCTGTTTCTTTGCCGCTATGGGACGTGCGAAAGACGTGCCTAATAGGTATGTACCTTCATAAATTGCTCCAGCCTTTAGAACAGGAAATACATAATCCGTAACGAATTCTTCTTTTAAATCGACAACATAAGCCTTATCAGCTCCTGAGGACAGAGCTTTTTCTTCCAAGCCTTCCAATTCGTCTTCCTGCCCAAGATCAGCTGTGAATGTGATAACTTTGCATTTGTAGTTCTCCTTGAGCCAGTGAAGTATAATCGTTGTGTCAAGCCCTCCTGAGTATGCAAGAACTACTTTTTTTACTTCTCTTTTCATTTCTTCCTCCTCCGGTAATTGGCAATAAATTATAATACTGAATTTTCTTTGATTGTCAAGACAAAAAATTCATTTTTTTATGAAAAATTATTCATTTCTGAGGTTGCCGTATTGTATTTTTTTTGCGAAACGAATTAAAATAAAAGGGCTGATAATATTCCGCCCCAAGAAACAATTTATGCAATTTTTTGCATAAATAGTAATTCTCAAACCTCGTTTAAATTTTCCGATTGTGTCTCATTGGATTGGGGTCTTATACCACGTCCGATTTTTGTAGAATAGGGGGTAATACCTTTGATTATAGTCTTGTTAGTATTTCTTAAAGAACATTAATTGGTTTGCTTTGTTCCTTCTTTTACGAGAGAAAAAAGCAATATGGAAGCAATTCCCGCAAGGGCTGCGCCGTAGGAAAACGCAGCGGATGAGCCGAATTTTTGCCAGACGAACCCAAATATTACGCTTGAAGGTAGTGCTGCGATTCCCACTGAGAGATGGTAGAAGCCGAATGCTGTGCCTTGAAAATTTTTGTCCACAAGATCGCTAACGAATGCTTTTTCTACTCCCTCGGTAAGCCCGAAGTATATCCCATAAAGTGTAAATAGACTCCATACATGAAATATTTTAGAAGAGAACCCAAAACCAAGATATATGATAGCGTAAATGATCCAACCGCTGACTATTACTTTACGTCTTCCAATCTTATCGGACAACATCCCTCCGGGAACTGAGGTTGTCATTTTTACAAAACTTAAAACAATCCACAGAAGAGGTATTAAAACAATTGAGATGCCAGTATCTTTTGCCTTTAAGATAAGAAAGGCATCGGAAGAATTGCCGAGAGTGAAAAGAATCAGGACTATAAGGTAGGTTTTAAAGTTTTTTGAAAGAATAGAAAAATCAAAATCCGCTTTTTTTGTTGTTTCTTTCGATTGTTTTTCCCTGACAAAGAAAAAGATGATAAATATTGTTATGATCCCGGGTAGTAAAGCCCAGATGAACAAATTTTTAAGACTCATGCCGTAGTGTAAGAGTATCATAGCGCTCAAAGGTCCGATCATTGCTCCGGCATGGTCCATTGCTCTGTGTAAGCTAAACGCTTTGCCCTTCACATCATCAGGAGTGGATAAAGAAATAAGGGCGTCTCTGGGAGATGTTCTCACGCCTTTCCCCAAGCGATCGGAAAATCTAATGACTGCTACCTGCCACCAGGTCCTGCTTAAAGCAATTAATGGCCTTCCAAGTGCCGCAAGAGAATAACCGATTAAAATGAGTATTTTTCTTTTTTTTATTTTGTCGGAAATCCAGCCGGAGAATAGCTTAAGAAGACTCGCAGTCGATTCGGCTATTCCTTCGATAACACCTAAAGCTCCTGCGCCCACCCCGAGTACGGAAGTAAGAAAAATAGGCAAAAGAGGATAAATCATTTCACTTGCCGCATCGTTAAGGAGGCTTACGAAGCCCAACGCCTTTACGTTTTTGGGTACATCCTTGAATAATTTCATATTTCGTGTGTCCTTAAAATGCATACGGATTAAACCGAAAAAGTCAAGGAACCTTATATTTGTTTTTTGACTGTTGACTCAAGGCTAACGACCGATTTAGATTTTTTGAATTTATATTACCCCCTTGACAAATTTTAAAATTGTATTATATTATTGATACAATATTATGGATATAGATAAAAGTAAGCCGATATGGAGGCAGATAGTAAAGGAAATCAAAGAGAGGATTTCGCGCGGAGATATCGAGAAAGATGTACCCACGGTTCGAGCTTTTGCTGAAGAGTTGGGAGTGAATCCTAATACTGTGGCAAGGGCTTACAGGGAATTGGAGAGGGAAGGTGTTGTTGAGAGTTGGGTTGGCAAAGGTACGTGGGTTAAAAAGGAATCCCGGGATAAGCTGAAAGATGAAATGATAAATGAGGTAGTCGGAGAATTTGTTAAAAATATGACCTCTATGGGTTTTTCGAAAAAGGAAATAAAAAAATTGGTGAGGAAAATAGATGATTGAAATTAAAGGTTTAGTTAAAAGGTACAATGATGTCTATGCGGTAAATGGTCTGGATTTAACTATTGAGGATGGTTCTTTTGTCGGGCTTGTTGGGCCTAATGGAAGCGGTAAGACGACTCTGCTTAAGCTTCTATTTGGTTTTTGCAGGCCAAACTCCGGAGAAATAAGAATTGATGGTAGAGCTCCATGCGTGGATTTAAGGTCAGAAATTGCGTTTTATCCTGAATATGATTCGACTTATCATTGGATGAAAACACAGGATTTGATTAGCTGGTACTCCGGGTTCTTTTCCGACTGGAATGAAGAGAAGGAAAAGGAGCTTATAGGGTTCTTCAAGCTCCCTCCTCACCGATATGTGGCGCACTTATCGAAAGGTTTAAGGGCAAAATTAAAATTAGTCTTAACTCTCAGCCGGGACGCAAAAATATTTCTTCTTGATGAGCCGTTGTCCGGAATAGATCCGGCTTCGAGGGCGAATATTACATCAGGCATTCTAAAAGCATACAGGGCGGACCAGACATTTGTTTTTTCTACACATATAGTTTCAGACGCTGAAATGCTTTTCGAGAGGACTATATTTATGAGGGAGGGCAATATAATTATAGATGGGCCGTCCGATGAGCTCAGGGAGAAATACGGAAAATCTATGGATCAGATTTTCAAGGAGGATCTTTATGGGTAGATTATTTAAAAAAGAACTCCTTGGAGAAAAAAACTGGATTATTGGTTTTTGTGGATTTGTGCTTGGTGTTAACTTTTTGTTTTTGCCTTTAGCCAAAGTAACTGAAGGGTTTATGGCTGCAGCTGTGATTTTCTTCACTCTGCCTGCTTTTCCTCTTATGGCTCTGGTAAGGGCTTTTCTTGTTTGGAAAAATGAATGGGATTCAAATACGAATTTTCTTCTGTTTTCACTACCTGTGAGAGGTTATAATATAGTTTTAAGCAAAATGGGAGTGTTAACGCTGGAAATTTTTCTCTATATTCTTTTAGTTTTTCTTGTTCCTTATCTTATAATGATAGGATTTACCGAACAGTTTAGAATAGAAGTGCTAACTTTTTTGAAATTGTGGTTTCTGGTGTCTTTTAGAATTCTTCTTTTTGTTCCCTTTGCAATGTTTTCATATCTTTTCGGCAGGATCTTTGCCAGGGCAAAAGGATGGATTACAGCCGGAAGCCTTATCGGACTTCTTCTTATATATTCCCGGTATTTATATTTTGCCAAGAAAGTCTTTGCCTTTCTTCCCGAAATTTCAATGAAGTTTATTTTGGGTGGAGAACTCGAAACCTTTGGTCTGGATATAGCAGCTTTGATGGCAACTTTTTTATTTAGCGTCATTCTAACTGTAGTCTCTTGCTTTTTTGTGGAAAAGGCAGAATTATAGTATATAAAAAGGAGGTAGAATGGAAAGTCACGTAAAAGCAGTCGGAATAATCAATATAGCTTTTAGTGTATTAGGTGTATTTTTTGCAATAATTGTTTTTTCTGTACTAAATATAGTAGCAAAAATGCCTGACGTTGAGGAGGAGGCGGTACGTATTCTTCAGGTAGTTGGGGTGGCTGTGCCCTGGTTTTTGATAATTATGTCTCTGCCTGGGATTGTAGGAGGAATCGGCCTTTTGAAATATCAGGGATGGGCAAGAATTCTTGTCCTGATTTTGTCTTTTCTTGCATTGTTGAATTTTCCAATTGGTACCGCAGTTGGTATTTACTCAATATGGGTGTTGTTTGATAAAAGAACGGAAAAGTTATTTGCTACAAGTAAAAGGTAGGCTAATAGTAAATAGTAAGTAGGGGGTAGTGAGCAGTTAGTAGTAAAAAACAAAAAATACAATCTTTGTGTTTTGGTGTAATAATTTAGTCTATAGTCATTTGTCGCTAGTCACTGGTCAAAAAAAACAAAAACTATAGGCTCTACATGTCCTACATGTGAATAATTGGGTGGAGATGGGTTTTAAAAGACAAAAATTTAGTTGTTTTCTCTGTGTTCTCTGTGGCTCCGTGAGAGATATTGTTTTTTGATTGGGGAGGTTTTTTCCTCTTGACTATTTTAATTCTTTTTCTTACTCTGTAATCAATAATAGTAAGGAGGTAATATGGTGAGGAAAAATTTTGATGATGAAGGGACCATGCGGGAAGCTCGTAACATGGGCGGTTGGTTGAAGTTATTGGGAATCGCTAAAATTATTCAAGGGGCGCTTCTTATAATAACCGTTTTTGGGGCACTCCCCGGCGCTATAATTGTGTGGGAAGGAATTCTGTTGAGTCGCGCAGCCAATGGTTCGATGAAAGTTTCTACTGGGAATATGGAATTTCTAGATAAGGAAATGTTAAGTCCTCTTAAGATATACTTCATTATTCAGGGTATTCTTGTTTTTCTGGTGGTCGGCGGATTTCTGCTTGGAGGATTTATGTTTGCCGGTCTTATAGGTACGGGATTTTTCGTAGATGTATTGAGTAAGTTTAATAATTTTTAGTAAAATTAATATTATATTAAGGAGGTACTATGTTTAAGAATAGAAGTTATTTATTCCTGTTGGTCGTAATCATAGCTCTTATCTTCATTAGTTGTGCTCCTGGTAATGAAAGATGGGATCAGGAAATAAATCCTGGAAGTAAAGCCGGTTTCTGGACAGGTATTTGGCACGGAGCAATAATTATAATAACTTTTATTGTTAGTTTATTTACGAATGATGTTGGATTATATGAGGTAAACAATACCGGATGGCCTTATAATCTTGGATTTATAATAGGACTTAACATATCTATTGGAGGTATGTTTAGCGGAGGGAAAAGGAGAAGGTGTAGAGGAGATTAATTTATTGGGAGGGTATTATAGAGTATAAAAAGTTATTAGGAGATACCGATATACCGGTCCTGGGTTTAGGAACCTGGGAAATCGGCGGAGGTATGAGTAGTGATACGAGTAGAGACGAAGAAAGTGTTGCTGCTATAAAAAAGGCAATGGAACTTGGATATACTCATATAGACACAGCAGAAATGTACGGTGCGGGGCATTCTGAGGAATTAGTCGGACTTGCAATAAATGGCATTGATAGAGAATCGCTTTTCATTACGACAAAGGTCTTACCTGAACATTTGCGCTATAACGATTGCATCAAAGCAGCAGAAGGAAGTCTTAAAAGATTAAATACAGATTATATAGATTTATATCTCATACATATACCCAACCCAAAAATCCCAATAAAAGAAACAATGCAGGCAATGGATTCCCTTGTAGAGCAAAAAAAAATAAAATTTATTGGTGTAAGTAATTTTTCTGTAAAACAGCTAAAAGAAGCGCAAAAGTACTCAGAAAATAAAATCGTAAACAACCAGATAGAATACAACCTCCTGACAAGGAACAGCGGTATGTACAACGTAGATATTGAATCGGAAATAGTTCCCTTTTGTCAGGAAAACGACATTATAATTACCGCCTGGAAGCCTCTGGTTAAGGGAATTCTATTTCGAGAGAAAAATAAATTGTTGGATGAGCTTGTCGAGAAGAACAACAAAACTCTTGCTCAGATCGCTATAAACTGGCTTATTTCCAAAAAAAATGTAATTACTATACCAAAGTCAACAAACACTGAACATTTGAAAGAAAACCTGGGTGCCCTGGGCTGGAAGCTAAGCGAAGAAGATATGAAAAGATTAGACGAAGCTTTTAGATGATTTGACTAATCTTTTTTTAAATTTTTATTAAAAAAGTTCTTCCAGATATCTTAAGCGATCCTTTCTTCAAACAACAAAATCCGTAACGAACTCCTCCATAGTACGTCTATTTTAATAAATGGAGGAAAAAATGCACAGAGAAAAATCGATATTTACAGTTTTAATTTTGAGCTTATTTGCTCTTTTATTTTTAGGAGCAAGGTCGTACTATGCCCAGGGTGGCCATATGATGATGGGAGGAATGCACGGCAATTATAATACCGGACAGACGGGAAATTATGGAATGCACGGATATGGAATGATGGGAGCGGGCATGATGAATTTCGGGTATGGAATGATGGGTACGGGAATGGGATGTTCTATAATGGGTTCTGCAGGAGTCGTTGATTACTATTTATACAATAGAGACGAATTGAATCTTTCAAAGAAGCAAGTAGCAACTCTTACAGATGTAAGAGATAAATACTATAAGGAAACCCTGGCGCTGCGTACGGAGCTTTACGAGAAAAACTACGAATTGGGGGACCTCCTCTATGAGGAAAATGTCAACCTTTCGAAAGTTAAATCTCTTACAAATGAAATCGGAACCATAGAATCGAAAATCAGATACAATGGTATTGAATCTTTTACCAAAGCGAGAAATGTACTGATCGAAGAACAAATAAACGAATTAGACACAGAGCCTTTTATGGGGCATATGCATTAAGAAAACGTTTTTGCATGATAGGGTGTTCGTAATAGGAAGTTTTATTGGGCTCTTAAAAGAGCCCAATAAAACTGAAAAAACAATAGACTTGTTTTTAATTTTATTAATTGTACAATAAATTTATTGATAGGTTTATTTATTTTTTTGATTTTATTTACAAAAACAGGAAAAGGAGGAGGATATGTACGGCTACAAAAAGAAGTTAAATATTAATTATGAAGAAGCTATACAAAGAACGAAAGAAGAGTTGAAAAAGGAAGGCTTTGGTGTACTTACAGAAATCGATGTGAAAGAGACTTTAAAAAAGAAGCTCGACGTGGATTTTAATAAATACGTAATACTGGGAGCATGTAATCCCCCATTCGCATATAAATCACTGCAGGTGGAATCGGATATCGGACTGATGTTACCCTGCAATGTTATTGTATACGAAAAAGAAAATAAAGTTTTTGTTTCTGCGATTCTACCTACCGTGGCAATGAGTATGATAGAAAACGACAAACTGAGTGATATTGCAGAACAGGTCGAGGAAAAATTGAAGAAGGTTATTGATAATATCTGAGCCGGTGTTTTTTAAATAGGAGATAATTATGAAAAAATATAAATGCCCGCATTGTGGAATGGAATTCGATAAGCCTGGAAAATGTAGTATGTGTAATGTGGAACTCCAGGAAGTTCATGAAGAGAGAAATTGCGAGCATTGTGGGCCTGAAGAGATGAAACACGAACACCACGAACATCACGGCCACCACGACCACACAGAACATCATAAACACATGGTTCGGGATTTTAAAAAGCGGTTTTTTGTTTCTATCATAGTCACAATACCTATATTGCTCCTGTCACCTCTAATTCAGGATTTTTTAAATTATACGCTTATCTTCAAGGGCGATAAATACTTAATGTTCTTATTATCGAGTTTCGTTTTCGCATACGGCGGCTGGCCTTTCTTAAAAGGTCTTTTTGACGAATTAAAGCAAAAACAACCGGGGATGATGACCCTTATTGCTCTCGCAATTTTTGTCGCCTATGTTTACAGTGCTGCGGTTGTGTTTGGGCTAAAGGGAAAGTATTTTTTCTGGGAGCTCGCGACACTTATCGATATTATGCTTCTCGGACACTGGATAGAGATGAAATCTGTTCTGGGCGCTTCGCAAGCTCTGGAAAAACTCGCTCAATTATTGCCCGATACAGCTCATTTAGTAAAAGGAGATAGCGTATCAGACGTGAAAATATCCGAGCTTAAGAAAGAAGATATTATTTTAATCAAAGCGGGAGAAAAAGTTCCTGCGGATGGGTTTATTATTGAAGGAAACAGTTACATCGATGAATCGATGATTACAGGAGAATCAAAACCTGTCAAAAAAGAAAAAGGTGGTAAGATAATAGGCGGTTCGGTCAACGGAGATTCGGTAATAAAAGAAAAAGTTGTTGGGACGGGAGAAGATTCGTATTTGAATAAAGTGATTAATCTGGTTAAAGAGGCTCAAGCTTCAAAATCAAGAACGCAAAGACTGGCAGACAGAGCTGCGGTATGGCTCACCATTATTGCGATAACAGCTGGTACTATAACCTTAATTTTCTGGCTGTTTGAAACACCCGAAATAGCATTCGCAATCGAGCGAATGGCGACCGTCATGGTTATAACGTGTCCTCACGCTCTTGGTCTTGCCATTCCTCTTGTGGGGGCTGTCTCCACATCTATATCGGCGAAGAACGGACTTTTAATAAGAAACAGAACCGCATTTGAAAACTCAAGGAAGATAACCACTCTTGTTTTCGATAAAACCGGAACTTTAACCGAAGGCAAATTCGGAGTGAGTTCTGTTAAGATTTTCGATTCCGAATACGACGAGAAATCCATAATAAAAATAGCGGCATCTCTGGAGGTAAATTCCGAACATTCCATAGCAAAAGGAATTTTAGATAAAGCAAAAGAGATGGGTTTAGATACGGTAAAAACCGAAGCTTTCGAGGTCATAAAAGGAGAGGGAATTAGGGGTAAAGTCGATGGTAAAGAAGTAAAATTGGTAAGCAAAAGCTATCTCGATAAAAATAATATAGAAAGTCCCAAAGAAGCTGGGAAAAAGGTAGACGGCACGTTGGTATTTGTTTTGATTAATGATAAGCCAGTAGGTTTAATAGAGTTGTCCGATAAGATCAGAGAGGATTCTTACCAAGCCATAAAGAGACTAAAAAAAGAAGGAATAAAATGCTGGATGCTTACCGGAGATAATAAAGAAGTGGCAAAGGATGTGGCAGAGAAATTAGAACTGGACGGGTTCTTTGCCGAAGTCCTTCCGCATGAAAAACAAAACAAAATCAAGGAACTTCAGGATAAGGGAGAAGTGGTCGCTATGACCGGGGACGGGATAAACGATGCTCCCGCTCTTGCCCAGGCAGACGTTGGAATCGCCATAGGTTCGGGAACGGATGTTGCCGCGGAAACCGCGGACATAATACTTGTTAACAGCAACCCTAAAGATGTCGTATCTCTTATTCTTTTCGGCAAAGCAACATACAGAAAGATGATTCAGAATCTTTTCTGGGCAACAGGATACAATGTAATTGCTATACCTCTTGCAGCTGGAGTTTTATACAATGCCGGAATTATCATATCCCCGGCAGTAGGTGCGGTATTTATGTCTATGAGCACTGTTATTGTGGCAATAAACGCCAGTTTTTTGAGAGTAAAAAAGTAGCCACTAAAATACTTGACTAAAAAGACCAGATTTCCTATTATATCGATGATTATGAAAGACTCGAATCAAATAAAAGTGATCTTACTTGACTTCGGCGGAGTAATCTCTCCTGAAGGATTTCGACTTGGTGTACTCCACCTTTCTAAAATCTACGGCAGGGGCTATGATGAGATGCATGAAATAGTAGCGGTAAAAGCATTAAGAAAAAGTGGATACCTGAACGGCAAGAGTTCAGAAAAGGAGTTCTGGGAAGTTATAGCAAAAGAGCTCGATGCAAATGAGAATCTAATGGGGTGCAGGAGTTTGATACTTGATAATTTTGTGCCGAGAAAAGAGATAATAGATACCGTGATCGAATTAAAAGATAAATTCAAATGGGGAATTTTTTCGGACCAGACAAACTGGATTTACGAAGTCGATAAGAAATATAATTTTCTGCAGTATTTTGATTATAAATTTATTTCCTATGATTTGGGTTATACGAAATATGATGATGAATTTTATAGAATACCATACCAGAAAATTAAACTCCCGGCTGGAAATATCCTTATAGTTGACGACAAACAAGGAGTCCTGGATAGAGCAAAAGAATTCGGTTACTATACGTTTAGATTCGATTCTATTCAGAGCTTTTTAGATTTTATTCAAAAAATTTAATAATCTTGTGTTCTAGTTAAGTTTTTGAACAACATTATTGTTTTCTCTGTGCCCTCTGTGGATATACTTAGGTACTAGATACCGGATACCAGGTTCCAGTTAAAAAATAACAAATAAAAAATCCTATTAATCCTGTTTTTATGCTGTCTAAATATTTGGTGGGGAGATGGGTTTTAAACCACATTATCCTTTTCTTTGTGTCTTAGTGCCTTCGTGCCTTTGTGTGAGAATACTTCTTTGGGGATGGGTTGGGAGTTAAAAACAACAAATTCTTCTTTTTGTCCTCTGTGTGTTCTTTTTTCTCTGTGGTCTCTGTGGTTCAAAATTTGGTTGGGTGGTGGGGTACTTGACTAAATCGATAAGATTTCCTATTATTCCGTAAAGGAGGTCGTATGGAATTAACTAGCGAGGTCGAGCAGAAAATAACTACAAACTGTAAGGATATGAGTGGCTGGATAAAGTTTTTGGGAATAGCCGCTATCATTGCCGGCGGTTTATATGCTATAACGATAGTCGGTATAATCGTTGCCTGGTTACCTATATGGATGGGCGTTGTTCTTTTGAAAATTGCAAATAGTAGCAGAGAAATCGTTGATGGAAAAGCAGAGTCACTTGGAGATATGTTTGGTTCACTTAAGACCTTTTTTGTTCTTTCCGGTGTGCTTACGATAATATCTATTGTTTTCAGTATAATATGGATGATATTTATGGGGATTGCCATGATTAGCGGAATAATGGGTGAGGGGGGAGGTTTTTATTAAGAAAAATCCCCGGTTTATTTGTGATTTTATGCTAGGACGGCTTGCAAAATGGTTGAGGTTACTGGGATTCGATACTGCGTATTATAGAAATACAAATGGTAAAACTATAATTTACCGTAGTAAAAAGGAAGGGCGTATTATTTTAACAAGGTCTAAAATTTTGGCAGAGAAATTTGAAGATTTGATTCTAATAGAATCTGAGAATCTTATGGATCAATTGAAACAAATAGCAAGGCAGTCAAAGATAAAATCTCCATTTTCCCGATGTCCTGTCTGCAATATAGAAACAAAAGAAGTAAAGAAAAAATACATAAAAAACGATGTGCCTCCTTATATTTTCGAGGTTCATAACGATTTCAAGAAATGTCCGAAGTGCGGCAGGATTTTCTGGAAGGGAACTCATTATGAAAAAATCGAAAAGGTAATAAATGAAGTCTCTAATTAAGCTATTTTTTGTGTTTTTTATTTTTATAGCTTCCTGTGTGCCTGTGGCTGTTCCGAGGAGAAAACTTATGAGGGAACCTGTTGTAAGGATATTGCTGCAAAGAAACCCCGAAAATATAAAATTAAGAGGTGACTCAAAACTAAAGATTAAAACTGGCAACAAGGATGGAAAAGTATCGGGTCACTTAAGCATATATTTCAGTCCGTCTTTAAAAATCTTGACGGCAGATGGTGTTATAAAAGACCCTCAATTTCCCATCTTTATTGAATCTACAAAAAGATTCATAAAAATTGATGGTAATATTTACCCCGGTGCTATTGAAGTAACAAAGGCAGATAATATTCTAATAATAAATCATGTCAAAATCGAAGATTATGTAAAAGGCGTGATTCCTCACGAAATGGGTAATCTTCCCGAAAATCAGATAGAAGCATTAAAAGCTCAGGCAGTTGCTGCAAGGTCATATGTAATTTCTCATATGGACTCCGATAATCCATATGATATTCGTTCTACTATATGGGATCAGGTCTACGGCGGAGTGGGGAGTACAGATAAGATAATTGAAAAGGCAGTGGAATCTACAAGAGGAGTTGTTGCAACTTATAAGGGAAAAATAATAGACGCGAAATATTCTTCAACTTGCGGAGGAACTACAGAAAACAATGAAAATATATGGATTGGTGAAAGAATTCCGTATCTCAGATCTGTCCGTGACTACGGGTGGGACAGGCAGGATTTTTGCAGATTTTCTCCTCATTACAGATGGGAAAGGGTATATGATAAGAAAGAATTTTTTGAGGTTGTAAAAACTAAAATTCAGGATTTTTTTGGCCAGATGCCCGGGAAAGTTGAATGGATTAGAATATCGAAAAGGACTAGAACCAACAGGGTAAGAGTTGTCGAGGTGAATACTGATATTGGAAAATTCAATCTTGAAAAAGATCAAATAAGGAGACTTTTCAGTGATTATAGGGGTTCCTTGAAATCACTAATGTTTCAGATAAAGGTTAAGAGCAATCAGATTGTTGTTTCCGGTAAGGGCTACGGGCATGGAGTTGGGATATGTCAATACGGGGCCATGGAAATGGCAAAAGAGAGATATAACTATAAACAGATATTAAAACATTATTATAAAGGGATTCAGCTTAAAAAGCTTTGGTGAAATGAAAATACTTCATACTTCGGATATTCACATACGAGAATTTGAGGATGATTCATGGAGGACTTTTGAATCATTGGTTAAAATTGGAACAAGAGAAGAAATAGATGTTTTTGTTATATCCGGAGATTTTTTTGATAAAAAGGTAAGTTTTGTCAGGCTTTATCCGGAAATAAGACCTCTTCTGAATAGTGTAGAGTACGAGTTTGTTATCATTCCAGGGAATCATGATGAGAATGCTTTTGCGGTTGATGCTTTTCTTGGTGAGAAAGTAAAAGTATTAAGGAAATTAACGGAGCCATTCGAGTATGAAAATGTAAGGTTTTTTGGTTTTCCATTTACCAATATTACTAGCGGACAAGTCAGGAATAATTTAAGAAAAATAAAAGACCTTACGGATGAGGACAAAACAAACATCCTTCTTTTTCATGGAGAACTTCTAGATCACTCATTTGCAGGTTCCGATTTCGGAGATGAAGAAAGTAACTATATGGGTCTGCGACTTTCTTTTTTAAGTGATCTAAATATACAATATGTTCTGGCGGGTCATTTCCATACAAATTTTCAAACTTACGAGTTCGATTCTAAAGGGTTTTTCGTATATCCCGGTTCGCCTGTTTCAATAACAAGAAAAGAAACAGGGAAAAGAGCTGTTAATATTTTTGAGGTGGGAAAAGCGCCATCTCCATATCCTATAGATACTCCTTACTACGAGCAGATGAGGTTCTCTGTTTATCCCGATGAGGATCAAAATCAAATAATAGAAAAGATTAAGGATAAAATAAAAGGCTTCTCAAAAGAAGCCAAAATATTGGTTTCTCTCACCGGATATACTGATGAAGGAGAAGAGGAATTTCATAAAAGAATTAGAGAATTAGAAGATGAGGTCAGAAATCTTGAGACTACAAACAGAGTGAAAGGGATCAAGAGATTATATGAAGATGAGTTGTTTATGGCCTTTATTGGAAAACTCGAGAAATTGAAATCTTCAAGATACCAAGAGATCAAAAGACTTTTAATCAGAAGTATACTAGAGAGCGAAGAATGAGAATAGAAAAAATACATATTACCAATTATGGCCCGCTTCCTGATAGAGGAGAAATATATCTCTCTGATTTTAACTTGATTTACGGTATGAATGAAACGGGGAAGACGTTAACTTTAGAAGCTTTAATAAAACTTCTTTTAGGGAAGAAAGTAAAGGATTTTAAAGGTATTAATAGGGTTGATGAAATGGTTGATGGGTATGTTGTTGTAAAAGTCGAGAATCAAGAAAAGAAACTTGGCAGAGAAATTCATCTTTACGATGTTATTCCTCTTACAGCTAGAGAATGTAGAAACATTTTCGTAATTAGAAACAGCGACCTTTCTATCGAATCCGAGGCTACTTTTTATACTGAGATTACAAACCGCCTGACAGGTCTCCAGACTAATAGAATTGATAACGTAAGAAAGAAAATCTTGGAAATTTCAGAGCTGACGCCCGGTGGAGATTTTTCTAACAGAAGAGAAGACAATTACTTAAAGACAAAAATTGAAGACTCAAAAAGTCTTTTAGAGTATATAAAATCTCTCAAACGCGAAATTGAAGAAAACAGAATTGAAGAGCTTGAAAGGGAATGGGTGAGGTTGTTTGATGCAATAAAAGAGAAGGAACTTCTTCGAGGAAAATTGGAGGAAGCAAGAAAACGACTTTCATATGAAAGGACAGCTTCGGCACTTAGCAAGGTAGATGAGGCAAGGAAAATCCTTGAAGATTTGACTGCGTTTAGAGAGGAAGATTTTACCCGATGGAGAGATGCAGAAAGAGAAACAAAAATGGTAGAAAAAGAATTAACAAAAATGTATGATGTTTTAAGAGAAAGTAAGACTAAAATAAAAAATATAGAAGAGGAATTGAAAGAAAAGGAAAGAGAATTTCAGATAACTAGAAACAAGAAAGAAAAAATAGATGGGTTGAAATCTCGGCTGTCAGATATAAAAAAACAGAAGATAGAAGCATCGGCGGAAAGTCCTTTGCCATTAATAAGTAAACCTACTTTCTTTGCGGTATCGGTTATTTTTGCTCTTTCTATTTTAGGAATGATACTTACACAAATGCCTGTGTTTATAGTTATGACCGCAGTCTTCTCGGTTTTTTTCTTTGTTTTACTTGGTTTGAAATTGAAGTCGAACAGGAATAGAACATTGTTTAGAAAGAATTTCTCAAAATTAAAAATGGATCTTGCAGAGATAGGTTTTAGAGGTGAAGAAATAGAAGAATTATTGGGTGAAGTTGAATCTTTTTCCTTAAAGTTCGGAGAAAAAGAGGGAGATATTAATATTAAAAAAGTGGAAGCAGGGACTTTGAGCAATATAATAGCAGAGATACAAGAGCAAAGAGCTCCGGAGCTCAAGGGGAAAGTCGAAAGGAATACAGAAATTATTAAAAAAATAAAAGACGAAACTTTTGTTGATAGTTTGGATAAATATGGCGAAAATTTGAGAAAAAGGGAACAATTAGAAAGGGAGATCGAGAAAGAAGAGAGAGTGTTGGAAGAAATTCTTGGAAAGGAGAACCGTAGAGAAAAAATACAGGAATTGAAGATTTTTAAAGATAAGGCAAGAGATGTTGAATTTAATGAGAAAGAATATGGTATTTTGAGTCAGGAAATATCTGGTTCGCGAGAGAAACTTGGCGAGTTAGAAGGAAATTTGAATATTTTGAGTGAGAGATTTAAAGAGGTAGAAAAGAAAGCAAATAATATTTTGAGCGAGAAGGATCTTCGTTGTCATGGCTCGACCGATCTTGAAAATATCGAGAATAAAATTGAAGGTTTTATCAAAGAAAAGGAGATTGCGAAGGAAGACGCACAAATTTCGCTTGAAATTCTTGAAGAGATAACAAACGAGGAGAAGGCAAAAATAAGAGAACAGTTTGGTCCGAAAAGCCCGGTTTCAAAATATTTTTCGCAAATGACAGGAGGTCTTTATACAAGTGTAGAATTCGATGAAAAGGAAGAAAAGATTGTCGTCGTAAGAAAGGATGAAAAGATTCTTTACCCGTGGCAGCTTTCCAGCGGCACTTATGATCAATTGTATTTTTCCATAAGACTTTCCTTGGGCGAAGGATTATTTGGAGTAGAAAAAGGTTTCTTTATACTCGATGATCCTTTTGTAAAGGCGAGCAGTAACCGTTTGAAAGTTTTAATAAAAATGTTAAAAGATATCTCAGAATCAGGATGGCAAATAATTTATTTCTCTGCAAAAGAAGAAATCAGGAAACTGCTTAGTAAAGATAAAGAAATAAAGATCTTTAAGCTGGAGAAAATGTTCTAGAGTTGACCCCGATAGTTGCTGAGCAACAAGGCAGGATTTTTAGTTATTCTTGTTGACCCTATCTAATACAAATCAAATATCAAAAATTAAAAAGCAAAATGACAATTTAAAAATTAAAATTATTTTTTTCTAAATTAGAAACTATTTGTGTTATTTGTGCGATTTGTTGTTTAAATTTAAGTAAATGAGTTGATGAGTGTATGGGTGGATGGGTTGACTGTTTCTCACCCATTTACACATCTACTCATATACCCATCTAACTGATTTGCTTTCTCTTTGTGTTCTCTGTGTCTCTGTGGCAATTATCGTTCGGTTTTACTGAATCTGACCTGGTTTCTTCCTTCCTTTTTCGCTCTATAGAGTGCTTTATCGGCTATTCTAAAAACACTTTGCAACGGTTGGCTTTTACCATGTCGATGCGAAATTCCGATGGAAACGGTAATCTTTATTCTTTTTTTTCCTACTTTCATAGAAGTCTTTTTTATTTTCTTTCTGATTAATTCCATCATCATTTTGACCTTTGTTGTGCCCTGATTGGGGAAAAATACTACAAACTCTTCTCCCCCATATCGGCAGACTATTCCGTCAGGAACCACTTCATTTGTAATTATCCGGACCAATTGGATTAAAACTTCATCTCCGGCTCTATGACCGTATTTATCATTTATCTTCTTGAATCGGTCGATATCTACTATTGCTATACCGAAAGGTGGAGTTGTATCGACCTTGGTTTGCTCATTGAGAATCCTCTCGCAGTAACTTCGATTGTAGATTCTTAACAGAGGATCGTACAAAGCCCGGTGTTCCATTCTTGCCATCCAGTGTATGAAAATTCCTATTATTAAAAAAAGAGGAGCTACAGCAAATATGTAGGAATCGAAAAGAGAGATTTCCGTGTTTAAGTTGCCGAAATACCAGCCGGCCCCAAAAAACGAAGCCATTCCACCAAGTACTCCTCCAAGAAAAAAATGACGTTTTAGCACGAATATGGAAACAGTTAAAGCTGAAAACGCTAATATGCCGGGGATTAGGCTTAACCATAGGCTAAAATAGCCTTTACGAAAAGCCTCAAGGGAAGCCATTTTAAAAGGAACTTTCCAGAACAAATAGAGAAAAATTATTTCGGTAAGGAGAGCTGCGATTGTAATCCTCTTTGTCCATTTATACTTTAGAAATGTCGGTAGCAGGGTACTTGTTAAGATACCCACAAGCATAATAAGATAGATGCCCGGAATAAAATTGTTTGATGCAGGAAGAGAAAAAATTCCGGTATTACTGAAGAAACAAAAAGCCAGAACGGATAGACCGGTAAGGTGTCCTGCAAGAAAAACCTTTAAATTATGTATTCTTGGATAAGAAAAGTACCCTACGGAAAGAGCTCCGGCACCTGTTAAAATACCTATATAAGAAAATAAACTCGTGAAAGTTGCCGGATTGAACCTCCCCGGAAGAAATCCGGAAAGCCAGTATCCACACAAGAGCATTGCTAAACCAAGAACAAATACAACAACGCCCCATTTCCCTTCATAAATAACGACCATTGAAGGCTTATCGAATTGCCCTTTATTTTTTTTCTTTAGCATGGATTTAGAGTTTCCTCAATAAGAATCATAGGAATTTTTGGGGCAATAGTCAAGGGAAAAAACTTAACCCGACCCAAGGAATCAGCACCTCCAAGCTATTAGCAGTTAGCCTTTTGCTTTTCGCAATAAACCCAACCCACAACGCCAAATTTTTTAACCACAGAGGACACAGAGAAAAAAATAAAACTCACGGAGGGCACAGAGTTTTTTGTTGTTTTTACTATTCAACTACTCAACAATTCAACAAATCAACTGATCCGAAGGATCTTTTCCCCTTGACAAATTGTATAGTTTTGTATATAATATGTATATAATAATATACTATATGTATATTATTATATACCAAAAGGTCGTCTATGTTTTTGATTGTTTTTTAAAAAGTAGGATTAGGAGGTGATTTTGAAGTTAGGCAATAATATCAGAAAGTATCGTTTCGAACATAATGAGATTTCTCAACAGGCTTTAGCAAATGCTATCGGGGTAACAAGGCTGACCATACATTCGATAGAAAAGAGCAAATTTGTGCCATCAACTCTTTTGGCATTTAAGATTGCACGTTTTTTCAGTAAATCTGTCGAGGACATATTTTACATTATTGAAGAAAATGAACAGAATAACAAAAAAGGAGTAGAAAATGAAAAAAGCACTTAAACTTTCCGGTATAGTTTCTCTGATTTTGGGTTTTATTTCGTTTTGTTTTATAATTAATAACTTCATGGTATTTGAGCATATTCGTCCCTTAACTCTTCGTTTTGAAAAGCTGGGTGCTGATGTTGATAGATTAATGATACCTGTAGGGATAGGATTCATAGTTATTTTTGTTTTTCATCTTTGTTCGATTTTGAATCTGGCTTTACAGTTAAAATTTTATAAAAACCCTAGTATAATAAGAGCTTTTGCTGTTTTTGCTGGAGTTTTGTCTGTTCTTTTGTTAATTGGTAATCTGGGCTTATTATCTGATATAGGTAAAGAATCTGAGCTTGGCTGGGATACCAGCGGAGAATGGATTTTTCTTTATATTAATCACTTTTTGCACGCAGGCTTCATAGTGCTTATGTTTGGGCTTATTTTATCTAATCTTCAGATTCTGAAGAAAAATTTACCGTCTGAGTCTGTAATAAAGGATGAAGTTGTTTTTATCACCGCGCAACATATCGGAGTTTTCTGCGGTATATTAGGTTTTGTTTCCCTTGTTGCATATTTGATCTCAGGTTTGCCTTTCTGGATAGTAAAAAAGGCTGTATTACCGACTAGTATTATTATTGTTTTGCCCTACTTTTATGTGGTATTTTATTATCTGATTTTTATAATAAGGGGTAGTATCTGTGACTGGTATGATGAAAAGCAATTTCAGGATATAGCCAAAGCAAGCTTAATAACACTGATAGTTTCATTCCCTATAATGGCGTTAATCTACATGAGCAAATACCCGGATTTAACAGAAAACTATGTGGCGTATTTCTGGTTCCCTTTCTATCTCTTTCTTACAATATTGACATTTTCCTCAAGCGTGCTTTATTTTAATAGGAAGGGGTAAGCGGAACGATCCTTCGGATAGTTTAAATAGACAAATAGAGAAATGGGAAAATAGTAAACAATAAAAGTGTGGGGGTGGCCGATTTAACGATTCAACAATTTGACTATTTAACTTGTTCTACGGCTCCTAAATTCTTGTCTACTCTCCCTTATTTCTCAGTCGTACTGCGGTTCCGTAGGCAAGTAGCTCTGCTGCGCCCTGCATAACGGAAGAAGTTGTAAAACGTATTCCTATTATCGCGTCGGCTCCGAGACTTCTTGCGTCCGTAATCATTCTATCGAGCGCCTGTTCTCTTGATTCGGCAAGCATTTTTGTGTAATCCGTGATTTCTCCGCCTACAATATTTTTAAGCCCCGCCATAATATCTTTTCCTACGTGTCTTGCACGTATTGTGTTTCCCCTTACAAGACCCAAGATTTCCGTTATCTCTCTTCCTGCAACTTCGTTAATAGTGGCCAATATCATCTCTTAACCTCCTTTGAATATTTATCTGTTTTATATAGAATTATTCTTTCTCTTAGAACTGAGACAAAAAGGATTGCAAGACCAAGAATTAATGCGATAAGACCAATTTTCGCGCAGAGCGCAAGCTCGGGATCTCGAATTAATTCTTTAATAAACTGAAAACCAAAAAAAGTTAAAGTAAAAATAGCTCCGATTGAGAAGATAATCCAACCAATGCCCCTTTCAAGTCTATTGTATAGAGAACTCCAATATTCCTCCCATTCCTTTTCAGGGTTAACCGGTTCCAGCATACCGATCACCTCCTTTAATTTATCTATTTCTTTTAGTTCTCTTTCGGTTTTATTGTCTTTTAAAGTTAGTCTCCTGAGTTCCCTTTTTTCTTCTTCTGTTAAAATTCCGTCGAAGTATTTGTTCTTAAGTTCTTCTTCTCTATTCATTTTTCATGTACTCCTTGAGTAATTCTTTTCGTGCATAATAGAGTCTGGACATTATTGTGCCTTCGGGTAAACCAAGTGCTTCTGATATCTCCTTGTAACTCATTTCTGCGTAATGACGCAGGTAAATAATTTCCTTTTTTTCTTTGTCTAATTTTGAAAGAGCTTTCTGCAAATTTTCTACTTTCTCCTTTTTCTCAAGATGTTCTTCAGGAGAAACAATAATCCTAAGCGGCAATCCCCGTTCTGTTTTTTCTTCTTCTTTTTTTTCTCTCTTGTATCTCGTCAATGCTTCATTCTTGATTATAGCGTACAACCATGGAAAAAAAGGACTGTTGGTATCAAATCTTTTTATTCCTTTCCAGGCGTTAACAAATCCCTGTTGAGAAATATCCCATGCGTCGGTTGGATTCTTTGTATAATATAGTGCCACATTGTAAGCTCTCTTCATATATTTTTTAACAAGTACCTCATAAGCTTCCATATCGCCTTTCTTAATTTTTTCAATCAAAATAGAATCATCCATAAGTATTAATCCTTTATCCGGCTTTTATTCAAAAATTTCTTAGATTATAATGAAAAACCGAGAAATTACAAGATATTTTTACATAAATTGGGAAAGCTCTTCCTTTACACTTGACTTTTAAGAATGCAAAGTTAGTTTATTTATACTGATATCTTAGATATCTTATAAGACAGGAGGAGTCGAGATGATTAATAAAAAATTGTTAGATATACTTGTATGCCCTAAGTGTAAAGGTTCCCTTAGGTTAGACGAAGATAAAAAGAAACTAATATGTAAAGAATGTAAGCTTGCATATCCTATTAAGGATGATATCCCAGTCATGTTAATAGAGGAAGCAGAAGAATTATGATAATATTTTGTTTATTTTCTTTAATTACGGTACTTACTGATACGCCGGATTCCCTTGTCTTAAAGTATTCTGCAGAATATGATAAAAATATAATAGGGGATAAAGTTCGATATAATTTGAAAGATGGCGGATTTTTTCCCGACGAAAAGGGTTTTCCCGAATTAGCTTCGGTTAAAAGAAGAATATTGACTCCTGTAAAAGGTAAGGTCGATTTGAGATATAAGGTTTTGAGTACGCGTACTGAGAGAGGGATACCAACCACTATTCAGTTTTACGGAGAAGAAGATATAAGGAAGATACCTGAGAACTACACTCCTCTTCCGGTAGCAATAGAAGAGAATAACCCTTCTCCGAATGGTAATGCTACTATAGTAATAAATCCTTTTTCCTTTGATGGGAGAAAAGTGAGCGTAAGAAGTGAGATTTTGATTAAGATATATTTTAGAGGTGGAAAGTGGGTAAGTCCAAGGGGATATCAGAAGAGAAATTCTCATGTTTTCTTGAATAAAATTAGAGGTCAGGAAATAAGGCCGTCAGGAATTCGCGGTATTCGACAGGGAGAGTTTTTATATGCAAAAATAAAAACTACGAGGGAAGGTTTATACGAGGTTACGCCGGAAGACCTCCAGGCTATTGGCTTAAATCCTTCTAATATCGATCCAAGAGAAATAGAAGTTCTTAACGGTTATGACAGGGTCATGAAATGGAAGATGGATAGTCTTGTGGCTATGGATACTCTTCCGGGAGTATTGCCGGCGATATATGAAGTTGACGGAGACGGCTCCTTTGAAACGGGAGAAAGGATTATTTTTTATGCTCATTCTCTTTCCGGATGGAGCAGGAATAAATTTTTCTTAATTTATTCCTTTTATTATCACCCTTATACCGATACGAATGTATATTGGTTAAGGTTTAGCGGAGAAAATCCATTGGAAATGACATCTATTCCGCAAACAGGAGGTGCTGCTGTTTCACATTTTACCGACACGCTTCATCTTGAGGAAGACGAATATAGTCCTTTGAAATGCGGTCTTGCATGGGGATGGAAAGAGTTAAGTACAGAAAGCGGTTCGTCACAAGATAATTTGCCGGTCGCTTTTAATGTATCGAACAATTATAATGGCCAGGCATTCGTTCGTGTAGCTTTTTTCCCTAAAACTAGAGGAGACTATAGCTTAAATGTTTCTTTAAATGGTCAAAGTATCACCAAAACAATCCCTTCTCAAGGTACTGTATCAAGAGACAGAACTGTTTTCGTGGATACTTTAAATTCTCTTAATTCGGGTTTGAATAATTTAATTGTGACATTGCAGACTTCTAACGAATCTATAATTATGGATTATATAGAAGTAATATATGAGAAGAGTTTAATTGCCGATAGTAATAAATTATTATTGACGCAAGAACAACCTTCAAGCAGAGATCTTACTGTACAAGGATTTTCAAGTAACCCCTATGTCTTAAATGTTAGTGATTCCAGAAACCCTTTCCTGATATCACACACTTTTAGTAATGGTAGTGCGAGTTTTGGTGCAGATTCAGGAAAGATATTATTACAATCTTTGCCATATTCTATTGAGGATATATCAAATTCGGATCCCACATCTCTTTTTCAGGGCGGAGCTGATTGGGTTGCTATAACAGTAGATGAATTTATGCCGCATGCTTTGAGATTAAAGAATTGGAGAGAGACCCATCTCAGGGGTTTCACTTCACCTGTAAGTAAGGTAGTAAAAATTGGAGATATATACGATAATTTTTCATATGGAGTGCGGGATCCTTCTGCTATAAAGAGATTTATATATTGGACACAATTAAACTGGACTCCACCGGTTAGTTATGTTTTGCTATTTGGTGATGGCAGTTATGATGAGAAGAATTTAACAAGAGAAGAAAAGACATCTTTCGTTCCAATACATACGGAAGGCGTTACAATTTATCAAGGTTCAGGATATCTTAGTTCGAATCCTTCCTGGGATAATTGGTATACCGATTTCAACGAGAATGAAAAACCTGATATACCGATTGGAAGAGTAACTGTATCAAATACATCTGAGAGTAAAGAATGGATAGATAAATTGATAGATTACGAGAGAAGTACAGGAGATTGGAGAATGAGAGCGATTCTTTTGGCTGATGATGCTATTAAACTTGGTAAACTGCCAGTTAACGAGAAGGATCACACTGTGTCGATGGAAGGACTTTCCGATTTTTTACCGGAGTGGTTATATAGAGATAAGGTTTATCTAATGGAATATCCAATGGAGAACGGGACAAAACCGACTGCCAGACAGGCTAATATCGAAGCAATGAAAAAGGGTGCTCTTGCGGGATTTTATCTTGGACACGGTAACTTAAGGCAGCTTACCGACGAAGTTGTTGTGCAGATCCAAGATATCAATCTTTTTTCTAATTGGAGGAAAACGCCTTTTTATTTCTTTGGCTCTTGCGATGTTGGGTATTTTGAGAGACCGGACGAGAATTGTATCGGGGGATACTCAATTCTATATAAGGATGGAGGTAATATAGTGTCAATTGCTGCGGGTAGAGCTACATCATATGGCTCTAACGCCTCACTTGGGCAAAAGATAGCAGGGTATCTTTTTGCTGATTCGGTTGCTACTTCAGGGGATGCTTTTCTTTTTGCTAAGAATAGTGTAGGTGAAAAGACATATACTTTTTTCGGCGACCCTGCCACTTCGATACTTATAGATTCTATCAGCTTGGGTGTTTTGATGCCTGATACAGCGGTGGGAGGAGAGAAATTGGAAGTAAGAGGTGAGGCGGTTAATGCGGCTGATAGAATTTTTTGTTTTGTAACAGAAGCTGCTTATGATACTATTCTGGATGCATCTGAAGGTACCGGAGTATTTGAAGCTTGTACAGTAAGAAAGGAAGGAAAGTCTTTATTCAGAGGCAGTTCTCCTATAGTCAATGATTCATTCGAGATAAAGGTTAATATTCCCTATGACATTGATGCGGATTCAGGAAAGATTAGTCTTTATTCAAGGGGAGATGAAGAATCTTATTATTCTTCTTATATATATTTTACTGAAGGTTCGCCCCCAGGAGATATGATCCCTCCTTCTGTAGAATTTAAAATTAGTGATAGAATTTTAAGAAGGGGAGATTTGATACCTCCCTCAGGGGAGATGATTCTTATTGTTACAGATAGTAGCGGGCTTGATTTAAGAGAACAATCGAATCTTCAGGTAATAGTTAATGGTAACGATCAGTTCTATCTTGCAGATAGATTTTCTTATATAACAGGGAGTTCGACAACAGGCGAGGCCACATTTTCCTATGAAGCTTCCTATTTATCCGATTCTGTAAATTTTGAAGTGTATGCAAAGGATAATGCAGGTAATATAGCCACAGAAGAAATATCCTTCAGAATAGGAGAAGAAGAGTTGCTTTGGAATGTTGATAATTATCCGAATCCAATGAAAGATAAAACGGTTATAGTTTACCATCTTTCTGAAGATGTTTCCGTTACGATAAAAATATTCACGATAGCGGGAAGATTGGTTAAAGAGCTATCACCAGGTATTTCCAGGTATGGGGCAAATTATGTGGAATGGGATGGGAGAGATAGAAGGGGACGAAAGGTTTCTAACGGTGTCTATTACTACGCGGTAAAAGCAGGTGATGCTGAACCGTATTTTGGTAAAATAGCGGTTATAAGATGAAGGTTGTTGGTGTTATTGGAGGATCGAGAGTTCCTAAAAGAGTCTATGAAATCGCCTACAGAATGGGAGAGTTAATTGGGGAAAGAGACTACGTTCTTATAACCGGTGGACTGGGTGGGGTTATGGAGGCAGCTTCAAAAGGGGCGAAAGAGAAAGGTGGATTTGTTATTGGTGTGCTACCTGGCAATAAGAGATCTAATGCTAATGAGTGGGTTGATGTTCCGATAATTACTGGTATGGGTCACGCGCGGAACGTAATTATAGCGCAAAGCGCAGATATATTGATAGCTATTGATGGTTCTGTAGGTACGCAAAGTGAGATAGCTTTTTGTCATATTTACAAGAAAAAAATAATTGGCATAGAATGTAAACTACCTCTTCCCTTTGAAAGAGTGGATTCTCTGGAGGAAGCGATAGAGAAAGTAGACGAGTTTTTTTCTGAAAAGTAACCACAGATTTCACAGAGCCACACCCTACCAAATAATTAGCCACAGATAAACACGGATTACCCAACCCACCCCAAAAAAATTATTTTTACCACAGAGAGCACAGAGATACACAGAGAGAAAAGAAAGATTATGTTGCCTTTTTAACACAAGTAGCCATTAATATTTAAGCCCCTTGTAATTTTCATAAAATGCTTAGACACGCATAAATTGTTAAAGATGCAAAAGATAAGCAAAAAGTCAAAATCGAAATTACTTGGGCAATAAATAGTACGCGTGTAATCTTAAACAGCTTCTTTGTTTCTTGGCTAGCAGGTATTTCCTTCGCCCCTTCTCCAGCCTTTAAAAAATCCAGTGCCGTATGAGCTTTTTTTCGAGCTTCAATTGTCGGGCGAAATGCGGCGGCTAATGAGCAAGGTATGCAAAGGGCTAATAATATCCAGCTCAGTGCGAGAAAGTATTTTTCCGGGCAAGAAGAATCTCCCCTAGGCATCATCGAAACAAGAATTGTCAACGCTACAGTTGATAAGCCTAAGAGATTTTTGATCCATCCGGTATATAGCTCGGATTCAATTTTAAATAACTCTTCTATTTGAGTGATAATTGTCGATTTCATGATAATGATGATTATCATTATTTTACTTCCACTGTCAAGAGAAGAAACAGCTGATTACAACTCATTATATTTATTATTCCTTTCAGAATAGGTAAAGATAAACAGACTTTGAAATCGCTTAAAAATACAAATAAACTCTTTTTTTATCCGTGTGTATCCGTGTTAATCCGTGGCCAAATAGAGTGGTTGAGATGGGGTTTCCCTTGACAACAATAGAAGTTTTTCTATATTAATGCGGTGATACAAATCAAAGGATATTATCATGAAATTGGCTCTTATCGGTTTAGGAACTGTAAATAGAGGTTTATTAGAATTACTTCTAGAAAAAAAGGATTACCTTTCAAGGGAAAACAACTTTAATCCTGTAATTACTGCTGTTTCCGATCCTGTTGTCGGTTCGGTTTTTTCAGAAAAAGGTATAAATATCGAGGAAATAATTACTCTATTACAGAAAGAAAACAATATTAAAAATTATTCTGACGGAGTAAAAGGTTGGGATTCCGAGAAAACCATAAAAGAGTCGAATGCGGATACTATAGTAGAAGCAACTCCGACTAACCTTGAAACCGGGGATCCCGGCTTGTCCCTAATTCGAATTGCATTAAATAGTAAAAAAAATGTAGTTACTACAAATAAGGGTCCGATAGTTCTAGCCTACAGGCAGTTAAGAAACCTTGCCGATAAGAACGGGGTTTTTTTACGTTTTGAAGGAACTGTTCTTTCAGGAACTCCTATAATAAGTCTTATCGAATCTACCTTTAAAGGTGTTGAAATAAATGAAGTTAGGGGAATAATGAACGGAACGGCCAATTATATTCTGACCAAGATGGAAATAGGGCTTTCATACGAAGAAGCCTTAAATAGAGCAAAAGAGAAAGGTATTGCGGAAGAGCAGCCCGAAGCAGATATAAAAGGATGGGATGCGGCAGCTAAAATAGTTATTGTTGCTAACGTTCTTATGGGAGGCAATCTGAAATTCGAAGAGGTGAATGTGAAGGGAATCGATACGGTAAGAGAGAAGGATATAATAAAGGCTTTACAGGAAAGAAAACACTGGAAACTTATAGCTACTGCAAAGAAGACTGAAAGTGGAATAATAGCTTCTGTTGCTCCGGAAATTTTAAGTGATCAGGATCCTCTCTCTAAGATAACCGGTTCAATAAACGCGGTGAATTTTACTACCGATATTCTTGGGAATGTGATGGTTTCAGGACCCGGGGCGGGTAAGAGAGAAACCGGGTATGCTCTTCTGTCTGATTTACTTTATATAAATGAAAAAGGGGGAATTGATGGCAGGAACTAGAGAAAGATGGAGTTCGAGATCTTCTTTTCTTTTTGCCGTTATTGGTTCAGCAATAGGTCTCGGAAATGTATGGAGGTTTCCATATATAACTTATGAAAACGGAGGAGGAGCGTTCTTAATACCTTATCTTATAGCTTTAATCACAGCAGGTATTCCTTTAATGATACTTGAATACTATGTTGGACATTTTACACAGAGTGCACCGCCTATCGCTTTTAAAAAAATATGGCACAGGGCAGAGTGGGCAGGATGGTTTGCCATATTATTAATATTTATTCTTTCAACTTATTACTGTACTATTATGGGATGGAGTGTTAATTATCTTTTTCACTCTTTCAGTCTGGGTTGGGGTAACTCGGCAGAGTCCGTAAGTTCGTTTTTTAACAACAATATTCTGCAGTTATCCGAGTCTCCTTCGCACCTAGGCGGCATTAGACTTCCTATAGTAGGAGGACTTGCTCTTGTGTGGCTGTTTATTTATTTGAGTCTTTTTAAGGGTGTGGAAACACTAGGCAAAATTGTTTACTTTACAGTCATAATTCCGTGGTTGATAATTGTAGTTATGGTAATAAGGGGGTTGACTCTTCCGGGAGCGATGGAAGGTATTAAGTTCTATTTGACCCCAGATTTTTCGGTTTTGCTTAAACCCAAAGTATGGCTTGCGGCGTACGGACAGATATTTTTTACGCTTTCTCTTGCGATGGGTACGCTGATCGTTTATGCGAGCTATTTGCATGAGAGATCGGATATTACCGTAAATGCTTTCCTGACAAGTATCGCGAACTGCTTGACTTCTTTTATTGCAGGATTTGCCGTTTTTTCAACACTTGGCTACCTTGCTCAGTCACTCGGTGTTTCGGTTAAGGATGTCACTTCTTCCGGTATTGGACTTGCTTTTGTAACTTACCCAATGGCGATAAGCCTGCTCCCTGTTGCGGCACGTTTTTTTGCCGCGCTTTTCTTCCTGCTCCTTCTTACTCTCGGTATCGATTCAGCATTTTCTATGACTGAACCTGTTGTAGAAAGTATTGTTGACAAATGGGGTATCAGAAAGAAATTTGTACTCCCCGTTATCTGCGTATTAGGATTTCTTGTAGGGTTGCCTTTTACTACGAGAGCAGGACTTTACTGGATTGACATTGCAGACCATTTTATAACTAATTACGGTATTACAGTAATTGGTTTTCTTGAATGTATAGTTATCGGATATGTTCTTGGTGCCAAAAAAGCCAGAAGCTACATCAATCAAGTTTCAGAAAAGCAGATAGGTATATGGTGGGATATTTTTATAAAATTTCTCACTCCTGCTTTTCTTGGAATTTCTCTTGTTTCTCAGTTCATAAAGTTGGTAAAACAGGGATACGGAGGCTATCCTATATGGACAACTTATATAGGTATGGGCATTATCCTTGTTTTAGCTGCCGTGGCAGTGATTCTTGCTATGAGAAAAGGAGCTGTATAGATATTTTTCTCGTTGCCTATGAGAAGGATAGAAAGATTTTTCTTCGGATTTCTTTTAAGAGCTATTATTCCAATCTCTTCTTTCATTGCTTTCTGGTGGATTTCACTCATTTTTACAAAAGACGATAAAATTGTAGCTTTTTCCGCTATCACCGGTTTGTTGTTTGGTTTAATTGTTAGTCTTATAATTTTCAAAGGTGTAATCGATTATTATGCTCTAAGTAACAAGTTTCTAGTATTTATATACTTGTTTTATAATGTTTTTATTCTGGGGATTTTTATGGGGGTCCCCCTGTTTCATGTTTTTTTAGGTGTTCTGGCTGGCATATATTTTGGACGTAAGCTTTATTATAAGGGTGCAGATAATTCAAAAGTTGTGTTGACAAGTAAGAAAATATCTTTCTTCACTGCAGTTGTAATGGGATTTATTGTTTTCTTTTCGACAGTAATTGTATTGCTTGATAGATATAGATTAGAAAACGTAAAGGGAACGCTTGGGTTATCGTTCGATATTTCTCCTACAGTACTTTTATTTATGGTTTTTGCAGGAGGTGTAGCCTTAATAATTTCACAGTATTGGATTACAAGATTGTCTATTTTAACTACATTTAGAATAAGCGGAAAATTCGGGTAAAATAACCGTAGCCGTAAGCGAAAGTACAAGACTATAAAAATTCTTTTAAATATAGACTGAAAGACTAATTAAAAACCCCTTGAGCCTTTTTATTCAAATACAGTTCAATTTAACCGAAGTTGTCCCCGAGCTGTGTTTGAGCTTTATAATGACAATTCCCAATATGCCGTTTCTGTTCCATGCGCGTCTGTACGACCCTGCTTGAAGATTGCCGCTGAAAATTGAGGCAATTCTTGCACCGTTAAGGTTATAAGCATTTATAGTAACCGATCCGTCTTCCGGGATAGAGAATGAGAGATCAATCAGATCGTTTGATGAAACGCTTATGTTATTGTTGGCTGATAGTTTTAAAGTATTATCAGTATCAGGATCGGTTCCAGCAGGACCTTCCCAGCCGGCAAGACGAGCCCACATCCACCAGGCAGCATATGCTTTCTGATTTGCATTCAGGGGATAGCTATGTGCAGCACCGCAGGAGTACCAATCGACTCCCTGGGTATGCGTATTTTGCCATTCGAGTGCCCAGTTTCCCAGACTGTCCCCACCTGGAGCACTATAATAATTACAATTATCCTGTACAAATTCATAATAATTGCCGTCAGGGTCGTGCCGGTCGAAATCTGCAAAATCGAAAAGCCATTTATCGTTATTTCTACAATAAGACCTTATTGAGTCATTTGCTGCTTTGTTGTTTGCGTCATTATTTATATCGACGTGCCCTGTCATATATATAAACGTTACATGTGGATAATCTATCTCTAATTGTGTCATTGGTCCAAGATAATGATCCCAGAGTACCCCTGAAGAATATTTACCGCTTACCTGTCCGCACCAGGACCACATGATTACATTAACATTGGAGTGAGATGAGCTATCTAAATATTCTATGGTTTCGTTAACCCAATCTGGATAATATCCGCAGTCATGGTCAAGCCACCCATCACCATAACCGTCTCCTTCCTCAAGGTCAAGAGCTCCACCAGTTCCTCCATTATTGAATTCAAAGATATCTACAGGTAAAGAAAGACCTTTTCCTCCGCCATTTGCAAAGCCTATAAGGCCTGACATGCCGGATACGATCTGACTACCGTGCGAAGTATGCCCGTAGCCGATGTGAAGAGAATCCTTGGCCGCAAGTATTGCAGATTCAGGAATTTGAGTTATATCAACACAAGTATGGTCAATTATAATAGCAGGTAAGTTATAAGGAATAACAAATAAAATTAACAATAATACAATTCTTTTCATAATATCTCCTTATTTTAACTTAAGACCAGAAGTACTAAACCAATTACAGTAAGGATTATTCCCCAGATAAGCTTTACGTTAAAAACGTAACATTTGCTTTTACCCGTTGATGATTCCAGGTTTTTTATTTCAATATAAGGTATGGGTGCACGGCGGTACCATCCGGTAATTTTTACCTCTTCACCTTGATATTGTTTTGCCCTGAGCAATCCGAATAAGAAGTTCCAGATGCCGAGAGGCTGACGGTAATCGAGAAATATTATGCCCGTATTATCCTGAAGAACAAAATCTTCGCTCCAGATTAACCCCGGTACACCTCTTCCTATAATCTTACCCTGTATACTGCAGGGAACACCTCGAACACCTGACACCTTAACCTTCTTAAGAAGAGATGCGATTTTTATCTGAGGAAAGTATGAGAAATTATATGAGAAAAAAGTTCTTAAGAGATAAGTTCCTCCTAATAAGAAAACTCCTAATTTAAGGAAGACAAAGTCTTGTTTCAAGAGAAAAAGTGCGACGCTTAAAAAAACTGCGATTGTAGGTAATAAAACGATTAAAAAGTCGAGTAAAAATTCATCCCAGTAACTTTCAGGACGTTTTTCGTTGAAAACCACATAAGGTGTTTTTCCTTTAGTTTCGGACTGTCTGCTTAAAGCAAGGAGCCTTTTGGCAATCAAAGGGTGAGTAGAATGCAGTTCGTAATACTTAGCCCATGGATTCCAAAGATCCCATCTCATTACGCTTTTTAAAGTATTTTTATCTACGTCTCCTCCCATATACCCCGGATGATATGATGAGATTGCCAGGGAGGATGCCGATGTCGGATCGAATATCCCCATCGCTTTGATCGATTCTAACTGCGGTTTTCTGTTATCTCCTTTTTTCTTCCCCTTACCTGCAAGGCCATAACCTATCTTTACCAGGGCTGAAGCTAAATTATTCGGATTGGAATGGTCAGCCGCAAACCTATCCGCGAAATATTCTCTTGTACGTGAAAATCCAAGAACGATGTATTCGGAAATAAGATAAAGAACGTATGAACCTATTGCGATCAGATAACGTGCCGGTGCGGTTTTATCTTTTCCTCTTGTTCTGATTCTAATTAAGGTACGGTAAATATAGAATAAAATTAAAGGTACGACGTATGCGATAGTCATTATTAACATATCCCAGTGTACGGCATGCCCGACTTCATGTGCCACTACAGCTTCGAGTTCTTCTTCCCCGAGCAGATCCATTAATCCTGAAGTAATTACAATTCTCGCATTGTTGGGAGTATGCCCGTACGTGAAAGCGTTTGGTGCACCGTCATGGATTACTCCAAAACGAGGTATCCTGATATGATGCTTAGGGCAAAGGTCTTTTAGGGAAATCTGTAGATGGGAAGGCAGTCCTTCAAGAGAGGTCCATCTCATATTGTATAAAAATCGCAAAACAAGATCCATCACGAGAGGAGAAATTATGAATTGTATAAAAGCAAAACCGATTCCGAGAATCAAGGCTATAATCGGTTCGAGGTATAGCAAGTTAACCAGGGCAATTAGTACAAGGGAAAGTAATCCATAAAGCATGAAGAGAGTTATTCCGGAAGTAAGTGCAAGGTTAGGCAAATGTACTGGTATTCCTTTAGCAAGGGTAAGTTCTGATGGAAATGTATTTTTGTCTATTTCTATCCTGAAGAACGGACCTTTTTCCCTTACGAGTTCATCCAAAATTGCTTTGTCTATCCAGATACCACCTGTCTTAAGACAGTAGTAGATTATCGTTTTATTCCCTCTGAGCGGTAGTGCCGTAAGCGGTGTTTGTGTATGGGGGTTTAATTTTTTTGAGAGTCTGGAATTTTTTAATCCCTCTTTTATTTTCCAGCGCAGATATTTAGGGTTTTTTGCGAAATAGTATATTTCTCCCCTGTCAAGCCAGATTCCTTCACATCGAGGACAAAAATCTACTAAAACTCCGTTTTTAGTCATTACCGGAGTAAGTTCACTTTCTCTACAATTAGGACACTTCAATTTTCACCTCTATAATATAATAATGCGAATTTTCCGTAAATATTCAAGGGGGGAGATCCTTCGAATCAGTTGAATTGTTAAATTGTTGAATGTTTGAATAGTTTTTTAGGATTTAGGATTTAGTTTTGACTTTGGATTTTGGACATTGGACTAGGTTTTAACTTACCACTTAATCCATAATCCTTGAACTTCTAACTCGTACTGCTTCTAATCCCTTCATGTTCTCTGTGTCTTCTATCTAAATCCTATTACTGGGGAACTTTTTATAGCAAAAGAAGGTCTTTTTGGATGAGAATCCTTGTTAATACAAGTCGAAAAATAAACTTAACAAGCATTAAACATAAAGGGGCTTTATTAAAATGTTCAAAAAAAATTTTTTTTACATTTTATTTCTTTTGCTAATAGCTAATCCCGTATTGTTTGCTTACAAAATTTTCCATGGCTCTGTAAGGGATTCCGAAACGAATGAACCACTGCCAATAACAAACATTCAAATCGAAGGGACCTACAGGGGTACGATTACAAATGATGACGGTAATTTTTCTATTAGATTAGACTCCCTGCCGGCAAATTTAATTGTTCGATATATAGGATATGAAATAAGAAAATTAATAGTCGAAGATAGTACCGCAGATAATGTTATTATCGATTTAATTTCGATACCCGTAGAGAGCGAAGGAGTTGTCGTTACAGGGGAAGACCCTGCAATAAATATAATGAGAGATGTTATCAAGAAGAAGCAGGAGATGAAAGATAAACTTAAATCTTTTAAAGCTGATGTTTATATGAGAACATTTCTTTCAAATGAAGACAGTCTAACCCATATGCTCGAAACCGTATCTGAGATTTATTGGGATAAAGAGAGGGGATTTAAAGAAGTAGTAAAAGCAAAAAAAGAATCGGCAAAACTCCAACTGCCTGAGGTAGGACTTGATGTATTCTTGAATTTTTATGATGAAGAAATAGAAGTTGCAGGTTTTAAATTTATTAATATAATTCATCCCGACGCTCTTAAGTACTACGACTTCAAACTCTTATCCGAGTGTGAACTTGAAAATAAATTTATTTATGAGATATCCGTAGAGCCCAAGGATAAATTGCAGCCTTTGGCTGAAGGAAGGATAACTGTTCAGAGCCCGGATTATGTGTTATTGAGTGTTGACTTAAAACCGGCAGGAGGTTTCAGGTTGCCTCCAGAGGTACGAAATTTCAGATATAGCGCAAAACAACAATTCAGTAATTTTGGAAAAGATTACTGGCTTCCTGTTTCACTGTTCGAAGAAAGTAAGGAAAAAATAGGAGATCTATTAGTCAGTTATTCCGAACTAACCCGCAAGACTCTTTTTGAGATTAGAAACTATAAGGTAAATATACCGATACCCGATAGTTTATATGAAAGTGAGAAAAAGTTTTCTTCGGTCGAAAGCGATACCTTATTAATTTCTAAGGGAGATAAAGTTCCGTTTGCAAAAGAAGAGGAGAAAGCGTATGAGAACAGTGATAGTACTATCACCGCAGCAAAGATGCTCAATCCAAAAGGTCTATTCGCTCCACTTGCCAGGAAAGCGCTCGGAGAAATGTTTGGGGATACGACTCAAAAAACCATAGATTATTCAATTTCTCCAGCCTGGTGGAAAAATAGAGTAGAAGGTAATTATTACGGAGCTAATGGCATCATTTATTATAAGAATTTGATCGGACTCCAATTAGATTTTGGTATAACTGAGAATGCAGAGGGGTTTTCCGATTATCCTTTGAAGGTAGGATTGATAAGCAAGTATTTAGATGTAAATTACTACAGAGGAACTGATGTTCGCTGCAAATCGAACGCATTCTCAAGTTTTATTACGGTACTTTGTTTAAGGAGCCTCTCAAAAGCGGATTATTTCGACTACTATTGGAATGAAGGCATAAGGGGAGAATTAAAATACGATATTAAAAAAATCCAAACAAGGTTAACTCTTGGTATTAATGTAGAAAAACACTCATCGATGAGCAATTTACCTGAGAAAGAAGACGCAAGACCTAATCCGGCTATCATAGAAGGGAATTTAAGATCTTTGAGTTTTGAATTTTCAGTAGGCAGGGATTCTGTTTTCCACATCGGCAAGCAGAGTGAATTAAAAAGAAACAACAGTCCGGCACTCAAGCTTTTTGAAAAGAATTTTTCTTTAAAAATCGAACACAGTTCGCCGGATATATTCGATTCGGATTATTCGTTTACAAGAGGTGAAGTAAGTCTTGGATGGAGGTTTAACACTTTTTTAAAAAGGCGAATGTCCCCTAATACTCTTGATTTAAAATTGATAGCGGGGGGCGTATATGGTGATCCGCCAATACAAAAACATGTATTGCTTTATGGTACCGCGGGTTCTTTTAGCGAATTCGGAATGTTCAGAAGCTTAAGACCTTTACCCCTCGAGGGTGAAAAATATGCTGCCATTTTAGCAGAGCATAATTTTCGTACAGTACCTTTTGAATTGCTTGGATTGGACTTTATAGCGAAGTTAGGATTAGAAATAATCGTGTATGGAGCAGCAGGCAGAACATGGTTTTCAGAAGAAAAACTAAGCGGGTTGAATTATACCCCCTCATATCATAATGGCTATATGAGTGAGGTCGGTTTTTCGATAAACAAGGTCATACCACTTTATCCCATAGTCCGTCTTGATTTCACATATAACAATTACGATAATAACTTTTACATGGGCTTTGGTTTAGCTAAGATATTTTAAGGAGTAAAAGATAAGAAGGATTGATAATCCTTCTTATCAGTTGAACAGTTAAATAGTTAAATTGAAAAATCGTATAATAGGAAAAAATTAAGGGAAAGGGGTGGCCGATTTAACCATTCGACCATTTTACTATTTGACTTGCTTTTCTACCTGGCTTCTAACTTCTCGTTTTCAGTATTTCCTTCAAAAATTTCCCCGTATAAGATTTCTTGATTTCGGCTACCACCTCGGGAGTGCCTTCTCCGATTAGTTTTCCGCCCTCTTCACCGCCTTCAGGTCCGAGGTCGATGATCCAGTCCGCGCATTTTACAACGTCGAGATTATGTTCTATAACCACGACTGTATTACCCATATCCACGAGACGTTTCAAAATCTTCAGCAGTAATCGTATATCATGTGCATGTAAGCCGGTTGTGGGTTCATCAAGAAGATATAGAGTATCGCCTGTGGCAATTTTCGATAATTCCTTTGCGAGTTTTATACGCTGTGCTTCACCACCTGAGAGAGTTGTTGCGGGCTGTCCGAGTTTTATGTAGCCTAATCCCACATCCTGCAGGACTTTAAGTTTTTGTTTTGCCTTTGGTATTTCGTTGAAGAAGGAAAGAGCCTCGGATACAGTTAAATCGAGAACATCGGCTATATTTTTTTCTTTGTACTCTACTTCCAGGGTTTCCTTTTTATATCTTTTTCCTTTACAGGCTTTACAGGTAACGTGAACATCCGCTAAAAAGTGCATTTCGATTGTTTTCTGTCCCTGTCCTCCGCATTCTTCACATCTTCCTCCCTCTACATTGAAAGAAAATCGCCCTTTGTTATATCCTCTTACACGCGACGCGGGAAGTTCTGCGAAAAAGTCTCTTATCGGATCGAAGGTGCCCGTGTAAGTCGCAGGATTCGAACGGGGTGTTCTGCCTATAGGACTCTGGTCGATATTTATTACTTTATCTATGTTTTCTATCCCTTCTATTGTTCTATGTTCTAAGGGTAGATATCTTGAACCGTGGAAAGTTCTCGCAAGAGAGGCATATAAAGTGTCAATTAAAAGAGTGCTTTTACCGGAACCCGAAACGCCGGTTATACACACGAAGCAGTTCAGAGGTATTTCGATGTCAAGATTTTTGAGATTGTTACCTTGCGCTCCAAGTATTTTAATAATTTTATCTTTTTTCTTTTTATTTCGCTTAGACGGTATCGGAATTTTTTCTTTTCCGGATAGGTATTTCCCAGTTATAGTTTTACCACTCTCTTTCAGTTCGTAAGGAGTACCCGTAAAAACGACTTTTCCTCCTTTTGCACCTGCACCGGGCCCGAGGTCGATTACCCAGTCTGCGGACAGGATGCTATTAAAATCGTGTTCTACTAAGATAACGGTGTTTCCGATATCGCGTAGGGATTTTAAAGTTTTAATTAAACGAAGTATATCCCGTTCGTGCAAGCCTATGGTAGGTTCATCCAGAATATAAATAATTCCGACGAGCCCCGAGCCGATCTGAGTTGCAAGATGTACTCTTTGGGCTTCCCCTCCTGCAAGTGTTTGAGTTGACCTCTCCAGTGTTAAATAATCGACGCCAACGTCTTCTAAGAAACGCAGGCGATGCAGGATTTCCGGTATCAATTCGACGGCAATTTTTTGCCGTTCATCTTTAAATTCTATTCCTTCTATAAATTTTCTTGCCTGGGTGACGTTCATTTTTGCAATATCGAAAATGTTTGTATTGTTTATTTTGATCGATAAAGCTTCTTTTCGCAGGCGTGCTCCTTTACACTGTCCGCAGGGTGTTACCACCATATATTTTTCTATCTCGCTTCTTATCCAATCGGACTCGGTATATCGGTGTCTTCTGTTAAGGTATGGGATTACTCCCTCCCAGTAAGTGCTTCCGTAGAAAATTATATTTTTGTCCCTTCCATTTAGTTTTTCCCAGGGAGTGTTCAAGTCTATACTATATTTTGATGCAACTCCGTTTAATTCCTGTAAGAATTTCCCCCGTGGTTCGCCTACCGGAGCGATAGCTCCTTCGAGAATTGACAGGGATTTATTAAAAACAATATTTTCCGGGTCTATTTCCATCTCGGTACCTATACCCTGACATTTTGGGCAGGCTCCATAAGGAGAATTAAAAGAAAATAAACGCGGAGATATTTCAGGGTAGCTTATTGCGCAGTCAGCACAGGCGAATTTTGTAGAGAATATTCTACTTTCGTCTTTATTTATATCTTTTAATATCAGTATCCCGTCGGTTTCGGAAAGAGCGGTTTCTACAGAGTCCGCTATTCTGCTTCGGATTTCTTTTTTTACTTTAATTCTATCCACCACTATTTCGATATTATGTGGTTTGTTCTTATCGAGTTCGGGCAAGCTTTCTATGTCAAAAATTTCACCGTCTATTATCACTCTCACATACCCTTTTTCTCCGATTCTTCGTAGTTCTGCAGAAAATGTGCCCTTTTTCCCTCTGGCTATTGGTGCAAGTATGTATAGACTCGAATCTTTCGGATAATCAAGAATTTGAGCAACGATTTCATCGACTGTCTGAGAAGAAATTTCTTTTCCGCAGTTGTAGCAGTATGCGGTTCCGGTTCTCGCGAAAAGGACACGAAGGTAGTCGTATATTTCCGTAACCGTTCCCACTGTAGAACGCGGGTTACGAGAAAGCTTTCTCTGTTCTATTGAAATTGTAGGGGATAGATTTGTTATGGATTGAACTTCAGGTTTATCCATTACACCGAGAAACTGGCGCGCGTAAGCTGAAAGTGATTCAACATATCTCCTCTGTCCCTCGGCGTAAATTGTGTCAAAAGCAAGTGAAGATTTTCCCGAACCTGAAATCCCGGTTATTATAACGAGTTCATCACGCGGTATTTCGATGTCTACTGCCTTTAAGTTATGAACAGACGCCTTTTTAATTTTAATGCTTTTTTTCATATTCGGATATTATCCGGGAAACCTCTTTTGGATCGGCTTTACCTTTAGTCTTTTTTATTACTTGACCAATAAAAAAGCCGAGAAGTTTTCTTTCCCCGTTTTCAAATCTTTTTAATTCATCCGGGTTCTCTTTAAAGACTTCCTTGACCACACTCTCTAAAGCAGACACGTCTGATATTTGGGAAAGATTTTTTTCTTTTACAATTTGTTTTGGTTTTTTATTAGTTTTTACAATTTCAGATAGTACTTCTGTTCCAGCATTTCTAGGGATTTCACCATCGAGCACCATTTTAATAATTTCCGCAAAATCTTTTGCTGAAATTTTAGGTTCCCCTAAACTTCTATAGTCTCTAAGAATCCATTTGCTAATTTCGATTGGTTCTTTAATTATTTTTAATATTTCTTCGAACATAAAAGAAGCAGTGGATGAATTAGAAATTATTTGTGCATCACTACTGCTTAGACCAAGTTTTATATATTTTTCTTTTTTCTTTGCAGGTAATTCTCCTAAGGAGGATCTTATTTCATCGATCCATTTTTTTTCTATCAAAAGAGGAGGCAGGTCCGGTTCGGGGAAATATCTGTAGTCGGAAGATTCTTCTTTTGTTCTTGCTGCCCAAGTTCTCTGTGTTTCTTCTGAATAATGTATCGTAGCCTGTTCAACTACTCCGCCTTTTTCAAGAATTTCAATTTGCCGCTTCATTTCCGAAGTAAGAGAGTTCTTAACCGCCTTAAAAGAGTTAAGATTTTTGACTTCAGTTCTTGTTCCAAGTTTTCCTTCTTCTTTGCTGACCGATATATTGGGCTCGCATCTGAATTCTGCGTGTGCCATTACCGCGCCGGAAATATTTTCGAATTGTAATATTTTCTGTAATGTTTTAAGGTAAGAAACTGCCATTTCTGGGGAGTCTATATCGGGTTCCGTTACGATTTCGATTAATGGAACGCCGGATCTATTATAATCGATAAGGGATTTATCTTTTTCGTGTATAGATTTTGCAGATTCTTCTTCAAGGTGTACTCTTTTTATTCTAATTTCCTTGCCGTCCACTAAAATTTTTCCATTGGTTGCGATTGGGAATCTGTATTGTGTAATCTGATAGCCTTTAGGCAAATCGGGATAAAAGTAATTTTTTCGTGCAAAAATAGATTTTTTATGTATCCTGCAGTCCAAAGCAAGGCCCGCTTTTATAGCAAGTTCAACTGCTTTTTTGTTTAAGTAGGGAAGGACTCCCGGAAGGCCGAGACAGATAGAACATACATTTGTGTTGGCATCGTCTCCAAAACTTACCTTACAGCCGCAAAATAATTTTGTAGCGGTTTTTAGCTGCGCATGAACCTCAATACCTATTGTGGGTTTGTATTTATTCATCCTCGGCCCCTTTTAAAAATCCGTCAAATGGGGCAATGTTTTCTACGAGTTTTACAATAGAGAGAAGGCCTTTCTCATCAAAAGATTTCCCAATTAACTGGTAGCCGATAGGGAGTTTTCCGATCATTCCCGCTGGCGCGACCACAGCGGGAATGCCCGCCAAATTGCCCCCGGCAGTCAATCTATCGGGCACATGCATTCTTATTGGATCGTCGGTTCTCTCTCCTATAGGAAAAGCGGGTGTGGGAGTCGCCGGAGTCAGAAGATAATCTACTTCTTTAAAAACCTCATTAAATTCCTGTGTAATTAGTCTTCTAATCAAATCTGCTCTTTCATAGTATTCTGCGATAGCTTCTGAGGAAAGAACAAATGTTCCGACAAGTATTCTTCTTTTTACTTCCGGAAGAAAACCTTTGTCTCTGCTCTTTCTTATCGTGTCGTGAAAGTCTTCTCCTTTCTCTCGTAGACCATATCTAACTCCATCGTATCTTGCAAGATTTGAAGACGCTTCTGCGTATGAAATTACCTGGTATGTGGGTATAATATAGGCCGTTGTAGGAAGGGAAACAGATTTAAAGGATATTCCTTCTTTTTCGATTGCTTTTCTGATTTCCATAACTGAAGATAGGACTTCCTCGTCGATTTGTTTGAAGTATTCTTCGGGTATGCCAATTTTTATATTTTTAGAGGGTCGGATTAAATTACTATAATTGTCAATTTTCTTTTTTGAAGAAGTTGAATCTTTTGGATCATAACCGGCTATTACCTCAAGTAAGATTCCCACATCTTCGGCATTTCTGCCTATAATTCCAATCTGGTCAAGTGAAGAACCGAAGGCAACCAGCCCATATCTTGAGACTCTTCCGTAAGTCGGTTTAAGGCCGGTGAGTCCGCAGTATGAAGCGGGTTGGCGAACAGAGCCGCCAGTATCTGATCCAAGCGAAATAACCGCACTACCGCAAGCCACAGCAGCAGCCGATCCGCCGCTTGAACCTCCCGGTACTTTTGTCTTATCAAAAGGATTCTTAGTCGGTCCATAGAAGGACCGTTCTGTCGAGGAACCCATTCCAAATTCATCGAGATTGGTTTTTCCTATAAATATCCCACCATTTTTCTCGATACGTTCGATAACGGTTGCGGAAAATGGGGGTATGAAGCCTTTTAAAACGTTGGAAGCACAAGTCGTAGGAACGTCTTTTATATTTATGTTATCTTTAATTGCAATGGGTATTCCTCTTAATTTACCCTTTGTATTTTTCTTTAAGCCTTTTTTTGCGAGTTCCTCTGTTACATTTATATAAGCGTTAAGAGAAGGGTCTATTTTGTTAAGGCATCTCGCTAGAAGATCAGAAGGTGTTATTTTCCCCTTTTCGAAAAGTTCCTGATACTCAAGAATCGTTTTCATTTATCATCCTGTTTATCGTGAAATGATTTTTTGAAGGATCTTTAGTGTTTGATAATACTTCTTTTACCGACAGAGGTTTTTCTTCTTTATCGCTTCTGAAAGGTAGAGCTTCCGTGCTAAGGTGTGTAGTGTTGGGATTTTCTTTCACCTCTACTTCTTGAATTTGTCTAATGTGTTTTATGATTTTATTCAGATCTTCCTGAAGGAGTTTTTCTTCTTCATTGTCTAATTCTATATTTGCAAGCTTAGAAAGATGTTTTATATCAACTTCTTTCATTTGAAAAACCCCCGCTTTATTTTTTTTGTCATGCCGTTAAATGATATTAATAATTTATCACCGTCTACCACATCCAATACTTCTCCTCTGCCGAATATTGGATGATTTACCCATTTACTTATATTTATATTATCTTTTAGAATATATTGTTTATTCTCATTTATGCCAGGTGTGTAAGTTTCAATATTGTCAATAACCGAAGGGGGTAGTTCTTTTAAAAATAATGACGGAAGAATACGTCTTCCACTTTCCCACCCCGCGCCGTGCGCCAAGAAATACGATAAAAATAAATTTTTTCTTGCTCTGGTAATTCCGACGTAAAAAAGACGGCGTTCTTCTTCTATATTGCCTTCTTTAATACTTCTGTAGTGTGGTAGAAGTCCTTCGCCGATTCCGATTATAAATACTATTTCAAATTCCAACCCTTTGGTGTTATGCAGTGTCATTAAATTAACCGAGTCTGATCTGTTCCAGTTGTCTATGTCAGTTTTTAATCCTACTTCGGTTAAATATTCTTCCGGAGAATATTTGTCTGTGTTTTCGGTAAATTCATATGCTGCCGAGAGTAATTCTTGAATATTTTCGATTCTACTTTCGGCTTCTATTGTGTCTTGTTCTTTTAGAATATCGACATATCCTGTTTTATCTACTACTGCGACTATAAGTTCATCAATACGTTTTATTTTATCAAGATAATTTATAAGACTTACAAATTTGCTTATGTTTATTTCTTGTTCGCTTAATTTACAGCATGCTTCCCATAGGGATATATTTTCTTCTTTAGCCGTCATTTCAATTTTTTCTCTTGTTGTTTTTCCTATACCTCTTCTGGGAGTATTCAATATTCTGAAGAAAGAGATTGTATCTTTTTTGTTTACTATGAATTTTACATAGGAAAGAATATCTTTTATTTCTTTTCTCTGATAGAATTTTACTCCTCCGACTATCACGTATGGAATATTTTCCCTTAGAAGAGCATCTTCAATTGCTCTCGATTGTGCGTTTGTCCTGTAGGCAATAAGAATATCCTTTCTGCTGAATTTTTTAAGTTGTTTTTTTAATATTTTTATTAATTTACTGGCTTCTTCTTTTTCTGTAAGACCGGAAAAAAGGGTTACCTTTTCTCCTTCTTCCTTTTCTGTCCAGAGGGTTTTTCCTTTTCTTAAGCGGTTGTTTTTAACGACAGTCGATGCAACCTCGAGAATTCTCTTTGTAGATCTATAGTTTCTCTCGAGTTTGTATACTTTTGAATTAGGAAAATCATCTTCGAAATCGAGAATATTATTTATATCGGCTCCTCTGAAGCCATATATTGATTGATCGTCGTCTCCCACCACAAAGATATCTTTATGTTTCTCTGATAATTTTTTTAATATCTGATATTGCACGGGATTCGTATCCTGGTATTCATCTACCAATTTATATCTGAACCGGTCATTTAGTTTTTTTCTGATTTCTTTATTTGTATCCAGAAGTACGTATAGATTAGATAAAAGATCGTCAAAATCCATAGCGTCATTTTCTTTGAGCCGGCGCTGATATTCCTGGTAGATATCTTTAACCAGTTCTGTTTTATAATTGTAGGGTTTAAATTCGTCTTCATCTATAAGTTTATTTTTGAGATTAGATATGGTGCGTTGAGCATAATATATATTAATTACTTTTTCTTCTATGTCTGAATTTTTAATAATATTTTTAATTAGATTCTGTTGGTCCTGGGTATCGTAAATAACAAAATTCTTTGAGTATGATGTGTGAGGGGCAAATTCACGAAGAAGACGAGCACATATGGAGTGAAAGGTCCCTATCCATAGTCCTTTTACACGACCTTTTACAAGCTTATATAAGCGCTCTTTCATTTCGTCGGCTGCTTTATTTGTGAAAGTTACAGCCAGTATATGGTAGGGTTTAACGTCTTTTTGTTCTAAAATGTAGGCTATTCTGTAAGTTATTACTCTTGTTTTGCCACTACCGGCCCCGGCTAATACTAGAGCGGGGCCGGTAGTGTGTATAACTGCTTTTTCCTGTTCTTCGTTAAGATCTTTTTTTAAGCTCAATTATAAAAAATCGAGTAGTCAGGTCTATGTTGTTATACCGCTATTCTGTCGAAATTACCTTAAATTCAATTCTTCTGTTCTGGCTTCTACCGTCTCTTGTTGTGTTTGAGGCTACAGGCTGATATTCTCCATACCCTCTTGCAGTCAGACGTGAAGCAGATATTCCCCTTTGTATGAGATAGTTTCTTACCGATTGGGCTCTTCTTTCAGATAAGCCCTGATTGTAAGTTTCGCTACCCACTGAGTCTGTATGTCCGCCTATCTCAACGATTACTTTTTCATTGGCTTTTAATACCTGTACTACTTGATCCAGTACCGGATATTCAGAAGGAGGAATTACTGCTTGGCCCGAAGCAAAGTTAATGCCTCTTAAAACAATTTTTGTTTCCTTTTCCAGTTTTTGTACAAGTTTTACGTTCTTTATTGTGGTTTTTCCGGCGGTTATTTCTACCGGGAAAGTTTCAGGCAGGTAACCATCGGCAGATACACGAATATTATAGGTCCCGGCTTCAACTTCTGCTTGGAAAACACCCTGGGTTGGATCAGAGAGTACATTCTGTATTTTGGTGCCCAAGAATTCAATTGTTGCCTGTATAGGTAATCCTTCTCTGAAAGAACTCACCGTGCCCGAGAAAGCGCCTTTTTCTATCACTTTTTCTTCTTTCCTTAAGACTGTATTAATGTTTATAGTTGAGGAAGCTTTTACGGTAATCGCAGCTTCTCTTGGTAAATAACCTTCTTTGGAAAGTTCTAAATTGTAGACTCCCGGAAGGAGCTCTATGGTTAATGTCCCGTCTTCTGCAGTATCGTAACTTAGATTGTTTTCCTTAATTTTTACGGTTGCAACCAGCGGTTCATTTGTTGAAATGTCATTTACTGTTAAAATTATAGTACCTTTTTTAGGTTCTTCCTTCTTTTTTCTTTCTAATATAGTGCTTTGTAAGGTAAATCCTATTTTATATCTCCATTGACCTTTCTCATTGAACGTAAGGTCGGGAACGAAATCGGTTGAATCGTTAAAAACATGATCAACAGCTATATCAAAAGAGAAGCTTCTGGGTACAATGAACCGGATACCAAAAGTTCCGATTAAAGAATCCGGAGCGGGATCTTCCGGACTAATGTTTACTGCTTCAAAAATAAAACGGGTTAATGGTCCGGCTGCTATCTCAAGACCTCCACCAATACGTAAAATATCGAGTCTGTCGAATGCAGGGATGGGTCCGGTTTCCTGAGCGCCACCTGTCATAACATAACCCACATTTATATGAGCGAGAAGTGGGTAGATTTCAAAGTCGGTTAAGAAATCGAATGCTATGTCTGGACTATACTTCACAGAAGGATAGAAAAAGTGTGGCATCCCAATGATTTCGGTTTTATTAGATGGGCCAAAAGGATTAAATGCGGTTCCCAGGTGGCCTCCAACTAACCATTTAAAGGATTGGTCTGCTTCATCTCTGGATCCGGTAATAGGTATATAGAATTTCAACCCACCGTATAGGTTTTCCCATCCAAATTCATTATCCACGTTGTCGGGACTAAAAAAAGTATTATCGTAAGCATATTTTCCATATATTGTTGTTCCCATATATATTTCGAGGTAATCTATAATACCGTAAGTAAATCCGAATCTTGAATTGGCAGCGATGTGTTTGTATGCTCCGAATTCTTGTATTCCACCGCGGAGGCTTGAATTGAAATTTAAGGTTGCAAATGGAAGTGTTCTTGCCGAATAAAGATTGAAAGTTCCGCTGCCCGAATTAAAAGACGAAAAACCTACTAATAAGAGTAATGTTAACGACATTTATTCCTCCTTTTCATTCCATATTTTTTGTAAAAAATTTCTAAATTTAGGGTTTCGTAGAATTGCTCTATTTATATGATAATAAGATTCTAATGAGGTACTTGTACGAGATACTCTTTTGCATAGCTCTGTGCATAAGCCTATAGTGAATTCACTTAACAATTTAGGATTGGATTCGCTCATTCTATCAATATCTGCTCGTGTTACTTTTAACAGTTTTAAATTTGTTAGTGCTTGTACTGAAGCACTGCGGGCTTTCCTTCCGAAAAGTCCCATTTCACCGAAAAAGTTACCTTTTCCAAGAGTGGCGAGGACGATTTCTTTTTTCCCTCGTTTTAGAAGAACTTTTACTTTGCCTTCAACTATAACAAACATATTATCGCCAGGTTCGCCTTCCTTAACTACGAATTCCCCTTTGTCTTTTCCTATTAAGGATAATTCTTCAATAAAGGCATTTTTGTCATCTAAATAATCAAGCAAATTTATCCTACCCTCCAAACGAATAAAATTTATTATACTCTGGGTCGTGAAGGAATCGAACCTTCGACCCCCGGCTTAAAAGGCCGGTGCTCTGCCGATTGAGCTAACGACCCTACTGTATTTTATAATTATATGAAAATTTTCAAAAAATTCAACCCTTGATTATTTACTTTTTATTTTCTTTATAACTATTGAAGCAATTTCATCTTGAATGGTTTTTACTTCTTTTAAGAGCTTTTTATACTTTGTTTTAGTATTTTTGGCATATTCTTCGCCTTTTAAGAAATTCAAATTTATAAGTACATTGTAGGATGCACTTCTGCAGGCTGAGAGAGCCAATTCTCCTGCTATCCCTGCGTCGCTAATTGCGTTCAGGTTTCCGATTTTCGTCATTTCAAGGGCTAATTCGGCAGCCCTCTGGCTTTTTTCCATTACTTTTATAGGAACTTCTATAGCTTTTTGTGTTGCGTTTTCTATCGCTTCGTACCTTTTTTGTTTTTCTTCTTCTGTTCCTCTGGGCAGACCGAAAGTTGCCATAAGCTTTGTAAATACTTCCATATCTTCATAGAAAAGAGATAGGAAATCTTCATTAAGCGTTTTTGCATCATCTAAAATCTTTTTAGATTGTTCCCAATATTCTTCGTATTTTTTCTTCCCGTAAGTTAAGTTCCCTACCATGGAAACGAGAGAGCAAGATATTGCTCCGAGGAGTGCAGCCACGGAACCTCCACCCGGTGTAGGTGCATCTGAAGATAGTCTTTCTAAAAAATCAGATAATAAAATATTCATAATAGCTCCTTTTTTATTTTATATTCAAGGATTTTTTCTTCTGGCTTGAAAATGGACTTTCCAGAAAGTCCGAGATGAGAAATAGCCGCATCAATTATTTTCTTCTTTAAATTTTTTCCTCTTGGATCTTCCTTTGTTATATAAAACTTTCCGGCGGCCAGTATAGCTTCCTCAGGTATTAACCCAACTAATTCACTGCCTGTGACTTCTATTCCAAGAATTTTTGCCTCTTTTTTAATTTCTTCGAAGAGTATGTGAAGGGGAGTTTTTCTGAAGTTTGTTAGATTTGTGGAAACCTGGGCACAATTTAATTCTTCTATATACCAGCCAATTGCTTTTACCTCTTTCAAAGCACCTGGAATTTTGACTGTTTTGCCTCTATCGTTAGTCTTTTCTGTTCCAGATTCTCTGATTTTTTTTGCAATCATATTTGCTATATTTTTATCTTTTGAGTTAAGATTTATATTAAAAGCAATGAGAAAATCTCGTGCGCCTATAATGCTTGCGCCCGATTTTTCGTTGAATTTTGCTTCTCCATAGTCCGGTTTCCATTCGGGGTTTTCTAATTTTTCTTTTAGTCCTTCATATTCTCCTTTGCGAATATTGAACAAATCTTTTCTCTTTACGTTTGTTGCCGATTCTTCATAAAGGTAAACAGGAATTTTAAATTCTTTTGCAATTTTTTCGCCTATGTTTTTTGTGATATTTATACATTCTACCATTGTAACATTATGCACGGGAATAAAAGGACACACATCAATTGCTCCTAAACGTGGATGAACGCCTTTGTGTTTTCTCATGTCGATCAGTTCTAAAGCTTTTTTGAATATTCTATAAACTGCTTTTTCAATAGATTCAGGTTCTCCGGCTAAAGTAAGCACAGTTCTATTTGTTGAGGTCCCTGTGTATATATCAAGAAGGTAGGCTCCGGGAGTGCCTTTTGCCTCTTCTGCTATGGCATTTATTTTTTCGATATCTTTTCCTTCGGAGATGTTGGGAATACATTCAACAATTTTCATTTTTTTAAGAATACGAAAGATGAATTTAAAGTCAAGAAGGGAAAATATCGCCACACCATTCCCTACACCGTCACGCCATTGGATTTTCGCTTTTGGCTGTTGGCTAAAAAAATTTTGTATTACTTGTAGTAAATCTTAAAATTATGGTGTTGTGTGAGGTATGATTAATGCAAAAAGCAAAACGCGAACAGCTAACAGCCGGTGGTGTTGTGTGCTCTGTGGATAAGTTTTTTAAATGACAACCCGGATTCCAGCTTTTGCTCATCTGCCGGGCATGGGTATCCACTGGGCTTGTTTGTAGTCGTTATTTAAAAGATTTGTTATTACTATGAAAAAACAAAAAGGGCGTTTGTAGACGACCTTTTTGTTATGTTAGCAAACTCCTTAGTGGAAATAGTTATCGGTTAATCAGTCTGAATAGTATAAGTTAAGATACAGCTCACACCGCCAGTCTGTTCTTCGTCACCATCTAAAGTCACTCTATAATCTTGATTAAAGGACTGCCATCCTGCAGTATTACCGTTTCCGCTCGCGAGAGTATCGGGTGAAGCTGCTGTATTAAACGCATCCCAGGTACCCATTCCTGCAGGACTATGCTCTATATCCGAAAGAAGTATACCGCTTCCCGGATCTGCATCTCCAGATACGGTAACAGCCCAATCAACACCCCCAGCTGGAGACCCGGCTACCAGATATTCAAGCTGCTGGTAAGGAGATGATATTGGCGTTGTCGGGTAATATACTTCCGGATAACTAGCAGGAGGGAAACTAGGATTACTAAGATTAATCGTTATGTTGTTAAAGTTCCACTCAGCATTATTGCTCACATATATGCCTACTGCCGCAGGGATAATAAAAGTCAGTGTAGCTGTCTCAGACTGAGGACTCGAACCGGCAGCACGGCCCTGAGCAAAAATAACACAAGGAAAAATTAAAACCAGTAAAATAAATTTCCTCATTTCCACCTCCTTTTTAGAGTTATTAATTCAAACATATCCTGATAACCAACCACTGAAGCCTGCTAAACTACCAAAGAACCGTTTACTATACGTACAACTTGTATTATATACATTAACTCGTTGCCTAACAACGTCTTGCTACTTCACGTATATCGCAGAAGTATTTCGGATTGCAGAAATAATTATAATAGATACCTTAAAATTGTCAAGGTTTTTTTCTTTTGTTGTTTCTGTCGTTTTTGTTTTTCGGGGTTATTGGGAAATATTATTTTTAAATATATAAAATAAATTGGGTGTGGTGGGGCTTTGTATCTCTGTGTCTTAGTGTGAAGTTTAAAGAGTAGTGAGTAGAGAGCAGTTAGTAGTTAAAATAAACAAAAAAATCTCTGTGTCCTCTGTGGCTCCGTGTGAGAATTATGTTTTTTTAAATATCAACCCGGATTCCCGCTTTTGCCCATCTACCCGGCATTGGAATCCACTGTACTTTAGTATACTCGGTGTTTAAAAGATTTGTTATGTCTATAAAAAACTCAGCATTTTTGAGTTCAAAGGATATACTGGTGTCAAGGATAAAGTGATTCTCTGAATCGGGAAGGACTTCGTAGCGCCCTTTCCAGATTTGTTTTAGGCTACTGGTTAAGTCATAATCTGCGCTAAAGGTAAAGGTATGTTCAGGATGATTAAGAAGATATTTTGATTGAAGAGGACTTTCAGCTTTGTTCAGCTTTAAAAAAGTATATCCAAGATTTATACTTGGTATAGGGAATTTTTTGTACATGCGGACGATTGGTTTGTAGGTAATGTTGAAGTCCACACCTTTTATAGTAATTTCTCCTGCATTTGTTGCCGTCCAGGGATCGGACGGCGTTGCTCTTACCCAATCTATTATGTTTTTTTCTTTTCTAATAAATGCATTGATATTTACAAGTATGCTACCTTGTACTTTTTTAATACCCGTTTCAAAAGACAATGCGCTTTCCGGTTGCAGGGAAGAGTTCCCTATATTTGCGGGGCTAACGAGGTATAATTCTGTGTATGATGGAATACGAAAAGCACTTTCTGTTGAAGCGTATAGATAAGTTTGGTTGTTTATTTTTAACCCTATATCTGCTCCGGGACAAAAATACCAATCCCAATCGGAATAGTAAAATAGAGATGAACCAAAAACAATGCATACGTTTTTTACTGTTGGAAGTTTATGTTCTAGAAAGAAGCTTGAATTCGTACGTGAATGGTTTCCAAGGTTTGTACTTCTTATTTTATCTTCGCCAAATTCTAAACCGACAGCTGTAACACCTGCTGCAGATGAGATATCCGATTGAAAAGTTACTCCATAGACATAAGTTGTATGATAGTTTCTGTAAAAGCCCGGATTTTCGTAATCCAAGATAAAGTCATCTTTATGTCGTCTCCAAAAAATCTTCGTGTTAATTTTTTCGAAACCAAACCCTAAGTTTAAGAAGGCGGTTTTAGTATGTTCCCGCTGGTTTGGATATACGTCTGAGTAGAAATAGCTGGCTCCGAAATCTTTGTCATTATAGCCAAGAGAGATATCTCCTTTGGTTTTTATGTATCTGGCGGAGGATTTGAAGAAAACGTTCCATATATCGAAATCTGTATTATGACGGTACCCGTCGGAACGCTTTCCGGAAATAGAAATGTAATTATACGAGATACCGAGTGGTTGAGAAAAGGACAGATTTCCTTCAAGCAGTTTATAATCTCCCCCCATTGCTTTTATTTTAAGATCCTTAGTTTCTGCTTTTTTTGTTATTATATTTATAACACCAGCAATAGCTCCTGCTCCGTAGAGTCTTGCTCCAGGTCCCTTTAATATTTCTATTCGCTCAATGTCTTCGGTTTGAATTGGAAGATTCAGGTTGTGATGTGCTGTTTGGGGGTCATTTACTCTTATTCCATCTATAAGAATTAATGTTTGTTCGAATGTTCCTCCTCCAACTGAAACATCTGATTGGACACCCTCAGGTCCCCTTTGATTTAAGTTCACTACTGTAATGTATTTCAATAGATCGGCTACAGAGTTTGCAGGACTATTTTTTATTTCTTCCTTTTCTATTGTTAGGATGTTTCGATTTGTCCCCAGGAACGTTGTTGGTATTTTGCTTGCGGTAACTATTAAAGGTTCCATCGTATAAAGCTGACTTTGTAGTGCAAAAAGGGATATTACTGGTAAGAGAATTAAAATTATGGTACGTCTATACATATTAAGTGATTTACTCCTAATCTTCCTAAATTATTGGTTTTTCTTCAAGGCCTCTTTTAAGAGTTTTATAGAACAAAATTCGCCGCACATCGAGCAGACTTCTTTATTTTTAGGTCTCAGTTTTTTTCTTGTTTCTTTTGCCTTTTTTGGGTCTATAACCAGTTTAAATTGCTTTTCCCAATCCATATTTTTTCTTGCCAGGGATATTTTCCTGTCCCATTCTTTAGCGCCCGGAATACTTTTCGCAATATCCCCGGCATGAGCAGCGATTCGCGCAGTAATGACTCCCTCCTCAACATCATGAAGGTCAGGTATTCCAAGATGTTCAGAAGCGGTTACATAGCAAAGAAAATCTGCACCGTAGGACGCTGCCACGGCTCCTCCAATTGCCGATACAATATGATCGTAACCAGGAGCAACATCGGTTACTATTGGACCTAAAACATAGAAGGGGGCGCCATGACAAATTTTCTTCTCCATTTTTACGTTCATCTCGATTTCATTTATTGGAATGTGTCCTGGACCCTCTATCATGACTTGAACATCCCTTTCTTGAGCCCTCCTTGTTAGTTCTCCAAGAATACTTAATTCGTGGAATTGGGCTCTATCGGAAGCATCTTGTATGGCTCCGGGTCTAAACCCATCCCCTAAAGAAAGGGTTATATCATATTTAGACGCAATGTCGAGAATTCTTTCATAGTTGGTGTAAAGGGGATTGTCCTTCTCATTGTATAGCATCCAGGTTAACAGTAGAGTTCCTCCTCTTGAAACAACATCCATTATTCTGCCTTCATTCTTTAATCTCTCGAATGTTGCTAAAGTTACTCCGCAATGAAGAGTCAAAAAATCTACTCCGTCTTCTGCCTGTTCTTCAATCGCTTTGAAAATTTCATCAACTGTCATGTGAATTATACCACCTTTTGATTCGATAGCCATTATTGCAGCCTGGTATATGGGCACGGTTCCAAGCGGTATATTTATGTTTTTTAAGATTCCTTTTCTGATTTTTTTAATATCTCCGCCGGTTGAAAGATCCATGATGGTATCTGCACCTGCTTTCTCTGCTATAATTGCTTTTTTTATTTCAAAAGCGATATCCTGCCTATCGGTTGAAGTTCCGACATTCGCATTGACTTTTGTTGTCAAAGGATACCCTATCCCTGTTGGTTTTACTTTTTTCCTTTTTAAGTTTTTGGTAATTACAATTGTTCTATCAAGTATTCCATTGCATAGAATATCTGTTTTGACTTTTTCTGAGTCTGCAATTTTTTTCACTGAGGGAGGGATGTTTCCCTTTTTTAGTTCCGAAATAACGCCCAATCAAATTCCTCCGAGAATTAAATTTTCAGGGTCTAAGTTAACATTGTCCTTTTTTATTTCATAATAAAGATATGGATATGGAGCTCTTCCCGATTGTCCAACGTGACCTATTATTGAGCCTCTTTTTACGCTTTCTCCTACCTTGACCGTAGAATTTAACAGGTGGGAATAAGAGCTTATGATTCCACAAGAGTGGACAATTTCAATATAGAGTCCCTTACCTTTATCGTTGCCGACCTGTTTTACAATACCGTCTCCTGTTGAAACTACGGGACTGTTTAGCGATGTTAATATGCTTATACCTCTATGTAATTTTTTTTTGCCAGTATAAGGATCAATTTGTTCTCCGAATCGTCTGATTATATGCCCTTTTGCCGGCATTACGGAAGGTATAGAAGCCAAAAAAGTATAATTCATTTTTGAAGTAACTTCGAAAACAGAATCAATCCATTCTGATATTACCAGAAGACTTTCGGGAGAATAATAGAAAGGTTGTTCTGGAATATCTTCCATTATGTTGTGTTCTTTAAAAGTTCTATATTGCTCTTTTAGAAGCGAGTCAATTTCTCCTTCGAATTCCATAGCTTGTTCCCTGAGTCGATGAATTTTTTCTTTGAGTTTTTGATTGTCTGATTCCAGAAAAGTGAGGGAAGAAACGGTAACGAAATTCTGAAGATTATTAAAGAAAAAGAATCCTCCAAGAATGGAAATCAATACTATAGGTATTATAATAAGAAAAGGAATTTTAACCCATCTGAATTTTCCTTTGCCATGAGGAACTAATATGATTTTAAGGAATGAATTCTTCATCTAATGGGGTATTCTCTCTCAGTTGTTTTAAGGCTCTGTTTCTTAGTTGTCGAACTCTTTCCCTTGAAACACCCAATATTCTTCCGATTTCTTCTAATGTATGTGGTCTTTTCCCTTCCATGCCAAAGTAATAAATGATTATTTTTTTATCCCTTGGTTTAAGCCTGTCAAGGCTGTATCTTATGTCTTCGATGAATTTATTTCTATAGTATTCTTCTTCGGGTGTTACGACATCTTCAGAGATAACATCGAGATACTCAAGATCATCAGTGTTTTTTATGGTATCATCAAGAGATATATCATGTTTTGCAACTTTGATTGATTCTTCTATTTTTTCTACGTCTGTATGCAGCTCTTCTGCAATTTCCTCTATAGAAGGCTCTCTCCCTATTTCTCTTGTCACTCTTTCTTTTGTTTTTTTTACTTTGAGCATTTTTCCGGCTCTGCTCATTGGTAGACGGTAGGATTTTATATGTTCTGTCACAGCTTTCATTATAGCCTGTTTGACCCACCAGACAGCGTAAGAAAGGAATCTTACACCTCTTCGTTCATCGAAGCGTTCAGCAGCCTTTATCAAACCTACATTACCTTCATTAATTAGATCTGTAAAGGGTGTCCCCATATTTCTGTAGGCTTTAGCCACAGAAACCACAAAGCGTAAATTAGATTCCACTAATTTTCTTTTGGCTGCTTGGTCTCCCAAACGGGCTCTTCTCCCCAATTCCTTTTCCTCTTCGGGAGTGAGGAGCTCGTATTTTTGAATCTCCTGTAAGTATACAGGTAGAGAACCTCTAACTTTTTTTATTTTTTTAACTCCCCTCTATGCTTATAACTTTTATTGATCCGTCTGGTAGGTGTGTAAGCAATACTAACGGAGGCTCGAATTCTTTTTTTGCTTTTTTTAAATCTTCTAAATTCTTTATTTTTATAGATTGGTTTTTAGCTTGTACGAGTGTTACTAGAGAGCCTTCTCTTACTCCGAATTTTTCTGCCGGGCTATTTTCCTTAATCTTATTTACAAATACACCGCTTACTTCCTTATCTCCCCAGATTTTTTTTGCTTCTTTTGAGGAAACGGAAAGCAGTTGCATACCCAACCACTCTTCTCCGGTCATGATACTAGAATTTTCCTCAGACGGTCTTTTCGCGAGCTTGACCCTCAAGTTTTTCTCTTTTCCATTTCTCCAGACCGTGATTTGTACTTTTTCATTGGGATTCTTGGAGGCCACCATTTTTCTTAGAATATTAACATTCTCAATTTTTCGATTATCGACTTTCAAAATTATATCGCCTTCAAGAATACCTGCTTCGTCTGCTGGCGTTTTTTCTTCGACCCGTTTAACATAAACGCCAGTTTTATGTGGATAGTTTAGAGCTTTTTTTATGTTTGGGCTTAAGTTTTCGGGTATAATACCTAAATACCCCCTTTCTACGGTTCCTTTTTCGATCAGAGATTCCAGTACATCCATGGCTATATCAATGGGTACAGCAAAACCGATACCAATGTTTCCTCCGGACGGAGAGACAATCATCGTGTTTACTCCTACTACTTTTCCTTGAGTGTTAATCAAAGGCCCTCCGGAGTTTCCCTGATTTATAGCTGCGTCTGTTTGAATGAAATCAGCATAGATGTTATTGCTAAGAGAGACTTCCGATCTTCCTTTTGCTGAGATCACTCCTGCAGTCACTGTCCCAAACAGACCAAAGGGATTGCCGATGGCAATTACCCAATCTCCCACCTTTAAGTCTTCAACACTTCCCGGAATTATATCGGGGAGGTCTCCTCCCTTTTTAATTCTTATAACAGCAACCTCGGTTTCCGGATCTCTCCCAATAATTTCGATGTCGTTTCCGCTGAACTTTCTATTGTCAGACAGAGAGATTGTTAGTTGTTCAGCTTCTCCTACTACATGATTGTTTGTAAGTATATAATCTTTACCTTTGTATTCAACAATAAAACCTGACCCCAGCCATTTCTGTTCTTGTTCCAGATTCCTTCTTGGAGCTTCTCCAAAAAATTTTCTAAAAAACGGGTCGTCGAAGAAATCGTTATATGGAGATCGAAAGACAACTTTTCTTTGACCTTCAATTGAAACTACGGCATGAGAAGTTTTGTCCACTATCGATGCAAAAGAAAATTTTTCTGCCGAGCCGTAACTTTCCTGGTCCGTATTTTTTTGCGCCGCCGTAAGAGAAAAACTTGCAGCTGTTATTATACCGGCGAAGAAGCCCACGATTGCAACTACGGCAACAAAGGAAGCCCCATATATAATTAGTTTTTTGTTCAAAAATCCTCCTTTACGTTTTTACCCTACTTTTTGTATTTATTGAGGTAGGATTAAATTTATTCTAAACGCTACTTTCTATCTTTTAAGTTATTTTAACTTCGACTTCTTTAATTTTTTCTTTTTTTATTTTTGGCAGAATAATTTTTAAAACGCCGTTATTATATTTGGCTGCTATTTGTGACTGATTTACCTCTGTTGGCAATTTTACTGATCTCATGAAGTTGCCATAAGAACGTTCTACACGTAGGTATGATTCTTCTTCTTTTTTCTTTTCTTCTTTTTTTTCTCCTTGTATGACAAGATTATCTTTCTTAATCGAGATTTTCAAGTCGTCTTTGTTAATACCCGGCACCTCAACGTCTATGGTATATTTTACCTTATCTTCTTTTATATCCAGAAGAGGATAAACCCCTCTATTTGCGTTTAAATTTGAAAATCCCGCAAAAAAATCTTTAACTATGTCATCGAAGTCTTCCCTGAGGTTAAAAATCCTATCGAGAGGATCATAATTTTTTATATCTTTCGTGCCCATTATCTTCCTCCAATTTTAAGATTTTTTACACGATTATCAGTGAATATTATATGCATTATTTTTAATTTGTCAACCCTATTTCTATAGAAGAATGCCCTCAGAGGGGAGAGGGCATTCTTTTAATAAGGAGGTTGTTATGTTCTTTATTAATTAAGACGAAAAAAACCCAAAAAGGTTCCGTAGTAAAATCAAGAATTAAAATCTAAAAATCATAATGGCATATTAAAATGCAAAAAGTTTTTAATCTTTTAGATTTATGTACTTTTTTGTTTATTTTTAAATTTTGATTTGTATTTTTGCATTTTTATATTTAAATTTTGCATTGATGTTTAGTGTTTTTAATTTCAATGATTACACTGTTGCGAAAAATATTACAACCATTATTATTATACATATAATGTGGTATTTGATAGATACCGGTTTTAAAGATCCTTATTTCAATATGGCTTATGATGAATCTTTAATGGGTTGTATTGATAGTAAAGATACTGTATTCTTAAGATTTTTTAATTTTTCGCCAGTTTCTGTCTCGCTGGGATACCATCAGACTGTAGGAGATTGGCTGAAGGAACTTGAGAAAAAAGGACTTATGTGGGTTAGGAGAAGAACTGGCGGAAGGGCTGTTATCCACTGTTTTGATTGTACCTATTCTCTGGTTTTCCATCGCAGCAATCCTTTAATAGGAGGAAACATAGTTAATTCTTATGGGAAGATTTCAGTCGGTTTCAAAAGCGCTTTTGAACTTTTAGGAGTTGAAACTGAATCAAAAAGAGGGGTGCCTAAGAATAAAAAAGGGAATCGTGAAGAAATGTGTTTTTCTTCAATATCTCTTGCCGATTTATGCTGGGAAAATAAAAAAATTATAGGAAGTGCACAATATAGATTTAAAGACATTGTTCTTCAGCAAGGGACAATTATATTGAAGAATTCTAGCGAATTTCCTGTTGGGACTGGCATAGCAACTATAGAGATGGCTGTGGGTGGAGAGATTGAGTTAGAAAGTTTTAAAAATTTTGTAACTGAAGCTTTTAAGAGAGTCTTTAATGTACCTTTTGAGAAATATAAAATAAATCCACTAAATGAGAAATTACTATTAAAGTATTCCTCACCCCAGTGGAATTTTAGAGGAGAAATATGATTGTTTTTCCTCCGAAGTTTTTGGTTTGCAAAGTTGTAAGATGTTTTAATGGACTTGACAAACACATCATTATAACTTATAATTACCTAAATACCAAATAAGAGAGGTGTTTATGTTCAGGAAGAGTTCGGTACTAGCTATGGATATTGGTAGTAATTCGGTAAAGACGGTGGTGGTTGAAGGGAGTGCAAAAAAACCAGTAATGACCAAATGTAATATTACTGCTTTACCCTCTCATGCTATTGTTGACGGTGAAATGATGGATCGAGAAACTGTTATTGATGCAATAAGAGAAAATCTCGAAACGTTAGAGGTCGATAATAAGCAGGTGGTTAGTTGTATTTCCGGAAGAGATATTATAGTAAAGAAAATCAAAATGCCCAAGATGAATGAGACTGAAGCCAGAGAACAAATAAAGTGGGAAGCAGAACAGTATATTCCCTATGATATAGAAGATATCTCTTTAGATTTTGAAATTGCTAATCCGGATGCAGGTGAAGATTCAATGGAAGTTCTTCTTGTCGGAGCAAAGCGAGATACGGTGGAATCAAGGATGAACCTTTTTAGAGAACTTGGTCTTGAACCGATTATTCTTGACATTGCAGCTTTCTCTCTTCAGAATATTTTTGAATTCAACTATACCATAAAGCCGAACAAATTAGTAGGGCTTTTCGATATAGGAGCGCAATCGACTACAATGAGTTTTATTTCCGGGTCGGTTAATCATTTTACTCGTTCAGTATCTACCTCGGTAAATAATCTAATACAGGCTTTGCAGCGAGAAGCAGGTATAGACGGAGAGAGAGCTATTGACATAATAAAATCAGGGAAAAAAGAAGATGTTGATCAATATGCGTATCAAAATGCGATGGAAAGTTTCCAGGATGATCTCGGAGTTGCAATTGAGAGAATTCTACCTTATCTTCCTGAGGGTTTTGAGAATTTCAATGAAATTGTGATCAGTGGGGGTGGGAGTCTTATTTCTGGTTTGCCGCAATTCTTGGAAGAGAGATTTGGAGGTCATACAGAGGTTATAAATCCATTTATCAAATTTGAATATGACAGTGAATCTCCTTTAATTAAAGTCCAAATAGAAAAAGAAGCGCCAATCCTTGCTCTTGCTCTAGGTTTAGCTCTTAGGGGGATATAATAATGATAAGAGTTAATCTTATACCTGAGGATCAACGAAAGAAGGTAAGAGAAGTTAAGCTTAAACGGCCAACTTTGAAAATACCTAAGTTCGATATGATATTAGCTTTTATAATTTTGGGAGCTGTAGTTGCCGGATGTTTTATTGTATATTTAGGACAGCAAAAGGTACTTCGGGATCTTGACAAAAATATAGCCTCAGCCCAGCAAGAACTGCGAGAGCTTGAAAAGGAAAGGAAAATGGTCGAAGATCTTGAAAAACGCCAGAGAGAGCTAAAAGAATGGATAGCTCTGGTTCAAGATTTAAATAAGGGACGGTCGCTGCATTTTCACGTAATGGATCAGATTAATAAAGTCAGGCCCGAATATATGTGGATTGTTTTATTCGAAGAAAATAATCAACGTTTTAAGTTAAACGGAAGAACTTTTTCAAATTATATGATTTCAAATTTTATGGATGAATTGAACTCTTCTCCGTATTTTAGTGATGTTAAGTTAGATGAGATTAAAGCGACCCAGGAAAAAGAACATTCGGTTATTGGTTTCCAGTTATCGGGGAATATTACTCTTGGAGGTGGAAATTGAAAGGAATGAAGGGGTCCATAATCGTTTTTGCCCTCGCTCTTTTAATTGGCTGTGGTTATTTCTTTACCGTATTTAAAGACAACAAGACCAAAATAGCTTCAAAGCAGAAAGAATATAAGGATTTAGAAGCTAAATTGAGCAAGACCAGGGCGGTCGTTAATAGAAAAAAAGAAGCAGCCAGAAAACTTAAAATTGTATCATCAAAATGGAATCAGGCTAAAAAAATGTTGCCCACTGAGGCAAGTATTTCTTCATTGCTAACTACTTTAACCAAACGAGGCTCGAAGAACGAGGTTAAAATTAAACATCTGAAACCATTAGGTAGAACCTCTAGGGAAAAATATGATGAAATTAAAATTGAGATGGAGATTGAAGGTAGTTATCACAATGTCGGAAGATTTATGGCTGAGTTGAATAATATGGAGAGAATTGTAAATGTTAAAAATTTAAAATTGAATCCGGGTAAGGGTCAACAAGGAAAAGAGGTAGAGTTTGTTATTAGTGCCGCTTTTGATTTGTTGACTTATGTGACAAAAGGAGGAAAAGTTGAAGGGTAAAATGTACTTAAAAAGCATTTTGATTTTCTTACCTTTTATAATCTTATCTGGGTGTAGTGGAGAGGGGGGGAATATCTTTAATGAGATTTTGGCAAAAACAGTTAAGGTTTTTTCTCCGGAAAAAGATGAAACATCGACTGGGAATGCCGAGATTTTCAATCTCGTAGTTTCCGCAGAAGATAAAAGCAAGGGAGCTGAAGAGGATGCTGATACTTCTATGCTTGATTCTTTAGAAGACGTTGGCGAGGCTCTTAACTGGGTTAAGGTGTTTTATTCTGACAGAGGAAAAGCCGATCCCTTTTCTCCTTTGTTAACCGGTTCGGAGAACGAGGAGAAGAAAGTTAACGTTGATTTGGCTGCATTATCCGGAATAATATGGGTAAAAAATACTTATCTTGCAATAGTAAAAGAAGGTAATCGGGGGTATGTCCTTAAAGAAGGGGATCTGGTTGTTGGTGGTAAGGTTCAAAAAATTACAGATTCTTCTATTACTTTTTTACTTAGGAAATTTGGAGAGCAAACGAAAGTTACTTTGTCTTTAAAAAAACAAGAGAGGTAATTTATGTTTAAAAGGATATTTTTATTGTTTTTGTTACTCCCGCTTTTGATTATGGGACAAACTGAAGGAGAGACCGAGTTAACAAATATTGAAGTAAAGAGTGTTGATGATAACACAGAGATCATTTTTACTCTGAGCGATTATGCTAGTAGTTCTGATTTTACAATGGATAATAAGATAGTTATTGATCTTCTTGAGACAAAGAGTGCTCTTGAAGGGAATTTGTGGAATGTTAATAGAGGCGGAGTCGAAAGTATAGCGTTATCTTATATTTCTTCAGCTTCATTAACCAGAATAGTTGTCCAGCGCTCGGGCAATTTTAGTTATGAAATTTCTAATCCGGGAATGAATACAATTTCGCTTAAATTGGCAAGTAATGCCGGAGATTTTGTTTCTTGGAGTGTTAAGGGAAAAGTTCGCACAACTCAAGAAAAAGCTGAAAGAAAAATTGGTACATCCCCGTGGGCTGCGTCTCAGGAAAGAGTTTCAATGAGATTGGAAAATGCTGATTTAGCAACTACACTCAGATCAATAGCTCAAGTTAGCGGTTTGAATATAATAATTGGGGATGAAGTTAAGGGTTCTATAACAGTTCAACTGGATGATGTAGAATGGGAGAAAGCAATGGATTTAGTTTTAAAAACTAAGGGGTATACTTATATTATTGAAAACAATGTAATAAGAATTGGCAATCCCCAAACTTTTGCTAAAGAACGCGAAGATATTGAATTATCGAAACCTCTCAAGAGAGAGATTTATGTTCTTGAATTCAGTACGCCGGGTGAGATAAGAAATGCGGTAAAAGCTCTTCTTTCCAAGCGTGGAAATGTCGAGGTTGACGTTCGCACAAACGCTATTATTGTAAATGATATACCTACTAGATTACAGGCTGTGGAGAGTTTAATAAAAGCGCTTGATAAAAAGACTTTCCAGGTTGCTATTAATTCTAAAATTATAGATATTGATAGAACTGCTGCGAGAGATTTGGGTATTTCCTGGGCAGTGACTAATCTTTCTAGCACACAGTGGAATGCAACCGGGGATGTTACACTAGTCAATCCTCCTCCTCCGACTGCAGGTGTGACTGTTAATGTCGCCACAATTCAGAACTGGGGTGATCTTTCTGCAACACTTATAGCGATGGAACAAGATCAAAAACTTGAAATTACATCAAATCCCAGAGTAACTACAGTGAATAATAAAGAAGCCACAATTTTTGGTGGAAAAAGATTTGCAGTAACCACTCTGGATATCAACGGTCAGCCTGTACAGAGATGGTACAGGGCTGGTATTGAATTAAAGGTTACTCCTCATATAAATGCAGCTGGCGATATTACAATGGAAATCGGTGTAGAGATGAGTGATGTTGTTCCGGGAAGTGATAACACTGTTGTTACCGAAACAAGATCCGAAACCGAAACGCTAGTGAAAAATGGGCAAACTCTTGTTATAGGAGGTTTTTACACCAAGACTGTTACCGAGAGAAGAACCGGGATTCCACTTCTTAAAGATATTCCTCTCATAGGCTTGTTGTTTGGACATACTTATAATGAAGAGAGAAAGAGGGAAGTTCTTATATTTATCACTCCTCACATTGTTGAGGCTCAGTTAGAAAGAGACAGCTAGAAAGAGAAATTTAAGAATTAGAACTTTAGCATTACGTTAAAGCTTCCGCCGTAACTGGTAGAAGTTTGGTTTCCTACTCTTCTGTTAATTCGATTTCTATAGTTGAAAGCTAATCCTCCGGATACCATATCGGAAAACGAATAATTGCCGCCAAAGTTAAAATCTATAGATCTTGTATCTTCAGATTTTGTTACAACATCGTTAAGATCGGTACTGTAAGTTATTTTGCTTTCATATTTGAACGTAGCATTAAGAGTTATAGGTCTATCCCATTTGATTCTCCCAAGCAGGGGCAATGGAAGTCCGGTTTTGGTAGGGTTTAATTTGTATGAACTTCTAACCGAGAGACTTTTTCTTTTTTGGTTGGTTTTTGAAGAATTCCCAGGGTAAACTTTTCTAACGCTATATGAGGGAGCTATATTAAATGTTAGACCATTTTTTAGATTTAGGTCGAAACCTGGTGTCAGCGTTAGAGAGGAACTGCCAGAAGAAAAATCCTTGTTAAGTCCTTTAGTGTAGGATGAATCTTTTTCTACTGATATAGATAGATTTGTGCGATCAACGTATTTTGATAAAAAAGGAAGGTATTTTTGAATATTGGGTATGTCAATATCAACGCTGGGAAAAGTGAAGGAAACTTCTTTGTTTGCTTGTGATGTACTGTTAAGCCGAAGTTCATCGGGCACTTTCTCGGTATATCTTGCATTTATTTTTGCACTGATTCTAGAAAAAGAAAATCCCGAAGATGCGGAATAGATCTTATTAAAATAACCTCCATCGGTATTTTTAAAATCTTCAAAAAGATTAATTTCAGGTACGGTTTTTATTCCGTATCTGAATTTATATCCCGGTTTTGAATTTAAATAGGCAAAAGAGCCGTCTTTTGTATAATTTGCAGAAAGTTTGAGAGAGGATATATTCTTTGAGAAGTTTTTAAGAGCAGGAATTTTACCAAGGAGTGAATTTATTTTTAAATCATCGTTTATTCTTAAGGTTCTTTTTTGATTACATCCACGTACGTCAAGAGTATCTGCGAGAGATTTAGCATATTCAATGCTATGATTCTGACTAAAGTTATTTGTATATGTCACAGTTAAGTTGTTTACACCTAGAAAATCGGATCTATGTACTACGTTAATATTCTCTGTTAGTGAAGCGTCTTGTCCTAAGTTGCCAAGAGAGCGGTTTTCAGAGAAAGGTTCTCTTCCCCTCAGGTCTCTTTTTGTTGATATTGAATAATCTATATCTATCCATCGTATTGGTTTATAGTTGATTCTTCCGGTGCTGGTAAGATCTTTCTTCAAAGGTGAAGTTCCTTTTTTGTAAGTGGAATCTTCGTAATTATAATGTTTATTAAGGCTATAATCATAATTGGTTTTTACTTCAATGTTTGTAGGAAATATAGAAGAGGAACTTCCTCCAACAACAGGCAGAGAGACGGTAGGAATTCGAAGTCTGTAACTTGCGGACGCTGAAGAGCTTGTAGTAGTATCGGTATTCTTAAAAGGATTGAATTTTTCGTTTTCTCTGTACGAGCCTCCTAATTGTAAGTTATCTATAGTGTGTTTTAAAAGCCAGTTATTTGATTTTGATCTTTTTGAAATGCTTACTGTAATATTTCTAGAAAATTCTCTATCTGTAAGAGAATCAGCTTCGTCTTCCGGAAGAGGTACATCGGAATTTATTCTGTAAGTTGGTTTCGCTAGCTTTTGTGAAGTGTTAAAAGATACAGGACAGTTGACAAACTTATTTAAAAATTTGCCTGCATCCGCAGTTATGCTGAAGGTCTGAGATAAATTTTCCCTATCTCCAAGCTGTCTTAGGTCTGCAAGAGAGCTTTTATAGTTTGAGGAAGTTTGGTTTACACTGTAAGAAATTCCGGTTATAAGGTCGCCAACATTTGAAGATATGTTGAGATTTAGATTGCTTCCTCTTCGGTTGTCTGCACCTGTCAAAACTATATCATCGAACCAGGCTTCGCCTACCATGGTTTGGGTGCTTGGATTTATGACTCCAAGTTGAATAAATGCTACGTTCTTAAGGGAAGGTCTACCTTTGAGAGAATAATTGCCTCGTACGGTATCATTATTGATTTTTAAATCTGTGAATTTTCTAAGTACTACATCTAAAGTATCCCAATCGTCAGTTTCTGTGATTGTAGTGGTAAACTGGTAATAGTTTGAAGAATCTGTAACGAATCGCAGGAATATTTGAGAGGAATCGATTGTGTTTCCAATATATTTTGCATAAAAATTAAGTGTTTCGTAAAGACGTAAATCGTACCCCTGTCCACTGTTCTGAAGGGGCAGTTCAAGATAATTTTCGACCAGACAATAATTGCCTCCGTCTAAGGAATCAATAATTAAAGCTAAGGATTGTTCCTGTAAATCCGTATTATTTACAGTACTTTTTTCCTGCTCGACAGGAGCTGTGTAATTGTTGTCTTCACGGGTATTTCTTTGTCCGATTTTAAAAGTCCCGCCGGATGGGTTTAGTGAATCGTTTAATACGTAATATATTCCTTTATCTTGCCACTTGTTTCCTACTATTCCTATTTTTGCTATAGTTATTCTTGTGTTTTTGTCGAAGCCGCGGAACCAGATTCTTGTGAATAAAATACTTTCAAGTTGAGGATTTCCTATTTTCTCATAGGACAAAGAATCTTTAAGAGGTATTATATATACTTTCCAGCCGTTTAGACCCTCTTTTGCCAGGTATTGCGATGAAGCAAGATTAATTCTGTATCTGAAGAAATGATCATCTTGGTCGAGTGTGAAATCTCTGTCTATATCTTCCGAATCCAATCGCCCGTTTCCTTCTTTATTATGTCGTTTAAGGGAATCCGTAAATGTTCCTTTTTCTCCGTAATAATCGTCCGTTCCGTCGTCGTATAAGGTATCTGATCGATAAGCCCAATTATCATCATCCATGCTAACTCCGTCGAGACCTGTATCTTCTCCGTCTTGCAGGAGATTATCGAAATTTTTATCTTCCATATCTTTAATGCCATTAGGTGCTATAATGGAATCGGTACCATCATGAGCTCTTCCTATTCTTGGAATATCTTCGTTCATCGCGTCTCCCATATCAAATATTATTTCTCCTTCTTCTCCTTTAACCCATATTTCGAGAAAATTCTTTTGAGAGAAATTTTGATATTGTCCCCCGAAAGTTTTCATCATTCCATTCCAGCTATCTCTGGGGTCGACTATTGAAGTGTTTGGCTGGAAATAAGCTACCAGTACATTTGTTCTGTTTTCTTCATAGGAGGTATTGGAATATTCCGGAAATATTCGACTTTTTGGGTAGGTTCTGTCATTAAACCAATCTAATTTGCCCAAGTCGTAGATGTTGACGGAGCTATCGGGCAGGCTGCTGCTATACCATATCCTTTCCTGAAGTTCTAAATCGTATGAAAGGTTGACAGATTCCATATCATCCAGATAGCTTTTCCCGCCTACAGAAGGATTTGGTAGTGAGAATTGATATGCCCCATTTATGTTTATACTTGATTTACTGTCTTCGCTAACTAGAGGTAGTTGACTGAAGAATTGATTTAGAAATGCCGGTTCTTTATTTAAAGAAAAATCGACTCTTCCCGTTGTGATGTTAGACGGTTCTTTACCTACGGAAGGGTGAAAGACCCCTTTATCTGAACGTGAAAGAAAATCGAGGTCGAGATCAAGCCTGCTATCTTTAATTGGGGTTGACCTTATGTTGAGTTTGGCTTTGTATTGCGAATCAAATGAGAAGAAAGATTGGCTTAAGTATTCGTATTTTATCTCTGCATCTGGAGGAATTGCTGCATCTTCTAAAAACGTTACCTCGCCGGTTTGGTAATTTATTTTATAATCAGTGCCCTTTGTAAGAAGTTTTCCATCGGCTGTTATTCTCTCCGAATCTTGTATGATAAAACCTGTCATCCTTTCAAATGAAAATGTTCCGGTGTGCGAAGAAGAAGTTGTTGTGATTATAATTTCGTAGTTTCTTCCTTCATCATTTATCAGATCACTGAGGTCTTTTTTCGTATAGATTATAGGAACTGTGTCTTTACCCAACCCCGGATTTAAGAATGGGAATGAATCCGGAAATACGATATCTCCGTGTTCCAAGATTAACTGATTTGTGTTTACCTTACCATCTATGTTCTTTGTAAGGCCCAGAATTTCGGAATATAGAGTGCCTGTACTGTCCGTAGATTTATTGTTACCCCCAACAATAATTTTTTTGATTTCGACTGATACTTCCGGGGGTGTTGTTGTTTCTCCGACGGAAGAATATTTATATACATTTCTCATTTGCATATCCCAGGAAGGAGTACCGAATGTTGGATTGTCTGATTTTAGCTCGTAGAGTGTGTAAATTTCTCCTGACACGTCCCCAAGAGTGTCTTCCTTTCCTGTTTCATCGGTATATATTACATATACTCCAAGATAATGTCCTCTCAAGTCATATGGATATTTAATATAGAAATATGGAAGTCTTTTATTTCCTTCTATTATAAGTTCTCTAAATTCATATTCTTCTTCAGGTTCGAGTTCTCTGAACGGTATAGGATAATCTTTTACCATATTTGAGTCAAAGTCCATTAGATAATGCTGTTTTACGGTTCCGGTTGTTGAACTAATAAAAAGACCGAACCTTTTAATAGTAACTGAGTAAGGGTGTGGCACTCCTGTAAAGAAGTATTGGTTTCTGCGGTAATCTTTTTCGTTGAGAGTTTCCGTCCTTGTTTTTATATTTAAATTTCCCCCTCCACCCTCAGCATGAGTTTCTAATCTACCGGCTTTTATGTCAAATGAAGTAGAGCCTAGCTTTCCTTTTGTTGCAATTCCGAACATTTTTTCTCCCCCGGTGGCTGAAAGATCACCGAGGTGTAGCTCCTGTATTATATCATCTTCTATGTCTGAATCCATAGAAGACCCTCCGCCATACCAGAATTTTACCTTGTTGTCCTGTTCGGGTAAATCCGAATCGTGGTCTATTTCAACATGTAATTTTGTACCTATAGTCCCGTTAATTTTTGCTATAAGTCTTTGCTCTAGTATAAGTTGAGGAATGGAAGGAGACGATGTTTGGGAAGCATAGGTGTATCTGTCCTTTTTGAACTCTAGGTCAATTGATTGAGAGCCTTCTACCCTGATGCGGCCTCCTTCTCCCAATATATTAGTTAAGCCTCTGGGCATATTTAAGTCAAGATCAATATCTGGTATAATACCTTCTCTTGATCTATCTTTTGAAGCTTGTTTAGAACTCTTTTTTATCTCCTCGGCAAGCAGTAATCTAAAGTTATTATTGAATGTATAGTCACTTAAGGATTCAAAGTTTCTTTCGGGTTCCGAATACAATAATTGGTCTTGGTAGTAATAGTTATACAAAATGAAATCTTCGGACATGGTTGAATGCCTGGAAAGTTCTTGCTGATAATGAATATCTAAAGGTATGTTGGAAAGATTGATGTAGGAGATAAATAAAAGTAGTTCAAACATTTGCCATTCGTGACGCTATTTTTATAGCTTCTTTCATACTGTTAGGATCTGCAACACCTTTGCCTGCTATATCGAAGGCCGTTCCATGATCAGGTGAAGTCCGCGGGACAGGCAGACCCAGAGTAACATTTACTCCCCTGCCAAAGCTTTTTATCTTGAAGGGAATCAACCCCTGGTCGTGATACAAAGCTAATGTACAATCCTTTTTCTGTGAAGTCCAGTATGTATCGGGAGGAAAAGGGCCGTCGACTATTAATCCTTTCTTTTGTAGTTCCTTTATTGCAGGTTTTATTATTTTTTCTTCCTCTTTTCCAAAAAGACCGGAATCACCGGCATGAGGATTGAGTCCCAAAATTCCAAATGATGGTTTTTTAAGATTCCAATATAAACGCAAATATTTATCCGCAAGGAGAACTTTCTCTATTATCAGGTCTTTTGAAATCATAGAGGCAATTGATAAAAAAGGTATATGAGTGGTAAGAAGGATTACTTTGATTTTAGAAGAAACCATCATCATTGCAAAATTTTTGCAGGAAAATTCTTTTGCGAAGATTTCCGTATGTCCTGGATATTTATAACCAGCTAGATGAAGAGATTTTTTGTTTATAGGAGCTGTTACTATTGCTTTACATATTCCTTGTTTTGCCGCTTTTATAGCTTCTCTTACAGATCTATATGCTATTTTGCCGTTTGACTTATTAATTTTTCCGATATTGAAATTGCCTTTAATATCAAATATCTCTGTCGTTTTTGGAATTTTAAGGCCTAAAGAATTAGAGTAATAATTAATTGCTTTTCGACTGCCAAAGAGAATAAACTTGCCTTTGTAATCAGAAAGAGCTTTAAGGGTAACCTCTATTCCTACCCCCCCCGGGTCGCCGAGAGTAATTCCAATCATTTATCATTTAAGATAATGCGAGGGTTTTTATCAACTTGCCGATTTAAATTAAATCCTCTTGATGAAGATATGATTTTTTTCCTTTTCAAGCCATTCATCTATCATGTTCATCATTTTTTGCTGCATAATGACATTGCTTAATCTATCCTTTATCTCAGAAAATTCAGGAATTCTGTTCTTTTCTCGCTCTTTTAATCTTAGAAGATGAAAATTGGCGCCTTCAAGAATAGGATCGCTAATCTGTCCTATTTTCATTGTATCAGTTAGCGCTATAAGTGCTGGAGTTATTGTCTGAACGGGTAATGGTCCTATTAGTTCTGTTTTATATGAGAACGTTGTATCCTCCTCACTGAGCCATTCTCTCTTTATTTGTAGTGCTCTATTTTCGGCTGATTTAATATCTTCTTCTTTAAACTTGAACTCCAATTGTATTTGCGATATACTTAGATTTATACCTTCTCTGCTATCTAATTTTATGATATGATAACCGGTTGGCGACTCAAATATTTCTGCCTCTCCTTCTTTTAGATCCAGTACACCTGCAAGATGAGGGGGTATATCTTCTGCTGAAAATGTTCCCAGTCTTCCGCCGTAAGGAATGGAAGCAAAATCATCTGAATATTTTTTTGCCAGGGAAGCAAAATCTGCTCCTTTTTTATACTTGGAGAGTATCTTTTTTGCTTCTTTTAGGGTGGGATTGTCGTCAGATGGGTATACAGGTACTTGTAATCTCTCTAATGTAATAAGTTCTGGTATCATAAGTGAATCTCTATGATTCCGGTAAAACTTCTGTATCTCTGCTGGCGAAACTCTAAGTCTTTGCCTGAATTTTGTGCTGATAAGCTTGTTGGTAAGGATTTGAGCTTGTAACTGTTCATCATAGAGCTTATTTACATAATCATTTGAGAGCAACGAAGCAACACCCGAATTGTTTGCAATTATTTCATCTTTCATTTGAGAGATTTCTTCTTTACTAACTGTTAATGTTTCCTCTTGTGCAAGATATTCTATGATTTTATTATTTATAACTTTTTCGATTATATCTTCATAGCCGACTCCGGGATAAAATAACGAGATGTATCCGATTTCTTCTTTGGTGATTGCTTCTCTGTCTACAATACAGACAAGTTCATCAAAAGCAAGGAATAAACAAAAAATCAAAAACATCGTTATTCAGAAGAAGGCAATGCGGGAGCCATCATAGGGATTCCCATTTCTTTTTCCAGAACTTCAGGATATATCTCATTATGATAAACTTCTTTTAATGAATCTACAAGGTCTTGGGATCGCTTCTGAAATTTTTCTGTTCTTAATCTCATCATTATTGATTGAGCGACATCTTCATAATCTACAGGAGATTTTTTTCTTGAATGTAGTTTTATTATATCATAATTGAATTCCGTTTGAACTACATCAGAAATTTCGCCTGGCTTTTTTAGTTTTAAAGCAGCTTCTTCGAAAAGCGGATAGGAAGCTAGTTCACCCTTTCTGAATGACCCGAGATATCCTCCTTGAGCGGACGTTTCATTATCTGTTGAATATTCTTTTGCAAGGCTGACAAAGCTTGCTCTGTTTTTAAGTTTAGCTCGCACTTCTTCTGCCTGTTTTTTAGAATTAAGCGAGATATGTGAAACTTCCACTTGATAGTTATATTCATCTTTGTATTTTTCAAAGTAACCCCTGGCTTCTAGATCTGAAACGAACTGAACTTCCTCTAGGATTTCTTGTATATACGCTCTTGTCAACAATTGTTTTTTGAGTTGTTCTATTTTTTCCCGAACCTCGGGTTTTTTATCCATTCCTTTTTTTAGCGCGTCTTCATAAATTATTTCATTGGCTACCCAGTTTTCAAGTAAAGCCTTTCTGTTTTCTGCAGTTGTTTGAACCAAAAGTTGTGCTGGCACCTGCTTTAAAAAACCTTCCATAGTTAAAGATGTCTTCCCGACTTTAGCTATTACTTTCCCCTCGGATACTTTTTCTTTTTTACATCCGATTACTAATAAAAGACTTATAAGTAAAAGTAAGTATAAAATTTTTCCTTTAGACATTGAAATTACCTCCTTTGTAAAGTATTTGATTTTTTAATTCAATATCCTTACTCTATATTTTTCTTTGTTTTGTTGATATATTTTATCTCCGATTTCTTTCGCTTTATTTACTTTATAGTCGTTTCTTACTAAAGATTTTACGTCCTTATAATCGGGTTGGTAACTCTTTTTTATATCGGTTACTTTTATTATTGCCCAGCCGATTTTTGTTTCAAAAGGTTCTGAGATTTCTCCTTTTTGTAGTTCGAAGGCGATTTGTCCGATATTTTCCAATTGAGTTTTTTCTATATATCCGACATCTCCGGTTTTTTTGTTTCCCCTTCCTATAGATTTTTCCGAAGCAAGTGATGTGAATTTTTCTCCCTTGCTTAATCTATTAATTATTTCGCTTATTTCGCTTTTTTCCTTTACTTCAATTAAATATACTCTTCTTCTTTCATTAATTTTATATTTATCCTTATTGTTTTGGTAAAAATGTATTAAGTCATTTCCGGTCTCTTTGATTATAGACAAAATCTCTTTTCTTTTGAAGAAATCTAAAGTAGCATTCTCGATTGTTCTTTTATAATTTTCTGCAAGAAGAGATTCTCTTTGAGTTCCTAATCTTTTGCAAGTGGCCTTAAAGAGGTGATTAAAGATTTGTCCCTCTATAAATCCAATAGTTGATGTTTCGTTGGAAAAGGCGAATATTTCTTCTGTATTACCGACAGCTTGTAAAAAATCCGCGAGTTTGTATTCTCCCATTGTGCTTGTTGCAAGTATAAGGTTCAATTCTTCTTCCTCGAATACTAAGCCCGACGAAGTGGATTTGTCTGTGTGCTTTGATATTTTTTTGCACAAAGAAGAAATGTTTTTTAAGTTAGGTTTGACGTTTGCTAACCAAGGAATGAAAAGCTGTACTTTATTTGAATAAATAGCTGATTTATTTTTTGAGACCGCTATTTGAAGATCCGGGCTGCTAATCTCCTCCGTCATTTTTTTTCTGTCAATAATATTTTTATCATTTTTATCTTCCATATTAATTATTTTAATGATAAGCCACATTCCTTCGTATTTTATAGGTAATGAGATTTCGTTCTTCTTCATATCGAATAATTTTTTTAGAGGCTGAGGCAGATCAAGAGACCATTGTATTGGACGATCTATAATACCCTTTGAATTTTTTATTGCAGGATGGAATGAGTATTTTTGAGATACCTCTCCAAAATCTTTACCTTTAAGTACTTCAAGATAGGCTTTTATGGCATCTTTTAGATTGTTGGTTTGAATAATCTGAACACTTGCTTTCTTCCCGGAATTCTTATAATAGAGAGCACATTCATAAAGTGTTGTTTTTGAAGCTTTTTGTATAAATGGACTGATAGTTCTTCTTATTATTTCTTGATCGAAGTTTTCATCTATTCTCGCTTTTACAGAGTCGTCGTATCCTTTTTCTTTTGCCAACTCAAAGAATACCTTATTTTGAAGGTACTGCTCCAGTGTCAGATGATTAGGAACATCATTCTCGAAAACCTTCTGTTTTGCAATTATTGCAACGGGCTTTTCCTTCGAAAAAAAAGAAAAAGCTGAAATTAAAGCAAAAAAAATCATATACTTCCTCCAGAATTTTTTCTGATAACATAAGTTATATTCAATATAAGTCAAGAGGTGTTTTTTAAAGATTAAGACGTTTTATTTTAATCAATGTTCCATTGTATTTGTTGAGGAATATAGTATTTTTTTCTTAAAATTTTTTAAGCGTCACGATGTTTTAAGCTTCTTAACGTAATTACTTGACTTTTTTATCTTTATATTTATTCTTTACGGTTGCCGAATGTTTGCAATTTGTAGTTTTGAAAAAGGAGGTACGTAATGAAGTTTTTTGCAAAATCGTTTTTGTTTTTGGGCTTAATTCCAGCTATACTGTTTTGCGCTATATCGAGAGAAACAAGGGTAAAAACACCAGATGAAATCGAACCTGCGGATACGATAAAGTATGTGGATAATGGAAATATATTTGAATATGAAATGGTCGAAGAGATTGATCTGGGGGAAGGGGTTATTAAAGTCTGGTTTGGAAAAAACGGAGAATATCCTCTCCTTGTAATATATGACAGAAAATTTAGAAAATATGACTTTGTATGGTTCTATACTGCTGACTCTAATAAAACAATTGAAATAGAGAAGGGAGGATTTCGTATTTCTCCTAATGCAGAATATACAGGAATGACAAAAGTTGTTGAAGATTCAGCTGAGAATGAACCAACTAAGATGAAATTCGTATTATTGGATAAAGATGGAAATGAGATCTGGGGAAAAGAATACCCAATGGGATATGAGAGTGGCGGAGCGACTCATTACGTTTCCGATAAAGGAGCTGTAGCTGAGCATTCTGGTAAAACATTGACCTTCTATGATAGCAAAGGAACCAAGGTAAAGGAAGTAGAACTTTTATATGCAAGACCGGAAACAGGTATAAATTCCGGATTTTTCTCTGAAGACGGGAATTATCTTGTTGCCAATCTTATGGATAACGAAGAAAAAGAGATATTTTCCAGTGGGACCGGAGTAATACTATTTAACAATTTAGGAGAGGAATTGTGGAGATTTGAAACCGAGGAAGCAAATGCTGGACGTTTGTATATCTCCTCTGAAGGAGAATACATAATCGCGGCAAGCCATAATTGGGGTCGCGACGAAGAAGGTATGCATGGTCTTATTAAACGCATCACTTATCTCCTCGACAGAGAGGGACACCTCATCCGAAAATATTCCAATTTAATGTCCTCTCCCGGCAACTTCTCTTCTTCCGGAAATTATGCAATTGTTTGTGATACCAAAGAAAGAACAGCATATCTATTAGATACAAAAACAGGCATCAGATTATTCGAGTTAAAAAGAGGATTTTCTGTACATAATGCCTGTATTGCAGAATCAGCAAAACTGATCGGTATTACTTATGACAATAAGGTCGAATTAATACAATTTAACGGCATTAAAGCATGGTCTCATGAAATTCCCAATCCGAGATACATCTGGGTAAGTGATGATGGAAGTAAAATTACCGTAAGAAGTGATGAGAAGAAAACACTAAGATTAAGTGATGGCAAGAAAATCACCGTAAGCGGTAATAACAAAATACTAAGATTTGAGAAGGTAAAATAAAAATGAGAGGGCATATTATGAGAAAACGGACGAAAGATTTTTTGTTTAGTATAATATTTCTCGTTGTCTTGGGACTTGGCAGTTATTCGTTCCGCCTCTTGGGTGGTCCTACTTTCAAGACACTTTATGAACAGAATTTTGATAAGAAAATCGATGAGGTCGTTTTTGATTCTTATAGAGAAAATGGAAATATCATTTATTATCCAAAGATTATAGTCTTTAAAGAAAGTGATGATTTTACAATAAAAAGAGAATACAAGCATGAAAGATTTGATGATGAAAGAGTATTCAAAAATGTTAATAAAGAAATAAAGGTTTTTTCTTCAAAGGGGAAGCAAATTAAGAGCATAAGTGGAGATAAATATAACTTTTACGCTGGAGGTGAAATACATATATCAGAGAGCGCAAATTACATTGCAATAATGCAAGTAGTGCGAATGGAAGATTTTTACTCTACTCTGATGAATCTCTATTTTTCCCGAGAGGATATAGATAGCATGAGAAGGGTTGAAGAAATTGGTAGGGATAAATTAGAAGATATTATTCTAAAGAAGTATGAGGGAGAGTATGGAAAACTGATTGAACCGAGTTTCAGCTTGTATAATGACAAAGGAGAATTACTGTGGAAAAAGGAAAAGTTATGGGAAAGCCATTATATGCCTGAAGATTTCTACATAAAAAAGATCTGTCCAAATGGAAATATTCTGGGGATATGGTTGGGTAAATGGTGGATTATTAATACTTCCGGAAATAAGAGGATGGTGTTTCCTCCTGAGCTACATCAATGCTTAACTAAACATTTGGATCTTGCCAGAGATTGTAATTATATAGCAGTTGCTTTTAAAGAAGAAGCCACTCACTTTTATAAAAATCTTCCCGGTAAGAGTTCTAAGCCGGGGGTGGCACTGCTGGATTCAAATTGGAATCTTTTATGGAAGAAATCGTTAGAGAATTACTTGATTTCAGCAGCAATCATTTCTCCTTACGGCTCTTATATAGCCGCTCAGACTTACACGATGGCAGGTGTCATGTATGATAAAGAAAGTGGAAAGAAATTAAGAGGGCCCGGCGAAGGCCTTGCCGCAAAAACCGGTTACCTGTTCAATAGAGAGGGTAAACTTATTATGAATCCTCCTTTGGGTACAGGGTTGTGGAGAAATGAGTTATCTCTCTTTTCGGAAAATGAAAGATTTTTTGCCGCTCGTGATGATAGACGTCTTTCCTTTATAGATATAGAGGAGAAAAAGATCATCTATGAGAAAGACTTCCCCTCGCGTATTTTGGGTATTTCAGTGTCGAATTATGGTAAATGTGCTGTAGTGACGAGGAGGCAAGAAAACCTTGAATACTATTCTACGGGGAGACCAAGCAAAATGAGATATCTATATAAAGGATTTATAGTTGACGAGAAAGGGAACACAGTCTGGGATAGCGGTGAAATGGAGGCGACCTCCACCGATTTGTTAGGTTGGGATAAGAATAACTGTTTCTTTGCAATTATGGATAAAGAAAAGGAATATATAAAAATAGTAAAGGTTTCACTCTGATGATAAGACAGATGATAGTATATTTTAATTTTTGGTTTCAATGATTTAAGAGATTTAAAAAAAGGAGGATAGGATGTATCAAATTAAGTATGTCTGGAGTTTTGTTTTGTTGTTGGTTTTTATTTCTCCGTTGTTTTGTTTTGCCGAAGGATTAAAAGAAATAAAACTTCCCTCACCCCAGATGAAAGGAGGAAAACCTCTTATGGAGGTATTGAAGAATAGGAGAACAATGCGATCTTTCAGTACTAAGGAACTTTCTGTCCAGGAGCTATCTAATTTGCTATGGGCTGCTTTTGGCGTGAATCGCCCGGAGGAGGGAAAAAGAACGGCCCCTTCTGCTATGAATAAACAAGAAATAGATATATATGTAGCGAAAGAAGATGGCCTGTTCTTATACGATGCGAATGAGAATGTATTGATTAAGATACTCGATGAGGATATCCGCGGTGCTACCGGAGAGCAGGATTTTGTGAAAGATGCTCCTGTTAATCTGATTTTTGTTGCAGATTATTCGAGAATGGGTAATACTCCAAAGGAGAGTAAGGATTTTTATTCTGCTGCTGATACGGGTTTTATATCTCAGAATGTATATCTTTACTGTGCTTCAGAGGGTTTTGGCACTGTAGTCAGGGGTTGGTTTGACAGGGATAAGCTTTATAAGGTTATGAGACTTAGAGAAGACCAGAAGATTATTCTTGCGCAAACGGTTGGCTATCCAGGGGGTTAAGAGGTATTAGGTCTTAGGTTTTAGTTGGTAAGAAGCTTTTAGAAAGAGTTTGCACTGTTTGTTTTAAGTGAGATTTTAGCTCTTCGCTTTTGGCTATTGGCAGGAAAACAAAAGAAGAAGTTTATAAATTCCATTTACTTTGTGATATTTTTCAAAAATTGGGGTTTGAGAGAGGCGTTAGGGCGAAAGGCAAAACGCTAATAGCTAATGACCTGGTGGTTTGTGTCTCTGTGGATTTATTTTATTCTTGACAAAGGGAGTTTATTTTTTATTATATATATGGAAACATGTTTAATGTAATTATTCTATTATTTTCTTTGACTGCCGATGAATTACTTAACAAGGTTGATACGGTCAGAGCTCCAAAGAAATCGGAGTCTCTCATTCAAATGCGCAACTATCTCTCCGAGAACAGGGAGATAACTTATAAAATGAGAGTTGTTACCGAGAGGAAAAAAGCTACATATCTTGAAATTCTTGAACCTTCCCGTGAGGCGGGAAGGAAATTCCTTCTGATTGAGAATGATATCTGGATGTATGCTCCTGAGATCGGAAAATCAATCCGACTCTCAGCAAGAGACAAATTTCTCGGCAGTGAGTTTTCAAACAGTGATTTGATGGAAAGTAGTTATGAAAAGAATTTCCAGGCTGCTTCCATAGACTCGGCCGAGGATTACTATATTCTTGAAATCAAGGGCAAGAGCAGGGAAGCTCCTTATAAAAGAATTACCATGAAGGTACGTAAATCCAATTTTATACCCGCTCACATACAATACTATACTATGTCCGGTAGATTATTCAGGGAAATGAGTTTGGACAGTATTAAAATTATTGAAGGAAATCCTTATGCGACTTATATGAAAATGTCTAATGTTTTAAGCGCAAAGAGCTATACTGAAGTAAAAATTCTCTCGTTCAAAAGCCTCGGCCGTATTTCTCCTTCACTTTTTAAACCGGAAAATTTAAGCAGATGATCTTGCTTTTCTTTTGCTTTTTTAAAACTTCTTTTGGAAGCGAAGTAATTTTTACGGAGGAGGATATATTTTATCATCTTGAAAACCGAATTCATATAGAAGAAAAGAGCAATAATACATCACTTAATTTCTCCATCCGGTCTGGGTTTCTCTCTCCTATCGATACCATTTATCTTTCTATAGATAGAGCAGTTGTAAGTTTGAATCTTGGTGGGTACGAATTCTCTTTAGGCAGAGAAAGCCTATTCTGGGGATATGGCATGTTTTATTCTCCATTCTTCTATGCCAGGTCGGCCATGTCTCCGTTTGATGAAGAACTTTTAAAATCGGGTAAAAATATTATTAGTGTAAGATATAATAATATTTCATATATGACACCGGAGTTTATTGTTTTTCTGCCCGGTGAAACACCTGATATTGATAGCGTTAAGGCAGGGATAAAACTTAATTTTTTCTCGTGGGGTATTGAATCTCATTTTCCGATTGTTTTTAGTAAAGATGCCGTTTATACAGGTATAGGAGTGCGTTTTTCTTTTCTAGGTTTTACTTTGTTTTCCGATCACTCATTGGATTATTATTCCGAAGATTTCACTCTAAGCTCTACTGTTGGTTTTAATAAAACTGTTGGGAGTAATTTATATATGCAGGGCGAGTACTTTTATAACGGGAGGGGCTTATCAACCGATGAATATGATGCCTCGGAAACAAATACTCTTATCAATTTTCTGAACTGGGGCTATACAGGAAGGCATTACATATATGGGCTTATCCAGTGGACAAAATACGAGATAAGCGGGATAGGTTTATTTTCTTTGATTAACCCTGAGTGGAAGAGCGGACTTTTAGGGATAACTTTATCTTCTGCTTATTTTGATAACACTCATATTGCTTTAAATTATATCAGAATATTAAAGGGAAGAGAATTCGATTTTGTTCCTTATTATAACAGTGTTTTACTTGAATTCAGGTATTATATCTAAGGAGGATTTATGCTTATACAGATGGAAAACGTGAAAAAAGATTACGCTCTGGGAAAAACTACAGTCCATGCTGTAAGAGGAGTTTCTTTCACACTCGAAGAAGGCGAGTTTGCAGTTATTGCAGGTCCTTCGGGCAGCGGGAAAACGACACTGTTGAATCTTATGGGTCTTCTTGATTTGCCTACTTCCGGAAAGATCGATTTTGAAGGTAAAGATGTTAGCAGCCTTTCGGAAAGTGAGGCAACAAATATAAGAAGAACACGTATTGGCTTTATATTCCAGACTTTTAATTTGATACCCGTTCTTACTGCATTTGAGAATATAGAACTCCCTCTTATCTTAAAAGGTAGGGAAGAGGAAGACAGGGAAGAAAGGACGAAGAGGATACTTAAAGAAACCGGAATCAGTGATATAGCTTCCCATAAACCGGATGAACTTTCCGGAGGACAGCGCCAGAGAGTAGCGATAGCCAGAGCACTTGTAAGCGGTCCGGATATAGTTTTTGCGGACGAACCGACCGCCAATCTCGACTCCGAGACGGGTATGCAAATTATCAAGATAATGCAAACATTAAACAAAATGGAAGGTGTAACATTTGTTTTTTCTACTCATGATCCAAGGCTATTTAAAATCGCCGGCAGAAAAATAGAACTGCGCGACGGCAAGGTCGTTAAAGATGTTGTTCAAAACCGCGATAAGAAATAGTATAAAATATCGCAGACGAAGCCTGGTCATTGTGATTTGTATCGCAATTTCAACAATTGCTATGCAGACAATGGACGGGATCGGCGAGGGATTCAAAATGTCGGCTTTGCGTTTTATGCTGAATCAGCAGGGTATGATTGTTTTCGAACCGAAGAATGCAGAACCTCTTGAATTTGCAGTTCACTCGATAAACAAGTATGGAGACATTAAAGAAAAAATTAAAGAAATAATACCCGATGCGAGAATATCGGGGAAAATATTTAGTCCGGCGATAGTTGTTAAAGATAGTTTTTCAATCGAAACTGCTGTATCGGCGGAGGATGACATTTCAGGTACAGTTGTAGGAGATAAAACAGCAAAAATGCTCGATAGCAAAATCGGGGATACTATCATTCTTTTTGGAAGCAACCGGTACGGAGGATTGAGTGTGGTTCCCGCGAAAATTGAAAGTATAAGTAAAAATTTTAAAAATATAAGACAGGGTAAAGGAATTATGCTTCCTATAAACCTCGCGAGAATGCTGCTTGGCTGGGGAGGAGAAGAAGTCCGCCTCGTCCAGGTAAACTTCGATGAATTCTGGAAAGCCGATGAATATACGAAGGAGCTTAGAGCGGTTTTTCCGGATGTTAAAATAACCTCCTGGAGAGAACGTCTTACTAATATCGAAGATCTTTTCAGAGTCTCGGATTTCAAAATGAACATTTTTGCAGCAATTATTTTGATTCTTGTTGCCGGCATTATTATGAATACTATTCTCACAAGTGTACTTGAACGCAAAAACGACATAGGGACGCTCCGTTCAATAGGAGCTTCGCGTATTTTCATTACAAAAATGATACTAATTGAAATAATTTTTGTTTCTATAATCGGTGCTTTGATTGGGACCGGAATATCTTATGTTATTGTTAAGTTTTTATTGAAAGGAGGAATTGTTCTGGGAGAGGTCGGAGAAGTAATTGATTATATGTCAGGAAACATCTATCCCAAGATTGTACCATTAAAATGGCTTATCCATGCTACTTTCGCGATTGTCTGGGCTATAATATGGTCTATTTATCCTATCGTGTATATTATACGCATGAAGCCGGTCGATGCTTTGAGGAAAACATTATGAATGTATTTAAATTCGGATTTAGGAATATATGGAGAAACAGAAAACGAACGGTAATAAATGCGTCTACCGTTGCTGCCGCTGTTATGGTCATTATCCTTTTCGATGTACTTAGAGAAGGACAGTGGAACGACGTAATAGGAAATTATATTAAGATGGGAGTAGGACATATAAAGATCCACAAAAAAGGTTATGACAAAGAATCTGACAGACTGCCTATTAATAATCTGCTGCTTAAAAATTTTACGGAAGTAGAACAGCGAATTAAAGATATACCCGGTATAGAAGCCGTTTATCCAAGGCTAAAAGCAGGAGGTTTGATTTCGTACGGAGGAAAAGAGTCTCCGGTTTTAATAAATGGAATGGACCTTCAAAATGAGAAAAAGTTCGGGTTGTTGTCGGAAAAAAATGTTAAAGGTTCTATTCCTATGGAAGGAGAATATAAGGTTTTATTGGGAGAGGAGATTGTCTCTCTTCTAAAAGTAGACTTAGATAGTATTATCTTTCTGTATAGCAGGACTACTTATGAGAGTCACAACGTTATAGATCTCGAAGTATCGGGGATATATTCTATTGGGTTTTCGGAGTTTGAGAAAATTAATATTTATGTTCCGCTTAGCCTCTCACAGGAATTAATCGGGACAGATGCCGTATCTGAACTAACAATAATTCTAAAAGATCCGGGACAAACCGAAGCGATCGTCGACACACTAAAAAATAAGTTGTCCTCACTCAATGTGGAAGTTTTTCCTTACACTCATTATATGGAAGATATTCTAAGCCTTCGGGAAATGCAGGAAGGTGCAACCGGTTTTATAAGAGGGATACTTTTGATTCTTGCGCTTTTTGGTATTCTAAACATGATGCTGGTTTCTACCTGGGAAAGAAAGAAAGAAATTGGCACGCTTCGGGCAATAGGATATGGCAAATTACAAATTGTGGGAATTTTTCTTAGTGAAGGGATCTGGATTGGAATATTGGGTGGAATTTTGGGCAGTCTTATAGGGATTATAGGAGGCCTGCTGCTTCAAAACGTGGGTATACCGATACCGGCAGGGGCTCTCGAAGGATTTAATATACCAATGAGCACCCGTGTGTATGGTACAATTATGCCAGTGTTCTTCTCAAGAGCGTTTCTTATGGGAGTTATTGCCACCGTTATTGCCTCTTTCCCTTCAGCCCTCCGAGCTGCTACTTTACCTATAATCAAAGCGTTAAGGGAATACTGACAAAAGAAGTTAATCGGTGCGAAGTTAGGATTTAGCCTCCCCCCGATTTTTTACTCACTTTTTTCCCCGTAGTTCGTCTGCCGTCCTCCGTCGATTTTAATGCTAATCCCAGGTTATTTCGATTTCGCTTATATTATCGCCACGAGTTAAAGATTTAACTACATTAAATTTAATGTTTCTGCATTTGCAAATTTCGAGTGTTCTTTCGATCCAGCCTAAGATTCTATTTTCTACTATTATATCCATTTCGGGGAAACGGGTTATTTTTAATAATGTTTTTTTAACATCGATTTCTTCAGTTTTCATTGAGCTTGGTTTGTAGTAAGTCGAAAATATTTGTGAGGCACGGTTTGTTAATGCTTGTGGAGTTGCTATTCTTATGTAGGCTTTATAAAATCCATGGAGTGCGTAATCCGCACTGAATCTTCCAACTTCCCAGGCTCCTTTTGGATTCTTTTTGTAGAATAAATCACACATTTTTCTTGTCGGCGCAATAAATATTGGTTTTAATGGGAACCATGAACTTATGAGAATTTTACTTTTATATACTCTGTTTGCTTCTTCCGAGAGGGAATTAAGCCACATGTTGAAATTTTTTGTTCCGCAATTGCGTTTTATGAACTCAGGTAGGACAATAATAGCACTTCCCTTAACTTCCATTTATTTCCCCCTTATATGTAATATTATACAAGTTTTATAAGTCATGTCAATGTATGTTTTAATGGATTCTGTTTTTCCTTGTTTTCTTGACTTACTTTATTATAATATATGATAAATTATAAATTAAAAAATTTACGGAGTTTTTTTATAAAGGAGGAGGATATGGCGGAATCGTACAAAACGATTTCTAAAAAGAAAGGACTTAGTCCTGGTACCGTAGTTTATATTGGAGAGAAAAAAACTGCAGAAGTCAGGATTACAGTTATTGATTATAACGAAAAAGAGTTTCAAAAAAGAGAAAAAGTGAAAGCAGAAGAATGTTTTCCCTTTAAAGATAAAGATTCGATTACGTGGATAAATGTGGATGGCGTTCACAATACCGATATTATTGAGGAGATTGGTGATTGTTTTGGTCTGCATCCTCTTTTGCTGGAAGATATTGGAGATACTACACAACGTCCTAAAGTTGAGGACACCGATGATTACATGTTTGTCGTATTGAAAATGCTTTATTACGACAGTAAAGGAGAAGAAATCGAAGTTGAGCAGGTAAGTTTAGTGCTTGGCGGAAATTTTGTTATTTCTTTTCAGGAAAAAGAAGGGGACGTTTTTGATACTGTTCGAGAGAGAATAGAGAAGGGGAAAGGACGCGTAAGAAAAATGGGAAGCGATTATCTGCTTTATTGTTTGATCGACGCGGTGGTGGATAATTGTTTTTCTGTGCTTGAAAAAACTGGCGATAAGATCGAAGCGCTTGAAGAAGATATTGTTGAGAATACAGGTCCGGAATCATTGCACAATATTCATGTATTAAAAAAAGAAATGATACTGCTTCGTAGGGCAGTCTGGCCTTTAAGAGAAGTAATTAATGCTCTTACCAGAGAGAAAACTTCCTTTATTTCGGAAAATGTTCTTATATATTTCAGGGATGTTTACGACCATATTATTCAAGTTATAGACACCGTCGAAACTTTTCGCGATATGCTTTCTGGACTGCACGATACTTATCTTTCAAGCATAAGCAATAAAATGAACGAGATCATGAAGGTACTGACTATGTTTGCTTCTATTTTTATTCCTTTAACTTTTATTGCCGGTATTTACGGTATGAATTTTCACTTTATGCCTGAACTTAATTGGCGTTGGGGTTATTTTACCGTGTGGGGAATAATTATTTTAGTCGGAACATCAATGATGTTTTATTTTAAACGTAAGAAATGGTTGTAAAAAAGAAAAAAGTCCTTTCGCCGAAAGAACTTTTAGTATATAATCGTAATATAATAAAGTTCTTAAAAAAGTCAAGGCCTTATTAGAAGAAAAAATACTTTTTTGGTTTAAAGCTTTGTTTTTCAATTGCTTAAAGGCGTCAAAAATCTCGTTGTTCTTTAAGGGTTTTTGTTATATTTTTTGAGTAATTTTTATGATTTTTTTGCTTTTTGGAACTTTATTTAGCATTATTAGGTCTTAAATAATAAATATGCTTTTAAAGATATTTTCAAAAATAGTCATAGTAGAGTTGTTTTTAATCGGCCTATTTGGTTGTACGATGGAAGGTCCTGTTATGGGTGGGCCTAACTCAATGTCGGGGATGCCGGAGGGTTTCGGTAAGCGTGATTTTAGGAGCCCCTTTAGCGTTGTTTATGAAATAGATTATGATGAAGAGTCATTTCCTTATATTAAAATATATTATAATATTCCCTATTCTGGAATAACTTTCTTAAAAGAAGATTCTCTCTATAAAGCCTCGTTTAGATTAAATTTTAATGTAATTTATGAAGGCGAAACAATTGTAAATAAAGGCATCACAGAAAATATAAAGACAAGAAACTATTCTAAAACTATTTCGTCTAAAGATGCTTTTTTCGGAACCTTTAGGGAAAATATTTCAACCGGTGAAAATGAAGTATCTATAATGATAATCGATAAGAATTCCGATAGAAGGTATGTGTGGAAGCATGAAATTTTAGTTCCGGAGATTTCGGATACTTCAGGGCAAGATTGATGTTTTATAAATTCTTAATATTCTGCAGAAAGATCATTGATTTTATTATCTGGAAATTTTACGCTGAGGTTCATTTAAAAGATATATTAATCAAAATAGGAGAATACAAGAAAAAAATATGATTGTTTTTTCCTTTTTGATCTTTTTGACTCAGGGCGCACGACTCACAACTTGATTCAAAAAGCCTAAGACCTGAGCTGCAACCTCGGTTCTCCCCATTCTTTAAGATATCTTTGAAAGGTTTCTTTGATTCCCGGGTCCTCCGTTTTGACTTCCATATTTCTTATTTTATTTTCGTATGTCTTTCCCCATAGTCCTATGAAAAGAGTTGTTACTCCAAAAAGAAATAATATAAGTACCGCTTCCATGAATAGTTTATTTAAGGCAAGGACTCCCAGAATAAGAACCAGCAATGCAAAAAATATTATGTAGTAAACTGCTAATTTCATATTAAGGTTAATAACCTCTTTCACTTTTTCGAGGTCATTCATTGACATAATGACACCATTGGTTTCTTTTAACACCATTTTAATCTTTGAAACGGCATATAAGTGAAAGATTAAAGCTATAACTATTGAACATCCGAATATTATTAAAGAAATTTGGAACATACAGCCTCCATTTTATATTTTTATGGTAAGTAAAAGTATTTAAGATGTCAAGAGGTTTTATATTAAGGTATTCGACTGTTTTTTTGTTTTAATCTGATAGAAGTATTTTAAGCTTTCTCTTGACTTTTAAGTTTTTAAGCATTAACATTGATTTCGTGTTTAATTCCAAAAAAGGGAGGGATCTTGGTAAATATTGTTAATTTTAAGTTTGCTATAAGGGTCATTTTTCTATCCGTTTTCGTGGTTCTTTGTTTTTCTTCATGTAAAAAATCCAAGGGGGACGTTTTCGGAAAAATTATTAAGAAGGTTGAGGAAGGGGATTATTTGGATTTAGAATTGATTTTTGAGTGCGAAAATCCCCTTGTGGCCATTGATTCAGATAGTCAGGGGAATTTTTATCTTGTGAGTTATGGCGGAGATATTTTCAAAATTTCCAGGAAGGGAGCAACCGATACTATATATTCCGGTATTAGCTGTTGCGGTTTTGGTCTTACGTCTATTGCCGTATTGCCCGATGGGGATTTAATTGTAAATGATTGTATCGAAGATGAAGATGTTTTGTTTAGGGTATACAAAAATGGAGGCAGGAGTGAGTTGGTCGGGATAGAAAGCAATGTCCTTTCTTTATCTTCTGATATTTCGGGGAAAATCTTTGTTGGCAGTTGGGTTAGCGAAGGTAATCTTACCGTAAATTTTAACCCAAATCGTTTGTCGGCTGCCGAATATATTGAGGGTAAAGTTTTTGAAGTTGATGATGGGAAGCTTGAAGAAATTTACAGTGGTGGCTTGCCGATGTGTATGAATAACAATGGAGAAAACACATTTGCTGCCGTTTGGGGAGGTAAGGGTAGTTTTGAAGCTGACGAAAGGAGTTATTCCGTTGCTGACCTGCGTCATACGTTCTGGATTACTTTAACTGAAGATACCAAAATTATATCTTTTAATAGCGATAAAAAGATAAATACCGGTGACTTGAAGGCTATTTCATCTTTTGTTTTTCTTAACGAAGATGCGCTTATTGTTCATGCTATTCCGGAGGTAGGCGGAGCAGGGCTTTTTCTTGTAAAAGATGGAGCGGACCCTATCGACCTTATGTTTTCTGAGGAAAAGATTGACCATAGCATTACAGGCCTTGAAGTATATGATGGTAAATTATATTTTATTAATGTAGACGGTAATTTCTATAAGGTGAAATTATAATTCGCGTTTATGATTTTTAGAGAGGTATTGACTGGTTTAGGGATTGTTTTAAGATATGTTAGACGAAAATGAAAGATAATCTTACTGAAAAAATCCTTAGAATCGCAATTTTACTTACTTCAATCTATTTTATAGTTGAAGTTATAGGCGGTCTTGTCTCCGGTTCGCTCTCGCTTCTGGGTGATGCCGGACACATGCTCAGGGATATTTTTTCGCTTTTTATAACTCTGAGCGCAATTAAGATTGCGAAAAAACTTCCTTCTAAAACTAAAACATTTGGGTATCATCGAGTAGAGATTCTGGGAGCATTTATTAACGGTTTACTCTTGCTCGCAGTTAGTGGCTGGATATTTTATGAGGCAATAAGACGTTTCTTACAGCCTTTACCGATACAAAGTTCAGTTATGTTTTTTACCGCTTTTATTGGTCTTGTAGTAAATATCTATGTTGCTTTTAAATTGCATGGGAGTAATGATATAAATATAAGAGCGGCTTTTTTACATGTTTTCACGGATGCGCTTGCTTCAGTTGCTGTTATAATCGCGGCAGTATTGATCTTTTTTACCGGTAAAACAATAGTTGACCCTATACTCGGTGGAATGATTGCAGTGTTTGTTTTGTTTTCTGCTTTTACGGTTATCCGTGATTCGCTCAACATTCTGCTGGAATCTACACCGAAAGGTGTCGTTTTCGATGACCTCGTAAAAGACATAGAAAGAATCGAAGGTGTCGAAGGAATTCATAATATTCACTTGTGGAGTTTGTGTTCTAATTTAAATGTTATGGATGCCCATATCTTTACAAATATCAAAAGTATGGCGCAAATTGAGATTTTAAAAGATAAAATCAAAGAAGAATTATCAAAATATAATATTAAACATTCGACTCTTGAATTTGAATGTGAGGAGTGCGTTCATATGAAAAGAATCGAACCAATGAAACACTGAACTTTAGTCTAGAGTCATGCGTCATGTGTCAATACTAGAATTTAGGATTTGGGATTTAGGATTTAGATAATAGGGAGTAGTGAGCAGAAAGTAGTAAGCAGTTAGAAAAACAAAAAAATCTCTGTGCTCTTTTTGTCTCTGTGAGATTGCTTTGTTGTTGAGGGGTTTGAGGGTTCTAAAACAAGAAATATACTTTTTTCTCTGTGTGTTCTTTGTCTTCTCTGTGTTCTCTGTGGCAAAAATTGTTTTCTAAAAGCTGCACTCTTCCAGAAAGTCCTCTTCGAATATTCCTAATTCTTTAAATTCAAAGCCGTTTGCGAAAAGATATAGACAGATTGCTACTATATCAGGGTCGTAAAGAACTCCTTTATATTTTTGAATTTCATCCAATGCAATTCCGATACTATGGGCATCCCTGTAAGGTCTTCTGGAACTCATTGCTTCCACAACATCGGCGACTCCGAGAATCTTTGATTCAAGAATAATATCGCTTGCTTTTAGCCCGTAAGGGTAGCCGGAACCATTTATTCTCTCATGATGTTGAGAGACAATTTTTGCAACAGGTCCCGGAAAATCTACGGATTTTAATATCTCAAATCCGACTTGAGCATGATTCCTAACTAGAGCCATTTCATATTCACTCAAAGATACGGGTTTATTTAATATTTCCGCAGGAACATGTATTTTACCGATATCGTGAAGAGCACTGGCAATTTTAAGTATATTTAACCTGTCTTCAGATAGAGATTTTTCTTTTCCTATAGCGATTGCCAGCTGAGATACCCTTCTTTGATGTCCTGCAGTAAAGGGATCTCTTTTTTCGACAGTTTCCGACAGTGCCGATACCGTACCTCCTAGGATTTCGGTTAACTTGCAAAAACTGTTTTTAAGTTCTTTTTCTACTTTTTTTCTTTCTCTAATATCATTGTATAGAGCGAACACTCCTATGATCTTACCGTCCTGACTAATTGGTCCGCCGCTAACATGAACGTCTATTAAGGTACCGTTTTTGCCACGCATTGTTGTTTCATCTTTAATTGTTTCACCTCTTAGTATTTTTTGAGAGAATGAAGCTGTTGCATTATTATTCCCTTCTGGGCCAATTACATCATTAATGTTTTTACCCTTTACTTCATCAGAGGAATATTTAAATAACTCTTGAAAACTTTTATTTATTTGAACAACTTTGTCATCTCCGTCAAGTAAGGCAATCGCAGATGGAGAATTATCAAAAAGCGATTTAAAATAGTTTTTCTGGATTTTTAATTCTTCTTCTGCTAACTTTTTGTCTGTAACATCTATTGCGGAAGCTATAACGGCTGGTGCACCGTTAAAATCATCGACGTGTTTACTTCCACAGGCTAGCCACCTTTCTTCTCCTGATTTCTTCAGGACTTTAATTTCATAATAAGAAGGAACCTTTTCTCCATTGAGATGTTTCATTCCACGGGCTTTTAAGAGATCTTTCCATTCCGGATGAGCTATTTCCCAGAAGTCCATATTGTATAATTCTTCACACGAATAGCCAGAAAAGAGTTCCGCAGTTTTGTTGACGTAAATAAATTTATCTCTGTAGGCAAAGATTATTAGCGGCGCATGTTCCGCCATTATTTTATATCTATCTGCGTCTATGGAGTTCTGTAAATTGTTTTGAGAGAGTTTTTCGCGTAGTAAATTTATTTCCTGAATAAGGTCTTCCCTTTCTATACCCTCATCCATTAAAAAAACCCCCTTAATAAATTTTTATGTTAATTATTTAATATTAGATAAAAGTTTTATATATAGAATTTCCATAATAATTATAAGGACTTTGTTCTCAAAGTCAAGTCCTTTTTTCTTTGGAAAGGGCTTATTGATATGGTTTTATAGCGTTATTTGTTAACTTTTGTTAGCGAAAATCGTATTTTTTTGATTTTTTCACCCCCCTCACCCCATTTTTTTTAACAACAAATTGCACAAATATAACAAATAAAAAATTTTTTTAAAACATAATGAAACTTCTTTAGTTAGTATTCGTGCTATTAGCGTGATTCGTTGTTCCTAATTATCTAGGTTGGGATTGGGGTTTTTAATAAAGATAATAAAAAATAATTTTGTTGTGGCTTTGTGTTGTAACTTTTTTATTTTTTTTCGAGTTTGAGACGTTTCATTGCAATGGCGACCTGTCCTGCAGAAATTCCCCCATCGTTGGGCGGTAATTTATTATGGTTATAGACTTTAAAATTTTCTTTCTTTAATCTTTTGGTTGCTTCGCTTCTTAATACAATATTCTGAAAAACTCCACCTGAAAGACAGACTTTATTTATTCCTGTTTCTTCTCTTAATAAATTTGAAACATCAACAATCATTTCAGCTAAACCTTTGTGGAACTTGCCGGAAATAATTTCTCTGTCGATTCCTTTTTTGATGTCTTCGACAATTGATTCGATAGTCTTTTTTGGATCTATAATGTGAGTGTTGACGCTTTTTGTTATTTCAAACTTATAAAAATCGTCTACATCTTCTTTTGCTGTCATCTCAAGCTCGATGGCGGCTTGCCCCTGATAATTTATAGAGCTTCTTATTCCAAGGATAGAAGAGACCGCGTCAAAAAGTCTTCCTATAGATGATGTCATAGGAGAGTTTACTCTTTTTTCTATCATCGTTTTAATAATTGACCATTTCTTCTTATCGAGAGTCTTTGTAAAATCTATATCTACCTTGCTGAAGTCTTTGCCAAAAATATCATATATATATACTGCACCCATTCTCCACGGTTCTTTAACTGTTATATCTCCTCCCGGAAGAGGAATATATTTTAAGTGTGCTTTTCTCTCGTATTTTTGCAGGTCAGCAATTAAGAATTCTCCTCCCCATATTTTTCCGTCAGCTCCGTATCCCGTGCCATCCCATGCTACCCCGATTATTTTTTCGTCGATTTTGTTGTCCAATAAACATGAAGCAATATGGGCATGATGATGCTGTACTTCTATTAAAGGTGTGCTGTTTTCATACGCCCATTTTTTTCCGAACTTGGTTGCCTGGTATTCGGGGTGTAAGTCTACGACTGCTATATCCGGAGGAATGTCGAAGAAATTAATAAAGTGTTCTATCCCCCTTTCAAAAGCTTTTATTGTTTCTATGTTATCCGTTTCTCCTATGTAATGGCTCACGAAGATTTCATCTTCCCTTGAAATAGCGAAAGTGTTATGTTTGTGTGCTCCAAAACCGATAATTTTCTTCTCACTTTCAACAGGGTATCGTAAGGGTTGGGGAGCATAACCTCGGGAGCGTCTTAATAAAAGAGGTTCGTTGTCTACTATTCTTGCTATAGAGTCGTCAGCCTGAATCCATATATCGCGATTGTTAATAAGGAAATAATCGGCAATACCTTTAAGTCTTAGGACCGCATTATTGTTATCGAAAGCAATCGGTTCGTCTCTTTTATTACCGGATGTCATAACGAGAACGTCTAACTTTTCAAATAGAAGAATGTGTAGAGGAGTGTATGGCAACATGAAGCCCAGATAATTGTTATTGGGGGCTATGTTATCCGGAAGAATATTTTTGCCATTCTTTTTTAGAAGAACGATTGGAGTACGAACACTTGAAATGAGTTCTTTTTCTTCTTCTCCGATATATACAAATTCGCTTATAACTTTTATGTCTTTTGCCATGAGTGCAAGTGGTTTATCCGGACGCATTTTCTTTTTTCTTAAGGTTTCGATAGCCTTTTTGTCACGAGCATTACAGGCAAGGTGAAACCCTCCGAGACCCTTAACTGCAATTATTTTACCTTTTTTAAGAAGTTTAATCGCTTTCTTTATTGGATTGCCTCTAAGCTTTATGCCTTTAGCGTCTAGAAGTTCAATGTGTGGTCCACATTTACTGCATGCGTTGGGCTGTGCATGAAATCTTCGCATGGAGGGGTCTTCGTATTCCTCCATACATTTTTTGCACATTTCGAATTCTTTCATGGTAGTGTTTTTTCTGTCATAAGGAAGTTCCTCGGTTATGGTAAAACGGGGTCCGCAGTTTGTGCAGTTTATGAATGGGTATAAATACCTTCTATCTTTCCTATTTAGGAGTTCTTTCTTGCAGTCATCACATGTTGATATATCAGGAGATACAAGAGTAGTTTTTTCCTTACTTTTTTCACTTTCGATTATTTTAAATTCATTAAATTCTTTTGCTGGCAGTTCTTGGGAAAGGATTTCTTCTATATCTGAAAGCGGGGGAGGATGCATCTTTAGTACTTCTAAAAAAGAATGTATATTCTTAAGGTCGCCTTGGACATCCAATGTTACTCCCTTGCTATCGTTAAATACAGTTCCTTTTAGGTTGTATTCTTTTGCGAGGCGATATACTGTTGGTCGAAATCCAACGCCCTGTACAATCCCTTTTATTTCGATTTTTCTCCGTTCTGTATTCATATCTAATAAAGATAGTTATGATTAGCAGTAAGTCAAGAAGCGATGGAAAGTAGGACCTTCTTGTGTTCTAAGAATGTTGACTTTTTATCAAAAGAAAATACACTATTTATATGGAAAAGGATATAGATTTTTCGCAAAAAGCAGTAGATTTTTTTAAGGAAGGATTCATTTGTGCTGAAAGCGTTCTAATGGCAATGCAGGAATTCTTGGGGCTTGAAAAAAATCCCGCGCTTGCAACAGGTTTTGGTGCAGGTATAGCCAGAAGAGGTTCTGTATGCGGTGCTGTGACCGGTGGTATTCTTGCTATAAATCTTAAATATGGAAGACAAAAAGCAGAGGACAAGGAATCGATAAAACAAGCCTATTTAAGGGCATTAGAGTTTTACAATAGATTCGAAGAAGAGATGGGAAGCGCTATTTGCTACGATATTATTAAATGCGACTTAAGATTCGAAGAAGAGATGGGAAGCGCTATTTGCTACGATATTATTAAATGCGACTTAAAAACAGAAGAGGGACAAAAGGTATTTAAAGATAATAACTTGCTCGAGGAAAAGTGCTTTAAATGCGTCGAGGCTTCAGTTGATATTTTGTTAGATATTTTCCGAGCAGAGGTCTAGTTTGTTTAAAAAATACTTTTTTCTTTCTAAAACCAAAGAGTCTGCTTTTATCTAAAAGAGAAGATATGAAACTTCGAATCTGGAATATCGAGGGGATTATTTCTTCATTTACGGAAGATTTAATCGCAAAGCGATTTTAGGTAGGTAAAATGCAAAGAAGTAAGATAAGTGAAATTTTAATTCTCTTTTCAAGTATAATTATCTGCCAGCTTGCCGGTTTTATTGGTTCTATTTTTACCACTTCTTCTATACCCACCTGGTATGCAAGTCTAAATAAACCCTCATTTAATCCGCCCAACTGGGTTTTCGCTCCTGTCTGGACTGTTTTGTACTTGCTTATGGGTATTGCTTTATATCTAATATGGCGAAAAGGTTTGAGTGATAAAAATGTTAAGATAGCTTTTATGGTTTTTGTTTTTCAACTTGTCTTAAATTCGCTGTGGTCTTTTTTGTTCTTTGGTCTCGAATCGCCTTTTGCCGCTTTCATCGAGATAATTATTCTCTGGATTGCGATATTAGTATCGATCATTCTTTTCTTCCGTATATCCTGGATTGCTGGAGTTTTACTGATTCCCTATATACTCTGGGTAAGTTTTGCTTCCGTCTTGAATTTCGCAATCTGGCGACTGAATATTTAGGATTTGGCCCATAGGGAGTAGTGAGTAGAGAGCAGTGAGCAGTTAAATAGGAATTATGAATTTTGAATTATTAATTTTGAATTGAAAAAACAAAAATAAAAATTTAGTGTATTCTGGGTGTTTCGTGGTTAAATAAATTATTTATTTCTCTGTGCACTCTGTGGTTAATGTTTTTTGATTCAAAGTTGTGATAAAATTATTTCTTTCATCTTTTTTGCAGATTCATCCCAGGAAAAATTCTTAGCCCATTTCTTTGCCGATGCACCCATCTTTATAACCAATTTCCTATCTTTAAGTATTTTTATAAGAATTTCGGATAGGGTTTTAGTATCCTCAAAAGGATAAATATATCCGCTAACGCCGTTTTTTACAGTCTCCCGTAAGCCCGGTGAATCCGGCACAATTGAAGGTGTACCACTACTTTGAGACTCTATAGAAGTCAGCCCCCAACCTTCTTTTGGGGAAGTGTTCACCGAAACCCACGAACTTGTTAGCAAATCTGCTTTTTCTTTAGCGGGAACAAAATTAGTAAATTTAATTGATTTTTCAATTTTGTTTCTTCGGGAAATTTCTTTAAGACGGGGAAGGTCATCTCCGTTGCCTACCAAAATAACCTTCAGATCGGGTATTGATTTTAATACGTAAGGAATAGAGTCGATTAAAATATCCATTCTTTTATATTTTTTTATTCTACCCAGACAAATGATTGTAGGATTTTTGGTTAGTTTTGCAGTAGATTGGTAACGTTTTATGTCAACTCCATTATATACTACTTTAACATTTGCCTTGGGGATCCCCATTTTTACAAGCTCATTCTTTGAGCTTTGCGATACGGCAATCATCGGTATATTTTTGTAATGTTTTGGTATTAGTTTTTCTGAGTAATAGACGTAGGAGGCTAAAATGGGATTGGTTTCCGTATAGATTATTTTTCCGAAAACATGATGCATAACAGCGAGCCTTTTTCCTTTTACAAATCTATCTCCAAAGAATGGAATCTTGTTTAGATCTTCTATTACAAGATCGAAGCTTTTTAGCTCGTTTAATTTTTTATACGCTTTAGGTACGTGAAAATTAAATGTGTTTCGGGAGCCTACCCTATAAATATTTATTCCGTCTATTATTTCATTCTTTGGGGCATTTGCAAAATGTGTGCATAGTAGGTAAATATTGAAATCGCCGGTAAGGCGCTTAAAGATTTCGCGGAGATGGACCTCGGCTCCACCCGACAGCGGATTAGTCCAGTCCTGCCAGTTTATAATTAGTATATCAGGCTTTTTTTTCAGCCTTTGCCTCAACACGTCCGTCCTTAAGAAATATTTTTCTCTTGCCTCGATCAGCCACGTATTTTTCGTGGGATACGATTATGATTGTTTTCCCTTTTTTATGTAAGTCCAATAGGATTTTTAAAATCTCTTCACCCCTTACGGAATCCAGATTGCCGGTTGGTTCATCTGCTATAATTATCTCCGGTTCATTAGCAAGAGCTCTTGCGATTGCTACTCTCTGACGCTCTCCTCCGGAAAGTTGATTGGGAAGATGGTTTGCTCGATCCGCTAGCCCTACACTTTCCAGAATACTTATAGCTTTTTCTTTCCTTTCTTTTGGAGCAACTCTATTGTATATCATAGGGAGGGAAACATTGTACCATGCCGGTACGTCAGGTAGGAGGTAAAAATCCTGAAAAACGAATCCTATGAATTCTTTTCGTATATCAGCAAGTTGATTTTCGTTCATTTTATTAACATCTTTTCCCTGCAGAAAATAAGAGCCGCTACTTGCCACATCAAGACATCCTATTATATGCATGAGCGTGGATTTGCCTGAACCCGAGGGTCCCATTATTGAAATAAGTTCTCCTTTTTTTATTGTGATGTCAATGCCCCTGAGTGCGTGAACTTCAGTTTCTCCAAGCGGATAGACTTTGGTTACGTCTTTTATTTTGATTAGTTCACTCATAACGAAGTGCCTCCACAGGGCTTAATTTAGATGCTTTCCTTGCAGGATAATATCCGAAGAAAACCCCTATACTGCAGCAAAAACCAAAGCCAAGAAAAATCGTCCATATCGGTATATGAAAGTGTATACCAGGACTCACAACAGAAATAAGCTTTGTAATTGAAGCTCCGAGAAAGATACCGATAATTCCCCCGATCAGACAGATCACCACGGATTCCATGAGAAACTGTCCTAAGATTTCGCTTGATTTAGCACCTATTGCTTTTCTGACTCCTATTTCCCTTGTTCGCTCCGAAACAGAAACAAGCATTATGTTCATTATTCCAATTCCGCCTACAATTAAAGAAATGCCAGCAATTGCAATTGAAATCATTAAAAAGGTCCCGGTTAATTGGTTAAATTGTTTTATCAAACCTTCTGAAGAATTAATCGAAAAATCATCTTCTTCGTCGGGTTTCAAGTTACGAGCTCCCCTTAGTATCCATCTAATTTCTTCTCTTGCTTCTTCTGCATCCTCAACATGCACGGCTATATTGATGGATGTTCTTTTTCTATCTATAAATTCTCCCATTGTTGTGTATGGAATTATTGTAACGTTATCCATACTATGCCCCATAAATTCTCCCCGTTCTTCAAGAATACCGATAACAGTGAATTGTCGGCCTTGAATCTTCACTTTATTGCCAATAGGATTTTCTTCGGGGAATAAAGAGTTTACTACGTCCTGACCTAAAACACAAACGTGTCTTTTATATTTTATATCATCTTTTGACAGGAAACGTCCAAGACTTATGTATTGACTGACTATCTGGGTATAATCTTCAGAGGTGCCTGATATTTCAACCTCGGCGGCTTCTTTCTCTTTTCTTTCCATATTCAAATTTCTCCCAATTAATGGAGATAAGTATTTAAAAGAGGTCCCATATCCTTTTAGAGCCTGCACTTCTTTCATCCCTATGTTGGGTCTCTTTCTGATTTTACTCCATTCTTCTCTGCTCATATGACCCATAATCCAGGGATATTTATCTACATATAGTACATTTGCACCAAGTTGCGAAAAACTTGTAGCTATGTATTTTTCGAACCCTGAAATAACAGACATTACACCTACAACAGTCATAACACCTATTACTATACCTAGTGTGGTAAGTAGGCTTCGAAGCTTGTTAGCTTTAATCGATTCAATAGCCGAGCGTAAAATTTCGAGTAGAAAACTTCTGAACATTTTAATTTTCCTTTACGTTCTCTTGGGCTTTGGCCGGTTTATCTTCCTTTTCGAGGTCATTTTTTGCTTCCGGTGTTTCTTTTTCTTTCCCTTCTTCTCCCTCGGTTGCTTCTTCTTTTTTCTCTTCCCATATTACTTTTTGATTATCAGTAAGATTGATTAAAGTTTTTATAGGTCCGGAAACAATCAGGTCATTTTCCTCCAAGCCTTCTTTTATTTCGACACTCATCCCTTCAGTAATTCCTGTTTTGACTTCTACGAATTTTGTTTTACCTTCTTCTATAGCATAAACACCGCTTTTTTTGTCTTTAGTTACCAGAGCTTGAAGTGGTATACGCAGTACATCGGCTTTCTTTGCAGTAATTATTTCACAATTTGCGCTCATGCCGGGTAACATTCCCGGTTGATGAGGCATAGATATTTTTACTTCGAATTCCACGGCTGCCGACGAGACCGCTTCCTTCGGCATACTTGCTTTATAGTAAATAATACCAACAAATGTGGTATCCGCAAAAGCATCCACTGTGATTCTGGCTGTATCTCCTATCGATATCAGAGGTATCTCGCTTTCGTTTACATCGGCAACCATTTCCATTTCTTCAAGATCCGAGACTGTTAATATTATAGAGCCAGGGTTGTTTATTGTCCCCGCCACAACCACTTCTCCTTCTTTTTTGTTTATATCCATTACGGTTCCCGGAATGGGAGAACGGATAGTAGTTCTTTCAAGACTCCTTTTTGCTCTCCCCAGTTCTGTCCTTGCATTTTCAAGAATACTCGCTGCGAGCTCCACCTCTGTCGCAATATTGTCAAAGTTTTCTCTGGAAATGAGTCCCTTTTCGTATAATTCTTTTTTTCTTCTTAATTGCTCTTTTTTAAATTCAAGATCGGCTCTCTGAGCACCTACATTTGCGAGGGCTCTCTGATATGCGGCAAACTGTTCGGTCGAATCCAACTTAACCAGAGTTTGTTCCTTGGCAACCCAATCGCCTTCTTCTACAAATAGTTTAATTACCTCTGCAGTAATTTCGGCGTTGATTTTTCTTTCTTCTTTTGCTTGAATTTCTCCGGGAGCAGAAACCAGCTCTTCGATTTTCCCTTTTTCTACTTTTGAGACTTCTACATTTACCCCGCCTCCCTTCTTCATATTGGCTATAAATATTATAGCGATTAAAACAATTATACAAGCTCCTATAATTAACTTCTTTTTATTCTTCATACAACCTCCCGATGAGCTTCTTTAACCTGTACAAAGATAAATACCAGTCGAATCGAGCTTCAGAGAGAGAATATTGAGCTCTCAGTAAATCCTCTTCTGCGCCCAACAATTCAATCATAGAGGATTCTCCCAGACGGTATCTTTCACTTGCAGCTGTATGGCTTTCTTCGGCAAAGCGCATAGTCGTTTCAGCCAGTTGCATTTTTTGCACGGCTTCTTCATACAACATATAATATTCTTCAACGGATATTCGTAATTCTTTTTCTCTTTCTTCTAATTTTAAATCGGCTAATTCAACTTTCATTTTGGATATCTGTACTTCATTAATTCTTGAAAATCCTGTGAATATAGGTATGGATAGTGAAAATCCTATAGAGTAATCGTAAGTTTCCTTCGCCAGGGAGATAGTAGGTATTGGTTCATCCTGGTATTGATATACCGCTCCTAAAGAAAGGATAAAGAAGTTATTCATAGATGTGTTTGCTAAATCATATCTTGTTTTTCTTGCTTGTGAGCTGTATTCGTTGAGAAGAGGGTCTTTTTTCATAGTCAAAATCAGAATTGAATCTTTATCCGGTATTTTAAAATCGATATTTGGTTCTTCCAGTGAAATAGAATCCCTTGCTTCTGATCCTATAAGTTTTTTTAATCTTAGAAGAAAAACCTTGCGGTCTTTTTCGGTTTCCATAAGGTCATACTGTGATTGTAAATTGGCTACTCTCCCCTGCAGGACTTCTGCGTTGGATGCAGAACCGAGTCGTCTCTTTTCTTCTATTAACCTCAGGTTGTTTTCTGTACGTTTTACTGCTGTTTCTCTACTTTCGAATAATTTTTCGAGTTTAAGTGTGTTGAGATATTGGGATATAATTTCATATATGGTTTGATTTCTTGTTTCCATAAAAGAAAAATATGCAGAATTGTTGCCATAGTGAGCGGAGAAGGCATTTAAGAAATCGCCCGGAGTTAAATCCCATTCCATTCTAAAGTTGTAATAGCTGTTTGCCGAGTCATAAATTTCCGTTCCATCAAGCCTTGATCGAGTTCTTGTTTCAACATAGCCTGCGGATACATAAGGAAGAAGAGTTGAATAAGCGGAAGCGTTTGCTTTTTGTTGTATCATAAATTCTTTTTTTGCCTGCAGGTAAGTAGGGCTCTCCCTTAAACCCATTTTGATTGCATCTTCCAATGTTAAATTAAGAGAGAGCAGTAAAAATATAATCACATCATCCCCTTTCTTGCAAAGATTACACCAAATCCGAGGGTTAAGAGATAGGTTATTACGCTAACCCAGGCAGCTTTCTTTTTTGGTATTCCCCCAATCTCCGAAACACCGTAAGCTATCAATACAAACTGCCATATGGTGAAAATCTCTATCCCTGAAACAAGAGCATAAAGCCTTGGATTTTCAGGGCTAAACAATAAATTAAGACCGGTGGCGACATTCAAATCTTTAAGAGTCATTATATTTGGAATACCTCGCATTAAAAGGACCGCAGCGGTCATTATACTCCTTAAAGCCTGCACAACAGAAGAGTAGGCATACAGGTCGAGCGCCTTGGTAAAATCCCAGTCTGCTCCGAAAGAATTACTAAGAAACCAGATAATGACGGACATAATCAACCACATTATCAAGGTGCCAATCGGAGCACCTAAATACTTTATATATTCCACGAATTTTGGTATTTCTCTATCTGCACCCATTTCAGCCATCTTTTGCGCCGTAATACGCGCAATTGCAGGACCACTAATCCAGAGGAATATCCAGGTCACAATCACAAGTAAAATAAAAGGTATCCACCAATCGTCCTTTTCTTTGATATGCGTGAAAGTTTTACCCGGTTCAATTATTATGTTTATTAAGTTGCCCATTAAACCTCCTTTTTAAAAATAATACTCATTTATAATAAAAATATTCAATTATAAGTCAAGTTACAACATCGCTATTAGCTATTGGCTTTTAGCCTTTGGCCTTAATCCCACCCTCCTTCTCTAATTTTTTGGAGGTAAGATGTTTTTTTATAAAGTTTTTTGCTAACAGCCAAGGGCAAAAGTCCAAAAGCGAAGTTCCTCAATAAATACATCAACCTATTTCGCGCCCTTTTTTTTAATTATTTCTTCCATATTCTTAAGATAGCCGTTAAAGGCTTTGCGGCCTTCTTTTGTCAAGTTGTAAACTGTATTCGGCATTTTATTGATGAATCTTTTCTTAACGTTCACATATCCTGCTTCTTCGAGTTTTGATAGATGTACAGATAAGTTACCCCGTGTAAATCCGCTGATTCGGAGTAAAAATTTAAAATCCGCCTCTTTAACTCCCGAAAGAATCGTAAGTATAGCAAGCCGGCTCGGCTCATGAACCAATCTCTCCAGAGCGATGATATCCTTGATTATTTTTTTATCCTTCATTCGGTTGATTTCCTTTTAAAATTCATATATACAATAACACCGGAAATCAAAAGAGCGCATCCCAATATATATATCATCAAAAATAGACTATCCCCCCAGGTGACTCCCAGAATATAACTCACCCCGACAGTCAAGATAGGCAATAAAGAAAAAAGCAAAAACCTTCTTACCCTGCCAGCCTGAATATATTCAGCTACAAAAGCGAAAGACATAACCAATCCGAATAAAAATATTGTAATTTCATGAGAAAGAAAACGAATGCTAAACATAGCAAAGCCTACGAATAAGAAAATTAAGCTTAAAACAACCCATACTGATTTAGGATAATAATCCTTGATAACAGAATATCCGGCTTCTCTCCATATAAATTTTTCTTTAAGCTTACGGATTAGCCAGAAGGTTCCTCCCACTATAGATGAAGCCAAAATTAAGCGGAGAAAGGCTACGCCTAGACGAGAACCAGAGGGCAAAATTTTTACAAACGGAGAAGCAAAGACTAAACCGACGGAGAGATAACATATTCCGAAACAAATCTCGAACATACCATCTTCAACCCAGGTCTGAAAAACCTTGTTTTTTAAATCTTCTATGTTTTCTGATTTTTTCTCTCTTGCGATATTCATCATACCTACTCACTTGCCTTTCTAAATCGCAAGAATCTCGGTATGCCGGTGGATAGGGAATATACTCCGATTACTCCTAATATCACTGCGGCCAATATTCTGGGACCTTCTATATTTAGAATGCTCAGGAATGCCTCAGCACCTATTCCAGTACAAAATCCTAGAATACCAGCGATTAAAAATCTTTTCTTCTTTATCGAAAGGTATACAGAGAAATAGGCAAGAAAAACAAAAGAACCGATAAAAAAACCCTGTCTGTAAGAATTAATGATAGTCAAAAAGCTTGGTAAAATGACTTCAGGAGCACTGCTTTGATGCATCTGCCATAGGGCAATCAAAACGATGTTTATTATTATTAAAAATAAAACAAGGGAAAGAACGATTTTGGATTTTTTATTCATTTGAGGCCGGGAGTATCCCGTCGTAGGCCAAATATATTTTTTCTTAAAACGCCTCTTAATCCATGCGGAGCTTATCGCAAAAATTATTAACGCCGTGTAAAATCCGATTTCTAACCATTTCTTTAAGTTTGTATCGGGTAGGAACTCTATAATGCAAAAAAACGCCGCCATAAATACAAAAATACAGCCGCTCATCACCTCAATTAAACCATCCTCCCACCAGGATGCTCTTACATTCCTTACAGCATCTTTTATTTCTTTAATATTTTCATCCATATTTACACTCCTGTTTATTTTATAGTTTAGTTTATATTATAAACAAGTTTATGATTTTGTCAAGGGGGGTTTTTATTTTCTTAAAGAATTGAAAGTAAAAATACGTCTAATTAAAAGGGGAGTATTTTAGAGATATCTGTTGCTATTATCTGTGTTTGCAATGTTTTTTCTTTAAAGAACGCTGAAAGCAAAAAGGAGTATTGGTAATTCCTATATCTTAACCCAGGTTCCATTTTTATAGCTTTCGAAGATTTTATCTATGACTTTCATGTTTGCAACTCCATCTTCAATCGGAGTCGGAACCTTTGAATCGTCCAATATTGCTTTAGAGAATAAGTCGCCCTGGATTGTATATTGATTGCACATTTCAAAAACAAATTCTTTGGTTTGAGGCCCAACCTGGTGAATTATTTTGCTTGTACTCTCAGGTGAAGGAACAAATGGCATCGGCATTTCTATTTTGCCTTTAGTCCCAAATATATCCACACGCGTATGTGGAATCAATTGAGTTGAACATGTAAATGTAGAAGTCCCGTTCTCGAATTCTAATATAGCAGATACCAGCCGATCTATCTTCATTTTAGGATCGTATTCAATCGTTCCGCAAACACGTATAGGTTCTTTGTTGAATAGAAAACGCGATGAAGATATACAATAACAACCTATATCTAATAAACCTCCTCCTCCGATTTCAGGCTGGTTGCGAATATCTGTTGGATCGTCATTATAATATGAAAAGATTGAATGAATGTTTTTTAACTTACCAATCGAACCTTCGTCTAATAACTTTTTTACCGTCTTCCATTGCGGATGAAAACGATACATAAATGCTTCCATTACTTTTAAATCAGGAAATTTTTCCATTTGCTGCTTCAAATGCTCTGCCTCTTTAAAATTCATTCCGATTGGTTTCTCGCACAAAACGTGCTTACCCTTTTCTAATGATTTAATCGTCCATTCCACATGAAGATGATTGGGAAGTGGTATGTAAACAGCTTCAATTTCGGGATCTTCGAGTAATTTTTCGTATGAGCCATAAGCTTTAGGGATTCCAAGTTGTTGTGCAGCTTCTTTTGCCTTATCAATATTACGAGAAGCAATAGCGGTAATTTGAGAATATTCTCCCTTCTGCATTGCGGGGATTACTTTTTCTACACCAATGTTTGCTGTACTTAACACGCCCCATGATACTTTCATAATTTCATCCAATTCTTATCTGTATTTAAGTCGTCAATTAATATGAGTTTTCCTTTCATTTGTCAGTCGGCGGGTTCTTCCACAGGACCGGCAGGGGATAATATATTTCTTCTTTTTAACAATTTCATAAACTCGAAGACTAAAAGGTACGCAGCCGCTGCTCCAAGAACATAAACCCAATCTAAGATAGAAATGCTGGCAAATGCGAGAAATTCATGAATTGTCGGCCCATATACGCCCAAAAAGACCAGACATATTGAGCCGATAATAGACCAGAGCAGTATTTTGTTGGTCCAAAAATTCCTGCTGAATATTGAATCCTGCTCGAATCTCCTGGAGAGAACATTGGCGAACTGGCAGTAAGCTATGGTCAAGTAACTGAGCGTGGTGGCTTTCGCGTAAAGAATCGAATTTTCAGAACCCACATTCAGGGTAATGCCATTTCTCAGCATAAAAAGTGCAAAATTTGCAAATGCCAATCCTCCTATTAAGATCCCGAGCAACCCTACCTCTGCGGCTGTGAATTTATTTATTATGTGCTCTTCCTGGTCTCGTGGGGAAGTGTTCATTATGCCTTCCGGGGGAGGATCATATGTGAGAAAAGTAAGAGGCATTATTTCAGCCAGGAGATCTATTGCCAGTATTTGTATTGCAAGGATTGGAATAGCCCAGTTATTAAGAGCTACAGCTGCAAGCCCCAAAAGAACAATAGTAAGTTCTGCGCCGTTGGTTGTCATAGACGCGAGAACGGTTTTCCGAAGATTGTTGTATATAGTTCTTCCTTCTCTTACAGCAGATACAAGAGTGGGAAAACTGTCATCAAGAAGCACAAGTTGCGCGGCTTCCTTTGCTACATCGGTACCTGTCTTCCCCATAGCCACTCCTATGTGAGCTCTTTTTAGAGCGGGGGCGTCGTTTACACCATCCCCGGTCACCGCGACAATCTGTTTGTCTTCTTCCAGGAGCTTCACAACCCTCAGTTTATCCTTTGGATCCACTCTGGAGAAGATAATAGATTCATTTTTTCTTAAAATATCTTTTAGTTCTTTATCTTTTATATCCTCAAGTTCTGCTCCGGTTACCACAAGAGGTTCCTTTTCTCCGGAAAGCTCTATCTCTTTGCCTACGGCTCTCGCAGTTATAGCATGGTCTCCGGTTACAATAAAGGTTCTTATCCTTGCCGAGTGACAGTCCCTTACGGCCTCCTTTACTCCCTCTTTTGGAGGATCTATCATGCCAACCAAACCAAGAAAAATAACGTCTTTTTCTATCTCCTCTATCACGTAATCGCTGCCGTCAGATTCCAGAGGGCGATAGGCTATGGCAAGAACCCTTAAAGCACGCCTAGAATACTTTTCATTTAACTTTCTTATTCTTTCTTTATCCTCTTCGGTTATTGGTTCTTTCTTTCCTTTGCGATATATAAACTTACTTACTGAGAGAACACTGTCTGTCCCCCCTTTCATAGTCAGAACCTGCTTATCTTCAAACTGTCTCACGGAACTCATTCTCTTTCTCTCAGAATCGAAGGAGAATTCGTGTAATTCAGGATTTTCTTCATCCTCCTTGGGAGAACGTGTGCCTAATTTTGTCGATAGGGTTACCAAAGCCGCTTCCGTAGGATCTCCGATAGGATACCATGAGCTATGGTTTTCGTCGGGCTCATGTATTTCGGCGTTTGATGCCATCGTTGCCGCGTCTAACATAACTTCCATTTCATCGATTTCTTTCTGAGAAAGAGGCTTGCCGTCTTTTTCTGATATCTTGCCTTCCGGTTTATAACCAACACCCGTCACTTCGTGTTCTTTTCCGTCGAACCAGACGGTCGTAACTGTCATTTCGTTCTTGGTAAGGGTTCCGGTTTTATCCGTGGCTATTACCGTAGTCGAACCCAAAGTCTCTACCGAAGAAAGGTTTTTCACTACCGCTTTCTTGCTGGCCAACCTGTTGCTCGCGGTAGAAAGAGCTACTGTTACCTGTGCCGGTAAAGCCTGCGGTACAGCGGCGACTGCGACTCCCAGAGCATACATCATACTAGTGATAAAACTAAAGCCCTGGAGTTGAGATACAAAGAAAAGCAAAACACTTAGCATGAGCACAATTGTGGTCAACCGATAGCCAAGTACCTTTAATTCCGTTTCCAAAGGAGATTCGACTTTCCCTGTTTCCTCCGTCATACTTGCTATTTTTCCCATTTCGGTATTCATTCCGGTTCCGACTACTACTCCCAGAGCATTTCCGGAAGCTACAGTGGTTCCGAGATAAGCCATATTATCTCTATCTGCCATAATGGATTTCTCTTTTATAGCATTGCTGTGCTTTTCCTGAGGCATAGACTCTCCGGTAAGTGAAAAATCGTTGGTTTCCAGATTGAATGACTCTATAATTCTAATGTCCGCCGGAATCTTATCGCCGGTTTCGACTTTTATTACATCTCCGGGTACAAGCTCATCCTGGGGTATTTGGCTTAACTTGCCATCTATCATTACAGAAGCCGGAGATTTAATAAGGTTTTTTAGTTTGTCGAGTATCTTACCGGCTTTGTACTCCTGGATAAAACCTATTATTGCATTTATTATAACTATGATGAACATAACTGTCCCATCACGATAGTTACCTATAATAAAAGAAATAACACCAGCAATTATCAAAAGGATAACCATCACGTCCCTGAACTGCGAAAGAAAAAGTAACCATTTTGGAACCCCACCCTTACCTTTAAGTTCGTTCTTTCCGTATTTTTTTAAACGCTCTTTTGCCTTATCTCTGGCTAGACCTTTCTTACCGGTCCCCAATTCTTCCATGGCTTCTTTCGCAGTCAACTGGTAATAATTTTTGTCTTCACTCATTGAAATTTCCCGGAAATCGAGAATTAGAACTTACCCAGGCAATCTTTTATTTTTCTTAGTCCTTCTTTCATCTCTTTTTCGTCCAGAGCATAGCTAAGACGTACTCTGGATGGAGCGCCAAACCAGCTGCCCAAATATACTATTACTTTGTAATCAGTATAAAGCTTGCTTACAAAATTTTCAGGGTTAGGGACTTTCGGCAGCACATAAAAAGCGCCTTCAGGTTTCCAGAGATCGAGCCTCATGGCTTTTAATTCTTTGTATATTATATCCCTTCTCTTTCTCCATATCTCCAATTGTTTCTCTACGTACGATTTGGGGCTTTTCATTGCATGTAAAGCCATATCCTGTCCGACGAGATTCGTGTTCATTGAAGTATGAGTCTTCATCGCTATTACTTTGTTTACAAATTTTTGATCCGTGCTCCATAAGTACCCAACACGTACTCCGCACATCGCGTAAGTTTTCGAAAAAGAGTTTACGGTAATAACGTGGCTCCCCTTGATGATGTAGTTTTCTCGCTCGTAAATGATATCTTTATAAACTTCATCTGAAACGACATATATGCCAAGTTCTTCTGTAACTTTTTCGATTTCTTTTAACGTATCGATTGCCTCGATTCTTCCGGTTGGGTTGGAAGGAGAGTTTATTAAAACTGCCTTACATCCATTTATTTTCTTTCTGAAATCTTCAATGTCCATTCTTCCCTGCTTTAAATCGGTATAAACCGGTTCCATCCCTGCGTATTTGAGAATCGGGGGATATGAGTAATAATAAGGTCGAGGTAGTAGAACTTTACCTTTATCCATTGCTCTGAAAATCAAATCCAGGGCTTCTGATGCGCCGTTTGTAATTACAAAATTCTCGGCAGAGGAAGCAGGATATTCGTCCGCTAATGATTCCCTTAACTCCGTGCAACCCTGAATCAGTCCGTACCTTAGGTCATGTCTGATATCGATGCCTTTTATAGCCTCACGCGGAGGTGGAAGATCCGGTTGCCCTGAACCGAAACTGATAATTCCCTTCCCCTGTTTTCCTATAAAAATGCCCGGACTCGTTAAATTCAATTTTATATCCATAATTTATCTTTTAGTTTCCTACTCCCTTTATAATTTTGAGAAAATCAAACCAATTCTCCTGTTTACACGCTAAACTCTTTTGTAACATTATATACTTGATTATAAATATGTCAATAATTTTATTTCAAGGAGTGCAAAAATATTTACCTAAATTGAAATATATTCGTATCATTTGAGTAATTTGCTGTTGAACGTAGCTCTTAGCTTTTGGCTTTTAGCTGTTGCATAAAAAAGCTAAAGGCTAAAGACGAATATCTAACAGCTTGGGTTTGGGGTGTCTTTATGTGGTGTTTTTTTTATAGAGGGTTGACAAATCTCCTTATTTAGTCATCATACTAAACGGAAAAGAAAATCCCAAAAAAGGAGGAAAGATGGGCACGAAAGGAAGAGAAATTGTCGGTGTCGATATAAAAAAGCTTGTCGAGCTGCTTAATAAAGCTCTTGCTGACGAGTGGCTTGCTTATTATCAATACTGGATAGGGGCGAAGGTAATTGTTGGACCAATGAGAGGAGCCGTAACGGCAGAGCTTCTAGAGCACGCTGCAGATGAGCTAAGGCATGCAGAAATGCTTGTAGAAAGAATAATTCAGCTCGGCGGTACCCCAATATTAAAACCTGAAGATTGGTATAAAATGACTAATTGCGGCTACGATGCACCCCTTGATCCCAAAGTAAAGAAAATTCTTGATCAGAATATAAAAGGAGAACAGTGTGCTATAGATGTTTATAAGAATATTCTTGATTTTCTTGGCGATAAGGACTCTATAACCTGGAATATGGCAGAATCGATAATGGCAGACGAAGTCGAACACGAAGATGACCTTCAGGCATTGAAAGAAGATTTAAAGCAGATAAAGTAGAGACATAGAGATAAGTAAATTTATAGAAAGGGATTGAGTGAAGTTTTTCGCTCAATCTCTTTTCTTATTAATGATGTTAACAGAGTGTTTTTCTCTTGAATATTACGTTATTTTCATGTTTGATTGATAGTATTCCCGTGTAAGTAATATCCTGTTTTTTACCGCTATCAATGCATTCTGCGTCAAGAAAAGGCAGATAGGTTTTTGCTCTGGGTGCAGGTATCCTAACGAAACCTTCGTCTACGTGTAATATCATTGAGTCCTTCGGATTGGCGTTTTTGTCTTTTTCTTTATTTTCTAGAAATATTCCGTGTTTTCCTAAATTCACTAACTTGTTTTTATAAGTACGTATTGTTATGGGTCTATCCTCGTTAACCGATTCTTCGTTTTGATAACAACTGCTTTTATTTGTTGTGCCGACTTCTACAAAAACTTCTTTCCCGATTAGTTTTTCAAGGCCCGGAATATCCCTGAATTCTGCATGAAAATCTATTCCCATCTAGACACCTTCACGGTTTACCCTGCAAAGAATTCTCGGATTCTTCTTCCGATAAACCCAATCTGTCATAGTAGTCTGGAAATTCATTAAGATGAGCCAGAGTTATCTTTCCTGTAATAAGCGGATCATTATTACCTGAATTGACTAAATCGCGTATCTTACCGTGCTGAAGTTCAAAGTCCATACCTCTTCTGAACTGTTCTACGTCAAACCTATCCCATTGTATACCGAGCACCTCTCCGATAAATTTTGCTTCATCAGAACTAAACTTTTTTTTTGGTGACATTTACCTCTTCCTCCCTTTTCGTGACAACTGCCTAAATTTTCCCACGATTTTAATTAAAGTTTTAAAATTTTTTAAAAGTTACATTACTATTTTATGGAGCATTCTACGGAAATTTGGAAAGATGTCAAGGGTGAAATTTTTTTTATTTTTTTTACTCTCTACTCACTAGTTTGTTTAATTTGTTTTTTCTTTTTCTTACATTTTGATATTTGATATTTGTAATTAATGCCCATACTGCTGTTTTAAAATTTCTTGTTGCAGACAAAGTTTTAAAAAATTTCTTCAATATAGCTTTATTGATTTTAACGTTACATCTGTCCATAGCTGAGCGGAGGGCGTTTATATCCATTAACTCTGGCTTAAAAACTAATTCGGTCATCACATCGAAGTAATTCCAATCCGAGGGGAAATTCGTATATAAAAGCCTATCTTCTCTTAGCATTTTCTCGAATAATCTGGTTCCCGGTAAAGGAGTTAGGAAGGTTGTTTGAATAACGTCGACCCCACTTTTAATTATATAGTTTGTGCGGTCGTCCAGTATTTCGGGAGTGTCGCTATCGAATCCATAAATAAAAGCACCGACAACAGCAATTCCGTATTTGTGAATTTTCGCAAAAATGTTTTCATAACTTTCCACACCCATGGCAAGGTTCATTTTTTTGTTTGCTTTTTTCAGAGGTTCTGCTGTATCTGCTTCCAATCCCAGGATAACCATTCTGCAGCCGCTTTTTGCCGCATATTTGAGTATTTCTTCGTTATCTGCGAAGTTTAAAGATGCCTGACAGAACCATTCTTTTTTTATTCCGCGGCGTATCATACCTTTGAATAAATCTAATGCACGTTCTGAGTATTTTTTGCCGTATCCTATGATATTATCATCAACGAAGAAAACCAATTTTTGCGGTATTTTTTCCAGTTCGTCTAGTACATCTTCGATTGGTCTCTGGCGATAAGTATGTCCATTAAAACTGGTAACCGAACAAAATTCGCAATCCATTGGGCAGCCCCTAGCCGTTTGAATTGCACCGAACATATAGTGCTTATAAAATAAGTCATGTCGCGGGATAGGCATATTTGACAAATCCAAATTTTTGCTTCTATATATTTTTTTTGATTTCCCGAGCTGGAAGTCGGATATAACCTGGGCCCAGATCCCCTCTGCTTCTCCTACCACAACAGAGTCTACATATTTTGCTGCCTCCTTAGAGCATAACGAAGCATGAATCCCACCCATTATTACCGGTATTCTTTTGTCTCTATATATTTTAGCAATTTCATATGCTCTGTTTGCAGATGCCGTACAGGCGGTAATTCCTGCAAGATCGGCATCTTCGTATACGGAATCCGTAAAGTTTTCGTCGATAATTTTTACATCCCAGTCGTCTGGCGTCAAAGCCGCTACGATGCCAAGTCCCAGAGGGGGAAGGTTTGAGCTTTTCCTTATTTTTTTACCCGAGAAAACCTTATCAACAGGATTAATAAGTACTAATTTTTTCACGGTATTAAAAATCTAAGAAATGCTAAAACAAAGTCAAGGGGGAGTTTGTGTTAGGCGACTTTTTCCCTTGGTGTTAAACTATAAATTTTCTTTAGTTATGTGTTATTTACCATGAACGACATTTGCGATAATTTGTTTTACATTATCTTCGCTGACAGTAACTTTGATCTTTAGTTCTCTGCTAAAGTTCAAAGGGAAAGGATATCCAATGGTTAATGTTTTTATTCCGACACTAGACGTAAGTAATGCTAATCCATATGGATTATTCTCTGTAAGCCCCCAATTTTTGGCTGCTGCTACGGAAAGATTTACAACATTTTTTCCATCGATATCGAGGGATATAAATGTAAGGTCATTTGTTCCGCCTTGCTTGCTGATTTCGGCACAAACGAATGTTCCCGGACCTTTAATAGTAACCAGGTCATAAGTTCCTTTTGGCGCAGGGGCTTTTAGCCCCTGTGTTCTTTGAGGAACACATATTCCGTTTAAACAATTATCTATTTTGATTTTTTCTATTGCCTCAACTCTTGATGTTACAATCATTATTGACAACAGTGCAAGGATTATTAAGCCTGCGGACAAACTGATTTTTTTCATTTTTTCCTCCTTTGTTTTAATTTTAAGTTATTGATGGGAGTTTTTATTCAATAATTTCTCAAAAAATCTTTTAGATAAAACTACCATCTCCTGTCTCCGCCAAATAAAAAAGTCGCCTAACTTTTTTCTCTATTGGATGCAAACTTTAATTATAGTATACTACCAGTATAATCATATGGAAAAATTATGTCAATATAAAAAATCAATACAGATATATATGTATGATTTTAGGTGCCAGATACTAGATATCTGATACCAGGTCCCAGTTAAAATAAAAACACTAAAAATATCCTTCTTCGTCCTAACAATTAATCCTTCGGATTAGTTGAATTGTTGAATAGAGAAATAGTAAAATAGTTTCCCCATTTTCCAATTTTCCTAATTCTTCGTGTCTTTGTGGCTCATCAAACATCAAAAATTACCATTGCCTGGTATTTATCTCCAACTTTCTTGATTGTCAGCTGATGATATGTTACGGCTTTTATCTCCATTCCGTTTTTTATTTCTTCGGCTTTTGCGATGCTTCCTTTTAGAATTATTTTATATTTATTATTTTCAATCTTGACAGTAGATTCAGAAGGTACATATAATTGGCTTTCGAAAAGATAGATGATTTCTTCTAAGATGCTGACCAGTACAGTGCCGATATCTTCCTCTTCGAGGTTAAGTGTTTTTTTTATTCTGGGTTGGCTCTCGATTCCTCCCGATAGCAAATCCACAGTGGCGTTAATTGCTTTATCAAAAATTTCAGGAATGGAATTACCGGAAACTTTTATTCCAATGTCGGCAGTATGTTCTATTATTTCGTAATCTTTATCCGAGTTCATAGAAATGTTTTATTAGACGAGTCCACTCGTAAAATATTTGTTTTATCATATAAGTAGCAGGCATCTTTATCCCTATAACTTCGAATGTCTTTCCTCTTAATATTATTCTTGCAAGATAACGGGTTCGTAGAGCGTGGCTTTGATCGGTAATTATCCAGACTTTTTCGGCATTATCGATAAGCTTTTTAGAATGGCTGAGATTCTCAGGAGTAGTGCACGATTTATCCTCTGAAATAGCTTTTAGTTTAGAGTTTTTTTTCATACATTCGATCTCTTCTTTTGTGCCCGAAAAGATCACTTTGATGTTATTGTCATTTTTTAATTTTGATTCTACGAATTGTACTCTTTTCTTTGTGAGTTCTTTATCTTTACATCCAAGCACTATGACTGCCTCTTTTTTTTCTACCATTTTTCTAAAATTTTTGATGAGCCTTTTTTAGAGTTGTTGCCAATGGAATATGCAGATAAAATATTCTCTTTTATAGGTTCTAATGGTTTTTTGGTATAAACAAGTGCGACTGTTTCGCCATTTTTTACTTCTTCGCCTTGAATCTTAAGCAGTTTTATGCCTGCTTTTAAATCTACATCGTCTTCTTTCTTTTCTCTGCCGGCGCCCGTTTTTAAAGCAGCGATTCCGATTTTGTAGGCATCTATTTTCTCTACGACTCCGTCTTTATCGATTTTGATTTCAAAAGGATTTTCGTGACAAGAGAGTATCGAGAGGTCTCCTCCGTGTTGTTTAACCATACTTTCAAATTTTTCAAAAGCTCTTCCGCTTTTCAGTAACGCGAGAATATCCCCTTTTAATCCCGCGAGTGCACACATTTCGTCTGCAAGAGTTTTAGATAGCTCGACAGTATCGGGATAAGCAGTTACATTGCCTTTAAGTATTTCGATCGATTCAAACACCTCCGGCGCATTTCCGATATTTCTGCCGATTGGCGCGGACTGGTCCGTAAAAACGATTGTCATTTTCGTTCCGAGTTCTTCGCCGACTTTTTTCATCATCTCACCCAGTTTTTTTGCCGAAGAAAGATCTTTCATAAAAGCGCCTTCTCCTACCTTTAAATCTATTACAAGACCGTCAAGGTCTTCTGCGAGTTTCTTTGAAAGTATACTGGAAGTGATTAAAGGAACCGACTCTACGGTTTCCGTCGCGTCTCTTAAAGCGTATAATTCCTTATCCGCAGGAGCAATTTCTCCCGTCTGTGAGGTAATAGAGCATCCGACTTCTTTTAGAACTTCTTTGAATTTATCAAATAAAAGAGCGGTTCTGTATCCAGGAATTGCTTCCATCTTGTCCGAAGTGCCACCCGTATGTCCAAGACCTCTTCCCGCAATCATGGGGACGGTTATTCCCATTTCTGCAGCCAATGGCGCTAAAACCAGACTTATTTTATCTCCGACACCACCTGTTGAGTGTTTATCGATCTTTTTTCCTTTTATATCGGAAAGGTCGAGTTTCTTTCCCGAATTCAGCATAAAATAAGTAAGGTCTTTTGTCTCCTCTAAATCCATACCTTTGTAAAAAATTGCCATCAGGAGTGCGCTTATCTGATAGTTTGGAATTTTTTTGCGGGTAACCCCACGGATAAAGTACTCTATATCGTCTTTACTGAGTTTCTGTCCGTCTCTTTTTTTTCTGATAATTTCCCGCATAAGTTTAACTTACATTTATTCATATTCTTGTCAAGCTGAGAGCAAATGAAATTGTGAAGTTAAATGACAGACGACCGCAGACGGAAGACAGGATTTAGAAAAATAGAAAAATAGGAAAATTGTGAAATTGGTTTTTGTCTTACCTAACCCTAAATCCCAAATCCTAAATATGCCATTCAACGATTCAACTAATCCGAAGGGTCTAAAAATGGAACCGTCAAGTATTTCGTTAGGTCAAATTAATAAAGAACAAGAAAAAAGAGAATTTATTAGTTGGAGAAAAATAGTTGTAAGAAAATTTAAAGTATAAAAAAAGGAGGTCAAAATGAAGAAGGTAAAATGGATAGTGTTTAACTCTCTTGTACTTTTTTTGTTTTTACCCTCTGCACTGCGCGCGGAAGAAATAGGTATACTTCCTTTTAGAACGACAGAAGTTGAAAGTTATATAGAGGATTCCTTCTATGAATTTCTGGAAGATGAACTAACTTATTATGATCACAGAGTTGTATCGCCGTATGAAATAGAATACTATCTCGGGCATCGCGTAATATGCTATAACAAGGATTACGCTGCCGATTATGGAACTTCTCTGGGGCTTGAGAAAGTTATATTTGGTTCAATAACCAAATTAGACGGAGAATATGTTATTTCCGTAGCAGTCGTAAAATCGAGAACGGGAGAAGTACTTCTTATTGATAAGATAACCCTGGGAAGTGAAGAACAATTAGACGCGTATGTATATAGTCTGGCAGAAGCTATTGAAGAAGAAGTATATGGAAATGAGATTTATTATAGTCCCCACTATAGCAGAACTTACACTACCGTCTATATCGGAGCCTGTTATCCGCGACGCGTTATATTAAGGAGACCACGCAGAAGCTTAATTACCGTACGACTGCCTTTATTTAATATAAATTTAGGAAAACCACATAAAACATATAAGAGCCCTCCGGCGAGGAAACCTCTCTATAAAACAATTCTTAAAGACAACAGGACCGATCATGGTAAACTTAAAAGCAAAAAGCCCAACCAGGGAAAACTGAAGGACGGAAAAAAAGGGAATGATAAATCGAAGAACAAAAAATCCGATAATGGGAAATCGAAGGGCGGAAAAGAAGGGCATGGAAAATCGAAAGGTGGAAAAAACCATAAACGGTGATGACAAATTTGAGAGATTTTAAATAGTTGGTTTGTGGGTAGGTTGGCCTGTTAAGTCGCAGCAACAAACCCACGCACCAACTTAATCTGACAGGATAAAAGATTTTTTTACTCGAAACTCGTAACACGAAACCCTAGTTCACACGAATAGCACGAATAGTTTCGGCCATCAGCTGTTATTTGTTTTGACTAATGACCAGTGACGAGTGACTATAATTTTTAACCCCTAACATTAAGTACAGTTGACAGGCAAAAGTTTGCAGGTTATATTTAAAGTATGTGCAAAGGGGCACAGAGGGAGATTGTCAATGTCTAAACCTGTTTACTTTAACAACTTTAATATATCGAGAAATCTAATAAATGTACTCAGACTTTTATTATTATTAGTATCACCAAGCCTGCAGGCCTCCAATGATTATGTTCCAAACACCGATAATTTTGACAATAGGTATTATGGCAGTGATTTAAGTGTGAGAGAGAGAAGCGTGCGGGAAAATAAAGTAGAGCTCATTGATACAGACGGCTCGACTGTTTTAAACACATTCACTACAATCCAGGAATGTGCCGATGTTATACAACCAGGACAGACCTGTCTTGTTTATGCGGATACTTATGATGAAAGAGTTAATACTGTAACTAGTGGTACGCCCGGAAACATAATTACCTTTATATCTGAAACACCAAGAGCGGCACTTATGCAGGGGTTTATCATCGCTCAGGATTACATAAGGATTGAAGGCTTTGACATCTCCACTGATCTGGAGGGATGGGGAGGAGGGGGTATATGGATTGCAGGCCATAACCTTGAGATTGTTAATAATTATTTTCATGATATTCCTTATACTGCGATTGTTAGCAACTGGACTTTTTATAGTGAGGATTTATATGCCGCAAACAATTATATTTATCACTGTAATAAAGGTATGGATATTTTGGCTCATGGAGCTTTAATTGAGAACAATGAAATCGAGCGATTAGTTCGCTATGGTTATGATGCGGATTATTTCCGGCTTTTTGGAAACAATATTGTGGTGAGAGGTAATTACATGCATGGCACACTTGAATCCGAAATTGGAGGCTCTCATGTCGATGGTTTTCAAACATTCAGTACTAATGGGGACACTATTCAACATTTAATTATTGAAAACAATATATTAACAGATTTCTATCATCAGGGAATGATGTTCTCAGCGTCCACTTATCCATATCAAAGTTATGATATTACTGTAAGAAATAATGTGTTTGATAGTGCTAGATCGTGGGGAGTATTATTTCAAGCTTTTGATGATGTAAAAATCTATAATAATGTGTTTAGCAATTATAGTATTCACGCTATAGGTATTCGTGATGGTACAACAAACGCCAGGGTGTATAATAATATTATTGATTCGGATTCAAGATCCGTGCTGGTTACAGATAGCGCCGAAGTTGTGGAATGGGGATATAACCTGATAAGCAATCCTGACCCCATAGGAGGTGGAGGTCCAACCGACACGATTGGAGTGGATCCTCAATTTATCGATGCATCGAATGCAGTTGGTGCAGACGGCATACCCTGGACAGGGGATGATGGATTTAATCTTTTATCAACAAGTCCTGCAATTGATAATGGTACTAATGCGGCAGGGATAGTAGATTTTGATATTCTCGGAACACTGCGTCCGCAAGGTAATGGTTGGGACATAGGAGCATATGAATACCAGGATTCTTCCGGTATAAATGATAATAATTTGGATAAATATTTCTTATATCAAAACTATCCCAATCCTTTCAATAGTTCGACCGTAATAAGTTACCATCTCGCCGGGCCAGTCCATGTAGCCCTGCAGATTTATGATGTAATGGGCAGGTTGGTAAGGACTCTGTTTAATGAGCATCAGAATGCAGGAGAGCATAATGTTACCTGGGATTGCAGGGATAAAGACGGAAATCAGGCTAAAGCCGGAGTGTACATTTTCAAAATCAGCGCCGGCGATTTTAATCAAGCAAAGAAAATGGTACTTTTTAGATAAATGCATTGTTTGGCCGTGTGTTGCACTGAAGGCACAGAAAAAATAAGGGGATTAGAAGCGATGCAGGTTAGAAGTTCAGGGATTAGGGATTAAGTGGTAAGTTTTTTTCTTAATCCTTGCTTTTCTTCGAAGCCTTTCATCTAATCCTTAATCCTCGCTCAACTGCCTGCTATTCTGCTAATCCTAAAAACCATTCAACTAATCCGAAGGATTCGTCCAACTACTAAAAGATTTAACTTAGACTTGTAAAATAAAGCAGGAAAGTAAAGGGCTGTAACTTTAACCTTTTTCTATAACATTTTCAATAACCCGAATTAGCTCCTCGATATTGAAGGGTTTGGTAATGCCTCCGTTAAAGCCATATTTTTCGTGATTTGCCATTATCGGGTCGTTAGAATAACCGCTTGAAACTATAATTTTGACGTTAGGGTCGATCTTTCTGATTTCTTTTGCTGTATCTTCTCCTCCCATTCCCCCGGGTATTATTAAATCCAGTACAACTGCGTCGAAAGGATGAGGGGTGTTTTTCGCCTCTTCGAATTTTTCCACAGCCTCTTTACCGTCTTCTGCGAAAACAACCTCAGAACCTTTTTCTTTGAGCATTCTACCCATTGTTTTGAGCACAATTTTTTCATCGTCCATAAGGAGGATTTTCTTATTTTTGATAAGAGAAATTTCCTCTTTTTCTTCCTCCCTTTCTCCGTTATCTTTCTCCAGGGCCGGCAGATAGATGTAAAATGTGGTTCCTTCTCCTAATTTTGATTCAACCTTGATATGCCCTTCGTGTTTCTGAAGGATCGAATAAACCGTTGTCATTCCAAGGCCGTGCCCTTTTGTCTTTGTAGAAAAATAGGGGTCGAATATTTTACCCAAATGTTCTTCGGGTATACCCACACCCGCATCTTCTATGGCAATTTCAATATATTTGCCTTCAGGCAGCGATAAAGTGTTATCTTTTGCAAGAGTAATATTATCACCTGTGATTGAAATTTTCCCTCCTTCGGGCATCGCCTGGTCCGCGTTTAATACAATATCATTAATAACCTGAGACAGCTGTCCTTTGTCAGCCGTAACTTTCCACAAGTCTTCCGGAAAATTGTACTCGCATTTTACGTTTGACCCGTGAAGTACGAATTCTGAAGATTCTGTAATTATATCTTTTATAGAAATTTTCTCCTTAACCGGTTCTCCTCCTTTTGAAAATGTGAGTAACTGTTCAGTTAGATGGCTGGCTTTTTTCGACGCTTTAGTTGCGTCAGAGAGCAATTCTTTGGTATCATCATCATCGATATTCATTCTGGCAAGAGAAATATTTCCCATTATTCCCATCAAAAGATTGTTAAAATCGTGAGCGATCCCTCCGGCTAGAACACCAATAGATTCAAGTTTATCCATTCTTATTAATTCTTTCTCTTTTTCTTTATCTTTTGTTACATCTCTGGCAATACTTACCGTTCCTACAGCTTCTCCTTCCTCTAAGAGCGGGGCTGTATTAACCTGCAGAGTTCTTATATTTCCTCTGTTATCTTTAATTCTTACTTCGTAGTTCTGCTTTTTACCTCCGAGAGTTTCGGCAAAAATTCTTTTTGCTCTCGAAAGTTCTTCCTCCACAACAATAGGTTCAAAACTCCTGCCCACCCAATCTTCGAACTTATACCCGCTGCCTTCAATTGCTGCTCTATTCGCGTATGTAAAGTTCCCTTCCCTATCGATAATCCATATCCATTCATTGGCGTTTTCAACAATTTTCTGGTATCTCTCTTTAGTTTTTCTTAGTTCTTCTTCAGCCTTCTTGCGTTCTGTGATGTTCATTGTTATCTCAATTGCTCCTATTATATTTCCCTTTTCATCTCGCACAGGATTTCCCTTGATAAACCAAACTCTACCATCGGGACTACTCATTTCAGCACTTGTTAATTCGCCTTTTTCTATTGCTTCTTCAACAGGGCATCCTTCACAGGGAGTATCTCGTTGTTGCCAGATTTCATAACATTTTTTACCAACCAAATCTTCTGGCTCCTTACCTACTGAATCGCCGGCTGCCCTGTTAGCCCAGATTATTTCATGTTCAGTATTCTGGTAGTCTATTAGCATAGGCGTACTATTAAGAATCAGAGCTTTTTCTTCTTCCGATTTTTTTAATCTTTTCTGGACCTCTATGCGTTCGGTTGTATCTATCCCCGAACTAATAGTACCTACTATTTCTCCTTTTTCGTTTTTAAGAATACTATTGTGCCATAAAATTGTTCTCTCATCACCTCCCCCGACAATAACCGGATGTTCCTCATATTTTCCTTCCTCGATATTTCCGGAAATCAATCTCTCGAAAATCTTTTTCACATCCTTCCTGATGCGTTCAGGTATGAAATTTTTAAACCAGTTTTCCCCCTTGATTTCTTCCTTCTTACAGCCGAGTATACTACACCCTCTTTCGTTGATTTTTTTTACTTTTCCCTCTTTATTCAGAATTACAACCAGAGGCCCTGCTGCTTCCAGATATTTTTCCGTTATTTCTTTATCTTTTTCAATCTCTCTACGCTGAAAAATTAATTCCAGGTGGGATTCAATCAGTTCCTTAAACTGAATCATTGTTTTTCTGAATAACTCGCTGTATTCATTTTTCTTTGAATCGAGTACGCATATTGTACCGAAAATATCTCCATCCGGCCACTTGAGTGGAAACCCGAAATATGAAACCATCCCACGTTTTATATCGGGAGTGCTCTTCCATCTCTCACTTTTCCTCGCGTCGGTAACCAGTAACTCCTTATCTGTTTTTATAACCTCCTCACAGTAAAGGTTTAAAAGATTTCCCCTTTCTCCAACCTCATATGGATTTTCTGCTGTATTGCTTGCTCTGAAAACTTCTATTTCAGGAGGGTCTACCCTCATTATTAAAGCAGCAGGCACGTTCATTATCTCTGCTAGGATGTTTACACTTTTCTGCCATTTTTCAAGCGTTTTTTTGGGAATCTTTATATTTTTCGTATCCGGATGTTTTTTACCCATTATTCATTTTTCCTTCGTTTTTTATACGAAAGTACAAGATTATAAAATTAATCTTCATAAACTAATTGTGTTTGTTATATACGCTATATATGATAATTATAGGCTGAAAACTATCTTCTGTCAACCAGTTTTTATTTAAGGGCTTAGCCACGAAGACACAAAGTTAATTATAAATGTTGAATGTTTAATGTTGAATTAAAAACTCAAAATTCAGAATTCAAAATTATTCAATCCAACCCCTAACATTAAGTACAGTTGACATCATTATTTTCTGTGATAATTTCTATATTATCAAATGAAAAATAATAGAGACACGAAATTAATCGCTTACTGCGGGCTTTACTGCGGAAACTGCATTCTCCGCAAGGGTAATATTGCGGATTTAGCCGGGGAGCTTTTAGGAAAATTTCGTAAGATAAAGTTCGAAGAATGGGCAAAAGGTTTAGCCTCTCTAAGCAAAGAACTAAAAGCTTTCGAAAATTATGAATCCTGCTACGAAGTCTTAAAAGCTTGGAAGGAAATGCGTTGCGAAAAACTCTGCAAAGAAGGCGGTGGTGGTACTTTCTGCAAAATAAGAATATGCTGTCAGAAGAAAAATCTCGAGGGTTGCTGGGAATGCGAGCAAATCGAAAACTGTGACACTCTCGCCTGGCTAAAGTTAGTTAACGGCGAAGTAAATATCAATAATATTAGAAAGATAAGAACCGAAGGTATAAGTAAATTCATAGAAGAGATGGAAGGCAAAGAATTTTGTGATTTTTATGAACCGAGAAAATAGATGGCTTCAAAAGTACTATTAATTAATCCCAACACTTGTAGAACTCCCCCTGTTTTACCGGTAGGGCTGGAGTATTTAATATCGGCATTAAAAAAGCATAATCATAAATGCGATATCTTAGACCTGACCTTTAGTAAAAAACCTTTCAAAGAAATAAAGAATAAATTAGAAAATAAAACTTACGATATTGTTGGATTTTCAATAAGGAATATCGATTCCTGTCTTTTCTTTAACAATGAATTCTTTTTAAGTAAATTTAAAGAGATGATAGAAAGCATAAGAAATTATAATATACCTGTCGTTTTAGGCGGTTCTGGATTTTCTGCGTCTCCAGATGAAATATTGGACTATCTAAAGGGCGATTTTGGGATTATCGGTCCCGGAGAAGTTGCTTTCCCGTACTTCTTAAAACTATGGGAATCGAACAGAATGAAAAATAAAATAACTAACGGATGGGAACACGGACTGGACAGGGAACTCGAAGTATTAAGAGCAGAAGAAATAAAATACAAACCATATATGAAAAAAGAAGGTATTGTCGGGTTTTCAACGCATGTGGGATGTTCTAATAGTTGTCCCTACTGCATAGAGGCAAATAAAAAAGTTTATTATAGGAAAATAGAAAATATCATAAAAGAAATCGAACTTTTAACCGGTAAAGGTTATCATGATTTTCATTTATGCGACAGCGAATTTAATGAAAACCTGGATTTTTCTAAAGAATTCTGTGAAGCTATAATTAGGAATTCTCCGAAATTCAAATGGACTTTATACATGAAACCCTATCCTTATGATGAAGAATTATTCCACTTATTAAGCAAAACTAACGCGACTCTAATAACTCTTTCCGTCGAAAGTGATGAAAATATTCAAATCGACAATCGATATTCTTATAATGATTTAGAAAAGATTATTAAATATTGCAAAAAATACGGAATTGAATTAGCAATCGATTTATTAACGGGCTACCCCAACGAATCGGTCGAGTCCACCAAAAAAGTAATCCGTTTTTTTAAGGAGAATAGACCAAAAACAGTTGGAATAAATTTCTATTACCGTTTATTAAAAAACACGCAAATAACACAGTTAATAAAAAAGAATCCGGATATGCAGGAACGATTAACAAGACCATACGCTAAGAAAGAAAATTACTTAGACCCTATTTTTTATAGTCGGTATAGTAAAGAAGATATCGAAAAACTAATTAGTGAAGATGATTTATTTAAAATCCCAGGAATAATCCCGGGAGTAAATTACCAACAAAAATAGATTCACATGATGACTCACACTAAGACACAAAGACACAACAGTAATTATGAATGTTGAATGTTTAATGTTGAATTAAAAACTCAAAATTCAGAATTCAAAATTATTCAATCCCAACCCCTAAATCCCAAACCCTAATCCTTAACTTAGACTAATGACTGATGACTAGTGACTGGTGACTAGGTTGGTCACAGAGACAAACTCTATATTGAATTCATTTTCGTCTTGACCCAGAAAAGAATTAACACATATATTTCTATATGTGTTAATTCTTTTCTGCAGTTGGTAGTGAGTTTTCTTTCTACACTTTAGTTACCTAAGAATAACTGTTTTTTTGCTGTAAACTTTATCCCCTATCTTTATCTTGACAAAATAGATGCCGTTACTCCCATCCCAGTGTAGAGTATATTGACCGGCAGGTTTGACTTCGTCCATTAATTTTTCTATTCTCTGACCGAGAATATTGTATATCTCGGCTTTCACATTTTTACTTGTAGCAACAGATAAACGAATGTCAATGCCGGAATTTCCTTTAATAATTGAAACCTCATCCTTATGTACTTCGCTCGCATATATTCTAATGGTTTTTTCAGTATACTTTTGTTGCAAAGTAGGAATTGCCCAATCAACCCATCGTGCTTGATCGAAACTGAAGCCGCCGTCTGTTTTCATTATGTTTGTGTTTGCGCTACCACTCCCAACCAGGAATTTCTCAACGTAAGCCTGTAAGTCAGAATTTTGAGACGATGGGAATCCGCAGTGATCAGAGTGACCAACCTGGGAAAAACCCATTTTATCGGGTGCTCCGAGCGCTTCCCATATCATGTGTGCAACTCTTGCTGTTGTATAAGTACTTAAGTTCCCCAGCCATTCCATGGAAGTGTTTTCAATAACCAGAAGTGCTCGCGGCGCACATAGTCCCTCTATCATGTGATGATCAAAAGGAAGTTTGGTTGCTGTATTTCTGAATTGTGAGAAATTTTCCCTGAACCAGCAGTTTTCTCCGACAATTTGGGAAAGGGTCTGGACATTCTGGCCCTGACTTTTCTGATAATCGGACACGCGCCAACTCGCCGCTCCTCCGGAACCGGATTCCTGTGGTATAGTGAGAACAACTCTTTCGTCAAATGCCCCGCATGCTAAAGCGCCTTTACCATTACGTGAACATCCTGTTACACCAATGCGTGATGCATCGATATTTGCTGCCGGGGTCGTCTCAAGTGCATCGATCAAGCGGCTTACACCCCACGCCCATGCAATCAATGCACCGGCGGAATGGTTGCTTCCGTAAAGATTATAGAATTTACCCCGTCCGCGAGAACTGGCGCCGGACTGATTTGCAATTTCATCATTAGGAAAGTTTATAACAGCTACTCCCAGACTGGAGAGAAGCGAGTTGTTAAGTGAGGAAGCACCGATACCTATGATGGCGGGATAAGGAGCCCTTCCCGAACTCGGATAAGATATAGAGCAAGAGAAGGATATTGAACTTCCACCGTTACTGCAGGTAACTGTTATTCTGTTATTACTATACGAACCCGTTACAGAAGAGGGTTTACCGGGTTTTGTTCCGAATTCAAATTCCTGGGCTAAAGCACTTATTTCCGCACGTCGGCATGTCCAGTCATTTTTGCTGGTCATGCGTGAACCATCCATGAATTCGAATGGGTCGGGAAATCTGGGATTATCCACTAAGGAAGAATAGGAAGGCATAGGAGGAATAGTACACTGTCCCCCTCCCGATGTTGTAGTAGTTGAGGTCGATCCTCCGCTTGTTGTTGTGGTGGTTGAGGTTGTTGTTCCGCCGCAGTTTGTAGCCTCTCCTCCTGTACCGGAAGGAGTATCGCCGGAGTTGGTAATGTAGATTTTATCAAGCTCTGTTCCATCTTCGCGATATGCTACTGTCAGGGTATGAGAACCGCTGCTGAGATTATAATTCACGACTTGATTACTATTATCAGCGTTATGAACTTCATCCCAATGCCAGGATGATCCCGAAGCTATATTATTCCATCTTACCCATGAGCCACCATCCATGCGGATCCAGAAAGAGTCATCATTACCGTTTGGAGCAATCACGCGTCCCCAGATGATATAATTGCCACTTGAACTTACGCTAAAGTTATAAGTAATATGCCCGCTGCTGCTCGAAGGAGCGCTGCTTGTGCTGTTATTGCCTGACTGAATGGTAACATAAGTTCCTCCGGACGCACTGCCGTCAGATGAAGTATTCCATAGAGAACCAACATTGCCGCATTCCGCCTCAAGCCACACATGTTCCTCGCCACCTCCGCTTGTGGTAGTTGTCGATGTTGATGCCGCAGTAGTAGTTGTTGTTGAGGTTGTTGTAGTCGTGGTTGTCGTACTTCCGCCACCGATTACCTCCATTCTGTCTATTCTCGCGTTTCCTCCCGAGCGTGTTACTCTGATTGTATTACTGCCGGAATTTAAAGATGCTGTTACTTCCTCTGTACTGTAAGTATCCCATCCACCTGTATTCCCATTGAATAAGGTTCCTACGTTTGATCCGTTTACCGAAATTGTACTACTTCGACCGCTTTCTGCTGCAGCATATCTAAACCTTAAGGTAACATTTCCGGAAATGTTTATGTTATTCCACTGGAACCATGAACCACTTTCTTCGTTGAAATAACCCGAACCACTGTAATTTGACCCAGAGTTTCCAATATAACCCGAGCTGGATTTTGAAGTATAATTCTCGCATTCAAAAACGGTACTTCCTCCGCCGCTTGTTGTTGTAGTTGTCGATGTTGATGCGGCAGTAGTTGTGGTCGTACTTCCACCGCCGATTACCACCACTCTGTCTATTCTAGCGTTTCCTCCTGAACGTGTTACTCTGATTGTATTGCTGCCGGAATTCAAGGATACTGTTACATCCTCTGTACTGTAACTATCCCAGCTTCCTGTATTTCCATTGAATAAGGTTCCTACATTTGACCCATTTACCGAAATTGTACTCGTTCGACCGGTGGCTGCTGCCGCATACCTGAACCTTAAGGTAACATTTCCGGAAATGTTTATGTTATTCCACTGGAACCATGAACCACTTTCTTCGTTGAAATAACCCGAACCACTGTAATTTGACCCAGAGGTTCCGATATACCCCGAGCTGGATTTTGATGTATAATCCTCGGCTTCAAAAATGGTGCTGTCGCCGCTTGTTACCGCAGCAGTTAAGGTTGTCGCACTCCATCCGCCCAAGTTCCATTGGGCAGCGACGTACATTGTTGGGATTAAAGTGATAGCTAAAACAAAGATACCGATAAGAAAACTTTTGCCCTTCATTTTAATTTTCCTCCTTTCTTTACCGTTAAAATTAAACTTATCTAGCGATATAATATAATATTTTTGATTTATAAATATTTTTACGACAAATTCATTATATGAGATTATAAACTCTTGTCAAGAGGTTTTTTTAGGAGTTTCAAATTTTTATGAAAAATAGTTTGCCACGAAGACACAAAGACACGAAGAATAAATTAGGAAAATTGGAAAATGGAAAAATTGGGAAATGGGGAAACTGTTTTACTATTTCTCTATTCAGCAATTCAACTAAGCCGAAGAATCTATGAATAGGCCTCAGATAAACGCAGATTTTTTATTTTTACCCGAAACTCGTAACTCAAAACACGAAACACTAATTTACACAGAGAACACAGAGATTTTTTAGAAAGTACAGACTCTCAGTTAATTGTTAATTTGACCTCTTCTAAATTCTTAGTGGTAAGATCGTATTTGAAAAGTCTATCAGCCGAGCTTATCCATACGAGGTCTCCGTCAATCTTCAATTCTTTAATCTTACGCAGTGGTATTTCAAACTCATACCAAATTTTACTTGTAGTATCAAATTTGTATAAAAAACTTGAAGATTCTCTACAAAGAAAACAAATGCTTTCCCCTTGAACTGTTAAATAAGGGAAAACAGGATACCGAAAATAACGTGGACCCGGATATTTTTCTTCCCACTTACCGGCAGATCCATCGAGTTTGAATAAACCTTCTTGGAAAATACCGTATAAATCTTTTCCAACTACAATAAAGTCTTTTGGATGTTTTGAAAGAGAGATTTTTTTGCACTCATTTAAAGCCCTGTCGTATCTAAATAGATTCCACGGGTCCGTAAACCACACATATTTATCGGTAGGAAAGATCTTGTTACCTACTACTTTTGGATATAGTTTCCAAGATTCACTTTTTTTATTAAATTTATAGACTCCTTCCGGTGCACCTAATTCATCTACGGTATCAAACCACAAAAATTTTTCATCATTTGCTCTAAACATAAGACTATATTTTTCCGCCTGGCTATATTTATCCCAGGTATTATTCTCTTTATTATAGCCCACAATTTTTCTACCCCCACAAACCCAAACATACTTTACGTCAGGAATAATCTTGTAATTGAAAATGCTGTATGAATTTAGAGAATCCAACTTAAATTCTTCTGTTGTATCGTCCAGCTCATTATATTTTATAATACTAACGGTTCCCTTACCAGAAATAGTCTTATTGAGATAACCTATCCAAACGTTTTGACCATCATATGCAATATCTTTCGGACAATCAAAGTGGCCTACCTCATTTGTTTCCCTGTTTATACGATCTAATCCTTTTTCCGTTTTTACCCAGGCATGTTTTTTTGTTAAAATAATGTTTTCAATAACAATGGAGGATAGCCCATTCTTTGTTGTAAATTTAAAAGACTTTCCTGTCTTTTTTTCGTATTTGCTGATTTCTCCTGCTTCGGTTTCAAACCATGTAAGGTTCTCATCGAATTCGTCTACATAGATTGTCTTTACCGGATATTCTTTACTAATTCCCATTCTGTTTTCAATCTCTATGATCTTTCGTTGTGCTTCTTTGAATTTAAGGTTATATGTTGGGATTTTATTATACGCCGCTATAGCTTTTTCGTTTTCTCTCAGGTTCGCATAACAGTTTCCAAGGTCAAATATTATTGGTTCAATTGAGACGCCATAACCTTCTAATTTATTCAAGTCTTTTGCTTTATTCAAGCATGTTTCAAGCAATTCTGCGGCTTTTTTATAATCTTCCAGCTGTTCCATGTAAATTCTTGCAATTGCGCATGAGGTTAACTCGGTTTTCCGTCTAAAATCTTCGTTAACTCCATTAAAACTATCGTAAAGGTCCTGCAACGCTTTTATTTGTTCCTGAGGTTTTTTTAATTTTCTGTAACAATCGATTATGCTAGATTTTGCTTTAAATATTTCTTCAAGGTCTTTAGATCCTTCAATAAACTTGTTGTATCCTTCTATAGCTCGTTGGTATTTTCTTTTAGCATAATAATATCGTGCAATCTCAAATTGTGCTTTTGTAGAATAAGGAGAAGTTGGATATTTGTTCTTGAAGTCTATAAGTGAATTCAAATCTCTTTCCCCCATAGTCAAAATTTCATATTCGGTTTTTATTTTTTCTTCGATGTTTGGCTGCTTTTTGGAGGCTTCTGTGAGAATTTTTTTCGCTTCTTCTTCAACGTTTCTTTCCTTCAAAAAGAGACCTAATTTCAACAATTCCTCTTCGTCTTGAGGAGCGAATCTGTCTTTCGTAGAATAAGAAGTCCAATTTTTACCGTCGAAATGATAAACATAAATATCAACGTAAGTATGGCTTGTTACCGCCCATATGCTGTTGTCGTAGGTGTCATATCCGATAGATTTGATATTTACAGCTGGTAAAACATCACTTTCATAACTGGTCCATGTCTTTGTAGTTTTGTTATATCTGCTTATTCCGGAACCAGTAGCTATCCAAATATCATCCTTTACTGCTATGATAGAATTTATTTCATTTGATATAATGTCCGAATTCGATGTTGTATAGCTTTTCCATTTTTTAGTTTTCTTGTTGTATACACTTATTCCTTCTCTTGTTCCAATCCAGATTTCTTCGTTGTCAGCTGTCAAACATTTAACGTCATTGCTGATTAAGTCAGTCTTTATATTATATTCATTCGGGTTCTCTAAATCATAAATATTAGAATAGTAATTAATCCAATTCTTTCCATCAAAAACACTTACTCCTCCGTTTACGATACTTTCATGCGGACAAGCATCATAATATGCATAATGAAAACCTGACCTTCCGACCCAGATATGCCCGTCTTGGTCTAAATCCATGGAGGTAATAACTCCTCCTGCAATATTTTTTCCTTGTGGAGTATCGTTTCCTCTGCTTGAATTTTTTTCCCAACCTTCATTTGTTAATTTTGAAACTCCTGCATTTGTTGCAAACCAAACATTATTTTTTTTGTCTACTCCAATGGAATTTATTGCAGCGTTGGGTATTTCACAATTGCCCTTTGTTTCTTTTTTTCGTGTTTCGCTATTGTAAACCTTATGGTATCCTTCATAGTGAATCAACTCGCCCGTTATTAAATTATACTCATAAACTCCCTTTTCGTAGCTTCCGAAAAAAACCTTGTCATCATGTGCTTTTACTGTTAAGAAAATATGTTCTCTAAAATAATATTTATCTTTTGTTTCTAATATTGTATTCTTTTCCTGTATTTCAGGAGGGATTGCTTTCCATGTCTGATTTTTCTTATCGAAGGTACTTATCCCGTAGTCGGTTGCCACGAAAACATATCGAGAAGTAAAATCTATAGAATGACTCGGATAGTCCGGGGCTGACATATCGGCAAAGGATAGATGCGCAAGACAAAACGTAGATAATAAAGATAGAGTTACTTTCTTCCGCGAAAATGTTAAAACCATATACTTAATTTTAATATTCATCATTTAATGCACAAATATCGTATGGATAAAAAGGTAAATGTCAAGGGTGGTGCTGAGCACACAGAGCTTTTTATTTGCTTTTAATAATTTACGAATCCACTGATTGACTGATAAACTAATTCTTTATTCGAAGAATCTACGTAATCTTTTCACATTTTAAGAAGGACTAACTCTGTTGATACTGTTGATAAATGAACAAAAAGCCTTGTTAATTAGGAAAAAATGATTATTATATAAACCTATATTGTATTTAGTTTAATTTAAACAGAAAACCAAGATTTTAATATAGTATATTTGTTATCTTTTTTTAGTACACGTAAACTATGTTAGATCAGAGAGGAAATAAATTATGAAATCTTTTACGGATTTAGGCTTATCAGAAGAAACTCTTAATATTTTGAAAATAAGAGGGTTTGAAGAACCAACGCCTATACAGGAACAAACTATACCGGTCTTACTCTCGGGGAAAAGGGATATTATAGGTCAGGCACGAACCGGAACAGGTAAAACTGCCGCTTTCGGCCTTCCATTGATTGAACTTCTTCGAGAAAGATCGAATAATGTCCAGGCAATTGTACTTACACCGACAAGAGAACTTGCAATTCAAGTAGCAGAAGAAATCAATTCACTAAAAGGAAGTAAAAAACTACGAATTATCCCTATATATGGTGGACAGGCAATTTCCGGACAGCTCAGAAGCTTAAAAAAAGGCGTCGATATCGTCGTTGGCACACCCGGGAGAGTTATAGACCATCTTAAACGTCGTACTTTAAGACTGGACAGGATATCTCACCTGATACTTGATGAAGCGGACGAGATGCTGGATATGGGTTTTCTTGATGACGTAAAAAAAATTATGGAACACACAGCTAAAGAGAAAAGAACCATGCTATTTTCGGCTACTATGCCAAAAGAAATTATAAATATAGCAGAGAAATATATGGGGGAATATGATATTTTCAGGGTAACTCATGGGGAACTTACGGTAAGTCAAACCGATCAAATCTACTTTGAAGTGCATTCTGAAAATAAATTCGAAGCCCTGTGCAGAATTATAGATATCGAAGATGACTTTTACGGACTTATATTTTGCAGGACTAAAATCGATGTGGACAACCTTGCAAAACATCTAATGGAACGCGGTTACGACGTGGATGCTCTACATGGAGATATGTCACAACACCTGCGAGAAAGAATATTGAACAAATTCAAAAAACATTTCATAAATATTCTTGTGGCAACCGACGTGGCAGCAAGAGGATTGGATGTTCAAAATCTTACACATGTAATCAATTATGCTCTTCCTCAGAACCCTAAATATTACGTTCATCGAATAGGAAGAACCGGCCGAGCAGGTAGGGAAGGTATTGCTATCACTTTCGTAACACCGGAAGAATACAAAAAACTGAAATTTATTCAAAGGACAGCGAAAACGGACATTCGTAAGGCAAAGCTTCCACAAATCAAAGACGTAATAGAAACAAAGAAACTCAAAATTAAATCGGATCTTGAAAAAATTTCAAAATCTGAACTTCATAAAGAGTATATTGAAATGTCAAGGGAACTGCTACAAAGCAACAATCCGGAAAATATACTTGCGGCGCTTCTCCAGTATACTTTTCAAGATGAATTAAATGAGAAAAACTATACAGAAATAAAAAATGCTTATATTGGCAACAAAGGTAAAACACGCTTATTTGTAACACATGGTAAAAAAGATGGATTGAGCGCGAAAAAATTAGTAGGGTTAATAAAAAAGATATGCAATATTCCTAACCGGAATATAAAAGATATACAAATACTCGACAAGTTTTCTTTTGTGACCCTTCCCTTTCATGAAGCGGAAATACTACTATCGCATTTCAAAAACAGAAATAAAAGATCAGGGTTCTTTGTAACAAAGGCAAAACAGAGAAAAAATGGACGAAGGAAAAATTCAGGGCAGCGGCGTTAATTGTTTTCGGTATCAACGGGGTCTGACCCCCTATTCATGTAGATTAATAGGATTTTTATTTGTTGTTTTAACTGCTAACTGCTCTCTACTCCCTACTCTCTAAATTTCACACAAAGGCACAAAGTCTTTTATTTCTTGTTTTTGACTGATGACCAGTGACTAGTGGCTGATGACTTAATTATGTCTATTCCTGTATTTTACTCTCTATGTATTTTACGGCATCTTCGACGGTTCTGAGATTCATTGTTTCTTCATCCGGAAGCTCCATATCGAACTCTTCTTCGAGTGCCTGTAGTAGTACAACATAGCCAAGGCTATCTACTCCAAGGTCGTCCGCAAAAGAGCTTTTCGGCAAAATTTCCGTCGCTTTTACGTCAAATTCTTTCTCCACAATCCTTTTTATTCTCTCAAGTACTGATATGGTTCCTCTCCTATAATTTATCCGAATTAAATAGTATTTTTATCTCGTCCATTATTTTCTCGGTTACGATTTTTAATGTTTCTCTATCATAAGGCTTGTCATAATATTTATCAAAATAGAGTGGTTTGCCAAATTTGAGCGTTACTTTATGCGGTCGGGGAAACCTTTGCCCTTTTGACATAACATTGAAAGAACCAATTATCGCTACAGGGACAACAGCTGCTTTTGCCTGCAAAGCAATAAATGCTGTTCCCGATTTTGGCTCCTGTAAAGAGCCGTCTAAACTCACCGTTCCTTCAGGATACATATCGATTACATGGCCATCTTTGAGGATTTTAATAGCAGTTCGGATGGCTTCTCTATCAAATTCTCCTCTTCTTACGGGGAAAGCGTTCAACTTTCTAAAGACGAATCCTGCAAAGCGTTTTCTGAATAGTTCCTCTTTGCCCATTGTATGGAGTTGTCTGTTGATTGCAACTCCCAGAATAAAAGAATCCAAATCACTGGGATGGTTTGGCGCCAGGATTACGCCGCCTTCTTCCGGAATGTTTTCAAGGCTAATAGCTTGTAATCTAATATAGATTATTGCAATAACACGTAAGATTGAATGTGCGATTGAATAAAACATCTATATCCTAATGGGTATATATGAGAGCAAATACCCTGGACTTGAGGCTAAAGCCGTGATTGTTGTAATGTATGATATTTCTTTTAGTTTTCCTATTTTTTCTCCCTCTTCAAATATTCTTGTATATAGCAGGTCTCCTGATTTATGGCTGACCTACTTATTACTTAAATGGTATTATGTTGTTATAAAAAGTCAAGGTTTTTTGCCTGGGATTGTGATAGGAAAAGGCTTTGCAGATTTTTTTTGTTTTTACCCGAAACTCGAAACTCTAAACCCTGATTCAATGGAACTATTTGGTATATTGTCAGGTCTCATTAATAAAGAACAGGAAAAAAGAGAATTTATTAGTTGGAGAAAAATAGTTGTAAGAAAATTTGAAGTATAAAAATAAGGAGGTCAAAATGAAAAAGGTAAAATGGACAGCATTTATCTCTTTCATGCTTTTTTTGTTTTTGCCCGGTCAATTAAGTGCAGAAGAAATAGGTATACTTCCTTTTAGAACGATAGGTGTTGAAACGGAAATAACCGAAGACTTCTATGACCTTCTGGAAGACGAACTCGATTATTTTGATCATGAAGTTGTAATGCCCTATGAAATAGAGGATTCCATAAGAGATCGCGTAGAATATTATAACAAAGACTACGCTGCTGATTATGGAAGATCATTGGGTATTGAAAAAGTGATATTCGGCTCTATAGAAGAGATAGATGACGAATATGTGATTTCAGTTACAGTAGTCGAATCCGGAACAGGAGAAGTGCTTATTATAGATGAAATAACCCTTGAAGACGAAGACCAATTAGAAGCTTACGTTTATAGTCTTGTAAAAGCTATTGAAGAAGAAGTTTTTGGAAACGAAGTTGATTATAGCCCTCACTATACCAAATACAATTACATATATATTGGAAGACGCTGCTATCCGCGCCGCGATATAAGAAGGATGCCTTACGGAAGTTTTATTAACATAAGTATCCCTTTATTTAGAGTAAATTTAGGAAGACCTTATTATCGTGTTGTTCATAGGAGCCGTCCACATAGGAGATATTTTTACCATGCACCGAGGAGAATAAACCCCTACTACGGGAGATCGAAGAAATGGAACCACGGATATAAGAGACGGGAGAAAGAAGAACAACATCGCGGTGACAATAGAACACGTGAGGTACGTAAGCCGAAAATAAAAAAGGCTAAAATAATATATCGGGATTAGAAAAAGACTAACATCTAGTGAAAGATTCGAAGAATCTATGAATAGGAAGCAGATAAACACAGATTATTCCTGTCCAAAGTCCAATGTCCTAAGTCCAAAGTCAAAACTAAATCCCAACCCCCAAATCCTAAATCCTAATATTGCCACAAAGACACCAAGACACGAAGATTTTTGTTGTTTTTAATTGCCGTCAGCAGTCGGCTGTCAGCCGTCAGCTTTTTGCTTTGCTATTTAGTAACTCTTTGACTCTATTTATTTCTTTTTTTGCTTCTTCTGCGGTTAAGAGGTCGTTCTGATAGTATTTAACAGTTTTCTTTTTCCACAAGGGAGAAGGAAGGATATATCCGCTAGCGGAATAAGTACCCCATTCTTTATTCTTATAGAATTGAATTTTTGTTCTTACCACTAAATCCTTTACTTTATGTACTTCTATTCTTCTGTTTTTTGTCATTAGCAAAATAATATCTCTTATCATTACTTCGAGAAACTCTTTTAAATAATGTATATGATCGTAATCGCAAATAACTGTAAATTCGTAATCTTCGTCAAATATCTCAATATCAAATCCCGATTTGTTTTTCTTTCTTATAATAATACCATTATCTGTAATTTCGTATTTTATACCTTTCTTTTTAGGTAAAAGACTTTTTATTCTTTCACCCATTTTGAAAATAGGAGCTCCCTTGCCATAATGGGTAAGGCATTTTGTATATTTCTTTTTATCTTCTTCGCTGATTTTTTGAGCTTTGTATTCATTACTTATTCTATAATAAATCATTTTGGAGTTTTTTAACGGTGTTTTCAATAAATCTTTTAGAGATAAATCTGCCCACTTTACAAAATCTTTTTTTTCTTTTTCGGAAACTTCCGGAAGTTCGTGATTTTCTATCAAGTATTCCTGAAAAGTTCTCCATGATTTGAAAATGCCGACGTTTTTAAGCCAGCGAGCTCTAAAATAATATAAGGCGCAGAAAGCGCCTAAGGAAATTAATAAAAAGCTAAAAAATGCTAGGCGTTCGGACCAGGTAAAGAACTGAAAAACAATAGGGAAGAAAGCTCCGATTAACATAAGTCCAAACCCAAACACAGGGATACCGAAAAGGACTAAAAGGATATTAAAAATTATTCTCATTGTTCATCCCTTATTTTGAATTCTAAAGATTTTTTAGGGATAAGTCAAGGGCGGCGCAAAGCACCTATTCATGACTCTGATTAAAATCCGTCTTGACAAGTTTTTATAAACACGTAAGATTTACAAGTAAGGAGGATTTGATATGATGTTAAAAAGATTTTTCCTATTTAAAATTTATCTATTATTTTTCTGTTTATATATAAATGTTGATGCAAAACTCCCTGAAGGTGTAGTAAATGAATTTAGATATGCAGGTGATTGGCTGGTATGTATTTCGGATACGTTCCCTTCTGATTTAGACGAGGTAATGTATTTGCCTTGCCTGAATTTTAAAACTATAAAAATTGGTTCTACGTTAGAAGAAATTGAATCTATGTATAATGACATCTACAAAATAATTCCCGAGTCGGACACAGTGGAAACAAGAGTATATCTCTTAGAAACTGAACTGGAACAAATCCCTTATATAGTTGTAGAATATAGAAATAACGTAGCAACCGCATTGCAGCTTACAGGTTTGCAAACTAATGCCGATTTAAGTTTCTCAAGTATAAAGTTAGGGGACCCCGAAAAATATGTGATAGAGATTTTAGGAAAACCAAATTCTATCGAAGAAGTTGAAGAAATTGATGGTTATTTTTGGGATTATAGTCCTTTCCCCATCACTGTTGAAATGGTTGATAAGAAAGTCTATTCTGTAAAGATTCGGAAACCCGAGAAAGAAAAGGAGTAATCTTTGCGGGTTAATATTGTTGTGAAAATATATTCAGAAAGACTCATCTTTATTATTATTTTATTTTCTTCTCTCTCTCTATTTTGCTGTTGAAGCAAAAAAGGAGATCCCTGACATATTATTTCATGGATACCAACAAATTTCTTTTGATAATCTAAAGAAGCCTGTTTTTGAAGAATTGTATGAAATAACACCGAATTTGGAAATTATACCTGGATATGATGTTGAATTTAACATAATAACTGAAAGAATGTGTTCTGAACTCGAATCTACCTGTTCTCGTTTCTGCGATTTCACGGGTGATGGAATTGATGATCTTATATATAGCAACTATGTTGGCGGTGAAGAAATGCTTACTGTTATATGGGAGAAACAAGATACTATGTACAGAATAGCAGGATCTGCCTGGGGTGAAATAGCTAAAATTCTTGTAGATACTAACAGTAATCATTATAGTTTTGTGATTGTATCGGGTTTGTGTTGCGATGGGTTCATAGCGGATATTAAAGTCTATTCTCCGATATTAAAAAATGATAATCTTAATTATATAGAAAAATATAGATACAGATCCTTTGGAAAGTCTTTCTCTGTCGACAACTATGAAATTATCCAGAAAAAACGATTACTTGTAAATAAAGATACTTGCTGTTTACGGAGTTGCCCGAAAGTAGATAACGAATACGATAAAGAGATAAGTGATTTTGAAGACATGCCTGTATATGGAAATATTATAGCCAGGTTGAAAGAGGGCGGTATGGGTACAGCTTATGCAAAATTCAAGGATGAATCAGAAAATCTCTGGTTTTTCGTTGCTCTAGATACCAACGCGAGGGTAACTTATAATCGTTTTTATAGAGATACTCTGGCTAATAAATGTGGTTGGATAGAAGATAGGTTTTTGGAATTTGTTGAATGAAAACTAATTCTCACACGAAGACACAAAGGAACAACAAAATTATTTAACCACGAAACACACAAAACACAAGAAAATTATTCTTGTTACCAAATCCCATCTCCTAAAAACTATTTAATGGTTTTGGAACCTATTATGAGGGATTTCTGCTTTTGCAATATTGCATACAGTTTCCATGTAGTGATTATGCCAATCAATAATATGAGTAGGAGGGCTAGTATCAAAGACCACATTCTTACTATTTAAATCATACACATGGTAAATGTCTAAAAGCCTTTTATCAGGAAACATCCCCGGATCTCTTATTTTGCCTAAGTAAACAGAATGTACGATTATACCAAAGAGTCCTACTAAAGCAGTAAGATCATTATCGAAAAATTTATATCGAATAAAATGGAAGGGTTTATAGTTCAAATCATATGGATTTTTAACGTTTCTTAACAATGTATGACTTAATACCTTATATTTTAAACCTCCATCTAATAACCATGCTCTGAAGGAATTGAATTCATCTTGCATTATAAAAGGGTAGGAAAAACCAGAGAGATGTTCAAAGGCAATTTTAGCTGGAATGTCAAATAGAATTGGGGTATCTAAATTTGAGATTGTTACTTTAGCTTTCTTGCCTTCGTGTCTCATAAAATAGATATCTGTTCCATATATAGGGATAACTATATTACATGGAAAGCTATCTATCTCGTTTACATCGAAATCAATTTTAACATTATTTGCTTTCTCATATCTTTCTATCTTTTTCTTAAGTATTTCTTTATATGCTACTTCGGGTGCTATCATACTACCATCGGCTAATACAGTTGGGATAAATTCAGTTTCGCCACTATTACGAATGTATCCTTTAGCAATATGCGAGTCAGAAAATTCTAAATGTACTGTCGCAGAACGCAAAGCTTTATTTTTGGGTTGAATATCTAAAGATTCAATTGCGGATACGATAAAAGCATTTTTTTTAAGCTTTGATTCTATTTTACTTCCAAAGAAATCATTGTTACAAGTTTTACATACAAAAGGAATTGTAAGCCAACCCCCAAGACACTCAGGAATAACATGTTCATCGGTTAAAATGTGTTTTTCCCCATCCTTTTCGTTTTTCTTACAAAAGATACAATGAAGTTCCATTTATTAAAAATATTGATTTATTTCATTCGCAAGTTTATAAAAATATTCTTCCCTTTTATCCTTTGCTATGGTTAATGAACCATTCATAATTTCAGAATAAAATGTTTCCATCAACAATACAATCAATTCATTAAGCTCTAAATCTCTTGTAGGTTCAAGTAAATTATCACTATATTTTTTCAATTTGTCTTTTAATTCATTAATTGCATCAATATTAGAAAAACTTATAACTTTAAGCTCATTCTCAACAAATTTTCTATTTTTAACGACAGTCCAAAGCCAATTAAAGCACTTATTATTGGTAATGCTTTTTCTTGAAAAATCAAATATATCTTTGTAATACTCTTTCATTATAAGAAAAATAAAAGATATTATATATGAATTATTGGAGATTGAGTTTTCTGGTAAGATTTTGATCCCAATTATCATGTTCTTTAAAGCTCGATCTAGTTTTCTTGGATTTGTAGCAATTCTTGAAGATTCGGTTTCTGATACACGGTCAAACATGTTAATCATATTACTAATGTATTCCTCTGTAAGTATGTTTTCTAACGGATACCGTTCTCTCAATATAAAAGTCACATATTCTTTCAGATTTTTTGCTTCATAATTTGGAAGACTAAGGAATAAATCTATGATTTTTTCGAGGTAAACCTTAGATGTAAATTGACTATCACTATTATATCTTTTTTGCAAAGCGGTCTCTAATAATTCTTCATCTAAAGCAATCACAAAGATTACGTTATCAACAGAAAAGAAATGTTTAATATTTTCAAGAAAATCGAGCGAAAATTCAGGTAAACATCTGTCGAGATCGTCTACGAAAATAATTAAATTCGATCTTTTTTCTATTTTTAGAATCCTATTCACAAGCTTGCTAAATCTATTTTCGAAGCTATCCAGTATTTTTGTTTCGCTAATTTTTGGTTTTATATTTATAGGCCCTAAGGATACTGATACCTCAAATATATTTTTAGCCCAAGCCAGAGTTCTACGACTAAAGATTCTTAGCCTCCATATTTTGGCATTTGCGTATATGTTTTCGACAAATGCGTAAGATAAATTACCACTTCTTTGATTTCTCCAACTTTCAAATCTGACGATTGCGAATTTATTTTTTAATTCTTCGTTCAGAAAGTTAAATAAAGTAGTTTTTCCTCGACCCCATTCACCTGAAACTCCTATTACAAATGGAGACTCGACTGAAAGAATTAAATTTTTTACATTAGCGAAGTATTCCTTAAAAAGTTTATCTTCCTTTGGGAATTTTAAAGCTTCAGCGCGTTTCAACCAATTCTTGCTATTTTTTTTCTTTTTTTTACGCATATTATCTCGCTTTATTTGATCTTACCAATATCATAAACACGATCCAACATCTAGCTCTTAATCTTTCCTAACTTCAATATAGCACTTTTAGCTCTTTCTCGAATGGGATAAAAAATTTCCCCATTTTTCTTTTTCTCAGAATAGGGGTCGTTTTGAGATATCTCAGTTAAAATTGGGATAGCTTTTTTTTCTTCGAAAAATACTAAAATATCAACAATTAATTTCCTTGTATTTTTATTTTCGTTAATTCTCTTTTTATGCCATTTATTACCAAAAAACTCAGGCTTTTCCCCAGGGTAAAAATCCAAATATTCTTCCTCTAAGCTTATTCTTTCCTCGTCAAAACTAGTTAGCTTCGCACTCTTTTCTAATTCTTCAATGATGGCCGATACTATTTTTGACTTGTTCTTATCCTTTACCTTCTTATTTTTTGCCATTCCCCAAAAAACATGAGCAGCCCAATATTTTAATCCTGGAGTACCTGTTTGAAAAATCTTCAAGAGAGGATTAACTGCTATGTCTTTTAATTTCAGTAATTCGTCTCTTACCCTTTTTTGATCAATAAAAGGGCTTTCCATAAATCTGACAGCTATATTCAAACAAGTAGAATCTTGAAGTTGGATAGCCGATATAACTAACTCCGTAAAGTAATCTTTGTAGTTTATTCCTTCCTCAATAATTTTTAGAGAATCCGTTTCCTTTCTTTGAGACATAATTTTTGAAGAAACTCGAGGCTTCCCATTTAGATTAATAGTGGTTTCTTCTTTCAAAAGTCCTAAAATAGCTGTTTCAATAACTTCTCGTCTCTGCATGGCATTCAACTTATTCAATGCAGCTAGAGCAAAATATCTTTCTTGCCAATCTTCATTTTTGAAGTTATTAATCCAAAACTGTATTTGATTTGTATCTACTAAAAAAGGTGTCTTCGTATTTAAGTCAATTAAAGAACGTTTTGCTTTTAACACGTAATCTAATTCCGGAAGTGGCTTTTTGATACCATATAATTTTGCGCTACGTATATTTTCCTCTTCAAATGCACCTAAGTCAGCTCCTCTAAAATCGGTTTTTAATAAAATAGCGTTCCTAAAATCACATCCTCTTAAATCAGCTCCTCTGAAATCCGTTTTGTATAGATCAACGCCACTAAAGTCACATCCCGCCAGTTTGACACCTTTCAAATCAACAAATGCAAGATTTAAACCAAGGATATTCTCCTCATGTCCTATAGAGAATTTAGTTGAATGGCGCTGAAGCTCACTTCTAATTAACCGCCATAAAGGTTCCTTATTAGGAGTAGTACTTCCAATATTGAACCAAGTCCATAAGTAAAACAAGTGGGGTTTTCTTCTTAGTTCCATTAAGGAAGCATCTCTATAAATTTTTATAGCGGCTTCTAGGTCACCTGTGGATAGAAAATTCTCGACACTAGAGCGGGCAACAATTATAGCACTGTAATTTAAATTATAATTTGTTAATAGCATAGTATACATAGATATCCAAAAACCTAAAGCAAATATGATTGCCTTGCGATGATCAGAAATCCAACTCCAAACCATTATCCGAACCATTACATTCTTTTTCTTATTCTTTGCCATATTTACTTCCTAATTTTTTCTATCCAATTTCTTATTGAAGAGTTTATTTTTTTTCTTTTTTTTCTCTAAACTCATCTATAGCTTCTTGAAAGGTTTTGTAAGGTAATTTTCTTCTTTTTTCAATCATTTTTTTCCATATCCTTGAACCTATCCTAAAGTCAATCAGCTCATTTTTATATGCTTCTATCATGATTTCGACAGTAGTATTTATTCGTATGTTAAATTTTTCGCAGTAATCGAGTATATCGGAAAAATTACTACTTCCTAAAATACAATTATGATACCTGCAATAAGCCATACATGCCGCTTCTCCTTTACCGATAGACCACAAATCTTTTAAAAGACGCGCGTACTCTATACCTTCTTCAGAATAGGGATCAATTTTTATGAACTGGATGTCTTCACTCTCTATATATTTGTTTACTATATCAAAAAGATGCCTAACCTTAATTAATTCTTCTTTCACTACATCGAGGATTATGATGTCAGGAGAATATAATTTTATGACAATGTCAAATCTATCAACCCAAGCGAAACTTGAAATAACATCAGTATCTAAAACAATTTTATTCTCACACGTCACCGTATTTATCCATATCAAGTTTTATTTGCTCATCAGAATACATATCATCTAATGTCAAATCAACTTTGCGCAATAATTCTTCAAATTTACCTATCGAAATCTTCTTTTCTTCATAAGCCTTCCTTGCAAGCATCACATAATCTGAAATAATCTGCAATTTTTCAGTTGGACGATAAAGACTCTGATCTATTTCCATCTCCTTCGCAAATTTAATAATTCCCCTTTCAATTTCTTTTAAATATTCGCTGGAAAGCATTCCCATACGCTCTAATTTTATCAGCATAGCCTTATGGCTTATCTTGTATATCGATTCGAATCTAACAATATCGCCTACCTTAGGGTCGCTTTTTGTATCCCCAAAAAATTTAGTAACGGCTTCATCCGGGACCAAAAAATTAATTGCAAAACAATGGGCGTCTCGCTCTTTTTCTTCTTCAATATTAGAAATTTTGCAAATCGACTTTTCGAAACCCTTTTCATAAAAAAGATGATAAAATTCATGTGCTATGGTAAAATTCTGATGCCCCAGAGTCTTTGAGCTATTTACAACTACAAACATATCTCTATCTATCTTCATGGAAATCCCGGAGAAACTATCTCTACCATAAGGTTTAAAAATAAGGTTTATTTTTTTTAATCTACATACATCAACAACATCAACGGGAGTCATGGAGGAAAGTTTTAAATCTTTTCTGAACTTAACAGCTTTATTTTTTAGCGAACTACGGTCCATCAAAATATTTTCCTTAATCTCAACAAATCATTTGAGAATTCATTCAAAAACGCAACAGCCTCTAATGTGCTGCCATCCACATCATCTGTCCTAAAAGAATAAGCGACCTCTAAATTCTTTATCGTTTCTTCGTTCATCAAATCGTCAACCTGTACTCTGAAAAGGTCTGCGACCTTCTTTAATTTTATTACATCGATAGGTCTTTTAAGGTTTTCAATATAGTTCACCTGCTCTTTCGAAATACCAAGATAACCCCCAAGCTGTTCTTGTGTCAACCCTTCTCTTTCTCTAAGACTTTTTATATTTCTTGCGACTATCTCTCCTATATTTTTATCCTTCATAAAGCCCCCTTTTTGTATATAATATAACATTTAAGTTAAAATAGTCAAGGTTTAGGCCTTGAATTTATTAAAAATAGGCAAAAATATAACTAATTAGTTAAGATAACTTAATTTTATTACGATATTCGGCAGTGCGGGGCATCGGGTCATGAGTCGTGTGTCTTGTGTCGTGAGTCGAAAAATTAAATAAAAGATATTCATGGTATAAATTTAATGTACCTATCCGATAAGTCAAGCGATATAGAAATCACGTACATTAAATTAGTGAATTAGTGAAATAGTAAAATAGTGAAATGGTGAAAACAATGGACCGAAGACCGCAGACGGATGACAGCAAAAACCCTTTGACAAAATCACAAAAAATCTTTATAATATTAGGAAAAATGGATGTGAAATTGAATTATAATAAATTGAGGAAAGAGTGAGTGAATTAGCGCCTCTCTTGCCTTTGTATCTCGGTTTTTGTTTCATAATTTTCGTAATGTTTCGTAATTATAAAAAAGTTTATATTTACCTGAAAGCTATAAACAACAAAAATCCAAATGTCATTCGTGAGAGGAAATGGGGAGAAAAATACGCGGATTGGATGAGTGATGCAACTGATAGTATGTTGCAGGCGGCTGTTTTTTTATGGTTCAGTATAATAATATTGTTGATAATAAGTGTAAATAATCCATCTGCAAAAAGTACTTTCTTCAAAGCTGCGAGTTCTCTTTATTTCGCTTTTGTCTTCCTATCTTCAAATCTTTTCGGCTGTTGGGCAGTCAGAAGACATCTCGATTCCAACCCCGTTCAGGAAGCATCTTTTGAGCAGTCAGAAGTTAATGACGAGATATTAAAATCGATATATTTCAAATGGACAGTTAGTGTACTAGCGCTTTTTTCTTTCATTTGGGTTTATATCAGTTTTTTTAAAAAATGAATACCCAGGTTTTTTTGAATATTTTCCTGATAAAATCGTATATTTAATAAAACTTAATTAAAAAAGAGGAGGTAAAATGGCTAAGGGTAATGTGATGGCACAGGTTTATGGTTATATAGTTTGTTTGGTTACGGTCCTTGTATTTCTTTTTAGTTTGCCAGGTTTGGTTAAAGCAATTATAAATATTTCTGACATAGACTATGCTAGAGGAGCTCCGCGTGTTTTAACTGAGACGTATGAGAAGTGGAAATTTGATTTTATTAACGATCGTTATGAAGATGATTATGATAAGTATCTTTGTCGGATTAGCGATAAAGAGAAGCCCGAGGAGATTGTTGGGATTCCTGCAGAAGCCGAATTAATGAAGATTTTCGAATCCGAAAAAACAAATTCAAGAAGATATTTTAAAGTTAGATTAATACAGGATTTGATTGAAAATATCTTACTTGTATTTGTTTCCCTTGCTCTTTTCCTTTTCCATTGGAAATGGCTGAGAAAAACCGTACCACAAAAAGGATAATATAGATTCTTCGAATCAAGAATCAGGGATTAGTCAATCAGTAAATTCGTAAATTAGTAAAAGAAAAAATAAAAAATCTTGCGGTAATCTGTGAAATCTGTGGCAATATTAGGGGTTAGGATTTGGGATTTAGGATTTAGCCAAAATAATAACTACAATTACTACATGTTCTACATGTGAATATTGGGGTGTGGTGGGGTGATGGTCATTTGTTTTTATAGAAACAGGCGAGGCAGTTTATATATGATTTTTTCTTTTCTTCGTTTATTTTTTCCTCTTTAAATTCGCTATTTATTCTCGTGTAAATTCCGCCTGCGTCTTTTTTCGATATGTCGAATAAATCTTTAGGCTCTAAACCTAACCATGAAGCAAAATCTTTTAATTCTTCCGCGGAGACTTCCGGAGGATTATGCTTTTCTCTCATGTATCCCTTGAAACTGCGCCATGATTTAAAAATCCCTGAGGTTTTGAACCAGCGGGCTCGGAGATAATATACAGCCCCAAAAGCCGCAAGAGAAAAGAGCCAGAGCCCAACCGGGCCTAAACGTTCTTTCCAGGTAAGAGTCTGGCATATTGTCGGTATAAAGAGAGAAATTACATATGGCGCAATAAAAATCGCAGGTAGAGCTAAAATTACTAAAAGAATATTAAATATTATTCTCATTGTTTACTCATCAAAAAATTCTAATCTTTCCCTTCTATAATTTCCCGCATTTGTTTATTCAAACTCACATTTTTCCAGATTAGAAATCCGATTAAGATTAAATTAACAAAAGGAATTATAAAAGGTATTATGGCGAACCACATAATAGGGGGTTCATATTTTTCTTCGTTCAAGGGAACAATAGTAACATTATTTGATTTTAACAAATTCCTCAGCAAAATATCATTAGAAACACTATAATCAGTGCAAAATGGTTTCTCCTCGTCATCAATATTATAATAACCATATAAATCTGTATACTTTCCGATCTCTACTTTTTTAATCTTGCCTTCTCTAACCTGTGATACAAACTCAGCATATGGAAGGAATCTTATTTCTTCAGAAAAACTAGATATAAGCATAGAAACTAAAATAACAGAAGTACAATACAACATTTTTCCTCCTTAAAAAAAATTTAATCATTCATCAAAAAATTCTAAACCACCTCTTTTATTTCATTTCAGGAGGGGGGCCTCCAGGAAAATTAACAAAGCTTATATGTACAACTTTAATTTCATCGTATATCTTTGTAATTGTTACCTTTGCATAAGTTTCTGGTCTGTCGATATCTGCCTTATAGTATAAATCCGCGACCTTTAATACACCTCCTATTGTATAGGTTTTACCGTAAAAAATCATTTTAAATTCAGCACTTTTTAATTCTCCGTACACATTCTTTAAATCTTGTTCGAAAATACTTTCGAATTTTTCCACATCCGCTATATTTTTGAACCCATCCATATAATCTTCATAGGCTAAATCATATTCTTTATTAATAATTTTTTGTAAATGTGCATCGACAAATTTAATAGCTTCTTTCTCGGGAACAATCTTTTCTACTTCGTCTTTATTGGTCTTTTTGCAACCTGAAATAATTAACATGCATATTATAGCTAAAAATATTGTTTTCATATTTACCCGTCTTATCAAAAAGTTTACGGATTTTTTACTGTTAAGTCAAGGGGGTGAGCGAAGCACCGCATCATCAGTAGTGAGTCATACTTCTTCTACTTAAATTGTAAGATACCGAAAAGTTTCGGGTCATGAACAAGAGGGATTGACCAGTAACCCGCGTCTCCAAGTCCTCCTTGACGGGGCTGCAGGCGGCGGAAATTGAATCCCCATTGTTTGTCAGAATAAGGAGCAAGCCCTTCCTTGGGGATTTTGATTTCGAGTATCCATGCGTTTTTTTCTCGACCGGCTGCGACTTCCCATGGGCCATTCCATTTGATATCTTTTTTGCTTTCACCATCTATTAAACTACACTTCCGGTCGAATACTGCGCCATTGCTATTAATAATAGCCTGGTAATAAGTCTTTTTATCAAAATTGGTGTCAAAGAAAAGCCAGAGATTATCGTCAAAAGGACTCTTAGAATCCCGCTTGGTTTCTTCGGCTTTAAGCTTTGAAAAATCACTTTCAAAACAACGTGCAGCCATGTAAAGATTTTCTTTATCACCGCAGAAGTAAACTTCTGTCTTTTCAACTGGCGGATTCAGTTCGCCATCGTATGTTCCCAGACCCGTAATCGGTTCGATGTTCTTCCAGGCAATATCATTAAGTTTCCCGTCAAGAACCGGCTCTTTTTTGCATTTTTTTACTTCTTTAAGACGCTTTAAGGGAATATAGTTGCGTAGAGTGCACACCTTTGCATATTCTAATCCTAATGGATAGCATAGACTATATTCCGGTACAGGAAAGATATCCGAACCATTATTAATAGTAAATTTGATTTTGAATTCCTTTTTTTCTCCTGAGCTAATAGCTAATGGTAGTTCTTCGGGAGTTATCGAGTAACGGGTAGAGTCATATTCCCATTTCAGGCTTTGAACAAGAGAAACATTACCAATATTTGAAATTTTAACTTTTAAACTTTTAATATTCTTTTGAGGCATGTCTTCTATTATACAAGTATCGATCTGTACGACCTCAGAATCTGCCCTTTCGATTATAGCGATATCATTTTCGGTAACAACGTTACGCGGGAACACATTTCCTTTTCTTATAACTGCTACTTCATTTTCTTTTCCATTTATTGAAACCATAAGATAATGATAAAAATGCCCGCGTGCAAAATCACTGGTACTCATCCCGCCTCCGGAGCTACCTACATTAATATATTCAATACCCTTTCTTTCTAAATATAAGTACTCATGATGATGTCCGGTAAATACAATATCAACTTTGTATTTTTCGAAAATCTCCATTAGTGTATCTTTAGTGTTCTTTTCCAAAGCATATAAATAGGTTGGAACGTGATAAAACACAAAAATATTTTCAATATATTTGTGTTCTTCAAGATCATCTTCTAGCCATTTCATCTGCTCTTCACTCATTTTCACTGAGGGATCCGGGTAAACCATAGAATTATCCAGAACAATAAAGTGGCTGTTTTTGTAATTAAAGGAATAATATCTTTTAGAGCCGGTTCTTCTCTGGTAAATTTTACTGTCATTTTCATTGCGAATGTCATGATTCCCTACCACATAATAAAATTTACATGGAAGTTCTTTTATAATATTTATCACAGTGTCCCACTCGGCATGTATTATAATTGTATCTTCAGTATTCCCTTCTATAAAATCTCCTACACATATAGTAAAATCGGGTTTAAGAAGTTTAATTTCATTGATAACTTCTCCAAAGATACCTTCTACATGATTACTTGTTCTATCGCCAACCACTATGAATTTGAAACTATCTTCAGCATTAGCATAAATAAATGAAGAGAGAATTAATAGCAGATAATATTTCTTCATTATACCTCCTTAGGTAAAGTATAACTGGAAACAGGGTGGGATGTCAAGGGGCGAAGATGCTTCGCATCAGTTGATTTGCTGAATTGAAGAATGGTTGAACGGTTAATATAGAGAGTAGGGAGGCGAGAGCAGTAAGCAGATAAAAACAACAAACAAAAAATCCTTTTTGATCTGCGTTCATCTGCGCCCGATTATAAAATTTAGGCGAAAAAATCAAATTTATAAAAAATAGCTTGACTAATGAGGTAAATATCTTATATTTTATAAGCTTGGATTTTATGTGAGGGATTTTCTTCAGAGGGGTTATCATTTTTTTTATTATATTGGTAATATATATATTCTCTAAAAAGGAGGGTAATATGGCAGTAAAGAAAAAAGCTGCGTCTAAGAAAGCAAAAAAGGCTAAACCAAAAAAGAAGAGAAAGTAAGGTTTTTTAATTTCTAGTTTTTTAGTGTTTAAAAAAATTCTCAATTGAATTCGATGTTCTTTTGTGCGAGCTAACTTTTGAACCAGTCGAATGGTTCTATAGACCCTTCGCATCAGTTGATTGGTTGAATGGCATATTTAGGATTTGGGATTTGGGGGGTTGGGATTGAATAATTCTGAATTCTGAATTTTGAGTTTTTAATTCAACAATAAACATTCAACATTCATAATTATCTTGGTGTCTTTGTGGCTCAAGAATTCTTATATTGACAGAGGATTAGATTATCCTTATCATTATCAATAGAGGAGAACAATGATCAAATATAATAAAACTATAGAATTCAATGGAGACACATCTTCTGCAATGACAACGGCAAAAAATTTTTTCATATCAAATGGATTTAAGCTGGAGCTCCGAGGAGATGACACTCTTTTGCTGAAAGGCCCGGGAATGATTAGTAATAGACAAAATGCGATAAGAGGTGTGTCTAAGGGGCAGTTGCAAATCACAAGTTCGTCGATTGTATTTACAGGGGATTTAGGTGGGGTTGAATTCATGAAAAAGTTTGTATGTTTCTTTCCTCCGTTATTAATACTGGGGCTAACAGCTACGCTATCCATTGTTTTTTATCTGACAAATCAGTTCTCTGTGGAATTTCTTGCCTTTGCATTGTTAATCATACCCTGGCTTATTATCGGCCCCTTAGTTGGTAGGAGCATACAACGTAGAACAGAAAATGCCATAGATACTCTGCTTGAAAATCTCACAATGTGAAATGAATGGTTGGACAATAAAGGAGTACAGGTATGAAAAATTCAAAGACGGGTGCTATTTTTATTTTTTTATTGGGGCTACCTTTCTTTATCTTTGGCATGAAAGAACTCTATCAAGTAAATAAATTTGTATCAGGTGGTGAAAGAGCCAACGGTGTCATTGTCGAAATGAAAAAACACCCGGGCGCAGCCGGCAAATATTTTCCGCGTGTCCGTTTTCAAACTAAAGAGGGAATAACTATTGAATTTACACCCGGCAATGGCAGCAATCCGCCTATGTATAAAGTGAATGACCACGTTCCGGTAATCTACAATAGCGCCTATCCCGACGCTGCTGTCATTAATTCATTTATCGAAATTTGGCTGGGTCCGGTTATATATGCAGGTCTGGGCCTGCTTTTGCTGATTTCTTCGGTTTTTCAATGGGTGCGATCGAAATCGTAATCGGCATAATAATTGTTATCGTCGTTACTGTTTTCTTTGTTTTCTTAAAGAAAAGACAGGATGAAGTAGAGGCGAATTTTAAAAAAAGATTTACCGGCAAGGAAATCAAAATTATGGATAAGTATGCACTGTATATTGCCAAAATATCAGATGGATATTCTCATTTTCGAGGGGTCGGCTATCTTGTTCTTACAGAAGATGAATTGTATTTTGAAAGACAGTTGAATAGGGAGGTAATCAGAATACCGGCAGACTCTATCGTGAAAGCAGAGAAAACAAGAAGATTAGCAGGGCAAAGTACGGGAAGAATGCTCTTAAAGGTGATTTTTGAAACTCCGGATGGAAAACAAGACGCTATTGCATGGAGCGTAAAGAAATTGGAGCAGTGGATTAAAGAAATATCGATGATGGCGAGGAATTATGCAAAGCCGGATGAGGAATGACGTGGTATTATGGGATTGAAAATCATTTTCATTCTTTTAGCCTTTGCTCTTATAATTATGGCTAGATTTTGTAACGCAATTTACGACTGGGGGACTGATAGTGCTAGAAGTTGGGGTTGGAATCGAATTGTTGGAATCAGAACGCGTATGAAACATTGGGCACTTCCATTTTCACAGATACTGTTGGTTCTCCTGGCAATTGGCTGCCTCTTTGCAGTTATTTTTTTCAACTAACTTTTCTAAGCCATTTTTTAGGGTTTTGGATTTAGGATTTGGATTTAGATTTTAGTTCGTTTTTTTTGGTCTGTCGTCTGCGGTCTTAGTTCGTTTTTTTACCATTCAACTATTTTACTATTTTTCAATTTTTCTAACTACGGTTTGCCGTCCTCGGTCATCCGTTTTGATTCGTTTTTAAGATTTGGTTTTGACTTTGGACGCCGGACATTGGACTTTGGACAAAGTCGAAGACTTCTCATTCATCAAAAAATTTTAAACCACCTCTTTTTCTAAGAAGAACAAATAACACGTAAAGGATTCCGAGTCCAAACCCGAGAGTAAAAATTCCCATGTGTTTTATCATGCCCCAAAAAAACGATTTAAACGGTTCTTCAATTTCTATCGTATCAGCTCGGAAAAGAGGTATACAAATCATAATACTGCCAATAATGACATTCATTGTCCCAATAAGCGTCCATACTTTTAGTTGTATATCCTTTTTATCAATTTTAACAGATACTTTGATATAAGTTATAACATAGAAAGAAATCGCTAAAGAAGCTGATACTCCGGCGTAAGCATAATTCATATCTGTATTAAGTGCCGATATGACAACTCCTAAGTAAGAAAAATATAATCCAAAAGTCAACCACTTAAGATGAACTCTGGTAGAGCTTTCTTTTAATTTTGTGTTAAATTTGTCTAAAAGAAAGGGATATGATATATGGAATATTGAATATATTGCAAAAACAGTAATAATTTGATTTGAATAATCCTTAATATTCAGCGGTATAAAATCTGATGAAAATATGAAAGCAAAAAGCAAACAGGTTAAAGGCATGATAAAGCCGAAAGCGGCTAAAACAAATATTATCCTTCCAATATCATTGTTTTGTTCTTTTTCCATAAATCTCTCTTCTTCCTAAAAAGTTTACGGATTTTTTACCGATAAATCAAGGGGTGGTGTAAAGCACCGAGTTATGAGTCATCGGTGATTTGTCGACAAATAAACAAACCGAGAGATGACGGCAGCAGGAGGTCGAACATTAATACTCAAAATCCGGCTCCGTAGATTACAAATGAAGCGTAAAGATTCTGATAAAGATTAATCTCGTCAAAGTTGCCGTTAATCACATTTTTGTAAAGCTCATGGATATTAGTAAGCCCAATTCCAAAATTGAGAAAACTGGTATCAATATAGAACCCCAGGGTTGAGGATTTTACAAAAACCCTTGAATTCCCATTGAAAAAAGAATTAAAAGTTTCCGATGTCCACGCACCATAAAGAGAGCCAACACAATGGATATTTGCTCGTAACCCGAGAAGACTCCAATTAAACAGTGTTACTCTGGCAGATCCTCCTAATTTAGTCATAAACATTTTCATAAATTCGTTACGCTTGTAACCCGGAAGGTCTTCAAAATCATAAAAGCTAAGCGGATAACTTCCTATAGGAGTCATTCCTCCCATACTGTAGTGTTCGGAAAAATAACTGCGGGGATGGAAACCGCTTATGTATAGTTCTGAAGTCAATACGGTTAATTTGTTAAGCAGTTTGAAATTATTAACATACTTTCCCTTTATTTTCATTTTACTACACCACTGTTCTTTAAAATCACAAACATATTCAAAACTAATTTTAGTGCCAAAGGTGGGAAAAACTAATCGTTCAAGATTATCACACTCTACACGCAAATACCCATTAAACGGTCGCTCCTCTTCGGTCCCGTTAATGTATCTTCTCAACGAAGATTCGGCACCAACAATAAAGGCAAGATCTTTATAATAATAGGACCAAGATACACTACCTGAAAGATACTCATCATACTGAATATTATAAAGAGTTGTATCCTGTCGTCCTGGGAAGTACAGTCTTTTCATCCCCAGGGATACATCGGGAAAAATAATACAGGACTTTGCCATAAGATCACATTTGTTAACACCTATTTCACATGTATATCCTTGAGGTAAATTCCTGGCTGTTTTTAGAGGAAATCCTTGCTTTATGCTTACATAAATCGAACGATTTCGCCATTCTCTTATTCTTTTTGTCCTGAACTCGGTAAATAATTTAAGTCCCTCATCTTTGTCAAGAGTCAAATTGGGAAATTCAAGCGTATGGCCGGTTCTGGCTCGTACGCTGATAATTAGCGAACTATCTTTTATTCCCTCCACCGAAATAGTTTTCAATTGATAATCCTTATATATATCCTTATTCCTTTCTAAAATTCGATCCGGAAATAGAGGTCCGGGGTATTTTCCTTCCAACTCTAATCCCAAACTCGTATCTTCAGGGCTGGTAATTTTAACACCTTTTACGTATTTTCCTCTGTTTCCATAGACGATTAACGAATCTTTATCTTCAAAAGAAGAGTATTTGGCACTATCGACAAAGGGAGAGATATACCCGCTGGCGACATATTCATTTTCAACAAGTTCTTTTATTTCATTAAAATTCAATTTTCTTTTCTTTTTGCGTATAGATTCCTTTACCTTTTTTTCGATGCGAGAATCAACAGGTTTATTTTTCCCCATTATTAAATTTACACCTGCCGGTTTCAAATACTCATCTTTTTCTGTTAAAAAGAATTTAATGTGTAATTTCTCCGAATTTTTATCGACACTCGCACCAACATTTTTATAATCTCCTGTATTATAAATATTCCTGAGAGCATAACACACATCGTTCCGTTCGATACAACTCGTGCTATCAAGCTTGATCGCTCTTTTTATTTTTTTTGCTATTTTCTTCTTCTCAATCGCAAGGGTGTCATTATCTTTTACAAGAAATAACTCTACAGAGCCTACCTTAAAAATTTCTCTGGATATATTAAGATTATCTTTTTTGTCTTCTCTATTCGCAAGATCTTTTTTTATACCTTCTATTTTGTCTTTTGCAGCATCGCGTCCTGCTTTAATCAACTCATTTAGTTTCTTTTCATTAAAATCAAACCCTCCCTTGATGTCTATACCAATCCGCCCGTCTGCACGTTTCCAGCTGTTACACACATGAAATTCCCTGGCAAGAGAAGAAGTTTTACCAAGAACATTAATCCCTAATAAACCTGACATTTCTTCGCCCGTTTCCGTCGCTTTTTCCCCGACACAATCTAATTTCGAAGGGTAAGAGGCAATTACAAAGATATCTTCCCCTTTCTCTTCATCATGTATAGTAATAATGTTATCCGGTTTTCTGGAAGGATCGAAATCCTGCAGAAAAGCATCAACAGGGAGATTATCGAGAACCCCTCCGTCAACATATTGTTCGCCCTCTATTGTCATCGGTTCAAAGGCAAGCGGGAAAGAACCGCTTGCCCTGAGAGCCGTAGAAAGTGACCCATCAACTTTTAGCTTCGATTCTCCACTATTCAGATTTGTAAGTATAGCTCCAAACGAATAGGGTAATTTAGAAAAATCGAACTCTGCTTTGTAACACGCGCCAAGTGTTTTATTAGCTATTTCATCCGTGAATTTCTGAGCAACTCTTATCCCCGTACCGGCTTCATATGTCATAAAAATAAGACTCTTGTGTAGAGCTACCTCCATAGCTGGGGGTCTGGGTTTATTTCTAATACGCACCCAGATTGGTGTATATCTTCTGGGTTGCTGATCCTGAAAGAAAGTTTCCCAATCAATTTCTTCTTTAACAATAAATTCCAGACTATCGAGTGAGTAACCGCTTGCATATAAGCCGCCTATTATTGAGCCCATACTTGTACCTGAGATACCATCTATGGGAATGTAATTTTCTTCAAGTACACGCAGAACACCGATATGAGCAACACCTCTTACTATACCTCCGGCAAGAGCTACCCCTACTTTCACTTTTCTCTGTAAGCCGGGAACTTCCTCCCATTCTCCTCCTTCGATTTTCTGCTCTGCAGTAAATTTCTCTGAATCAAGATTTTTTTCCCAGTTTAAATTGACATGTTGGTTGTCAGGCTTTAAACGAAATAACACCGGGAATTCATTCGGATATAAGGGTTGTGAAATAGCTATTACTGAAAGCAGCGAGATGGCCAAAAATAAGCTAACCCGTTCATAAATTTTGATGGTGCTATTTTTTGTTCCTTGAAAAATATTTTCATTGGGCACTGTATTTTTTCGCGCAAACATATCCCCCTCCTTAATTTGGTTTGTTTTATAGTACTGTTATATAAAATGTTACAATACATGAAAAAATTTTATTGATATTTACTATTTAGTCAAGAGTGAGGATTTTTAGTATCAGTTAAGGGATTGGGATTTAGATTTTACTTCGTTATCCCATTACTTAGATTCTCTGAATCAAGATTCAGTGTATCGGTGAATCAGTTGTAAGGATTTTTTCTATTCAGTTAAATAGAGAAATAGCAAAATAGAGAAATAGTTACCATTTATCCATTTCCCAAATTTTCCATTTTTCTAAATATGGTCTACCGTCTTGAGTAGTTAGACGAAAATTACCTATCTCCTTTCTACTTCTTATGTGCCAGGAGCCATTTATATATTTCTTTATATTCGTAGACCTTATGAATTGAGTGACCTTTTCCTGCAAGTTTTGTGTATTTTACTTTTCCGCCGGCATTTCTTAAAGCGAGGACCATTTCCTCGGTTTTACTTGGCGGAACGATATCGTCCAGGGCGCCGTGAAATGCCCAAACGGGAATATTTTTCATGGCTTTAACATTTTTTGTGCTCCAGCCTCCGCATAAAGGAATAGCTGCTGCAAAGTATCCCGGGTGTTTTATGGCAAGAGACCAAACTCCTGAACCGCCCAAACTCATTCCCGTAAGATAAATTCTGTTCTGGTCGATTCTGTATTTGTTTGACAATTCCTTGTATAAAGGAGGAAACCAGTCGTCCTTATTCCAGTTTCTATCCGGAGGACACTGCGGAGAAACGATAATAAATGGGAAATGCCATCCTTTGCTTACAAGGTAAGGAGGACCGTACTTTTTCAATTTTTCCAAATTATAGCCGCGCCTCGATCGTCCGTGCATGTAAACCAAAAGAGGCCATTTTTTGGAAGGTTGCTTTCCGTACTCTTTTGGTAAATACAGTAAATACCTGTAAGCAGTGTTTCCCTCTACAGGTACCATACCTGTATTTCGATAAGACATGCCGGAATTATTGAGGTTCGGATTAATGCAGGAAAGTAAAAATATTAAAGTAATAATTACCATTTTGAACGGAAAATGTAAGCTGAATCTGCTCTTAGAAATATTCATGTATACTTAAGATTAGATAAGATTTATAGGAAGTCAAGGGGCGAGGGATGCTTCGCATCACACGGTCTGCCGTCGTCGGTCATCCGTCTTGAGTCTTTAGACGAAAAGACCTCTATTCCCCGATTATTTTAATCAATGCTCTTTTTTTTCTTCTTCCGTCGAATTCGCCGTAGAATATCTGCTCCCATGGACCGAAGTCCAGCTCGCCTTCTGTCACTGCCACTACAACTTCTCTACCCATAAGCTGGCGTTTAATATGTGCGTCGGCGTTATCTTCGAAGGTGTTGTGCTTATAACGCGGCGGGTCATAAGGGACTTTATCTTCCAGCCATTTTTTATAGTCCTCATGCAATCCTGATTCGTTGTCGTTTATAAAAACACTTGCTGTAATATGCATCGCGTTTACGAGACATAAACCTTCTTTTATTTCACTTTCTTTCAAGGCTTCTTCAACCTGGGGGGTAATATTTATAAAGTCCACCCTGTTGGGCGTATTGAACCATAATTCTTTTTTATAACTTTTCATCTATTTCCTCCATATCTATTTAGATATCATAATATCCTTTTCTTTTTTGTCAAATAATTTTTTGGATTGACAAAATTGAGAGTTCCTTTACAATATATTTTAATATGAATACTATAGGCACAGAGGAAAGTCGGAAATTAAATAAATTATTCGAAGAATATTTTGAAGAACTTATTGAGTTGTTTCCAATATACGCTTCTTATATAGGAGACAGGCGCTATGATGATAAATTTGCCAATGATATAAGCGAAGAGCATAGAGATCGACAGAAAGAGCTTTTCAGTAAATATTTAAAGGAAATTTCAGAAATAAACCGGGATTTACTTAAGGGTCAGGATAGATTAAGTTATGATATATTTAAGCGGGATATGGTTTTATCTTTGGAGGGTTTTCAATTTGATGACCACCTTATGCCGGTAAATCAGTTTTACTGTACTCCCATATTTTTTGCGGAGTTGGGCTCCGGTAACAGTCTGCACCCGTTTAAAACAGTTAAAGATTACGAAAATTTTTTAGAAAGAGCAAAAGGCTTTCAGGCCTGGATAGATACCGCGATCGAAAATATGAGAAAGGGATGTACGAAGGGAATTGTACAGCCAAGAATTCTTATGGAAAAGACTCTTCCTCAGTTTGAAGCACATTTTGTTAAGGATATTAAAGAAAGTTTGTTTTTTAAACCGGTTGCTGATTTCCCTGCCGATTTTCCGGCGGAAGAAAAAGAACGTTTGGTATCAGAATATTCTAAAGCGATTGAAGGGAGGATTATTCCCGCTTATAAAAAACTATACGAATTTATAAAGAATGAGTATTTATACAAATGTAGAGAAACAATAGGTTTTTCCGACCTGCCGGATGGAAAGAATTGGTATGCATATGAAGTAAAAAGAATAACGACGACCAATTTAAAACCCGAAGAAATATTTGATATAGGAAAGAATGAGATTAAGCGGATAGAAAAAGAAATAAATAAAATTAGGAAGCAGGTTGGTTTTGAAAGAGGAATGCAAGATTTCTTCGATTACTTAAAAAAGGAAGAGAGTTTTTATTTTACCGATAGAAATGCTTTATTAGATGGTTACGAGGAGATGGGAAAGAGAATAGACTCCAAAATTCCGGAATTATTTAACATTATTCCGAAAGCCGGTTATAAGATAAAACCAGTGGAAAAATTCAGAGAAAAATCAGCTGCGGGAGCTCAATACATGGGGGCAACGCCAGACGGTTTCCGGCCCGGTATCTTCTATGTTAACACTTATGATTTGAAAGCACATCCTAAATTTGGGATGGTAACACTTTTCTTGCATGAAGTTAATCCGGGACATCACTTCCAAATTTCTTTGCAGCAGGAACAGAAAGATTTACCAAAGTTCAGACGTTTCGGAGGTTATACTGCGTATGTAGAGGGGTGGGCGTTATATGCGGAAAGTCTGGGAAGAGAGCTTGGTTTATATAAGGATCCATATCAATATTACGGAACTTTATCGGCTGAAATGTTCCGTGCTGTCCGGCTCGTGGTTGATGTTGGGATGCATGTAAAAGGCTGGTCCAGAGAGAAAGCGCTGGCTTTTTTTATGGATAATTTATCTGCCGTTGAATCGGAGAGTATTGCTGAGATAGAACGTTATCTTGTTATACCGGGGCAGGCTTTATCATATAAAATAGGACAGTTGGAAATTTCCAAAATGAGAAAAAAAACTGAAAAGGAATTAGGATCGAAATTTGATATTAAAGCTTTCCATGATGAAATTTTAAGTGATGGGGCATTACCGTTGGATGTTTTGGAGATTAAGATAGATGAATGGATTAAGAGTAGATAGCAGCTACCGGTTAATGGATCCCAGGTCCTAGTAGAAAAAGTAAAAAATCGTCGTGGCTTTGTGTCTTTGTGTGAGATTGATTTGGTTTTGTTTGATGGGTTTTGTTTTGACGTGTGACTCATAACACATGACTCGCTGCGAAGCGGCGCCCCTTGACTTTTATGCCCAAAGACTGTAATTTCCTTGATAATGCGAATAGGAATCATTGGAGGAGGTCCTGCCGGGTATAGTGCAGCCATCAGATTATCTGAGAGAGGTAACAAGGTTCAGGTATTTGAAAAGGGAGAAGTAGGTGGTGTATGTCTTAATGTTGGATGTATACCAACTAAATCTCTTATTTATTCGGCGAGTCTTTATGATATTGTTAAATCATATAAGAGAGAAGTGAGCTGGGAAGAAATTCAAAAAAAGAAAGATCTGGCTGTAAAAAGAGTTCTGACGGGCCTTAAAGGACTTCTTAAGGAAAATAAAATAGAAATTATTAATAAAGAAGCAGTACTAAAAGGAAACGGCTCTATAAAATCGGATGAAAAGGAATATCAGTTCGATAAAGTAATTGTTGCCAGTGGTTCGAAATCAGTAAAATCTCCATTCCCAGCACCGGATGATGTCTGGGATAGTAAGGATGCAATTGCATCGGAAAAATTACCCGAATCTATAGTAATAATAGGCGCCGGATTTATAGGACTTGAATTTGGTTACATTTTTTCTTGTCTGGGCAGTAAGGTTTGGGTAATCGAGAAAGAAGATGAAGCTTTACCCGGAGAGGATCGTGAATCTGCTGCTATTTTGCGTAAAAGCCTGATGCGTAAAGGTATAAAGTTTTATTTTTCTTCGGAAGTTATCGAGATTGAAAAAGAAAATAACAAATACCTTGTAATTTTTAAAAAGGATGATAAAGAACAAGAAATTGCTACGGAAAAGGTTCTTATAGCCATTGGCAGGATTCCGAATGTGGACAATCTTCCAGTGGAGATTTTAGAAATGAATAAAGTTGTTAAAGTTAACGATTACCTCGAAACGAGAATAAAGAATGTGTATGCTATTGGTGACTGCAGGGGAGAATATCTTCTTGCTCATTCTGCTTACAAAGATGCCGAAATTGTAACTAAAAATATTTTAGGAGAGAAAAGAAAAAAGGATGAATTTATAATTCCGAGAGTTGTTTATACCGAGCCCGAATACGCTTCTGTCGGCTACTCCGAAGAAAAAGCGAAAGCGGAGAATATAGATTATAAGGTTTCAAGAGTTAACATCGCTTCTAATGGTAGGGCATTGGCAACCGGGAAAACCAGTGGCTATATTAAGTTAATTTATGAAAAAAAGGGCAGGATTGTGGGAGGTATTATTGTCGGAGGAAACGCTTCGGAACTTATACCTCTTTTGAGTTTATCTATGGATAGAAATATAGATGTAGAGGAACTTTCCGAGAGCGTATTTCCACATCCTACCTTTTCTGAAAGCATAAGAGAAGTTTCTTATAATGCTGCAAGAGAAGGATTATAATCTGTTTATATGGAAGTAACAAAACAAATAATACTGAATATAAGAAGAGATGATGTAAGAGTTGCAGTTCGTGAGGGTGGGGAGCTTGTCGAGTTTTATATAGAACGGGGAGACTCTTCTTCTCCTACAGGGACAATAATAAAAGGTAAAATAATAGCAATTAAAAAGGAATTGAACGCTGTATTCGTTGATATAGGATATGACACTGCGGGATTTCTGCCTTTAAATGATTTATATCTTTCTTTACCTAACAAAAAAGGAGATGAAGAAGATTTAGAACTTATTGTTCAGGTCAAAAAAGAGCCTTACGGAACAAAAGGGGCACGGCTTACGACTTTTATAGCAATACCGGGAAGATATCTTGTTCTTATGCCGTTTAAAGAAGCATATGGTATATCAAGGAAAATAAGAAACGAAAAAGATAGGAAGAAATTAAAAGAAATAGCGAGAGAATTACACCCGGATGGTATGGGTATTATTGTCAGGACTGCTGCTTCTGGTGAGGATATGCGAGTTATAAAGGCAGATCTTCAGGAAGTACAGAAAACCTGGGAAGAAATCGAAAAGAAAAGTAAATCGACTAAAGCTCCAGCGGTTCTTTGGGAAGATGCAGATTTACCTATAAGAATAACAAGAGATCTGCTCGATAATTCGGTTTCTGAATTCATTGTAGACTCAGAAGAAGCTTACAAAAAGATAAGAAATTACTTAAATAGAAAAAAATCTTCTCTCGCAAAGAAAGTTAAATTATATAGAAATCACACTCCTATATTCAATCATTTTTGGATTGAGCAGGAATTGCGTTCAATTTTCAGAAGGAAGATTTATCTGAAGTGCGGAGGGCACATTGTAATAGATGAAACTGAGGCTCTGACTGTTTTTGATGTTAATACTGGTTCTTACAGGGGCAAGAAAACGACAGAAGAAATGATATTTGCAACGAACTGTGAGGGTGCTGTAGAAATTGCAAGACAATTGAAATTAAGGGATATTGGCGGTATTATTATAATTGATTTTATCGACATGAGGAAAAAAGAGAATCAGGAAGAGCTTTTGAAGTTGTTCAAACAACAGTTAAAGAGAAGTAAAGCAAGATATAAAATCGTTCCTAAGCTTTCTCCGAACGGACTTCTCGAAATGACCAGAGAGAGAGCCCGTAAAAATATAGCCAAGAGATTTGTTGAACCGTGTCCGTATTGCAGAGGAAAAGGGTACGTTATAAGTGCTCCTTATCTTTTATCCAGGTTTACTACCTGGCTTGAAAAGAAAGGTAGAAGTTTAGTAAATGCAAAGGTTCGTATTATTGCCAATCCTAGGGTTGCGATTTATTTCGAGACCGAAGGAAAAAATACGCTTGAGTATTCTTGTGGTAAAAATAAAATGCATATAGAAATTGTTCATGAGGAAGATAAGCCCATAGAATTGGTTGAAGTAATTTCATATAAGAAAAACGAAATAGTAAAAGAAGAAATATGAAAAAAATAGTGTTAATCTTTCTATGTTTTTCGGGGTGTGTCTATTATAATACATTTTATAACACAAGAAAATATTATGATGAGGCAGTAAGAGAAAACAACAACAGAAAATTTCAAAAGAGTTTAGAAAAATCCAAGAAAATATTGGAAAGATATCCCGGTTCAAAATATATAGATGATGCAATGTTTATAATGGGTGCAAGTCTTTACTATTTAAAAGAAATCGATGAATCAAAAATAAGTTTTAAAAAACTAATCGAAGTTTTTCCTAACACTCCTTTTGTATATGAGAGCTATTTTTTTCTTGGGCGGATTGCTCTTGAAAGAGGGGACCTGACGGAAGCAAATTTGTTACTTGAAAAGGCATCTGAATCCAATGATTCGAAATTAAGAATAGAGATATTCAAGACCAAATTGGAACTGGAACTTGAAACCGATAATCCTCAGAGGACAATTGAAGAAGGAGAGAACTTTATAAAAAAATACGGTACCCATTCAGGGGAGGTTTATTATATACTTGGTAATGCAAACAGGACTTTAGAAGATAAGGAAAAAGCATTAGAAATGTATAAACAAGCTCTAAAAGAGAGCAAAGACGCCCCTACTGTTAGACTTTTATATAATTTCGCAGAATTGTACTGGGAAATGGATAGTATTCCACAGGCTTTGTCTGTAATCGAAAAAGGAAAATCAAATGATTCTCTTTCTCTTTTGAAGGGAAGGATATTGATGGATGAAGGGAATTTCGAAGAGGCTTTGACGGCTTTAAAAACCCTTGAGCTAAAAAAAGATAGTCTTGCGACCATTGGTAAATATTATATTGGAATGATAAAGGAATATCAAGGTGATAGTACTTCTGCCCTATTCTTTTATGAAAAAGCGCTAGAAGGTAAGGATTATGGAGAAATAACTTTAAAGGCACAGGCTAAAAAAGCCATATTTGAGAATTACTCGTTGCTTAAAACTCTTGCTGATGATAAGAAAAAAGAGAAAAAAGACGAAAATCTATTTAAATCTAATTTTGAAAGGAAAGATTCTTCTTATATATTTTTTAGAATAGGAGAGCTGTATTATTGGGAATTAGAGGAAGCCCCAGAAGGTATTAAATGGTACGAGAAAGTATATAGTGATTTTCCTAAAAGTCCTTATGCGCCTAAAGCACTCTATACTCTTTTAAATATATCTATAAATGAAGATTCTAATTATTCTTTAAAAAAAACAGAGCTATTTTCAATTTTGAATGAGAAATATCCTAAGTCGGAATTTGCGAAAAAAGCTAAGAAAAACTATGACTCCTATCTTCAAGATACTATCGGTACAAGATAATAAAAAACTGGGTTCCTACCGGAAAGTTACATTTAAAGATAGACAAATGTGTAAACTTGCCGGGTGTGGGAATTTTATAATGATTGGATTTTCATCTATTGAACCTTATCTTCCTCGACCTTTTTCTTTTTTGGATGTAGATAGAGAGTTTTTTTCGGTGTTGGTTAAAGTTAAGGGAGAGGGAACGGAACGTCTGTCAAAGGTTAGAGAAGGAGTTAATCTTAGGATTCTCGGTCCGCTGGGTAAAAATTTCTGTCCTCCTAAACAGGGAGTTCTTATTGCAGGAGGAATCGGTATCGCTCCCGTATACTATCAATCAAAACAAATGAACGGTGGAATATTGTTCTACGGGGTTAAAGATAAAAACGATTTGGTACTTACGAATGATTTCAAGAAAAGAGGTTTCAAGGTAAGGGTTATTACGGAAGAAGATGGTGGTCTTGTGACTGATCTTGTGAAGAAACATTCCGATGAACTCAATGAAAAAAAGATATTTATTTGTGGTCCGAATGAAATGATATTTAGTGTGAAAAACATTTTGAGTAGAAAACAAATAGATAACGCTTATGTTTATATGGAAGAAAGAATGGGATGCGGACTTGGAGGCTGTAAATCTTGCGCTGTTAATACTACTGAAGGTTATAAACTTTTATGTACAGAAGGTCCTATATTTCCATTGAGAGAGGTGAGGTTTGGCTGATCTTTCAGTGAAATTGGAGTCCCTTACTTTAAAAAATCCTATACTTCTTGCTTCAGGAGTATGGGATATTCCTTATTCAAAATTGATTGATTTTGGTAAATTGGGAGGAGTTATAAGTAAAGGGGTATCTCTTAATCCGAAGGAAGGAAATCCTCCTCCGAGGATTACGGAAACTCCCTGTGGTGTTATTAATTCTATCGGACTTGAGAACAAAGGACTTAAACATTTTAAAGAAGAGAGCCTGTCGGAATTAAAAGCATTAGGTACCAAAATTTTCGTTAATATTTTCGGAGAATCGGCAGAAGATTTTAAAAAAGTCGCATCCGAAATCAGGGATGTAGCCGGGCTCGAGGTCAATATAAGCTGTCCTAATGTAGGGGTGGGAGGAGAAAGTTTTGGTAGAGATCCAAAAATGGTTTTTTCTATTACCGAAGCGGTTTGCAAACAAACAGAATTACCTGTTATTGTAAAACTTACCCCATCTGCGATAAACATTGAAGAAACTGCTCAGGCTGCCAAAGAAGGCGGAGCAATTGCCGTTACAGTATCTAACACTTTTCCGGGATTAGTTATAGATATAGAGAAAAGGAAACCGTTATTTAAAAGAATAACGGGAGGATTAAGCGGACCTGCCATAAAACCTCTTGCTTTATATAATGTATATAAAATAAAAGAAGCAATTGATATACCTATTATTGGTTCAGGTGGTATTTCTACCTACAAAGATGTTATTGAGTACCTTATAGCGGGGGCAACTGCTGTGCAGCTGGGCAGTATTATTTTTAATAACCCCCTTGCACCAATTGAAATCTTGGATAATTTACAGTGTTGGTTCGAAGACAATAGTTATAAAAATTTGAAAGATATGATCAAAAAATGATAAGAGAAGCCAAGGATTATTTGATAGTGCCGTTAGATGTTCCTTCAATCGAAGAAGGTCTGGTTATAGTTGAGGAACTGGGGAATCTGACAAATTTCTACAAAGTCGGACTTGAGCTTTTTACTAGGGTAGGACCTACGATAGTTGAGGTTTTGAAGAAAAGAGATAAAAAGGTTTTTCTCGATTTAAAATTGCATGATATTCCAAACACAGTTTCGGGTGCAGTGAATGCCGCAATAGATATGGATGTGGATATTTTAACTGTTCATAGTCTTGGAGGTTTTGAAATGATGGAAGCGGCACAGAAAGCTGTTTGGAACAAAAGAAAAGACGAATTTATTATACTTGGGGTTACAATATTAACGAGTCTTGACGAAGCGTTCCTGGAAGATGTTTTAGGTATTGAAAAAACCCTAAATGATGAAGTGGTGGATTTGGCTTCAATTGCAAAAAGTGCAGGCTTGGCAGGAGTCGTAGCGGGAGCTGAGGAAGTTGCTTTGATTAAAGAAAACTGTGGTAAAGATTTTATTGTGGTTACGCCGGGAATAAGGCCGAAAGGTGCGGAAAAAAACGATCAGAAAAGATCCAACACCCCATTTGATGCAATTATAAATGGGTCAGATTATTTGGTTGTTGGAAGGCCAATCACTAAAGCTTCTAATATGCATAAGGCTGCAGAGGAAATAATTAAGGACATTGAAGATGGATTACGAGAAACTACTTGAAGAAACAGGAGCACTGCTTGAGGGGCACTTTTTACTAACTTCTGGACTACACTCCGATAGATATATTGAAAAAATGCGTATATTAGAGAACCCGAAGTTATTTGAACCTTTTATTGAAGAAATGGAAAAATTAAGTCCCGAAACTGATTGGTTTGTTGGGCCAACACTTGGCGGAGCTATAATCGCTTTTGAACTTGCAAGGATTACAGGAAAAAAAAGTGCCTTTGCCGAAAGAGCAGAGCAGGGAAGAGTCTTAAAAAGAGAATTTGGAATAAAAGGTACAGATAAAATAGTAGTAGTTGACGACATTTTAACTACAGGCAGTTCGATTAAAGACACTATTAAAGCGATTGAAAAAGGGGAAATTTTATCTGTAATTGTAATGATAAACCGTTCTGTTGAAAAAATAGAAATTGATATACCAATAAAATCTGTTTTTAATTTTCCGGTTAGGAATTATAAACCAGAAGAATGTTATCTTTGCGAAGAAGGGGTAGTTTTAACTAAAAGAGGTGGAAAAAAATGAATAGAGAGTACGAAATTGATGTCAAGGATTATTTAAGGATAATACGAAGAAGACGGGGAATCGTTTTAGGTATTATAATTATCTGTTTTATTCTTTCAGTACTTTACTTTTTTTACGCTCCTCCCAATTATACATCTAATTCGAAGATTCTTGTCAAAAGAGTTGAATCTCTCTTTGGTATGAATTATTACAAGTCTCCCACAGAAGAAGAGATCACAAACCATATTTTTTTGATTAAAAGCCACCCTGTTCTGGAAAAAACAGCCAATAGTTTTACAAATAGCGAGCTTGAACAAATGGGAATCAGCGATAAAAGATCGGCGTATACTCATATTAAGAATGATATTGAAAACGGAAGGATTGAGGTTAGCGCTAAAGGAGAATCCCGAATTATACAAATAAGCGTTACGGAAGCCAATCCATTTTTAAGTCAGTTGTTTGCCAATAGACTTGCAGAAACTTACAGGGAGTTTGATATTGAAATAAAAAAAGAGGATGCTTCTTCGACCTATGATTTTATTGCCGACCAGACGGAAAAAGTACAAAAGGATTTGGAAAAATCCGAAGAGAAACTGAAATTATTCAAAGAGAAATATGGAATTCTGGGAATTTCCTCAGAAATTGAGGAATTCATTAGGCAAATGTCGGATATAGAAAAAGAATTAAAAAGTGCTTCAATTGAAGCAGAAGTTATTGATAAAAAACTTTCTGCAATAAAATCAAAGTTGAGCGAACAGGAAAAGTCTTTACTTACAGAAGCTTCCCAAACTTCTTATAATGTTCTCGTGGATCTAAAAAGACAGCTTACGACCCTGGAAAATACAAAAGCTAATCTTTTAATACAGGGATATACAAATGAAGACCAGAAAATAGGGAAAATAAATGAATCCATTCAGTCCTTAAAAGAAAAAATGAGTACTGTAGTGAAAGAGCTTCTGCAAAAAGAGGGTACACTCGATCCGTTGGTGCAAATGGAAGATTTTATGCAGCAGTCAGTCAATCTGACAATTGATTATGCTGTCGCTAAGAGTAGAATTGAAGCCCTGGATGAGGCGCTGGGATATTATAGAAGTAAGCTTAATAGAATCCCAAAGAGAGAGTTAGAGCTAGCCAGACTTGAAAGAGAAAAAGAGGCAAATTCAAAAATATATCTAATGCTTCTTGAAAAGAGAGAACAAGCTCAAATCTCGGAAGTGAGAGAAAGCGGTGGTATCTCTGTACTTGAACTTGCTCGACTTCCGGCAGGACCGAATACTGTGTCGAAAATGAAGAAGAGCGTTCTGTTTCTTATACTTGGTGTACTTATAGGAATAGGAGGGGCATTTGTCGTAGATTATGTAGATTCTGCAGTAAGAGACGAATTTGAAATTACCAGGATTTCGGGACTTCCTATTCTCGGAAGAATACCACGTATAGAGAACGACAAAAAGGAAAAAAACAATTCCGGAGAGCATCTTTTTGTTTTGACCGAACAGGAATCGAGGAGTCATATTGCGGAGGCTTTCCGAAGTCTTCGTGCAAATATCAAATTGTCGAGAACCGAGGGCATTCCTTCTACTATATTAGTTACGGGACCGGATACCGGTTCCGGAAAATCAATGATTGCAATAAATCTGGCTCTTTCTTTTGTTTCGGCTGGTAAGAGAGTTCTTCTTGTAGATATGGATTTGAGGAGACCTGCGATTGAAAGATATCTAGGGATAAAGAAGAAGAAAGGACTTACAGAGTTATTGATAAATGAAGATATGGATATAGAACCTATTGTTGTAGAAGGATTACATGTAATTCCTTCCGGGAAATTACCTCCAAACCCTTCAGAGCTTTTAGATTCTAATAGAACAAGAGAGCTATTAAACAAATGGAAAAAACAATATGATATAGTTATTCTTGATTCTCCTCCAATAATGACCGTAAGTGATAGCAGAATACTGGCTACAGAGGTCGAGGAAACTCTACTGGTTGCTTCATATGGTGAGACTAATCGTCATATGATTGCCCAGGCTTCAGAGCTTCTCAAGCAGCTTTCAATTAGGGCGCTAGGATACATTCTAAATAAAGTCGATATACATAAAGAATACGGATATTACGGTTATTATTACGGATATTACTATTACCATAGCCCGGAAGGAAAGAAGAGAAGGAAAAGAAAAGGTAAGTTAGTTTATTAAACTTTACCTCTGCCTATACCGTAATATTCGAATCCCGAATCCTTTACTTTAAGAGGATCGTAAATATTCCTACCGTCGAAAATAACTTTCTCGGACATTAATTTACCAATATTTCCAAAATCCGGATGCCTGAACTCATTCCACTCAGTAAGGACTATAAGAGCATCTGCTTCCTTGAGGCAATCGTAAGGTGAATCACAATATTCGATTGTATCCTTAAATATTTCCTTTGCATTATCTATCGCTTGTGGATCATATGCTTTAATTTTAACTCCTTCTGAAAGAAGAAGGTTTATTGTAACAATAGAAGGAGCCTCGCGCATATCGTCGGTTTGCGGCTTGAAAGAAAGACCCCAAATCGCCATTTTTTTCCCTTTTAGATCTTTGAATTTTGTTTTTATTTTTTTGAAGATTATCTCCTTCTGAGCTTTGTTTACCAAATCAACGCTTTCGCAAACTTTCATTGGCAAATTGTATTCTTTACCGGTTTGAATTATTCCTTTTACGTCTTTAGGAAAGCACGATCCACCATAACCGATTCCCGGAAAAAGAAATTTTGATCCAATGCGGGGGTCTTTTCCCATGCCTATCCGGACTTCTTCAACGTCAGCACCTACTTTTTCGCAGAGATTCGCTATTTCGTTCATAAAAGAAATTCTACTGGCAAGCATCGTATTACTAGCATATTTCGTCATCTCTGCGCTCTCGATTCCCATAACAATAATCGGATTTCCGGTTCTTACGAAAGGTTCATAAAGGTCCTTTATTTTTTCTGCAACATCGGATTTGTCTGTACCGATTATTATTCTATCAGGTTTCATGAAATCAGCAAGGGCGCTGCCTTCTTTTAAGAATTCAGGATTGGAAACGACATCGATTTTTGTTTTGGTTTTATTTTTGATTATTTCCTTTACTTTTCTGGCTGTCCCGACAGGAACGGTACTCTTATTGATTATAATTTTGTACTCATTCCCTATATTTTCTGCAATTTCTTCGGCTACGGCTAGAACAAAAGACAGATCTACTGTACCATCTTTTTTTTCAGGTGTGCCTACAGCAATATAAATTATTTCGGAATTTGGTATAGCTTCTTTGAACGAAGTGGTGAAGGAAAGCCGTTTCTCTTTCTGATTTCGTTTAACAAGTTCTTCTAAACCCGGTTCGTAAATAGGTATTACGCCTTTTTTGAGTTTTAAGATTTTCTTTTCATCTTTATCTACACAAACAACATTATTTCCGGTTTCGGCGAGTCCTGTTCCGACTACCAATCCCACATATCCAGTTCCAACGACACAAATCCGCATTTTTTTCCTCCTAGGTTTATTCCAGAATAAGATAACTATAATGAAAAACGCAATTATGTCAAGAAGAAACAACTAAGAAGGCGAAATCCCATCCCTACCTCAAAAAAACTAATTGAAACACAGAGAACACAGAGAAAAAAGATTATGTTGTTTTTTTTAAACCCATCCCCTAAACCCTGAATTCGCCATTGATTTACACGGATAAACACTGGTTTTTCTCTAAATCCTAAATCCCAAATCCTAAAAAGCTGCTCAACCATTCAACTGATCTGAAGGATTTTTCCAACTATTTAACCATTTTTCTATTTGTCTATTCAACTACAATCCAAAGGATAGTAGGGTTGACTTGAATTAAATTACTTATTATCTTATTGTACCAATTAATATAGTTTAAATAAATAAGGGAGGAAAATTGGAAGAGAAAGTGAAGAAAGTTTTAGCAAGCGACATAAAACCGTACCTTAAAAGTCACGGTGGAGATGTGAAGTTGTTGAGTGTTTCGGAGGATGGAACGGTAAAATTACAGCTAACAGGTGCTTGCGGGGGATGTCCTATGGCTCAAATGACATTAAAGGGTTTTGTAGAGAAAACTTTAAAGACAAAAATACCCGAGATTAAAAAGGTTATAACTTAATTAAGTTTTTTAATTTCGGGATCATGACTCTCACGTTTTCAGAATTGATGGAAACATAAAAAAAACTTTTAACTTAATGCGTTGATTACTTAATAAATTATGAGAAAAGAAGAAAGATTTGAACGACTAAATGCAATTTTAAGGTCAATAAGGAATATAAATAAACTTATATCAAAAGAAAAACACCTTGACAAATTAATACAGAAAAGTTGTGAGAATTTTATAGAGATCCGTGGATATGAGTGTGCCTGGATTGTACTTTTTGACCATGAAGGAAATATTTTAAATTCGGCAGAAGCAGGTGTTGGGAAGGATTTAAATTTGATTCTTGAAAAATTAAAAGACGGACCTGAATCCGATTTGCTCAAAAACAGGATAGAGTCATCTGAGGTTTACATTGTTGACTCGGATGAAATCCTATGTGGTACGAAAAATGGTGTTTCCTCCTGCAAATACTCTGGAAAATTTATGGTTACGCGTCTACAGCATGAAGGAACACTTTTCGGGATAATCGGAATTTCTACACCTGTTGAAATTACTAGTGACAAAGAGGAAATAACATTATTTAAAGAAGTTGCTGAAGATATTTCTTTTGCGTTACATAGTATTGAAGATGAAAAAGCAAAAAAAGAGTTTGAAAAAGCCCTTAAATATAAAGCCAGATTCGAGAATATTGTATTGGATATTTCTACACGCTTCATAAATCTTACTTCTGATAAAATTCAGGAAGGAATAGAAAAAGCTCTGGGTGAAATCGGAACTTTTGCAAAAGTTGATCGAAGCTATCTTTTTCAGTTTTCTGAAGATAGGAAAAAAATTGAAAATAAATATGTGTGGTATGCTAGAGGAACAAAGGCAAAAGTCATGATACCCCTGCAAAATGTTTTAGAAGGCCTTCACTGGGCTATTGAAAGAATAGAAGAATTCGAGGAGATCTATGTACCCAACCTTGATGAATTGCCCACCGAAGCGAAAAATTTCAAACAATTATTGTTATCTACGGGAGTAAAATCTATTCTTATTGTGCCTCTTTTATCCTGTGGTACTGTTATAGGCTGCATCGGTTTTGATTCCGTTACTGAAAAAATAAACTGGTCGGATGAAATTGTATATATTTTAAAAATAACAGGACAGATTTTCGCTAATGCTCTGGAGAGGAAAATTGCCGATGAAAAATTAAACGAGAGTTTCTTACGTATGGAAAAAGCGCTTGAGGGAACCGTACAGGCGTTGTCTTCGATTATAGAGAAAAAAGATCCTTATACAGCTGGACATCAGAGTCGGGTAGCAAAACTCTCTGTAGCTATAGGGGAAGAACTTAGCTTGTCCGAAGAAAGATTGGAGAATTTAAGATTTGCAAGTTTGCTTCACGATATTGGTAAAATACACATCCCGGCGGAAATATTGAACAAACCTTATAGCTTAAATAAGATTGAGATGGGACTTGTAAGAACTCACCCTCGAATTGGTTACGAAATCCTAAAGTCAATCGATTTTCCTGGTCCCGTGCCTGAAATAGTGCTTCAGCATCATGAGCGGATTGACGGTTCAGGATATCCTGATGCTTTATCAGGTGACGAAATTCTTATTGAGGCACAAATTTTAGGAGTTTCGGATCTTATTGAGTCTATGAGTTCAAGGAGACCGTATAGGTCGGCTCAGGGGATTGATTTAGCTTTAAATGAGATTGAAAGTTATAGAGGAGTTCTGTATGGCTCGAGTGTGGTCGACGCCTGTATAAGAATTTTTGAAGAAGAGCGTTTTTCCTTTTAGACTACGGTCACAGATTTACACTGATAAACACGGATACCCTTCCCACTACACTTTTTTTATTGTTTTAATTCGAAAAAAATATTTTTAATCCAGTCAAAATCCGTGTGAATCCGTGGCTAATTTAGAGGGTAAGATGGGGTTAGCTATTCAACGAAAATTTTTCTAATTAACAAACCAACAGAATGAGTGGAAAATATTACAATTAAGGCAACAAAAATATGTTCCGATATTACTTTCCAGGTAGGGGTTCCTTCACTTTTTGCTATGTAGAAGCTGAAGAGACCTAAAAGCAAAAGTCCCCAGATTCCGGAAACGATAATTGCCAGTTGGAGTTCGAATATAATGACAGGAACTATGAAAGAAATACCGAAAACAAATTTACTTAAAAATGTATATAGAGTTGATTCCCATATTTCCTGGGGTGTATGTTTGTTCTCAGATTCCTCTGATATATGAATACCCAGAGAATCCGAAAAAGCATCGGCAATTGCAATAATTAGTATGGAACCGATTACGGCAATACGCGAGCGGGTTCCCGAGTAAATACCGACCATCAGTCCGAGCGTTGTTATTATTGCAGAGGTTAGTCCGAAACTAAGACCTGTTTTTAAAGAATGTTTCATAAATTTATAATAAATTATAATTTAGTAAAGTCAATGGAATTCTTCGCATTGTAGTTAAATAGAAAAATAGAAAAATCGTAAAATAGGAAAAAATACACAGAGAGGGATACCGATTCAACCATTAAACAATTCAACTATTCAACTAATTTTTTTTGCTTTTCTTTCTCGATTTTTTCTTAAAAAATTTCTTGACAGTGGTATAAAATAGAATATTTTAATTTTGAGGAGCCAATTATGAAAAAACAATATTTCACCCGGCAAAACATAAAAGAGAAATCAAAGGAAATGCTCTCGAAGGTTGAAAAATTCAGGAATTATCACGATATTGAGTTTATCCCTGAGAAATCGGCTTTGCTGGTGATAGATATGCAGGAATATTTTCTTGCAAAAACATCACATGCGTATATACCGAGTGCCGAGACGATTTTATCCGGTGTAAAAAAACTCATATCGATTTATGCTGCAAAACAACTCCCGGTCATTTTTACTCTCCATTCCAATACAGAGGAAAACGCAGGTATGCTGGGGAAATGGTGGCCCAGTTTTCTTGGGGAAGGAACGCCTGAAAGTAAACTCCCCGATGGGCTGGAATCCCCAAAGGCGATTCTAATCGAGAAGCATCAGTACGATGCCTTTTATAATACAAATTTAGAAGAATTTCTTAATGAACAAAAGATTACTCAGCTCGTTATTTGTGGTGTTATGACTAATGTTTGCTGCGAAACGACCGCGAGGAGTGCCTTCGTGAGAGATTTTGAAGTTTTCTTTACAATTGATGGAACTGCAACCTATAGCGAAGAACATCATATGGCAACTATTGCAAATCTATCTTATGGTTTTGCGATTCCTGTTTTATTAGACGAACTTTTTGAAGTTCTATCAAAGTATGAAGGTTGAAGATGTTATCATAATCGGGGGAGGACCCGCAGGAATCTCCTGTGCACTTCAGCTTAAACGATATGGTATAAATCCTATAATATTTGAGAAAGAAAATCTTGGTGGATTATTATTAAACGCAAATAACTTAGAAAATTATCCGGGATTCCCGGAAGGAATAAAGGGGACACAGTTAGCCGAGCTCTTAAAAAAGCAGCTTAAAAAATATAAAATCAGGGTTCTATTTGAAGAAGTAATAAGGTTGGTTCGCAATAAAGAATTTTTTGAGGTCAAAACTAACAAATCTGTATATCTTTCTAAATTTGTAGTTATCTCTTCCGGTACTAAACCTAAGGAATTTAAAGATTGTGTTATTCCAGATGAGTTGTATAAGAGGATTTTCTATGAGGTGTATCCTATTACTAATTTGAAAAATAAAAAGATTGCTATAATCGGAGCGGGAGATGCAGCTTTTGACTATGCGTTAAATTTGGAAAAGAAGAATGAGATCGTACTTCTGAATAGAGGAAAGTTTCCTAAGTGTATTCCAGTCTTATTGAAAAGGGTTAAAAAATCATCGAAAATAAAATATATAAGAAGTATAAAAATAGAAGGTATCTCTCATTCTGGAGATTTTATTGTTCTCGAATGCATTATCCCCAAAGGCATAAAAAATATCGAGGTAGATTATATATTATTTGCGATTGGCCGGATTCCCTGTCTTGATTTCCTATCAAAAGGGGATAAAGGCAAGATTAAAAAAAGTAATAATCGGTTATACCTTGCAGGGGATGTAAAAAATGATATCTTCAGGCAAACTACCATAGCAACAGGTGATGGTGTTTTTACCGCGATGAAAATATATAAAGAAATAAAAAAGGAGATTTAGTGAAAGTAGTTGCCTCTTCAGGTAAGAGCGATTTGGCTGTCGTATATATCGGAGAAATGAAAGATGACCGTTTTGTGGAATTTGTTGAGTCGATTCAGCCGCCCGTTCCACGTGAAAAGAAATGGGTTTTAATTATTTCCTCTCTTTTTGGATGTCCTGTGGGTTGTTCTTTTTGTGACGGAGGAATCAGTTATAGGGGAAAACTTACTAAAGATGAGATTTTTGATCAGATAGACTTTCCAATACGAAAAAGATTTCCTGAAGGAAATATCCCGGTAGAAAAATTTAAGGTCCAGTTCGCAAGAGTCGGTGAACCAGCGTTTAACCCTGCTGTAATCGAGGTATTATTGGAACTGCCCTCCCGCTATGATGCTCCGGGGCTTCTGCCATGTGTTTCGACAATAGCGCCGGAGGGAACGAATAATTTTTTTGATGGACTTTTGTGTGTTAGGAAAGATACATACATGGGAAAAGACTTTCAGCTCCAGTTTTCAATTCATACGACTGATGATAAACTAAGAGATAAATTAATACCTGTCAAGAAATGGAGTTTTGAAAGAATTTCCGCGTACGGAGAGAATTTCTTTGAAGAGGGTTATAGGAAAATTACTTTGAATTTTGCGCTTAGTAACAATACACCAATCGAACCATCAATCCTTTCAAAATATTTTAATCCGGACAAGTTTCTTATTAAGATAACGCCAGTAAATCCAACCTACACTGCGCTAAAGAATAAAATTTCCTCATTTGTTAATTGCAAAAATAATGATAGATTGGAAAAGGTGATTAATAACCTTAAAAATGCGGGTTACGAAGTCATAAAAAGTATAGGAATACTTGAAGAAAACAACATTGGAAGTAACTGTGGTCAATATATCCAAGCGCATCTTGCGGAGAACGAGAATCTGAAAGATAGCTATACTTACGTGGTGAAAAGTTTAGACTGACTTAACCACGAAACACACAAAGTACAAGAAAAAGCAAAAAATTTTTAACCACAGAGTGCACAGAGAAATAAAAAACACACAGAGAGAAAAATATATTTTTGTTTTGAAAACTCTCAACCTCCCCGCACAATTAATCTCACACAAAGGCACAGAGGCACAAAGTTTTTTCTTTCTTAACCAATAGCTAACCTCGAAGAGCTAAAATCTGAATTTACAGAAAAATTTTTATCTTTTCTGTAAATTCATTGCTTGACAAATACAATGAAGTTCATTATCGTGTATAGAACAACCTATAGAAAAGGAGGTATAGTATGAGAGTTAGGAATTGTGTGTTTGCTTGTCTTGTTTTTATTATGTTTGTCTGTCCTCTTACAGTTTTCTCTTCTGAATTACCCAAAATTGGTGTACGCGGTGGTATTGGTACCGATATTAATTTAGGACTCGCCTTTGGAGGAGGTGTTAATTATATACTCGATATAGGGGACAGTCCATTAGAATTGGGAGTATTAGTATTCTATAGCCATTGGTCTGAAACAAGTTATGAGGGGATTTACGATTATGAATATAACGAGACAAGCGATGTATTAGTGTTTGGTATGCTAGCTAACTATCTTTTTGGCTATAAACTTGGTACGCCCGGAATGTTTTTACTGGCGGGTTTTGGTCTTGGCGTTATGAATGTCAATTGGGAAGAGTGGAGTCCGGATGATACGAGTTTAGGAGAGCCTCCTCCGGGTGGTGGCAGTGGCAGCATGCAGGAGGCAGGTGGAACAGGTGCGGGAAGCGTATTTAATCTCGGTGGCGGAATAGCTTTTTCCAATGGTGCAGACGTACGTCTTGAGATACCAGTGATATTGGTTTTCGGTGAATATGGAGAAGCATCTTCTGTAGTCCCTACCTTCACAATTACCGCAGGAATGCGTTTTTAGATAATATTAAATAAATATTAAAATTGAGGAAGCCTTATTCGTTAATTAACAATAAGGCTTCTTCTTTGGATATTTGAAATCCTACTTTTTTGATATATTGTTCGCTGGGTTCCAGGTCGCTTTTGTAATTGACTTCTACTACAAAAGTGATACCGGGCCAAGAAGTATCATCTATCAAATCCATCATTTTTAAGGCTTTTTGCTGAGATTTAAATTGTATTTTAAAACCGGAAACAGTAAAAACTGTTTCTCCCTGTTCGATGGTAATAGGCTGATGCTTGTTGTAAGTTACTTTTTCTTCTTGGAATTCCGGGAGAAAAGGCTTATCAGGGAAAGTTATATTTTTTGCTGAGATGTTGCCGGTATTTTTTATCTGTAGATTATATTCAAAATAAATACTTTGCCCTTTTTGAGTGCATTTCAAAAAAGTATCGCTATTTTCAAGTTTTACCAATCTTATAACCAGTTCAGGTCTGTTTATAATACTCGTCGAGGGTTTTTTATAGATAGCTACGCTGATTGAAACTATAAGAGAAACTAAAGCTATACATATTGATATTAGACCCAAAATGTTCTTTTTTGGAGATTTTTTCATTTATATGACCTTTTATTTTATATACGGAAAAATATTAAAATGTCAAGATTGAGAATAAATATAATTTTGTAACCTGTATATCTGAATACTCTCTTGACTTATAAACACGAGAAAACTATAATTATAATATATGGCTAAGTGTAGTGAATGTGGAAAAGTAATTAAAAAGAAGGATACTGTATATAAAGACGAAGATAATGATAGAATTTTCTGTGGCGTTTGTTATATAAAACATTTAGAAGAAAATATAGATGATTCCGAACCCGACGTACCGGATATTGAGCCCGGTAAGACAAAAAATAAAAGGTATATTTTAGCTCTTGCGTGCGGTATAGTGTTGATAATTGCGGAGATTTTAATATTATCAGACACAAGGGGAGGATCAGGCCCTGCCAGGATGCCTGAAAAAAAAGAAGGCATCCGGGAATCCGGGTCTATTACCACGAGAATATTTTTTATAAAGGAACTGTTAATGAATTATAAAGTAAAATATGGTGAGTTTCCCATAACCCTATCGCTCTTAACTCCGGATTTTATTGAGCCTGAAATTACAGATGAAAATATCGTGTATGAATTGGAAAAAGATTTAGGCTTCATTCTTTTCAGTAAAGATTCAAAAGGTAAAGCCATCGAACCGGTTCTTTCTGCTAAAGGGAAAGTAGAACTTAGCAGATTGAAGGTAATATACCCCTAAAGAATGGAAGATAATAGAAAAGCATTCACAATAATTGAGTTAATGTCTGTTCTTATAATAATAGGAGTACTTGCGAGTTTGGCGATACCGAGTTTTGTAGCAGTTAAGGCACGCGCAAAGCAGGAAAAAATGAAAAATACTTTAAGATTAATTGCGCGATATGAGGAGGTCTTTTTTGCGGAAAATGATTATTACGCACCGGGTAAATCCGGTGTAAACAGCTATGATTTTGAAATTTTCCATGATGGTAGAGTGTTACCTGAAGAAGTTAATTTGTCCGAATTGCCATTCGTTTTTCCGGACAACAGAAATTACGATTATAGAATTTACTGGGTGAATAACGGCGAGGAGCATTATTTTTATGCGTACGGAACTGCTTCTACCGGGAGAGGAAACGATATAGACGGAGACGCAAAAATGGATCAGTGGCAGGTGAGTTCTTATGATATCGAACCTATTGCATTGTCGAATGATTTAGGGGGTGGAGCATCATTAGGTTCAGGAGAGGGAGGTGAAGGAGGAGGGGAAGAAGGAGAAATAGGTGGAGGCGAAGAAGGGGAAGGTGGAGGAGGTGAAGGAGAAGGTGAGGGGGAGGAAGAGGAAAAGGGCAAGGGTAAGGGTAAGGAAAAAGAAAAGAAAGGAAAGGAGAAAGAAAAGAAGCCTAAGAAAAAATAGTATTGTCACCCCCGTTTTTTGTCTAAGAAGTTTAACATTCAATAACTTAAATAAATAGAGAAATTTTTATTTTCCAGGAAGGTCTTGACATTAATCTTTTAGAAGTATACTCTCCTGACTGTTATGTTTAATTTGAAGAAATCCAAAATTATTTTTCTTGCAATACTTGCCTGCCTTTTATGGTCGACCGCTTTTGCTTTCGTTAAGATTGGCCTTATGTACTCCTCTCCAATACTTTTTGCGGGAATACGTTTCGTTCTTGCAGGTTCATTGCTATTGCCTTTATGTGGGGGACTCCGAAAATATTTTGATTCTGTACGTTCCAGTATAAAGTTAATACTATTAGTTAGTCTTTTCCAGACTTTTCTTCTGTATTCTTTATTTTTCTGGGGGATGTCATTAGTACCCGGTTCTACAGGTGCTATCGTTACTGGATCGACACCTCTTATAACTGCAATTGCCGCACATATGATTCTCAAAAATGACAAGCTTTCTCTGCGGAAGACTATTTACATTTTTTTAGGAATATTTGGGGTAATACTTATATCTGTTGAGCGGCAATTTATTATAAGTCGTTCCTTCAAAGAATTGGCAGGTATATTTATTCTGCTGGGAGCGTCATTTGCGAGTGCTATGGGCAATATAGTTGTATCCGCGGACAAAAGCGATGTAGACCCCATAACTCTAAATTCAGCGCAAATGGGATTAGGAGGACTTGCTCTACTTTTACTCTCGTTTATGCTCGAAGGATATCCACGATGCGAAATTACAAAACAGTTTGTTTTTGCCTCATTGTGGCTTGCTTTTATATCGGCTGCAGGTTTCTCGATTTGGTTTTATCTGTTGAAAAATGAAAAAGTAAAAGTTTCCGAGTTGAACATGTGGAAATTCATCCTTCCAATCTTCGGAGCGCTAATTAGCTGGACACTGCTAAAAAACGATTCCCCGACTTTGTTGTCTATCCTCGGAATGCTGATAGTAGCCTTTTCGGTATTGCTTTTTAACTTGAGAAAGAAGCCTTCCTAAATTTAAGGATTCGCTGGTTTTACCCCTATATTTCTAAGTAAATCAGTCCTTATCTTAACTTCAGAGTCGGTTTCCCGGATACTCCTTTCAGTACTATTGAGCCTTTCTATAATTGCATTTCTCTCATCCGGTGAGATATTCTGCGGTGTAACTTCCAGAGTGCTGCGGACTGCCTTAACTTCTTTTTCGACTTTATCAAGCGCCTTGGTTTGTTCTTTATTGATTTCTAATAAATTCTTATTCGCAACAGCCATATTTTTATCGGGAACCCACGGGCTTGTTAGAGCCGTTTTGACACTTATTTTTTTCTTTTCGTTACTTGCCGTTTGATTATTGAAGTATGGAGCAAAAGAAGTCCCACCGACAACCGTTGCGTAAATCAGGCATCCGTTAAAAAACGCAATAACATAATTAACTTTCGCTTTCTCTTCTGAGAGAGATAAAGCCACATAAGCTACGACTATTGATACAACAAATCCTGTAATTTTGGGTTCTAAACCGAATACTCCACTGATGACATTCGATACAACCCATACAACTACAACACAGCCCATTAAGGTTCCGAACATGGATGTAGTAAAAAAATCTTTCGGAAGTTTAGTCTTCCCAGAAACAGTACCATTGTTATTGCTCATACTTACATCTCCTTTGATTTAACTCGTTTAAATAGTTTATTTAAACCAAGATGAAATCTTTGTTCTTATATCCTCTGATTCGGCTGCAGACTTCATAACCTTCCCTGTTGCCTTCGTCATTGGTGTTCCCTTCTATAGTTAAAAAAACTTCATTCTTCGCATCAACAACGATTCCTGTATGAGTCCAGTCTGTCGATGTTCTTCGTTCGAGAAAAAGGGAGCCGGGTTTTATTTTTTTTCTGTCGGAAGCTTTAGAGCCTCTTATAAAAAGCCCTTTATCTTTAGCACTTGAGGCAAGAATATCGCAGGAAAAAGACGTTTTTATTGGAAGGGATACATCCAAGGTCTCACATGCCTGTTTCAGGACAAAACTTACAAAACCGGCGCACCATGGCCATACCGATCCTTCATTGCCTTTCATATAGAGACGAACCCAAGGTCCTTTATTTTGACCGCCTATTTCTCTCGGCTGTTGTTTTAAATGTTGTTTTGCGTACGAAGTTACCATTTCGCCAAGAGATTTATTCCCTTTGGGAATCTTTTTTAAGGCTTTTTTCATCGGTTCAATCAATTTTTCAAAGGTCTTATTACCGAGGATACCGTCGACTTTCAGTTTCTTCCTTTTCTGAAATTCTCTTACGGCGTAATCGGTAGCCGGGCCAAAATCCCCGTCAATTTTGAGTCCAAGTCCCTGAAGGCAAAGCCACGCCTGTATCTTTTTAACTTCTTTACCTCTCTTTCCTTTTTTGTAAATTTTGTCTAAAGTAAGTTCATCCATTTCTCATCTCCTTGTAAAAAGTAAACTTATAAATGTAATCCGAAAAATCGATAATGGTAAGATCATCTATGGTTGCTTATCTAAAGCATTTTTTAACTCTTTCCCTTTAAAAAAGCAGCATACAAATCTTTCATAATTTGTCAAGAGACTTTTTGGAAAATTCGATTTTTTGTCTATATTTTTACAAAAACCGAAAAGATTAGCCACAAAGGCACTAAGACACAAAGAAAAAACAAACTTATTTAACCACGAAATACACAAAAAACACGAAACTTCTTTGTTGTTTTTTCCTATTCAACTATTCAACCATTCAACTTTTTACTACTATGAGGGTCTTGCAAAAATAATAGCCACTTATATATTATTGAACACAATCAAATAAAAATTCATTTTAATGCAAAAATGGGGAGGAAGGCAAAAAATGAGTGGAATCGTTGGTATTGTTACAAAAAACGATTGCAAGGAAGATCTCTTCTATGCAACCGATTACCATTCGCATCTTGGAACTTCTTACGGAGGTTTAGCTGTACTTGACGGTAAGAAAATACACAAGAAAATTCATACTATAGAAAAAGCGCAATTCAAAACAAGATTTATAGAAGATATCGATTATGTTGATATGCAGGGACACTGGGGTGTTGGCGTTATCAGTGATAGGGATACACAGCCTCTTATTTTAAGGTTAAAATTCGGGGAATATTCGATTTGCGGTACGGGGTTTATAAACAACCAAATAGAACTCGCTGATGAGCTTATATCGGAGGGGGCAATCTTTTCCGAAATGGTCAACGGATGCCCGAATCAAATAGAGCTTGTTGCGAAACTGATTAACAAAGGAAAGGACCTGGTGGACGGAATAGAATACATGCATTCTCGAATCGATGGTTCTATGTCTTTGCTTCTTCTCGGAAAAGAGGGATTGTTTGCTGCCAGAGACAGGTATGGGAGAACGCCCCTGGTTTTGGGAGAAAAGAAAGATGCTAAGATTATCGTTTCCGAAACCTGTTCATTCAAAAATTTGGGATTCAGCACAAAGAGATTTCTCGGAGCCGGAGAAATATTGCTCTTAAGTGAGAGCAAAACAGAGACCTTAAAGAAAGCATCAGACGATCTCAGGTTGTGTACTTTTTTATACGTATATACAGGTTTTCCTGCTTCGGAATATGAAGGTAAGAATGTGGAAGAGTTCAGGGAAGAATCCGGTAGACTAATGGCAAAGAATGACAATGTGAAAGCTGATCTTGTTACGGGTGTGGCTGATTCAGGTACTGCGTATGCGTTTGGATATTCTTGTGAATCGGGGATACCTGTGAAGACTCCCTTGCTTAAATACACTCCGGGTTGGGCAAGGAGTTATGTTCCGCCGAGCCAGGAGAGGAGAGATTTAGTTGCTCTTATGAAACAGGTGACTGCGGATGCCCTTTTAAAAGATCAGCGGCTGATAATAACTGAAGATTCTATTGTAAGAGGAACTCAACTCAAAAATTTTCTACTCGTCAAACTATGGAATTCAGGTGCGAAAGAAATACACGTAAGGCCTGCCTGCCCTGCACTTATGTTTCCTTGTAAATATCTTTTTTCGACAAGAAAAGCAGATGAGTTGCTTGCAAGAAGGACGATAAAAAAGATGCACGGAAAGCATATCAAGGATTTGGATCCTTACATTGATACAAAATCGAAAGAATATTCGAAAATGATAAGAGAAATAGAGAAAGATTTGAACGTAACTTCTCTAAGATATCAGCGTTTAGGAGATATGTTAAAGGCGACCGGGATTCCTGAAGGAGATCTTTGTACTTATTGCTGGACTGGAAAGGAAGGTTAGTCTAAAATTTCTTTTACCTTTTTTAATAAATCCAAAACCTCGTAAGGTTTTTCTAAAAAGTCAAAATTCTTTCCTGCTATGTGCGAAAGCTCGGCCTTTTCGTCAGTATATCCGCTGCTTAAAAGAATTTTTATTTTACCATTTTCTGAGATAATTTTTTCGGCAAATTCCAGGCCGCTTCCGTCAGATAGTACTATATCGGTAAAAATCATTTTGACCTTATTCTTATTTCTCTTGAAGGAATCGGTTGCTTCTTCAATGCTGTTGGTTTCTAATACTTTATATCCGTTTTCTTCTAAGACTTTAACAATGAATTTTCGTGTGATTTTTTCATCCTCTATAACCAATATCGTTTCGCCTTTACCCTGCAGACCAGAAAGAGGTATTATTTTTTTATCTTTTATTGTTTTTTTCTCATAGCATAAAGGTAGATAAATTCTAAAAATCGTACCTCTACCTTTTTTACTTTCCACATTGATCCAACCGTATAATTTATTGACTATTTCTTGGACGACCGATAAGCCAAGGCCCGTGCCTGTTTTCTTAGTTGTGAAGAATGGATCGAATATTTTTGAGATTGTCTTTTTATCCATTCCAACGCCCGTGTCTTCGATTGATAGGCATGCGAATTCTCCGGGCTGAGAATAAGGTATTTTTTTAGATTCTTTTTCGCTTATATTAACTTTTTCGGTTTTCACAGTTATTTTTCCGACTTTAGGTATAGCGTCGCGAGCATTAACAATTAGATTCAAAACAATCTGTTCTAACTGAGTAGAGTCCGATTTTATGTTTATTTGGTCTTCTGTAAGTATTTTGGTGAAAGTGATATCTTCTCCGGTTAAACGGTCAACCATGTCTTCGATTTCATTTACTATGGAGTTCAGTTCAAGCACTTCAAGTTTAATAGGAGTTTTTCTGCTGAACGCAAGGAGTTGTCCTGTGAGACCGGCAGCCTGTTTTGCTGCTCTGAGGATTTCTTCCATTGTTACTCTTTTTGGGTCATTCGGAGCCATTTCATCGTAAAGTAAATGTCCATACCCAATTATTGCCGTTAAAAGATTATTGAAATCGTGTGCGATAGTACCGGCTAGTCTTCCTACTGATTCCATCTTTTGTGCCTGAAGTAATTGTAGGTTTATTTTTTCTTTTTCCTCTTCAGCTTTTTTGCGTTCGCTTATATCGGTGAAGAACCCAACCATACATTCTTTTCCTTCGATATCAATTTTGCTCGTAACTATGTCTGTGTATATTATCCTTCCGTCTTTTCCTAAAAATGGAATTGAAGAAGCCAGATTTTTTTCATTACGTGTTCGTGCTTCAAAATCTGCAGTTATTTTTTCTAAGACATCCTTAGGATGAATGTCTGGGATTTTCATTTTGGAAAGTTCTTCTTTAGTGTAACCCAGTATACGGCATATTGCGGGATTTGCATATAAGAATCGCTTGGTTTTAATATCGGCGACTAGTATTCCCTCTGCGGTGTTCTCGAACAATGTTCTATATCTTTCTTCGCTTTCCTGCAGTTGTGTTGTCTTTCTTTTAATTTGAAATCTTGATGCCACAGATACCATTATGAGGAAAAGTAATGCTCCCGTAATGATAAACAATACTTTTTTTGCCCATTCAGGCATTACGGCTTTTTCATTGATAGACCACTCAAAATATCTTTCCATCAAGTCGTAATATATTGAATTTTCATTTCTTTTCAGTTGCTCAAGGTTATAGTCTATTCTAGTAATTAGGATTGGGGATATGGCAGATTTCTTGGAGAAAGCGAATCTCAGGTCAGCCGGTTGAAAAACTATACCAGTTCTCTTAATTTTATACTTTTTTTCTTTGTGGTTTCCAAAATTCTTATTGACTACTCCGGCATCAACCTTTTCTTCTTCAATCAATTCAAAAATACTATTGTAATCGGTGGTTTCGATAAATATACAATCTATGCCAAATTTTTCTGCCAAATCCGCTATTCCATCCGGGCCTTTATAATTTACGCTGCTTTTAAGGACAGCTATTTTTTTGCCGCTTAAATCCGGAATGGATTGTATTTTTGAACCCTCCTGAACGTAAATCCTTGCCCAGCTTATAAAAACCGTTTCGTTCTGAAATTTATACTTTTCAGCTCTTTGCTTTGTATAAGCAACATCCGGCATTATATCTATTTTACCCTTTTCCAGTCTTCTAAGGCTCTCGTCCCATGTACCGTGAACCCATATAATGTCCCAATTTTCTTTTGATGCGATGTATTGCAGAAGTTCTACCCAGAAACCTGATGGGATTCCGTTCTTAGTAAATATCTTTGGTTCATTTTCGTAAATTCCTGCTTTTATAGGTCTTAGACTGCCGGCAGAAACTGTCAGGGGTAGAAAAACTGACAATAATATTAATATAAGCAATTTATAGAATTTTTCCATTTTTAATCCAAATATTACGTTTTGAGATTTTAATATTTCTTAAAATCGGTAAAATATCTAAAAATTAAAATTATATTGTAAATTTTTTATTTTTTACCGATATAGTTATATTATAAGTATCATAGGAAGAAAAGTCAATCTAAATTTTCTTGTAAGTGCATTATTTGCTAATGGAATAGTTACCATAGAGGGGTTTTCGATTTTATGAAGAATTGAACATGATTAGCAGTTAGTTAGTCAGAAAAACCAATAATTTTAGTTTTTTTATTTTGTAAAGATAAAAAAAGAAATTAAATTAATGTGATTTGTTTTCGTTTATTCTATGTGTTTGATAGTTGCATTTAAACTCTTTCGCTTGAAGCAGCTATCGTTATCAATTTATCGACTTTTCTCTTTAAGCTGTCCGGTAATCCTTCGATACCTTTTTCTAAAAAACCTCTTATCAGGAGAGCCCTTGCGGTATCTTCATCGAGTCCTCTTGACATAAGATAATTTAGTTGTTCGCCTGCAATCTTACCTATGGAAGCTTCATGCGAGAGTTCGGTATCGATATTGTTTGCCTTAAGTTCAGGTATTGCAGTGACGGAACTTCTATCATCGAGCAAGAGTCCGTTACATTCGGTATGTCCTCTTGTGTTTTTGCCTGTTCCTTCAATGTAAGCTCTCAAGGTAACCTTACAATTTTTAGAGGCTACACGGCTTACGATTTCGCAGCTCGAATTTTCTCCATTTAAAATACCCCTTGCTCCCATATCGAAAGATGAGCCTGATTTTCCGTAAATAATTGAGTTAAATTTAACGCTTGCCTTATCAGAAAGCAGCGCCGTTGGATTAGTTTGAATCTCTTTCACTTTCGTTAAAGCAATGTAGTTAGAATTGAAAACTGCTCCTTCGCCTACATCTATAGCTGCCCTTGGATAGACTACTGCCTGCGAGCCCCAATCATGAATCATTGTATAATTGAGACGCGCTCCTTTTTTCACGAACATTTCCGTGATCGCTATGTGACTACCCAAAGAGACAAGGTTCCCGGTGGCGCAGCCCGTTATAATATTTAATTCTGATTCAGGCTCAAGAACAATAATATTATGAAGTACTTGTCTGAAATTCTGGCCATGGAGAAAAAAACAGGATTGAAAAGGTGCTTCTATTTTGGCTCCTTCCTTGGCGTAAATAAAACTTCCGATCGGTTCCTTTTGTGAAGCTACCTCTTTCGTGAATTCATCTTTGTTTCTGTCTACAAGTGAGAAACGCAGATCATTTACCCAATCGTAAACCTGAATAGCAAAAGGCAAAGGCATTACGATCAGATTCTCATCATTTGATTCGGATTTAGTAGTCTTGTCGTCTGCAACCAGGAAAGAACCCGAGCGTTTCGTTTCCCCTCTTATGTCGAATCCGACCCTGTCCAGTGAGGCTATCTCTTCTTCTAAGTTGTCATCCAGCTTTTTCATTTTCAAGCGCCTCCTTAATACATCTGTCAAATCCGTAATTTTTGACCTGGTCGAAGATATCTAGAGGTGGTCCGGAGCACAAGAGTTTTCCGTTTACGATAACATAACCCTTATCCGCGTGTATTTCTTCAAGTATAACTCCGGAGTGAGTTACAATTATACCGCCATTCTTTCTTTCTCTAATAGGTTTATCTTTCTGCAGTAATTTAATCATGACCTTAACCATAAGTTTAATGCTGTCAACATCTACGCCCGAATCGGGTTCATCGAACATTACGAGTTGGGGAGCCTGAGCCAAGAGCTGCAAAAGTTCGTCTCTTTTTCTTTCTCCTCCTGAAAAGCCCACATTGACCTCTCTATCAAGATAATCTTCCATGCTTATTTTTTTTGCGATTTCTTGGGAAGTTTTTTTATCCGGAGCTATTGTTTTTAATAGGGTACCTAGTGGGACTCCTTCTATAACAGGAGGATGTTGGTAGGCAAGACCTATGCCTGCTTTTGATCTTCTTGTTAAGTTCCAATCCAATATCGAATTGCCCTTGAAGAGTATATCTCCTTTTGTGACTTTATAACCTGGTAGCCCCATTACAACATTTACAAGAGTGGTTTTTCCGGAGCCGTTTGGACCGAAAACAACATGAGTTTCTCCCTCATGAATAATGATATTAATATCTCGAATAAGACTTTTCCCTTCAATTTTTACAGTAAGATTTTTAATTTCCAATAAAGCGTTTCCGTTTTTAGTATCTGGCATAATAAGGTAATTTTAAACCAAAAACATTCGTTGTCAAGTTAAGAAGTATCTCCCACCCTTGACAAAAAAGATTTTGTTATTATAATTGCAAATGAAAACCATTTTCAATAAATTAGAGGTGGATAAATGAGTGGAAGGTATGGTATGGGCCCCAGGTGGTGGCATAAAGACTTAAGAAAGCATAGTTGCAGGATTACAGTGCCGAGACAGGTTATATTAGATATTTTGAGTAAAGAAGATAAGCATTTATGCGCTGAAGATATTTTTTTGAAGGTACATAAGAGATATCCTGATATCGGGCTTACAACTGTTTACAGGACTTTAAATTTGCTTACACATATAGGATTGGTTTTAAGGTTTGATTTTGGTGACGGAAAGGCGAGGTATGAGCTGTCTTCGTATTCGGAAAAGAAAAGCCATCATCACCATTTGGTTTGTACAAGATGTAACAGAATAATAGATTATAAGGAATTTATAGAAGAAGAAGAAAAATTGTTCGAAAAAACCGAAAAGGCGCTTGCCGAGAAATACAACTTCGAGATTACCGATCATCTTGTTAGATTCTACGGATTATGCGAAGAGTGCAGAAGTGGCTTTTAGAAATTTTTTTTTAAAAAAAGGAGGCGTTTATGCCAGGTGGAGATAGAACAGGTCCTCTTGGGATGGGTCCGATGACTGGAAGAGCGGCAGGTTACTGCGCGGGTTACTCCGTTCCGGGATATATGAATCCGATTCCCCGAAGAGGTTTCTTCGGTAGAGGCAGAGGTGGAGGCCGGTTCGGCCGAGGTATGGGTAGAGGTTGGGGAAGAGGTTTTTCTGGTTGGGGATATTACGGTGGTCCCGCATATCCTTTTTCGGCGGAACTCAGTCCTGAAGAAGAAGCGAGTCTATTGAAAGAAGATGCCAAAATATTAAAAGAGCAGCTTAAGGAACTTCAAGGCTATATAGACACACTTGAAAAGGCAAAACCCCAAGGCAAGAAGTAAAGTCTAGCAGATTGGGGTAGGGCACAGTAGCTTTACCCCAACTTCTCAAAAAGGGAGGAATCGAAAAATGCGAATTGCTATATCTACAGATGGAATGCAAGTATCTGCGCATTTCGGAAGGTGCCCTTCTTTTACGATTATCGATATAGAAGGCAGTGAGATTAAGAATAAAGAGATTGTAAGTAACCCGGGTCATCATCCCGGATTTATACCCGAGTTCTTACATGGAAGAGGTGTTGAGTGTATTATTGCCGGAGGTATGGGAAGGAAAGCTGCGGGTTTTTTCAACCAGTATGGCATAGATGCTATTGTGGGGATAACGGGAACGATCGAAGAGATACTGGAAAAACTAAAAAGCGGAAGTTTGAAAGGCGGAGAAAGTTTATGTAAGCCCGGTTTGGGTAAAGGTTACGGCATAGAAAAGACAGAAGAATAGGAGGAAGAGCAAAAAATGAAAATTTGTATTACATCACAGGGCGATAATTTGGACTCTGAGATAGATCCGAGATTCGGCAGAGCTGCATATTTCTTAATCGTTGATACGGATAATATGGAAGAAGAAGCTATTAAAAACCCTTATGTACAAGCTGGCGGAGGTGCAGGCATTCAGTCCGCGCAGATTGTTGCAAATAGGGAAATTCAAGCTGTTATTACGGGTAATATCGGTCCGAATGCTTTTCAGGTATTAAAGGAAGCAGGTGTGAATGTTATTACGGGTGTTAGCGGTATTGTCAAAAGTTCGGTTCTGAGTTATAATAAAGGAGAGTTCAAAGAAAGCGAGGAACCTACTGTGAATCACAAGTTCGGTATTAAAGAATAACAAAAAAGGAGGAATGATGGCGGTTAATGTAGATAAAGGAAAATGTACCGGGTCCGGAGAATGCGTAGATGTTTGTCCGGTTGAGGCGTTAAGCCTTGAAGATGGAAAAGCTGTTGTTAATGATGAATGCATTGATTGCGGTTCATGTGTTGATGTGTGTCCTAATGGAGCTCTTTCGCTTTAATATGATTTTTTAAAAAGGTTTTTTAACGATGCGCCTCCCTTTTGGGAGGCGTAACCCTTTATAGGTTTTGGGAATGCTCAGAAAATTTTAAGGAAGAAATAAGACTATGATAATTTCAGTCGCGAGCGGAAAAGGAGGAACCGGTAAAACTACCGTAGCAATAAATTTTGTTCTTTCTCTTAGGAAAGCGCAATTGTTGGATTGCGATGTCGAGGAACCTAATTCTCATATTTTTATAAAACCTGACTTTGAAAACAGGCAAGTCGTTTACATACCTGTTCCCCAGGTTGATGAAGAGAAATGTAACGGTTGCGGATATTGCGGAGAAGTATGTGCGTATAACGCGATAGCGGTTGTGAAAACCAAAGTTTTAATATTTCCGCAGCTCTGCCATGGGTGTGGAGCCTGTTCTTACCTTTGCCCAGAGGGAGCTATAAAAGAGGTAAAGAAAGAAATAGGTGTTGTAGAGACCGGAAAAAAGAACAATTTACATTTTTCTCACGGTAAGCTGAAAATAGGAGAAATGATGGCTCCTCTTTTGATTAAAGCGCTAAAGGAAAAAATATTGAAAGATAAAACAGTTATTATAGATGCTCCTCCCGGGACCGCGTGTCCAATGATAAGTACAGTAAAGGATAGCGATTTCGTGATTCTGGTTACCGAACCGACCCCTTTCGGACTTAATGATCTGATCCTGGCCGTAGATGTGGTCCGTAAACTAGATATTCCTTTTGGAGTGATGATAAACCGTTCTGATATAGGCAACGATAAGGCGATAGGATTCTGCGACAGAGAAAAAATTCCATTATTGATGCAAATACCTTTCGATAGAGAAATAGCCGTAGCTTATTCGAAGGGTGTTCCATTGATTGACGTATTCCCTGAGTATAAGAATGAATTCGTTTCTCTATATCAAAAAATAAAAAAAGATATTGGCTACCAAGACACGAAGTCTCAAAAAAGAAATGATTTTTAAAAAAATAATAGAAAATATACAATATAACTTTGTGTCTTGGAGCCTTTGCGGCTCTAATAATTAAAACAAAAGATGAAGCAAATAGTAATAATTAGCGGGAAAGGAGGTACGGGCAAGACAATTTTAAGTGCAGCTTTTGCATCGCTGGCTAGTAATGCCGTATTTGCCGATTGCGATGTAGATGCAGCAGACTTACATCTTTTGTTAAAGCCAGAGGTAAAAGAAAGGAATATTTTTAAAAGTGGTGTTACGGCTTTCATAGAAAAAGATAAATGTATTAGATGCGGAAAATGTATAGAGATATGCAGGTTCGATGCAATAAAGGAAAATTTTTTTGTTGATTCAATTTCATGTGAGGGTTGCGCTTTCTGTTACAACGTATGCCCGACACAGGCTATAGAAATGCAAGAAAATGTGTCGGGGCACTGGTTCATATCCGAAACCAGATATGGTCCAATGGTACACGCTAAGCTGGGGATAGGAGAAGAAAATTCAGGGAAACTGGTAAGTATGGTAAGAGAAAAAGCGAAAGAGATAGCTATTGAAAAGAATAAAGATTTGATTCTTATAGACGGTTCTCCTGGGATAGGTTGCCCGGTGATTGCCTCTATTACCGGAGTAGATTACGCGATTATAGTTACCGAACCTACCCTTTCAGGTTTACACGACGCAAAAAGGGTTGCGGAAGTCGGAAAACATTTTAAAGTTCCTCTAAAACTTATAGTCAACAAATATGATCTTAATGAAAAAATCACTAAAGAAATAGAAGAGTTTTGTAGCAAAAATAATATCGAAACACTTGGCAGAATTGCCTTCGATAAATCCGTAGTTAGCGCGATGGTAGAAGGTAAAACCATCATAGAATTTGATAAAGGAAAAGCAAAAGAAGAAATATTGAAAATATGGGAAAGGCTAAAACAGTAAAATGAGAACCTATTTGGAATGCATACCGTGTTTTTTTAAACAGGCTCTCGAGGCTGGGCGAATGGCTGGCGCAAACGCAAAAACCCAGAAGAGAATTCTCGATGAGATAGCAAAATCTATCCCGGATATAAAATTGTCGTCTACTCCTCCGGAAATGGGAAAAACGATACACGATATCGTAAAAAGATTAACCGGAGAGGAAGATCCGTACAAAAAGCTAAAAGAAAAGTCCACCGAGCAAACACTAAAAATCTACCCAGAACTTAAGAAAAAAATAGAATCGGCTGACGATAAACTGCTTATGGCCCTCGAGCTGGCAATTGCTGGAAATATAATCGATTACGGAACAAAGAATTCTCTGGATGTAGAAAAAGAGCTTGCAAAGATACTGGGAGCGGAACAAAGAGTTATTGAAGAAGAAAAAGTAACCATTTTTAATTTTAAGTCTTTTAAGAATGCTGTAAAAAATGCCAGGGATATTCTATATATTGGCGATAATGTAGGTGAAACTGTTTTTGATTGTGTTTTACTGGAAGAGATAAAAAGAATCGATCCTGAAAAAGAAATAGTTTATGCGGTAAGAGAAAAACCTATAATAAACGACGCATTAAAAGAAGACGCGGTCAAGGCGGGTATAGATAACTTTGCGGAAATAATATCGAGTGGCTCAGAAGTTCCGGGGACGACACTTCCTCTCTGCTCAAAAAAATTCCTCAAAATCTTTAAAAAATCCGATCTGGTTATCAGCAAAGGACAGGGAAATTACGAGACTCTATCGGATGAAAAGAGGCCCATCTTTTTTCTGTTTATGGCAAAATGTCCTGTTATTGCCAGGCATGCAGACTGCGGAATCGGAGAAATCGTTTTAATTTGTAACCATAACTCACCTACCTTATGAATAAAAGAACAATAAAAAAGAATTACGGCAAGCTTAAAGTTTTATTTTCCGAATGTAAATGGTATCCCGTGTGCCCAATGAAAAGATTCTACGAAAGTGGCATTCTCGAGAAGAAATGGGTTGAACTCTACTGTAAAGGTGATTGGGAAAGTTGTGTCAGATATAAAATGGAAGAAAATGGCGAGTATCATCCTGATTGGATGCTGCCCGATGGTAATATAGATCAGGATTTGAAAAACAAATAGGAGGATATGTAAAATAGAAATAAAAATTGTTTTCGACAATATTAATTTAAACGAAAAATTTATACCCGGCTGGGGATTTTCCTGTTTGATTGATCAAAATGTACTGTTTGATACGGGAGAAGAATCGGATTATTTATTTAAAAACATGAATAACTTGGATATAGATATTTCTAAAATAGATACGGTGGTTATTTCGCATGACCACTGGGATCATACAGGAGGTTTATGGGATCTCCTGAAAAAAAAAGAAGGTATCGATGTTTACGGATGTCCTAACTTTAGCGAAGATTTTAAGGAAAAAGTTGTTTCACTTGGAGGAAATCTTATTTTGGCAGAAAAACTTACAGAAGTTAAACAAGGAATCTACATAACCGGTGAAATCGCAGGAAATTATAAAAGTTCATTTATAGCTGAACAAGCACTCTTGATAAAAAGGAAAAAAGGTATTATAATGATTACCGGATGTTCTCATCCGGGAATTGTAACAATTATAAAAGAAATTAAAAAGAATTTTCCGAAAGAAAGAATCAATCTTGTTTTTGGAGGGTTTCATTTGATGGATAAGAGTACCAGAGAGATAGAACTTATTGTAGAAAATTTTAAGGAATTGAAGGTCGAAAAAGTTGGTCCGACACACTGCACTGGTTATGAGGCGCAAAGGATTTTTGAAAACGCTTATAAAGATAAATTTATAGAAATATCAACGGGAAAAGCTTTTGAGATTTAAAAAATGTTTAAAGAAATTATAAGAGAATTAGATCATCACGCTCCATTTACCACATTAGGTGCTCTCAGTGGTATTTTGGTAATGCTGCTTTTTAGACAAATACCATCAGGCGTTTCTAATAATATTTTTTACACGTTACACCCTATACATGTTGTCTTAAGCGCTTTCGCGACCGCGTCGATGTACAAAATTCATAAGTGCGGTCGTTTAAAGGGCAGGTGTAAAATTTTAATATTGCTGGCCATTGGTTATGTGGGTTCTGTCGGTATTGCCACAATCAGTGATTCTATTATTCCCTATATCGGTGAAATACTGCTCGATATGCCTAACAGGGAAATTCACCTTGGGTTTATAGAAAAATGGTGGCTGGTTAATCCTCTGGCAGTAATAGGGGTTATATTAGCGTACTTCAAACCCGAAACGAAAATCCCTCACATGGGTCACGTTTTATTGAGTACCTGGGCATCTCTTTTTCATATAATCATGAGTTTGGGCGCAGTTGTATTATGGTTTCAGTATTTGTCCATTTTTATTTTCCTTTTTCTGGCTGTATGGATTCCCTGTTGTGTAAGTGATATTGTTTTTCCTCTTTTGTTTGTAAAAGAAGCCCGAAATGAAAAACAAAATCAGTGAGAAACAAATAGTAAACGATGCGGTAAAAACATTTGAAAGAAACTTAGAGAGATACGAAGATTGGTTTGTTAAAAACCGTTTTGCGTATAGCTCAGAATTGAAAGTTGTAAAAGATTTACTGCCCAAGGGAAAGGGTATTGAAATAGGTGTGGGTACGGGCAGATTCGCGGCACCTCTAGGAATAGAATTTGGGATCGATCCATCGGTTTCTATGCTTAAAGTGGCACGTAAAAGAAAAATTAGTGTTATCGGAGGAGTCGGGGAACATCTACCAATTGCTGATAATTGTTTTGATTTTGTTTTGATAACCACTACGATTTGTTTCTTAAATGATATAGTAAAAACCCTTAAAGAAGTAAAAAGAATTCTTAAGGGAAAAGGCTTTATTATTTTAGGTTTAATCGACAGAGAAAGCTATCTTGGAAGAACATATATGAAGAAGAAATGGGAAAATCCATTTTATAAATTCTCGAAATTTTATTCTGCGAAAGAAGTTATAGAAAAGTTAAAAAAAACAGGATTTTTTAATCCGGAAATCAAACAAACGCTTTTTACCTTTCCTGAAAAACTGAATCAAATAGATTATATTAAAGACGGTTATGGTGAAGGTGGTTTTGTAACTATAAAAATGATGAAAACTCAGGAGGTTTAAATGGCTGTAATGGAGATAAGTATTGTTCCGATTGGAACAAAGGACCCCTCCTTAAGTAATTATGTCGCTGGAGCCATAGAAGTTTTAAAGGAGGAATCGGATATAAAATATCAATTAACTCCTATGGGAACAATTCTTGAGGCGGATTCTGTCGAAAAACTACTGAGCGTTGCTGGGAAGATGCACGCTTGCGTCTTTGGAAGAGAAGTTAAAAGGGTGGTAACTACGATAAAGTTGGACGAAAGAAAAGATAAGCAATTGACGATGGACGGGAAAGTAAAATCCGTGGAGGAAAAACTTGGTTAGGTATTAGGTCTAGGGAGAAAGCATGCAAAGTGAACAAAAGGATGATTTGATTTTTATAAGACTCTTTCCGGATGAAAATATTCATAAAGAATTAGAAGAGGTTTGTAGGAAATATAAGGTTAAAACCGCTATAGTAATATCCGGAATCGGGCAATTGAAAGATTTCAAACTCGGTTATTTTAAAGAAAAAGGTAATTATACGCAGGAGCATTTTAAAGCCCCACACGAATTACTTTCTTTGCAAGGTAATATAGCTAAAAAAAACGGCGAATACATTTTTCATTTACATGCAATTTTAGGTGATGAGAATAAAGAAACGGTCGGAGGACACCTAATTGATGGACTGGTAGAGGTAACGAATGAGATAGTTTTATTTAAAGTAAACGTAAGAATCGATAGAAAGCTTGAAGATACTACCGGCCTTGAAGGTATGTTTCTGGAGTAAAGGAATATTAGACTTTATTTTAAAGATTGATTTATTAATGTAAGTACGGAAAGTATTTATTTGATTTTTTTAAAGCATAAGAAACGGGCTTATAATAATTGACTAAGGGTTTATAAGTGTAAATACAGACGTTTTTTTACTCAGTTCCGGCAGTTTGATCAAGATACTGGGTTTAAACGCAGTTAAATATAGGTTTTTTATAGTGAAGTTAGCCCTTCTCTTATAGCTATTTTAGTTAGCTCGGCTACAGTGTTTACTTTTAGTTTGCTTTTTGTGTTTCGTAAGTGAGCTTCTACTGTTTTTAGGGATACAGATAAACTACTCGCAATTTCTTTTGTGGTTTTGCCTTCGGCTAATAATTGCAGAACTTCTCTTTCTCTCGATGTTAATTTTGAATCAATCAGAGCTTTACCCTCAGATTCTTTTTTGATGAATTCTTCGATCAGTACATTTGCAATCTCGCGGCTTAAATATTTCTTACCTTCCATGACTGTATTTATCGCTAGAACAAGTTCTTCAAATGTGCACTGTTTTATAAGGTAGCCTGAAGCACCCGCTTTTATCATACCCAGAACAAATTGCCTTTCGGAATGTAGCGATAACGCTATTATTTCAATTTGCGGGTTTTTTGATTTAATCCTACGAGTCGCTTCGATTCCATTCAAATTTGGCATAGTAACATCCATTAAAATCAGATCGGGGGTATTTTTTTTGACTAAATCCAGGGCTTCTCTTCCATCTGTTGCTTCTCCTACTATTTTCATATTAGGCTGTTTCGCAATTAATGTTGCTAAGCCTTCTCTTACAATTTTGTGTTCGTCAACAACCATTATTTTTATACTCATATAAAACTCCTTTTAAATTTTTAGAGGTGCTTCTAGTTTTATTTTTGTTCCTTTGTTTTTATGTGATTCGATTTCAAAATGCCCCCCTACAACGTCGATACGACTTCTGATATTCAAAAGTCCGAATCCGATATCTCTTTCCACATACGAATCCAAAGTTGAAGTGTCGAACCCGACACCATCATCTTCAACTTCTATCTGTATATTCTTGTCGCATCTTTTTATGGAAATTTTGACATTTTTTGCCTTTGCGTGCTTTTTTACATTTACGAGTATTTCTCGTACCGCTTGAAACAATAGAACGCTGAGGTCGTCAGTCAGTGGTTTCTCTTCTTCATCGTCTTTAAAGCTATATCTGATATTGTCTTCTCTTAAAATGCGCTCTGCTAGCCATTCGACTGCTGGGACAAAACCAAGTTCATAAAGAATGGACGGACTTAACTGCCTCATTAATAGACGAGTAGAAGTCATAGCCTTTTGCGCAAGGTTATAAACTTCTTCTAATTCCTCATTAATATTTTCAGGGTATTCTTTCCATTTTAATTCACTCATTTTAAGTGTTAGAAAGGCCAGTGTTTGCCCGACTTCCGCATGGAGAGTGGTTGCTATTCTTTTTCTTTCATGTTCTTCAGCAAGAGTTAATTTGTTGGATAAATTCTCCATTTTTCTCTTGTAGTTTTGTATATTTTTCTTCTCCATATTCTTTCTCTCGGTTATGTCCCTTATGGAAATTACACTCTTAGGATTTTCTGATGCTTTATTTGGAATCGGATAACACTGAATATTGAAATATCGGATTGTGCCGTTCTTTGATACTTTTGTTTTTTCAACCACAGGGGATTTTTCTCTGTTTTTAAATAGCTTTTTAAGTGGACAATTCTCACATGTTTCTTCCCAGGGATTGAATACCTGGCTACATTTTTTATTTATGATATCCTCTCTTTTTAGTCCAAATAATTTAGAAAGAGATTCATTTGCCTCTAGGATCACATGCTTTTCATCTACAATTGCAAGACCTTCACTGACAGCATTTACAATTGTTTTTAATTTGTTGGCGCTTTCTTCTAATCTTCTCTCAGCGATAACTCTATCTGTTACATCTCTAGATATACCAAGGCTACCTATAACTTTGCCTTTTTCATCGTAACGGGGAACTTTAGTAGTTGAAACCCAGGTTATTCTACCGTCGGGGTGAGTTTCTTTTTCTAATTTTGCCTTGATTGCTTTACCCGTTTTTATAATTTTCTGTTCATCTCTATAGGTTTGCTCTGCGTGTTCTTTTGTGAAATAATCGGAGTCTGTTTTGCCTATTACTTCTTTTTTCAGAAGTCCAACCTGGTCCGCTTTGGATTTACTTATCTCGACGAAACGAGATTTTCTATCTTTGAAATAAACGTAATCAGGGATATTATCGAGTAGAGAAGAAAGCAGGTTGCTTTTTAAAATGACCTCTTCCCCGAGTTTCTCAAGTCTTAGTTTTAGCTTTTCTTCTAATTTCTTTCTCTCAGTTATATCCCTTATGGAAATTACACTCTTAGGATTTTCTGATGCTTTATTTGGAATCGGATAACACTGAATATTGAAATATCGGATTGTGCCATTCTTTGATACTTTTGTTTTTTCAACCACAGGGGAATTTTCTCTGTTTTTAAATAGCTTTTTAAGTGGACAATTCTTACATTTTCCTTCCCAGGGACCGAATATGTGGTCACATTTTTTATTTATGATATCTTCTCTTTTTAGTCCAAATAATTTAGAAAGAAATTCATTTGCTTCGAGGATTACATGTTTTTCATCTACAATTGCAAGACCTTCACTGACCGAATTGACGATTGTTTTTAATTTATTTGCACTTTCTTCTAATCCTTTATTGGCATGGTCTAATTCTTTTGTTTTTTCCGCAACCGTAATTGCAAGTCTACGCCCGTATTCCACAATACTCCTGACTCGAACGAAGTGTGTCACATAGGCTATTGAAATTATAAATAATATCATGGAAATTCTAAACCATGCTGTTTTCCAGAAGGGAGGAGTGACAGTGATTTTAAGTGAAGTTCCTTCTGCATTCCAGAGGCCGTCATTATTCGAAGCTTTCACCCTGAATATATATTTCCCCGGATCAAGATTAGTATATGTGGCAAGTTTTTGATTACCCACATAATTCCATTCTTTTTCAAAACCTTCCATAATATATGCATACTGGGTCTTGCCAGGCGCCAAATAGTTTAACGCAGCATACTTAATAGTTATTACTGATTGATGATGTTTAAATGTAATTTCTTTTGTGAGACTGAAATGTTTGGAGAGTGGCGATTTCTCTTTTCCGATTTCAACAGGTTTATTAAAAATCATAAGATTTGTAAATACCACGTCCGGTAAATTCGGATTTTTCCTTATGCTGTCAGGGTGAAATACATTAAATCCATTCATACCTCCAAAATATAATTTTCCATCATTACTTTTAAAACATGCGCGGCTGTTAAACTCCTTGCTCTGCAAACCATCATATGTATCATAATTTTCAAATACAGGGGGTTCCGGACGATTAATACCATTTACGAATTTAGACAATCCTTTGTTTGTGCTGATCCAGAGATTCCCATGATCATCCTCACAGATTGCTCTAATAACGTTATTGGGTAAACCATCTATTTCATTATAAAGTATAAAATTGAGACTATCTCTGTTAAACAGGTTTAATCCGTTGTCAGTACCCAACCAAATATTGCTTTTGCTATCTTCGAAAACAGTCACAACATTATTACTGCTAATACTTTTTTTGTTATCCAGATCAGATACAAGTCTGAAAAACTCCTCTTTCTCAATATTAAATATTTCAAAGCTTCCGCTTGAAGCAATATATATTTCATTACTTTTTTTTATAAGTAAAGCTTTTGGGTATCTGGGTGTCCTATTGGCAGGATCCGGATTATTTATATAATTTTTAAAAGAATTTGTTTT
>CAZGHN010000003.1:0-99969 GCA_964525555.1 uncultured bacterium
GTTTTAATGTAAATGTGTTTGTAATATCCGAAAATTCTTCTATATCACTTGATTTTTCATTCGAGCTTATAACGATTATAACCGGATTAGTTCTTATTTTAATCGAATTTTCTTTAATAATGCCATTTAATTCAGAAGAGGATGATATATCGTCCAATAAGAGAACAATGGCTTCATCGAAAGAACTATTTTCGTTTAGAAGACGGTATAGTTCTCCCGGTGTAATTTCTCTTGCGTTTTTACCTTTAGATAAAGTTTTTATTTTGAACTGGTTCAGAAGAGCTGTTTTTCCTCTTCCCGTTTCTCCATATATCCTGAAAATTCGAGGTTCCGGTAAAGCCTTAAGAGAAGAATCAAATTCTTTTAGTTCTTTTTCCCGTCCTGAGAAAATAGGGACGAAAGAGGGTTTTTTATCCTTTAACGGAGCTCCAAGAGCGAGTTCCCGTTTGACCTCTTCTATACTCTTCAGGCGAATATTAGCATCCTTGGCGGTCATTCTCTGTACTAGAAGATTTATTTCGGGAGGAATGGAAGAATTCTTTTCTTCAGGTGGAGGCAGTCCTTTCTTTAATTTGTTTTCTATTATTTCTGACAAGCTGTAGTCAAAGGCTTTTTCTCCCGTTAATGTTTCGTAGAGTATTACGCCGATAGAATAAATATCGGAGGAGAAAGTAGGAGAATCCGTCAGAGCTTCAGGAGCAGAATAAGAGGGAGTGATTATATCCGGGTCAAAGCCCGGGTCTATTAATTTGACGTTGTTTTTCTTATCTACGAAAATATGAGTTGGTTTTAAGTCTCCGCATATTATACCCTGGTCGTGGAGTACAGAGAGAGAGTCAAGAATAGAGAAAAGAATACTTTTAAATTTTTCGAAATCCTTGTTTTTAGAGGGAGGTTTTTTGAAGATATGATCGATTGTAGGCAGTTCGATTTTTTCCATCGAAAATCCGCATTTGTTACCATCTTCGAACCATTGGTAAACGGATACAAAATGGGGGTTTTTTATTTCCGATAGAAGTTCGAATTGTCCTCGAAGTATTTCTTTAAAGGAAAGGTCTCCGACTTTGTACGCTACATCCCCTTTTGTGTATATTTTAGCGAATTTGCCTTCTTTTAGAAGATCTAATTTATTAAAATCCATTTACCCCCCAATTACTTATTATATATATTATAAGAAAAATCTGGTGTTAGGTCAAGAGGTTAATATCTTACTTTGTGATTATCTGATTTATAAATTAGGGAAAAAGTTAATATGTCAGTTTAAAAAATAAATAACGAAACTATTTTATCGGTTCTTAATCTAAAATTAATAAAGGATAAAGATTCTTTTAATATATATTCTTAATAGATATAAAAGATTGAGGTGAGTATATGATTAAAATTACACATAAAAAAGGTAGATATTTGATAGAGTATATTGATCATTATAATCATCTGGACCATTTTGAAGATATAGGTTACAAAAATACAGGTTCTAAAGAGGAGATTATTCGTGAAAGAATAGAAGAAGTCAAAAAAAAGCTTGAAAAATTGATAAATGATGTGAAAATGTCTTCCGGTAATAAATTTGATTAATTCTATAATTATTGAAATTTATTTCTTATTCGCTCTAATAAAGCTTTTGTTTTCCTGATACCTTCGTATTCGTTTAAAGATTCTCCTTCATACTCAATTCCTATATATTCACGATATCCGCTAGATACAACAATATTAAGCATTCTTTCATAGTTTACTCTTGTTTCGTTTCCGTCTTCGTCAAAATCATGTGTTTTTGCACTGACTCCTTTTGCGAAAGGCGTCATTCTTTCCACGCTGTCGTATTTGTTAATTTCTTCTGGAAAGTTACCAAAATCAGGAAGAGTGCCAATGGATGAATTGTTCACTCCTCTGATAACTTCACAAAGCCATACTGCGTTACTTGATAAACCTCCATGATTTTCTATTATTATATTTATATTTATTTTTTCGGAATATTCAACTAGCTTAGAAAGACTATCAATTATTTGATTTTTATGTTCTTCAGGAGTACCATCTCCTTGGGTGTTAACTCGTATTGAATGGCATTCCAGGAATTTTGCCGCGTCTATCCATTTATGTGCTTTTCGATAGCCTTAAGTCTTTCTATTTTACATTTAGCGCCCAAATTACCCTCATTATCGCACATTAATAAGTAAATTCTTAACTCCCATGCTATCGGATCGATTCTTTAATTCTTTAAGGTATTTTATGTTTTCTGCTTTTTCCGGAAAGAATTGATTTACATATTCTACGGCTTCAATTCCGAACTGATTGCGCGCAATAATAGGGAAGTCAAGATTGGATTCTATTTTATTACTAAATAGATTTCTATGTAAAGACCACTCTGCCAGGGAAATTTTAAAGATAGGAGATGCCTCTTCAGAATTTTCTGCTTCCGAACTTTCACTTTTAGTGATTGGATGGTTAATCATTGAAACAGATGAATCGATGAGAGAAAGAAAAGGTTTAAAACATTTCATAACTAAATATTGATATTATCTTTTAAAAAGTCAATTGTTGTACTTTGACTACAGAGACTATCATAGTGACGCAAAGAACACCGAGAGAAATTAGTCCAAAGTCCAATGTCCGGAGTCCAAAGTCAAAACCAAAACCCAACCCCAAATCCAAAACCCCAATATTTAGACAGGATAAACACAGATCAACAGGATACATTTTTGTTTTTTAAAACCCAACCAATACCACAAAAATAGAAAAATTGAAAAATGGAGAAATTGGTAAATGAGAAACAATTCAACTATTTTTCTATTCAACCATTTAACTTGGATTCGAAGAATACATGCTCGACTACTGACTGTTCTACTGATCCTGGATAGACTCGAAACACGAAACATTTATTCGGGCAGGAACAACAGGATTTTTTATTTTTTTACTATTTAGCTATTCAATAATTGAATTATTTGACTTGCTCCAAGGCTTATGGATTCTTACTTATACATAATAATTGCAGCAACCACTACATACAGGTAGCATGTTACCCTTAAAAATCCGTCTTCGTAAATATCTGGCTTTTTCGCCATTCCAAATTTGAAGAAAACTTTTTTGGGTTAGATCACCTACGGGAAGATCGGGACATATTTCCACTTTGCCCGGTGGTTTTATTGTAGCTGCCACCCAGGGAGCAATACATCTGCCTTCAAATCTACAAAGTAGGTCTTTTTCTTTATTGTAATATTTTTTTAAATCTTTTTCACTTATATCCGGAGTAAATCTTATTTTTATTTTAATATTTGGGTCATTTTTATATTCCTTGATTTTCTTTATTAAAGAATTTTCGATTTTAAAAATACCATTTTTAATAAGGGCTCCCTGCCAGTAGTGAGGTTTTATTTCCCAATCTTCGCAGAAATCTTTCAGGTCTTCTGAAGTAATTGATAAAAGATGTAAAAAGTTTACTTCTTCAAAAAGGTTTTCTTGCACAAATGAAATCATGAAATCTTCATCGGTTTCAGTATTTAACAGAGAGTTAAGAGTTAATCTGGGTCTTCTTTTATTTTGTTTTTTTTTCTCGTGATTTATTGCCTTAATACCTTTCAGGATTTTTGCAAAAGTTCCTGGAACTCTTCTAACTGAATCATGTCTTTCGGGTGTTCCATCGATAGATATATTTAATTTATCGACTCCCAAACGGACAATGGTTTCTGCGAAGTTTTCTATCGTGGTTCCGTTTGTGATTATACTTAAGTAAAGTCCTTTTGATTTGATATATGTAATTAAATTTTTTATTTCCGGGTGGAGAAACGGCTCACCTCCCGTCATATTATATCGTGGCCTTATGTAGATAAGTTCTTTTATTACCTTTTTTGCTATATCGATGGGTATGAAATTGTTGTTAGATTTAATTTGTTTAAGGAAACACATTTTGCAGTTAAGGTTGCATACTTCAGTTAAATAAAGTTGAATTGCTATAGGGGTCGATGCTCTTCCTCCGTTAATAGGAGTAAGTTTTTTTGCAAAATAGGAGGAAGATTTTCCCCAGAATATGAATGGTAAATTCCATAAATCTGTTTTCAAGCTCTCTTTTTGAAAAAAATTAATGAGCTTTTTATTAGATAAAAACGTTAACATGCAAGGATTATAATCTTGACAGAATTTTTGTCAAGTTTTAATGCTTTTAAATATTTTATTATACAAATTCTTTATTCTAGTTCTTTCTTTATATATTAATATTATTGATAGAATTGTAAATGCGAGTATCCTTTGATATATGGTGTTGCCCGCGTGGATTGTCAAATATAATAGAATGAGACTAAAAGTTAGTTCTGAAATAAGTATTTTTAATTTATAATTCACAGGAAAAATTTTATTTCCAATTATATAAGAAAATAGGGCAAAAAGAAAGTATGAAAATAGTGTGGCTGTTGCTGCTGCTATTATACCAAAACGTGGAATTAAATAAAGATTGAGAACGATGTTTATTATAAGGGGAGTTAAGGCGATTGGTATTAATAAGTTTGTTCTTGATTTTATGTAGAATCCGGCTGTAAAAATTTCTTCAAGGCCGAAAAAAATGTAAGAAAAAGCAATAATTGGAACTATTGATTGTGCTTCCCAGTATTGTTTTGCTACGAAAATTTTAAAAATTTCCGGAGTGAAAAATGATAAAATCCCCCACAGGATCAAAGATAATCGTAAAAAAGTTATTGCAGTGTTTGCAAAAATTTCTTTTTTGTCAGGATTTTTGAAAAAAAATGGTGTCCAGGAAGCCCTGAATCCGTGGACTAGTATACCCATCACTGTGCCAAACTGATATCCGAGAGTATATATACCTGTTTTTCCCAATCCTAATATCCATTTTATAATCCATCTATCTATTAGATCTAATCCCAGCCAAATAAAAATGCTTATTGGCAATATAGGTAATCCGTATCTCAAAAGGTTTTTAATTGGTTTTAAATCGAATTTTGATGTGAATATCTTGTGTATCTCAGGATAAAGTACGAATAAAAATATAGAGCTACTTCCTAGATTACCCAGGAGTACGCCACCTATACCAAACTTGAAGTGAAGAACGAAAAGAATATTAAGACTAATATTTGTGATAAATCTAAAAGTGTTTATTGCGACAAATTTCTTCGAGCGATTTTGTATCCTTAAAATCAAAAGTATAGGTTCTGATAAACTCTCTATCCAAATAGTTAAACCCGCAAGAGAAATAAGATAACCCTCTCCCGGTGAAATAAGAAATGATGTAATCCATTTTGAACATGATGTCAATAAAATTAGGAACAATGAAATGTAAGTTAATCTAAAGAAAAAGAATCTACTGAAAACTTCTCTTTCATTGGCGGCGGTTTCTGATAATTGTTTCATTAAAGCATCGTTTAATCCGAGTGAAAAGAAAATAGTCAATGCGCTGGATAGTAAATAGATCATCGCTAACTTTCCGTATTCTATATGGCTGAAAGTTTGTGTATAGATAGGTATTAAAAAAAATCCGATAGCTTTCCTAAGAAGAAACCCAAATCCGTAAACGGCGGATTCACTAAATAGAATTTTTGTACTTTGAGAGTTTCTTTTCAATTTATAGTACTAGCGAAATCTTAGAAGATTCCAAATTTAATCTCCTAAATTTTTTTGTAAAGTTGATTTCGGAAAAAACACTCGGCTCCCATGCTTGATTTGAATGAGATTAATCCTCTATTAACTTCCATAGGATTATTTTCAGATTCTTCTTGATTTACGCCGAGATCGAGATATTTAAGTCCGTTTTTATGTCCCCATTTTATAATTTCATAGAGTAGATAGTTGATTGGTCTGTATTCTTGGTAATCGTAGTCAAGGGCGATATAAAAAGCAAGAAGAGCTTTTTCGTTACAAATAAATATTAGGGAACCGCCCAATAGAACATTTTTCCGGTAAGCCAAAAATAATTTGAAATTATTTGGTAAAAGTTTGTTAAGTTTTTTTAATTCGGAAAGAGTGTGAGTAACCGGAACATCAAATTTTTCTTTATTTTTTATTAAGATTGGATAGAAGTTATCATAGTCATTGCTTAATTTTATTTCTACATCTGAATTTATTGCTTTTTTTATTGCACTTCTTGCATTTTGATGGCACATCTTTATTGGGTCTTGGTCAAATTGTGAAAGGTCTATTACTGAGGTATACATGTTTGCGGAATAGGAAAAACCATTGTATAAAAGTACATATTCCATATTTTTATTAATTTCTTTTGAATATATCATAGGCGGAATAGTAAAATATAATTCTTTTATTTCTTTATTTACACAGTATTCAAGGAATTTATTTATTATTATATCTGTTTTTCTGAAACTTCTATCATCCATGACTATTCCACCGAAACTTGCTCCTGAAGGTGATTTATAAATTCCACTGTTTAGCATACCAGGCAGAAGAGCTACGATATTTCCTTCTTTTTGGAATGTTAGATGATGAAAGTTAAATCTATCTTTAGTATGATAGCTTAAGAACTGGATTTTATGAAATAAAGTTCCATTATTAGCTATCTCGACAAAATTGTCCCATTTCTCTTTGAATTCAGGTCTGTATTCTTCAATTATTATGTCTTTCATAATTCTGTTATAGTTAGTGTGTTAGTGCGTGAGTGTGTTGGTGGGTTCAAAAAAAAACGGACTAACATACCAACTGACTAACTGACCAACATTTTGAGTTTTATTAACCATATATGTACTTATCCTCAGGAAATTTACCTTTCTTGACTTCTTCTTTATACTGAGTGAAAGCTTGGCTTATTATTTTTTCCAAATTTACATATTGTTTCGAAAACTTCGTTTTAAAATCGAATGATAAACCAAGAATGTCGTTTACGACAAGTATTTGCCCATCGAGATTTTTACCTGCTCCTATTCCGTAGATCGGTATAGATAAGGTTTTTAGAACTTTCTGCGCCAGTTCTGTTGTTACCGATTCTAGAATAATAGCGAACACTCCGATTTTTTCAAGAATTTTTGCTGAATCAACGCTTTCTTTTATTTCTTTCTTTTTTTTACCTATTACTTTATATCCGGTTTGAAGATAATACTGTGGATTTAAACCTAGATGCCCCATTACGGGTATACCGGCATCTATCATTGCTTTTATATTTTCTTTTTGTTTTATGCCTTCTACTTTTACCCCACATGCTCCTAATTGCAGGAATTTTCCAGCGTTTGAGATAGCTTCATTTGGTGTGGTTTGTGAAGATAGGAAAGGCATATCGACGATAATCGGAGTATTCTTAGCGCCCTTAAGAACGCTCTTTGCAAATGTGAGCATGTCATCCATTGTTACGGGAATTGTGGTGGAAAATCCCATTTCACAGGTGCCTGCGGAATCTCCCACTAGAATCCAATCTATACCAGATCCTTCAGCGATTCTTGCTATTGAATAATTATATGCAGTAATTCCTACTGAAATTTCTTTGTTCTCTTTTTTTTTCAGGAGGGTTTTTATTGTTTTAAGTTTATCCCCCAATTCTTCCAACCAATTTTATTTTATTGCCAAGGGATATTTCAGTCTTTCCCATAATAGAAGTTATATATCCTGAGGCTGTTTCTTCTCGTACATCTACAATCTGAATTTGCCCGAGAGGTACTAGTAAATCTGACTTTTCTTTATAAATAAGAAATACATCACCCAGTTTAACCGAAGAATTCATACCGGGTTCTATAAAAACTACTGAAAAAGGCTTTACGATGTCTTCTTTATTCTTAAATGCAATTATTCTTCCTTCGAGATCCTGAAGGGTTGGAGTAACTTGACCTACAATAACTTCCGGAGCAGTATATTTCATAATGTGGTCACCTTTTTTTAGGGGTTCGTATGCTTCGATTATTTTAGCTGTAGAATATCTCTGTCCGGCTTCCATGATTTTCAGAGCTCCTTTTATTCTTACTATTCTTCCGTATCTTCCGACCCCTCTGTCCCATTTGAATATCATGTAAATGTCCCCTTTATTAATGCCGTCTGAAGTTCCTTTGTTAATTTCAACTTCGTCTCCAAGTGTTGTAGGAGAACCCTTAAAAGATGGCGGGTTCTTTATTAAGTTACTAATTCTACCAATACTAATATTTGAGTTTTTGGTTATAAATCCCGCGAGAATAGCCGCTTTCTTGGTGAACGCATAATCTTTAGCTTTAACTACAGAAAACAATATTGCTTCTTCATCTCCGACTTCCATTGGTCCTCTTGTTGTTTCTGTTTCTTCTTGTAGTTCTGTCCTCAAGCCTTTTTCTTCTTTTATTACCAAACCTTCATCTACCGGTAAAGTTGTAGTTTGTTCCTCTGGAACATTAGGTATTACGAATACTTCTCCGGGATAAATCCAGTGTGGATCTGCTATGGAATCTTTATTTGCCTCATAAATTACTGGCCATAAAAATGGATCATTGTAATAATCGCCAGCAATAAACCATAGACACTCTCCTTTAACAACCGTATGCTTTTTGAATTGTGCAACCAACATAATATTGGTGGTTAAGATGATAGAGATAATAAAAATAAATTTTTTCATTTTGACTCCTTTTCTTTTACAAATTTTAATTCAAGGTCATGAATAATATTGTTTAAATAGCCTTCCTCTTGCTTCTCTAGATTACCTTTTGTTTTATCTCTAAGTATTCTGAGGGAATCTATTAGATACTCTGCCATCTCGAGATCCTTGTATTTTTTTCCGGTGGTTGGATCTTCTACTAGTCCGAGAGATATATACGAACCTGTTGCAATTCTAAGGACTATGGAAATAAAAGTTGCTTTTTCTAAATTTTCTGAAATTTGCTCTTGGTTTTTGGTATCCTCTTCGCTACACATTATTTTTCGGTTCTGTTGGGATCAGAAACCTCAAAGGATTTTTTATCTTCGGAGAAAAATATGTCAAGCTTTACTGCTCTAATGTTCTTTTTGATTTTGTAGACCTTATGCATTTAACTAATTATCCTCCGTTTTTATAAAATGGGCGAAAGAGGACTTGAACCTCTGACCTCCTGCTTGTAAGGCAGGCGCTCTCACCAGGCTGAGCTATCCGCCCTTTTTTTATATTAATTCCTAAGTGTTGTTTTGTCAAGGTCTTTGTGGATTTATTGGCACGCAGATGAACGCAGATTTTAAATATTTTTCAACCACAAAACACACGAAAAATACGAAACCCAGCCCCACCAATTATATTTTTTAACTTTAATTAAAAAAACCTAGGGGTAGGGTTTAGATTGTTTAGTGTTTTTAGTGGTTAATACTAGGTATTTGTGGTGAGCTATTTGTGGTGTTTATATTTTTTGTTTTTTATGACACTTTTGTAGAAATCTTCTGTTTTTTTTGCAACATCATGCCAGTCGTATTTTTTTGCTGTTTCCATTCCTATTTTTCTTATTCTCTGTGATTTTGAATCATTTTCCAGAATTGAAATTGCCTTATTTGCAAGGGATTGCGGATTTCCTTTTTCAAATAACATTTCTTTGTCTGGGATTACATCTTTATACCCGTCTATATTAGAGGCGATCACAGGTGTACCGCATGCCATAGCTTCAAGAAGTACAATACCAAAAGTTTCTCCGCATAAAGCGGGTGAACAGTAAATATCTGCACTACGGTAATATACCGGAACCATATTATTGGGTATCATTCCCTTGAAAATGATGAATTTTCTTAATTCTTTAGGGATGTCTTTCGGAGGATTTCCTTTTCCTGCTACGATGAGTATTGCATTAGGTATTTTTTTCTTTATTAGTGGAAAGGCTTTTATCATGACTGGCAGTCCCTTTCTAGGATCTAGTCTGCCTAAGAATAGAATGATTTTATTGTTTGAAAATTTTTTTAATTTTTTCCCTTTAGGAGTGAAACGTTTTGTGTCCACTCCGTTGGCAATGATTTTATAGTTGCCTTTTGGGAAATGAGGATAAATTTCTTTGAATGCATGCTTGGATACGCATATTGATCCATCTAATTTTTTAGAGATCGAAGTAAATAAAAATTTTGAAATTTTATAATAGTTGAAATTTGAAAAAGCAGTATGGAACGTTGCGATATTAGTCGTATTGGAATATAAAAGTGCTAAGAAAGGAAGATTAGGAGCATAGGGACCATGCGTGTGAATAATATCGAAGGAATTATCATTAATAAATTTTTTTACTTGTGAAAATAACGTTGGAGAAAAAGTCCAATTTACTTCACTTTTGTTTGCGTGTAAGGTTAATCTGTTTCCCAGTCTTGTTATTTGGCTATCTTCTTTTGCTTCGGGGTGTTTACCAGTAAGAATATGAACATCGTTTCCTAGTGCCTTAAGAGCTTTTGAAAGATGATGAAGTACTTCGCTGACTCCTCCGGGATCTGGGTAAAAAGAATCAGATACTTGAAGAATTTTCATCAGAGGTAACTGCTGTTAATATAGAAGCCGGGTTGAAATCTACCTCATTTGGTGATAAAGCTCTTATTATAGTTGTTTCTTTTGGAGTTCCCTTTAGAGCTTTACCTTTTTTTACTATTGCAACTTCTCTATCGGATATCATAACTCCTTTCATTCCGCCTTTTAGGAGAACTATGGATCCTGGTGGATATATGCCCATTATATCAAGGAATACTTTTACTAATGAAGGATCATAAATTTCGTTACTTTTTATTATATATTTAAGTGCTTCAAAAGGACTTCTTACATTCTGATATATTCTTGGAGTTGTCATTGCATCGTAAGAGTCGACTATCCTGATAATACGAGCAAATAGAGTGGGTTTCTTCGTGCTTATATCTGGATATCCGGCACCGGAAAAATCTATATGATGTTCGAGTATTCCACGAAGTCCAAATACAGGTACTTCTTCTACGCCTTTTAGAAAAATTATTCTTTCAGCGGAAAGATAAGGATGTTGTTTAATCTTCTCATATTCTATATTTGTTAAAGTATCTGGTTTGTTCAGAATATCACCTGGAATATCTATTTTCCCTAAGTCGTGGAAAAGAGCAGATATTCCAAGTTCGAGTAAATCTTTTCTTGAAATACCCAGTTCGATGCCCATAGCAATTGAAAGTATACAGACATTAGCGGAGTGGTTAAAAGTATAAGAGCCAATGTCTTTTATTATTGTTAAAGCAATAAGATAGCTTCTTTCTTTAAAGAGTAATTCTGAAAATTTTCTCACTATTCGGCGGGCTTCATATATATTTGCTTCTTCCTCAATAGTTACTTTTTTAAGATAGCTAACCGATTCGAGAAGAGTAGAGAGAGCTTCTTTTCTTATGGAGCGTAAAATACCATCTTTTTGTTTTGAGTCTTCTATACGTGTTATTTTTATAGATTTCACACCATCTTTTTTTAGATTTTTGGATAATTCATCAAAAGAGTGTTTTGAAGCAGCAAGGTGTGAGCCTAGAGAGCATAAAAAGGATACTATTTCGTCAAGTTCCGGTAAGTTGGTAAATTCAATTGAGCCAATCGATAAAGTTTTTAAATCATGAATCAGGGATCTGTATCTTCCCATTATGCCCATTTCTACTCTTGCCATTTCGTCATTAAAAAATAAATGGTTATCGGAAATAGATAGTTCTATTTTCTTAAAGTCTTTGAATAGTTCTGATAAAAATTGATGAGTTTTTTTAGCGTGCTGGTAAAGTGTTTGACTTTTGGTTTGAAACACTCTTGCTATATGAATTGATGATGAGAAATATAGTATAAGATTTCTAATATCACTTTGTTTCATGTTTCTTTAAAATCTCCTCGGCCGTTTCTTTTAGCTGCCTAGATTTTCTGTATTTTTTGATAATTTCGATGGCTCTTTCGTCTTTTACATTAGATAAAGCCCGGATGGTCATTTTCTTGATATCATATATTTTTTCATTAAACAGATGCTTTTTACGAAGTATTGTATTGAATATTCTTAATGTATCTTCGGTGGTCAAAGTAGAGAGTAGTTCTAGTAATGCCTTTATTTCGTTTTCGGGTAGACGCCAGAATTTTTTTGATAGAATCCAGTCTCTTATGATTTCAAATTCCTCTGGGGTCCATATTGCTTTTAATTTTTCTAGTACTAAAACTCTGACTGATGAATCCGGATGTTTTAAATATTCGATGACATCTTTTCTTGATAAAAGTGAAAAAAGAGTTTCTTTTATTTGGGGTAAATTTTCTCTTTCAAATAGTTCTTTTAAACATGGAATGAAGTATGGATCTTTTAGTTTTTTTACAATTGACAAAAGAACTGAGAAAGCTTTCCCCTTGGAAGTGAGTAAACGTTTTTCAAGGTCCTTTTTTCGGTCGGCAAAGATGTTCTTTAAAAGAGAGACAATCAAATCTTTTACGATAAAATCGCTGGTGATTTCTAATTCATTTATTAATGGGTCTGTTGCTTTCATGCCTATGTATTCGAGCATTTCTACTGCTTCATTTCTTGTTCTGTTTGAAGAGGATGAAGTTAAAATATGAATATATAATTGCGTAGCTGGTTCAGAGACGAGTATTTCTTTTATTTCGTTTTGAATTTGAGTAAATTCTCCTTTAGTCTCGGTGAGGCTCTCAATTAGTTTTTTTGTCTGGTATAGAGCAGAAAGGTTGCCTGATGATAGAAATTTTGGAATTGAATCTCTAAGTATTACGTAGAGACTTTGTCTTTTTCTATGTATTTGTTCATATGATAGAAGATCCTTGATACTTTCAATTAGTAAAAAAGGAGCACGTTCTCGATCAATTGAAATCTGTGGTTTATAGAAAATTCCGGATTTCTGTTCGTCTTTTTTATAGCTCTCTCTCTTTTTTACTTTGACCGGAAGTACTGTGAGTTGGTTGCTTTTTACTCCGGATGGCAATTTTAAACCTTCATATTCATCAATATTTTTAGTTTTTTCAACAGCATGATAAATTATATGAGGAAATTTGGATTCCCATAGATCTTCTATCAAGCCAACTTTAGAGGAATATTCTCGACCAGCTATAATTGTTACTAGAGCTTCAAGTTCTTCTTCGCTTATTCCCTCAAGGAAAGTGAAAGACCTTATCCCATTGCGATATAGGAAGAGAGGAATTGAAGTTAACCTTTTTGGGTCGGAATGTAAAACTTTTGAATCACTCATAATTTTGTCTTCATTGATTGATAAGACTATAGGGCCTAACTCTTCTTGAGCTTTCTTAAGATTATCCAGACTTTTATTTATAAAATCTTTAGTTGTATCAGAAACTTTTTGATAAAGTTTATGATTTTTTATTGATTTTACAAAATTGTTTACAAAAAAGTCTAGATCTTTCATTGATTTAATTTTACTCTAACATTGAAAAATTTCAACCCCCCTTTTTGTTTTTGCGATATTTAAAAGATATAAATCTACTTTTAAGAGTTTTTGCTCTATCGAGGCAAAGCCGCTAAAATGTAAAAATTAAATATCAAAATGCAAAACTACAAATCAAAGTTAAAAAATTTGTAAAAGGAAAAATTACGAGTGTCGCCAATAGAACGGATCTTTTTTTGATTTTTACTGTTTGGAGAATAGTTGATTTTGCATTTTAATTTGTAATTTTGATTTTTACTTTTTGATATTTGATTTACTGGAAATACTAAATTAACGAGAATTTTTTTAAAGAGTTAATTGATCCAAGACTTGGCGCACGAATTACTATTCTATTATGCGTATTGCTTCTGGATCGGAGGTGGTTATTTCAAGTCCGTATTTTTTGTGGTCGATGAGTTTACCTTTCAGTTCTATTTCTCTGCTGCTTAGTTCTTCAAGATTAAATCCAGTGTTTTTTAGTTTTTCTAAACCTTCTTTCCAGAGTACGAAAGTAAATTGGTCTTTTCCTTTACCAAAATCAATGAAAAGGTGTCCTGACCTAGAGACATTCCATTTGGTAGGTTTTCCTGAAATAATTATCCATTCTCCGATATTTTTTCTCAGCTTGGGTAAATTATACGGGTTGATCCTGAGAGGTCTTTTTATGTTTCTACTCCTATTCCAAAGTTCTGCAAATTTATCTGAGAATTTACGGATAAGTTGATCACTTTCTTTTATTATTAGAAGATTTTCATCGTTGAGTTCTTCTGCCGAGTGAGTCCAGTTGAAGGAACCGGTAATCAAGACTTTCTTGTCTATTATTGCGAATTTATTATGCATTATTCCTTCGTATTTATCGCCATGTGATTTGTGGGTTTCGTCCAGTCTAACATCTAGATTTTTCTCGTTTAGAAAGTGATGTTTTGAATATCCTATTTCCTCGGTACTTTTAGAGTCGAGAAGAATTCTTACTTTTACGCCTTTTTCTTTTGCTGAAACGAGGGCATTCGATAATTCCCTATCGGTTAATATATACATTGCAACATCTATTTCTTTTTGTGCAATTGCGATTTCTTTGAGGATTGCTTCGCGAGCACCCCCGTTTGGGCTAAAATAAACATTTATTGATAAAGAAACTAGTAATAATAGCATTTTTAAAACATCCCCCTCTGATTTATGTTGAGGGGGATGTTTTAGTAAGTTAAATCAACCCTTTTTATCTGTAGAAGAGTCCGATTATTCCGACAATTATTGCTGCTATACCGACGGGTACAGTTATTATTGTCATAAGATCATCGATTTGCTTTTCCGTTTCTTTCTTTGTTGGGATAAGTTTCAGCAAATCAAGTATTAAGACTCCACCTGCGATAACACCCACGAATAGCTGCAAAGATCCTGCGGCTCCGTGTTTTCCCAAAAATGCTATGCTGGTTAGTATTACAACGATACCGATCGGTATTTTGAGCCCGGCAAGAGCTTTTATAGAGTCTTTCAGTTTTTTGTTAACTTTCTTGATGAGATCCATTGTCAGAATTAATCCACCTAAAATTAAAAATTCCATACTATACCTCCTTTACGTTTTTTAAGTTTACGAGTTTCTGTACCATTTGACATTCAAATCTTTGTTTGCCTTTACCTCGTCGAGTCTTCCTACGGGGGTTGTGTTAGGACTATTTTGTAACAATTTCGGATTTTCTTCTGCTTGTTTTGCTATTATTTCCATTGCTTTTATGAAATTATCTAAAGACTCCTTCGATTCGGTTTCCGTTGGTTCTATCATCATAGCCTCCTCCACAATGAGGGGGAAGTAAATTGTGGGAGCATGATATCCCATATCTAAAAGGGTTTTTGCAATGTCAAGAGCTCTTACTCCATTTTTCTTAAATTTAGAAGCGGAGATAACAAATTCATGCAAGCACTTTTTCTTATAAGGGATATCATATTTTTCTTTGAGATGGGAAAGCAAATAGTTTGAGTTTATAATAGCCTGCTCACAGGCTGCGCGCAGGCCATCAGCACCTAACATTCTTATATATGTGTAAGCTTTTACCATTACAGAGAAAGCTCCGTAGAAGGTTGAAACTTTTCCGATAGAGTTTTTACCGGTCCAGTTAAATTTATATTTTTTTCCGTCAAATTCGATCGTTGGTACGGGCAGGAATTCCGAAAGATGCTTTTTTACTGCTACGGGTCCGCTGCCCGGACCTCCTCCTCCGTGAGGAGTCGCAAAAGTTTTATGTAGATTGAAGTGAATTATATCTACACCAAAATCGCACACTTTAGCTATGCCCATTAGTGCGTTTAAGTTCGCACCATCCATATAAAGTAGAGATCCGTTTTTGTGCAGTACCCTCGAAAGTTCTTTTATGTTGGACTCGAAAACCCCTAACGTGTTGGGATTGGTAATCATAAGTGCTGCGGTATCCTTGTTTATTGATTTTTCTAAATTTTTTGCATCTAAAATTCCCTCTTTATTAGATTTTATTTCTTTTATTTTAAATCCAGCTCTAGTCGAAGACGCAGGATTTGTACCATGGGCTGTATCGGGAATAAGAACCATTTTTCTCTTTTCGTTTTTTAGATCGAAGTAAGCTCTGGCAATTAATAGCCCAGTTAATTCTCCATGGGAACCAGCTTCAGGTTGAATGCTTATAGAGTCCATTCCTGAGATTTCTTTTAAAAATTCTCCAAGGTCAAACATTATTTTGATTGCACCTTGTATTTCATTCTCAGGTGTTTCCGGGTGCAGATTTTCGAGTTTATCATGATTTACAACATCTTCGGCTACTTTAGGGTTGTATTTCATTGTGCAGGATCCAAGAGGGTATATACCTTTATCTATATGGTAGTTCTTTTCGGATAATCTTATAAAGTGTTTTATTGTTTCTCTTTCGGGAGTGGGCGAAAAATTCATTTGTTTCTTTCTTCTTTGTGATTTCTTTAAGAGCTTTGATAGAGGTTTTGCATTGATTCCAAGGGCAGGGGTATAATGATTTCTTTTAGAACAATTATGTTCACAAAGTAATTTCATATTTGTAATATTATTAGACTAATAGTTTTTGTCAACCAGTGAGATTCTTTGAATTTTCATATCAAAGAGTACGAGATCAATTACGCCGGCAATTGTCGTTCTGGGGTATCGTTCTAAAAAACCGCAGTCAGTTTTCCCGGCGGGTGATTCGCAAGGAGTACTTTTCGAGAAAGACGTGGTCAATTTCCCCAGCGTGGAAATTGCCACTCGGCTCTCGGGTTCGCTCCTTTTGAAATGAGTATATTTCAAAAGACCATGCTCGCTCACCCTGCGAGACGCTTTCTTGAACAGCACTCCTTGCTCATTTTATTAATAAAAGTCCGTGACCGCTAGGTCTTCTATACATTTTTCTTGAGTGGAACCTCTTCATCGAATAAAAAGATCGGTCACTATCTGTGTAAATTAGTGGCAATAATATTTTCAATTTACAATTTACAAATTGCAATTTACAATTATATACTAAGAAGTGTCGTATTTCTCTGTGTTCATAGGTTCTCTGTGGTTCAATTAATATTGTGGGTTGGGTTTTTTTTAACACAAATATATTTTTTCTCTGTGATCTCTGTGTGTTCTTTTTTTTCTCTGTGTTCTCTGTGGTTCAATCATTTTTTGGGGGATTGGGGGGGCGGCTTGACTTTGGGGTAAAGGGTATTAATATAACCCCATAATGGATTTAGATGAGATAATGTCTCGAGACGAGTCATATCCTATAAAAAAGGAACGTTTTTCCGCTTTAAAAAAATTATGGCGGAAGATTTTATCTTTAAAGGGAGAGCTTCCTTTAAGAAAACGCAGGTTCTTTATTTTAAACATAGGATTCTTTATTCTTGGTGCGGTAATTGGAATTAATTTATCGATATTAAATAGTTTGCCTGACGTTGATTCTTTAGCTAATTATGAACCGAAATTATCTACAGGTATTTATGACATGAATGATAGACTTATTCTGGAAGTTTTTGAGCATAGAAGAATACCTATAATTCTTGATTCTATCCCGGATTACATCCCGGCAGCTGTTGTTTCTCTTGAGGACAAAAGATTCTACGAACATTTTGGTATTGATATTAAAAGGTTGACCAAAGTTGTTTGGTTGAATTTCGTCAGGAAAATTGGTCGAAAGAAGTGGGGAGCAGGCGCCAGCACTATTACCCAGCAGCTCTCGAGAAATATTTTTCTAACTTTGAAAAAAACGCTTCTTAGAAAAGTCGAGGAAATATACCTTGCCCTTTTGATTGAAAGGAGATATACGAAGAAAGAGATACTCGAAATGTATTTAAATGAAATTTACTGGGGTTACGGTAATCATGGTATAGGCGCAGCTTCCAGGTATTATTTCGATAAAGTTCCCGATAGTCTTTCTATTTCGGAGGCGGCAGCTCTTGTGGGTTTAATTCGTTCTCCCGGGTTGTATTCTCCTTATAATAGTTATGATAGATTTATAGAGCGACGTAATCTGGCTTTGAATGAGATGTTTGAAGAGGGCGCAATTTCTAAGATACAACTCGATTCTGCTATTGCAGAATCTCTTCATGTTGTAGATCAATCAAAAAAAGAGATTGTCGGACCTTATTTTATAAATGAAGTAAAAAGGCAGATGGAAGAACTCTTTGGGAGGGCATATATTTCGTGGGGAGGTTATAAGGTTTATACAACGATGAAACAGGATATGCAGAAGAAAGCCGATAGTATTATGGAATGGGGTTTAAAAAGAGCCGAATTATACTGGCATCTTACAAAGAAAGAGACCATTCCTGATTCTATAATTCATCCCGAAAATATTCCTTACTTGCAGGGAGCAATGGTTGTTATGGATCCGGGAACCGGCTATGTTTTTTCCCTTATTGGAGGCAGAGATTATAAGCATAGTTTGTATAATAGGGCTACCCAGGCGAGGAGACAACCCGGTTCGTCTTTTAAGCTTTTTCTTTTTACTGCGGCTATAGATAACGGTTTTTCGCCTTCTGATTTTGTATTTGATCTTCCGATGATTAAAGAATTGGGAGGAGAAGTTTATGCACCTAAAAACTATGACGAAACTTTTATGGGTAAGATTTCTTTGCGAACGACTTTAAAGATGTCCAGAAATGTTGCTTCTTTAAACTTATGTCGGGATGTTGGACCTTTTTCCGTTGTTGAATACGCTTATCAAATGGGTATAGAAAGTACTCTTCAACCTGTTCTTTCGGTAGCTCTAGGTTCGTCGGGCGTATCTCTTCTGGAGATGGTTAGGGCTTATTCCACGATTACAAACCTTGGAGAGAAAGTTTCACCTATATTTATACGGAGGGTCGTAGATAGATATGGTAATACAGTATATGAAAATAGAATTGTAAAACAGAGAGTTTTGTCTGAAGCCACCTCTTATATAATTTTAGATATGCTGAATAGTGTTTTTGAGCCTGGAGGTACTGCTTCATCTTCGAGGATAAGCGGTTTTTCAAAACCGGCAGGAGGAAAAACAGGTACTACAGATGACTTTAGCAATGCCTGGTTTGTAGGTTTTACTGCAAGCCTTAGTGTCGGTGTTTGGGTTGGATATGATTACCCAAGAAGTATAGGAAATGGTGCAAGCGGTGGAGCGGTGGCTCTTCCTATTTGGACTGAATTTATGAAGGCGGTTTGCGATTCTTCTATGAACTATGAATTCCCTACTACGGAAAGTGTGGAGTTCAGGTATATTTGTTCTGAAAGCGGAGATCTTGCAACTTCAAGGTGTCCAAATGTAGTAAAGGAAATATTTAGAAAAGGTAATATACCTAAGACTCAGTGTCAGCTTCATGTGAAAGGAAGGCCTAAGATTAAAAAATCAATAGAGATGCTTGATGATTTTAATTTTTAGGAGGATTATATGAGAAGAGATGTTTTTTATTTTTCGGTTATTTTGTTTTTACTTTTAGGATTTGGGTTCTTTTACTTAAGAAAATATTCCCCACTCAGCAATATTCTTATTGAGTATAAGGAAGAAAATAAGACTCTGGTATCTATAGTAAATGATTTAAGGAAAACTTCTGAGAGAACCGATACACTTGATGAAAAGGGAGAAGTTAGTTACCTTGTTCAGGATATTAGAGATATGGTCGAAGGTGTCGAAGTGGAACTTGAAAGGGAGGCAATCTCTATTACCCTTCCCTGCAGAAAAATGTTTCCGCCAGGTTCGGTGGAATTGAGTGAGGAAGGTCAAGAAACTTTGCTTCGAATAGCAAATGTATTGAAAGAAATGCCCGAAAGGGATATTAGAATTGAAGGTCATACTGACAATACGGCAATATCCGGAAGCCTAAAGATGGAATATCCTACTAATTGGGATCTTTCTGCTAAAAGAGCTGTTAATGTCGTAAAATTTTTGATTTCTAAAGTAGATATAGATCCATCCCGTTTGGCTGCAGTTGCCTTTGGGGAATATCAACCGATAGCTGGCAACGATACTGAAGGAGGTCGAAATAAAAATCGTAGAATTGTTATAGATGTTTTACCGGAATGATATAAAAGAGAATAGCCACGGATGAACACAGATGTACACTGATAAAAAAATTTTTTATTCTGTTAAAAAAAACAAAAAAGTATTTAGTAATGGGTTGTTGGGGGGATCTGTGTTAATCAGTGAAAATCAGTGGCTGATTAAGGGTTGAGGGGTGGGTTTAAAACAATAAAAAATCTTGAGTTAATCCTGTGGTTAAATAAAAGGAGAGGAGGTTTGATGAAAGTTTTAATCTGTGATGCGATAGCGAAAGATGCTGTTGACGGTTTAAAAGGGCTTGGAATTGAAGTAGTAGAGAATACTTCAGTAGAAAAAGAAGAGCTGGCCGGGATTATTGCCGACTATGACGGAGTTATCATAAGGAGCAGAACCAAAATAAGAAAAGATCTTATAGATATAGCAGCAGGAAGTGTAAAATTCGTAATAAGGGCAGGTGTGGGATTAGATAATATTGATGTGGATTATGCTGTAGGCAAAGGAATTGAAGTTATAAATACTCCTGAAGCTTCTACGAATGGAGTGGCAGAATTAGCTGTGGCGCATATGCTTGCACTTCTTAGGCATATACCTCAGGCAACTGCCAGTATGAAAAACGGAAAGTGGCCTAAAAAGGAACTTAAAGGTAACGAACTTGGCTCCTGTACGGTGGGTATTATAGGTTTGGGTAGGATAGGAAAAAGGACGGCTGAGTTAGTTCAGTGTTTTGGAGCAAAAGTCATTGGTCATGACCCTTACGTTAAGGAAGTCCAGGGTATAGATATTGAAATGGTCGGACTCAATGAATTGCTCACTTCTGCAGATATCGTTTCGCTTCATTTGCCTCACATTGACGAAACGCATCATTTGATTGGAGAGGAAGAATTTGGGAAGATGAAAAACAGCGTATATTTAGTAAATTGCGCACGGGGAGGGGTTATTGATGAGGATGCCTTATATAGTGCACTTAAAGATGGCAATATTAGAGGTGCTGCACTGGACGTTTTCGAGGTAGAACCGCCGACAGATTTAAAATTAATGGAGTTGGATAACTTTATTTGCACTCCACATCTTGGTGCCCAGGCCGTTGAATCTTCAAATAGAGTAGGAGAAGAAGTCGTCAAGAAAGTAGCTGCTAAATTGTAGAAAATAAGATTATTTCTTGCATCATGCAAAAAGCTTTCTTATTTTCCAGAAGTGAACTCCGTAAGACGTTGATTTTTAATGTCTTAATTTTTGGAGTGTTTTTTTATTTATTCTAAAGGCTTTTGGCGATTTAGCGAAGTGTCTGTTATTATGGTCATTCATTATTGGATTTTCCTGTTTTTTGGTAATTTATGCTTTGAAGGGGAGAGTAGATAAAAAATACCTTGACAAAAGATAATTACTTCTTAAATTTCCTTTATATGATAAAGCTTCTGGAGATTTTTAAAAAAGGCTTTTTAAGAATTTTTTAATTTTCGGAAAAAGCTTTTGAGATAATGTTTTCTCTTTTTTATTTTTTAAATTAAGGAGTGAAATATGGATAAAAAAAACAGAAATAAAAAGAATGTTGAGAAAGAATTTGACAAACTCCGTAAAGAAAGAGACGAAGCTTTATTCAAAGAAGCTTTGTTTGATGCTCTTTTAGAACACGTTCCTGAGCAAATTTATTTTAAAGATAAAGAAAGTCGTTTTGTTATGGCGAGCAAATCGGTTGTCGAACAGTTTGGTGTTAAAAAGATAGGTGAGCTAATCGGGAAAACGGATTTCGATTATTTTACCGATGAACATGCAAGAGCGGCGTATGAAGATGAGCAGAAAATAATAAAAACCGGAAAGCCCATTCTTGGTAAGGTTGAAAAAGAAACTCATCCCGACGGGAGAGTGACATGGGTTTCAACAACAAAAATTCCCAGGTATGACAAGAAGGGAAAGATAATAGGTATTTTGGGTCTTTCAAAGGATGTTACCACAAGAAAAGAGTTGGAAGAAAAACTTGAGTCAAAACTTAAAGAGCTAGGTAAAGAGGCTATGCTTAAGAGTAGCTTGCTTGATGCTCTTTTAGAGCACATTCCGGATCGTATATATTTTAAGGATAAGGAAAGTCGTTTTTTGGATGTTAGTAAATCGAAGGCGGAAGGAACTGGGCTAAAAAGGGAAGAGTTTAAAGGTAAGACAGATTTTGACTTTTTCTCCGAGGAAGAAGCGAAGGTGATGAGTGAAGACGAAATGAAAATAATGGAAACTGGAGAATCTGTCGTTGACAAAGTACAAAAAATTGAAATGTCCGATGGTAAAGAAAGGTGGTTCTCACAAACAAAAGTTCCTTTTTTCGACAAGAATGGAAATATTATGGGCACTTTAGGGATCACAAGAGATGTAACAAGTGTAAAGACCCTTGAATTGGAAAAACAGGAAAAAATAGAGGCACAAAAAGAAGAACTCTTAGAGCTTTCTACCCCCGTAATCAATGTATGGGAAGGAATTCTTACGGTTCCTATATTAGGGGCTCTTGATAGCGAGAGAGCATCCAGAATTTCCGAGGCTCTTCTGACCGAGATAGTAGAAAAGAGAGCAGCGGCAGCTATTATAGACATTTCAGGTATAAGTGCGGTAGATAGTGCTGTTGCAGACCGGTTGATCCGTACTGCCAAAGCAGTTAGGTTGGTAGGTGCTGAGGCGGTACTAACCGGAGTGGGAATAGAAATAGCCCAGACAATTGCCGATCTTGGAATTGATATGGGCGGGCTTAAGACAATGTCTACTCTCGCAGATGGTTTGAGATATGTTATTAATATTGGGCAGAATCCCAAAAAGAGACAAAATAAAGGAATTAAATAATTTTATATGCACTCCACATCTTGGTGCCCAGGCCGTTGAGTCTTCGAATAGGGGGGGAGAAGAAGTGGTTAAAAAAGTAGCGTCTAAATTATAAGAAAAGGAACAATTTCTCGCATTACGCAAAAAGTTTTCTCATTTTGCAAATATTTTTTTAGCTAAACCTATGATTATAAATGACTTAAAATTTGGAATACTTTTTGCTCTGTATTCCTATAGCTTTTTGAAAATTTAGCGGAGCGTCAATTTTTTCGGTTATTACCCTATAGAGGTTTATTTTTTTAAGGTTTTAAACCTTAAAATTGAAGTGCATAAAAAATCCCTTGACAAAAATATTTTTTTTCTTAAATTTCTTTTATGATAAGGATTTTAGAGGTTTATGGATAATAATCTATCGTTCGACTACGGGTATTATATAGGATCTTTTGACAACTATATTTTTGGTGTACGTCTTAAAATTTGATTGGAGGTTTTTTTGGCTAATAAAAATAAGAACAAAAGTAAAAGCGAGCTGGAAAGAGAAATTAAAACACTACGTAAAAAAATAAATGCGTTAGAGCTCAAGGGAAATTTACTGGACGCGCTTTTAGACCAAATCCCAGATCGTGTTTATTTTAAGGACAGAGAAAGCCGTTTTTTAGCGGTAAGTAGTTCGAAAGCTAAAGGAACAGGACTTACAAGACATCAGTTTGTAGGTAAGACTGATTTTGATTTCTTTAAAAAAGAAGAAGCTGAGGTGATGCGTGCAGATGAGGAAAAAATAATGACTAGCGGAAAACCTGTAGTAGATAAAGTCGAAAAGATGGTATTATCGGATGGTAGGGAAATGTGGGCTTCTGCAACCAAAGTTCCTCTTTGTGATAGTAAAGGAAATGTCAAAGGTACATTAGGAATCACAAGGGATGTTACAAGGCTTAAAACTCTTGAACTTGAAAAAGCAAAGAAGATAGAAGCACAGAAAGAAGAACTTATCGAACTTTCAACGCCTGTAATAGACGTCTGGGAAGGAGTACTTACGGTTCCCGTAATGGGAGTTCTTGATAGTGAGAGAGCGTCAAGGATTTCGGAAGAGTTGTTGACTCAAATTGTCGAGAAAAATGCAGTTTCTGCAATTATCGATATTTCGGGTATAAGTTCTGTTGATAGCGCAGTAGCTGATCTTTTGATACGTACAGCGAGAGCGGTAAAATTAGTCGGTGCTGAGGCGATATTAACCGGAGTTGGAGTGGAGATAGCTCAGACAATTGCAGATTTAGGCATTGATATGGAAGGGCTTAAAACGATGTCTACCCTCAGAGATGGCCTGAAATATGTGATTAATAAAGGAAAGAAGGCATTATATTAAATGTTACACATTTATTTCGAAATTAATATTTTACCTCGAGAAACGGAAAATCTTATATTATTACATTTTACTTGATTAATGGAGGTAGTATTTTGGATAAGAAAAACTATGAAAAAGAAATAGAAAGATTACGCAGAGAGAATGAAGAATACAAAAAATTAATAGAGGAAATGAGCGAAGGTTTCGCTTATCTTGAAGAAAATTTAACTTTTTCTTTTTCAAATCCCGCATGTGATAAACTTTTTGGTGTTCCTGAAAATGGGTTGATGGGCAGGAATATTACTGAATTTTTGAGTCCGGAGACCGCTAAAGAAGTTACGAAGAAAATAAAAATGCAGAGAAAAAATAAAAAAAATGTATTTGAAATGGAAATAAAAACTGGCAAGGATAAAAAATGTTATTTGTTGGTAAGGTCAAATCCTTCTTTTGATAATAAGGGAAATTTTGTTGGTTCATTTGTTTTTTTCTATGATATTTCAAAAAGGATAAAATTAGAAGAAGAACTTATTTTTGAGAGAGGTTTATTAAATTCACTTCTGGATTACATTCCGGACCGGATTTATTTTAAAGATAAGGAAAGTCGTTTTTTGAAAGTTAGTAAATCGAAAGCGGAAGGGACAGGGCTAAAAAGAGAGGAGTTTGAAGGTAAAACAGATTTTGACTTTTTCTCAGAGAAAGAAGCAAAAGAAATGCGTGAGGACGAAGAAAGAATAATGAAAACCGGAGAATTTGTCGTTAACAAGTTGCAAAAGTTAAAAATGCCTGATGGTAAAGAGAAATGGTTTACTGCAACCAAAGTTCCTTTCTATGACAAGGATGGAAATGTTATGGGTACATTAGGCATCACGAGAGATGTTACTAGGCTAAAAACCCTTGAATTGGAAAAAGGGGAAAAAATAGAGGCACAGAGAGAAGAACTCATAGAGCTTTCGACACCTGTGATCGATGTGTGGGATGGGGTTCTTACTGTTCCGATATTGGGGTCTCTGGATAGCGAGCGGGCATCGAGGGTTTCAGAGAGTTTGTTAACCCACATAGTGGAGAGGAGAACGGGGGTAGCTATAATTGATATTTCCGGTATAAGCGCTGTGGATAGCGCCGTTGCCGATAGACTAATACGTACGGCAAAAGCGGTGCGGTTAGTCGGTGCTGAGGCGATATTAACCGGAGTTGGAGTGGAGATTGCTCAAACGATTGCCGATCTTGGAATTGATATGGGGGGTCTTAAGACGATGTCTTCCCTGAAAGAAGGTTTGAAATATGTTATTTCACGCAAAAAAACCACTTTAGAAGAGGAGGAAAATGGCTAGATTAACGCGTATGCATTTAGGTGATATTCTCGTTGTTCCTATCCAGGAAGAATTGCATGATACAGCTGCTGAGGAGGCGGGAGAGACTATTATCAGAGAAGCGGATAATTCTGATATTAAAGGAGTTGCTATAGATATTTCCGCTCTTGATATAGTTGATAGTTTTCTTGGAAGATTGCTGCAGAAAATTGCCTGGGGTCTAAGGGCTATGGGGAAGGAAGTTATACTTGTTGGTATTCAGCCGGAGGTTGCTGTTGCCCTTGTTGAGCTTGGTTTGTATCTTGAAGAAATAAATACAGCTTTTGAGCTTGATTCAGCTTTGGAAAAATTAAGAGAAGTGATAGATAAAGGTTCTTGATGAAAGAAGAAATATTACGTATTCCTATAAATAAAGAGATAGACGTCTTAATTGCCAGGCGAGAGATAAAGAGTGAAGCTGAACGTATAGGTTTCAGGTGGATTGACCAGACGCGTATTGCTACAGCAGTTTCTGAACTTACTAGAAATATAATAAAACATGCCTATAGAGGTGAAGTCATAGTCAATAAAGATGACGGAGGGATAGAAATTATATGTGAGGATGAAGGCCCCGGAATCCCGGATATTGATCAGGCTATGGAGAGAGGATACAGTACGACCAATTCGCTTGGTATTGGACTGATTGGAGCAAAACATCTTATGGATAGTTTTGAAATTGAAAGTACTGATAGCGGAACAAAAATAACTACTTACAAAAAGCTGAAATGAGTACTAAAGAAACATTTCCTTCAATAAAGTTTACTGTCGAATCCGATGAGGATATTTATCGGATTCGTTCGGAGATGGCTAAATTTGCTAATAAGATAAGTCTTACAGCAAAGGAGATAGAAGAACTTAAAATTGTTATAACTGAAATATCAAAAAATATTATAAAACATAGTTCCTCGGGTAAGTTAATAATTTCTTTCGGGCATGGTGAACAAAGAAGTGTACATATAGTAGCTGAAAATCCTACTGATAATTCTGATACTACCGAAATTTTTGATGACGGATACAGTACGGCAAATACTCTCGGCATAGGATTGGGAGCTGTTAAGAGATTGCTTACTGATGTTAAGGTTAGGGTCGAAGAAGGAAAATTTATTCTGACGGGAGAGAAGGTGTTTGTCGATAAAAATAAAAGTATAATACAAACCAGTGTTTATAGTCGTCCGAAACCTGGTTTTAGAAGCAATGGAGACGCCTACTTTATAAAAAGATATGAAGATAAAGCAATAGTTGCTGTTATAGATGGTATTGGTCATGGAGATAAAGCTAATGAGGCAAGTAGAATTGCTTTAAAAGTACTTGAAGATAAGTTTAGAGATGAACTTGAGCAAATAGCAGTTACGGTGCATAGAAAATTGCATGGAAGTAGAGGATGTGTTATGGGTATTGTTCGTATGGATAAAGAAGGTAAGATTGAATACCTGGGAGTGGGAAACATTCGTACGCAGATATACACTGCAGAAATGTATAAACGACTTGTTTCTTTTGATGGATTGTTGGGCAGCAATATGAGAACCGTAAGGACTGATCGTCTCATCCTCACTACGCCTTGTTTAATTGTGTTGCATTCGGATGGTGTGTCTTCTTTTAATTTTGACGATAAACGTATTATTTATAGGCCAATTATGGAGGTTGCAAAAGAATCTTTCGAGAAACACAAGAAAAGTTCTGATGATGCGACTCTATTAGTTGCAAGAATTCCATAGTAAGAAAAAAGAAGGAGGATTTAATGGTGAAGAAAGAAAAGAACAAAACGGACCTTGAGAAAAAACTAAAAGCACTGGAGAAGGAAAATAAAGAATTAAGATTAGACAGAAATTTGCTAAATTCTCTTTTAAAACATGTGCCGGAAAACATATATTTTAAAGATATAGAGAGCAGATTTATCAGAGTAAGCGAAGCTTTTGTTGATTATTTGGGTTTTGATAGAGCCAAGGAGTTGACCGGTAAAACTGATTTTGATATTTTCGATGAAGAACATGCAAGCCCTGCCTACGAAGATGAACAAAAAATAATAAAGACTGGCGAATCAATACAAAAAGAGGAAAGAGAAGTTTATCCCAACGGAAGTGAGAAGTGGGTTGAAACTACTAAATTTCCCAGATATGATAAAAAGGGCAAAATTGTGGGGACTTTTGGTATCTCTAGAGATGTTACAGAAAAGAAACTCTGGGAAACGGAAAGAGAAAAGAAGTTAGAAGCTCAGAGAGAGGAACTGATAGAACTTTCAACTCCTGTAATAGATGTATGGGATGGTGTCCTTACGGTTCCCATATTAGGTTCTTTAGATAGCGAGAGAGCATCGAGGGTTTCAGAGGCTTTGTTGACTCAGATAGTAGAAAAGAGAGCAGCGATAGCAATAATTGATATTTCCGGTATTAGCGCTGTGGATAGTGCTGTTGCTGATAGATTGATACGTACGGCAAAAGCGGTGAGGTTGGTCGGTGCTGAAGCGATATTAACCGGTGTTGGAGTGGAAATTGCTCAGACGATTGCAGATCTGGGAATTGATATGGAAGGTCTAAAAACCATGTCTACATTAAAAGACGGTTTAAGATACGTGATTTCTTCACATACTAAGTGATGACCTTTTAATAATGTCATAAAGTATACAAAGACGCTTTTAATTACTATGTAATATAAACATTTTTTTCTTTATACACATAATAAGTTTTTACGATTATAGGTTAAATCCGAAAAATTATATTGACAATTTGAGATAGATACGTAAAATACATTATAAGACATTAGAACAGAAAATGCATAATATGAGTAGCCTTGTTAAATTCAAATGTTAATTTAATGGTATTTTTCTGTTTTATAAAAGGGTGAAAGTTTTTATGGCACTAAGAATTTTCTTACATGAAGGATTTCTTCGAAGAGCGACTTATTTTAAAATTGAATTTTTTGGAATGTTTTTATATTTAATGATAAGCAAAGGGGTGTTTAGATGAATAAAAAAACCAGAGATTATGAAGAAGGTGATAATATTACGGTAATGAATGTCCTTCTGATTGAAGATGCTTCGTTTGCAGTTACTTTTATTAGAGAAACGCTTGCTTATTGTGAAGAGGCTGAATTGGTTAAAGCTACTAAATTTGCGTTAACCAATGTAGAAACTCTCGGAGAAGCACTTAAATGTCTTTCAGAGAACCAATTTGATCTTATTCTGCTTGATTTGAATTTACCCGATAGTAAAGAATTAAACACTCTCGATAGCGTGAGGGAAAATGCGCATAAAGTTCCTATAGTAGTTATAACAGCATTAAGTGATGAAGGTCTCGCTCTTGAAGCTATGAAGAGGGGAGCTGAAGGTTTTCTTGTTAAAGGCCAAATGGGTGTAAATGCCCTTTTGCAGGCAATTTTCTTTGCCGTAGAGCGTCATAGGATTTTGATTAAATTGGAGGAAAAAATTCGAGCGCTTAAAAGGAGCGAATCCAGATTTAAAAATATAATAGAAAAAATAGAAGATGCGATTATAGTTGCTGATAAACAAGGCGTAATTCAATTTACGAATATTTCCTCGAAAGATTTTCTTGGATCATCTCCTGAAGATCTTTTAGGTGAGAAATTTAAGTTTCCTTTGGAAGTTGACAAAACGAAAGAAATCGAATTAAAAGGAAAAGGAAAAAAGGTAATCAAAGCAGAAATGAGAGTGATCGAGACACAATGGGAAGGTGACGGAGCATATCTTATTCTGCTCAGAGAAATTAAAGTTGGTAAAAGCAAAAAATAATTTATAGGAGAGGATTTTGCCTGATTTATCTGTTCATGTCTCCCGTGGTTGCCTTGTCGTGCCTATTCAGGGAGATATAGATGAAGAAATAATGCATAATATTCAAAAGTTAGTTTTGTCAGGAGTCGAAGAAACGGGCGTCAAGGGAGTGGTAATAGATTTATCAGGAGTTAAGATTATAGATCCTTATAATGCGGGTATTATCGATAAAACCGCTAAGATGATTAATTTATTGGGAGCCAAAACGGTACTTTCGGGGATTAAACCGGGGGTGGCTATTGCGCTTTCGGATTCTCATTTTGAATTTGAAGAAATTTTTGAAATCGCGAGGACTTTCGAAGATGGAGTCGAAAAACTCCAATCTGTAGTTGAAGCCCACGAGATATTGCAGTCAGAAAAAGAGGAGACGGAGGAAGAGGATGAAGTTGCATTTGAGAAGGAGAGGATAGTAGATGAAGAGGTGATAGAGGTGGATGAAGTTAGTACAAAAGAGCAAATTGAGGAGAGCGAATATAATAAGACAGAATCTCCTCCTGAAGAGGAAAAGCGAGACTTTGATTGATGTTTGCACTTGGTAAGATTTCCTTAAAAGATAAAGAATTTCTTATTGAAAAGAGAAATAAACTGCTTGATTTGGCAGTGGATCTCGGATTTGGAGAGGTTACTGCGATAAGGCTTACAACTGCCGCTTCTGAAGTAATTCGTAAGATTGCGGGATCCGGCAATGATTCTGTAGTTGAATTTTTTATTGATGAAAGGCAGGGCAAGTTTGGATTGTTAGTTCGATTTATTTCCGGTAACGGTGTTTCAGAAACAGCTGAAATCCTCCAGTGTATATTCGATGAGGTGGAATGTTCTTTTTCTGATAACGGAAAAGAGATCTTAGTTGCATTTAAATTTATTCCCGATTATTATTTTAAGCCAACTGAAGATTTCATAAATCAAGAGAGAGAAAAAATAGGCCGTCTTACGCGTGATGAATTATTCTTTGAACTCAAGAAATCATATTCGGAACTTGAAGAGGAGATTGAAGCCCATAAAGAAACAGAAGAGATGTTGAAAAGTGCAAAGATACAGGCAGAATCAGCCAATAAAGCCAAAAGTGAGTTTTTAGCTTCCATGAGTCATGAGATTCGTACCCCTATGAACGCAATTATTGGAATGACTGAACTCCTTTTGGATACATCCCTTTCTAATGAGCAGAAGGGTTTTGTTGAAACACTCAGTAAGGCGGGAGATGCTTTACTTTCTTTGATAAATGATATACTTGATCTTTCTAAAATTGAAGCTGGTGATGTTGAACTAGAGAAGACGAATTTTGATCTTGCTGAACTTATTGAGGGGACCTGTGATGTTATGGCAGTTCGTGCCAGAAAGAAAAGTATAGAGTTTTTAAGTAGAATAGAACCTGATGTACCGATAAATTTAGTTGGCGATCCTGCAAGACTGCGTCAAATAATAGTCAATCTTATCGGGAATGCGATAAAATTTACCGATGGAGGTGAGGTTGTTCTCAATGTGGCACTTTTGAAAAAAGGAGATGCCAGTTATTGTGGATCGGAGAGGGAAAAAAATATTTGTTTGCTATTCTATGTGAAAGATTCTGGAATTGGTATAGCTAAGGATAAACAGGATAAAATTTTTGAAAGTTTTAAACAGGCAGATTCTTCGACTACAAGAAGATATGGTGGAACCGGTCTGGGCTTGAGTATTTCTAAAAAAATTACGAAATTAATGGGTGGTAAAATGTGGGTCGAAAGTGAATTAGAGAAAGGAAGTAAATTTTGCTTCACTACTGTTTTCAAACCTCAGAAAGAGAAAGGGGAAGAGACATTTATTAAGCCGGGAGAAATCGATGTTAAGGGTATTTCTACTTTGATTGTCGATGATAACGCAACTAACAGGCTGATTTTAAGGGAAATTCTGGCAGCGTGGGAAGCCAAAATAACGGAGGCTTCCGGAGGAAAAGAAGCTATTTCTATAATTAAATCGGCTTATGAGAAAAACAACCCATATGAACTGGTTCTTCTAGATTGTCGTATGCCGGAAATAGACGGCATGGGTGTGGCAAAGTTTTTAAGAGAACAAAAAAACTCTGAGGAAACAACAATAATGATGCTGTCTTCTGATTATAAGCCGAATGATTTAAAGCAAATAGATAGATATGGCATTGGCGCATATCTTTTAAAACCTATAAAGAGAAAAGAATTGAAAAATGCTATTCTAACAACACTTGGTCTATGGAAAGCTCAAATTGGTAAAGAAAAAAAGATAAAGGAAAAGAAAGTGGAGGTTTCTATACCTGTTTTGAGAGTGTTGCTGGTTGAGGACAATCCTGATAATCGTTTGTTGGTAAAAGCTTTCTTGAAGAAAACTCCGATAGAAATAGAAGAAGCAGAAAATGGCCAGATAGCTGTTGATAAATTTACTGAAAATAAATATGATATAGTTTTGATGGATATGCAGATGCCGGTAATGGATGGTTATACTGCTACCAGGACTATTAGGAAATGGGAGACTGAAAACGATAAAGAGAAGACGCCTATTCTGGCTTTGACTGCTTATGCAATGAAGGAAGATAGAGATAAAACACTGAAAGCCGGTTGCACTGATTACCTTACGAAACCTATAAAGAAGGAAAAACTTATGGAAGCGCTCCGAAGATTATCAGGCAAATGAATCTTTTTTAAATAAATATATATGAAAGATAATAGAAAAGATGAGCAATCGGTAAATACGGAAAAAATTAAAAAAAAGAAGAAAAAAATCCTTATAATAGAAGATGATGAAAAATTTGCACGTGTCCTTTCGAAACAGCTTGAAAAGAACGGCTACGAGGTATCTAACGCGGGTAGTTTTTCTGGTTTTCTGGAAATTATATTAAAAGAAAAATTTAATTTAATATTGCTTGACCTTGGATTGCCCGATAGTTCCGGACTCGAAACTTATGAAAAGATATCTAATACGGTGGGAGATATTCCCATTGTAGTATTAACCGGGCTTGATGATGAGGAAATTGCAGTTGGAGCTGTTAAAAAGGGCGCGCAGGATTATCTTGTTAAAGGTGAAGTCGATAATAGAGTATTATTACGTTCTCTTGATTATGCGATTGAGCGAAGCAGGTTATTATTCAGTTTGAAAAAACTTCAGGAGTTGGTGCTACAGTCGGAAAGGATTAAGGTTCTGGTGGAAACTGCCGGGGCAGCAGCGCACGAAATAAATCAGCCTTTAACTTCTATTTTCGGTATGTTGGAAATTTTGAAAAAGGACTTACCCGAAGACTCTTCAGTTAGACAAAAATTGGATTTTATTTTTGAGGCAGCCTGTCAGATAAGAGATATCATAAAAAAGATGGGGAGCGTAAAACAATATATAACGAAACCTTATTTGAAAGGTGTGGATATCGTAGATTTTGAAGAAGCAGCGGAAGACGAATAGATTCTTCGAATCTAAGTTTATTGGTTAATTGGTTGATTGGTTTATTGGTTACAGAAAAAACTTCATCTTTCTTGTGTCTTTGCGGTAAATGTTTTTCTACTAATTTTCTAATTAACTAATTGCCTAATATACTATTTCCGCTAAGGCGGAAATCCTCCTTGACTTTTTCTCTAGTAGTTTTATCTTGATTTAATGGATAAAATTACCCTTGCTATTTTATGGTTTTTCATATTTATAAGAGCTGTCATTTTCTTTGGACTTATCTATTTTATTGTGGTTGAATATAGAAAATATAAAAAGAAACGAGAGGAAGATGAAAAACGGAATTGAGGAAATTCTTGATATTGAAAAGAAAGCAAGGAAGATAATCGACGAAGCGCAAGCGAAATCAGATAACATAAGAAGAGAAGCTGAGAAGGAAGCGAAAAAGATTGTAGCGAATGCAAACAAAGAAGCTAAATCAATAATTGAAGGATATAAGTTAAGACTTTCTAACGTTCAAAAAGAGGAACAAAAGGAAGTTGAAAAAAAGGGAATGGATTTGGAGAACGACTGGATAAAAAATTATAAAGGAAAAAAAGATGAGCTGTTATCGAAATTAATAGCCTCCTCTATGAAAATAAAATAATGTATTATTCTATTTATTCTAAATTAAGAGCGATATATTCTTTTCTTCCGGATCGGGAAGATATCGAAAGCTTTCTCAATGTGCAGAGTACTTCGGGTCTTGTAAACATTCTTACTAAAACGAATTTCTTGAAGAGATTTCCTGTTACAGATAAGGATTTGGAATCGCATTTGAAGATGATTCCTTTTTCTCTTGCAAAATTTGTAAGAAGTCAGATACCGGATACCTCGGCTCTTTTCTTTGATTCTTATCTTAGAAGTTATGAATTACAGGATATTAAAAATATAATTCATGGTGGACAGGGTTTTTTTGTTGATGAATTACATGGCAAAAAATTTAACATTCAAGAATTGAACGATTTTATGCAAAAGAGATTCTGGAAAGACTGTTGGAATGTTGCATACTCGAAGTATAAAAACACTCTGAGAAAAGTTGATATTGAAATTTCTTTAGATCATTGTTATTATTCTTCTTTCCTCAAGGATACGGATTATCTACCTTTTGAAGATAAATACCAGACAATGGAGCTTATTTTTATTCTTATTAATTTTAAAAATAGACTCAGCTTGCATCGTCTTAAAAATATTTATAATTTGGAAGGTTTCGAGCTAAAAAAATTTCTTATTCCTGAAGGTGAAATTTTAGAAAGTATCGAAGAACAGAAAGGGTTACTTGAAAATACTTTCATAAAAGAATTTACACATATTTGCTATCGGGATTTTAAATTCAAGATGTATTCTATGAGAGCAATTCTAGCTTTTTTCTTTCTCCTGGCAATTAGAATAAATGAAATTCTCTCTATTTATAGAGCTAAACCATTAGGATTTGATAAAGAACGACTTAAGGATATTTGGGGTGGGGTTTATGTGGGTTCCTGAGGAGATGACGCATTTTTTATTTGCGACAGATGAGGAAGATTTGCCTGGGATTCTTGAATTTATTGGGAAAGAAGGGAAATTTCATATTGTGGAGTTTTCGCATAATGGCCTGCGGGAGTCTGAATATAAAGGAATTTATTTAAAGTTAGAAGATTATGAAAAAAGAATAGAAGAGATAATTGAATATTTTGGTATTACAGTTGGGAGACAAATTTCGTCTGGTGCTGTGGATGTGAATGAAGTTGCGGATGAGGTTGGGAATTTTTTAAACGAATTTCAGCAAGAGCTCGGAGACAAAGAGGATAGGCTTGAAGAGCTAAAATATGAAGAGAAGCAATTGAATCTTGCTTCAGAACTTTTGAGTTTGCTTCCCGAATCGGATACGCCTATAGAGGAAATCCGTAGCGGCAGATTTCTTAAGATGTTGGGTGGAATGGTGCCTTATTCTGAAGAAAAAAATATTTTAGAGATTATAGAGGATAGGGACATTCTTGTTTACAGAAGAGCTGTTCAGGATAATCTGGTGCCATTAATAATATTTTGTTCATCTCTTGAAATGGATTCATTGGATAAAGTTTTAGAGAGTGTCCATTTCAGCGGGCTTGATTTTTTTAATCATCTCCAAGGACCTATTGTGGGTTTGAAAGATAAAATTGAGACTAAATTTTGGGAAATAAAGGAAGAGAGAACAGAACTTCAGTCTGCTATAAAGAAGACGGGCCGTAATTTAGAAGAAGAGATTTTGAAATTAAAGGATGATATTCGTATTTCAAAGCTGGAGTTAAGATGGATGAGTAAGACGGCAAGATCAGAAAAGATTTTTTTTATAAGTACTTATTTGCCAAGTAGAGTAGTTCCGGAAATCAAGAAAAAAGGAGAGAATTTGAATCTTTATATCTTGAGCGAAGAGAACGTGAAGCGAAAAAGCAAAGAGGCAAACAAAACGCCCACCAAACTTGATAATCCTTTTGCTTTTCGACCTTTTGAATTTCTTGTTAGTTCTTATGGTGTGCCGTCATATAAAGGAATAGATCCGACCGTTTTTACAACTCTATCGTTCCTGGTTTTTTTTGGTATTATGTTTGCGGATTTGGGACATGGACTTCTCTTGATCTTAGCAGGTGTTTCTTTGTACTTTATACGCGTATTAAGAAGATTCGCTATTTTTCCCTTAGTTTTAGGAATATCTTCATCTATTTTTGGTACCATTTTCGGAGAGTTTTTCGGAACCCATCCTTTTGCCCCGATATGGTTTTCTCCTTTCGAAGAACCAGAAAAAGCTATGCTTCTAGCAGTTTATCTTGGGATATTTATGGTTTCTTTTGGTTTTATTCTGCGTTTGATAGAGTTAGTTATGGAGAATAATAGAGAAGATTTGTTTCTTTCTGGTCACGGTTTACCCGGTTTTATTTTCTACCTTTCCTCACTTTCACTTGCTTTTTCTGTAATTAATGGACATTCTGGTAGGATAATTCTGACGGAAGGTCTTATTATAGGAGTTAGCACCTTAGCAGTTGTTTTAGGAATTCCTTTAAAATATGCATTAAAGGAGGGGCTGAATTCCAATAAGTTATTGGTATCTCTGGGAGAATTGGTTCATCTTTCTCTTTCTATGATTTCCAATACTCTTTCTTTTATTCGAATAGCGGCTTTTAACATTGGACATGTAATTCTGACAATATCGCTGATTGAAATTGCGAATTTAATTGGAAATATGATCGGTACCGGAGGGGCCGCAACATTGTTTCTTGGGAATATTGCCATTATCGGGCTTGAAGCAATGATAGTTTTTATTCAGGGACTTAGACTTGAATACTATGAATTTTATTCTCGTTTCTTTGAAAAGGGAAAAGTAATTTACAAACCTGTAAAATTAAATTAGGAGGTAGTTATGGGAAGATTTAGTGGTATTATACAAGGACTGAAAAAAATCAATGTCCTTCTTTTAATTGTTGCTGCGTCTTTTGGTATAATGGGTATATTTACTGTCTTAACACCTGTTGCTCTTTTCGGGCAGGAAAGTACGGTTTCCGGCTCTTCCGGTAATTACGCAGGATTTGCTTTTCTTGCGGCAGGTTTATCGATTTCGGTTTCCGTGCTGGGAGCTGGAATAGCTCTTTCCAAGATAGGTTCGGCTGCTGTGGCTGCGATTGCGGAAAAGCCTGAAATTATGGGAGCTGCAATTGTCTTTGCGGGACTTGCCGAAGGGCTTTCTATCTGGGGGCTTATTGTTTCTGTGCTTATACTTATGAAAGTATGAAGATAAAAGTTATAGGCGATGAATTTACATGTCTTGGTTTTACTCTTTCCGGGGTTTCTGTAACGCCTGTGGAAGGTGAAGATTCGGTAGCGGAGGAATTTGAGAAGGCTATTAGCGATAATGATGTAGGGATTATTCTTGTAACGGAAAACGAAGCTGATTTAATAAGGGATAATATCAATAAGCAGAAGACCGAGGGTGAACTGCCACTTGTTGTAGAAATTCCTTCCAGAAGTGGCTGGAAAGAAAGAGGTAAAGCGCTTGAATTAATCAAAAGAGTTTTATCTATTAGTATATGAAAGAGAAAAACTTGGCCACAAAGGCACAAAGACACAAAGGTAGAATTATGAATTTTGAACCATTGTTTAAGAAAAATGAAATATTAAAATTTAAAAAGGAAAATGACAAATAAAAATGCAAAAACTAAAAATGATAGGATGAAAGATTAATGCTGATTGAAAAGGATTCTTTGTTTGTTTCTTTTTGTTCATTTTTGAACTTTGATTTATCATTTTCCATTTTGGCATTTGATTTTTACATTATTTGAGAGGGTATAAAAAGATATGTTATATAATCTTAATGCTTTGGTTGGTGACTTAGTGATGAATAAAATAATGATATTTAATCTTAGTGCCTTGGTGTTATTCGTGGCGTAAGAAATTATTATGAAAAAAGATATAAATGAATTGAGAGAAAAAATAATTAGTAATGCCGAGAAAGAGGCAGAAAATCTCCTTTCCAGAGCTAAGAAAGTTGAAAAACGCATATTAATTCAAGCAAGAGAAGAAGAGAAAAAAATTAAAGAAGAGGCTGAAAAAAAGGGTAAATCCTTGTTTGAAAAGGAAAAAATGAGGATAAATTCAAAGAAAAAAAATGATGAGAAAAAAGAATTCTTTTCGTTGAGGAATAAACTTTTTGAATTATTGCATAAGGATTTGGAAGAAGCGCTTGTTTTAATGCTTGAAACCGGTAAGCTGGACGATTGGGTAAAGTCGTGCTGCGAGGAGATTATTAAAGAAGAAAAAGAAGTTACTTTGGTTGCAAGAGAAGAAGACCTCGGAGGTTTAAAGAAGATCTGTAGCGGGCTAAATGGCTTAAAATTTGCTCATGAGCCGGTAACAGGCGGTTTTTTAATAAGGAGTAAAGAAAACGAATATGATTTTCGTTTTTCCGTTCTTTCTTCTAATATATTGAAACAAAATATGAAAATGGTTGCCGATAAATTGGGGGTTAGCAGTGGGTGAGGCTATAATTAAAAGAATTGAAGGTCCCATAATTATATCTAAAAATACCCGGGATATCGAAATGAATGAGGAAGTTCGTATCGGTGATGAGAATCTTGTGGGAGAGGTTATAAGAATTAATGGTGATGAATCTATGATACAGATATATGAAGATACGACCGGGCTTTCGCCCGGGATTAAAATATTTGGTACCGGAAAGCCCTTGTCGGTTGAATTAGGCCCCGGAATTATATCCAATACCTTTGACGGAATACAACGCCCTCTTACTGTAATAAAAGAAAAACAGGGTATTTTTATAAAAAGAGGGGCAAAAGTGTCTGCACTTCTGCGGGATAAAAAATGGAAAGTCGATATAAAAGTGAATAAAGGAGATGAAGTCTTTCCTAATTCTATAATCGGAGAAGTGGAAGAGACTTCTCTCGTTAAGCATAGAATTTTGGTTCCTCCCGGGATTACCGGGAAGGTTATCGAGGTGGAAGAGACTTCCGATTATAGGGTTACAGATATCATTTGCCTGGTGGAAAGAATAGATGGTGAAAGAGAAGAAATCAAGTTATTTCATTCCTGGCCGGTGAGAAAAAAGAGACCTTTTTTGGAAAGAATTCCACCGGAAGAGATAATGTTTACGGGTCAGCGGGTTATAGATTCGGTTTTCCCGATTGCAAAGGGTGGGGTTGCGGCGATCCCGGGAGGATTTGGTACAGGTAAAACCGTAACTCAGCATTCTCTCGCCAAATGGTCTGATGTAGATATAATTATATACATTGGTTGTGGTGAAAGAGGTAATGAAATGGCACAGGTATTGGAAGAATTTCCCGCACTCAAAGATCCCAGATCCGGTAAATCTCTTATGGAACGAACCATCCTTATTGCTAATACTTCCAATATGCCGGTTACTGCCAGAGAGTCCAGCATATATACAGGTATAACTATAGCCGAATATTTTCGCGATATGGGATATGATGTTGCTCTCTTTGCCGATTCTACTTCACGCTGGGCTGAAGCCCTTCGAGAAATATCCGGTAGAATGGAGCAGATGCCTGCAGAAAAAGGTTTTCCAGCTTATTTATCTTCCAGGCTTGCCGGGTTTTATGAGAGGGGAGGTAGAGTCAAAGTTGCAGAAGATAGAATAGGCTCCGTCAGTATAGTAGGAGCGGTATCGCCGCCGGGTGGTGATTTTTCCGAGCCGGTTACAAGTCATACGAAACGTTTTATTAGTACATTCTGGGTTTTAGATAGGGAACTTGCATATTCAAGACATTATCCGGCTATATCCTGGACGGAATCATATTCAGGATATTTAGATAGAGTTAGCAGCTGGTGGGAAAGTAAAGGTTTGTCTAATAAAGAGTTACGTAATAAATTGATGGCTATTCTCCTTCTGGATTCGCATTTAAGAGAAATTGTACAATTAGTAGGAGAAGGAGCTCTTCCGGAAAGAGAGCGACTTACTTTAAGGAAAGCCGAACTTATCAAGGAAAGTTTCTTACAGCAAAATTCTCTTTCTATTATTGATGGATATTGCGGACCTGAAAAACAGTATAGAATGCTAAAAACTATATTTGATTTCGGAGATGGAGCGGAAGATCTTCTTAAGATAGGTGTTCCTTTATTTAAGATAGAGGAATTACCGGTTTTTTCCGAGATTAAAAGAATGAAAGAAGAAATAAAAAATGATGACTTGCATAAATTCGATGAGTTGGCGTCGAGAATTGAAGAGAATTTTTCTGACCTGAGGAAAGAATATGGATAAATTGTATGAGAAAAAACAGATAGGTGCAAATGTAATAAGCGGTCCGCTTCTCATAATTGAAGGTGTCAGAGGTGTTGGATTCGGAGAGATGGTTGAAATAGAACAAGATGATGAAAAAAGACTGGGTAGAGTGATCGATATTGACGAGGATCGGGCTGTAGTGCAGATTTTTTCCGGTACCAGCGGTATAAACAGAGAGAAAGTAAGGACCAGATTCGTAGGTTCTCCGATTACTATTTCTGTATCAGAAGAGATGCTTGGAAGAGTTTTTGATGGACTTGGAAGACCTTTAGACGGAGGAGGTGAGGTTTTGGGTGAAGATGAAAGAGACGTCAATGGTTTTCCTTTGAATCCCGACGTACGCGAATATCCAAGGGAGAATATTATAACCGGTATATCTGCGATAGATTCTCTTGCAACTTTGATTCGGGGTCAGAAATTGCCGATATTTTCCGGCTCGGGCTTACCTCATAATGAAATAGCTGCTCAGATTGTTAATCAAGCGAGAATCTCTACCAAAGAAGAATTCGTTGTTGTTTTTGCTGCTATGGGGATAAGAGCCGATGAAGCAGAATTTTTTCAAAGGAAATTTGAGGAAGGAGGAGAATTAGGGCGTTTGATAACTTTTCTTAATTTAGCTGATAGCCCTTCGGTAGAGAGACTGATTACGCCCCGTTGTGCTCTTAGCGTAGCTGAGTTTTTTGCTTTCGAGAAGGATAAACATGTTCTTGTAATACTGACCGATATTACGAATTATTGTGAGGCTTTAAGGGAAGTATCTTCGGTTAGAGGAGAAGTTCCCTCGCGGAAGGGTTATCCTGGATACCTTTACAGTGATCTTGCTTCGCTTTATGAGAGGACGGGTAGAATTAAGGGTAAAAAGGGTTCTATTACGCAGATACCGATACTTACCATGCCAAATGACGATATAACGCACCCGATTCCTGACCTTACCGGTTACATAACGGAAGGGCAAATCGTTCTTTCTAGAGATATGCATCAGAAGGGTATATACCCACCTTTTGATACTCTTTCCTCTCTTTCGAGGTTAATGAAAGATGGTATTGGGGAAGGTAAGACCAGAAAAGACCATGCGAACCTTTACGGACAATTGTATGCTTCTTATTCGAGGGTTCAAAAAGTTCGTTCTCTGGCTTCGATAATCGGAGAAGAGGAATTATCTGAAGTGGATAGAAGTTATCTTAATTTCGGAGAAAAATTCGAGAAGTCTTTCCTTCAGCAAGACTCTAAAGAATCTTACACTATCGAAGAAACTCTAAACAGAGGTTGGGAATTGCTTCGCATACTCCCTAGAAATGAGTTGACCAGAGTAAAAGAAGTTGAAATAAATGAATTTTTGGGAGGTTAAATGCGTGTAGCTCCGACGCAGAGTAATTTGTTGAAACTTAAAAGGAAGTTGGAAATTACAGAAGAGGGATATGGTCTCCTTGATGAAAAGAGAGAAGTGATGATAATGGAGTTGATGAGAAACATACGTGGTTTTAAAGAAATGGAAGAAGAAGTTACTCAGGAATTGAAAGAGGCTTATGGTGCACTTGAAAAAGCATGGGTTTATACGGGTAGGGAAAAAATAGAGAATTCCATAGGAGACGAAGAAGAAGTTAATGTTGAAGTTCGGTTCAGATCGGTTATGGGAATTCCTGTGCCGGAATTTCTTTTGGATGTTCCCTCGAAAAAGGTTCAAGCGAGTCTTGACTCGACTGATGAGTATTTTGATGACGCTTTTATAAGGTTCAGAGAAATAATTGAAGTTATTGCCAAGTGGGCTGAAAAAGAGATACTTATATGGAGACTCGGGTCGGAGATAAGTAAAACCCAGAAGAGGGTAAATGCCTTGGAGAAGATTTTTATACCTCAGTATAAAGAAGATATCAGTAGAATAGAAGATAGTCTTGAGGAGGAAGAAAGAGAAGCATTTTTTAGAATGAAAAGGTTGAAAAGAGGAGAAAAATAATTATTATGGAAAAAATTCTTTTATATATAATTTCAGGAGAAACAAGGGCTTCCTGGGATAGGGCTGTAGAAATTAGTAAAGGTCTTTCAGCTACTCTATATGCTTTATTCATCGTAGATAAGGATTTGGTTAAGACTGTAGCAAATATGAGAGGATTAGATGAAATCGATACTGCTATACAGATTGAAGAAGAGGGTTGGAAATATCTTTACTATCTTGAAGATAAGGCAGTTAATGAGGGTGTTAAGACGGCTCTTTTTGTTGAGGAAGGTGATTCTATTGATATCCTTAGAAGATTCGTGAAAGAAAGAAATATTGAGCTGCTTATTGTAGGACATCGAAGCGGACAGGGTGTCGAGGGAAGGAAAGTAGAAAGAATGATTCAGCAGATGATTGAATATGTTCAATGTCCGATTCTTATTGAAAAAGAGGGAGGAAAGAGATGATTGAAGAATTTCTCGATGAGGACTTAATTATTGTTTTAGATAAGATTGAAGATAAATTCACAATGATTGAAAAGATGGTGGACCAGGCTCTTCGAAAGGGAGTTATAATGACAAGGGAACCAATTTTGCATAAGATTAGAGAAAGAGAGGAGTTGGAAAGCACCGGAGTGGTTGAAGGTATAGCCATACCGCATGCAAGAACTGAAGCAGTTAAAGATCTTTTAATGGTTATAGGAATTATTAAAGAAGGTCTGGATTTTAATTCTCTTGATGGAAAACCGGTTAATATTGTTTTTCTGATTGTAGCTCCTGAAGAAGCGAAGAGTAAATATATACAGGTTCTTGCGCGAATATCGAGGATGTGCAGACAGGAAGATTTCCGGAAGACTTTGCTGGGTACGACTTCACCTTCCGAAGTGATTTCGGTTTTGCGAAAATTTGATACTTAAGAAGGATCCTTAGATGAAGTATTACGCGGATTTTCATATTCATTCTAAATATTCTATGGCAACGAGTAAACATATGGAGATTCCTTTTATTGCAAGAGAAGCAAAAGCTAAAGGAATTAATCTCGTAGGCACCGGTGATTTTACGAACCCGGGATGGCTTTATATGTTGGAGGAAGGATTAAAGGAAACCGATCGGGAAGGGATTTATGGGTTTGAAGGAATAGATTTTATTTTATCAGCTGAGGTATGCAATATATACAATGAGAGAGGGCAGACAAAAAAAGTTCACTCCCTTATTATTTTACCAGACTTTGAGATGGTAAAAGAGTTCAATAAAAACATAAGAAGATTTGGTAAATTGGAGGCTGACGGAAGGCCTATTCTTACTTTTACCCTACATGATCTGGCTGAGACTCTTTTTTCGGTATATGAAGACGCTATTTTAATTCCTGCTCATCTCTGGACCCCATGGTTTGGGCTTTTCGGTTCTCAATCAGGATTTGATTCTATATCGGAAGCATTCGGTGATTACAGCGGAAAGATTTATGCGGTAGAAACGGGTCTTTCATCGGATCCACCTATGAACTGGCTTTTATCTTCTCTTGATGAAATAACCCTTATTTCGAATTCTGATGCGCATTCTCCTGCCAACATAGGCAGAGAAGCCAATTGTTTTAGACAGGTAATAGATTATCCTGTTCTTCTGGATGTTTTAAAAAATCAAGATACAAATGTGTTTGATTTTACGGTAGAATTCTTTCCTGAGGAAGGTAAATACCATTACGACGGTCATAGGAAATGTAATGTGACTTTTCATCCTGATGATTCAAAAAAACACAATAATATTTGCCCGGAATGTGGTAGACCTTTAACTCTTGGAGTCCTTCACCGTGTTTGCGATCTTGCGGATAGGACTGCTGCGAAAAGCGAGGGTAGAGTTGTCTATAAAAGACTTATTCCGCTTAAGGAGATAATTGCGGATTCTCTGGGGGTTGGAACTAAAACGAGAGCAGTAGAAGATACTTATAGAAAACTTACGACTTATTTTGGTAACGAATTTAGAATACTTCTTGATCTTCCTGAAAAGGATTTGATTGCTTCTACCGAGGAAAAAATAGCCCGATCTATTATTAAAGTTAGGAAAGAGCAAGTCGAAATTCGTCCGGGTTTCGATGGTGTTTACGGACGTATTGTAATTCCTGAAGAAAAGTCTGAAAAAATTGTAAAACAACAATCTCTTTTTTGATGAATAGAATATTCGCTCCCTGGAGATATAAATATGTGAAAAATCCAAATGCTGAAGGTTGTATTTTTTGCAAGGCAGTAGATTCTGGTGATGATAAAAAATCCGGAGTTCTTTTTCGTGGAGAGACCTCTTTTGTAATAATGAATATTTTTCCTTACAATAACGGACATATAATGGTAGCTCCATATAGACATACTGGTGATTTTGGTTCGATGAGCGAGAAGGAAATGTTGGAGATGTCTGTTTTACTTGCAAAATGGCAAAGAATTGTAAAGAGAGCAATGAACCCCGATGGCTTTAATTTAGGGATGAATCTCGGCAGGATAGCTGGTGCGGGTTTTGAAGATCATCTTCATTATCATCTTGTTCCGAGATGGAGCGGCGACACAAACTTTATGCCTGTAATAGGTGAGACAAAAGTGGTTCCGATGTCTATAGAAGAAGGCTATGAACTTTTATTAAAAATTTATAAGGAAACGGGAGAAAAAAGTTAAAATGCCGTTAATAATTGGAAAAGTAAAAAAATATGCTTGACAATGTTAGCTCATTTAGTTATCATTAATAAAAAATGGAGGCAAGATGAAATATGTAAAGCTATTTGTACCAGTACTGGTGATTATTGTTTTGTTCTTTGGGTGTGCCAGTCAGCCTGTTGTTGAAGAAGAAGTAGTCGAAGAGCCCGAGGTTGTTGAAGAAGATACAGTTGAAGTTGAAGAACCTGAAAGGCCGGAACTTGTCTTAAATCGTATATTCTTTGATTTCGACAAATCCGACATCAAACCGGAAGCGTCAGATATTCTTAATGCCAATGCCGAAATGCTTGAATTATATCCGGAAGTGAGCGTAGTTATTGAAGGGCATTGTTGTAGAATAGGAACTTCTGAATATAATATGGCTCTTGGCGAAAGAAGGGCGAAAGCCGCTTATGACTATCTTGTAAAAGCTGGCGTTGCTGCAGATAATCTATCAACTGTGAGTTATGGAGAAGAGCGCCCGCTTGATGAGAAGGTTCTTGAAAAGAATCGTCGTTGCGAGTTTGTCGTAAAATAAAAGAGTTACTCCATAAGATAAAGTTATTTTTATGACTGAGCAATTAAAGTTGCTTATTAGTGGGTTTTGTTTGCTTCTAATGCTTAATGGCTGTTTTAAACCGAAGCATTTTGATAGCTATTACTGGCAGCTTGATAGTTTAAGATATTATACCAGAAAGCAATTAAAGGAAATGAATCAGCTGCGGGTCGATTTGTATACCAAAACGGGAGAAATGGCCGAGAAGATAGAGATGTTGAATACGCGTTTGAACGAATCCGAAGCGCTGTTAACACAGATAAACGAAAAAATTGCTAAAGGAAAAAAGACCGCCGATGAATCCGAGGAAGCTTCTTCGGTAAGTCCTGAGGCAAGGATGATATATGAATCTGCCTATCTAAATTATGTAAAAGGCAATTACAGTGAATCGATAGATGGATTCAACTCTTATATTAAGATTTCGCCTGATTCTCCTCTTTCTGATAATGCTTTATACTGGGTTGGTGAATGCAACTATGCAATGGGAAAGAGGCAGGCTGCGGTCGATATATTTAACGAATTGGTGAACAAATATCCCGAGAGTAATAAAAAGCCAACTTCATTATATAAAATCGGTATTATATATGAAGAAGCCAAGGAATTAAAGATTGCTAAGAAGTATTTTGAACGAGTGATCAAAGAGTTTCCTAATTCACCCGAGGCAGGACTTGCAGAGAACAGATTGAATCAATGAACATTTTCAGGGTTTTTATCGAGTCAGGTCTTATAGCCCAGTTTATAATGGTTGTCCTGGTATTCTTTTCTATATGGTCCTGGGCCATATTCTTCAAAAAATTGCGTGATTTAAGACATGTCAAGAAAAAAAGTCAGGCTTTTTTAACAAATTTTGAATTTCAGAGAAATATCAAAGAGATTGGAAATTTCGGATATATGTTGAGTGATAACCCTTTCGGTAGAATCTTAAAAAGCGGGTTTGATGAATTCAAATTTCTTAAAAGAGATGCAAACGTTAAGAAGATTGCACTGGCCGACAATATAAAACTGGCTATGGATAGGACAAAATCAACTGAGATAGAAACCCTTGAAAATGATTTACCCATTCTGGGCACTATTGTTGCCGCCAGCCCGTTTTTAGGGCTCTTAGGAACCGTATGGGGTATTATGGAAGCCTTTTTAGAAATAAGGGCGCGTGGTTCGGCACATATAACTGTTGTTGCTCCGGGTATCTCGGATGCTTTGATTACTACCGTATATGGTCTAATTGTCGCAATTCCGGCGCTTATTTTCAACAATCTTTTGCGCAGTCGTATAATGAAAATTGATTCCCAACTTGATAAATTTATAAGTGAGGCATTTGCCAATCTAAAAAGGGAATTGGTTGAAACCGAATAGAGATAGGGGTTTAATTCAGGACATAAATATCACAAACCTCGTGGATGTTGCGTTGACGATTCTGGTTGTTTTCATTATTACGGCCCCCATGATGACACCCGGCATAGATGTAAATTTGCCCAGTACCGATGCTTCGCTACCTCACGATGAAGAAGGAATAAAGGTGACGCTTAAGGCTGGCAAGATTGTGTTTATAGAGAATGAAAAAATCGATTTGGGAAAGTTCGAATCGAGTTTAAAAGAGATTCTTAAGAAAAAACCACCTGGGGTGACTGTTTATCTTAGAGCCGATAGAGGACTTGAATATGGTTTTGTTGTAGAAATAGTTGGGAAGATGAGAAAGGCAGGTGTGAAAGAGCTGGGTCTGGTCGCAGAATTTTCATCCGGAAAATGAACCGTTTTTATTTATTTTCATTTTTACTTCATATCGCACTGTTTTCTACTCTTGGAATTACCACAAAGAGTAGTTTCAGGAAAATACCCCAAATCGAGGTTTACAAGGTAAGTATCGCTCCGCTTCCACAGCCAAAGGTTTCTGGGAGGGTAAACGCTAGACCCAAACCGCAGGAGAAGAAAAGTGCAGAAAAATCAGTGCCGAAAGCAAAGAAAAAACCAACCAGGAGAAAAAGATTGCCAGACGGTTTGCCCGATATTACGCCTGAAATTTATACAGGTAGTGGTAGGGGATTCAATTATTCTTATTACTTGAATATTCTCTTAAGTAAAATCGGTCAAAACTGGAATAATCCGTATAGAAACAAAGATGTATTTTTGAGGAGTATCGTATATTTTGAGGTTGATGAGAGTGGTCTTATTTCCAATATACGTATTGAAGTTGATTCTGGTGATGAAATATATAATGAATCTACTATTCGAGCTGTGGCTATCACTAAAAAATTGCCGCCTCTGCCAGAGGAGTTTTCTGATGACTATCTAAAAGTTCACTTGGAGTTTTTAACCGCCCGATGAGAAAAACTTTTTTAATCAATAAACTTACTTTTTTGAAAATATTACTTATTTTTGCTATTCCGTCCAAAATGGTTTTCGGTCAAGATGTTTTCTTAAGACTTACTGATTACGCGGGAGGTAAAATTAATCTGGTGCTTGACTCCCTCGAAATTCAGGGTACACCTAAATTTATAAGAAATGTTAATAGGATCAATAGAATAATAAAATCTGATTTGGATTATTCTTTATATTTTGAAATTTATTCCGATACTACGTTTTTGAACGGGAATCCTAAAAAGAGCGGGGTTTTGCTTAAAGTATCGGGAAGCGAACCAAATTTGATTATTAGTTTGCAGGATTTCAAGTCTAAAGAGAAGATTGGCGATTTGAGTTTGCAGGTTTCCGGAAATCTGCGAAGTTTTGCCCATCAAGTTTCGAATCAGGTTATCGAAATTCTTACGGGAGAGAAAGGTATCGCCTCGACAAAAATAGTTTTTTCTTATCTGAAAGACAATAAAAAGCAATTGGGACTGATCGATTATGACGGTTATAATTTTAGAAAGCTTACTGATAATGACAATTACAATCTCTTTCCCTGCTGGGGCAGCGACGGTAAAAGGGTTTTATATTCCAGCTACGGTGTTGACCGTTTGGTTTTGAATTTATTTGATCTTTCTAATGGAAGTTCCAGAGCTATATTTTCTTACAAGGGACTAAATTTTGCTCCGGATTACGCACCCGACGGTACAATGATTGCTCTTACAATGTCTAAAGACGGTAATACAGAGATTTATATTCTGGATTTGGAGGCAAAGAAATTAAACCGTTTGACAAGGAATTGGGCGATCGATTGTTCTCCGGTTTTTTCGCCGAATGGGAGAGAGATTGCTTTCGTTTCAGACCGCGGCGGTATGCCCCAGATTTATATTATGGATATATATGGCGGTAACCTGCGGAGACTTACCTTTCATGGTGATTATAATACTTCACCGGCCTGGTCTCCGAAGGGAAGTTTGATTGCTTATGTTTCGCGTACGGAGGATAACTCCCAGCAAATCTGTGTTACCGATCCTTATGATTTTCAGCCCACACAGGTAACCTTTGAAGGTAATAACGAAGAACCTTCATGGTCTCCTGACGGTTTACATATAACTTTTATGTCCAACCGCTCCGGCTGGTATGAATTATGGACAATGAACTGGGATGGTACCAGGCAGAGAAAACTTACGCTTGGGAAAGTCGCCTTTTCCCCCGACTGGTCACCGTACTTAGAGTAGAAAACGAATAGATTTGTTTCTTTAAATAGTAGTTAAATCATTATTGATGTAATTTCGTTTTGCGGAGAAATTAAATATTAAAAATTAAAAATTAAAATGACATATATAAATGTAAAATTATTTCACAACCCATAAATTTGTATAACTTTTTTGTAATTCTTTTTTGAATTTTGATCTGTATTTTTACATTTTGATATTTGATTTTTTAATTTTTGAAAATAAAAACCCCTACTCGAACTGAGTAGGGGTTTTTATTTAAGACTATATTGTTCTTAGTATATATTAATCGTTGCTGAAAGTTTTAAGGACCTGAGCCAATCTGTCGACAGTAATTCTACGCCTGATACATCAAACATACCTATAAGATCGAGAGACAGATTTGGTGAAGGTTTCCATCCAAGTCCGTATGTATAATATACATCCGTCATAGTGGTTTTCGTATCCATTTCCATATCGGTGTATCCCAGATCGTTGGCAACGGTTGTTGTACTTGAACCATCTCCACGATCAACGACGGTGGTATACGGTGCTATGGAATCAACTGTGGTTGTCATATTCATTTCTGTTTTTGATCCCATTGCGAGAGCTCCGAGTCTCATGAACCAGTCTTTATTTTTGCCGAAATTCACTTCGACTCCTGCAGGAATGGCAATTCTGTTTGCCGACATTTCTGCGTTGATTGTCAAGTCGGTATCTTCTCCGTTTACCGTTAAATCATAGTCAAAAAAGTCATTTACGCCGTTGTCGTTATCAAAGGTCGAAAATACATCCAATCTTTCTGCCATATCTATTTCGAATGAAGCACTCATAGAATTAACCATGCAGCCTAGTCCAAAGCGTACGTTTTCGCTTATCTGCCATTCAATTCTTCCGTTTACGCCCATGGAATTACCGGATGGGGATACTGTACCTGTCATACTGTTTGTATACGTACTATCGAGAACCGATATTTGGTTAACAACGAATTCATCCTGACTTATGGAGTGAACACGTTCCGTTACATCCACGTCGCCGCTTCCGAATATCATGGCGAAATTTCCGCCAAGTTCCCATAGCAAACCGGTTTGTTCGTTCAAATCGCTTAATCTAAGACCAATGCCTGCCATGTTGGCTTTTACGGAAATGTCCATATTTCCTGCGAATGAATCCAGTTGTTCAAATGTGATGGCCGGGTCCATAGGGAATTCATCTTCCCAGAAGCGTGCATATACTTCTTCGAGCATGTTTACGCCGCCCATCATTAAGAAAGCGTCTCCTCTTAATTTCCAGTTTCTGAAAGGCATGGTATAAGAAAGTGCATATTCGCTTATAGGAGCTGACAATTCCATGCTTGCATCTGCGACTGTATCCCATACTTCATCAGTTTCCGTATTGTCAAGATCTTCCTCTATATAATATGCCGAATCGAAGTATGCTTGTTTCATTGTATATCCAATACGTTTATAAGTCAAAGCGACTTGTGACTCTTCGTTTAGTTGTTTTCCGATATTGAGTAGAATCGTGTTTCCTGATTCTTCTCCACTTTCGGATCCCTTTGTGTGATAAAAATAACTCATATCGAATTCATCATCAGCGTCAATGTTCCACTCGTAAGTTTCCATGTCTTCTTCGGTATCGGATTCGTTATAATTTCCGTTACCGTAAAATATGGTAGCTTTCCAGCCTCTATAGATCGGGCTTGTAGCACCAATCGCCAATACGTCGGCAGAATTCATGTTATTCCCCTGGGTTTCTTGACCTGATACGATGTTGCTCAGATTCGTGTATATTCGAGCGCCATCTACGTAAAAAATATCAGTTCCGTCTATGGCGTTATCGAGATCGTCTTCGATAGTCGCGGTGGCTTGATGTCTGAATGATTCAAGGTTGAGTAAATCAACATCTAGTGGTAGCCAAACTTGTGCTGAGATGCCCTGTACTAAAAACAAGGCAAACAACAACAGTACTAACTTTTTCATAAGACCTCCTTATGAGTTTGTTTTTTAACTTTCCCCAAATTCTTTTCTAAATCATGCCTTTTACATGTGTATCCATGTAGTTGACCTAAAAAATAAGTTATTTTTTTATTTTGTCAATACCCTTTTTGGTTATTTTAGTACCCATAATGGCTTGAAATGCTTACAGCAAAAGGTTTATGTTAATATCTAAAAAAGTTTAAATTCGTGCTATTTTTGCGAGTTTTACGTTATTTTTTGGTTTTTGTATTGAGAAATAGTTAAATAGTAAAAAAAGAAACGACAATTCCTACATTTTCTACATGTGAATAATAGTGTTGTATTGTGGGTTTTAAACAACGAAATGTATTTTTTGTTTCTTTCTCTGTGTCTTTGTGTCTCTGTGGCGATATAATAGATTCTTCGAATCAGTTGAATCGTTGAATAGAAAAATAGTTGAATTGTTTCCCATTTCCCAATTTCCCCATTTTTCAATTTTTCTGATTTGTTCTTCGTGTCTTCGTGGATGTTATTTCGTTAAAATAAAATTAAAATAAGGGGTTGACAAATCAGGTTAGGCGCATAACATATAAGCATATTTAGTGATTTAAATCACAAAATAACTTTTATAGTAAAATTTGTAGTAAAACTAAGATTATAAAAAATAATGAATACATATTTTTTAAGTGAAGCAAAAATAAAAGATTTGATGTATGTCCTATCGGGATATGGCAAAATATTCGCCTCTCGAGAGGGGGAAGTTGCTTCAAACCGGAATTCTATTTCTCGAATATTTATAAATGAGCTGGATGAGGATTCTATTTCCGGTTATCGTGTTCCCGGATTCAGGGCTTTCGATAATTTTAAGTCCTTCGTTCTGCCTGCAAGGTTGAAAGTTGCCGATTACCCGAGTGTGAATGGGGCTGATGTTAAGGAGAATAGAAATAAGAAAGTTCTTGTTGGCGTTAAGGCCTGTGATCTTGCGTCTTTTGCTATAATTGACAAAGTCTTCCTCGAAGATGGGGATTTTGTAGATCCTTTCTACAAAAACAGGAGGCAGTCTTTAGTTCTGGTTTCTTCGGATTGCACTTATTCCCTCGATACTTGTTTTTGTAATCTTATGGGGTATTCCCCCTATCCGAAAGAAGGATTTGATATAAACTTGTCTGAGATTAAAGGCGGTTATGTAATCGAGAGTGGGAGTGGCGTGGGTAATAAGATTCTGAAAGATTTATCCCTTCCTGAAGCTAAAGAGAATCAAATTTCGGAAAGGAATAAATTGAGGAAAAAAGTACTGGATGAATTGGAAAAGAAAAACGCTAGTTTTGTGAAGGCTTTTTCTAAGCTCGAAGTACTTGCTTCTAAGGTTTTTGATTCGGATTCTGGATGGGAGCTCGGCAGTACTTGTGTTTCTTGTGGCGCATGTACAAATGTTTGCCCGGTTTGTTATTGTTTTAGCCTTTTCGACAGGGAAGGAAATAAGAAAGAGCAATATAAAAGATTCATGGTATGGGATTCCTGCCAGTTTAAAGGTTTTTCGCAGATGGCCGGCGGTATGAATCCGCGGTTTTCGCACATGAATCATTTTAAAAACAGATTTTATCATAAATTTTTCCGTTTTTTTAAGATATATAAAACTTATAAATGTACCGGATGCGGACGGTGTATCGATAATTGTCTTGGGGATATAGATATGAGGGAAGTTTTTTCCGGGGCTCTTTCTGGTAAGGGGAAATAGATGGAAAACATATACTATCCATTTCAGGCGACATTAAAGAGTGTAAAGGAAGAGACTTCGACGATTAAGACTTATGGGCTTAAGTTGAATAAAAAATTAGCCTTTAAAGCCGGACAATTTATGCAGCTTACTGTGCCCGGCGTAGGTGAAGCTCCATTTACACCTTCTTCGGTTCCCGGTGATGTCAAGGAGATGGATATTACAATCATGAAAACGGGGAGAGTTACGGACGTGCTGCATGAAAAGGTTAAGGTAGGGGATTCTCTCGCTCTTCGTGGTCCTTTTGGAAAGGGCTATCCTTTGGATAGGTTTTCCGGGAAAGAAATCTTGATTGTCGGTGGTGGTGTTGGCCTTGCTCCTCTTCGTTCGCTCATTTATGCTTTATTTGAAAGACTGGATAAAGTTAAGAAAATTCATATTTGTTATGGGGCAAAGAGTCCTTTGGATCAGTGTTTTAAAGATGAATATAAAGGATGGGAAGATAAGAAAAAAGTTTCCGTTAATTTGACTATAGATAAAGCTCATTCTGATTGGAAGGGAAATGTGGGTCTTGTAACCTGTCTCTTGGAGAAGAACTACCTTAAAAAGATTGGTGTTGATATCGCAAACGCATATGCGGTTTCTTGTGGTCCGGAAGTTATGTTAAAATTTGTAACGTTCAAGTTGCTGGATGTTGGTTTTAAACCGGAGCAAATTTATCTTTCTATGAACAGGCGTATGAGCTGTGGTGTTGGAAAATGTGCGAGGTGTAACATTGGGCCTTATTACCTCTGCAAGGATGGGCCCGATATGTGTTACGCAGATATAAAGGATTATCCGAATGTCTTCGGTTGAGGAATATAGGACTAAGTGTACGTTCTGTAGTGTTCAGGACGATATTATCTTAAAGAGACAATCTTCTAAAGCGGCATTGTTCGGGAAGGATTCTCAATTTAAGCTTTATTATGACGAAAAAAGCAAAAGAGGCTTGTGTCCGAGGGGAAACTTCACTCTTGAAATCTTAAATTCTCCTTATCGTCTGAGACAGGCAGAACTTTTCGGTAAAAATTGCTCCGTAGATGAAGCTATAGAAGGTTGTGTCCCGGAACTAAAAAGAATTATCAAGAAAAAAAATAATATCGCGATTTTGATTAGCGGCAATCATACACTTGAAGAAGCATATCTTGCAAAGGCTCTTTCTGAAGAGTTAAATACGGAACTTCTGGGTCTTTTTCCGTTTGAGGATGAAGCGTTGCTATCCGTTAAAAATGGATTTTCTTTTAACGGTTTAGGTGAATCTGATCTTATTGTTGCCGTCGGAGATGTTTTTTCTCTTTCTCCTACTCTTGCGAAAAGTATACTCGATGCACGTAACAAGAGCAGGGGTAACCGTTTGATTTCTTTCGATATTTTAAAGGGTAGGGTCTCTCTTTTTGCGGAACATTTTAATGTTAATCCCGGTAATACGGCTTATTTTCTTTCATGTCTTCTTTCATATCTTGAAGGTAAAAATGTGAAATTAGATGAATCCTCCACAGGGATTTCTTCTGTGCAGATGAAGATTGTTGCAGATGCTTTAAAAGAATCTAAAAAAGGACAAATACTTTTTTCAAATATTTACGGACATTTTGAAAATCCTTATACAATTATAAGCAGACTTTCTGCTATTTCGGAAATCACTGAAAATAAGTTTGCCGTTATTCCTGTGGGGCAAAATTCTCTTGGAGTTGGTAGAATCGTTGGAGGATTTAACAACAAGAATATTATTGATTCTCTCAAAAATAAAAAAGTAGAAGGTCTTATAGTGCTAGGAGGAGATCCGTTTGAATTTGTTCCGAATTTTGCGGATACGTTTGAATATTTGAATTTTGTTTTATCTACGGTTTCCTTTAAAGGCTTGAACTCAACTGAGTGTATAATTCCTACGACTTTTTCTTTTGAGAAAAGCGGGTCTTTTGTTTCGTTGGAAGAAAAAATCGTGAATTTGGGTGAACCTGTTTCTACGGTCGGAGATGCGATATCCGATGGGGATTTTATAAGTAAGCTAATTTTGAAGGTTACGAAAAACAAACCCAAAGCTAAGGTTTCCGGAGCAAAGGTGCTTCCTTTTAAGGAAACGAGTAGTAAAGAGCCTGTTTACTTGACTACAGGTAAGTTTCCCTATATTCTAGTTGGTATTGGGATGCCTTTTCATCATGGTAGGGGAGAGGTTACCAGAAAGGTAAAATGGAATGAGCAAAATAAAGAACCTTTTGTATTTATTAATCCGGAAAAGATAAAAGAGCTTTCACTTGGTTCCGAAATAATAATTGAAACCACTAATGGCTCTTCAGTTTTTAAAATTGGAGAATGTAGTGATTTGCCTTTTGATATACCTGAAGATGTGATAGCTGTACCTGTACATTATCCGCAGAGTAGGAAATTATTCGCAGGCGGTTCTGATGCCGACGGTATTATGTCTTCGGGAGCAGTCAGAGCGAGGATAAAGAAATGAAAGGAAAAGCTGAAAAGAGAATTATACTTGATGTAGATAGGTGTATTTCCTGTCATGCGTGTGATATTGCCTGTTACGAGAGTCATTCGGAAAAATTCTGTCTTTCCCGTTCGAATTTTGATATTTCGGTCGACTTGCCTCTACACTGTAAACATTGTACGGATGCTTCATGTGTGGCGGTTTGTCCTGTGGAGGCATTAGAAAAGCGAAAGGACGGGTTGGTTTATCATAATAACTTTAGATGTATAGGATGTCTTTCCTGTACTATTGCATGTCCTTTTGGCGTTATCACGGCAAAGAGAATCAGGCATATTATTTCTAAGTGCGATCTTTGTTATGATATGTTGGAAGAAGGAAAAGATCCGAGATGTGTTCAGAGTTGTACAAGTGGAGCTCTCTCATTTGAAGAAATAACTTACGAAGAAGAGAGCGAGAAAAACCGGGTGGATGGACGAGTTAAAGCGAAACCCTGGAGAAGATTATGAAGTTGTTTATTTATTATTTTGTTTTTCCGGGTTTCATATTCTCTTCCGTGATTGGTCTTTTGACGGTCTGGCTCGATAGGAAAGTTTCTGCAAGAGTTCAGTGGAGACAGGGTCCTCCGTGGTATCAAGGTTTTGCAGATATTGGGAAATTACTTTATAAAGAAGTTATAATTCCCCAGGAGGCTTTCGGGTCAGGTTTTATTGCGGCTCCTCTTATTGGGCTTGCTTCCGTTACTCTTGCCGTTACGATTCTTTGTGTTTCTTTCTTTGGTATGAGTGAAGGTTTCGTAGGAGATATAATCGTCGTGTGGTACCTGTTTGCTATACCTGCTATAGCTCTTGTTTATATAGGTTCGACTTCCGGTAATCCTTTGAGTTCAGTAGGTGTTGCAAGAGAGATAAAACTTCTTCTGTCCTATGATCTTCCCATGATTATCGTTATTGTTATGGTCGCTACTAAAGCTGGTGGGTTTTCCATCCAGTCTATTGTGCAGTGGCAGAGAGCTAATGGGTCTAATATATCAAATTGGTATGGTATTACCGCATTTGTGGTTGCGATATTCTGTATACAGGCAAAACTTGGAAGAGTTCCGTTTGATTTGGCGGAAGCGGAAACAGAGCTTGGTTCAGGGATTTTAATGGAACTTTCCGGCGGAGTCCTTGCTGCTTATGAATTAAGTAAAGCCATAATGCTTTTTGGATTACCTTTATTTTTGACTATACTTTTCTGGGGAAAAGGAATTATTGGCGGAGTTTTAATTTATTTGCTGATTGTTGTGTTGCTTATATTGATTAAAAATACTAATCCCAGGGTAAGAATTGATCATGCAATGAAGTATTTCTGGGGTTGGATGAGCGGAGCTGCGATTCTGGCAGGAATCCTTGCTCATTTTGGAGTTTAGATGGATATTTTAAAGAAATCTTTTAAGAAATCTATATGGGTTTTTCACCTGTCTACTGCAGCGTGTAATAACTGTGATATTGAGGTTCTGGAGCTTCTGACTCCAAAGTATGATGTCGAGAGATTCGGGATAAAATTGATTGGGAGTCCGAGGCATGCGGATGCTCTGCTTGTTTGCGGTTCCGTAAATGCCCATGCGAAACCGAGGCTTCTTGAAGTTTACCGCCAAACGCCCAAGCCCTGCCTCGTTGTTGCTTTCGGCTCCTGTGGTTGCTCTTCAGGTATATTCAGAGATAGTTATTCGATCGTCGGACCGGTTGATAAGGTTTTAAGAGAGGAAGATCCTAATGCTTTAATAGTTTATGTTCCCGGATGTCCTCCTAAGCCTGAAGCAATGATAGAAGCAATCGTTATGGGGTTGGGGGTTGTTTGATGAGTAAGGAAATTATGAAAGATTTGAGAGAAAATTTAAAAGGAAAGATAATGGATATTGTCCAACCCAGAGACAACAGGATATATTTGAGAGTGGACTCTAAGAAGATTCCTGAGGTTATCGAGTATTTGTTTTTTAAATATAAATGTAAATTATGCACTGCCAGTGGTATAGACATGCGGGAAGGAATAGAAATAATTTATCATCTGGCAAGAGAAGATAAGAATATGTTAATAAATGTGAAGACTCTTATTCCTTATCCTAAATTGGAAATAGAGTCTATAGGTAAAAAGATACTGGCATTTAGATGGATTGAAAGGGAGTTAAACGAGATGCTTGGAATTACTTTTGTAGGTCACCCTGATATGAGAAGGCTTCTTCTTGCCGATTCTTTTCCGAAGGGTAAGTATCCTTTAAGAAAGAATTTTAAACATTTAGATGTAAATGATGAAGATTATGATTATGAGAGGTCAGGATTATGAAGCAGACAATAATTCCTCTTGGTCCTTATCATCCGCTTCTTGAAGAGCCTGAACACTTTAAGCTCTATGTAGAGGGTGAGAGAGTGGTGGATCTTGATGTCGAAATAGGTTACAATCATAGAGGTGTGGAGAAATTATCCGAGGGAAAGACATGGGACCAGGTTGCGTATCTTGTGGAGCGAATTTGCGGTATTTGTTCTACCTCACATCCGATGGCTTATTGCCTGGCTGTTGAAGATTTGGTTGGATGTGAAGTTCCGAAGAGAGCTCAGTTAATTAGAGTTGTTGTTTGCGAATTAGAAAGACTGCATTCTCATCTTTTATGGGTTGGGCTTGCTGGGCATTTCATCGGATATAACACAGTCTGGATGTGGGCATGGAAATACAGGGAGACGATTTTAGAGATATGTGAAAAACTCACTGGTAATAGAAATCACTATGCTATGTTTAAGCCCGGTGGAGTTAGAAGAGATTTTAATAAAGAGCAAATAGATTATGCATTAGAGCATATTGTCGATGTAGAAAAACCCACCAAGATGCTTACTGATGCAATTCTTGATGATCCCGTAATACACAAGAGACTTAAAGGGATAGGAGTATTGACAAAAAAAGACGCTATCCTTTATTCTGCGCTTGGACCTACATCTCGTGGGTCAGGAGTACCCTGGGATGTACGCAATGATGAACCTCTTGATGGGTTTAAAGACCTTAAGTGGAATGTTATTGTTCAAAAGAATGGAGATGTTTTCAGTAAGGGTGTGGTACGCCTTCTTGAATGTTTTGAATCGATTTCCTTAATAAAGCAGGCTCTTTTAAAGCTGCCCAAAGGCGGAGCTATTGATGCGGATATAAAGGAAGTTCCGCCCGGAGAGGGATGCGGACGATATGAAGCTCCGAGAGGAGAAGTCTTCCATTATGTGAGGAGCGACGGTTCCAATATGCCTTATCGGCATAAAATCAGAGCTCCGACGTTTAATAATCTTCCGACTTTTAAAGCCTCATGTAAGGGAGAAACTATTGCCGATGTCGCTTTAATTACAGCTTCTATCGATCCATGCTATTGCTGTACCGAGAGAGTCTCTGTTGTCGATAAAAATAACAATAATAAGATACTCAGAGAGAAAGATTTGTTAAAATTAAGCGTAGAAAAGACTAAGCGTATTATGAAGAGACTGGGTAAAGTACCGCCTCTCTATAGAATGGAGATATAATGTTTGATAAGATATTATTGTACCCGATTATAATACCTTTCTTTGCCGGGCTTTTTACTCTGATTGTCCCTCGATTGAAGAAATTTAAGCAATTGATAACAATTGCCGTAACTCTGTACCTTCTAATTCTTTCGTATCATTTGTTTAATTTAACCGGTACCGTAGAGAGTTTATTATCCATTAGTTTCTTAAACTACCGGACAGATTTTCTGCTTAAAGTCGATCAGATAAGCGGCTTTATGCTTTTGTTTACTTTCCTGTTTGGCTTTTTGATATCTATATATCTTATTAGTTCCCGTAGTGAAGTTAAAACGGGAGATAATCAATTCTTAACCTATTTCCTCTGGACTCTTGGAGGTGTATCTGGTGTATTCCTTTCTGCTAATTTATTATTCGTGCTTATTTTCTGGGAGATGGTTACAGCTATTTTCTTCCTTTATATTAATTTGGGAAAGGGTAAGGGTATTTCCGAGGCAGCTCGTAAAACTTATATTATACTTGGTTTTGCGGATGCTTTGTTCTTATTTGGTGTTACCTATATATGGGTTACTGTAGGTGTTCTTAATATTGATTTGATTTCTATTTCTACTGCTTCCGGTGTACTTCCAAGAATTGTGTTTTTCTCTTTTGTCGTGGCCGCTGTTGCAAAAGCAGGGGCAATACCTTTCCACACATGGATTCCTGCGATTGCAGAAGAATCTCCTGCATCATTGATGGCTTTCTTACCGGCATCTCTTGATAAATTACTGGGTATTTATCTTTTGGCAGTAACAATGTTAAAGTTATTTAATGTCGAACCGATTTTACAATTTATCGTTATGCTAATAGGAGCGCTTACTATTATCATAGCTGTACTTATGGCTCTTATACAACATAATCTTAAAAAACTACTTTCTTTTCACGCAGTTAGTCAGGTCGGTTATATGGTTCTTGGTATCGGTACGGGTAATCCTATTGGAGTTTTAGGTGGATTGTTCCATATGTTAAACCATGCTGTTTACAAGAGCGGACTCTTTCTATGTGCAGGTGCCATTGAAAAAGAAACAGGGACAACAGAATTGGAAGAATTGGGAGGCTTGTACAGAAAAATGCCGTTTTTGATGATTTCCAATATAATACTCGCTATGGCTATCTCCGGTGTACCGCCTTTAAATGGTTTTACTTCCAAATGGATGGTTTACCAGGGTGTTCTACAAGCAGGACAACCCGTGTTTCTTGTTCTGGCAATTTTCGGAAGTGCTTTGACGCTTGCTTCTTTCCTGAAAGTGATTTATTCGGTTTACTTCGGAGGTGCCTCGGAAGCTTATGATAAGGCGCGGAAACCTTCTTTATTAATGACAGCTCCTATAGCTGTTTTGGCTACTCTGTGTCTTTTCTTTGGCATATTCCCTGCATTTACAGTGAGCCTCTTCCTGGTGCCTATGGAATTTAACATATTTGCAAGTTTATCGATATCTAAATTTCTTTCCGGTAACTTGAGCTTTGTCAATACGTTGTGGGATCCGGGTCAGGCTACTTTAGCTTTGGTAATCGGTCTTTTTATTGGTCTTATAGTGTATGTAATAGGTAAGGTATTTGATTACAGGGAACAGCCTGTCTTCACCTGCGGTGAGAGGTTAGATGTTGAGAAAAGAAGATTTCCCGGGACAGGGCTCTATCTTACCATACTTGAGTTGCCGTTTATTGGGACATATCTTAAAGATAGAGATAAGGGTACTTATGATATTTATAATATAGTTAAGGTTTCTGGTTGGAAAGCAATAGTTGAAAAGTTGAAAAATATGCATGACGGTATTCTATCTACTTATTTATCATGGTGTATTGTTGGTTTAATGATAATCATGTTTGTTCTTATGAACAGGTAGGGGATGTTATGAATGTAATATTGTTGTTGCACTCACTTCTTGTGTTTATGATAATAGGGGCTTTTATAACTGTAGAGATAAAAAATATGCTTTCGGCGGTAATCTCTGTGGGTGCTGTTGGATTCGCACTTTCAATGACCTTCCTTTTCCTTGGGGCACCTGATATTGCTATCACTCAGGTTATAGTTGAAATTTTGTCATTGATACTTTTGATAAGGGCTACTGTTAATGTAGATAATGTTGCTATCGAGGAGAAGGGAGAATCTGTTTTTCATAATAGGACAGCCTTGATTTTTGTAGGTATTATACTTGTTTTTGCGTGGATTGCATTTCATTCGCTTCCCCCGTTTGGAGAACCTTTAATGAGAGTTTCTAAATTCTATCTGGATAATGGTCTGGCGAAGGTAGGGGCAACAAATTTTGTGACTTCTGTTATTCTAGATTTCAGAGCTTACGATACTTTTGGTGAGGCAATGGTTCTGTTTGTTTCGATAAGCGGTGCTTTCGCGATCTTACGGAGATGGAAAAGAGAACAAAATAAAGATTTCTTAAGGATAGATCGGGAGCATTAATTATGAAGAGAAAAAAACAATCCGGAATGACTTTTATAGTAAAAACGATAACTAATTTGATAGTTGGATTTATGTTAGTTTTTGGTGCATATGTAGTTCTGTACGGACATATAACGCCGGGTGGTGGTTTTCCTGGTGGGGTAATGATTGCTCTTACCTATATTTTGATAACTCTTGCTTATGGAAGGAAGGTTGTGGAAAGTATAGTTTCGGGAGTTGCGGGTTCAATTATGGATGATTTAGGCGCAATTGCTATCATAATATTAGGTTTTATCGGATTATATATAGGAGGAACATTTCTTTATAATTTTTTGCCTAAGGGTAATCCTTTTGATTTGTTTTCAGCCGGTTATATCGTACTGTATAACCTTGCAATAATGTTGAAAGTAGGCATGAGTCTTTATATCGTTTTTCTTGCTCTTGCTATACTACAAAGAGTCGTGGTAACCAGGAATGAAAAGGAGGAGGGAAAATAATGACTCTATACTTTCTGAATTTTGTGCTTCTGATTATAGGTTTATACGCGCTCGTGGTTAAGAGACATATTGTTAAAAAGATTCTTGGGGTTGCGATAATGGAATATGCTGTGAATCTATTTTTAATACTTCTTGGTTTTAAGAAATCCGGAATTGCACCTATTCTTACCGAAGATATGGATTTAAGAACTTTTATTCATACAGCGGTAGATCCTCTCCCACAAGCGCTAGTTCTGACGTCTATAGTCATTGGTCTCGGAACTCTTGCTCTTATGGTAGCAATGGCTATCAGACTTTATGAGAGATATGGAACTTTTGATATGGATGAAATAAACAGGCTTAGAGGTTGAAGATGGGTTCTTTATTACCATTATTTACTGCGATTCCTGTATTTAGTGCGATTTTGATGCTGATTGTTGGCAAATTTGATAAGAAGAACTTCCCCAGAATTTGGTCGATTCTTACATCTCTTTCTCTACTTTATATATTGTCAGCTGTATGGGGAAAGGGAATAATTATTCATGAAATGGGAGGGTGGAGACCGCCTTTTGGTATAGTGCTTGTTAAAGATAATCTTTCGCAGTTTATGCTTTTAATCGTTAATGTAGTAGCCTTCCTTACAATTATTTATTCATACGTTTATATGAAGAAATACGAAGATTACTTAAGATTTTTCACTCTGTTTTTGTTTATGCTTGCAGGTATGAATGGAGTTGTACTGACCGGAGATTTGTTTAATCTGTTTGTATTTCTTGAGATTGCCTCTATTGCATCGTATGCACTGGTTGGTTATGGGGTAGATGCTGAAGAGCTGGAGGCTTCATTTAAATATTTGATATTGGGAGCTCTTGCTTCAACCTTTATTCTGTTTGGTATAGGAATGATTTATTCTCTTACAGGTTCTGTTAATATGGCCGATGTGGCAAGATTTCTTATAGATAATAATTTAGCTAGCAATAATGCGCTTTTAATGGCGACTGGTTTATTTATAGTCGGTTTTGGGCTTAAGGCTGGGCTTGTTCCTTTCCATGCCTGGTTGCCTGATGCTCATTCTTCGGCTCCTGCTCCTATTTCCGTAATGCTGTCAGGCGTTTTAATTAAAGTTCTTGGGATTTATGCTATTATAAGAGTTTTCTATAATGTGATCGGAGTTACATCTGTTATTTCCAATATATTTATAACGATGGGAACTATATCTATGCTTGTTGGTGCTTTTATGGGTTTTGGACAGGATGATATGAAAAGAATGTTTGCTTTTTCTTCTGTAAGCCAGATGGGTTATATTGCTGTTGGAATTGGTATTGGTACTCCTCTAGCTCTTATCGGTGCTTTATTCCATCTCCTTAACCATGCCGGATTTAAGTCTCTACTCTTTCTTTCCTCAGGGGCGATAGAATCTTCTACAGGAACGAGAAATTTATCTGAACTTGGCGGACTTGGTAAAAAGATGCCGGTTACTTCGGGGGCGTCAGTTGTTGGCTCTCTTTCTATTGCTGGTGTACCTCCGTTTAATGGGTTCTGGAGTAAGTTGATTATAATCCTTGCTGCTTTTTCAGCCGGATACATCTGGCTTGGAGCAATTCTCGTTTTAACTGCTTTTTTAACTTTGGCTTATTACTTACGTTTTCAAAAGAATGTAATTTTTGGAGAACCGAGTTCAAGTATGAAAGATGTCAGGGAAGCCCCGTTGTTAATGCTGTTACCCATACTTGTTTTTGCTGCTTTCTGTCTTATTGCCGGGATTTTTAATGGCTGGATTGTAAGTAATATTGTTATTCCGGCTCAAAGCATAATACTTGATCAATTAGGTTATATTTCATCTGTGATGGGTATATAGGGAGATTTTATGAAGAAGAGATTGGCTGAATTTATTATAACTTTTTCGATGTGGATTCTTTTAACATGGTCTTTGAAATTACAGGATATTATGGTTGGAGCTGTTGTGGCTTTAATTGTAACGATTATTACACGAAAGCTTTTTCCTAGAGATGTTGTTAGACTACTACATCCGCGACGTTTTTTCTTTGCCATTCTTTATATGCCTTATTTGGTTTATTATATTCTACTTGCTAATCTGGATGTAGCGTACAGAGTATTGAATCCGTATCTTCCGATAAATCCGGGAATTGTTAGGGTGAGAACGAGTCTCACATCAGATTTTGCTAAGACTATTCTTGCTAATTCTATTACGCTAACTCCTGGAACTCTAACTGTGGAAGTTGATGGTGATGATTTTTACGTTCACTGGATAAATGTTTCGAGTGATAATCCGGAAGTTCAGAGGGAGATAATTTTAGGTAGATTTGAGAGAATGCTAAGGAGGATATTCGAATAATGTTTACATTTTTATTTGCCTCTTTAATTATAGCATCTTTTATGTGTCTGTACAGGGTTATGGTGGGTCCGACACCGCCTGATCGGATGGTAGCAATAGATATACTTGGAATTATTGTTGTCGGCATGTGTGCTCTTTTCGCAGCGCAAAAAGGCAGAGATTTTTATCTCTATATAGCTATATCCTGGTCGATACTATCTTTCGTTGGTACTCTTGCACTTGTTAAGTTCCTGGAAGGTAGGGGGTTCGATGAATAATAATTTTGCTATAGCTTTTGTTTTTATAGGGGTAACTTTTGATCTGCTTGGATGTCTGGGTTTAATCAGGCTCCCGGATATTTATAATAGATTGCAAGCTGCTACAAAATCCGTTACACTTGGTACCTGTGCCATACTATTTGGTGTCTTTCTTGAGTTTGGTTTTTCTTCCGGTGGTATTAAGGCATTGATTTGTATAATGTTTGTGATGTTTACTTCTCCTACGGCGGCTCATGCGCTGGCAAGAGGTTCTCATATAAGAGGATTTAAATTATGGGAAGGAAGTAAAGTAGATAAATTAAAAGAAGACAGGGAGAAGAAATAATAATGAAAAAACCTAAGATAAGAGAACTAGGTGAGGCGATAAAGGCTGTAGTTAAAGGACCGTATACAACAAAATTTCCTTTTGAAGCGCCTGATATTATTCCTGAATTCCGCGGGTTCCCTGAGTATCAGGATGCTGATTGCGTAAGATGTGGGGCGTGTGCAGAAGTTTGTCCTGCGCGTGCTATTGAAGTGGAAGAGTACGAAAAAGACGGAAAAAAATTCAGGAAAGTTCGTTTTCTTTATGATGTTTGTCTCCTCTGCGGTCAGTGCGGAGCTCTTTGTACAACCGGTAAAGGTATAGTATATACTAATAATTACGCTAAGAATACCCTGGATAGAAGCGAGGTGATTCAGGAGGTAGAGGATGAATTGGTTGAATGCGAGAAGTGCGGAGAGATTATATCTACAAAACTCCATCTTGACTGGATTGCCGACAGACTCGGAGAAAAGGCATATGCTAACCCAACTATTATTCTGGCGAAACAGGTTAAAATGAAAATTTCAGATGAAGAAGGAAGAGCTAAGGACTCTTGCGAATTTACCAGAGAGGATTGGTATAAAGTTCTTTGTCCGGATTGTAGGCGAGCTGCCTGGATGAAGGAAAACTTCCAGTAAGATTCATTTGCCATAAAGGCAAATGAATCAGTCATCAGTCACGAGTCATTTGTCGAGAGTCAAAAAGCCCCCCAAGCCCTAAAAGAAGATTAAATTATATTAATATCGAAAATGCTTTTCCTATTTTTTTGTTTTGACTCATGACGTATGACTCAAGACTAATTTAACTTCTCTCTACTCCCTAATTTCTAAATTGAGAGGTTGTGGGTGTTAGGTTTTGACGGCTTGAAGGGTTTGAACCCAACACCCACAACCGAACAAACTCAAGCGAAAGGAGGAGCTAAAAATTAATAAACATAGGCTAAATTCAGAAGTCTTTCCGATAACCGCCAAATCCAAAAGTGAAATTAGCGCTAATAATGTCATTTTTCATTTGAGATTGCCATACTCTAATCCACTGAAGTTCGCAGCCAAAATATAATACATTGAAATTTCCAAAATTCCAAAGGTTTAATTTATATCCGATTGAAGATGAAACATAGGGCATTTCATAAATAACACTCCAATTGTTTCCTCCTCCCGTTATATAAAAAGAAGAGTTTTTATCCTTTTCAAAAATTAAGGATAAATATAAAGGAAATCCTGAACTAGCTAACATACAATCGCCCGAAAAACCCGAAAAAAATGTTTCGCCGCCTCTCGCGGATAATTGTATATCCAGATTTTTTAAAATTTCATAATTGAGTCCAAGGAATAGACTTTCTCCCAGTATATGTATTTCATCACCTCCACCAAATTCAAATCCGATGAAATTAAACTCCAGGCTAAAGGATCCATCAATATCGTAGTTTTGGCAGAAACCCGGTACCGCTAAAACCAATAAGAAAAACAAGCAAACCATTTCTTTAAAACTACGCACTCTTTTTTTCATTTTATTTTCCTCCTTTTAAAAGTACTTTGTTATACAAAGTATTATAATAAAATTTTTTATTTTGTCAACCCCTTTTTTTGAATTTTTTGCTATAAGTGTGTGAGGGCGTGTTGTTGTAGCTGTAGTTTGGGGGTTGGATTGTCTTGACATGGTTGGTGGGTTGCTTATATTGTAGTAATCAAGGAGGGTTTATGATTTGTAGGTATGGGTTTTTCGGAAAAATATTTTCCTTTTTTATCGTGATAATTCTTGTTTCCGGGTGTGGAAGAAGGTATCTTGCGGACAGGGAGGATAGGCTACTTGGTCAAAAGGTTGTTTCTGAATGGAGGGGATTGGATGGTGGAGTTTTGCAGGAGGGCGACCAAATTTTTTCTTTGAATATTAAAATCAAGGATTTTGTTTCAAGCAAGTATCTGTTTGCGCGTAAAGATGTTTATAAGAGTGGTGTTGTTGTGGAGGATGGGAGTGTAAAGGGAAATCGTTTTGGCGGGTGTGTTGGAATTGGTATGGGGTGTTTGGTTGTAGGGGGAGGGTTGTTTTTGGTTTATGGAAATTGGTATCGCTCTCAATCAAGTTCTTACTCGTTTAATTCGGAGATGCCGCCTCCTACTTGTTTTTTTGTTAGTGCCTTGTCTTTGGGAATTATAGGTCTGGCTTTTGCGGGTGGGGATATTCCTCCGCAATTTGTGAGCTTATCTGAATTCTTTAAGGTGGATACAGTATGCGTAGATAGTTATTCTTTAAATAAGGAAAAAATAATAATTGAAGCTAAGGATGTAAATTTTAAAGAGGTATACTATACAGATGAAGTAGGAAAGGTTGAATTGAAAATCAGTGAAATTATACAAGAGCCTTCGAGAGCTGATTCGGTTTTAAAGCTTAAATTGTATTATAGAGAAATGATAGATTCTGTTGATGTCAAGATACGGTAGTTTTGGATGAAGATCTTGGATTTTTGATTCTGTGGTAGTATTTTCAATTCTTGCTTGTTGAAAGAATCTAATAAAAGCCGTAACTAATCTCGAAAGTGTTTCCTTCTCTTTTTGTCGTTATGGCGTAACCGGAGTTGTGAAAAACGGAAAGCATGTGCTGATTATCTGCGAGCACCACCGCTTCGAAGCCTTTTATTTCTTTATTTTTTGCTATTTCGGTCAAGAAGTTTAGTAAATGGGTTCCTATGCCTTTTGCCTGCCAGTCGTCTCTGACAAGGAAGGAGACTTCTGCCCGATTACTTGATTCTATATGGTAATATCTTCCAACGCCAACAATTTCTTCGCCGCCGGTCCCCTTTGTTAGTGCCACGATTGCCATATTCTTTGAAAAGTCCACAATCGAGAATTCCTGTATGAATACGTGCGGAAAGGTTTTGACATCTTTAAAGAATCGGAATGCGATAGATTTTTCTGAGCACGCGTAGCACATATCCCGGAGTAATTTCTCGTCGGTTGGTTTAATAGGTCTAAATAAAAGAGCAGTTCCGTCATGAAGCGGAACTTGACGTTCGAATTCTTTTGGGTATCTTGTGGCTGATGTTGGTAATTCCTTCTGATCCGGATATATGTAACGGCGTTTCTTGGCTTCCCTCAATATTTCGTTTCTGAAATCAGGATGGGCTATCTCAGCCAGTGCTAGAACGCGTTCTCTGATGCTTTTGCCAAAGAGGTAAGCTACTCCATATTCTGTGACTACATAATGTATATCTCCGCGTGTCGTTACTACTCCTGCTCCTTCTGTCAATCTGGGTACTATTCTTGAAATTGTACCGTTTTTTGCAGTCGAAGGAAGTGTTATTATGGCTTTTCCGTTTTTTGCACGGGCTGCACCTCTGTTAAAGTCGACCTGCCCGCCGATACCGCTGTAGAAATCATATCCGATTGAATCAGAGCAGACCTGCCCTGTCATGTCTATTTCCAAAGCTACATTTATTGCAACCATGTTGTTATGTTGGCTGATTACGAAGGGGTCGTTTACGTATTCGGATGGCCGGAATTCAAATGTTTGATTTTCGTGAATGTAATCGTATAATTTTTTGGTTCCATAGCAGAAACTCGCAGTTATTTTTCCTCGATTGATAGTTTTTCGTTTTCCGTTAATTATTCCTTCTTCGATAAGAGGAATGATGGCATCGTTAAACATTTCCGTGTGAATTCCGATATCTTTTTTGTCTTTTAGGTATTTTAAAACCGTCTGCGGGATATTTCCTATGCCGACTTCGATCGTTGCCCCATCCTGTATTAGAGAAGCAACATTCTTGGCTATCGCATCCACGTTTTCATCCGGTTCCGGAATGTCGTATTCGAGTATATCTTTATTGCTTTCTATAATTGCGTCTATCATATCGATAGAAATAAACGAGTCTCCCAGAGTTCTTGGCATGTTTTCATTGACTTCGGCTATTACTATTAAGCTGTTTTCTACTGCTGATTTTACAATATCAACTGATATTCCTAAGCTAAGATATCCATTCTTATCTGGAGGGCTCGTTTGAATAAGGGCGACATCGAGAGGTATTATTCCTTGTTTGAAAAGGGATGGTATCTCGGATAAAAAGATGGGTGTGTAATCTCCCCGGCCGCTTATTATGCCCTGCCTGACATTTGGTGCGAGGAAAAAACTGCAGGTTCTGAATTTGTCACTATATTTTTCCTGGATGTAAGGGGCGTCGCCTTGGGTGAGCAGGTGGTATATTTCGGTATCTTGTATATTATTGTTGTCGCCGGCGAGTTCTTCTACGAGTAATTGAGGTTGTCCGCATCCGGTTCCTATAAAAATCCTGGAGCCGGATTTTATCATCTTTATTGCCTGCGTCGGACTTTTTATTTTGCTTTTATATAATTCCTTCCAGTCTATCATATTCATTTAATTCTTTGATAGAATTATTCTGGCATCGACGACGATTGCTCCGTCTCCTATATGTCCTACTTTTAAGGGGTTTATATCTACTTCATCTATTTCCGGAAAATCCATTACCAGTTGTGATAAACGTTGCAGGTTTGTTATAATGGTTTCGATGTCTACCGGCTTCTGTCCTCGTACTCCTGTAAGAAGTTTATAAGTTTTTGTACTTTCTATTAAATCTTTACACTCTTCGGCTGTAACCGGGGAGAGCGTAAAGCTAACGTCTTTAAGGACTTCCACGAAGATGCCGCCAAGGCCAAACATAAGCATTGGTCCGAATTGCGGGTCTTTTTTCATCCCTAAAATAACTTCCTTCCCGCTGGTAACCATCTCTTCGACCAAAACACCTCGCAGATCCGCCTCGGGCATTTTATTTTTTATTCGAAGCATCATAAGATCAAACGCGTCTTCGACTTCGATTGGGCTTACAAGACCGATTTTAACACCGCCAATATCGGATTTATGGAGTATGTTGGGGCTTGATATTTTCATTGCTATCGGATATCGCATTTCATTAGCAAATCTGACTGCTTCCTCGGAAGTAGAGGCGAAGTGCCCTTCCGGTATAGTCATGCCGTATGCTTCCATTATTGTCTTGGCATCGAATTCACCTATTTCCAAAAGATTTCTTGATCGGTATGATTTTAAAATCTTAGTTACGGGATTTTTATTGACTGAGAAACGTTCTATAATACGGAGGGGTCTCGATTTATATTTATTGTATTTCATCATCTCAGACATTGCTTCGGCTGCCCTTCCTGGAACCGAATATTGCGGTATATTATTATCTTGTAGTATTTTTACGCCTTCTTTAACAGTCTCTCCCCCCATAAAACAAGTCATTATGGGTTTTGAATATTTCTTTGAAATTTTTACTATTTCTTTTGCGATTGCGGAATCATTCGTCATTCTTTGGGGTGTTAAAATAGCTATTACCCCGTCCACAGATTTACTTTCAAGAACGCAGCTAAGACTGTTTCCATATCTCTTTTTATCCGCGTCACCAAGGACGTCGATGGGGTTATTAACTGATGCTGACGGAGGTAGTAGTTTTGAAAGGCTTTTTTGGGTTTTCTCGTCAATATTGACTACTTCTAGCCCTTCCATTTCGAGAGCATCCGACATCATTATTCCGGGTCCGCCTGCGTTTGTAAAAACGGCTACTCGATTACCTTTGGGTAAAGGCTGGTATGATAACGCAGTACTTACATCGAACAAGTGTTCAATAGACTGTGCTCTTATCACTCCTAATCTTTGAAACGCACACTCGTACGCCGCATCTGATCCTGCCAGGCTTCCTGTGTGGGATGAAGCTGCTTTAGCGCCGGCTTGAGTTCTTCCCGATTTTAAGATAACAAGAGGTTTAATCTTTCCAACTCGTTCTGCAATACGCATAAATTCCTGTCCGCGTGAAATATCTTCAAGGTATGCGGCAATAACTTTTGTCTTTTTATCATTTTTAAGGTATTCGAAAAAGTCTACTTCATCTATTGCTGCTTTGTTACCGATAGAGGCAATGAGAGAAAAGCCTACCCTATTTTCCTTTGCCCAGTCCTGAATGGATGTAATGAGAGCGCCGGATTGAGATACTAAAGCTATTCCACCGGGTTCATTTATAGATAGTCCGAATGCCGCGTTTAGTTTGTGCCAGGGATTTATTAATCCAAGGCAATTGGGCCCCATCATTGTGATTTTATATAATTTGGCAATTTGTATAAGTTCATTCTGTGCTTTTTTGCCTTCATCATTAGTTTCTGCGAACCCCGCCGATATTACAATTGCAGCTTTTACATTTTTTTTACCGCAATCTTTCATTATTAAAGGAACAATATTACGATTTACAACAATTACAGCGCAGTCGATGCTATCAGGAACATCTACGAGCGAGGGATAGCATTTAATATCGAGAATAGATTCGCTCTTTGGGTTTATGGGGAAAATCGGACCTTTAAATCCTCCCTCGATGATGTTTTTGAGCACGGCGTTTCCGACCTTCTTAGAGTTGCTTGAAGCACCTACGACTGCGATAGATTCCGGATATATTAACTCTTTAAAACTCATATTTACGTTTTTTATACACCATTATAATTATTAAAATTATGAACACTATGTTTATAAAAAAGCAATTAAGTACAATCTTTTTCACATAGTTTAGGTTATTTTATATTAATAGAAAAGGCGATAATGTCAAGAATATAGATTGCAAAAATCCAATCATTTCCAGAATATTTTGGTTATTGTAAGGATGCCTAAAAAAATTGTAACATACCCTATAATAAATTTCATTTTTCTTTCCCGGATTTTTTTTACAGTTATTGCCGAAAGAGGTGTAGAAAGAGTAGCGCCTATGAAAAGAGGCAAGGCAAGTTTCCATTCTATATTACCTTTTAATAATAGGTATAATATGAAACCTATAAGACATATAATTCCTTCTGCAAGAGAAGTACTTCCTACCGAATTCTTTGCCCCTCTGCCTGTTACTACTTGGCCTCCGGTAACGAGAGGTCCATAGCCTCCGCCGGAGACTCCTTTGTTGAATCCACTCAAAATTGCGATAAAACTAAAACTCTTCCAATTAAATTTGGAAGGTCTGTTAATTTTAAATAATATATACGCACCAATGAAGAAAATCATAAAACCGATGTAAAGATTTAAGATTATTTTTGGAACATTCAGAGAAAAGAAAACCGCAGAAATAACCCCTAAAACACCTAATACCGTTAAAACATATGAAACTTTAGCGTCCTCCGAATTCGGAAGATACCCCAGAAAACGCAGCCTGCCGGATACAATTTTCCTATCTTTACTAAAATCAAAAGAAACATTACCATACCTGTGATGGAAAGCCGCCGACAAAACACCGGTTACAAATTCCGAGAAAAGAATAGCAGGAACTACCTGCAAGGGTTTAAATCCTATAAGGAGCAAAAGAGGGGTTAGAGTGGTCCCATATCCCATACCTAACGATGAATCTACATACTCGCAGATAAAAGCAAATGACGCGTATAAATAAAACATAAAACCTCCGCTTAGCAAATTGTTTATATATTAATACTACAATCGTACTACGATTATATTCCAATTTTAAAATTTGTCAAGGGGGTGGGGTGGTGTTGCGCACCAGTAAATTAGTTAATTTGTTGATTGGTGTGAATTAGGGATTGTGCCGTCGTAATTTTTGAATTTTGAATTAAAAATTTAATCAAAAAATCTGTGTATATCCGTGTGAATCCGTGGCGATATTAGGATTTAGGATTTGGGGGTTAGGATTTTGTAAAAACAAAAACTACAATAACTACATGTTCTACATGTGAAAAATAGGGTAGTGGGTTGGGTTTTTAAACAACAAAGTATAGTTTTTTTCTCTGTGTTTCTCTGTGTTCTCTGTGGTTGAAATTAGTTTTTGGGAGTGGGGGGTGGTCTTTTAAAGATAGCCGAGTTTTTCAAGGCGTTTTTTTATGAGTTTTACTTCTTCCGCGGATAGATCTTCCGTATCTGATTTTTTTAATGCGGCAAGATCTCGCAGTATGTATACTACGAACTCGTTAACGCTGCTGAAGCCAGTATTTTCTATTATTTTTTTAAGTTTGTTGTACAGGGGTCTCGGTATTTTTAAGGTAACCTTATCGCTTTTCATGTATATATTTTAAGCTTTAATTCGGTTAAGTCAAGCACCTTGATTAGCGTATCGGTAAATTGGTAGATTAGTAAATTAGTAGAAAGGCGAAAAAGGGGTTGACAAATTTAGAATTATGAGTATATTACTTTATATAACAGAGTACTTTGTAGGGAGAAAATATAATGTTTGAATTGAGGGTTTTTTTAAATATTGCTAATTTATTAATTTTTTTCGTTCTTTTTTGTGGTTGTGGTGGCGATAGTCTTATTCGGAAAGAGGAGAGGCTGGTTGATCGGGAGCCGCATCCTTTACGAAGTGAGCTGGATGTTAGAGTTGTCTCGCGTGATGAGAAAGGATTTTCTTTGTTTTCTCAAATAAGAAATATTGCCTTTGTTAGAGATTCTGTAGAATTGAAAGAGTTTTATGTGCATGGTTCGGAGGAGGAAAGTGATGTTATGGCTTTTTTGGGTGCTGGTATTGGATTGGCTGGTATGGCTTGGGGGTATAGATATGCGAAGTCTGGTAGTTGCTTGTATGATGGGGTTGATAAAGTGCTGCCGGGTTGTATGTTTTCATGCTTTTCCGGTCTTTTGGGTGCTGCGATGGTTAGTGAAAGTGGTTCTCAGGGAGAAGAATTTATTAAAGTTTTGCCTGGTTATATAAAAAGAGATACTGTTTGTGTTGACAGTATTTCTCTAATAAGGCAGAAGATAAAGGTTGAAGTAGGGAATTCAGATTTTGAAAAAGTTTTTTATACGGATGAACATGGGGCTATTGAAGTAAAATTTGATGAAATTCTTTCGGATTCTACAGTGGTAGATTCTTTTTTTAATATTATAATTCGTTATTATGAGATGGCGGATACTGTGGAGGTTAGACGTTTATGAAAACTTTGAAAATATTGATTTTATTTGTTGTTGTTTTATTTGGATGCAGTAAAGAATATCTTGCCCGTACAGAAGAAGAATTGGTTGGCCAGAAATGGAGTGTTCTAGATACCAAAATCGTTTCTCGGGATAACGAGAATCTCTCTTTAAATATTCAGGTTAAGAATTTTGGCAGAATTTTAGATTCTTTAAAATTAAAAAAATTTAATGAAAATCAGGTCGAGAAAAAACAAGGTTTTAAAAGACAAGATTATCTAACTGCTTGTATTATAGGTGGTTGTATGTTGGGAGTAAGCGCTTGTGTCTATGGTTATTATGGATGGGAGCTTATCTGGGGGTATGACCTGTCTATGCCGGAAAGATGTTTGCTTATTGGTCTGTTACCATCGGAAGTTATTGCATATGTATATCTATGCAAAAACCTTTCAAAATCTGAAGAATTTGATGAGAAAGTTTTGTCCTATGCTTTAATAGATAAGGTGTGTCTGGGGAGCGCTGTTGTTTCAATTGATAAAATAAAGGTTAAAATAGAAGATATGGGTTTCGAGCAAACATATTTTACCGACGAATATGGAAATATTGAATTGAAAATTGATGAAATAATCCCGGAACAAACAGAAAAAAATTCTGTGCTTAATCTCATAATTCAATATGAAAAATTGGTTGATACTGTGGAGATAAATATTATGAAAGCGGAGGATTAAATGTACAAATTTAAGAATAATTTTAGAATTATTATTATGTTTATGTTTATTTGTTTTGTATCGGGGTGTAGTGAGAAGTATGTTGGTTCTAGGGATGGAGGGTTGCTTGGCGAGGATATTGTTGAGTCCTGGGAGAAATTAGATGTTAAGTTTATTGATCAAGATGAGGAAGGTTTTTCATTGAATTGTCAGATCATAGACCTTGTTGAAGTTAATGATTCCGTGAGGCTTAGTATTTCGGAACAACAAGATAATAGTATAAGGAAAAAAAGAGTTGGCGTATATAAACTTTTAGGTGGCTGTGCAATTGCGGGTTGCGCTACTCTGGCCGCATTTGATGCTGCGTATGGTGAGATGGTTGATCCGGCTGGTGGTAGTGGTTATAATTTGGCTACTTGTTATGGAGTCGTTGGAGGGGTTGGAGCTTTGTTTTTTATTGTTAGTGGGATTTTGGAATTTACCAAATCTGACGGGGCGAAACCGTATTATATTCGGAAAAGACAGGTATGTATTGATAGTACGCCATTAAGAGACGAAGAGGTAAAAATTATGCTTGAAAAGACAGTTTTCGAAAAAACATATTATACAGATAAGAATGGAAATATAGAATTAGAAATCAAAGATATAGTTCCTGAGCCAACAGAAGCTGATTCCGTACTTAGGCTTATAGTTCAATATGAAGACATGGCTGATACTATAGATGTTAAATTTAGAGAGTAGATTAGGATTAGTAGATTAGCGGGAAGGCAAGCAAGAATTAAGGATTAGTAGTACAGCAAGAAGTAAAGCGAGGATTAAGAAAAAAGACTTACCACTTAATCCTTAATCCCTGAATTTCTCGTCTTTATTACTTCTAATCCAATTGTGTGGTTTCATAAACAAATTTCCCGAAAATTACAGTAATTACAAATTTTCTCATTCGTAGTTTTCTTAAAATTTTCCTTCGATACAGGAATATTTTCAGAAACATCCTCACAGAATGAATGCATTTCTTCGGTTTCCTTCTGTACAGTATGTATGAAGTTTTCGATCTCGTAGTTTTTAAACTGCATTTCTTTTTCCCTGTAAGTAGGGTCGAGGTATGCTGAAATTGCTACGAAATTTTCGGGTTTATTTTTGAAATGATATGATGCCCAGCAAACGTAACCCATTAATTGCTTATTATGTTTTTTCCTGTCCTCTTTTCCAGTTTTCCAATCGATTATGTAAGTTTTTTCATCGAAAGGGAATAGAAAATCAACTTTGCAATATGTTTTCATACCGTCAAGCCTAAATTCTCCATAACCAGGAGGTTCAATGATCCATTTATGCTTATTTTTTACTGCTTTTTCTTTTATCCAGTTAAATCTTTTACTGTTTAAAAGGTTTTCGAGATTCTTTTTTGTCGAAGTAAGTAATTTATTTTTATCGATTTCTTTCGTTTCTTCGTTATAGACTTCTGTAAATGTATTGTTATTGCAGTATTTTGCTATTTCTTTTTCTGTAAACTTCAAAAAACGTTCCCGGTTAACTGTGCGCTCGGATTTTAGAAGTCTTGTAAGCAGGGCAGCTATAACATCGTGAGTCACTATTCCAACTGCGAGGGGAATTGAGGTTAAAGCTTTTAATTCTTTTATTTTGTATTCTGAATAATCTGAGTCGTATTTTGGATAGTAGGAATAAAAATATTGTCTTCGACATAATTTGAAGGTGTCATATCTGCTTAGCGACCATCCTAAAATAGGTGTATATTCGAATTTTTCAATCAATTTAAACCCCTTTTCTTTATTGAATTCTAAGGTATATGTGAAAAATGTCAATGGCATAGTAAAATGAAATATTAAAAATTAAAAAGCAAAATGATTTTTTTAGCCACAGATTCGCACAGATATTCACGGATTTTCCCAACCCCCCAAGTATAATTATATTTTTTTAAAAACAACAAAGAAAAATTTTAATCTTTTTATCGGTGTTCATCAGTGTAAATCCGTGGCTAATTATGGGTTGCGGGGGTATTAAACAAAAAATCTTTTTAAATCTGCGTTTATCTGCGTCCAATTATTTGGGGGGAGGTGTGTTTTTTGGATTGACAAAAGGCTAATTTTCTATTATAATCACAATTATGAAAAAGGCAGATCGTTATTCAAAGATAGATTTATATTTTAAAAGTATTAAATTTGTTTATAATAAATACTCTCTTTCTACGCCCTTAGTTAGGAGAATGCCAAACTCCGTAAATTGAGTCCCCCATGTTTAAAAGCCCATTGACTTTTTGGTTTGCTTACAAAAGTGGTTTTTTAATTGTTGAGTGAAAAGTTTAGGTTATGTTAAACAAAGGAAAATAGGAGGAAAATATGTTTAAAAAAACCTTGTTTGTATTGATGAGTATCCTGATGATTTCAGGAATTTGTTTTGCCCAGGAAGAGCCGGTCGAAGAGTCAATGGAAGAACCGACTGCTGCTGAAGTAGTTGAGGCACCTACATTGACACTGGAAGATATCCAGATTTGTACTGCTATCGAGGATAGGGAGCCTTCAGGTGCTGGTACGGTTTTTTCTAACGATTTGGAAAAAGTATACTGCTTTACGAAAATTGTCGGAGCCGCAGATACTACATCTGTAAATCATGTATGGTATATGGGCGGTGAGCAAGTAGCGAGTGTAAATTTACCGATCAAGTCTGCTTCCTGGCGTACATGGAGTTCAAAGACGCTTGGCATGAGTTTAGGTAAAGGGCACGTTGAAGTAGTTACAGAAGACGGTAAAGTATTAGGAAAGGCTGAATTCGAAATAAAGGCAGCTGAGATGGAAGAAGAAGCTGCGGAAGTCGAAGAGGCCGAAGAAGAAATAAAAGAAGCGAAGGAAGAGGTTAAAGAGAAGGTTAAAGAGGCCGAAGGAGAAATAAAAGAGGCGAAGGAAGAATGTAAAAAGGAAGTCGAGAAAGAGTAAAAGCTAATTAATGCTTATATGAAAGCCGTGGACTATTATATATTTCACGGCTTTTTTATTTTTGAAATTTGATTTGTGATTTTGTTATTTAATATTTAATTTTTGAATTTGATAGGGGTGGGTTGTTAGGGGTTAAAAGAGTCCCGTTATATTACCTTTAGCGTCAATATCGATATTTTCAGCTGCGGGATTCTTTGGTAAACCCGGCATGAGAAGAATATCTCCTGTTATTGGTATTAGGAAACCGGCGCCTTTTGAAATTTCTATTCTTTTTACGGTTACTATAAAATCTTCGGGTCTACATAATAGTTTTGGGTCATCGGAAAGAGATTTTTGAGTTTTTGCAATGCAAATAGGTAGCTTCTCTAAACCCAGTTTTTCAATTAACTCAAGGTCGGCTTGTCCCTCTTTTGTAAACTCTATTGCAGCAGCGCCATAAATTTCTCTTGATACAATTTCGATTTTTCTTTTTACCGATTCCTTAAGAGAATATAGGGGTTTAAAACTTCTTTTTTTGGAAGATTTATCAATTACTTTTTCTGCTAATTCTAAAGCCCCTTTTCCGCCTTTTTTATGTACCTCAACAATTGCTGATTCTACTCCCTTTGAGTTGGTAAATTCTTTTATAACTTCGATCTCCGAATTCGTATCGGAAACGAATCTGTTTATTGCAACTATTGCGGGAACGCCAAATTTGTTGATGTTTTCAAGATGTTTTTCGAGATTCGGCAACCCATTTTTTACTGCTTTTGGGTCTTCTTCTTTAATATTTTTTAAGTCTTTTCCGCCGTGGTTTTTTAATGCTCTTGTGGTCGCAACAAGAACGACTGCCTGGGGGTTAAGACCTGATTTTCTTGCAACGATGTCGAAAAATTTTTCTGCACCCAGATCAAATCCGAAACCAGCTTCAGTTATTACGTACTCGCAGAATTTAAGGCCCAATTTCATAGAAAGAACTGAACATGTACCTTGTGCGATGTTAGCAAAGGGTCCTCCGTGTACGATGGCAGGAGTGTTTTCTGTTGTCTGCACTAAGTTTGGTTTTAATGCATCTTTTAAAAGAGCAGTAGTTGCTCCTTCAATTTTTAAGTCTTTTAGATAAACAGGTTGTTCATCGTAGGTGAAACCCAATAAAATATTTGAAAGCATTTCTTTTAGTTCGTCATAATCTTCAGCAAGACATAAAATAGCCATAATTTCAGAGGAAGCAGTAATTTGGAAAGAAGATTCTCTTGGAATACCATGAATTCTACCTCCAAGACCTATTACAATATCCCTCAAAGAGCGATCGTTCATATCTATTACTCTGCACCATTTTGTTTTTCTTGGGTCAATTCTCGGCTCTTTTCTATGGTATATGTGATTGTCTACAACTGCAGCGATCAAGTTATGAGCGCTTTCTACAGCACGCATATCACCTGTGAAATGCATATTAATTTCTTCCATAGGAAGCACTTGAGCGTAACCGCCGCCTGTTGCGCCTCCTTTTCTTCCAAATAAGGGTCCGAGTGAAGGTTCTCTTAGAGTCACTATTGAAGATTTTCCAAGTTTGTTTAAACCCAGCGACAATCCTATGGAAATTGTAGTTTTTCCTTCTCCCGCGGGAGTCGGAGTAATTGCGGAAACTAATATTAATTTACTGTTTTTACTTCCCTGTTTACTTTTTTGGGATTTAATTTTAATTTTGGCTTTATTGTCTCCATATAATTCTAAATCTTCTCTCCTAAGGCCTACGTTAAGCGCTATTTCGGAAATGTTTTTTAATTTTATTGATTTTGATATTTTAATATCATTATTCATAATATCCTCTTAAAAGCTTTTACACTTGACTAAGTTAGTTTCTTTATTATTAATTAAAAGCTTTTTTATAATAAAGATAATTATGGATTTTGCAAGTGGATAATAAAAATATTCGGAGGAATAATGCAGGATATCATTATTGTGGGTGGTGGTATTATAGGGGGGTCAGCCTTATATCATCTTCTTGAGAAAGGGTATAAAGGAAAAATTTTAGTATTGGAAAAAAATAACGCTCTTGCTCAGGAGTCCACTTCTCTTTGTGCAGGTGGAATGAGAAATATATGGTCTACGGAAGTAAATTTAAAGATGACTTCTTATTCTATTGAACATTTTAAAAACTTCAAGAAAAACTTTGGAATTTCGATTGGATTCGAACAAAACGGATATCTTTTTACTTACTATGAAAAAAATTGGCAATCTATTGTAGATTTCAAACCGGTGTGGGATAAAGCAGGGGTTAATGTAGAATTGATATCTCCTGAAGATATTGGACGTTTTGTACCGGATTTTAGGTCAGACCTTAATCATCTTCAAAAAGATATATTGAAAACCGTTTCTGTTTCTCCTATCATTGGAGGACTTTTTGGTAAAGATTGTGCGATATTTAATGCTACAACGCCGGCCCAGACGTATTTTGATTTATCCAAAGAAAGATACTCCAGACAGGTTAATATAAAATTGAATAAAGAGGTAAAAAAAATAATAATTGAAAAGGGAAAAATTAGGGGTGTTATTTGTCTCGATGGGGAAGAGATCCTCTCCGATAAGGTTCTATTAACTGCGGGAGCATGGTCGAGGCAGATATTAGATAATTCCGCAGTTCCGGACGAAATATCTATACCCGTTGTTCCCATAAAACGCGTTTTATATGTCGTTTTATCTCCTTTAAACGGAAAAGATTATAGCAGGGTTCCTTTGACTATTATTGATAACGGTGTTTATTTTAGACCAGAAGGGGATAATCTGGTTACAGGAAGAGCAGATGAAAAACAACTTCCTGGTTTTGATACGGAACCGGTTAGATCTTATTATGAAGATTTTATGAATCTTTATTTACAAATAAGGATTCCGGGTTCAGAGTATTGTCGAATTCAAAATATGTGGGGAGGATTATACGCGGTTAACACTGAGGATCATAACGCTTTAATAGGGGAGCATCCTGATTTTGAAAAATTATTTATATGTACCGGGTTCAGCGGGCATGGTGCTATGGAAGCACCGGCTGCGGGTTTATCAATTGCAGAAATAATAGAAAGTGGTGAAGTTAGAACCATCCCTGAAGTTCAGGTTCTCAATATTAGGCGTATTAGAGACAAGAAACTCATTAAGGAAACGATAGTTTTATAATAAGTTATTCGCTTTTTGCAACTAATTTTATATTTAAAGAATGCAAAAATTTTAAAAAAATATTACTAATTGCTAAGAGCCAAAAGCTAATGGCTAAGTGTATAAAGTCTTGACAATCGTTATATTTTCAATAATATACAAATATGAAGGATGTTGCTATAGAGGGGGATTTATTATATTTCTCCATAAAGGAGATATTTTATTTGCTCTCGAGGTTTAAAAAGACTGGCCGTTTAATTATTAAAGAGGAGGGCAACGTTTACGTTTCGGATGGTAAAGTCTTACATGCTGAAATGGATAAGTTGGAAGGCTTGGAAGCATTCTTTTCAATAGGGATGAAAAAAGAGGGCAAATTCGTTTTTCAGCCCGATGAGAAACCTGCCGTAAATACCATTTTTCAGCCACTTGCAGAATTGATAGATGAGATGGAGACAAGAGAGGCTCAGCTTGAGGAATTTAAAAAGGATCTTCCTCCAGGGACAATTGTTCCTGAGAAATCTTCTAAAACACCAGAGGGGGATAAAATAGCTTTAAAAAAAGATGAATGGAAAGTATTAATTTTAGCCGACGGTAAGAAAAAACTTTCCGAAATCATTAGCTTAAGTCCGCTTCCGGAACTGGATACACTGAAAGCATTATCCTGGTTATTCAAAGAATCCTTGCTATATGATCCTGAAGAAAAAAAGAGAGTACTGGAAGAGGGTCTTAAGAAAATAAATCTTTTCTTAAAAGTTTTTGGTGAAGGCCCATGGCTTGAAGGAATTGATGGCATGATTGAAAAATATGATTTGAAAGATTCTGTTTCTTTCAATGGAAAAAGTCTGGAAGTTAATAATAAAAAATTCTCTTTAGATCTTGGGAAGACAAAGGATTTTTTTTCAGAGATAATCAATTCTATCGAGAAAAAAGCTACAAAAGCACTTGGGAAACTACTTGTCAATAAAAAAATGAAGGAAATAAAGAATGAGTCCTGATTTACCGTTGGATGAGTTAATGAAAGTACCTGATGTGAAGGGATTCGCTCTGGTATCGTCCGAGGACGGGTCAATTCTAAAAAGTGGAGGAATAACACCTGGAAATATTGATGATCTGGTTGCTTTCACCGGTTCAGCTGCAGAAATTATGGCTGAAGCTTGTAAGATTGGAGCTATAGAATCGATCAAAGGGGTAGGAAGAGAAACTATTGTTATTATGCCATTTAGCAAAAATTATTTGGGTCTTGTATTAGAAAAAAATACTGAAGAGATTGAAGACGAGATTATAGTTAGTCTTGGGGATATGAAAAAAGGTATTGATTCTGGTATAGGTAAACTCTTTAATGAAAGAGCTGAGCAATTGAATATGTTGTTAAGGGAATTCGTTAAAGATTCAGACCCTGAGATGTGGAAAGGATATATTTCAAGTGGTCTTTCTGCTCTTTCTAAGGAAGGGAATGTAAAGAATTTTATTAAACTGAAAGGGTTAGAATTGTCGGTAGATGTCGATATTGAGGGTTTAAGTAGAGATGAAATAAATAAATTTATGAAATTGTTATTAGACTTTATTGTTAAAAAAGCTCTGAGTGAGTTCGGAAAACAGCAGACAAAAATAATTGTCCAAAAAGTTATTAGCGAAATTAGCGAGAAGAATAAATAATGGCAAGTTTTATAGAAGAACTGAAAGATGAGTTTAATCTAGAAGCAACCTTTAATCTAGGTGAGCCAAAAGAATTTGTCGGAAAACTCGATGATGGAAAAGAAGTTTTAGATAGAATTAATCTAGTGTTGACTCAAACTTTTGATGCAATAGGAGCATTGCCTTTTAGGCAGCTGATAGTTAAGGGCAGCGATAAAAAGGTAGTTATAGTTTATTATAAGAATAGTTTTTTAGGTTTAGTCACTAAAAAAGACGAAAATATTGAAAATATTTTGAAGTATATTTATGAGAAAGGAAGTGTTTTGAAACCATCAACGAAAGTAAAAGAAGAGAAAATTGAAAGAGCTATAATTGAAAAGGAAAAAGAACCAGAAATAATAGAGGAAAAAGTAGAAGAAGTAAAGAAAAAAGAGGTAGAGGTAGAGGAAAAAGTAGTAGAAGAAAAGAAAGTGATTCGTGAAGAGGTAGAGCCTAAGGCAGTAGAAAAGGTCGAGATAAAAGAGCCCGAAGAGGAAATAGAAGAAGTAAAAGAAGTTGTTGTCAAAAAAGAAATTCTTAGTACAAAAGTTTTAGATTCTATTGAAGAAATAGCTGGTAATTATTTAGGTGATTTTTCTTTAGATATAGTATCTAATGTGATAGAAGATAGTGGAATTGATAAAAGCAAGCCAACCAAAGATCAAGTTTTGGGAATTGCGCGGTCTCTTAAAGATGCTGCGTCTTTGATTATTGGACCTACGAAAGCAAAGAAATTAAATGAAGATATTTTGAAGAAGATAGAGGAGGTAGGATGAGTTTATTAACATTATTATTAGGTTCCTTACCGGAAGAAATTATTAAGATGGCTTCTTTGAATAGTTGGATAATGATTGCAGCAGCTGGTTTTTTATGGATTACGTTTGTTCTTTTTGGAATAGTTGCTAAGAGATACGAGAGAGTTCTAAGAAAAAAAACAGAATGGCAATTTATTATTGTAGCTCCATCAGGTATTTTGGTCTACGCAATTTTGCAATTATTGTCAGTTTTTCAAGGCAATTTGAAAATGCCAATGAATACTGCGAGAATGGCATATTCTTTATTCTTTATTTCAGGTATTTTGTCATTAATGGGAGCTTTGAGATTTAGAAAGGTAGTGAGTCCTAGAAGAGGAGGTTTCAGATGAGAGTGGATTTCCTTTTCGAGATTCTTTTTGCTGTTGGTATCCTCATTTTTACTTTGTCTCTTTATGTATATGGCTTGATAATTAAAAGACTACTCCCTCTTATAGAGAAAAAGGGCATATGGGTTTTACCTGTAATGGGTTCTATTTTCCTGGTTTTATCTGCAGTAATCCATTTTTACAGAATTCTATACTTCGGTAAAAATCTATCTATAGCTGATCCTGCTGATCTCTTTCCGTTAATTAAGGGAATGTTAAGTGCTAATTTGTTAGAAGCTTCTGCAATTCTAGGGTCCGCCCTCTTGACACTTATAGGAATTACTGTATATTACCGTTGGATTTCCAGATAAATTTTGGAAATTAATATTTTTTTTTATAATAAAGGGTTAAATAATAGCAATCATAAAAGGAGGTTATATGCAAGGTGCTATTGAACTATTCCAGCAAGGTAAGTGGGCTATGTGGCCACTGCTTTTCTGCGCGATTATTGGATTCGCCTACATTATCGAGAGAGTGATAACTTTTGCTCGTCTTAGAGTTGATCCTGAAGACTTTGCCGAAGAACTTATAGAAGTATTCAAAAAGGATGGAGCTTCTACAGCTATTGAATATTGTCGTCAATTTCCTTCTCCTGCATCTCGTGTTTTAGGGCCTGTAATTGAGAAATATAAAGAACATGATAAAAAATCTAAAGATAAGCAAGTTTTTGAAGAGGTAATGACAAGATACGCTACAGCTGAATTGGCTTTTCTTGATAGAGGTATGTTAATTCTTGCTTCTATTACCAATATTGCTCCAATGATAGGATTCCTTGGAACTGTTTCAGGTATGATAAATGCTTTTACTGCTATAGCTCTTGCTGGTACAGTGGAAGCTACTTTAGTTGCATCAGGTATATCGGAAGCTCTCATTACCACTGCAGCCGGATTATCAATAGCTATTCCGATTTCGGGTGCCCATGCGTTTTTTACTCAGAAAGTGAATTCTTTTGCTCGATCGATGGAGGAAGCTGCGGCAACTTTAATGGATGCTTTATTGGAGGCGTAAGTGAAACTCCGCGAGAAGAAAACAAAAGCCGCTGAAATACCAACTGCCTCAATGGCGGATATAGCTTTTCTTCTATTGATATTCTTTATGGTTACAACTGTGTTCGCCAATGAAGTCGGTTTGCAAATTATGCTGCCGGAAAAAGGGCAAGAAGTGAAAGTTAAATCTGAAAATATTCAAAGGATATATGTTGAAGAAAAAGGAGAGCTTAGACTTAACGGTGTGTCTGTTAGTCAGGATCAATTAGTGGATGAGGTCAAGAAAATTCTTGCGGAAAATAAAGACGCAATTTTTTCCATAAAAACTCACCCTGAAGCACAATATCAGTATATGGTAAACGCTTTAGATAAGCTTAGATTAGCAGATGCTGAAAGGTACTCTTTAGCTCCTTCTTCCGAAGAGTGAGGTATTAATTATGAAATTACAGAAGGAAAAAGTACAAGCTACGATACCAACTGCCTCGATGGCGGATATAGCTTTTCTCCTTTTGATATTCTTTATGGTTACAACTACTTTCAGGGCAGAAACAGGTCTTAAAGTTATTATTCCTCAGGTTGAAGCTGCTGAAAAAATGCCGGCTAAGAACTTGACTCATATCTGGATTGCGAAGAACGGGCTGGTTTCTATTGATGATGCCCTGATTGCTACAGATAGAATATCTGATATAATGATGAGAAAGAGACAAATAAACCCGGATATTATTGTTTCTGTTAAATGTGATGAAGCTACCGGATATAAGCTTGTAGAAAATGTGTTAAATGAATTTGTAGATGCTTCCGTTTTAAGGATTCATCTTGCTGCAAGAAAGAAAAGGGGATGATATGAACGAAAAAACTACAGATTTGAGAAAACAGTATCCGCTTCATATAAGGGTGGGTTTCTTGATTACGCTTGTGTTATTGATTCTTGGCTTTATCTTTATTCCCGAGATAAAAAATCAGCCGTATGAACCTAAAATTACAAGAGCGATAAGAGTTGATAAATTGCCTCCCCAACTTCAGAACATTGTGAAGCCGCCACCGCCACCAAAACCAAAAATGCCTGTTGCTGCTAAAAGCGATGAAGAAGTAGAGGCGGAAACTATAGAAAAAACAGATTTTACAGGATTAGAAAAGAAGGAAGCCGATGTGGAATTCGCTCCACCTAAGTTTGTCGCTTATGAAGTAGCTCCCAAAGCCTTGAATCAGAAAATAATGTATAATATATATCCAGAAATAGCTAGAAAACTGATGATAGAGGGTACACTTTTTCTTGAATTATGGATAGATAAAAAGGGAACAGTCAGAAAGGTTATAGTGACAAAGCCTTTATATCCTGCTATTGATAAGATAGCCGTAGAGAAAGCGTATCAATTAAAGTTTAGTCCGGCTATGCAGAGGGATAAACCTGTGGCTGTTAGGCTTTCCTATCCTGTTATCTTTAAACTGGAAGATTAAAAGGAAATTTTTTGATATTAAAGGGGCTTAGATTCAGAGCCCCTTTAAATTTTAAATATTGTCCTTACGAATTTCTGATTCTATTAAATGGGTTAAAGGTGTTGGTCCGAAAAAAGCGGAATTGCTCTCCGCGTTAAATATAATTACGGTAAAGGATTTTCTTTATCTTTCTCCTAGAAGATATTTAGATAGAAGTATAATTAAGCCGATAAGGGATGTAAGGCTTAATGATGAAGTTACAATAGAGGGGAAGGTTGTTTCAGTTAATTCCAGAAGGACTCGAAAAGGTAAACTTCTCTCGGATGTTGCCCTTTATGACGGTACAGGTATTATAGTTGGAAGATGGTTTAATCAATCCTGGGTAAAGGAAAGATTTCATAAAGGAGATTCTCTGTTTTTTAGCGGAAAGGTCGAATTCTTCAATGGTATTTATATTTCAAATCCTGATTATGAATTTTTAAGCGAAGAAGAAACAGAGTTGATTCATACCGGAAGAATTATTCCGATTTATCCTTTAACTAAAGATATTGGGCAAAGATTTATGCGAAGGACTGTGAGCTATATTCTTCAAAACTTATCGGATAAAATTGAAGACCCATTATCTTTGGATTTAAAAAAGAAATTTAATTTGGTTTCTTTAGATGAAGCATTATATAATCTTCATTTTCCAGAAAATAAAGATATTTTGAGTAAATCAAGAGAAAGATTAGCTTTTGATGAACTCTTTTATCTTCAATTATTTCTTGCACTTGAAAGAACTAAAATACGTGAGGAAGAAGGCATTTCTTTTGATTGTAATTCTTCTTTAGAAAGAAATTTTATTAAATCTTTACCGTTTAGATTTACTGCCTCTCAAAGTAAAGCACTTTCCGAAATCAAAAGAGATTTTGCAGAGTCTTATCCTATGAATAGACTTCTTCAGGGAGATGTTGGTTCCGGGAAAACAGTTGTTGCTATAGCCGCGATGCTAATAGCTGTCAGTAATAAATTTAATGTAGCTTTTATGGTTCCTACTGAGGTGCTAGCTTATCAGCATTTTGTAGTAATTAGCAAGTTTTTGTCTTCTTTGGCTGTACCTTTATGGCTTATAGTAGGCAATATGAAACAGAGTAAACGAAGTAATATTTTAAAAGAAATCACAAAAAAACGAGGGATTATTTTGGGTACGCATGCTTTGCTTGAAGAAGACGTTCAAATACCTTATTTAGGTTTGGTTGTGATTGATGAGCAACATCGTTTTGGTGTTAATCAGAGAGCCCGGATAATGAGAAAAGGTAAACCTAATGTTCTTGTTATGTCAGCTACACCTATTCCCAGAACTTTGGCTCTCAGCGTTTACGGTGAGTTAGATGTTTCTTCTATCGAAACGATGCCGCCGGGAAGAATATCTTCTATAACTAAATGGGTAAAAAAATCTAAAAAAAGAGCGGAAGTCTATCATTGGATTAAAAAAAAGGTAAATAAAGGTAATTGTAAGGCTTATATTGTGTTTTCTCTTATTGAAGAATCTGAAAGTTTAGATTTACGATCAATAGAACAAGAGGCAGAAAATATAAAGGAAAAATTTTTTTCAAAGACAAGAGTTGCTATTCTGCACGGTAGAATGAAAAGTGATAAGAAAGAAGAAATAATGAGAGGTTTTAAAGGTAAAGAATTTGATGTTTTAATCGCAACAACTGTTATTGAAGTTGGTATTGATGTTCCTGAAGCTAATATAATGGTGGTAGAAAATGCTGATAGATTCGGACTTGCACAGCTTCATCAATTGAGGGGAAGAATTGGAAGAGGGGGTGAAAAATCATATTTTATAATGATTGCGGAAGAGAAAAGTATTACTGATAAAGCTAAATTGCGACTTAGAACCCTTGAAAAGATTTCCTCTGGCTTTAAGTTATCTGAGGTTGATTTAACTTTACGGGGTACAGGTGAATTTTTTGGTATAAAACAGCATGGTTTTCCGGATTTTAAATTTTTCGATCCGTTAAAGATGCGAAATATGGTTGGTTTGGTACGGAATGTAGTTAAAGAAGTATTTAAAAAACATATTGAGGACGATTTTTTGGAAGAAATTAATAGAATTAGAGAAAAATCTGAGTTTCTGGATGTTGGTTAAATAATGGAACTTTAAGCTGTTTTTTCTTGTCTTTATAACTGAATTAGTATACAGTAGGGATTAGTTAGTAGAGATAAATTAAAAATAGGAGGGGTAAGGCAATAACGTATAAAAAGCCAAATACCTCCTTTATTATTTATGTATTTTTTTAAATTAGATATTTATGCTACGATGATGAAGTTGTTTATTGTTAAAAGGCAAGGAATATATAAGCTTGGGGTTGACTTTATTGGGTTTTATATTATCTTATCCCTGAGAACAAGGTTTTGAACGAATTAAATTTTAAAGGAGGATTGATAATGAGGAAACTAGTTTTTTCATTAGTAATTCTAATAATAATATTCCCTTTGGCTTTGGTTGGTAGTTCACTTGAAGCTGGAGCTGTTTTTATGATGATTTTTCCTGGTGCTCGAGCCACTTCAATGGCAGGGGCTTTTACGGCTTCTGAAGGAGATGTTTTTTCTACTTATTATAATGACGCAGCTTTAGCATTCGAGAGTGAAAAACAGATAGGGCTTCAGCATGCTAACTGGTTACCTGGGTTATATCCGGGTATGTATTATGAATATCTTACCTTTTTAATGCCTATAGGTAAAGATTTAAATGTCAATTTTGCAGTGACTTATCTTACAACCGGCGAGACTACTCTTGGAACCGACCCTGAGGATCCTTCTCCGGTTGAAGCTTCCTGGACGACCTATGATGTTGCTTTTAAGTTGGGAGCTTCTCTTGCCGTGTCTGATAATTTGGGTTTAGGATTTGGAATGAAGTATATCTATTCATTCCTGGCACCAGAAAATGTAATTAGAGATTATCTTGGAATTTCAGGTGCAGGTGGAAGTGGACAAGCTTGGGCTGCGGATGTCTCTTTATTCTACGTTTGGAATAATTTTATAGGTGAAGAGTGGCTTAAAACGCTTAGAATTGGAGCTTCACTGCAAAATTTTGGACCGGAAATCAGTTATATAGAAAATGGAGAATCAGATCCGCTTCCAAGAACACTAAGATTAGGACTTTCATTTGCTATTCTTGAAACAAAAGCTCATAAATTAAATCTAAACATGGATTTAATTAAAATTCTTATAGGTGTTGAATACACAAACTTTAAAGAAATGTGGAGGGATTCTTGGAAGGCGGGAGGAATGGAATATACAATTAACGATTTATTTTCGTTAAGATTCGGTTATTTCTTGGATAGAGTTGGCCAGAGGGAAGGTCCGACTTTTGGCGCAGGATTTCAATACAATAAATTCCGTTTTGATCTTTCCGTTGATCAAGAGATCTATGATTTTGAAACAGCAAACTACAGAATCTCAGCTCAATATTCCTTCTGATGGGCTAATTTTAGTAAATAAACCTCCGGGAATGAGAACAACTGAACTTTTAAACAAAGTTAAGGCTCTTTTGTCGTTGAAAAAAGCTGGCCACGGTGGTACCCTGGATCCTTTTGCCGAAGGTTTAATATTAATTCTTTTTGGTAAAGCAACAAAATTAATGGATTACATTGGGGATGAGAAAGAATATATTGGTACAATAAAATTAGGTGTAGTTACTGATACAGATGACCCCGATGGCAAGATTATACAAGAAAAAGAAGTACCCGAATTATCTGAAAAGGAAATAAAGGAAGCCTTTTCGCAATTTGTAGGTTCTTTTAATCAAGTTGTGCCGCTTTATAGTGCTGTTAAAAGAGGCGGGGAAAGATTATATAATAAAGCAAGAAAAGGAGAAAAAGTTGAGCGTTTACCTGATAGAGAGGTTCTGGTGGAAGAGATTGAGTTGCTTGATTTTTCATCTCCTTTCATAAAATTCAGGTGTTTGGCTCATCGGGGTACATATATGCGTTCTTTAGCTAGAGATATTGGTGAAGTTCTTGGATGCGGAGCGCATTTATGTGAATTGAAGCGTATTAGAGTAGGTCCATATGCTCTTGATGAGTCCTGGAAAATTTCTGATGTTAAGGACGGAAACTTTCAAACAATTGAGTTTAGGAAAGCGCTTCCGCATTTAAAAGTAATTACTCTTAGAGAAGACGGTATATGGGATTTTGTTCATGGAGGAAAAGTACGAGGGTTCTATCCTAAAGGTTTATATCAAGTTAGAGATAATAGAGGTAATCTTTTGGGTATAGGTAAAGGTGAAACTTATGCAGTCCAACCAATTAAAGTATTCTGTAGTAAATAATTTAGATGAACTTAATACGATATCCGGTTTCCTGGTAATGGGAAATTTTGACGGTGTTCATCTTGGGCATCAACGATTAATTGAGGAGGGTAGCAAGAGAGAAAATGTTTCAATTCTTACCTATGAACCGCATCCTTTAGTTTACTTTAAAAAAATACAGGGACCTTTTTTGTTAACCACTTTAAATGAAAAGATATCTTTATTGAGAAATTATTCAGTAGAAAAAATAATTGTCCTTAATTTCAATTCAGAAATATTTAAAATGCCTCCAGAAGTTTTCGTGCAAAAAGTTATAGTAGAAAAAATGAAACCAGATGGAGTTATAATAGGATTTGATCATCATTTTGGAAAGGATAGAAAAGGAAATGCCATGTTTTTAAAGGAAATAGGAGAAAAATCCGGATTTGATGTAGTGGTTTTTCCTGAAGTAAAGGTGGATAATAGACCGGTTAAAAGTTCTGAGATTAGAAAATCATTAAAATCAGGAAGAATTGATTTTGCTAATAAAATGCTAGGGCATCCTTATTTAATTGAAGGAAAAGTAATTAAAGGAGATGGATTAGGAGCTTCGCTTGGTTATCCTACTGCTAATATTGATATACTTTCCGATTACAAATTGTTGCCTATTGAAGGATTATATTCTTCAATAGTCGAAGTTAATGGAGAAACTTTTCCGGCAATGCTTTATATCGGTTCATCTCCTACTCTTGGCATAAATCATATAAAAGTAGAAGTTCATATTATGGGTTTTTCGAAAGACATATATGGAGAAGAAATTAAGTGTTTTGTTTATTCCTTGATAAGAAATAAGAAGGTTTTTTCATCTGAGCAATCTTTAAAGGAAAATATTGGGAGAAGTAAAGAAGAAACGTTAAAAAGTCTTAAGGAGGTTTATAAATGGGAATCACAACTAAGAAAAAGCAAGAATTGATTAAGAAATTTGGAAGACATGATAAAGATACAGGTTCGCCTGAAGTGCAAATTGCTTTAATGTCAGAGACTATAAAAGAACTTACTGGACATTTAAAAGAGCATAAGAAAGATTTTCATTCTCAAAGAGGATTGTTAAATATGGCTTCGAAGAGGAAAAGACTACTAAATTATCTTCGAAGAAAGGATTATAAGAGATTCAATGAAGTTGTAAAAGCATTGGATATTAGAGTGTAGGGTGTAAGGGGTATATTTATGGAATTTACAGATTCATTAGTAATCGGAGATAAAGAGCTCTGTTTTCAAACCGGTGATATAGCGAAACAATCGTCCGGTGCCGTAATGGTCTCTATAGGTGGTACTATTGTACTTGCTACTGCTTGTTCGGCAGATGAAGCTAAAGAGGGAGTGTCTTTTCTTCCCCTTGTTGTTGATTACTTAGAAAGAACATATTCTGCGGGTAAAATACCCGGAGGATTTTTCAAGAGAGAAGGGAAACCTTCTGAGAAGGAAATTTTAATTTCCAGATTGGTGGATAGGCCGATTAGACCACTTATTCCTGATGGATATACGAACGAGACTCAGTTAGTTGTTATGGTACTTTCGCATGACCAGGAAAATGATACACACCCCTTGGCTGTTTCCGGGGCATCTGCCGCGCTTTCGATTTCAGATATTCCCTTCAATGGTCCTCTGGGAGCTGTTAAGGTTGGCCTGGTTGACGGTCAATTTATAATTAATCCTACGGTAGAACAACTTGCTGTGAGTAAAATGGATATGGTTGTTGCCGGTACTTCAACTGCTGTTACTATGATTGAAGGAAAAATGGATGATGTAGATGAAGATACTGTTTATTCCGGAATTGAAGTAGCGCATAGAGAGATACAGAAAATAGTACAGTTTCAGAGGAAAATGGTGGAAAAGATCGGTAAACAAAAAAGATTTTTTGAACCAGCTGTTATACCGGATGATTTAATACGTGAAGTTGACTCAAGATTCGGAAGTTTTATCGATAAACTTAATAACACTCAATCCAAAGAAGAAAGACAGAATTTGAGAAAAGAAATTCTTAAAAATCTAAAGGAAAAATATGAAGAAGAACAATGGTGGCAAGTTGAAAAAGTTATCGACGATAAACAGAAAGAGTTTATGAGAAGTATGATTCTTAAGCAGGAGATAAGAATTGACGGTAGGAAGCTCGATGAAATCAGACCTATAGAATGTAATATTAAGACGTTACCAAGACCTCATGGATCTGCTATATTCAGAAGAGGAGAGACTGTTAGTTTGTCGGCTGTAACTCTTGGTTCTAAAAGGGATGAGCAGAAAATTGACCATTTGATTGGAGAAGATTTCAAAAGGTTTATGCTTCATTATAATTTTCCTCCTTTTTCGGTTGGAGAGGTACGTTTTATGAGAGGACCCGGCAGGAGAGAAATAGGACATGGAATTCTTGCTGAGAATTCTTTATTGCCGGTTATTCCTGAAGAAGAAGATTTTCCTTATACCATCAGACTTGTATCCGACATCCTTGAATCTAATGGTTCATCTTCTATGGCAACCGTTTGTGCTTCTTCACTTGCCTTAATGGATGCAGGTATACCCGTGAAAAAACATGTAGCCGGTCTTTCGATTGGTCTTATTAAGGAAGACAGGGAATATCGCCTTCTTACCGATATTCTGGGTGATGAGGATCATATGGGCGATATGGATTTCAAAGCTGCAGGAACTCGCGAGGGCATAACAGGTATACAACTTGATACGAAAATTCAAGATTTGAGTTTAGACATAGTTAAGGAAGCTTTAGGTATAGCAAAAGAAGGCAGATTACAGATTCTTGAAATTCTTGAAAAGACAATTCCTGCTCCAAGAGATTCTCTTTCTGAGTTTGCACCAAGAGTAATAACTTTTGAGGTTCCAGTTGATAAGATAGGTCGAATTATTGGGCCTTCAGGTAAAACTATTAAAAAAATAGTTAGAGATAGCGGTGCCGAGGTTGAAATTGATGATGAAACAGGTATGGTTACTATATTTGGAGACGATAAATTATCAGTTGGAAAGGCAGAATCAATGGTTAGAGGAGCTATAAAGGATGTCGAAACTGGAGAAGTTTACGAGGGTGAGGTAAAGAAACTTCTTCCTTTTGGCGCCATAGTATCAATTGGTGGTGGGAAAGATGGATTAGTACATATTAGTGAAATAGCCCATTATCATGTTAATAAAGTTGAAGATGTTCTTTCTGTTGGCGATAAAGTCAGGGTCAAGGTGAAAAGGGTAGGAGATGATGGGAAGATTGATCTTTCCAGAAAAGCTCTTATAGCAAAAAATAAAAATAACAATAAAAATAATAACGAAAAAGTTCAAGAGAATAGTGGGAATTAAGCGGAAGTTGTTATTGATTTAAGCAATTTTTTAGAAGAAAGGAGATTTGATAAAAGCAGAACACAAAGTTTTGGGGATTGATGTTGGTTCATCCAGTATAAAATCGGGATGGGTATTAAAAGGTGAAATAAGTGATTTTAAAAAAACCCCGATCAATCCTGATGTAGTTGTATCTGAACTGTTAGATGTTATTGCTACTTATGAACTTGAGTCAGATTCTATTATTGGTGTAGGTTTTCCAGGTTTTGTTAATGATGGTATAGTACATAATCCACCTAATCTTCCTTCGGTTAAAGAGTTAGATCTCCAGAAGAAATTACGTGAGGAAGCTCATTGTAAAGCTTATGTTTTTAATGACGCTGATGCTTATATCTTCGGGGAAGCTCTTTTTGGTGCAGGTAGAGGAACGCGAATTATTATGGGTCTAACTCTCGGTACAGGAATTGGTGGCGGATTAGTTAAGGACGGAGGAGTATATACAGGCAGTCGCGGTTATGCTTCTGAATATGGTCATATGGTATTAGACCCTAATGGTCCTCTATGTCATTGCGGTAAGAAAGGCTGTCTTGAAGCTTTCATCGGCAGTTACGGTATCATTGGTCTATATGAGTCTCTCTCGGGTAAGAAGCGTGACGTTAAAGATATTTTCGATAAAGCCAAAAATGGAGATTCGGATGCAATAAAAACATTGAATGAGTTTGGTTTTTATCTTGGTATAGGGATTAGAAATCTGGTGGAAGTTTTTGATCCCGATATTTTTGTTTTGGGTGGTGGTATTTCGCGAGCAGGGGATATTATTCTTGATTTAATAAAATCGAATAGGCCTACCTATGCGTTACCTTTTGAAGATGTTAAAATAGTGCTTGGAAGGTTACCTGACAAGGCAGGAGTGATTGGGGCAGCTTACTGGGCAAAAACAAAGCATCAAAAATAAATGCAAGAGGATTTCTGGAGCCATTTAGAGGATTTAAGAAAAAGAGTAATTATTTCCCTCTGTTTTTTCGCCGTAGCAACCGGTATAGTTTATCCATTTTCCGCCCAAATAATAAGGCTTTTCACTGATTATGTAGGAAAAACCTATTTTTTCGCACCTCAGGAAGCATTATTTATAAGAATAAAAGTTAGTTTTATGGTCGGTTTTATCTGCAGTCTTCCTTTTATGCTTCATCAGTTGTATCTTTTTGTTTTACCTGCGTTGACTAAAGAAGAAAGAGGATTTGCTACCCCTCTTTTAATATCTCTTATTATTTTTTTCTACGGAGGTGTAATAACAGGTTATTATATATTCTTACCATACATTCTTAAAATGCTTCTTTCTTTTCAAACGGATTTTATGATACCTCTTCTTTCGACTTCGAGATATTTTAGCTTTATTTTATGGATTTTGGCGGGCTTTGGTCTTTCTTTCGAAATGCCTGTTGTTTTCTTTCTATTAAGTAAAATAGGTGTGATTTCTCCAGGAATACTAGCCAGAAACTGGAGATTTGCGATAATTTTTATACTGATTTTTGCGGCGGTTATAACACCCACTATCGATATGGTCACAATGCTTATAACGACCGTACCGTTGTTCTTTCTTTACTTCATTTCTATAGGCGTTTCCTTTTTCGCTGTAAGAAAAAAGACCAATTAGCCACGAATTTACACGGATGTACACGGATCCCCTAACGCCCACTCTTTTATTTTTTTTAAACAACAAAATATTTTTTTATCTGTGTTTATCAGTGTTCATCTGTGGCTCAGATAAGCGCGGAATGTAAAGATGTTTACGGGGATAGTACTCCATTATCTTCTAAAAGAACTTGATTTAAAGGGAAAAATCGTTATAAATGATGTGGTTCGCCAGGGCGAATCGATATCGGTTGCGGTAAAAAACAACTTTATAACCGCTAATTTAAATCGCAGATCGCCATATATTTATTTTTGTAAAATTAAAGGACAGGGATACTTTTCTTCGTTGTTTAAAGGCAAAAAAGTTTTGCAAATTGAGCAGGTTGGTCTTGATAGAATCTTGATTATAAATATCGAAGATGGTTTTAAAATTATATTCGAGGTTTTCGGAAGAAGGAGCGATTGTCTTTTTCTTAAAAGTGATGAGGTATTGAATTCGCTAAAAGGGGTAAAAAAAGAAAAATACAGGGTTCCTTCAGCTCCGAAGGGATTAGATCTCTTGACTCTCTCCGAGGATAAGCTTATAGACGCGATAATTAACGGAGAAAAAATTAGCGGGTTAACTGTCGGATTTATAAAAAGTTTAAAACTCAAAGGTATAGAATTCGTTAATGCATTTTCGATGCGGAGGTTTAATCCAACTGTCTATGATGATATTCTTTCACCGTTTGCTTTGCCCGAAGGCAGGAAATTTTCTACTATGAATGATGCTATTGTATACTATTTCGAGAAAAAAACCAGGGAAGAAGAAAAGAAAAGATTAAAAGGAATTATTGAAGATGAATTAGAAAAACAAATACTTAAAAATGAAGAAATTTTAAGAAAGTTGTGCGAACCTAAAGATTTTTCTATCTATAAGCAGATGGGAGACGCCATTCTAACTTATCAGAGGGTTATCGATTTTTCGAGAGATAAAGTAATTCTTGATTATGCGGATAAGAAACTGGAAGTAGAAATAAACCCGTCGCTCACCGCGATGGAAAACGCACAATTTTATTTTGAACTCTACAGGAAAGAAAAAAGAAAAGCCGTAGGTGAAGAAATAAGAAAGAAGAAAATAATAAAAAAACTCGAAATTCTGAAGAAAAAACGTGATAAATTAAAAATTACGGAAGACTTTTCCGAATATAAAGAATTTTTCAGAAAGAAGAAAGAGGAATCCGAAGACGAAATTTTTCCATCTAAATTCCGTGTGTTTACCACTTCTTTAGGTTCAAAAGTCCTAGTCGGCAAAAGCGCCGAGGCAAATCACGAGCTAACCTTCTCTTTCGCACGTCCTTATGACATATTTTTCCACGTTAAAAACGCTCCTGGTTCGCATACAATTCTTCGGGTAAAAGATAAAAATAAATTCCCTCCGATAGAAGATATCCATGAAGCAGCGTATTATGCGGCAAAATTCAGCAAATTGAAGCATTCTGCCTCTGTTCCTGTCTCGTATGCCCTTAAAAGATACGTAAGAGGCGCTAAAGGCCTTTCTAAAGGTACTGTTATAATGGAGAAGGAGAAGGTTGTTTATGTTAACCCTGGAGGGTAGTCTAAAGTCCAACGTCCATAGTCCAAAGTCAAAGATTTAACAAAAAACATTTACCACAAATGACACAAAGAGCACAAAGAAAAAAACTTTATTTAACCACGAAACAAACGAAAAACACTAAATTTTTTTATTTTTTGTTTTATTCTAACTTCTAACTTCCAACTTCTAGCTTCTTTATCAACAACAAATCACATGAATTACACAAATAAAAAATTTTTGTTTGTTTTACTAAAACCTAATTTCTCACATGTAAAACATTTGGATAATGTAACTTTTAGATATTCAGAAACGTCTTTACTATAAGAATGTATAATTTTAATGGTTTCTAAAGTGGTTGAAAAATGAATAAAGGTTATTTGGATGAAAGAGGAGGATAAGATGAAAAAAATATTAGTTCTTTATTATTCAATGTACGGACACACGGAAACTATGGCAAAAGCCGTAACTGAAGGCGCAAAATCGGTGCCGGGCGTTCAGGTAGATATAAAAAGGGTTCCGGAACTTATGCCAGAAGAGCAGGCAAGAAGTGCAGGAGTTAAGCTGGACCAGGAAGCGCCAATTGCTACGATTGAAGAATTGAGTAATTACGATGCGATTATATTCGGTACTCCAACCAGGTTCGGGAATATGGCAGCTCAAATTAGGAATTTTCTCGATCAAACCGGCGGCCTGTGGGCAAAAGGCGCTTTGATTGGGAAAATCGGGAGCGTATTTACGAGTACGGGAGTAGGAGGAGGTAATGAAACGACTATTCAATCGTTCCATACAACCTTATTTCACCAAGGCATGATTGTTGTCGGATTACCTTATTCCTGTCAGGAATTAATGGATATATCTGAAGTAAAAGGCGGTTCACCCCTTGGTGCCGCTACTATAGCCGGAGCTGACGGTTCCAGAGATCCCTCGGATACTGAGTTATCTATGGCGAAATTTCAAGGCAGGCATGTAGCCGAAACAACAAAAAGATTTAATTGATTTGTTGTTTTTATTAGGATTTGTTACCTTGTATCTGGTACCTGGTACCTAAAATTAAACCTCTGGTAGTACAGAGCTTTATTGTTTTTTTTACCATTTAACTATTTAACAATTTGACTATTTAACTATAGCGATAGCTACTGTAATGTGATTCAAAAAACAAGACCATGTGCCTCTTTTAACCTTAATCTTATCCTTATTAAATTTCTTTTTATATTTCATTCTAAATCTGTTCTCTATTTTTGAATTTTATCATTTTTATTTGAAACAAGATGCTACTTTAATCCTTTTTTTTCTTATATTCTAACATTTCTTTGAACATTTCCAATGTTTCCAACCTTCGGATTTCATATATAGAATCTTTATCGAGCTCTCCTCCTAAGCCATCTAGAGCCGCTATATATTCATTTAGCATTTTTTCGTTAAAACTGTTTCCAAACAATTTGAAAGCCAACTCAAAAGTGTTTGCTTTTTTTCTCTGTAATTCATCCTTGCCCTTTCCTTGCTCTATATCTGAAGAATAAAGATCTTTAGATATTCCAGAAAACCTAAAACTCCATCTTCGAACTAACATAGACCTAAATCGTTCTTTAATATTATTATCTATAGTAAATTTGAATATTAAAATTCTTATCCAAGTAAAGTAAAAAACCTCTGGGAATAGTTTATCTGTGACTATTGATAATGCATGATCGATTTTCTCAGGATCCCAATTATGAAATCGATTAAAAGCCCACATATAATATTCTTCCCATATAATGTTTAGAACAATATCTCCTTCCTGCCAATTTTCTTTGATGATATGCCATTCTTTAGGAAAACTTAGATCCCAAATATTATAACTGTTTTTCTCTGTTGTTTCTTCGAATAATACACTCAAAAAATCTCCAAAGATATCTTTAAGTAAATTTCTGTTATCACGCCACTTATCAATCTTATTTTTAAACTTCTCTTTAATGAAATCATATAATACATTTTTTTGGATTAAGTTCTTCCAGTTTTTTTCAAAAATCTCTTCTGTTTGACCTTTAATTATAAAATTCTTTTTTAATTCCCACTCGTGATCTTCATTATAATTTTTATGTCTTAAATCTTTAAGTTTTAGCCAACTGGCGTGATACCAATCAAATAGTTTGGAAAAATAATTTTTAAATAAAATATTGCTTATATCTCTATTCTCCAAGTTTTCTTTAAAGCCTCTGAGGTAGTCACTTAATACGTTTAAATGTTCGCCTTTTTCGTTTCTTATTAAAATTTCCAACTTTTTAAAAAATGTATCTAAGTATTCTTTCTCCCTATCTATATTTTCTATCTTCCAAACAGAATGCCATATTTCTTCAGTGTTTTCAAATTCTTTTAAATTAGCTAAAAATTTGAGTCTTAATTGAGTTTTTTCACCACTAATCCAAATTAAAGAGCGACTTAGATTCCTAAAAAGAACAAATATTCCAAAACTCGAGGAGACAATTATTAGGGGTCTGAGCCCATAGTACTCTAATTGCCAAAATACTGGTGGGATGAAAATTAATCCTAAAGAATACAAAACATCTTTGCCTCCTAATATATGATTAACTAAAACTTTCTCATCCAATTTGCCAAATTGTTTTTCGTCACTTTTAAAGAGAGAAATCCATATAGGAATAAGTAACGTTACGAGTACCAAACCAATTCCTTGAATAAGTAAAGGAATATTATTCATAAGATTATCTAAACTTTAAGTAGAGCAGAGAGGATTCGTTGTTCTAAACCCAATAAACCTTCTTCATAAAGAGCTAAACAGTTAAATCGTTGAATGGTTAAATAGGAACATATAATCATAGTATAAAATTAAAAGATTGCTTGGATTAGTCAAGGGGGGGGCAAGTATCAATCTTTTGTTGGATCGTTGGTTTGTTTTTTACTCTCTAACATCCTAACGTTCTATAGGACCTTGAGCTATTAAAAAACGCATTGACATGATGATAATTTTCCCATATAATGGAAAGTATAATCTTAGTGTTTGAAAAGTTTATAAAATTAGTTTAACCCTTGAGAACGGAGGTATTTTATGAAAAATTATAAAAAAGTTATTGTATCTTTATCCTGTCTTATTTTATTCCTTTTTGGGATTTTAACTCCGATAACTAATGCTTATTCCGCAAATAAAGAAGTTCCCAAAGGGTATCTTTTAGTTCAAGGTATAGGTACTTACTATATATCTAAATGGGGAGCTATCTGCAGTAGGAGAGAGGCTGATTCTATATTTAGCAGACTTGAGGACAAAATTGATGGTATTGAATTTGAAATTCTTGAATATTACGGTAAAACCGTAGACAGTCATAAAATAATTGCAGAGGTTGCCAAGGAGTATGGAATAGATTTGTGGACATCTACCTGGCGTATTTTAAGAGAAGTCCATACGCTATTGGATGCAGATGTTATCGAAAATTATCAAGCGAGAAGGATGGATGCTTCAGGTCATATTTTGCCTGCTTATCTGCGACACGAGAATAAATGTGATTCGGTAATCGATTATCCGGTATTTGATATTTTGGATCCGGAAGCTATGGATGTTTTTATTGATGCGTGGAAAAGTAAGTATTGGGATAAAATGAAGTTAAATGGTGTTTCTTTATTAAATGGTCTTTTCTTTAATGAAGACCTTATTCCGTATCTTGATTGTTGGCCGGCTAATAATAAACGCTGGGATTATTGGAATTTAGCAGTTTACAGCGATGCTGTTCTTGGACAATGGAGAGATTATTGCATCTTAAATAATGTTCGAGATCAGTCTAATAATATTGTGGATAAATTTCCTGTTCATAAACCGGAGATGGTTGCAAATGGTGTTATAGACGGAGATACCCTTACTGCTTATTATCCGGGATTCAATGTTCCAGAAGAAATACAATCTGGGTGGAAATTTGTAAATTTGCCCAAGGCTGAAGGGGTTTGGGAACATTGGTATAATTTTATAGGAAAAAAATTCATAGATAATTGGATTAATCGTTTATCGTTAGCTGCAAATGAAGCAAATGCTAATAATCCTGAATGGTATGGAAATCTTTATTTTGGTCTTCATCATTGGAGCCTTCCTTATGAATATATAGAAGATCCGAATTTTACTGTTCCTTCTTCTCACAAATGGGGTGCATGGGGGAGACAGCGAGGTTTGGATCTGAAGGAGTTAGCAGATAATTCCGATATAGATATTATTGTCTGTGAAACTTATCCTAAAATAGAAGGGGGTAATTTAGAGTATTTTGTTAAAGAATACAAAAGAATTACGGAACAAGGAAACAAGGTATTTGGGGTGATGCTTCATCGCGACGATGATTGGGCTTTAGAGCTGGAGGAAGAAACGATCAGATGGGAAGTGATTAACGAGTATGAGCCTCAGATGATATGTAGATTTCCTCGTCAGCGAATGGTTGAAGAATGGGATCCTTCGAATTATTCAGAAGCGATGGAAATATTTTTTAGATGGAATTTAGAAAATTACAGAAATCCTTATAATGAAAGTTTAGGGTTGTGGAGTATAGGGTGGACAGACAGCGGAGATAAAGAAAGTAATAGAAAGGATGTACATTTTGCTGATTTTAATGGTGATGGTATGTGTGATGTCGCCACATTCAAATATGATGGAGATATTATCAAAAAAGTCCAGATTGGTTTGTCAACTGGCAAGAAGTTTGATTTTTATTACAATGGAGCTCATGCAGGTTCATATTGGAGTATAGGGTGGACAGACAGCGGAGATAAAGAAAGTAATAGAAAAGATGTGCATTTTGCTGATTTTAATGGTGATGGTATGTGTGATGTCGCCACATTCA
>CAZGHN010000003.1:100069-250331 GCA_964525555.1 uncultured bacterium
TTGCTGATTTCAATGGTGACGGTATGTGTGATGTCGCCACATTCAAATATCATCCTGATATGCCGAATGTAATTCATGGAGCCCAAGTTGGTCTTTCTACCGGTTCGAATTTTTATTTTTATTATAATGGTGTTTTAAGTGGAGCTTCCTTCTTAAATTTAAATTTTGATGATGGTTCTGATGAGCCAGCTCAAGTGAAAAAGAAAGAAGCAGAAAAAGTATATGATAACTACATTAGAGCTGCCAGTCCCTTAATAGTAGATAATCTTTTTTTGAATGTTTCCTCAAACACTGACAAAAAAGCAACTATAGAAATAATAGATATTGCGGGAAGGTGTGTTAAAAGCCAGAAATTAAATATTAAAAGAGGCCAACGTATTATGAATTTCGGAAAGTTTAATACGGGAATATATTTTCTCAAAATTATCTCGATAGAAAACGAAAAACCTGAAGTTCATAAAATTACGGTTATTAGATAAAAAAAATTAGGTACGAGGTATCTGGTACCTAATACTACTAACTCACGAATTTACTAATAACTGATTTATAGAATCACTGGATTCAATAAATCAAGACCAGGTGTATCTTTTGTTTAAAAATTATCAAGTGTCGAAATGCGACCCAAGAGATACTAATGAAAATATTGGGGGCAAAGTTACATACAATATTAATATAATATTGTTGAACGATGCCCCTTATATATTGGTAGTTATATCTTTATTATATAACTTTCTAGTTTGACCAGCGAGAACGACCGTAGCTGCGTCCGCCGCTTCTTCCTCTCGGACCACCGCTAAAGCGATCCGGACGAGGACGTGCTTCATTTACGGTAAGATTTTTACCTTTGAGATCTTTGCCGTTTAAACCGGCTATCGCGGCTTCTGCCTCCGCTTTCTCAGGCATTTCGACAAATCCAAATCCTCTTGATTCGCCTGTGTACTTGTCCTTAATAATCTTAACCGACGATGTTGTTCCATAAGTAGAAAAAGCTTCCTTAAGTTCTTCTTCGGTTAGCTGATACGAAATATTACCTACGTATATATTCATTTGACCTCCTTAGGGTTTGAATATTTACATGTTTTTGTAAATGTAACTAAGTGCGAATACGTTTTACAGAAAACGTATTAAGATATTTAACCGGCAAAACCAGAAGGGAGATAAATGAATAAGAAAACAATTCAATTCCTAGAGATTTTGAGGTTCCATAACCTACATTTACTGATTCTAAAATACTTAATTTTTGAGAAAAGTCAAGTGGGGTAACGCTTCGAATTGAAAATTAGTTAAACAGTAAAATAGCAAAATAGTAAAATAGTGTCCATTTACTCATTTCCCAAATTTTCCATTTTTCTAAATACGTCCCAACGGTCCAACGATCTAACGATTTATATTGACATTTAGTTCGTTTTCTACTACATTATAATAAATCGGAGGTGTAGGTTTGAAGTATAATATTCTACAAAATAAGTCTTTTTATTTTATAATCTTCTTAGTTTTAACGAATATTGCGTCTTTTGGTTGGGGTGATCTTGTTGATGGTAATTTGATGCAATTTAATGATAATGGTGCATGGTGCTGGTATCAGGACGAAAGAGCTATTATCGATACTGCAGGTGGGAAATTGGTTGTTGGTTCGGTAGGAAGCCAGCAGGGGGTGGGAGGTCCTCCGCGTAACGGGCTCATCGAAGCTGTTACATTTGATATTCAGAGCCGTTTGTTGCAAAGACACACATTGATGAATACATATTGTGATGACCACAATATACCTGCGTTTCTCTTACGCCCGGATGGCAAATATACTTCTTTCTACGCATTGCATGGCTCCAATACTATTTCTTATTACAGGATATATGATGCCGGTACGTGGGGACCTCAGCAGACATTCGATTGGAACGCGGAAAGACCCGGAGGAGTAGATTACAATACAACTTATTCGAATTTGTTTTATCTCTCCGGAGAAGGAAGAATGTATAATTTTGCACGAGGCCACGGCCTCGGAGCTCCTAATTTTATGTATTCCGACGATGGGGGAGACAACTGGGCCTACGGTGGTCAGCTCTCAAGAGGTACGGTTGGCGGATATACCAGAGGTTATTACAAATACTGGGGTAACGGCGTTGACCGTATCGATTTTATCGCTACGGAAACCCATCCCCGAAATTATAATACCAGCATATATCATGCTTACATAGAAAACGGTAATGTATACAACTCTTTTGATGTGGAAGTAGATACAAGTATATACGATACCAATTTTATACCGACAACGGCTAATCTTACAACCGTTTTCGCGGCAAATACCGTTTTGAATAGTTACACAATGACTCATTGCTGGAATGACGATATAATGAGGTACGAAGATGGAACGATTGCCGCGATAATTTCCGCAAGGACCGACGCTAGTTCAACCGACCCTAATCATGCATTCATATACTGCCGTTTTGACGATTCAATCTGGACATCGACATATTTGGTTAATGCAGGAAAGAAAATGTATGATTCCGAACAGGACTATGTAGGTTTAGGAGCATTACATCCCAGTGATCCAAACACAATCTACATTTCTACGCCATACGATCCCAGAGACGATTCTACGTTTTTAGGAGTTCGTGAGATATTTAAAGGTGTGACTGCCGACAGCGGAGCAACCTGGGATTGGACTCCCGTTACTTTTCGTTCTGAATGTGATAATTTCCGCCCCATAGTTCCTATGTGGGATGAAAATAATACGGCATTGTTGTGGTGGAGAGGGACCTATTATTCTGCGCAAAGCTACGATGCGGCAGTTGTAGGTATCTTAGAATGTGCGTTGGATTCGATAGTACAGATGAATTACGTGGATGCCGATACAACCAACACTTTTCTTGCGGATGGTTCACCTCTTGGGGCGACCGGGCCGGATCCAAATCAGGGACCGGTTGACAATCTATGGCATCGACGGACAACTTTCGGAAATGGCAGTTTCGTTCTGACATCTGCTGAAGCCGGTGGAGAAGATGCACCTGTAATTAAAACTCAAATAACTAATATCGAAGCTGGAACTTATGACGTCTGGGCCAATTTCTGGGCGAATCCCGACGAAGATTGGCGAATTGAAGCGGGTCTACGCCCAGATAGTATGCAAATATTCAGACAAATGGCATCTAAACAGGTGATGGACACTTATCATAAAGATGCTCTTGTATTAGCGGGTGCGGGAAATACTTTCCTCTATCAGGCTTATCTCGGCAGAGTAGAACTGGGAACCGGTGACACCCTGGAAGTTTTTATCGACGATGAAGCAATTCAGACAGGAACAGAAAATACCCTGGTAGGAGGTGTTTGCCGCAGTTGGTATGACGGAATCAGCTATGCCCACCCGGGAAAACAAACAGGGGATATAAGCGGCATAGCATTGCCTGATAAAGAAAAATTTCAAGTTGGGTTCGAACTAAGAAGGGTACATCCAAACCCGTTTAATTCAATTGCTAATATAAATTTCGAATTATCGTACAGAGCCCATGTTAGTTTATGTGTATTTAATATGCTCGGACAAAAAGTGGCTACGCTGATTAATCGAGAAATGGGTGTCGGTACTCACGATTTGAGATGGGACTCACAGAATATCCCTTCGGGTATTTATTTTCTGAAAATGACGGTAGGCAATGATTCTGATACAAAGAAAATGATAGTGATAAGATAACATTGGGAAATGTAATCCGCTGATACTGGAGCAGATGCAATGTTAAAAGTCCCCCACATTTTTATATTAGTAGCAATACTGTTCTTTAGATGACTCGACTGTTGTCTGGTTTGATGATATAGTTATAGCAACGAGAAGAATTGGATGTATAAGATAAATATAAAAGCCTGCCGCTGCCGGTTACTACTTTTCTTTCCCTTTTAAGGAATTTTAGAAGTATATTATCTCATCAATGCGATTTTACCTGTATGTACTTTATTGCCTGCTTTTAATCGGTAAAAATATATTCCGCTGGAGAGTTTTTTACCGCTGTCATTATTTCCGTACCATCTGTAGGAATAGCTGCCTTTTCCTTGAATACCTTTAGCCAGACTACTTACCTTTCTTCCGGACATATCGTAAAATGTTAATTCGACCTGGCATTGTTTCGGTAAGGTATATTGGATTATCGTATAATCTGAGAACAACTCCGGATAGGATGAACATTCTATGTTTTTTAATTTTTCGTTATCCTCTATACCGCTCAAAAATAATGTAAGTCTCTCAAGAACAAAGGCTTCTGTGTAATTCGGATTTGTTTCATTTGTATCACTCTTAACACAGACAACGGCTCCGTAATCTTCCGCTACAAATTGATAATTTATAAAAGTTGTCGTATCGTATAAAATAGGTATATAGCTAACGTAAACTGTCATGGCGCAGGTATCGTAAGTACGCGCGCGAAGGCAACTGTAACTGCCGTAAGGTATATTAACCGTCCCATAAGCGTCGAATTCCGAAACGCCATAATGATAGTACTCCATGTAATTACCCGGGCTTACTACTTCGGTAAACCCATAATAGAAACTGTAAGAGTTGCCATAGCTCTGAGGGCAGGGAATCGAATCCGATGGGTCGTATTCCCATACAAAAGGTGTGGTGGGTGATATTCCTCCCATCCCAAGCATTACTAAATAATTACTATTAAGATTATAATATTGATACACTGTGTCGGAACCTGCGGGTGAGCAGTAAACAAGATTTGCGTCCGGAAATGAATCTGCATATGGGTTTACAGAGGGTTCGGTAATTATAGTAAAACTATTCTCACCACCCAAAGGTTGAGATGTAAAGTCCCATGTCTGCGGACCGCCTGTAGTACCAAGATCAACTGTTACGGTATCCACATTGTTTTTTGTCCATAGGTCTCCTACGTTATGAGGTACTTCGTTCCAATCGATTACAATTTGTCCGGATAAGCCGAATGTAAATATAATAGATAGAATTGTATATAATTTTATTAACTTCATAAAAACCTCCTTTATGCTTAGAAGTATATAGATGGAGTTAATGGTTGTCAAGGACTGGTTCTTTAAATGAGCTACTATATGCTAAACTTGCTTGAATAAAAATCTAACCCCCCTTGACAAATAGTAATAATTACTATATAGTATTAATATGATAAAAGAAAAGAGCAATTATAATATGGAATACTTTTATGATGTTTACGCAGAAAGCAATCTGCGTGTCTCAGCGCAATGGTTGAACAAATTTAGCCACGGCGGAAACCATAATAGGTTTTTTATATATGACGATTCTTAATGTAGCTTTTGGTTAATTGCGGGAGGGGGCTTTATGAAACGGTTTCTTAATTGGCAGGTAATCTTAGCCTTAATTCTGATCACTTTATCCGTAATATTTTATTTCATCCATTATTTGGTTTTTAGAGATTTGCACCATATATTTATCTTTCTTCTCGGTGACATCGCCTTTTTATTTTTGTATGTTTTGATAGTAATGTTGGTTGTGCATCGTCTGTTAGTATATAGAGAAAAGCGCGCGATCTTAAAGAAACTCAACATGGTAATAGGAACATTTTTTAGCGAGATAGGTGCAGACCTTATAAAAAAATTTTCTCAGTTTGACCCTGAATTAGTCAATATTGGGAAACAACTTATCGTAACAAAGGATTGGACGGATAAAGAGTTTATGCGAGTGCGTAAAAGCATAAAAGAATATGAAAGCAACATAGATAGCAAGAAAGGCAATCTTCTCGATTTGAAAAACTTTTTAGTTGGCAAAAGGAATTTTTTGCTTAGTCTTCTGGAGAATCCTAATCTGCTTGAGCATGAATCATTCACAAATTTATTATGGGCGGTTTTTCACTTAACCGATGAATTGGCGCACAGACGAGATTTATTGGAACTGCCGGAAACTGATTATCAACATTTGTCGGGAGATATAAAAAGAGCATTTAAAGAATTGATTTTGCAGTGGTTGGATTACATGAAGCACTTGAGACAGGATTATCCGTATCTCTTTTCATTAGCATTAAGGACAAATCCTTTTGACGCAAATGCTTCGGTGGAAGTGAGGTAAGATTAACAGATGACGAAAAGAGTAGGTGATTGATGGGCAAGGTTAAAAATATTGGAGAGTTTTATAAATGTTATGTTTGCAGTAATGTTGTAGAGGAGAAAAATCGGCGGCGAATTGGTTTGCTGACAGAAGCCGATTATACCAGTCAAAACCAAACAGAAAGGAGTGGAGATGGAAATTAAGGATAAAATAACAAAGGCAATTAACAAGCAGATTAATGCCGAGCTTTATTCATCGTATTTGTATCTGGCTATGGCGGCTTATTTCGAGGCAAAGAACTGGTCAGGTTTTGCTAATTGGATGAAAGTTCAGTCTGAGGAAGAGAATGAACATGCTATGAAGTTCTACGATTATGTTTTGGAGAGGGGTGGAGAGGTGGCATTGAGCGACATCAAGGCGGCAGATACAAGTTGGAAGACGCCGCTTGAGGTTTTCGAGGCAGTATATGCCCATGAAATCAAGGTTACTTCACTGATAAACGATCTGCTTAAACTGTCCCTCAGTGAAGGAGATACCGCTACCGAGTCTATGCTCAAATGGTTTATTGATGAGCAGGTTGAAGAAGAGGCTTCTGCCAAGCAGATTGTTGATAAACTTAGACTGATCAAGGACTCGGTAAATGGATTGTTCATGCTTGACCATGAATTAGGCGAAAGAAAATAAGGATAAAATAGCTTTAAGTGATGTAAAGAAATAAAGGAGGTAACGCTTATGCCTATTATGGAAATTAGCGTTATTCCGGTCGGAACGAAAAACACATCTCTCAGCCAATACGTTGCTACATGCGAAGAAGTACTAATGAAGGAGAAACATATAAAAACGGAGTTGACTGCCATGGGTACTATTGTGGAGGCAGATTCGATAGGAAGATTATTGGATGTTGCGGAAAAGATGCATAAAAGAGTTACTTCGGCTGGCGCAAAGCGAGTCGTAACAACAATAAAATTAGATGACCGCCTTGATAAGAAGTCAACTATAGAATCAAAAGTAACATCGGTGAAAACGAAAATAAAACCCGGTTGAGGGAATTGCTGAATCTTAGACAAAGAGAATATTTGAGAAAATCACCCAAAACATGATGATATATGGTCTTTACGCAGAATAACTTAAGCAAAGCAATCTCTCCGTATTTGCAGCAACATAAAACCAACCCTATTTGGTGGCAGGAGTGGAGCAAAGATGTTCTTGACTATGCTTTGGCCGAAAACAAGATTATTTTTGCCTCTATAGGATATTCTACCTGTCACTGGTGCCACGTCATGGCACAAGAAGCATTCAATAATAAACAGATCGCAGATTATATAAACGCTCATTTTGTTCCAATCAAAGTCGACCGGGAGCAAAGGCCTGATATTGATCAATATGCAATGGCTTTCATTACCGCGCTCACCGGGCGAGGTGGCTGGCCGCTTAATATATTTTTCACACCAGAATTGCGGCCAATATATGCGGTGACCTATGCTCCGGTTGAAGCAAGATATGGTATGCCGGCGTTTATTGATATCCTAGATAGAATCAAGAATTTTTATGATGAACAGGGAGATAAGATTGAGCCGTTTGTTTTAGCAAAATACGAATCAACAGAGGTATTTGAAGGGCGACTCACAAGGAGCCTATGGAATGCGTTTGACTCTGAGCATGCCGGCTTTGGCACCGGAATGAAATTTCCTCCCCATTCCACCATGCTATTTATGCTCTATTATTTTGAGGTAACCAAAGATAACATGCTGCAGGAAATGATCGTCCGCACGTTAGACAAAATGCTTTCTGGCGGGCTTCACGACCATATGCAGGGAGGGTTTTTTCGTTATTGCGTTGACCGGGAATGGGTAATCCCGCATTTTGAAAAGATGTTATATGATCAGGCCCTCCTGCTGTGGGTATATTCCCTCGCCTATCACGTGATAAGGAAAGATGAATATAAAAAGGCAGCAGAAAAAATAATCCGGTGTCTCGAAGAAACGTTTGAGCATAATGGCCTGTATTATAGTGGTATCGATGCCGATACTGATCATCAAGAGGGGGCTAGTTATCTATGGACGAAGGAAGAGATAAAAAGACTCTTAACGCCGGAAGAATTAAATAGATTCGATGAAGTTTATGATGTGAGCCAGGAAGGTAACCTTGAGGGGAAGAATCATCTAATTAAAAAAAAGAATATTTTTCTTGATGAGATCGAACGAAAATTATTAGATGCAAGAAAGACACGAAGCCAGCCTTTCGTTGATACAAAGGTTATAACCAGCTGGAATTGTTTATTAGGCATAGGTTTGATTCATGCTTATAGATATCTTGAAGATGCGAAGTTTCTTGAAAAAGCGGAAACAGTTTTCCTACGGCTTAAAGAACTCAATTATCAGAATAATAAGATATTCCATAGTTCAGTTGATGCGTATACTCAACAAGAAGAATTTTTGCAGGATTGTTCCGCAATGTTGTTATTTCTAACCTATTTGCAGGAAGAGACAGGTATGTATGCAGTCGATATAGATAAATTGTACTCTAAGGTTAAAGCATTCAGCACTGATAGAAGTTGGATAGAGTCTTCGCAGGGGGATTTTTTGCAGGTCCCGGCAAAGAGTTTTGATAACCCGGTGCCTTCAAGCGTGTCTATGGCGGAACTCGCTATTTTGAGATCAGATTTATTATGCAAGCGCGAATTTACGCCAGGAAAGTATGGTGAACCACTGACTAGAGATTTCTTCAATATTATTGCAATGATACGTAATGGTCTTTTTCATCTTATTGAAACTTCGGCAAAGGTCTCGTTTATCCGTTTACCAGGCAATGCTATGCAAGTTAGAGGGAAGGAAAACAAAGACTGCTATCGTAATACTTGTTCACCTATTTATTTAAGCTTATAACTTTATAAGCTCTAGTGAGGGACTTCGTACTAAATACTAAATTTCATCGAATGTAGTCTTTAGTTCCTGTTCTTTATTAAACCGTTCGATTGCGAGTTGAATTAGTCTGTCTATTAATTCTGTATATGGTATGCCGCTTGCTTCCCATAGTTTGGGATACATGCTTATTTTTGTAAATCCCGGAATTGTATTTATTTCGTTTACTAATATTTCAGTATCGCCCCGCAGAAAAAAGTCTACCCTAGCCATTCCCTGGCAGCAGAGAACTTTAAAAGCTTTAACTGCATATTCCTGTATCTTTTTTATAATATCTTCGGGCAGTTTAGCTGGGATTTCCAAAGTTGCGGCATCGCCGTTAAGATACTTTGTTTCATAGGAGTAAAATTCACTGTTTACTATAATTTCTCCCGGAAGAGAGGCGATAGGCTCTTCGTTACCGAGTACTGAACATTCTATTTCTCTGCCTTTAACCGATTCTTCGCATAAGATTTTTTTATCGAAATTAAATGCTACGTCGACTGCTTTCTTAAATTCTTCTTCTGTACTTGCTTTACTTATTCCTACCGAAGAACCCAGATTTGCAGGTTTTATAAACATAGAAGAACCGAGTTTTTCAGTTAATTTTTCAAAACTTGCATTTTTTATACTTGTTTTATCGAAAACTTCAAATTTAGGAATAGGTATTTTTGCATCGTGTAGAAGCCGCTTTAAAACATCTTTATCCATGCCTACTGCAGAGCCAAGTACATCGGCTCCTACATATGGTATATTTGCCATTCTGAGTAAACCCTGGATCGAACCGTCTTCTCCGTATGTACCGTGTAGAATCGGAAACGCTACATCGATTTTACCTTTATTTTCGTTGCTTGTAATGCTCATTAATTCATTTGAATTATCTATCGGTACAAGAGCTACTTTTTCATCTGCTTTGTTTATTTTTGCGAGTTTTGGATTGCTGCTTTCCAGAATAAATTTTGATTGTTCGTTTAGATACCAGCTTCCGTCTTTATCTATACCGATCGGAACGGGTTCATATTTTTCTTTGTCGATTGCATCGATTACGTTTTTAGCGGAAATGATGGAGATTTCATGTTCTGCCGATTTTCCTCCGAAAATAATTGCGACTCTGATTTTTTCTTTCAAATAACCTCCGGTTATTGGAATTTAAAAGCTTTGATTTAAAAGTCAAGGAGGGAGTAGGATTAGGAGCAATGCAAGTTAGAAGTTCAGGGATTAGGGATTAAGTGGTAAGTGTTTTTTCTTAATCCATGCTTTTCTTCGAAGCTTTACTGCTAATCCTTAATCCTTGCTTATCTTACCGCTTGCCGTCTATTCCGGAAAACACGCATTGTTTTCAGTTCCTCTTGACTATACGTGGGAATGTTATATTGTTTAAAAATAAATTAAGATTTTCTCTGTGTGCTCTGTGGTGAATTAAACTGGTGAGGTGTTGTGTGGACTCAGTGGTTTGTTTTGGGGTGGTTGTGGGTGTTAAATTTAAAAGATAATCTCTGTGTTCTCTGTGGTAAATTAGTTTGTTTTGAGAGGAGGAAATTCTGGTAAAGCTAAAATTCAAAGACGATTTAATAGAATTGAAACCTACAAAAATTCTTGCTGTCGCTAAGAATTACAGGAAACATATAGATGAACTTGAATTGTCTATGCCAGATGATCCTAAAATTTTCCTGAAACCGCCTTCTGCATTAATAGGTAATAATGACGTTGTTATTATGCCCAAGGCCTCAAAACAGGTAGATTACGAGGTGGAACTTGCAGCTATTATAAAGGACAGATGCTGGAGAGTGTCTAAAGAGCAAGCTCTTGAACATGTTATTGGTTTTACCGTTTTTAACGATGTAACAGCAAGAGATATTCAGGCAAAAGAGATGAAGGAGGGTATGCCCTGGGATATTGCAAAGGGCTTTGATACTTTTGCTCCGATTGGACCTGAAATTATATCCGCAGAAGATATAGATTGCCACAACTTAGGAATATGGTTGAAATTAAACGGAGAAACAAAACAGAGTAGTAATACTCGAAACATGATATTCTCTGTGGAAGACCTTATTGTTTATCTTTCCCATATTATGACTCTTGAGCCTCTGGATATAATCGCAACAGGTACCCCGGAAGGCGCAGGGCCGATGAATGGGGGAGATGTTGTAGAGTGTGGTATTGAAGGTATTGGGGTTTTGAAATTTAGTGTAAAAGACGAGAAATAATTTTATACATGAATATATTAATTTCTGCTTTTCAGGCTGTCGCAATGCTTCTTTTTATAGGTCTGATTGGTGCATGGATGATTACCAGAAAAATGGTAAAAGAAGATTTTTTTTCTCTTATGTCGCCTCTTGCTCTTGATATTGCTCTTCCTGCTTTAGTATTTACGAACATTATAAATAATTTTAATCCTCACGTTAAAACAGATTGGTGGATGCTGCCTTTGTGGTGGATTTTCTTTACGACTATCGCCTTTATAGTAACTTTGGTTGGTGTTTTTTTTGCAAAAAAAGAAAATAAAAAAGAATTTAGTGTTTCTCTTTTTTATCAAAATGGGATTTTTGTTCCTCTTGCAATCATAGCGGGTATGTTTGGAAGGAATTCAGATTATATAGTTGATTTGTTCTTATTCATAATATTTTATGCTTCTTTCTTTTTTACTACATCTTTTTTGTTTTTTTCGAAGAAGGGAAAAATACAATGGAGGAAGATTTTTCATCCTGTTTTAATTGGTACGGTTTTAGCAGTACTTTTAAAACTTACAGGATTCAATGTATATATTCCTTCTTTTGTTATTGCAAGTTTAGAGATGGTAGGAGCAATGAGTATTCCTCTTTTAATGATAATACTTGGTGGTAATATATTAATCGATTTTAAGCAGATAGGGCAATTGTACACGAGCGAAATCATAAAATTTATTATTTTTAAAAATTTGATTATGCCTATTGTTATGTTGGGGATTATAATTTTAATTAAACCATCTTACAATATTGCTTTGATTTTAATTATTGAAAGCTCTACTCCTCCTGTTACAGCAGTTCCTTTAATAGCGGATAGAAATGGCGGAAACCGTACAGTTGTAAACCAGTTTTTGCTTTCAAGTTTTCTTTTTTCTTTATTATCTATTCCCTTAATGATGTATTTGTTTAATAGGTTGACGTAGTAAGTGTTAAATATATAATATAGTATGCGGGAGATAAACAATGGAGGAGATTAAAGGTATGCACAGAAGAAGACATGAAGGGAGGGAAGATCTGATTGGAGAAAACCATTTAGGTGATATAGGGCAAATTGTATTTTGCATTATTTTTATGGGTATCTGGATAACGGATACTTTTTTCTTTAAATATTCGACTTTTCAGGGAGAACATTTTTTACCGGTAGTTAGAATTACTTTAGGAATAATTATATTGTTGACCTCGGCCTATGTTGCATGGACTGGGCTTTCTATCGTATTCGGCGAGAAGAGAGAAGTGCCCTGTGTGATAAGGAAAAGTGTCTTTGGCGTTGTACGACATCCTATATATCTTAGTGAAATTTTGCTTTATCTTGGACTTTTGATACTCCGTATATCACTGGCTGCAGTGATTGTCTGGATTTTTGTGATAGCTTTTTTACATTATATTTCTCGATACGAAGAAAAACTTTTGCTTTCACATTTCGGAGAAGAATACAAAAGATATATGGATGAAGTTCCTATGTGGATTCCTCTTTTTAGGAAGAAATAAATTAAGATGTATTTTAAATTTAAATGGAGGTTAGATGCCTGAAATAACTGATATTCCTCCCAAGACAATTGCGGATGAGTTAAAAACCCTGCGAGATGAACTTGATTGCGTTGTGCCTGCAAAAGCGCTTGATAAGAATTTACTCATAGCTACCTGGAATCTGCGAGCCTTTGGCGATCTGACAGAAAAATGGAAGGCCGTGGGTAGTGACAGCCCTAAACGGGATTTTCATGCATTGAGATGCATTGCTGAAATAGTTTCCAGATTCGATGTTATAGCGATACAGGAAACAAGAGCTAATCTTAAAGCCTTGAGGCATATGTTAAAAGTTTTGGGTCCAAGCTGGGGACTTATTTTATCTGATGTTACAAAAGGTGCACCGGGTAATGGTGAGCGTTTAGCATTTGTATTCGATACAAGAAGGATAAAACTTTCCGGTCTTGCCTGTGAGCTGGTGGTTCCCCAGGAAAAACTATCCGGAATTTCACAGGATAATCTGGATAAACAATTTGCACGAACTCCCTATGCGGTTAGCTTTCAATCGGGCAGTAAAACTTTTATTCTTGTAACTTTGCACGTTATTTACGGAAAGAAAGCGGCGGATAGGGTACCCGAGCTTAAAGCGATTTCTGAGTGGTTGGCTGATTGGGCAAAAGATATAAATGCATGGGGACATAATCTTATTACTCTTGGGGATTTTAATATAGATAGACATGGAGACGCATTATACGATGCATTTGTTTCTACTGGTCTTTATGTCCCGGATGATATGAATGAAATTCCGCGGACCATTTTTGGTTCTTCCGAAGAAAATAAATTTTATGATCAGATTTCATGGTTTACAGGGAAGGATGGAACGCCTGCCCTTTCTTTAGAATATCTGCGCGGCGGCAGTTTTGATTTTACGAAAACGGCATTAAAAACGCTTGGTCTTACTAAAAATCAGTTATCCTGGCGTATTTCGGATCATTATCCCCTGTGGGCTGAATTCGCGATGCGAGATTAGTATGAGTGATGTAATTTTTTCTCCTATTTCCGCTAAATCTCCTGTGGAAGCGGTAAAAGAACTTATAAGAACACAAGGATATCTTGACGATGTTAAAAAGGGAGACTATGCGGGGATTAAGCTACACGTGGGAGAATTGGGAAATAAGTCTTATGTAAAACCTGAAATTGTAAAAGTTATCGTTGCTGAATTAAAAGAACGCGGAGCAAAACCTTTTTTGTTCGATTGTAATTCTCTTTATAGGGGTAAGAGATGGAATGCAGTTGACCATCATGAAAACGCATATAAGAATGGGTTTACTTATAAGGCAGTAGATGCTCCTTTTCTAGTGGGGGATGGTATACGCGGTATGGATGAAACGGATATTGAAATTAAAGACTACGGAGCTGAATCTGCTCATTTAGGTAAAATAATTGAAGATATAGATTATCTGTTTGTTTTAACTCATTTCAAGTTCCATGAGTTATTTGGTTACGGCGGAGCGATTAAAAATATAGGTATGGGGATGGCTTCACGCAGAGGTAAGTTATTTCTTCATTCCGATATAAGACCGAGCGTTTTAGACTCAAAGTGTATCGCTTGTGGAGCATGTACTGCAGTTTGTCCGAGTAATGCAATAACTGTCGGCGAGGTAGCTCAAATAGACAGGGATACCTGCATTGGTTGCGGAATGTGCGTTGTAGCCTGCAAGTATGGTGCAATAGAATTTCAGTGGTCTAATACAAAGGAATGCGTTGAGAAAACTTTGTATTATGCAAAAGCAATAATAGACAAGATAGAAAGATTTTCATATTTGAATGTCTTAACAGAAATTTCACCACATTGTGATTGTTATGGTTATACAAAGAATCCTGTTGTTCGGGATATTGGATTTCTTTTTTCTAAGGATATTGTGTCAATCGACGCGGCATCGGCTGATTTAGTCGATAAAGCAGAGCCTTTAGAGGGAGTAGATTGGAAGCGAAAGGAACTTGCAAGAAAAGATAAAGTGAAAGCGCTACTCGATATCGATTTGGATACCAGTGAATTTTTCTCGAAAGCAGAAAGTATAGGCCTTGGCAGGCGGGAATATAATATAAAAAGATATTAAGTCAGTTTAGAAGGATTTTTAAGCCAAATTTTATTTTTTTTCTATTAATTTATTTTTGAGAAGATCGTTACACAAATCCTTGATATCGTTTAAGCTAAAGGGGTCACATCTTGAATTGGGCCAATTTGTGTTATACCAGATTGCCTCAGCTAAATTTGCGTCAATTAAAAGAAGTTCCAGGGTTAATCCTTCATATTGGACAAATCTTCCGGGATTTAATATAGATGTAAGAACAGCATCTTTAATCTTACCACCTTCCGATGTCGTGAATGCCACACCACGGCTGAATAACAGGTAGTCGGCATCTGCCTGCTCGGCGAAAACACCTATTCCTGGGTTCATTTTGTAGGTTTTCTTTTTTATTTTTAATTTGCCCAGGGTATCGCATATTCCATGGAATCTTCTTAACGACCGGGCAAGACATAAAGCTAAGTCTTCATCGTTTATTAGAATACTATCGGTTAATCCGGCAGGTTTGACTATAAATCCTTTTTCTTCTAATACTTCTCTGAGAGCAGCCTGGACATTGTTTGACACTTCAAAGTTATGTTCCGGTTCCGGGTCAGTAGAGCCTGTCTTTCTTTGAAAATAAGCAGCTTGTGGAGGCATAACGGAGATGGTTTTTAGATTATCTCTCATAGAATCAAAATCTCTGTGGACCCATACGGTACTAGTACAGGAAGTTAATAAAATTAGGACAAATAAAAATATACTGGTTTTAAAAATACGCATGTTATCCTCCTTCTTTTCCAATCAATTTTAGTAAAATAAACTTAATTCGTCAAGAGTTTTTTTGTTCTATTTTTTGTTGGTTAGTATTTATTTTATTCCTATTGTAACAAACAAATAAAATAAATATTGAGATTTAGGATTTTGGGGCTGGGATTTGAATAACAAAAGATCTTGTGTTAATCTTGTGGTTTCTATTCTTGAATGTTTTTACACCCACGGGCTGCTTCGATACGAGCGACTTCTTCTTCGGTTGCCTGAATAGGATACTCGCCTGTGAAACAGGCAGTACAAAAGTTTTTAACTTTGCTAATCGATACAGATTCTATGAGTCCCTCTATAGTTTGATAGGTAAGGGAATCGACTCCAATCATTTCTTTAACGTTTTCTATAGATCTCTTACAAGCAATAAATTCTCCTTTTGTTTGCATGTCGATTCCGTAGTAACAGGGGAATTTGAGAGGAGGACTCGAGGAGGCAAAGTGAACCTCTTTTGCGCCTGCATCTCTTATAAATTGCGCAATCTTTTTAGAAGTTGTCCCTCTCACAATTGAGTCGTCCACTAAGAGTACTTTTTTGCCGTTCATTATTTCTTTTACGGGTGAGAGTTTTATTCGAATCAGTTCTTCTCTTTTACTCTGATGGGGCATTATGAAAGTTCTTCCTATATAACGATTCTTCATCAGTCCTTCTCTGTATTTTACGCCTAACTCCTCCGCGAGGGATATAGCTACCGGTCTTGATGTATCTGGTACAGGTACGACTATATCGATATCAGTTCCTTTTCTCTTTATTTCCTTTGCAAGGTTTTTTCCGAGATTTAATCTTGCTTCATATACCGATATTCCGTCTATGGTCGAGTCGGGTCTGGCAAAATATACATATTCAAAAATGCAAGGACAGTGCTTCTCTTCAGCTATCTTTCGTGTATATACTTTTCCTTCAGTGCTAAAAAAAACAGCTTCTCCCGGCAGTACGTCGCGCTCAGTAATGTATCCAAGTGTATCGAGAACGACGCTTTCTGAGACAACACAGTAGCCGCTGTCTTTTTTTCCGAATATTAAAGGTTTTATGCCGTATGGATCTCTGAAAGCAAGAATACCTTTATCTTTAATCAGTGCAACTACAGAGTAACTTCCTTTTACTTTATCAAAGAGTCCTTTTACTGCTTCAAAGAGTGAATCGGGAGAGAAGTCTCGTTTCTTTTCCATTTCTACAGAAAGGAGGTTTAAAAGGAGTTCTGCGTCAGAAGTAGAGATTAGTATTCTTCTGTCATGTTTCTCTAATTGCTCTTTAAGAGAGTTGAAATTGATTATATTCCCGTTAAAAGCAAAAGATGTACCGTATGGGGTTGTGGAAATAAAAGGTTGTGCATTCTCAATACCCATTCCTCCGAGAGTCGGGTATCGGACGTGTCCTATACCTATATTGCCTTTGAGATGGTTGAAGTCGTCCTGGTGGAATGTATCTCTTACTAAACCTTCTCCTTTTTTAATGTTGAACCTGTCAGAATAGGTTACTATGCCCGCAGCATCCTGACCTCTATGTTGGATGATGATTAAAGAGTCATAAATATCATTGGCAACTTCTTTATTACCAAGTACTCCGATTATACCGCACATTTAATAAAAAAACCTTCCTCTCTTTTTACAGGACTGGTAGATTTGATTTCCCCATTAGATATTTATCTATATGATGTGCGACTCTTCTTCCCTCGGATATTGCCCATACAATTAAAGATTGTCCTCTATGCATGTCGCCTGCTGCGAACACGCCTTTTTGTGATGTCATAAAGTTTTCATCGGTTTTTATATTGCCGCGGTCGGTTAATTCGAGATTCAAATCGGATACTAATCCTTTATGTTCAGGATGAATGAAGCCTACGGCAAGAATTACTAAATCTGCATTAATTTCGAATTCGCTTCCGGGTATTTCTTTCATTGCCGGACAACTCTTGTCGTTGACACTTGAAAATTCGACTTTAGCACATTGTAATTTTTGAACTTTTTTGTTTTTTCCGATAAATCTTTTTGTTAGAATAGACCAGTGACGTTCGCAACCCTCTTCATGACTGCTAGAGTTTTTAAGTATAGATGGATAGTACGGCCACGGTTCATCTGCAGACCTACATTCAGGCGGTTTTTCAAGTATCTCAATTTGCGTTATACATTTTGCGCCCTGTCTTTTTGCAACACCAACACAGTCTGCGCCCGTGTCTCCACCTCCTATTATAATGACTTCTTTGTCTTTTGCATCAATTGATTCTTCTTTTGAAATTTTTTCGCCCCATACTCGTTTGTTTGATTGTATTAAGAAATCCATTGCGAAATGAATTCCGTCTAATTCTCTACCTTGGATTTTTAAATCTCTTGGAACCCGGCTGCCACATGCGAGGCATACTGCGTCGAAATCTTTCAGTAGCTCTTTAGCAGTTATATCTATGCCAGCGAATTTATTTGTTTTAAATTCGATTTTTTCTTTTTTCAGTAAATTCAATCTTCTGTCAAGAATGTTTTTTTCTAATTTGAAATCGGGAATACCATACCGTAGTATTCCGCCGATTTTTTTATCTCTTTCAAAAACCGTTACGGTATGCCCTGCTTTATTCAGTTGATCCGCGGTTGCAAGCCCGGCGGGACCGGAACCGACTACGGCGATTTTTTTGCCGCTTCTTTTTGTAGATGGATTTGCTTCTACTAATCCTGAATTAAATGCATGTTCGATTATAGCGAGTTCGTTTTCTCTAATTGTTATCGGATCATCATTTATGGAAAGGACACAGGAATGTTCACATGGTGCTGGACATATTCTTCCAGTTATTTCAGGGAAATTGTTTGTAGCGGAAAGAAGTTCGTATGCCTTTTCCCACTGGTTGTTGAACATAAGGTCGTTCCATTCGGGTATATAATTTCCGATTGGGCATCCCCAGTGGCAGAAAGGAGTCCCGCAATCCATGCAGCGAGAAGCCTGTTCCTGAGATTTGTCGTCAGTTCGCGGAATGGTTACGTCTTTGTAATCTTTTATCCTTTCTTCCGTTGGTCTAAGTGAGGAATTTTCTCTTTTTATTTCTAAAAATCCGTTTAATTTTCCCATTTATTCTTCTTAATCTAATAGACGATTGAATCGACCCATTGTTTCAAATTTTCTTTTCTTTCGATTTTTAAAATATGTTCATATTCAGAGGGGATTACTTTGATGAATTTTTGAATTTCCCTTTCGAAATTCTCTAAAATCTCTTTGGCTCTTTTACTATACGTGTATTTATAATGGTTATTAATTAAATCGTGTATTACTTTTGTATCGTCTTCGTTTATTTCTTTTAACTTTACCATTTCAAGATTACATTTAGATTTAAAATCTCCGTCTATATCATAAACGTAAGCTATTCCGCCGGACATACCGGCAGCAAAATTTCGCCCAGTTTTACCGATTATGACTACTCTTCCACCGGTCATATATTCACATCCATGGTCGCCCACACCCTCCACGACTGCATTTAGTCCTGAATTTCTTATACAGAATCTCTCTCCCGCAATACCCCTTATGTATGCCTCACCCTTGACGGCGCCATAAAAGGAAGTATTTCCTATAATAATATTTTCTTCCGATAGATAAGTTGCTTTTTTGTCGGGATAAATTATTATTTTTCCGCCGAAAATACCCTTTCCAACGTAATCATTAGACATTCCTTCAAGTTCAAAAGTTATTCCTTTTGCAAGGAATGCTCCGAAGCTTTGACCTGCTGCACCTTTAAATTTGAAATATATAGTATCGTCTGGAAGGCCTTTTTCGCCATAGACGTAACATACCTCACCGCTTAATCTCGAACCGACCGTACGGTTGGTATTCTTTATAGGAACATTTTGTTTTATCTTTTCTTCCTTTAATATTGCATTTTTTGCCATGTCTATAAGCTGGATATCCAATATATCTTCTAAATCATGTTTTTCCGGCTTCGAATAAAAAACTCCTATATTGTTGGGCACTTGGGGCTTATGAAGTATATTTTTGAAATCTATATCTTTTGATTTCCAATCGAGAATTTTTTCGTTTACTTCCAGAAGTTCGGTTTTTCCGATCATATCGGTGATTTTTCTTATTCCAAGAACGGCCATGATTTCACGTAATTCTTCTGCAACGAAATTAAAATAGTTTACCAGGTGTTGGACTTTTCCGTCGAATCTCTGCCTGAGGATTTCGTTTTGAGTTGCAACACCCACGGAACAATTTCCGAGATTGCAATGACGAAGCATAATACATCCAAGAACGATTAATCCTGCAGTACCAAAGCCATATTCCTCGGCACCCAGTATTGCTGCAATTGCAATATCTCTACCGGTTCGAATTTGTCCGTCGGTCTGCAGGCGTACTCTGCTTCTTAAATTATTCAAGACCAGGGTTTGATGCGTTTCGGAAAGACCGAGTTCCCATGGTAGACCGGCATGATGTATTGAGCTTAATGGTGATGCTCCAGTACCTCCGTCGCCACCTGAAATTAAAATCATATCTGCGTGGCCTTTTGCAACTCCTGCAGCAACGGTACCAACTCCGATTTCAGATACGAGTTTTACGCTTATCCTTGCTTTAGGATTCACATTTCTAAGATCAAAGATCAACTGGTTTAGATCTTCTATCGAATAAATATCGTGGTGCGGTGGGGGAGAGATAAGTGTTACACCCGGTGTTGTATGACGAGTCTTTGCTATAATCTCGCTGACTTTGTATCCAGGCAAATGTCCGCCTTCTCCCGGTTTTGCACCCTGAGCCATTTTTATCTGTATTTCATCAGCATGAACGAGATAATTCGTTGTTACCCCGAAACGTCCCGAGGCAACCTGTTTTACTTTACTTGAAAAAGAAGCTCCATTTGAGAGTTTTTTGAAACGAGAAGGATCCTCGCCTCCTTCTCCGGTATTAGACATACCTCCTAATTTATTCATAGCCATTGCTATTGTTTCATGAGCTTCTTTGCTTATAGAGCCAAAACTCATTGCACCGATTGCGAATCTCTTTACTATTTCTGAAGATGGCTCGACTTTTTCTATCGGAATAGGACTTGATGTCGGTTTAAATTTTAATAAGCTTCGCAGAGTTGTAGGGTTTTCGGTTTGATTGTTGATAATTTCAGCAAACTTTTTGTATTCTTCATAATCGCCTTTTCGTGTAGCGTCCTGAAGATATGCAATACTATGAGGATTCCAAAGATGGTATTCACCATCTCTTTTCCACTGGAAAAACCCGCCTGAAGGAAGATATTTTTTTTCAAGTGAAGTATCGGAAAAGGCTTCTTTATGTCGCAGAATAACCTCTTTTCCAAGGGTTAATAAATCTACACCACCGATACGTGAAGTTGTGCCCGCAAAACATTTATCGATTACCTCTTGTCCTAATCCAAGTGCTTCAAATATCTGGGCTCCTCTGTAGCTTTGCAGGGTGGATATTCCCATTTTTGATAATATCTTTAGTATCCCTTTATTAATAGCTTTTTTATAGTTACTGATAGCATCGTTTGGATTAGTTTTTATTTCTCCTTCTTTAATTAAATATTTTATTGTTTCAAAGGCTAAATAAGGATTAATGCAGTCGGCTCCATACCCGAGTAAAAGAGCAAAATGTTGGACTTCTTTGGCATCCGCACACTCGAGTAGAATATTAACCTGTGTACGCTGTTCGCTTTTAATAAGAGCGTGATGTACCGCTCCGGTTGCCAGAAGAGATGGGATGGCTGCATTTTTTTTGTTTATTCCTCTGTCGCTCAGGAGTATAAAGGAGTAACCATCCTCGGCGGATTCCTTTGCGTCTTTTGTTATTTTTTCTAGAGCTTTTATAAACTCTTTTTCTTTGTCCGGATTAAACAGCAAAGAAATAGTTTTTGTTACAAATCCGTTTATATTAATATTTTTTAACTTATCGAAATCTTCATTTGTAAGTATTGGTTCTTTCAGTCTTAATTTATGAGCATGAGTCGGTGTTTCCTCTAAAATATTATCTTTTGGACCGAGAAAACTAATTGTACTCATAACTATTTTCTCTCTGATTGAATCAATCGGAGGATTTGTGACCTGGGCAAATAATTGTTTAAAGTAATTAAAAATAAGCTGTGGTTGTTTTGATAAAACGGCATGAGGATGATCATTGCCCATCGAACCAATGGGTTCTTTTCCTTCCATAGCCATTGGTTTAAGAATGAATTTAAAGTCTTCCCTCGTGTACCCGACTGCTTCTAAACAGGATCGGAATTCTTCTTCGTTATAATTAAGACTTTTTTCTTTTTTTTGAGTAGGTTCTAATGAATCGAATTCCAGCAAATGTTTATTCAGCCATTTGGAGTAGGGCTTTTTATTTGACAATGTTTTTTTTATTTCAGGATCTTGTATAATTTTACCTTTTTCGATATCTACAAAAAAGATTTTTCCTGGTTCTAGTCTTCCCGATTCTATAATGTTTTCCCCTTTTATATCCAGGACCCCCACTTCCGAAGCCATTATCACCTCTCCGTTTTTTGTAATAAGATAACGGGCAGGACGCAAGCCGTTACGGTCAAGTATCGCGCCAACATGAGTCCCATCGGTAAAAGCTATTGCGGCTGGTCCATCCCATGGTTCGGAGATACAAGCATGATATTTATAGAAGTTTTTTAAGTTTTTGTCCAATAAGTCGTTATTTTCCCAGGCTGAGGGAATTAACATCATCATGGAGTGAGGAAGACTTCGGCCCGAAAGAGTTAAAAGCTCGAATACGTTATCTAATATAGCCGAGTCGCTTTTTGATGGATCTATGATGGGTTTTATTTTTTCTATGTTTTTGCCAAATAGAGGACTTCTTAAAAGACCCTCTCTTGCCTTCATCCAGTTTATGTTTCCGCGAAGTGTATTTATTTCTCCGTTATGTGCGAGAAATCTAAAGGGCTGTGCAAGATCCCACGTTGGAAAAGTATTTGTGCTGTATCTTGAGTGGATCATTGCAATTGCACTTTTTATTGCCTTATCCTTTAAATCGATATAAAAATCCTCTACCTGGTTTGCCATGAGAAGGCCTTTATATAGAAGCGTTTTACTCGATATGTTTGTCACGTAAAAGAACGATTTTTGTTTTAAATCTGATGCATTTATTATATTTTCTACTCGTTTTCTTATAACATAAAGAGTCCGTTCAAAACTTAAATCGTCTGATTTGCTCTTTGGGGGAAGTTCAGGGTTTTTTTTAATAAAGATTTGTTCGATAGAAGGTTGGGTTTCCCTGGCTAAAATACCTATATTCGAATTGTCTGTCGGAACTTTTCGCCAACCTAGAAATATCTGTTTTTCTTCTTCTATTACTTTTGTGAAAACATCTCTGCAGAATGAACGTGCTCTCTCATTTTGAGGCAAGAATACAAGTCCTGTTCCGTATTCGCCCGGAGAAGGCAGATCTATTTTTTCTTTTTCCGTTACCTTGGACAGAAATTCATGCGGTAGTTGTATAAGAATGCCGGCTCCGTCACCTGTTTTTGGATCTGCCCCGACAGCACCGCGGTGAGCGAGCCTATTAAGTATCTGCAGACCTTTTTTGACAATATCGTTGGTTTTTTCGCCGTTGATATTGCATATAAAACCTACTCCGCAGGAATCATGTTCGTTTTTTGGGTTGTACAATCCCTGTTTTCCTGGTAACCCTATATTACTGTGCATTTTTTTATTTTATCTTTATATAGTATTTTTTAAACATATTGGTCAGGTAGTTTTTTAAGAGGCTACCTGACCTATATGTTTTTCCTTATTAATTTTTAATATACCAACCAATACACTAACTTACTTGCCGCTAACTATTATAATGTCGGCAGGTATTTGTCAATTTCGTACTCTGATACCTGAATGCGGTAATCATCCCATTCTTTCTTTTTAATAGCAATAAATCGTGGGAAGATGTGTTCGCCAAGAATTTTTCTAACTAGTAAGCTGTTTTCAGTTATTGATATTGCCGAACCGAGACTATCCGGAAGCGTTTCTATACCCTTTTCTTTTCGTTCAAGAGCAGTTAAATGATAAAGATTCTGTTCCATGGGTTTTGGTGCTTTATATTTTTTCTCGACTCCTTCTAAACCTGCGTGCAACATTGCAGCGAAAGTCAGGTATGGATTGCAGGCGGGATCAGCTGCTCTGAATTCACAGCGAGTTGCTTTTTCCTTTCCGGGCTGGTATACTGGGACACGGACAAGAGCGCTTCGGTTTCTCTGGCTCCATGCTATATATACAGGTGCCTCGAATCCTGGTACAAGGCGTTTGTAAGAATTTGTCGTTTGCGCGAATATCGAACAGATTTCTTTTGAATGTTTCAAAAGACCCGCAATATAGTAACGAGCCACATCCGTTAAATTGTCTTTAGATTTTTTGTCGAAGAATGCGTTTTTATCTCCTTTGAATAGTGATTGGTGAGTATGCATTCCGGAACCATTTTCTCCGAAAACAGGCTTGGGCATAAAAGTGGCGTATACTCCGAATTTTGTAGCAATTTCTTTCACAACCACCCTATAAGTTATAACGTCATCCGCCATTTTTAGCGCATCTGAATAACGCATATCTACCTCGTGCTGGGAGGGAGCTACCTCGTGGTGGGAATATTCGACTTGTATTCCCATTTCTTGAAGAGCAAAGACCGTTTCTCGTCTTAGGTCGCTTGCAACATCCAGTGTTGTAAGGTCAAAATAGCCGCCTCTATCCAGGTATTCCGTTCCGCAATCATTTTTGAAGTAGAAATATTCGAGTTCAGGACCAAGGTAGAAGTGATCAAAGCTCATGTCACGAGCTCTTTTTAGAGCTCTCTTTAAAACGTATCGTGGATCACCTTCATACGGTGTTTTGTCCGGATTTAAGATATCGCATATCATGCGTGCTACTTTCTTCTCATTAGGTCGCCATGGTAATATAGAAAAAGTGTTTGGGTCGGGTAGTGCTATCATATCGGATTCTTCTATATCCTGATATCCCGTTATAGATGAACCGTCAAAGCCCATTCCGTCTGTAAGAGCACCTTTAAGTTCATCGACGGTTATTGCAAAGCTTTTGACCTGTCCTAGAACGTCCGTAAACCATAAGCGAATAAACTTTACATCTTCATCTTTTACTATTTTTATTATATCATTTTTTGTTTTCTTAGCCATTTCTTACTCCTTTTTTAAGTTTTGGCCACAAAGGCACCAAGTCACTAAGATTGACTGTTTGCTTTTTCATTTTGTTTTTCTTCTTTAAGTAATAATATAAAATCCATAATTTAACTTTGGGTCTTTGTGTCTTAGTGGCTATGTCATCCAATTGCTTCATTTCCACGCTCCCCGGTACGTATTCGTATACACTCGGGAAGATCCAGAACGAATATTTTTCCGTCTCCGATCTGGCCGGTTTGCGCTCCTTTTATTATTGCTTTTATTGTGGGTTCGACAAAATCTTCGTTTACCGCTATCTCCAATCTTAGTTTTTTTAATAGGTTAACCTCATGTATAACGCCGCGGTAGGTCTCGGTGTAACCTTTTTGCTGTCCAGCGCCTAAGGCGTTGGTTACAGTCATCTTGTATACTTCTTTATCATAGAGAGCTTTTTTTACATCCGGCAGCTTATGCGGTTGAATCAAAGCTATTATAAGTTTCATTTTTACCTCCGCTTATTTTTATGGTGGTGAGCAAGTTATGGGGAGTAGGCAGAAACTCAAGAAAGAGATTCGAAATGCTCACCACCACTTAAATCCAGAAATGTGTTTCCTTATATCAGGAAACCGAAAAACCCGGTGTAATTTACAGACTTAATTCGCCTGGGATTTTAGGAAATAGAGTTGCGTCTTTCACGTGTTTAAGTCCGCATATATATCGGGTTATTCTTTCAATACCGATTCCAAAGCCTCCGGAAGGCGGGTATCCGAGTTTTGCAAGTTCCAGATACAATTTGTAATCATTCGAATCCAGATTCTGGCGAATGATCCTCTCTTTTATTTTGTCATATTCGTTTTCTCGCATACCGCCGGAGAGTCCTTCTCCGAAACCCTCGGGATATATTACATCCATATCGAGCAATATTCCGGGCCTTTTTGGGTCTTCTTTATCGTAAAATTCCCTTTTCCAGTCCGGAATATCTACTAACCAGAAAGGTTCTTTCATTTCTTTGGAAAGCATGATTTCGAAATCTTTTCCATGTTCTTCCATTGCATCCATAAATTTGACCCTCTTGAATGGAGTTTTTGGTATTTTGAAATCTCGTCCAAAGAAATCTAATTGTTTCTTACAGTTTTTTTTGACTTCCGTGAAAACGTGGGTATAAATTTCTTCTCCGAGTTTAAGTAAATCGTCCCTGCTTGCGTTTTGTATTTCGAGATCAAGCTGAGTAAATTCAAAGAGATGTCTACCGGTTTGCGCTGTTTCCTTTACCTCGAGCCGCAGGTTCGGAGAAAAACAGAAAAACTTCTCGATCCCAGTAACAGCCATTAATTTATGCAGTATCATACTTTTGGTTATCATATAGGTTTCACCGTAGTATTCAAAATCGGTAGAAAAAACTTCATGGCATAAGGGGTCCGTTTCCGGTGACACCATAACAGCTGAGATTTCAAGGAAGCCATTATTGAAGAGGTAATTCGTCATAGCATTCCTAACCTGGGTTTTAACAACAAGCATCTCTTTTAGCGCAGGATCGCGGAACCTCTCGTAGTATTTCTTTGCCAGTAATGCCTCTCTAAATTCTTCTTTTCCTTCTTTTGCCATAATAGCCTCCATTTTAGTTTGAATTGTTATTCATTTTTTGCAACTTTATTCATATTTAATACGAACGTTAGTATATCGTTTTTCTTTAATTTGTCAAGGGGTTATTTTCGATAATTGTCTTTTATTTTTTACCCGGATTTGAAATTATATTCAAATATTCAGAATATTTTCAAATTTTCGGTTTTTTTTAATGGCGTCGAGTTGAGGTTCTTGCCGCCATATTTGTCAGCCTATTGCTTCACCTCCGCGTTCGCCGGTACGTATGCGTATGCATTCGGGAAGGTCAAAGACGAATATTTTCCCATCGCCTATCTCTTCTTCCCCCGCTGCTCTGGTAATCGCGCCGATAGTCCTTTCAAGAAAGTTATCGTTGACTGCGATCTCAAGCTTCACTTTGTGCAGGAGATTGTCCATCTCCTTAACTCCGCGATAAACCTCGGTTATGCCTTTTTGGCGTCCGCACCCTAGTGCATCGCTGATAGTCATCAGATGCACTTCTTCCTTTTCAAGCGCGGATTTAACCGCTTCCAGCTTATGCGGCTTAATGACAGCTATTACGTATTTCATTTATCTTTCCTCCTTATTCCATTAAAGTGTAACCTGCTTCATGATGCTGGGTCAGGTCGAGTCCGATATATTCGGATTTTTCATCCACCCTCAGGCCGATTATAGCGTCCGTTATTTTGAATATAACGAATGTTCCGATTGCTGAAAACGCAATGACTACTGCCGTGGTTATGGTCTGGATGATTAATTGCCTGGGATTGCCGTAAAAAAGCCCATCCGCAGCTGCGGCATTTATTACTGTTGTGGCGAAAAGTCCGGTTAAAAGAGTCCCGATGATGCCTCCTATTCCGTGAACCCCGAATACGTCCAGAGAATCGTCGTATCCGAATTTCGGCTTTACCTTAGTGACGAATATGAATCCCAATGCGCTGCCGCATGCGCCTATTATAATGGAAACCATGGGCGTCACGTAGCCTGCTGCGGGCGTTATGGCAGCGAGGCCGGCTATAATTCCCGTAATTACACCCAGCACAGTAGGAACTTTGTTTACCATCCGGTCAAGTATCACCCATGTGACAGCGGCTGCAGATGCAGCAGTATTCGTGTTCAGGAAGGCGGAGACTGCGACTGGTCCTGCGGAGAGCGCGCTGCCAGCGTTGAATCCGAACCATCCGAACCATAGAAAACCGGCTCCCAGCACGGCAAACGGAAGGTTATGCGGCGATTTTCCGGACGTGACCCCGCTGCGCTTGCCCAGAAGCAAGCACATGACAAGTGCCGATATTCCTGCGTTTACATGTATTACGGCCCCTCCGGCAAAATCCAGCGCACCCATTTTACCGAGCCACCCTCCGTTTCCCCACACCCAGTGGACTATCGGATCATAGATGAGCGTAGTCCAGATGAGAGTGAACACTATGAATCCGCTGAACTTAATCCGTTCCGCAAACGCGCCTATGATGAGAGCCGGGGTTATGATGGCGAACATCATCTGAAAAATGGCAAAAAGCTGATGCGGGATAGTCTGGTTTGGCAGTGGAGCCATGCCTACGCCTCTAAGGCCTATATAGTCAAGTTTTCCAATGATTCCGCCGAAATCGGGACCGAATGAAAGACTGTACCCGATAAGGACCCATTGCAGGGAAACCACTGCAAGAATCGTAAACGTCTGCATTAAAACAGAGAGAACGTTCTTTTTGCGTACAAGTCCCCCGTAAAAGAACGCCAGGGTCGCTGTCATTACCATGACCAAAGCCGAAGCCACAAGCATCCATACTGTGTCAGCACCATTCAGCATTTTTTCCTCCTTCGATATTTTATTGTTTGAATTCCAAATATAGGTTTGCCCCTGCATGTATTTCCGAGATAGGGGACCAATAGCATACATGAACTTAGGGTCTTGACAAAATGCATTTTACCTCCTTTTTTATTATGAGCATTTTACCGTATTGTAGTATTTTTTTATGGGCGCTAACTTTTTGTTACTAGTTTTCATTTCTTCAGCCATAACTGCTTTCTTTGGTTTGCATTCTTATTCATTTTTAATGAATGATTATTCATGAATACGGATTACAATATAACAAAGAGTATCCTTTTGTCAAGGGGTATTTAGGTAAACGTCTTTTGTCCTTTAGCTCGAACTTAAAATTATATTCAAATATTCATTTTTTAATGGCGGCGAGTTGAGGTTCTCGCCGCCATATTTGTCAGCCTATTGCTTCACCTCCGCGCTCACCGGTACGTATTCGTATACACTCGGGAAGGTCCAGAACGAATATTTTTCCGTCTCCGATCTGGCCGGTTTGAGCTCCTTTTGTTATTGCTTCTATTGTTGGTTCGACAAAATCTTCATTTACTGCTATCTCCAAGCGTATCTTTTTTAATAGATTAACCTCGTGTATAACGCCCCGGTAAGTTTCGGTATAGCCTTTTTGTTGCCCACTGCCTAAGGCGTTTGTGACAGTCATTTTATATACTTCTTTATCATAGAGAGCTTTTTTTACATCCGGTAGCTTATGCGGTTGAATTAAAGCTACTATAAGTTTCATTTTTTACCTCCGCTTATTTTTGTGGTGGTGAGCAGGTTATAGGGAGTAGGCAGAAAATCAAAAAAGGATTCGGCTCGCTCACCATCACATATTTATTCATTAGTGAATATCTGGAAGCCTCCATATGCTTCCATTCCATGTTCTCCGATGTCAAGACCTTTTAGTTCTTCTTCTCGGGAAACACGCAGGCCAATAGTAGCATCTATCAATTTAAAAATAATCCCCATACTTATTACAATAAATACTACTGTTGATAAGGAGCCAAGTGCCTGGATGCCGAGTTGTTTTATTCCGCCTCCGTAAAAAAGTCCATTGTTGGCTAAGCCCAAACTTTCCTTGCCGAAAAGCCCGATAGCGAGTGTACCCCAGATGCCGTTCATTCCATGAACGGGAACTGCTCCTACCGGATCGTCAATGTGAAGTTTGTCTAATAATACTACGCCAAAAACAACGATAATGCCTCCTATTGCACCTATTGTTATAGCTGCCCATGGATCAACAAATGCACATGGGGCGGTTATCGCGACAAGCCCCGCAAGAGCTCCGTTCATAGCCATCGAAAGATCAGGTTTCCCGAAAACTTTCCATACCGTAATCAATGCAGATATTCCGCCTGCAGCAGCGGCCAAGTTGGTATTGATTGCTACAAGTGCGATTAAACTTCCGTCGCCTACGTGAAGGCTTGAACCCGGGTTGAATCCAAACCATCCGAACCATAGTATGAATACTCCAAGTGAAGCAAGCGGAATCGAGTGTCCCGCGATTACGTTTGGTTTTCCGTCAGGGGAGTATTTGCCGATACGAGGTTTTAACATTATTGTGCCAATGAGTGCGGCAGTTCCTCCGACTGTATGTACAACTGTAGAGCCTGCGAAATCTGCGAAGTTAAGCCCGGCCAGCCAGCCGCCTCCCCAAATCCAGTGTCCGACTATTGGGTATATTAATGCGGAAATTACAAATGAGTAGATTAGATAAGCCTGAAATTTCATTCTTTCCGCCATGCCGCCGGCAACTATCGTTGCTGCTGCTCCGCAGAATGCAGCCTGGAATAACCAGAATGCGTAAAGTGGAACATCGGCTCCTGACTGCGCTCCAGCTAGGAACCATCCTTTTATGCCTATAAATGCGTTTCCATCTCCGAACATTATCGCATATCCGAACATGAAAAAACCGATCGAAGCCATACAGAAGTCCAGGAAGTTCTTGGTCAAAATATTACAGGTGTTTTTTGCACGAATAAAACCGGCTTCTACCATTCCGAATCCAGCCTGCATAAAAAACACAAGAAATGCGGCTAAAAGCACCCATAGAGTATCTACCCCAACTGCGCTTATTTGTAAAACTTCTTGAGTCATTTTTCCCTCCTGTTAATAGTGTTTATTGTTAAAATTCCCAGCCCAGACTTGCTCCGAAGTATATTTCTGCTTCCTGGGCTCCGTCAGTTTCTTCTTTAAGGCCGGCGAAAGGCATAGAGTAGGTTGCTGATGGTGCAATTATTAGGCCTTCAAGTAATGGTATAGTTATTCCACCTGATAAGGCAATATCGTAACCGTCGCCGGCGATAAAAGCTTCATGGTTATATCCCGCATGTGCACTTACATCCAGTGTTATATCCATGTATATCGGTTGACTGTGAGATAAATCCAGGGAAACATAGATTCCATCTGCGCCCCCTTCCGCTTCGTCTCCGTAATCGTAGAATGCCGTAAGAGTAGGGGAGCCTATAGTAGTTATTCCTATGCCGAGATATGCCTCCATGCTCTTTAAGTTGTATTCCGGAAAGAAATAGAAAGTATTTCCTATGGAAAGGGAAAAAATTCCTATATCATGAGTATAGTCGACGGCATAATCGACCTCACTTGACATAGCCTCATCATCGCCCGTTGCATCAAAGCTGCACCATAAAGATAGAGTTAGCCCCTTAAAACTTATGCCGACACCCGGTTGGATTACAGGATCAGAGTCGAGCAAAAACCCTCTCCATACATATTGAGAATATGAATCGAGTGACCCGGAAACTCCCAATCCCATTTTGGACATCTCTTCCGATAAAGTTTCCGTACCTTTTACGGTAAAGCTTAGACAAAAAATTAACAATATTAACAAACTAAGTTTTTTAAAAAAAAGCATTTTTAATCTCCTTTCACTATATGTTTTTCTTCATATAATTCAATACTATAATTATAGCTTTAGGTGTTTTTCCAATAATGCGAGTTCCGTCATTTTCTACATCCCTGGAGAGTCAAACATTAGAAGTAGATAGCCTGAAACTATTCGCCTCTGGGCTAAGCTTTATATTATTCCCATTCAACGCTTTAGCCATAATAGCCTCCTTTTTATTTTGAATTATTATTCATTTTTATTGCATAATTATTCATAGATTACTAAGACAATATAATGCAAATTGTACTGTTGTCAAGGGGTAATTTTAATTTCTTTTATTTTTAAGATAAATTTTTAAAATGAAATAAAATTCGTTTTGATGAACGGGTTATGCCGCTAGCTAACCAATTATTTTTTGGTGTTGGTCTAGCTGGATATTTAAGTTCTGGGTGTCTATTTAAATATTTGCTTTTTGCTGGAGGGTTCTTTTGTGTGTTGGGTGTTGATATGTTGGATTTCTAAGTTTTTTTTATTTTTGTTGCACAGAGGCCAAAGTAGACGTAAAAAAATTTTGTTTTTTGTATTTGTTCAATTTTTATTTTTTTGCGAAAATCTTAAGAGTATTTTTGTTTTGTGTCTTAGTGTCTAAGTTACCCTAGTGCTATATCTCCGCGTTCGCCTGTTCGTATCCTTATGCACTGTGAGAGTTCGATTACGAAAATCTTGCCATCTCCTATACGTCCGGTTTGGGCTCCTTTAATTATTGCTTTGACTGTTGGCTCAACCAATTCATCTTGTACTGCTATTTCTACCTGTAGTTTTTTTCGCAGATTCACTTCATCAATATTACCGAGATAATCTTCGGAATACCCTTTTTGACGACCGCTTCCAACAGCATTTACTACGGTCATTTTATAAACTTCGGCATCGTAAAGAGCTTTTTTAACGTCCGGTAATTTATGCGGTTGAATCAAAGCTACTATGAGTTTCATTTTTTGCCTCCGTTTTTTAAGATGGGGAGTAGGGGATACTCATGATTGAATATGCCCTACCCGCCACCATTAAAATAGCAAACCAGTTACTAAGATGCTAAGATTTCCTTTGCTTTTTCATCCGCAATATCAGTCATGAAAGGTACTCCTGTTTCCTTTTCTGTTTCTCTGTTAGCGCAGAAAATGTCGTCACGAGAAATACCTTTTATACTGAATTTGCGTACTCCTGCCAGGAGCTGTTGTAATCCTGCTGCGAGCTTGTCCGAAAGTGTCCATACTGCTATTGCTCCGTATGGGATATTTTTCATTTCATCTTTTCCTACTTTCTTTTCGAGGTCATAATACCCTGCAAATATTTCGTCAGCTTTTTCTCCGAAGATAGAGACGGTGTTTGGGAGTTTATCCCAGTTTCCGTTTAATTGCTCCTTTTTGCTCGGATTTATGACTCCTTCGATATTCGAGCCCAGATATCCTGGTATCATCAGGGATCTCCCCATGCATATGAGTTTTACATACGGGTTTCCCAGTGCTAGAGCTTTAAAGATTTGGTCTTCTTTTGCGATTCCGCCTGCGAAAGCCATATCTACGACTTTTTTACCTTTTCCTGCAAGTATTGTGGCGTATTCATAAGCTTTTGAGTGAAGGAATATCGAGGGTACTCCCCAGCTTTCCATCATATTCCAGGGACTCATTCCCGTGCCGCCCCCTGACCCGTCTATTGTTAACAGGTCAAGTTCGGCATCCGTTGCATATTTTATAGACATTGATAATGCTTCCATTCCGTATGAACCTGTTTTTAATGATATACGTTTGTAACCCAGTTTGCGAAGATATTCTACTGCTTTCATGAAATCTTCTTTTACTTCGTAAACAGAAGCTTTATCCGTATAACCCAATCTGCTGTGTCTTGCGATCGATTTTATTGCACCGTGCTTGAAGGCTTCTTGTACTTCAGGTTTGGAAGGATCGGGGTCGACGATATATCCCCGTTTTTGGAGAAACAAAGCGTAGTCCAGGCTGTTTACCTGTATTTCTCCTCCGATTACCTTCGCGCCCTGTCCCCATTTAAGTTCAATTATCGCTTTATCGCCGTATTTTTCTATCAGAAACTCTGCGACTCCGTTACGAGTATCTTCAACATTCATCTGCACAATAATTGCGCCATATTTGTCGAAGTATCTCAAATATGTGTCTATTCTTCTTTCAAGTTCCGGAGCCTTCTTGATTTTGCCATTTTCGATAACGGCTTCTCTATCAACACCTACAACGTTTTCCCCGACAACGATTGGAAATCCAACCAATGCAGCTCCGATAGCGAAAGAGTCCCAGTATTTTGCTGCAATAAATGTAGAACCGAGTGCACCTGTCATTATTGGTACTCTCGCTTTTGTTTTAACTTTTGCTCCGAACTCGGTCTCCAGACTAACATTGGGGAACACACAGTCGTCGGCGTTGTTAGAAATACCACCGGATAAGTTATTTGCACCGTATAAGTAACCCTGTATCCTTAAAGAGTTATAGGATACACCTATCGGACAGGTATTGGCACTGCCTGCTGTAATATTGCTATAGTCACGAGGATAAAGCAATTTTCGACCTCTTAAGCTCGAAAGCCAGGTTTCACATTTTCCTTTGCAATCTGACCGACACAACGTACACAATCCCGATTCCGCGGGATTACCTCTGTTTGCTGTCCCTAGCGCATCATTTGCTTTTTGCCAGTTAAGCATATTCATCTCCTCCTTTTGTTATAGTTTCTGCCTTATGCACTTTTTTTTGAAAAAATATTCATTTTTTTTGAATATTTATCAGTGCAACTCCGGAGATATTATATTGTTTTTCACTAAATTGTCAAGGTTCTATTTTGCGTTTAATCTCTTTTGTTTTTTGCATGGTATTTCAATGTTTGAAATGAAATTCATTCAAATTGAATATGGAAATTTTTTATTCTGGTTATTGGCTGAGTAACTTAATTTGCGGGATGGGGTAGGCTGTATGTCTGAATTAGTAAACCGAAAGAAGTAAAAATTTATTTTCTGATAGATAAAACTTTAATTCTAAAATATAAATCTAAAACTTAATAACTGATATTTAAGGCCTAGGTTTTCTCCGTTGTCAAAAGGCTTACTAATATAACTGCGAGTGTAGCCAGGACGAAGGATGCGATCCTTACGGTGATGAAATTGTTAAGTGTTTTTACGTTTGCCCATATTATTGTGCTTAAGGCACCAGTTAACATTCCCGCCATAACTCCGTATTTTGTAGTTTTCTTCCATTTTAACGAGAAGAGAAGCGCGGGACCGAAAGAAGCTCCCAGTCCGCTCCAGGCGTAGGAAACCATTGAGTATATTAGTTTTTGTGATTTAACTGCAAGAGTAAATGCTGATAGTCCAACTAATAAAGTTATTATACGCGATGCCATGAGTTGTGTCTTTTCAGAGATTTTCCTTCTAAATATGTTATGATAGATATCTTCGGATAGAGCAGAAGAGGCAACAAGCAGTTGGGAGTCGGCTGTTGACATCATAGCTGCTATTGCGCCTGAAATTAGAATTCCTGCAAGCCAGAGAGGAAGCAGTGTGGTTGCAAGGAGTGGCATAAGATATTCGGAGTCGGATAATGTTTTAATGTTTACAAGGCCTCTTCCGGCAACTCCGATAAGAAATGCTCCAAAGAAAGCAGGTATGCTCCATGCAATTGCGATGTTCCTGCTTATACGTATCTTTTCAGGATCTTTTATTGACATATATCTTACGATGGTGTGGGGTTGACCGAAGTATCCAAGTCCCCAGCTTAGGCCTCCTATTACTCCTGCTATGGCGGGCCAGCCTTTAAGATTTCCTACAAGGGAAGAGAGGGTGAAATCTATATTGCATCCGCCTTTTAAAATGGCTATGAAGCCAACTATTGGAAGAGCAACAAGAGTTATAATCATCAATATTGCCTGCAAGAAATCTGTCCAGGCTACGGCAAAGAATCCTCCCAACAAAGTATAAAAAATTATAACTAATGCCCCTATTGCCATGCCTGTTAAATGAGGTAAACCAAAAGTGGTATGAAGGGTTTTTCCGGCTCCGTTGAACTGTGCAGATACGTATAATGAATAGAAAAATATAATGATGAATGTTGCTATAATTTCGATTATTTTATTTTCCATTCCAAAATTTCTTGAGAAAAATTCAGGCAAGGTAAGAGCATTATGTTGTTCTGTTTTTACCCGCAAGTCTTTTGCAATTATAAACCATGCTGCGATAATTCCACCTATACATCCAATGGCAGTCCAAATTTCGATGAGTCCTGCAGTAAAAACCATAGCAGGTAAACCTAAAAGTAGCCAGGCTGATTCTCCTGATGCCCTTTCGGAAAAAGCTGTAACTACGGGATTTAGTTTTCTGCCCGCTATTATGAAGTCTTCCTGTGTTTTTGTAAGACGGTAAGTCCAGATACCTATTCCTAGGATAATAGCAAGATAAATAAAAAAACCTATTAAAACCGGATCCATTAATACCTCCTTAATTTTTAAAATAATAGCTTAGAGAAATTCGGTGTCAAGGGTTTTTTAGTTCAAGGCCAATCCGGAAAAATTTATTTAACCACTAAACACTCGAAAAACACTAAAATTTCTTTGTGCTATTTAAAACAAATTTAATCAGAGTGGTGGGGTTTCGTGTATTTAGTTTATTTCGTGGTTTACATATTGTTTTTTGTTATTGACATTTATAGTCACTTATATATTTTTTAAAGGAAGGGGATTTTATGTTCGATGATTTAAAAACTATTATCTCAAAAGTTGATGCAGATTATGCGGATATTCGCTATGAAATAAAAAAAGAAATTCAAATAGTCTTTAACGGAAAAGAATTGACCACGGTAACTTCTAATTCCACTGATGGTTATGTGTTGAGAGTTTTAAAAAATGGTGGTTTTTCGTCGGTTTCATTTACCAAAAAGAAAGATGCCGATAATGCAATCCGAAGCGCAACCCGAAATGCTTTACTGATTTCTAAGAATATTAAGGAACCTGTAATATTTGCTAAGGCGGAAGTTGTAAAGGACACATTTATACCTGAACTTAATGAAGACCCACGAGAAATAACACTTTCCGAAAAACTTGAATTGCTTAAAAGTTATAACGCCTTTCCTTTGAAATATAAAAGTATTGTTACTACTAATATGTTATACAGTGAAGTAATAAGAGAGAAATATTTTATTAGTACGGAAGGAAGTGAAATTAGAGAAGATTTAGGTACAAATGGGATAAGAGGTCTTATTACCTCGAGTGATGGTAATATATTTCAAAATGTTAGAGTGGGATTTGGCGGTAGTAACGGATTTAGCTCGGTACGGAACCAAGAAGAAGAATTCGAGAAGCAAACTTCGTTGGTAATTAAACTTTTGAAGGCGAAACCCGTTGAAGGAGGAGTCTATAATGTTATTCTGAATCCCGACCTTGCTGGAGTTTTTACACATGAGGCATTTGGGCATTTTTCAGAGGCTGACTTAATCGAAGATAACCCATCTATGAGAGAAAGAATGAAAATAGGGGCAAAATTGGGGAATGAAATAGTTAATATTACTGATGATCCTACAATACCTAATCAATTGGGATTTTACAAGTATGACGATGAAGGAGTCAAAACAAGACCTACCCAGCTCATGAAAGACGGAGTTCTTGTTGGAAGATTACATTCAAGAAGAACCGCTTCAGCATTTGATGAGCCTCTTAGCGGGCACTGTGTTGCTGAAGATTACCGATACGCTCCCATAATTAGAATGGGTAACATTTATATTGAACCGGCTTCTAAAAACTTTAATGAGCTTATTTCCGAACTGGGAGAAGGTTTATATATCCTTGATGTAAAAGGAGGGGAGACGAGCGGAGAAAATTTTACATTTGGGGCACAATATGGTTATCTAGTGAAGAATGGAAAACTGGGGAAAATGATTCGGGATATTAATATTTCTGGCGACTTGTATCGTACACTTGAAAATATATCTGAAGTTGGTGATGATCTAAAGCTTCATGAATTTGGAGGAGGATGCGGAAAAGGGCAGATTAATATTCGCTCAAACCATGGCGCGCCGCATATATTAATAAATAATGTTGTAATTGGTGGAAAATAATGGATGAAATGTTGAAAGTAGCTAGAGATAAAAGCGATAAAGCGGAATTGTTTTGTTTAGAGGAAAAGACCGATTTAATAACATTTGAAAATTCAAGATTAAAGGACATAGATTCTAAAATACAATTCGGTATTAGTTGCAGAATACAAAAAGATGGAAAGATTGGATTTGCATATACCAAGAATTTATATAATGGAGACGAACTAATGAAAAATGCTTTGGATTCTCTTGCCGGAGGAGTACAAGCATCATTTGATTTTCCCCTTACCCAAAAATTAACCGAACTTCAATCTTATGACCCGTCTATCGAGGATGTTTCTGCTAATGATTTGGTGGAAGAGGGGATAAGGATTAGCGATATCTTTTCTGCTCGAACCAAGGGGCAGGTCAATTTATATGCCAGGATTATTAAGAGTAATTTAAGAATTATGAATAGTTTTAGTACCGATTTAAGAGCAAAATTTTCCAATTATTCACTCAGTTTAGAAATATTATATCCTGCTTCCCACTCAGTTATAGAGAGAACTTTAACCAGTAAAAAATTCAAAAAAGCCGGTGAAGAGTATTTGAATTATATTTTAGATATGTACAATCGATCTTTAAAAGAAGCAAAGGTTAAAAAGGAAAGAATGAAAGTTTTGTTCTTGCCGGAGGTAATGTATGTTCTTATGTGGAGACTTTTGAGGAGTGCAAATGGTAGGAGTATTTATACTAAGGAGTCTCCTCTCTGCGGCAAGATAGGAGAGAAAATATTTGATGAAAAACTTACAATTTATGACGATTCACTAAATGATAAGATGCCGAATGCCCGGGCATTCGATGACGAAGGTGTTTCCTGTCAATACCTTAAAGTAATCGAAAACGGAGTGTTAAAAAATTTCTATTATGACCTGTATTATGCAGAAAAAATGGGTGTAGAATCTACAGGACATGGATTTAAAGTCGCGATATGGGGCGGAGATACTGTTTCTATAAAACCTGTGCCTACGCTTGAACATCTTTATATAAAAACCGGTGATAGAACATTTGGCGAACTTATATCTTTGATTGATAGGGGGCTAATAATTGCGGGTGCTCTTGGTGCCCACAGCGGTAACATACCTAATGGTGATTTTTCTATAGGTGTTGCTCCGGGCTTGTATGTCGAAGACGGTAAAATTGTGGGTCATGTCAAAGATGCAATGGTTTCCGGTAATATTTATGACACAATGAAAAACGTTGTTGCGGTCGAAGACACATATCATCCAGCATATATGGGCACATTTCCAGCTATATTATTTGACGATATTTCCGTAACCATATAAAGTATTATAAAAAAGAAGGAGGTTTTAATGGATTTTTTTAAGCTCAAAGAGCATAATACTTCAGTGAAAACTGAAGGCATCGCAGGGGTTACAACATTTATGACTATGGCTTATATTATATTTTTCCAGCCTATGATTCTTTCTCAGGCTGGTATGGATTTCGGTGCGGTTATGATGGCAACTATTCTGTCTTCGGTAGTTGCGACACTTATTATGGGACTTTATGCCAATTATCCTATTGCTCTAGCTCCCGGGATCGGTGAGAATTTTGTTTTTGCTTTTACAATAGTAATCGCAATGGGCGTTGCATGGGAGAAGGCGCTGGGAATAGTTTTTATTTCCGGGCTTATATTCATAATTTTAACTCTATTTAAAATAAGAGAATTAGTTGTTAATGCTGTACCTGATAGTCTTAAGAGGGCAATTGCAGTTGGTATTGGTATTTATATTGCTTTTATTGGACTGGAATGGGGTGGTTTAATTGCTAAAAGTCCGGCTACAGGTGTAACTCTCGCAAAATTAAATACTAATTACGTGGCTGTATTTTTGATCGGTTTACTTATAATGTGTTTCCTTACGGCCAGGAAGATTAAAGGTGCTCTTCTCTGGGGTATTTTATCTACCGCGATTATTGCGATTCCCTTTGGTGTCGTTAAGTTTCATGGAGTTTTTTCCCAGCCGCCTTCGATCGCACCGACTTTTTTTAAACTTGACATAATCGGTGCGCTACGTTTCGAATATATAATACCCATACTCGTTCTTTTCTTACTGGATTTCTTTGATACGATAGGTACTCTAATAGGTGTCAGTTCGCATGCCGGCCTGCTCGATAAAGACGGGAATTTGCCCAGAGCTGGAAGAGCCCTAATGGCTGATGCGGTCGGCACAGTTGCAGGAAGTTTTCTTGGTACATCAAATGTCACAAGCTTTATAGAAAGTGCAGCCGGAGTTAGCGAAGGAGGAAGAACAGGTCTTACTAGTGTCTTTACTGCAGGCTGTTTCATGGTAGCAATATTTTTTTATCCGATTGTTAAGGCGATAGGGGGTGGGTATGCGGTTGGTCAGGAACTCTTTCATCCAGTTACAGCACCCGCTCTTGTTATTGTAGGTTCTTTAATGATAAAAAGTATTGCAAAAATTAATTGGGATGATATTACCGAAACTATACCTGCTTATCTTACTTTTATAGGGATACCTCTAACTTATAGTATATCGGATGGAATGGCTTTTGGTTTTATTTCTTATCCAATTATGAAGGTTTTTAAAGGAAAACCAAAAGAGGTTCATCCTATAATGTGGATTTTGTTTGCTGTTTTTGTATTTAGATTTATTGCTAAAGCTATTTTAGATTGAGGTCTTCGTACAAGATTTTGTGATCTTAAGACGCAGATAAAAAAGGTCATCGGGATATTTTTTTAGACTATCTAACGACCTAACGAACCAACTAAATTTAAAAACATTGACAAAGATGTTCAAATATAATATTCTTGTCAAATGGATTATAATATCGATTATAATGACATTTCGAAAGATTATTCATTACACAGAAACGCTAGTTCTACAGTGGTTAGTCATGTCTTAGAAAGGATAAAAGGAAGAAATATCAAGAAAATGTTGGAAATAGGGTGTGGTACGGCTGATTATTTGTATGCCTTAACTCAAAAGTTAGATTGTGATTCTTATGGTTTTGATAATTCTGGAAGTATGATAAATGAGGCAAATAAAAAGAATCCGGGCTTAAATTTAAGTATTAACGATATACATAATGTATTTGATTATAATAATGATTTCTTCGATTTAGTGTACTCAATCGATGTAATTCATTATGTAGAAGATTTAAAACATTATTTTAAAGAAATAAATCGTGTTTTAAATAAAGATGGTATTGTTTTAACGATAACTGATTCAGAAGAAGACCTAAAAAGTCGAACAATAACAAAATATTTTCCAGAATCACTGGAAATCGAGAAGAAAAGATATCCCGGTGTTAATAAAATAGTAGAAAATATGGAAAATAATGGTTTTAAGAAAATAGAAATAACTCATACGGAAAGAGAGTACAAAATGAGTGAAGAAGTTTTCCAAAAATTTAAAAATAAGGCTTTTTCTTCAATACGCCTTATAAGTGACGGCAGCTTTGAAAAAGGCATTAAGAAAATTGAAGAAGATATGAAAAACAATAAATGCCTTGTTAAGGAGTTATATACCTATATCTGGGGCGTCAAATAGGAACATAGTAGAGTAGGAAGTAGAGAGCAGTTAGTAGTTAGAACACAAATAAAAACTTTTGCCAAATACTTTCCAGGCGTGCCCACCGGTCATATTACAGCTTTCTTTTATCACATCTGTTGTTGCCATTAAAGTGATGATTACGGATATCGAAATTTAAAAAATTATAGAGGAAAAAAATAATTACCTTGACATAAATTAATATTTTTATATAATTGTAGCATATTATAACTAAAATATGCATCCTGAGGAAACAGAAGATATCGAGATTTGATAAGGAGTTTTTTCTGTTTTGGGGTATTAGTGTTAACAAAAAAATAGTTAAAAGGAGGTATTTTATGTTTGGTCGATGTTGTTTTGTCTTTGTAAGAAAGTTTCTTCTTTTGTTGTCGATAGTTTTTATGTCGATGCTTTTTTCGGGTTGCCCATGTGAGTCGGAGAGAGAGCTTGGTGTTTATTCTTTATACTCTTATGAGGATTCGTGGAAAGGTTATGTTGGTGTTAGCTCAGCCTTTGACCCGTATGAAGATTTTTGGAATGTTATGAATGGGGGTAGTGGTGCACCTTATGCGGATGATGAGGATTCTAAGAGGTATAAGAACGAACAAGTTAATATTCTGAGTGTTCTTCCTATACCGGGAGATACTATAAAAGGTTGGGATGATTTCGATTTAGTTTTTTTCTACGGTCACAATAATATGATCGTTCCTCCGCATCCCCATGATTTATTTGGATATTATACGTATAACGGGACAACCTGGACTTATAATACTGGTTATTTAGACGATATAGGATGGGGATATACTACACCTTATGATTATTATACCTATCCGGGTGTAACAACAGGTAATACTCATCCGGGATCAGTAACATACTTATATTACAAATATACTTCTTGTCTTCTCGGGGGTTTATATCACTATGGACAGGGAACCGGACATCAATGGCGATTACACTGGGATGATCCTGTCCAAACAACAGTATACGAACAATTGGGGAATAAAGATCTTGAATGGTTAATCCTTCATGGTTGTCAGGCAGTAATTACAGCTGATGAGTATGGGGTGTATAACTCTATGGGTTTACAGTGTTTTCATTGGACTCAGGGTAGTTTTCATATAGTTTTGGGGCATTATATAAGTTATTATACATATATGTTGGAACCTTTAGCCGGATTCGCTTATGATTTATTGGATACTGTCCCCGTGCAGGAAGCTTATTTTGATGTTGACCCCGATAACAATTCATCGGCAATAGCTGCTGAACCAAATCCTTTTCCTGGATGGCCTAATTCGACTATGTCTACGGATAATTGGATAAATCCCCTGTCTGATAATAAAGATGCCAGTATTTTTACGCAAAGATGGATAACTCCTGTGGGCGGGTTAGGTTCCCATTGGGATTAAATTAGGAGGAGAAGATGAGACGTTTTTTTATAATAATTTCTATCTGTGTTCTAAGCCTTGGGATTTTACTAGTTGGTCAGGCCAAAGCTCAGAAATCCAATTACTATGAGGATAATAAAGAGCTAAATAAAATGATGGATCTGGCTGTTGTCCAGGTGGAAAGTCAAGTTGTTCGTGATTTTTTGAAATCTGAAATCATAAGGGTCCGAAATCCTAAGACTAACTATATGCCTAAGGGAACACTTCCTATAGTAATGATGAAAAAAGTAGATGAAGAAGAATGTCAAGTTCAACTTGAGAAAGTTTTAAGCGTGTATGGAGAGAAAGCAAATATACGATTCAGAAATATGAGAGGTGCTTTATACGCATCTCCATTACCTGGTGCTTCATGTTGGATTCATACGGCTTCAGGTGGATATAAATATACGGTTACAAAAGAAGTTATGTCTAAACCTACAAAATTGAAAGATTTCAAGGAAGCTGTGCATATATGTTTAGAACATATTGCCAAAAATAACATTGTTGAGTTGACCGAAGGTGAAGAATTGGATATCCTAGGGGTTTCGGCTGTTAATAATGCACTTACCAATGTTAATGCTCCGGACGAACCTATAGAGCAATTTATTTCCGATTATTACGTTTCGTTCGGACGTCGCCTGAGAGGTATACCTATTATTGGTTCACATTTAGTTATTCGTATTGATGGCGAAGGAAAAGTTGTGATGGTAAAGAGTAATTGGAGAGAAATCGAAAAAGTTGAAGAAAAAAGAGCTAAAATTACAGAAAAGCCCCTGCGAGAGCTTATTCTTAATAATCCTGAATTTCGTGAGGAATTTAAACCGAGGAAAATTACTATTGAAGATATAAATATTGTAGCTGTGGAAGCCGGATATATCGAAGCACCGTTTTATTATTCTCAAGAGACTCTAAAGCCCGGTTGTATAGTACAATTTTGGGTTGGTAAGAATAGAGATGAGATGCTTTCTCAACTTTTTATACCTTTGGAAGAAGAGGGCAGCATGGAGTCTCTTTTGGGTAGAAAGCAATTGTAGGGAAAAGAGCATGTGATTCTTTGATATAATCAAGCTGTTTTTTAGATATATCGATATAATTTTTAGGTGTGGTTTCAAAATCTTATTATGCAAAAGAATTTGTTGCCACACCTTTTAATTTTTTTATTTCTTCTTCTTAGTTGGTGGTGTGTAGGAAGCAGTTAGTATGAAATAGTGTGTAGGGAGTTGGTCTTGAGTCGTGTGTCGTGTGGCGTGAGTCAGAAAGATTAAAAGCTGACAGCTGACTGCTCACGGCTAACGAACAACAAAAATATAGAGAAAATTCGCGTCCTATGCTGTTTTTAAATTTTCAATTTGCAATCTACAACTTGCAATTTACAATTAGACACTAATAAGTGTCGTATTTCTCTGTGTTCTCTGTGGCTTTTTGTAAAAATCGGGTTTCGAGTTAAAAAATAAACTATAAGTACTACATGTCCTACATGTAGAAAATTTGGGTGGGGGATGGGATTCTCACCTTCTGTCTCCTGACTTCTTTATTCTGTATTATCCTTTTTCCAACCGAACTGCGTGATACAGTGAAGCAATTGCAATATAAATCCACATTATGGATATAATAACGCCTACAAAAAGGCAAATATAACCAGCAAGAACGATTGGAACGGCGAGTAATATCATACCAAATACTGTCCAGGCGTGTCCATCGGTCATATTCCAGCTTTCTCTTATTGCGTCAGTTGCACCCATTTTTTTATCGAGGACTATATATGGTACGAATACAAGCTTACATGCTAAAATGATACCCGGAATAATCAGGAAAAGTGTGCCAAATCCAACTATAACTGTTGTCAAAAATCCGGCTAAAACGACATTCCAGTAATCTTTAAAAGGTAAAAATAATTCTTTTATTTCAAGTTTTTCTCCTCTTGATGCTTTAAGATTGAGGTAATATATTCCGAATTGCATAGGTTTGAGCACTAAAAACATGAATGCCATGAATAAAATGCCGGCAATAGCGATAAAGAAAATAAATAATATTATTAAATCAGGCTCATTTTCGAAAAAAGCAGCAAAGTACATTGGGATAAAAAAAATACCGATAAATTGTGATGAAAAGTTAAATATAAGAAATATTACAAATAACTCGAGAAAGTTCTTCCATAGTTGTCTCCAACCATGACCGTAACATTCGAAAACTCCGGGGACTAAATTATATTGTTCTACTTTATTCACTACTGTAATTTTATCTTCCATACTACCTCCTTAGTATTTAGATTTTATTAATAATACTTATAATGTCAAGGATTATTCAATATTCGTTTTCCACTTTCTGCATAATTTGACTTTGGATATTAGACTGAAAACATTGACAAAAATATAGGCTTTAATATCTTTTTAAAGATAAATCGAAAAAGGGGAAAACTTTATTATGGTATCGGAATTAAACATAAAAGCCAAGGAATATCTTAAGTATTTTTGTGTTGATATTACCGATAGGTCACCGGGCACTCCCGGGAATAAAAAAGCTACATCTTTTTTCGAAAAAACTATCTCTTCTTTTGGTTTTGAGACAGAAAAACAGGAATTTGATTGTTTTGATTGGGAGGAAAACGGAGCAAAATTAAGCATTGATGGTAAATTTTTTGAGGTATTTGTGAGTCCTTATAGTCTTGGTTGTAAAGTTGAAGCCCCTTTTTATGTTATATCTGATATAGATCAGTTAGAGGATAGTAATATTAAGGATAAAGTTGTTTTATTAATTGGGAATATTGCAAAAGAGCAGCTTATGCCAAAAAATTTTCCCTTTTACAACCCGGAGGAGCATAAAAAAATAATCAAATTGCTTGAAGATAAAGCTCCAGGTGCAATTATATCAGTTGCTGCTCCTAATCCAGGATCGGTTGGAGGTGCGTATCCTTATCCATTGATTGAAGACGGAGATTTTGATATTCCTTCTGTCTTTATTTGCAAGGAAGAAGGCGAAAAATTGATACCTTTTGCAGGAAAGGAAGCCTTTTTGGAAATAAACGCAAAAAGAATCCCCTCAGACGGATATAACGTTATAGCCCAAAGAGGAGTGGGGAAGATTGGTAAAATAGCGCTGTGTGCTCATATAGACAGTAGAAAGGGTACTCCGGGCGCAATAGACAACGCAGCTGGCGTTATAGTGCTTTTACTGCTTGCTGAGTTCCTGAAAGACTACGAAAACGCAACTCAAATTGAGATCGTTGCAACAAATGGCGAAGATTATTATTCGAATGCCGGTCAGATTGAGTATTTTATTAAGAATCGTGCAGATTTACAGAATATTTTTTTGGGGATAAATATAGACGGTGCGGGATATTTTAAAGGAAATACGTCAGTATCTTTTTATAATTGTTCTGCAGAGATAGAGGAAGCGGTGTGCAAAATAATCCTAAAACGAAAAGACATCAAAGAAGGAAATTCTTGGTATCAGGGTGAGCATATGGCTTTTGTTCAAAATCAGATACCATCGATTGCGATTACTTCAGAAAACGTAGTCGAGCTTATGAATATCGAACACACCTCAAAAGATACACCAGATATTATAGATACAAACAAACTAGTCGATCTTGCCGATTCCCTGTATGAATTTTTACTCGACTTGGGTAAAAATAAATAGCAGTTTTGATTTAAAAACAACAGCATAACTTAATAATTATAAATGATTTAAGTATCACAAATTAAACCCTTTTATTTGGTTTCTTTTACAATTGCCTTGCTTTTTCCCTTATGAAATTCGATATCGATTAAATCTTTCTTTTTAAGTTTTGATGAATCTTTGATAATTTTATTATTTTTTCTTGTTATTGAGTACCCGCGTTTGAGAGTTTTTTTGTGGGAAGTCGCCTGGATAATACTTTCTAAACTTATAATTTTTTCCTTATTTTTGCTTAATTTTGTTTTAATTTCTTTGGTTAATTTATCGTATAAATGGTCGAGCTGCTGTTCTTTTAGCTCGAAAATGGAGAGCGGGCGCCTTATCGCGTAGCTTTTCTCTATTGCTTTGATTCTAAGTATATAGTTTCTTATTTCTTGTGTGGTGAGATTTATTATTGTGTACTTAATATTTTCTAAGAGGTTGTTTATTTCGTTTATATCCGGTACTGCCAATTCTCCTGCCTCAGTAGGTGTTGCAGCACGAGCATCTGCTACAAAATCGGATATCGAGAAGTCTCGTTCGTGTCCAACGGCAGAAATGATGGGTATTTTGCACTTAAATATTCTTTTAGCGACTCCTTCATCGTTAAAAGCCCACAGGTCCTCTATAGAACCGCCGCCTCTTGTTATTATGAGCGTATCTACCTCTCCAAATGCTTCAAATTCTTCAATTGCTTTTATTATATCCTCAGGAGCTTCATTTCCCTGAACAATTGTTGGTCGAATTACAACATTTATAATGGGAAATCGTTTCTTGATTATTTTAATAACATCTCTTACTGCCGCTCCTTCTCCCGAGGTGATAATACCTATTTTTTTAGGGAAAGAGGGGATAGGCTTTTTGTTCTTTTCGTCGAAATAGCCCTTTTTTTCTAATTTTTCCCTTATTTCTTGAAATTTTAAGTAAAATTGCCCGAGCTCTCCAGGTAAGACTTTTTCTCCGATTATTTGATACTGACTTGCGCCTTCCCAAATATCTATTCTTCCGTATATCTGGAATATTCTGCCTTCCTGCAGTCTAAATTCCATTTTAGCCGCTTCTCTTCTGAAAATTACACCTCTAATAACCGCATTTTCGTCTTTCATGGAGAAGTAAATGTGTCCTGATTTATGATATACGAGATTGCTGACTTCACCCTGGACCCAAACCCATCCGATATTGGATATTTGTTTTCTTATATGGGAAGTTATTTCACTAACTGTGTATATAAGCATTTTTTATTTAGTTAGTCGGTTGGTGTGTCAGTCTGTTGGTTGGTGGGGAAGCGATTCTAACTTCTAACTCCTGGCTTCTAACTTCTGTTTTCACAATTTATACAAATTCGACAACAACATCGCTGTCGTAATGCTGCCTATGCCTCCGGGGACCGGTGTTATTGCTTTCGCCTTTTTTTCGACGGATTCGTAGTGTACGTCTCCGACCATTTTTCCGTCTTTTTCATTTGTTCCTACGTCGATTACTATTGCTTCTTCTTTTATAAATTCGTCGCTAACAAATTCTGGCTGACCCATTGCAACGATTAAAATATCCGCTTTTTTTGAAATATTTTTTATATTCTGTGTTCGAGAGTGACATACTGTAACGGTTGCGTTTCCAAGAGGTGCTTTTCTTAGTAATAAATTCGCAAGGGGTTTACCTACCACAGTGCTTCTTCCTATTATTACGGTTTCCTTTCCCGTAGGATCGATATTGTAATAATCCATTAGTTCGAGTACTGCTCCCGGTGTAGATGGTATTATTGTAGGGCTGCCCATCAATAATTTCCCAAGATTGTATGGGTGCATACCTTCAACGTCCAGGTCTTTACCCATGAGTTCCACTAAATCGATAATGTTTATATTTTTGGGTAAGGGTTCTAAAATAAGAATTCCGTTAACTCTTTTTGATTCGGCCATCGCTTTAAGATTTTTCTTTATTTTTTCAGCTGATGCGGTTTCCTCTAATTCTAGCAGTTCCACAAATATTCCAACTCTATCGGCTTTTTTGATAATACTTTTGAGATAATAAGAGCTGCCCGGATCGTTACCTACTCTTAAAATTCCCAGTTTTCTTTTTTCTGGTTTCTTTTCCAGATTTTTGTAAATATTTTCTGCTACTATGTTACCTTTAAGAATTTTCTGCAATTTCAATCCTCCCTATAGATTTTGCCTTTCCGTTAGTTTCGGAGATTTCCATTTCTACTGCGTTCATTCTTATGTCGTTTTTTGCTAATTTAAAATGCTGTTCTTTATCACCCATGAATTTCTTTATTATTGGTTTTGCCTGCATTCCTATTACCGAATCAAATGCTCCGGTCATTCCAACGTCAGTTATATAAGCTGTCCCGCCTCGTGTGATTATTTCGTCAGCTGTTTGAACATGTGTATGAGTACCTATAAGAGCTGATATTTTTCCGTCTAAAAAGTATCTCATTGCAATTTTTTCTGCAGTAGTTTCTGAGTGCATATCTATTATTATTATTGGTATATTTGTAAGCGATTTTTCAATGCAACTTTTTATTGTTTGAAAAGGATTTTTTGTTTTAGGGTCCTTTGGCATGAAAGTTTGTCCCTGTATGTTAACTATAGCTACCTGTATTTCATTTATTTCTATAATCGCGAAGCCTTTTCCGGGAACAGTCTTTTCGTAATTTAAAGGTCTAATTACATAATCTAGATTAAAGACTTCTTGTAGTTCTTCCTTTCTATCGAATATATGATTTCCGGTTGTTATTATATCGCATCCGTATTTATTTAGTTTTGAGGCACTTTTACTCGTTATACCAAATCCTCCGGCTGCATTTTCGCCATTTACGCAGATTAGATCGTACCTGTCCTCTTTTTTATATTCTGGAACTAACTTTGAAAGAATCCTGAGGCCCGGTTTGCCGACAACATCACCAATAAAGAGTACCTTCAATATTTACTCCAAAAAGTAGTAAATTTTCTCTCTTAATTATTGCGCATGTTCTACTGCTCTGGTTTCTCTTATTACAGTTACTTTTATTTCTCCCGGATAGCTTAAGTTTTCTTCTATTTTCTTGGCGACTTTTGTAGCAAGTTCTCTTGTTCCGTTATCCGAAACGGTTTCGGGTTCAACAATGACCCTTACCTCTCTTCCTGCTTGTATAGAGTAAACCTTTTTTATTCCGTTAAAAGAGGAAGCAATTTTTTCTAATTCTTCGACTCTTCTTATATATGCTTCTAAAGTTTCTTTTCTTGCTCCCGGACGTGCTCCTGAAATTGCGTCAGCTGCTTGCAATAGTACAGCATACGGAGTCTCGGGTTCTATTTCCTCGTGATGAGCTGCAATAGCATTTATAATTACCGGCGATTCACCAAATTTTCTCGCAGCACTTGCTCCAATGTCTGCATGGCTTCCTGAATAGTCCTGGCTCATTCCTTTACCTATATCATGCAGAATACCGGCTCTTTTTGCTGTTTTTATATCCAGGCCCAGTTCTCCCGCCATTAGTCCCATTAAGTAAGATACTTCTTTTGAATGTTGAAGTACGTTTTGTCCGTAGCTTGATCTGAATTTAAGTTTTCCTACCATCTTTACAAGTTCATCTTTGATTTTTGGGAGACCGAGTTCAAAAATTGTTGTTTCTCCTGTTTCTATTATTCTTTCTTCAAGTTCTTTTTTAGTTTTTTCAACAATTTCTTCTATTCTCGCAGGGTGTATACGTCCATCTTTTACCAGTTTTTCCAAGGAGGTTTTGGCGATTTCACGTTTTATGGGATCAAAACAAGATAAGGTTACTGCTTCCGGAGTATCATCTATTATTACTTCTATACCAGTAGCTTTTTCAAAAGCCCTTATGTTTCTTCCCTCTCTTCCTATTATTCTCCCCTTCATGCTTTCGGAAGGTAGGGAAACTACTGAAACAGTCGAATCTGATACATTGTCGATTGCACATCTTTGAATTGCTTCGGTAATAATTTCTTGAGCACCACGTTTTGCATTCTTTTTTGCTTCGCTAATAATTTCATTTTCTATTTGAATGGCTTTATTTTCGGTTTCTTTTCTAACCTCTTCTAATATCGCTTTTTTTGCATCATCCCTGGTCATTCTAGATATTGTTTCCAGTCTTTTGTTTGTTATTTCAACCAAATCGGTATATTTTTTTCGCTTTAACAATATTTCTTCTTTTTGATCCTGTACCGCTTTTTCTCGAGTCATCAGATTTTTTTCTTTCTGGGAAAGAAAACTACTAATTTTTTTCTGTTCTTCATCTTTTTTTTCCAATTCTTTTTCCCATCTATCCAGATGTCTTTTTTGAGCCCGTGTCTCTTCAATAAATTCTTTCTTTTGAACTCTTTTAAGCTGTTCCAGTTTTTCACGGGTTTTTTCTTCGATTTCTTTGCTCTTGCTCTGCGCATTTCTTATTAGCTTTTCAGCTTTTGTTTCTGCGGTTTGTATCTTTTTGTCAGTTTTAAATTTCTGAAGGAAATATCCGGCAGCAAGAAAAACAGCTGCTGCTATTACCCATAACATGATTATTATCGAATTCATTTGAAACCTCTCTTTTTCTTTTTCCGAGAGGCAAAGGGAAAGAAGTATTGCTTTAACTCGACATTTCTTTTAGCTTTTCAATCTCATTTGCAAGTGCAAAGTACTTATCCGCGATATTCAAAGCTGTTAATATTGCAATGGTATTTTCAGAAGAATAAGGTTCTTCTTCTTTTATTCTTCTGCCTAAATCGTCTACAAACATTGCAATTTTTAAAGCTTCTTCCGGATTTTTATCAGTAATGAAAGAATATTTATTTCCTAAGATTTTTACTTCTACTTCTTTTCCCACTTAAAGCCTCTTTTTTAGTTCTTCTTCTATGTTATTTATCAATTTTATTGCTTCTTTTTTCTTTGCTCGTTCTTCCTGTAATTCTTTCTTAAGCTGCTCGTTTTGATGTTTTAAATCTTTTAGTTTTTTGATGCAGTTTTTTACTATATCGGATAGGTAATCAAAATCTAAATTATTCATTCCCTTAATGTAGCTCCTATACTCTCAAGTTTTTTTGTTATCAATTTGATATCGTCTTTTATTTCGTTATCTGTGAGTGTTCTCTTTGGATTATAAAATTCCAGTCGAATTGTCAGAGATTTCTTATCCAATCCTATTTTATCGGATATATAAATATCTATAAGCTTAATACGCGCTTTCTCTTTTGTTGAATGGTCTAATAAAGCCTCTATTTTTTCAAATGGTGTATCTTTTTCAATTACTATAGAAATATCTCTTTTTAAAGGCGGAAATACACTCACTTTTTTAAAGCATTTTTCTCTTCTTGCTTCTAAAAGCTTTTTCGAATTGAGTTCTAAACCAAAAACACTTTCTTTGCAAACCTCTTGATTTATAAGTCCAAATGTTCCTAGTACTTTTCCTCCAGAGAATATATCCGAAGCACGCTCTTTGATAAATAATGGATTCTTACATTCTTCGAATGAATAATCTCCAATTTTCACTTCTTCAAATAAGGTTTCAACTATACCCTTTATGTCATAAAAGTCAACTTTACGCTCATTTTCATACCAGTTTTTTGATATGTTTCCTGCAATAACACCTCCTATATTTTCTTCCTCTTCGTTTCCCTTGGAGAAAACCCTTCCTACTTCAAAAATTCGTACGATTTCCTCGCTACGATTAAGATTTCTATTCACATTTTCAAGAAGACCAGGAATTAATGTGTTTCGCAAAATTTCTTTATCGCTCCACATAGGATTTTGAAGATAAATTGCGTCTACTTGTTTTTTTGAAGCCCACTCTGATTCTATGAAAGGAATATTAATAGCCTCCCAGAAACCCAGACGGACCATAATTTTCTTAATTTCAATAAGTTCGCTGTTTTCAGCCCATACGGGCTTGTAGTTTAAGTATTTGAATCTGAGAGGTATGTTTTCATATCCTGTAAATCTACCGATTTCCTCAATTAGATCTTCTTCGATCTTCAAATCATTCCTATGAGAGGGAATTACAGCTTCTGCTTTATTTCCTTTTTTACTGCTTATTGTAAATCCTAAATTTTCTAAAATGCTGTTGCTTTTTTTCCTTTCGACATTAATGCCAAGTATACTATTTATTTTATCGTATGAAAACATGATTTTTTTGGTTAAAGTTGGTTTAGGATTTGTATCAACAACTTTGCCTATTAATTTTCCGTTTGCGTATTTACCTAAGAGCTGAATTGCGTAATAAGCAGCATATCCTACCATGTACATATCGGCTGTTCGCTCAAAGCGATAAGAAGATTCTGTAGAGATTTTTAATCTTCTTGATGCTTCCCTTATTAATGAGGGCTTAAAGAAAGCTGATTCGATTACAATTTTTTTTGTGTTTTCGGATATTCCGGATTTTAAGCCACCCATAATTCCAGCAAGAGCTATAGGTCCATTATTATCAGCAATAATTAGGTCTTCTTTTGAAAGGGTTTTTTCCTCTTCTTCCAAAGTTACTATTTTTTCTCCGTTTTTTGCCCTTCTTACAAAAATTCCTTCACTAATTTTATCGAAGTCAAATGCATGAAGTGGTTGTCCGGTTTCTAACAAGATATAGTTCGTAATATCTACAACATTGTTCAAGGGACGAATACCACATTTTTCCAGTCTCTGGGTGATGAATGAAGGCGAATTTAAAATCTTGATGTTCCCTAAAGGACTTGCAGTATATCTGGGGCAATCTTCTTTGGATTCGATATTAACTTTAATTTTTTTATCTATATTGCCTTTAAGAAATTCATATTCAATACGTTTTTTCAATTTTTTTCCAGTTTTTGCCGCTATTTCTCTTGCAATTCCAATTACGCTTAGTAAATCTCCTCTGTTCGGAGTTATGTCAATTTTATAAATGGTATCTTGGTGAGCTTTTTCGACTTCTTCCACTTCTATTCCTATTTTAGCTAAGAAGTCTGCAAGTTCTTCTGGCTTGCTTTTAATGTCAACCCATTCTGAAAGCCAATTATAATTTACTATCATCGAATTGCCTTAGGAACTGAAGTTCGTTTTGAAAAAATAGTCTTATATCGTTTATGTCATATTTCGTCATAGCGATCCTGTCGACCCCCATACCAAATGCAAAGCCGTTGAAATCTCCATATCCGAGAGATTTTAAAATATTTGGATGTACCATTCCAGCCCCTGCTGTTTCAATTTTACCTCTTTTTTTGCAAACTGAGCACCCTTTTCCTTTACAAAATGGGCATTGGATCCACATTTCTGCTGAAGGTTCAGTGAAAGGAAAGTAACTTGGGAAAAATTCAGTTTTAACATCTTTTCCGAAAATCTTTTTAGCAAACATATCCAAAGTTCCGAAAAGGTCGGACATGGATATATTTTTATCGACCCAGAGCCCTTCTATCTGAGTAAAAGTAGGGGAGTGGATTGGGTCAAAAGTATCCACTCTGTAACACTTTCCGGGAGAGATAATTCGTAGAGGTGGAGAAAGTTTTTCCAGAGTTCTAATTTGTACAGGAGAAGTATGAGTTCGCAGTAACCTCCCGTCAGTAAGATAAAATGTATCATGCATATCTCTTGCAGGGTGATCTTTTGGGGTATTCAAAGCTGTAAAATTATAATATTCGGTTTCGATTTCCGGACCAGTCACAACAGAAAACCCCATCTGGATAAAGATGTCCTGAATTTCCTGGGAAAGTATTGAAAGAGGATGTAATCCACCTATTGTCGGTTTTCTGCCCGGTAGGGAAAGATCTATCCAGGGAAGAGATTTCTTTTGTTTTATTTCTTCCTTCTTTTCTCTTATTAATTCCGCAATCTCCTTTTTTAACTTATTGGCGAGTTGTCCCGCTTTAGGACGTTCGGCAACCGGTAAATTACCTATTGAATGTAACACCTTTGTAAGACTTCCCTTTTTCCCAAGGTGCTTGATTCTTAACTGTTCAACTTCATCTATAGTTGCAGATTTTTCTATTTCAAGCGTTATTCCTTTTCTTAAGGATTCAAGCTCCATTAACACTCTCTTTTGCTGTTTTGACAATTTCGGAAAAAACTTCGGGTTCTCGAACTGCAATATCAGCAAGGATTTTCCTGTTTAATTTAATCTTAGAAACCGCTAAGCCATGTATGAGTTTACTGTATGAAATACCATTCTTTCGCGCAGCTGCATTTATTCTGGCAATCCAGAGTCCTCTAAAATCTCTTTTTCTTCTTCTCCTATCTTTGTAGGAATTTATAAGAGCTTTCATTACTGCTTGTTTTGCAACTCTATAAGAGTTTTTTCTTTTGCTAAAGAACCCTTTTGCTAGTTTTAGCGTTTTTTTTCTTCTTTTTCGTCTTTGTACTACACTTTTCTGCCTGGACATTTAATCCTCCTTAGTGCATAAGTTTCTTTATCGTTTTTTTATCTGCTTTTGATACAACACTGTCTCTTGTCTGGCGGCGATTGTGCTTTTTGCTGTGTTTTGATTGTAAATGATTCTTGCCAGCTTTTTTAAAAGATATTCTCCCTTTTTTAGATGCTCTAAATCTCTTTTTTACTGCTCCCTTCGTTTTCAATTTGGGCAATGTTCCCTCCTATTGGCATAAGTTGAAATTGAACTCTATGATTAATTGGTTTTAATTCCCCCTGCAATTTTGAAATACTTTCGGTGTCTTTTATGATTCTATTTGCAAGCTTTTCTGCAAGTTCAGGATGAATTTTCTCTCTTCCCCTCATCCAGATTTGGATTCTTACCGGATTATGTTCGCGAAGAAACCTTTTAATATGTCTGAGTTTGGTTTCGTAATCATGAGCTTCAATCTTTGGATAAAATTTCATTTCTTTTAAAGTGTGTTTTTGTCTTTGACGTTCTTTTCTGTGTTTCTTATTTTGTCTATAAAGATACTTTCCATAATCCATGAATTTGCAAACTGGTGGGTCTTCACTTGATCCAACGAGAACAAGATCGTACCCATTAGCTTTTGCTTCCGCGATTGCTTCTTTTGTATCTTTAATTCCTTTATTATTTCCATCATCATCAATAAGTCTTACTTTTTTTGCTTGGATTTGGTGATTAACAAATTTTTTGTCGTCTTTTGAAATGACTTACCTCCTCTGTTTTATCTCTTTTTTAATTTTTGATAAAATATCATCTATATTAAACTTACCAATATCCCCATCTTTATGGTTTCTAACAGAAACAGAGTTTGACTCGACTTCTTTGTTTCCGATTATAAACATATATGGAATTTTTTTTGTTTCCGCATCCCGAATTTTTCTGGAAAGTTTCTCGTTTCGACCATCTAATTCTACTCTAATAGCATTATCTTTTAAGGTCTTAAGTATTTGTTCTGAAAATTTAATTTGTTCATCGGTAATAGGTAATAATATTACTTGAGTAGGCGCTAGCCAGGTTGGGAAATTGCCTTTGTAGTGTTCAATCAGGCCTCCTACGAAACGTTCAAATGAACCGAAGAGTGCTCTATGTACCATATATACCATATGTTCTTTGCCGTCTTCACCTATATAAGTTGCTTCGAATCTATGAGGAAGATTGAAATCGAATTGAATAGTAGGTCCTTGCCAGCTTCTTCCTATTGCATCTTTTATCTTTATATCGATTTTTGGACCATAGAATACAGCTTCGCCTTCTTCTCTATTGTATTTTATTTTTCTCGTCTCAAGAGTCGAAACTAATGCTGATTCGGCTTTTTCCCATTCTTTATCACTTCCTGCATATTTTTCTTTATGTTTTGGGTCTCGAACGGAGAGGAGTATTTGAAAATCCTTGTAACCGAAAGTTTTTATCATTTCCATGGCAAAATCAAAAACTTTTCCGATTTCTTCTTCAATTTGATCTTCACTACAGAAAATATGTGCATCATCCTGTGTGAAACCCCTAACTCTAAGCATTCCATGAAGAGTTCCGGAGCGCTCATATCGGTATACGGTTCCGAGTTCCGCGAATTTTATAGGTAAATCACGGTAACTTCTTGTTTGTTTTTTGTAAATTAAGATATGATAAGGACAATTCATGGGTTTTACCACATATTCTTCGTCGTTTCTCTTGAAAGTATACATGTTTTCAAAATAGAAATCAAAGTGTCCGGAAGTTTTCCACAGGTCGGCTTTCGCTATGTGTGGGGTTCTAACTAATTTGTAATCTCTTTTTAAATGCTCTTTTTTCCAAAAGGTTTCCATTTCTTCACGAATTATAGCACCATTAGGATGCCATAATACAAGGCCGGCTCCGATTTCTTCATAAATATTGAAGAGATCTAATTGCTTTCCTAATTTTCTGTGATCTCTTTCTTTTGCCTCTTCGTATCTGCGTATGAAATCATTAAGCATGTCTTTATCGGGATAAGAGATACCATATATTCGCTGAAGACTTTCTCTTTTTTCGTCTCCTCGCCAGTAGGAACCGGAGACCGATAGTAGTTTGAAAGCCTTGACTTTACCTGTTGAATATAGATGAGGTCCTCTGCAGAGGTCGCTAAATTCGCCCTGAGAATAGACAGAAACAAAATCATCTTCTATTTCATCAATAAGTTCAAGTTTGAATTGATTGTCGGAGAAGAGCTCTTTTGCTTCTTTTTTACTTATTTCTTTATATTCTACCGGAAAGTCATCCTTAATTATTTTTTTCATCTCCTTTGATATTTTCTTTAAATCTTCTTCTGAAAACGGAGAATCTTTTTCCATGTCATAATAAAAACCCTCTTCAATTGCAGGTCCTATTGCTAAATGAACGTCATGCAATCTTTTGATAGCTTGAGCCATTATATGTGAAGTCGTATGCCAGTAAGCTAAATATGCCATTTTATCATTATAAGGGATTAATTGAAATCGCCCTCCTTCATTAATTGGAGTATGAAAGTCAAAGAATCGCTCATCTTTAACAGCTCCTGCAAATTTGTTAAAAATAGAGGGGTTTCTGTCCTTTAGTATTTGTTTTAAAGCTATACCTTTTTCAACTTCTACTATAGAAGACTCTTTATTTATACAAAGTTCTATCTTTATTCTCATATATTTATATTATATATATAAAAAACCAATCTTTTTCTTTTTTAATCTGGGCGATAGTGGAATTGAACCACTGGCCTTTTGCATGTCACGCAAACGCTCTAACCCCTGAGCTAATCGCCCGTATTATTTATTGTATAATAATAAGAATTATATATATTGTCAACCTTTTTCGAAATTTTTCGAAGAAAAATAAGCTATCATATTACAAGGACTTACGCTAAATTACTAAATCTCTTTCTGAGTTTTTTTGTTTTCGCTAAGCCCAAATTTCATATAATTGAATTAGACTAATCAACCGTTTAACTTAATTTTTTTAAAAAATCGTAGAATGTAGTTTGTGAAAACAGGTATAAAAATTTTTACCTTGACATTTAGTTATTGCGTTATTAATATAAAAGGATTGTAGAAAAATGATAAAAAAAGAAATTATTGTTATCACTTTACTGATATTTTTTCTCACTGATCAGTTTGGATTGATGCAAAAAGCCAATGCCCAAGAGGCTATGATTATGGATAACGGGGTATCTGTGCCGAGTGATTTTCCCCATATAGATATTTCCATAAACGATAATCCCGATTCCGGATATATTTTTATAGATAACAGAGGTGGAGGTGGCGGAGTAGGCCCTGGAGTAGGCCCTTATAATATTATTTTTAATAACTCGGGAGCACCTATCTGGTATTTGCGTACACCGGATGAGCGGCGAAATCTTGTAGTACAGCCTAATGGTTGGTTAACTATGTTGATCCGGGACGGCTATGGTGGGAGCGGATGGGGTTTTATTGCTCTAGATCAAAACTATGAATATGTCAAAACATTTCGGGCTACTAATGGTTATACTACCGATGAACACGAACTACTGGTGCTCCAGGATAGCAGTTATCTATTGATTGGTCGCAAAGATAGTATCGTGGATATGAGTGTATATGTACCTGGTGGTAGGACCAACGCAATAGTCAGCGAAACATGTATTCAAGAATTCACAGCTAATGATTCTCTGATATTTGAGTGGCGCGCCTGGGCTCATTTTGATATACGTGATATGTTAATGGATGATCTTACAGGATGGTATATTCGATTTCCTCATATGAATGCCATTGATATAGATGATGATGGTCATATATTACTTTCCAGCCGCCATTTTTGTGAGGTAACGAAAATAAACCGCCAAACCGGTGCAATTATATGGAGATTAGGAGGTGTAAATAACCAATTTCAATTTATCGATGATACCTTACAGGGATTTAGCGGTCAACATACTATTAGATCTTTAGGAGGAGGCCATTATACGATTTTCGATAATGGTGATTTACATAATCCACAGTTATCGCGTGCTTTAGAATATGTGTTGGACACTAATGCGATGACTGCAACGCTGTTCTGGGAATTCCGGGATACACCGGATAAATATTCCTATTATATGGGCAATGTCCAACGCTTGCCCAATACAAATACATTAATTAACTGGGCTCTATCTTATCTTCCAAAACTCACTGAAGTACGAACTGATGGAAGTAAGGCATTTGAGATGAATTTTGTTGATCAATTGGAATGTTACCGGGTGCATCGGTTTTCTTGGGAAGGAATGGCGCTAAAGCCCTATTTAATTGCCGAACCCCATGATGATAATATCACGTTAATATTTAATAAATTTGGTGATACGAATGTAGCTTATTATAATATTTATGGTGACACAACTCCCTCCTCTACCGATTTATTAGATACTTCTAAATTGACTATGAAAGAATTATCAAACCTACAGAATCATGTTGAATATTATTTTCGTGTCACAGCTATCGATCAATATGGAAGTGAGAGTTACTATTCCAATGAAGAAACCGTGTTTGTTGATTTTAGTGGTATAGAGGACGAATCAGGTATTATAAGAGAGTATGTTCTCTATCAAAACTACCCCAATCCGTTCAATATCCATACATTAATCAATTATCAATTGCCAAAGACCAGTGAGGTGGAATTGAGTGTTTATAACCTGCTGGGGCAAAAAGTAGCTATGCTGGTTTCGAAAGAACAGCCGGCAGGAAGCTATGAGGTAGAATGGGATGCAACGGGTATAGAAGGTGGAGTTTATTTTTACAAACTCTCGACAGATAAAGGTTTTGTCCAGACTAAAAAACTTGTTTTGTTAAAATAGTGAACGTCGAATTGCCCCTTACTCTTCTATAAGTAAAGAAATTACTAAATCTTTTCCTGAATTTATTTGTTTTTTTATTTCTACCTAAAATCTTAGTCAAACTACAAATCACACTAATGTTACGAAAAAGTTTTATTATTGATAGCGAGCGAGTTTATGTTTATAGTATGAATATGTATAAACAGATTAAAAAAGGAGGTAAATATGATAAAACGATCAGCGGTAATTGTTTTAATTTTATTTTTCTTTGCAGGGTCTGCAAAATCCGAGCAAGCAAATGAAGTAAGTGATAACCCGGTTGACGCACTCGTGGTAGTGTCTTTTGATCCACCCTTACCCGCCAGGTTAAACGTGGGAGAAAAACTCATGATTACTATCGACTACAGTATAGCTTCAGTTGATACAGCTCAGATATGGGCGAGACCGTATACGAAAGGAAAACTGACTCCAAAATACTTCGCGCATCCTTCTCCGGCATATGCGAAAGGAAAAGGAAGGCTTGTGGGATGGTTCGGATTCGATAATCCGGCAATTGTTGATGCTGTTCTGGTAAAGATGGTTGCGGATGGAGAGAATATCTTAGCTGTAATAAAGCCAATTGATGCCGAGTGGGAAAAACCATAATTGATAAATCATAACAAGCTACAGGGGTTTCTGTTTAACTCTCCCTTGCTTTCGTTTTTCCAGTGCCATTGGAAAAATATGAGATGTTATCAACCTGTTCTGCGATTCTTTGAGCATGAAATAAATTTGGTTTATTACAAAACAATTTTAATAAGTCTTTTTTTAATTCTTGGCGAAAAAAGTTAATTAATAGTATCGAATATTTAGTAAACTTCTGTAATAAGTGGAAATTTGTTTATCTTTTATCGATATTTTCAAGTATATATTTACTTCTTTCCACATAATTTCTTGCGATACTTCTTGATTTTCCTCTTGCTAGACGTATAAATGCATATTTTATTATCTCGTAAACGTAATAGAGGTCACGTCGAATCAGAGCTGCTCTATTTTTTGGTCTTTTTGAGCCGTAACCCTCGAAAAACTCAGGAGTGCTGTATCCATATGTATCGAGGACGGCAAATTCAAGTTCTACGTCCCCGAACATACCTCTATCGAAGTCGAGAATACCGGTAATCTTTCCGTTTTGTGCGAGTATATTACTACTCCAGAGATCTAAATGTAGAAGAGACGCGTCTTTATTTTCAATTATTTCATAATATTCATCATAAGTTTTGTTAAAAAAAGAGAATTCCTCACTGGTGATAGAATTTGTCTTTAAACAATCTTCAAATATAAGTCTGGAATAATAGCGAAATGTTTTTCGCCAGTTTTCCATTTCGTCTAATTCCCTTTCAGGATAACCAAAGAAATTTCCCTTTATATTATGAATTTGCTTTACATATTCTCCCAGTTCCCGATGAGAAAAATCACTATTATTACCCGGGAGATACTCCATTATAAGATAATCTCTGTCAATTAGCTTACGGGAAAAATCGTAGTAATAAATTATAGGAATAGGAACATCAGTGTTTTGTCGTACCAACTCGTGTAAGATGGGTTCACTGTGCATCATATTTTTTTCGTAAAAAAGTTTTGGTTGGTCATCAGGAGGAGCAAGCCTTAGGACAAACTGTTTGGATGAAAAATTGCCCCTTTTCTTTTCAGTTTCGAGTAGAAAAAGTTTATTGTATAATCCTCCACTTCCAAAACGACGGATTTTTATTGATTTTAAAGAGGGATCCATCCTTAAAAAAATTTTATCAATTAAATTTTTATCGATTTTATCTCTCATTCTTTTTCAGCTAATTGATTATCATTACCTTGCTTTTTCTTATCTTTATTTAATTGCTCTAAGCTTTTTATTAAATATATTTTAAGTTTAGAGTTTAAAAAAAATTAGTCAACCCTTGTACTATAACGTCCTTGATAAATAGGACATTAATTGCCTAAAAATGTTGATATGGTTGAATTTAAGTAGAAGGAATTTAAAAGTGTTGACAAAAGATAGGTTATAATTAATATAAAATTATAATAAGAATAAAGGAGAATTTAATGTTATTTGAAGTTCTTAAGTCAAAGATACATATGGCAAGGGTAACTGAAGCAAATATCGAATATGATGGTTCTATAACGATAGATGAGAAACTTGCACAAAAAGCGGATATTTCTCCTAATGAAAAAGTTCTCGTCAGTGATATTGAAAACGGAAATCGTTTTGAAACTTATGTTATTTATGGCAAAGAAGGGGAAATTTGTGTGAACGGTGCAGCGGCTAAACTTGCCAATGTAGGAGATAAGCTGATAATAATGTCTTTTGTCTATATAGACAACAGGAATTTTACGCCCAAGGTAATCAGAGTTAATGAAAAGAATCAAGTTATAGAGTAGTGGACATTGAGTGGTGTTGAATTTCCGGACTGGATAAAGAGTAAACTTTCCAGAAAAAAACAAGCTGAAACTTTAAAAAATATTCTCGAATCGAAAAATTTACACACAGTTTGCGAGGAAGCAAAATGTCCCAATATTGGTGAGTGTTTTTCAAAAAAAACAGCTACTTTTCTTATAATGGGAAATATTTGTACGAGGAATTGTGGCTTTTGTTCTGTGGGAAAAGGTATTCCCGAACCTATTGATGAATCAGAACCAGCAAGAATTGCCGAACAGGTAAAGGAAATGGATTTAAGATATGTTGTCTTGACTTCGCCAAGTCGTGATGATATACCCGACGGAGGTGCTAAGTTTTTTTCGGACACTGTTAATAGAATAAAAAAAGAAAATCCTAATATAGGGATTGAAGTTTTAATACCTGATTTTAAAGGAAGTAAAAAATCCTTGAGAGAAATTGTTAATTCTTATATTGATGTTCTTAATCATAATATTGAGACTGTTCCTCGTTTATATTCTAAAGTCCGTCCCCAGGCTAATTATAATTTATCTCTTGGACTTATAGAAAAAGCCTCAAGGATAAAACCGAATCAACTATTGAAAAGTGGTTTTATGGTTGGCTTGGGAGAACAAAAAGAAGAGATATTTGAATTGTTGAAAGATTTGAAATCTGTTGGGTGCAATATTGTAACGATAGGGCAGTATCTTCGTCCTACGTTAAAACAATTGCCGGTTATCCGCTATGTTCATCCTGACGAATTCAAGGAGATGGAAAAATTTGCTTACGATTTAGGTTTTGATTATGTTGCATCGGGACCGCTAGTTAGGAGTTCGTATATGGCTGAGGAAGTTATGTTGTTACTTAGTAAAAATAGAGGGTTAGGCTAAAAGATAGAAGCATAATGTCATATAACTTATGTTGACATTTATCCCAAGAGGCTTATAATTATATTATGAGAAAAAATTTTTTTCTTTTAATAATATTCTTTCTTATCTTATGTGATAAGCAAAAAACGACCGAAATTGAATTAAGAGAGGAAAGTATTTCGTCTTTTATTTTAAGAAATTATGAGGGGAGTAAACTCAAATGGAAATTGATTGCTGAAGATGCCAGAATATCTGATACAACCATTATACATCATTTGAATGTGGAATTTTTTGACAAAAATTTAGAGTCTTCTTCAAAATTAGAAGCGGATAGCGGATATGTTTTCCATGGAACTAATGATTTGAAGGTAATGGGTCATGTTGTTTTAAGATCAAGTGATTCGGTAACGTTGTGGACAGATGAATTACAGTGGTCCGAAGAAAGACAGAAAATATTTACAGATGGTGAAATTAAATATTCTAAAAACAACCAAATTTATATGGGTAAGGGACTAGAATCCGATCCGGATCTAAAAAATATCGTCATAAAAGAAAAATTTAGTGGAGAGGTAGAATTTGAATGATACTGTTGCTAATATTCGTTCCTTATAAAATAGAAGCAGGCTCTATGCAAATATTAAATAGAAACAAAAATATCTATAAGAATGGTGTAGAGGTTCGTTCCACCGATCTTTTTTTGAAAGCAGAAAGTGGTGTTGAAACGGAGGATTATATATTGCTGGAGGGTGGTATATACCTTAAAGGCAGGGGATTACGTCTTACGTCGAACAAACTTAAACTTCACATTCCCAGCAAGATTTTATATGCTATAGGGAATGTAAGGATATTGCGAGATGATACTATAACTGTAACGGGTAATTCCGGGAAATTCTCTCGAGACTTACTGGAGATTAGAGGGAAACCGAAATTTGCTTCACCTTTGATGAACGTAAAATCCGATTTAATTAAATACTTTGTTAAAGATTCTTCTTTTTTGTTTCTGTCAAATATAAACTTTGAAGGTTCTGGAGTATCCGGAAAAGGAGGGAGATTGTATCATTCTATCAAAAGCAACAAATCTACCATTTCGGAGTCTCCATATATTTTTCAGAATTCTGATAGTATTATAGGCGATAAAATTGAAATTGATCATGAAGCTAGAATTTTAGAAGCGTATAAAGGAATGGCTATCAATAATACAGAAGAGGGAAGGAATACAGTATCAGGTGATACACTTAGAGTATTCTACAATGAAAATTCAACAGATAGCTTAATAGTAAAGAATAACGCAAATGGTAGATTTGTTAAAAAAGAACCATAAGATATTTTATAAAATAAATGCAAGAGATAATTTATGGAAATTTCAATAACGAAGTGGTTAATGCCATAAAAAAAGTAATTACATTGGAAGAATTCAAACCACTTTACATTTATGGCCGCCAAGGTACAGGCAAATCCTTTCTTATGAAGAGAATGAGCAAGAAATACCCGGGTGCGAGTCAAGTTCTTGAATCGTCGGACTTTACAAACTCGAAAACACCTGAATGTTTTGGGTGTGATTTGCTAATACTCGAAGATATTAATGATATATCCTCGAATACATCCCAGAGTGATAAAATATTCAATGTTCTCAATTATTTCATAAAGAATAAAAAACAAATAGTTTTTACTTCCAGTTGCACTCCTTCTAGATTAAAGCTTCCGAAGGAATTTATCTCCGAGGTTAAAAAAGGAATTGTGGTTTCCATAAAAAAATTTGATCAATCCTCAAAGAGGAAAGTATTAAATACACTTGGTAAGGATTTGTCTCCGGAGATATTAGAACGCTTGATGGACGATAATATCAAAACTATTAGTCAAGCAATTAAAGCAGTTGAAAAGCTCAAGGAGCTCGTATATATATTGAGAGAGGAAAAGAAGGAAGAAGAAACCCTAAAAATGTTGGAATCTCCCGAAGAAAATGATGAATTTAACAGTCTGTTAAATGAAGTGGCTGAAAGCCTTCCTGTAGGAATAGGCGAATGGGAAGGGGAAAAAGCTGTCCGAGACAAATATCGAACCAAAATGTATATCTGGGAAATGAAGGGGTTTAACACAAGTAGAATAAAAGAGGTCATTGAGGAACCTATAAACCAAGTTATAGGGGAATTTATACTTGCGTGTGAATTTGACTCTTTTACTTCGGATATACAACAGCTTGTTGATTTACAGAAGAGATATGGATTTATTGACGTTAGAACGCTGTTAGATAATTCGTTAATAAACGAAGAGGAGATCGAAGAAATAGAAAAGGCCTTGTTTGATCCGGATAAAGTAGAATGGGTAAATATGCGCATAAACGAATTTGAAATGAAAGAAAATGAGGACGAGGAAAAAGTTTATGATATTAAAACTGAAACAAGAAAAGAAGAGAATACATTATTCGATGAAGCGGAGAAACCTGTTGAAATGAAAATAGAATCAAAAAATCTAGTAAAAATATATAATAGAAAGCGAGTTGTGGATGATGTAAGCCTTGAACTACATAGAAGTGAAATAGTAGGTCTACTTGGCCCAAATGGAGCTGGGAAGAGTACAACATTTTATATGATGACAGGATTTATAAGACCTGAATCGGGTTATATTTATTTAAACGAAGAGAATATTACCAATAAACCTATGCATGAAAGAGCACAGTTGGGTATAGGTTATTTACCTCAAGAAGCTTCTATCTTTAGAGGGCTTTCGGTAGAGGATAATCTTATGTCTATTCTTGAGATCTTGATCAGGGATTCGGAGGAATGTAGAAAAAGATTTAATGAATTGGTCGAGGAATTTAAGCTTGCCTCATTTCTTAAAAGGAATGCAAATAAACTCTCCGGTGGAGAAAGAAGAAGAGTCGAGATAGCCAGAGCTCTAACCTCAAAACCGTATTTTTTATTGTTAGATGAACCTTTTACCGGTATTGACCCAATTACCAGGGAAGAACTCCAAGATATGATTTTAACACTTAAGAAAAAGAACATAGGTATATTAATAACCGATCACAATGTACGAGAAACACTACAAATTACGGATAGAGCATATTTGATGTTTGATGGTAAGATAATATTGGACGGTAAAGCAGACGATTTAATTTCAAATAAAAAAGCAAAAGAATTGTATCTGGGTAAGAAGTTTAAATTATAATATTATGATAGACAAGAGATTTTCGAATGTACAGAAACTTCGACAAAGCCTTAAGCTTGAACAGAAGATGAGTCCTCTTCAGGTGCTTATGATAAGGATAACGCAGTGTCCGCGACTTGAACTCAGAAATATAATTTATCAAGAAATTGAGGCTAATCCTATGTTGAGTTTATCTGAAGAGGAAGATGGAATTGAGTCTTCGGAATTGGAATCTTCTGTTGATACAAATAACGAGAACGAGAAAGAAGAAGATGTTCGTGATAATGAAATCAAGGATTTCTTTGAGGTAGATTTTCCAACATATTTTGTTCCTTCGGAAATAGAAGATACAGAAAGAAATCAAATACCTTATACTTGTTCTCTTTCCGAGCAATTGAAAAGGGACTTACGTATGGAATTATCTGATGAAGAGCTGATTGAGGTTGGAGAATATATGATTGATTCAATTACTGATGAGGGTTTTATGGATACGCCTCTTCCAACTATTGCAGAGTTTTTCGGTATTCCTGAAAATAAAGTGGAGAAGATACTTAAAATTATTCAGGAATGTGCTCCGACGGGATTTGCAGCAAGAGATAAAAGAGAATCTATAAAATTACATCTTGAAAAAAGTCCCAAGAAGTCAAAATTAGAACTAAAGATAATTAATGATTTTTGGGAAGAGTTTAAGAGAAAAGACATAGAGAGAATTTCTCAAGAGTTAAAACGTACCCCTGAGAAGATTAAAAAAGCTATAGAAAATATTCGGAAAATCAATCCTCGTCCTTCAGGGGTTAATTTTGGTAAGGTTGAATATGTCACTCCGTCTGTAATAGTGGAAAAAGAGGAAGGTGAGTTCAAAATTTCTATTAGCGAACCGGAACTTCCTTTCTTCCGATTGAATTCAAGGTATCTTGAAGTTTTGCAGGCTCCTGAAAATTTTGATAAAAAGACAATAAAATTTGTTGAAAAGTGGATTGAGCGAGCTAAGTTTATTCTTCAGTCTTTAGAAATGCGGCGAAAGAATTTTAAAAAAGTTATGGAGTACATAATAGATGCTCAAAGAGATTTTATAGATAAAGGTGTAATGCACATGAATCCGCTTACCCTTAAGAAAATTGCGACAGCAACTAACTTATCCGAATCGACTATTTCCAGATATATAAAAGATACTTACGTTCAGAGTTCTATGGGAGTTTTTCATATAAAACATCTATTAAGTGGAGGAGTTAAAGCCAGGGAACAGAATATTTCTACAAATACAATAAGAGAAAAAATTAAAAGGATGATCGAAGCAGAGGGAAAAAATAAATTGTCGGATATAACAATTAAGAAAGAATTAGAGAAGGACGGAATAAATATAACACGACGTACAGTCGCAAAATACAGAAATCAATTAGGAATCCCTCCGAAATCACAAAGAAAAAAAGAAAATTTGATTTGAATTTTAAAGAAGAAAAGGAAATTATAAACCTATATTCAAGTGAATTAGACATATATGGACAAAAAAACTCAATGTATTTTTGACACACTAGAAAAGAGTCGTTCTACCTATTTAAATGTAAAGATCCTTAAGAAGAAATGCGGTAAAAGTGTTAAGCCTTTACTGGAAAAACTTGAAGGTGAAGGAAAGGTTGTTTTTAAAGGAAAAAAAGTAGCTCTTGCGACGAAAGCGGGATATATAAAAGGAATTTTTGATGGAAAAAGAGAAGGATACGGATTTCTGATGGCCTCTTCTGATATGAAAGATCTTTTTGTTCCACCCAATGAGACTTTTACAGCTTTGAACGGAGATTTGGTTCTAGCAAAAATAACAAAAAAGTCTAGAGGTAGATTAAAAGCACGTGTCGAAGAAATAATAGAACGTTCGAGGAAATATTTTGTCGGGAAAGTCGTATTATTTGATGGCAAATTAATGTTTCAACCTCAAGATAAGAATATTCCGCATTATTTTGAACTCGAGGATGCTCATAAAGCTGAAGAAGGTGATTTTATACTTGCTGAATTTGTTAAATGGACAACACCTGTTTTGCCTCCTTTGGTAAAATTCTCAAAAAAAATAAGTGAAACAAATTTATATAATATTCTTATAAAACAAGAGTATAATTTAAGTCATGAATTCACGAAAAAAGCGATCCAAGAAGCTAGAACTTTCAATTTTGTTTCAACCAGAAATAGGGAAGATTTTACTTCCTTAAATACATTCACAATAGATCCGGCTGACGCAAAAGATCTTGATGATGCAATTTCTATAAAAGAGGATTCAAAAGGTTTTCACCTTTGGGTTCATATTGCGGATGTATCTGAGGTTGTTCAGAAGAATTCAGCAATTGATTTAGAGGCAAAAAAGCGTGGATGTACTACGTATCTTCCAAATGAGACTTATTTTATGTTACCTAGGGAGATAACGAAAATTTTAAGCTTACAGGAGAGTAGAAAATCTTTTACAGTTACAGTTTATATAAATTTTGATAAAAATGGAAAACCTAAAAAAAAGAAGTTTTATAAGTCTGAAATTAAATCGGATAAAAAATTTTCATATGCAGAAGTTCAAGAAATTCTTGATGATAAAAAAAACTCCCCTTTTATTTTGGATCTCAAAATTGCGTCGGAACTGGCAAAAATTCTTTCGGAAAAAAGAAGAGCTGAAGGTTATCTTGATTTCTTTAGGGAAGAAGTAAAGGTTGAATTCGAGGATTCTCTTCCAGTTGCTATATATCCGGTCAGGGAACTTTGGTCTAACCGGATTATCGAACAGTTCATGTTAGCTGCAAATGAAGCTGTTGCTATAAAGCTGCGTGGTCAAAAAACTAATGGGATCTATAGAATTCATGAGGAACCTGAAAAAGCGGAGTTGGAGCAATTTAAGAAGCTTGTAGAAAATCTTGGTTTAAGATTAAAATCTATTAAAAGAGAAGATTTATCTATCTTTCTTGAAGAAATAAAAGACTCTCCGTATAGAAGAATTCTGAACTACGAATTGTTGAGATGTATGAAAAGAGCAAGATATATTGCTAGACCAGAACCTCATTATGGTCTTGGTTCACAGCTTTATACTCATTTTACTTCTCCCATTAGAAGATATCCCGACCTTATTGTACATAGGCTTCTGTTTGGAGAAAAATATTCGCCAGATGAATTAAAATCAATCGCTGATCATTCGACTGAGCAGGAATGGAAAGCGGATTCAGCTGAGAAAGATATAACTAAATTTTTCATAATGAGATATTTAGAAGAAAATACAGATAAAGAATTTAAAGGAATGGTAACTAATATTGCTTCAGATGGAATATGGGTAGAACTTGATGATTTCCTTGTTGGTGGATTTATTCCCATTAGAATTTTACCGGGGGATAATTATCGTATAAAAGAACGAGCCCTAGTTGGAAACTATTATAAATTTCATATAGGAGATCTTTTATTGTGTAGTATCTATACTGTTTCACCGGGTACAGGTGAGCTGATACTTGAATATTCGGGAAAAATTGATAAGAGGAAGCGACTATAGTTTCGAGTTACGAGTTTTGTGTTTCGAGTTGATAAAACAACAAAAAAATCGGTGTAAATCAGTGTGAATCCGTGGCTATTTGAAGGGTGAGGATTCTGAATTCTGGCTTCCGGCTTCTTACTTCTATCTTTTATACAGATCATGTTCTTCTATATATTTAAGAACTTTTGGATGTAAAAGATTCTCTACGCTTTTACCGATTTTTATTCTATCTCTGATATCTGTGGAAGAAATGTTTATTATTTTTGTGTCGAGCATTTTTAGTGCTTTCGGATATTTTTGCACTTTTTTACTTCTTTTGAAGACATATACTTTTACTATTTTTAAGATTTTTTCCCATTTATACCATTTTTTAAAATTGATAGCTTGATCTTCTCCTATAAGTAAACATAAACTTTTTTCTACCTTAAGCAGTTCTATTATAGTATGGTAGGTATACGATATTCCTTTTCTTTTGGATTCTAAGTCTAAAACTTCGAAGTATTTATCATTCGAGGTTGCCAATTTTAACATATTGTATCTATCTTTAAATGCGATAGAACTTATATCGTTTTTGAAAGGGGATATCCAGGCTGGGACAAATAATATCTTTTCGAGTTTTAAAAGATTAAGGGCATCATTAGCAAGTATTAGATGCCCTTTATGAATTGGATTGAAATTTCCGCCAAAAACACCTTTCACTTTATATTTTTTAACTTTTCTTGTGCTTTTTCTTTGAATTCTCCTTCTACTTTTTCGTAATAAGAAATTGCAAGAGAATCATTATTATTTGAAAAAGCTATGTCTCCGAGTAGAAAATTGGCTTTATCGCTCCATTTTCCACTATTTTCGGCTACTTTTGAAAGGTATACAATAGCAGACTCAGGAATACCCATTTTAATATAAGTTTCGCCAATCTCTAGCATTTTTTGATTTGCTTTCTCTTCTGTTCTTCTTTTACTTTCTTTGGCTTCCTCTAAGTATTTTGAGTAAGGGTACCTTTCAATGAATTCTTGATAAGTTTCCAATGCCTCTTTTGCGAAGGTTTGATCTCTTTGCGCTATGGGGGCCATTTTTTCCAGACATTGTGCTTTTCTTAAAAGCCCTAATTCGCTAAATTCTGAATTAGGGAAGTTGTTGAGTAAAAATTGAAATTCATTTAAGGCATCCATAAAGTTGTTTATTTGATAATATGATTCGGCATAATAGTACTGAGCGTCGTCGATCCAATGGCTCCCGGGATATCTATTGAAAAAGTATCTGAGATAATTGATTGTTTTTTTATAATTTCCTTTGTTAAAGTATTCGACTATCAGATTGAATTCTTCATCAGATGATGTCATAGCTGGTTTGGTATTTCTAGAGCAAGAAAAGAATAATACAAAAATTATTACAAGGAATATTTTATTTTTCAAGGGTTATCCTCCATGTTCTTGATAATTTGTAGAGCTTCCTCTGCTTCTCTTCTGATCTTAGGTTTTGCAAATTTATTGAGCTCTAAGACTTTTTTGTAGTATAGTGCTGCATCGGCATATTCTTCTTGGCTTAGTTTAATATCTCCTAATAAGAAATATGCATCGTCTATTAATACTTTAGGCATGCCAAGAGTGATCAACTCTTTAAGGTATAATTCTGCTGAATTGTAATTACCTTCTTTTAGTCTTTTTTCAGCAAGTCTAAAAGAAGTTTTTCCTAACCAGTATCTTAATCTCCAACTTGACAATTCTTTAGTTGCTTCTTTTAATACATCATATGCCGAAACTAAGTCATCTGTGTTTATGTAACATTGCGCCAATTTTAATCTTAAATTACTATCGAAAGATTTATATTTCATTCCTTTTATGTAGTATTCAATGCTTTGTTCGTAATCTCTTGAATCGAAAAACCAATTTCCCATTAATATATTTTTCTCTCTCATATCAAAGTCAGGTTCAAACTCCAGGATTTTTAAATAAATCGTAACCGCTGTAAAATCTTTACCTTTTTCCGATGCTTCATTACCTGCTTTAAGGAGTTTTTTTAATGCCTTGTTTTTCCATCTTGGGTCTATTTCTATAAGTCTATCAAAAGATTTCAATGCTCTTCTAGGGTCGTTTAAGTTTAAGTAAATTTCACCTTGGAGGTATATTTCTCTTGGTATCTCTGAATTTTCAAGGAGAATTAGCGCCCTGGTAGGTCGAAGAGAATGGTAGTATTCATATGCTTTACTATAGTTGCTTTCTCTTCTGCAGCCAATTATAAGAAGTAATAGTAATAAAAAAAATGAGAGTATTTTATATTTTCTTAACAATTTCAACTACTAATTTAGATAGTTTTGGAGCGGCTTTATTGGCTGCATCCAATACTATTTCGTGGCTAACTTTTTCCATGGCATCAGGTAAACATAAATCAGTGATTATCGAGAGCCCAATAACTTTTATTCCCATCCACTTTGCAATTATTACCTCAGGTACTGTTGACATACCTACAGCATCTGCGCCTAAAATTTTAATCATTCTATATTCTGCGGCAGTTTCAAAGGTGGGTCCTTGAAGCCCAAAGTAAACCCCTTTTCTTAGTTTTAATCCTGTTACAAGTGCAATATCTTCTGTTTTCTCTATTAAATCTTTGTCGTAAGTATTATACATATCCACAAATCTGGGGCCGAGGCGTTCATCATTTGGTCCCCTAAGAGGATGTTCCGGGAAAAAATTGATGTGGTCTGTTACGATCATTATATCTCCTCTTGAAAAGAGAGGATTAACGCCTCCCGCTGCGTTAGTGACTATAAGTGTTTTTATTCCTAAAAAACATAATAATTTTATCCCAAAAGTGACTTTATCCATTTCATAACCTTCATAATAGTGAAACCTACCATTCATAACACAAACTTTTTTCTCTTTTATCTTTCCGCAAATTAAATTTCCTGAATGTCCTTTTACTGTAGATACAGGAAAATTTGGAATATCTTTGTATAATATTTTTATAGGATTTTTTATTTCTCCTGAGACATCCCCCAGGCCGGAACCTAAAATAATACCGACATCAAATCTATCAAATTTTGATTTATTAATAATGTATTTTTTGCTTTCAGATAAGACGTGAACGAATTCGTCTTTTGTATTTTTTTCTTTCATTGAAATTTCTTGATGTTTATCTAATCTTTAAACAATTCCCGAACTTTCTTTTTTGTTTTTTCAAATTCTTCTGATTTTTGTGTATCTTCAGAAGGATACTTTTTCTCTCTTTCTCGTACGGTAATAATTTCTACTTCTTCTAACATTTTTAATTGAGAGGAAAGGAAGCTACGGAGTTGTATTACAAATCCATCTTTTTGATTTCTTAAAGCGCTTATCTGATTTTGGAGGTCTTTTACTTTAGCGGCGGCGTTCTCAATGATTTCGCTGGCCTGTAACTTTGCTTTTTGTAATATCATTTCAGCTTCTTTTCTAGCGTTTCTTCTGATTCCATCTGTAGTTTTTTGAGTAGAGGTAAGAGTGTCCTGTAATGTTTTTTCCATTCTCTTATAATCTTCAATTTTAGAATCTAATTCTTTTAGCTGTTCACTCATTCTTTTGTTGTCTCGAATAATATTTTCTATCTCTTTAGCTAACATCTCGAGGAATATATCTACTTCGTTTTTATCATAACCTTTGAATGTTTTTCGAAATTCTTGTTTTCTTATATCTAAAGGGGTTATTTTCATAATTCCTCCTTTTTTTTTGGTGGAGGCGGCGGGAATCGAACCCGCGTCCGAAATACCTGTTTATAAGCCTCTACATACTTAGTGATTGTTTTTCTTTTGCTATTCTTTACCCAATCACAGGAATTAGAATAGCCTAGCCAGATTTATTTTCGGTTATAAAATACTGGCAATCTTATAACCTATCTCCTTTCTATGACGCCCACATCCGGAGTAAGGAGAAAACATCCGGAAAGGACGAGCAGCTTAATTAAGCTGCCATGGCGTAAGTATAGTTGCCATTTAAAATCAAATTGCCACAGTTTTACGAGTTATGACAGCTCGGTATGCAACTCATAATCCAGTTGTATTACGTCGAGCGCCAATTCGCCCCCATATATATATTTTAATTACATAACAGCATAAGTCAAGCCCCGGCAATATTAATGTAGCGATAACTAATATTTTTTTTAAAATTTTTGTTAATCTGTGAATTTGATAATTTTATCAAAATTTCTATAATTATTTACAGTCTTGACTTTTGAGCTGTAAGTACTTATATTAATAGTGTGAGAGTAGGAAGGATTTTATTATTAGCTGGTGCCATAAATGAAGATCAATTAAAAGAGGCACTAATAAGACAGAGAGAAAAAGGTGGACGTTTAGGTGCAAACCTAATAGAATTAGGTCATATAAATGAGGAACAATTAATTAAAGCTCTTGAAAAAAACTTGAATGTAAAAGGTGTTGTCCTTAAGGATTATCCTTTAAGCGAAGAAGTCTTAAATTTAATTTCTCCCGATACGGCTAGAGCTTATGACTGTGTTCCAATTGAAAAGAAGGGTAAAACCTTATATTTAGCTATGGTAAACCCAAGTGATGTTCAAGCCCAGGAAGATATACGGTTCAGAACAGGTTTTGATATTATACCATTAGTTGCTTCTGAATTATCTGTCAAGAAAATCTTAAAAGATCATTATGAAACTAAAGCTCTTGAGGACGAGGTTGCCGAGGAGATGAGTATTGCGGAAGATGCAATTGAATTGGTTGGAAAAGAAGAAGAGGAGGAGGGGGTATCTGCTCTTGCAGCACAGATTGATTCAGGTCCGGTTGTTCAATATGTTAATTTTCTTTTGAAGAAAGTCGTTATTGAGGGAGCCAGCGACCTTCACCTTGAGCCTTTTGAAAAAGATGTAAGAGTAAGAATGAGAGTTGATGGTGTTCTGCACAAATTTCAACCTCCACCATGGCGTCTACATAAGGCTGTAGTATCACGTTTAAAGGTTATGTCAAATCTTAAAATACAAGAGAAGAGAAAACCTCAGGACGGAAGGTTTCAAGCGCAGATAATGGGAAGAAAGATTGATTTCAGAATAGCTACCGTGCCTACTGTTTTTGGTGAGAAAATCGGGATAAGAGTTCTTGATGCTGAAAGTGTTGAGTTTGACTTGAAAAAATTGGGATTCGAAGAAAAGGCACTTCAGGATACTCATGCCGCAATAAAGAAACCTCACGGAATTATATTGATTACTGGGCCTACAGGTTCAGGTAAAACAACTACGTTATACTCAATATTAAAAGCAATTAATAATATCGACATAAATGTATCTACAGCTGAAGATCCTGTAGAATACACTTTATTTGGAGTTAATCAGCTACAAGTTAGGGAGGAAATCGGGCTTACTTTTGTAGAAGCTTTAAAGGCTTTTTTACGACAGGATCCCGATGTAATAATGGTAGGAGAAATTAGAGATAAGCCTACAACAGATATTGCGATTCGTTCTTCTCTTACAGGTCACCTTGTGCTTTCTACGGTTCATACGAATTCAGCTGCAGCAACAATTACTCGTCTTCATAACATGGGTGTTGCACCATTTCTTTTAGCTTCAACTTTAGAGCTTATTGTTTCTCAAAGGTTGGTAAGGACAATTTGCCCCAAATGCAAAGTCGCTTCTGAGGTTACAAGTGAAGATCTGCTTAAAAAAGGTTTTGATCCTGCGGTGTTTGACGGAAATAAAGTTTTTAACGGCAAAGGTTGTGATAATTGTAAGGGCACTGGGTATAAAGGAAGACTGGGATTATTTGAGGTTTTAGCTGTTAGTTCTGATATTAGGAAAATGATTATTGACGGAGAAACTTCTGATGATATAGAATTACGGGCTGTAAAAGGAGGAATGAGTTCTCTGCGAGATGAAGGAATTAAGAAGATACTTGGCGGTTTAACGACACTTGATGAAGTGGCTCGAGAAACGCAGGTGAGATAAGCAATGGAAAAACTTGGGGAAATTCTAGTTCAAGCCGGGAAGATCACTCCAGAACAATTGAACGTTGCTCTTAGGAAACAAAAAAAAGTGGCAAAAAGACTTGGGGCAGTTTTGATAGAAGAGGGATTTATAACAGACAGTGAACTTGCTAAGACTCTTTCAACGCAATTTCGAGTTTCTTCTATTGATATAAAACCTGAGGATGTGGATGGTGGTCTGATTTCGTTAATACCCTCGGATATGGCACAGAGATATCAGGTATTTCCAATCAGAAGAAAAGGTAAAAAATTAATTTTGGGTGTTGTAAATCCGGGTGATTTGGAAGCAATAGATGCCGTTGAGTTTAAGACAGGTTTAAAAGTTGAAACAGTGGTTGTAACTTTCTGGAAAATGAAGAAACTTCTTGACCAATTCTATCCTGTTACTAAAGCTGTGGACCGAGTAGAAAAGAAAGAAGAAGAAATGGCAGAGGAAGAGTTTGTCTTTGCAGAGGATAGTCTTGAAAATATTTTTATTAGGAAATCTGATTTGGAAGAAGAGGAAGAGGATTGGAGAGCCGAAGCTCAGGAAAAACCTGTTATAAAACTTGTTAATTATTTAATTACTTCAGCAGTACAGAAAGAAGCATCCGATATACATATTGAACCCTATGAGAAAACTCTACGTATAAGATTTAGGATTGATGGCGTTTTGCAACAGGTAGCTGAACCGCCTTACAGATTGAGGCATGCTATATCAACTAGAATAAAAATAATGACAGGATCAATGGATGCTTCAGAAAGAAGGTTGACACAGGATGGGAGAATAAAAATAAAAGTTGAAGGTAAGCCTATAGACCTTCGTGTTAGTATAATACCCACTGTTTTTGGCGAAAAAGTGGTTATGAGGATTTTAGATCCGTCTTCGCTTATGTTAAATATGGAAGTCCTTGGTTTCGAACCAGATGCACTTGTAAAATTTGAAAAAGCTATAGCTCAACCTTATGGATTGATACTAGTTACAGGACCAACCGGAAGTGGTAAATCTACTACTCTTTATTCTGCCCTTTCCGCTTTAAATAAACCGGAAGTCAATATTATGACAGTTGAGAATCCTGTTGAATACAATTTAAAAGGAATTAATCAAGTTCAAGTAAATAGAGATATTGGGTTTGATTTTCCAGAAGCTTTACGTGCTTTTCTTAGACAGTCGCCAAATATAATACTTGTTGGAGAAATTAGAGAAATAGATACCGCGTCAATTGCCATAAGAGCAGCTTTAACCGGACATTTAGTTCTGTCTACGCTTCATACTAATGATGCTCCGAGCGCTGTTAACCGTTTAGTCGATATAGGTATAGAGCCTTTTCTAATCGCAAGTTCTTTAAATTTAATCCAGGCGCAGAGACTTTTAAGGAAAGTTTGTAAAAACTGTAGGGCAAAGATTGAACCTGATGAGGCCGATAAAGTTAGTATTTTGAAGGAGATAGGCTTAACAGCAAATGATATTATAAGCGGTGAAGTTTATGGTGTAGGTCCGGGTTGTCCGGAATGTAATTCCAGTGGATACAAAGGTAGAATTGCTGTAACTGAAGTTATGCCTATTTCTATGAATTTACGTCAAATGATTCTTAACGGGTCTTCTACTGATGATTTAAGAAAAGCTGCTCAGAAAGAAGGGATGAGATCCCTAAGAGATGATGGAATAGTTAAGTTGAAGAAAGGACTGACAACTCCAAATGAAATTCTAAGAGTAACTGTAGAATCTTAACTTTATAGAGAGGAGTTACTATGGATTATGATATGAAAACTTTACTGGAAGAAATGGTCAGCAGAGGGGCAACCGATCTTCATCTTACAACCGCTGCACCTCCAATGTATAGAAAGGATGGACAATTGGAGAAATCTAATTATGCACCACTTTCTCCGAATGATATAGAAAAATTAGTTTATTCTATATTGAATGACGAGCAGAAGAAAAAATTTGAAATGAAAAAGGAACTGGACTTAAGTTTTGGTGTTCCTGGTCTTTCTAGATTCAGAGCCAATGTTTTTTATCAGAGAGGTCAGGTTGCCTGTGCAGTAAGGACAATTCCTTTTAAAATTAAAACTTTTAAGCAATTAGGGTTACCAAATGTTATAGCGGATATGGCTAATAAACAAAAAGGATTGATATTGGTTACTGGTCCAACGGGTTGCGGCAAATCAACTACTCTCGCTGCTATTGTTGATAAGATAGATAGTGAGAGAAAAGTTCACATCATTACTATCGAAGATCCAATAGAATATCTTTTTAGACATCAAAGAGCTATTGTGAACCAGAGGCAAGTTGGGTCTGATACTGATGGATTTTCTATTGCTTTGAAATACATACTCCGTCAAGATCCCGATGTTGTCATGATAGGAGAGATGAGAGATAGAGAAACGATGGAAGCAGCTCTTAATGTTGCTGAAACCGGACACCTAACTATTGCTACACTGCATACAAATTCTGCTGTAGAGTCTGTTTCGAGAATTGTCGATACATTTCCTCCTGAGAGACATAACCAAGTGAGAGCTCAAATTGCTTTTGTTTTAATTGGCATAGTTACTCAAAGTCTTATACCCAAGCGTACCGGAGGAAGGGCTTTATCTGTTGAGGTCCTATTTGGAACTCCGGCTGTTAAGGCTTTGATAAGAGATAATAAGACTCATCAATTGTATTCAAGTATCCAGGCTGGGCAGAAATTCGGTATGGTTACGATGAATCAATCACTTTACAAATTATATATGGATCGAGAGATAAGTTTAGAAGACGCAATATCATATTCGAGGGAGCCGGGCGAGCTTGAAGAAATGATAGCTAAAAAGCAAACCTATGTTCATTAAGGGGGTGATTTATGCCTGATTATTTATGGAAGGGCAGAACTCCAGGTGGAAAAATAGAAAATGGTGAGATAACTGCTGCAAATCCTGAGGAAGTCCAGCGTATATTACGGGAAAGGAAAATTGTTCCCACTTCAATACGTGCTAAGCCTAAGGAGATAACTCTTCCCTTTTTAAAAGGAAGGGTTTCCAGTAGGTCTATTTCTGTTTTTACAAGGCAGTTTTCAGTTATGATTAATGCGGGTTTGCCTTTGATTAAATGTCTTGATATTCAAGTAGATCAAGTTGATTCTGAAAGATTTAAAGGTGTTCTTAAAGATTTAATTTCAGCGGTAGAGGGTGGTTCCACTTTGGCTGATGCTTTAAGAGAACATAGAGAAATTTTTGGAGATTTGTATATAAATATGGTAGAGGCCGGAGAAAAAGGTGGCTCTCTTGCAACTATTTTAGCGAGGTTGGCCGATTATCTTGAAAAAGCAGATGCAATAAAGAGAAAAGTTAAAGGCGCAATGGTATATCCCGCTGCTATTGTTATAGTTTCTGCAATAGCTGTTGCAGTCTTGTTGACTTTTGTAATTCCTGTATTTGCCGCTTTATTCAGTGATCTTGGAGGAGAATTACCTTTGCCTACGCGGTTGGTTATAGCTTTAAGTAATTTTTTGAGAAAATATTTCTTCATTATATTAGGTATAATGATAGGTTTGATTTTCGCAGTTAGGTATTATTACAAAACTGAGGTAGGGCATCTTCAGATAGATTCAGTTTTGATAAAGATACCAATATTCGGTACTCTAATAAAAAAGCAAGCAATTGCTAGATTCTCCAGAACGCTTTCTACGCTTCTTTCTTCAGGTGTTAATATACTTGATGCTCTTGAAATTACTGCGGGAACGACAGGTAATAAATTAGTTGAAAATGCGGTTATGCGTTCTCGTACTTCGATAGCGCAGGGGGAATCTATAGCAGAACCATTAAGTAAAGAAAAAGCCTTATTTCCTCCTATGGTTGTTCAAATGATAACAATAGGAGAGCAGACAGGAGGTTTGGATGAAATGCTTGCTAAGGTAGCAGATTTTTATGATGATGAGGTTGATCAGGCTGTTGCTAATCTTATGAACGCTCTTGAACCAATTGTTATAGTTGTCCTTGGAGGTTTAATAGGTGGTATGGTTATGGCTATGTATCTTCCGATTTTCAAAATGGCTCAGCAGTTTATGTAAAAATAAGGGTTTTTGTGAGTCGAGCCAGAAGATATTGTATATATAGAGCGATTTTATTCTTACTTCTTTTTTCCCTGATTATTATTTTCAGGGAACGAGAAAAGAATCTTTTTCCTTTAATTATTCTTTTTTTGATATTTGTTGCGGATGAAATCTTACTATTTTTCTTCCAGATAAGGCCAAAATTATATAACTTTCTTCTGGATGTAACGTATCTCTCTGCTTTGATTATATTTACTGGAACGGCTATAAGTCCGTTTGTTCCTTTTTATCTTCCCTTAGTTGTTTTGAGTGCATATTTGCTCTGTCCAGTGGATTCTTTTATTGTAAGTGGTTATTCATTAGTTTCTTTTGGTGTAATTGGTCTCTTTTTTTCTGAAAAGATACCTCAAAATCTTATTTTAATCAGTGTTACTGAAATTCCTCCAATAGAAATCGTTTTTATAGAATTTATTGTCTATTCCTTTGCTTTTATTTTTACTGCAGCGGTTTCCTCTCTGGTTGTTAATGTATTGAAAAGACAGCTTATAAGAGTTAAAGTTGATACTTCGGATATAGTTGAAGCTATCGATTATGGTATAATTACAGTGGATGAAAAAGGGCGTATTGTTTGGAGTAACTCTAAGGCTGAAAGATTCCTTGGAATCTCTCTTTCGCCGGGTAAAATACTTCAAGAAATTGTTCTCGATCCTTTTAAGGAGCCTATCAATAAAATTATTAGTAGAGAAAAAAAAGTAATTGAGTTTGAAAATGAAGATAGGATTTATATGTTAAGAGGTAATGATTTATTTGAAGGAAAGGGTACAATTTTGATGGTTAATGACCAGACTGAAGAGAAAGAGATAGAAAGAAAAATGCAGATGAGAGAAAAATTAGTCACACTTGGTAATTTTGCTGCTAATCTTGCTCACGAAGTCAGAAACCCTGTTTCTTCCATAAGAGCTTCAGCCGAATTAATTGGTCCTTCAAATAAAGGAAAACCTGACAAAAATGAAAGGCTTAGGGAAGTTATAATGAAAGAATCTGATAGATTAGATTATCTTGTTGAGAGCTTTTTGGATTTCACTAAGAGTTTTAATTTAGAGAACAAAAAAGTACAGTTACATGAACTCGTAAAAGATGTAATATCCGAGCTGGGTGAAAGCAAATTTTATAATAAAAATATAAAGTTTGATAATAAATTAAATGAGAATGTAACAATGAATGGTGACTATAATCTTTTAAAGAGCGTGTTGTCTAATCTTGGTGTCAATTCTTTAAAGGCAATGCCTAATGGGGGGAATCTTATTTTTGGAGTAAGAAAAATGGAAGGGAAGACAGTACTTTTTGTAAAAGATACTGGTTGCGGCATAGAGGAAAAAGAATTAAGTAAAATTTTTTCTCCTTTTTATACTCGTTTTAGGGAAGGTTTTGGTTTTGGGCTTCCTATAGTAAAAAAAATTGTGGAATTACATAACTGGGATATTGAAGTTGAAAGCGTTATTAATGAAGGGACTGAGATGAGGATAATTGTATGAATGGGAAAATATTGGTTATAGACGATGAAGTAAGTATTCTTGAAGTAGTAAAACTTGGGTTGGAGGAGGGTGGATTTAAGGTTGATGTTTTTTCAGATCCAATAGAAGCTTTAAACAGGTTTTCTGAAGGTAATTATGATGCCGTTTTAACTGATATAAACATGCCTGAAATGTCAGGTCTTGAGGTCCTCAGGCGTTGCAAGAAGATAGACCCTGAATCAGTAGTTATACTTATAACTGCTTATTCTTCTATTGACTCGGCAATAGAAGCTATAAGGGGTGGAGCCTTAGATTATATAAGAAAACCTTTCAGAATGGAAGAATTAATTTTGAGACTCAAAGAAGCATTAGATAGAGTGAGGATAAAGAAAAGTTTAAAAAATCTTCGGGAAGAAAAACTTGAAGAGTTCAGAATTATTGGTATTAATGATAAAATAAAACAGATACGAGAAAAAATAAAAAAAGTGGCTCCAACAACTTCTTCGATTCTTATTCACGGGGAAAGTGGTACCGGAAAAGAATTAGTCGCAAATTTAATTCATTATAATTCTGATAGACCGGGTAAGTTTATTCCTATTAACTGTTCTGCTTTTCCCTCTGAATTACTGGAGTCGGAGCTTTTTGGTTATAAGAAAGGCGCTTTCACTGGAGCCGATAGAGATAAAAAAGGTTTATTTGTCGCTGCACATAAAGGGACTTTGTTTCTGGATGAGATAAGTACTCTTCCTATGGAGTTACAGCCAAAGATACTTAGAGCTATCCAAGAAATGAGTTTTACACCCCTTGGAAGTACAAAGGAAGTAGAAGTTGATGTTAGGATTGTGTGTGCCACAAACGAGAATATTGAGGAACTTGTAGAGGGTGGTAATTTTAGAGAAGATTTGTATTATAGATTAAACGTTATACCAATAGAAATTCCTCCTCTTAGGGAACGTAAAGAAGATATACTTCCCCTCGTTCAGCATTTTAATAAAAAAATCTCTGAGAGATTAAATGTAAAGGAAAAAACTTTTACCGATAAAGCTTATGAAAAACTTATGAATTATAAATGGACCGGTAATGTAAGAGAGTTGGAAAATTTACTCGAAAGGTTAATAGTGTTGGAAGATTCGGAGTTAATTGACGCTAATACCATTCCGGGAGAGTTTAGTAGTAAAGTTAAAATTGACAGATTAAATTTAGAAGAAATTGAGAGAAAGACTATAAATAAGGCATTGGAAATTTCAAAAAAAGATAAGAATAAAGCGGCCGAGCTTTTAGGAATACATCCTTCTACACTTTATAGAAAGATAAAAAAATTGAATATGGAATCTTCTCTGCAATAATGAGGAGCTACTGAAATGATTTTGTTTTATTTGTTTATTATAGGTATTAATGTAGATTTTCAGATCGATAGGGATACGAGTTCCGCCCCATACGTGATTGTAAATTATGGGTTTTCTTATTCTGATTTGATTTTTTACAAAACTGATACGGTTTATACAGCAGAATGCTTGGTCTCTTTAGTTGTAGAAAAAAATAAATTTCAATTAGGTGGTAAAAGTGAAAAACATAAAATTTTAGCTTATAAATATAATGAGACTGTTTCCGCCAATAATTATTTTAATGGTTCTATTAGCGTTGAGGTTCCAGAAGGGAAGATAGGGGTGTCATTAAAAATATCAGATCGAAATTCAAGCAGAGCTTGGACTAGATCTAGAGAATTTGATATACCGGAAATGAGATCGACGGATATTGGTTCGATAAGATGGTTAACGAATGCTTCAAGAGAAGTGAATACCGATAAAGATACTATTAGGATTAGATTAAATATTTTTAGTATTGAGAAAGGAAAAACGCAGTTAAAATTCTATTTTAAAGATGATGATAAGAAAATTTCTTTTCAAAGGGACACATTGCTTCCCGATAGAAGAAATCAAGCTGTTGAAGTTATAGTTCCAGCCGACAGATTTAAAGAGGGCTTATATAATTTCTTTGCTGAAGTTAACAATGTTAATCAGAAGGAGATTGTAAAAAGATCGATTGCATTTGGGGTATGGAGGCCTTTTTTTGAATCCGTGAGATTCTTTGAGAGAGTTAAACAAATAGAGTATATTGCATCTTCTGGAGAGATAAATCAAATGCTTACTGCAACAGTCGAAGAAAGAGAAAGGTTATGGAACGAATTCTGGGAAAGAAGAGATCCGACACCTGAAGATGATGTTAACGAGTTTAAAATAACTTATTTTGAGAGGGTGGATTTTGCGAATAGAAATTTTTCACGCTCCTCCCTTCTAGAAGGATGGAGAACAGACAGAGGTAAAGTTTATATTATCCTTGGCCCTCCTGATGATATAGTTGACGAGCCTTTTAATCCTAGCGGTAGCGCCTATCAGATATGGTATTACTACGATAGAGGGTATAATTTAATTTTTGTTCAAAGATATATGACCGGTGATTACTATTTGGAGAACCCTCCTTCTGAAGTTTGGTAGTTAGAGTATGATTTGAATATTTTAAATCAGTTAAATAGTTGAATTAAAAAATAGTTAAATAGGAAAAAAAGGAAAAGGGATGGGAGGACGATTCGACTATTTAACTTGTTTCGCGGACTTAGTGTTTTTTGTGGCGATTAAATATTAGTTTTGTCTTGTTGATTATCTTTAAAGAGAAATATTGACAATAAAGAGATAGTAATTACTTTACTCATATGAAGATAGAAGATGAAATTATCAATAGAATAAAAAAAGCTAAAAGTGCTTTTTCTTTAACCGGTGCAGGTAGTTCGGCTCCTTCAGGGATTCCGACATTTAGAGGTAACGGCGGTTTTTGGAAAGATAAAACTCCATTTTCTTTGGATTCTTTTATAGAAAATCCGCAAGCCGTTTGGGAATGGCATCTTGAAATAAAAGAAATGATAAAAAAGAAATCTCCTAATCCTTCTCATTTTGCTTTAGCTAAAATGCAGAATCTTTTTAAAAAATTTGCAATTGTTACCCAAAATATTGATAATTTACATCAGAAAGCAGGGTCTAATAAAGTTATTGAACTTCATGGAAATATATACAGAAATAGATGTAATGAATGTTATAAAGTTTTTGGCGAGATTGATTCAAAAGAGATACCGAAGTGCGATAAGTGTGGTGGGCTTGTGCGTCCTGATGTAGTATGGTTTGGCGAACAGTTACCATTTAAAGCCCTTATTACGGCAAGAGCATATGCCGAGAGTAGCGAACTTTGCTTTGTTGTAGGTACTTCAGGAGTTGTCCAACCTGCTGCTTCAATTCCGCTAATTGCTCGAGAACATGGGGCTTTTGTAATTGAAATTAACATGGAGAAAACTGTTCTTAGTGATCATTTAGATTATTCGGTTTTTGGAGACGCTTCAGTGATTCTCCCTGAACTTTACGAAAGGTTATTATAATGTCGGAGAAGCTTTCAATTTTTTTAGAAAAAGCAGAAAGATGTAGGTTCGAGTATGAAGAAGTTCTGAAGTTGCTTCAGGATCCAGAAATAATTAAAGATAGAAAGAAAATAATAGAACTTTCTCAAGCAAAAAAAAATCTTGAGAATATAATCTTTCCTCTAAACGAATATAATGAAGTTGTAGAAAAGATAAATGAGGATGAAAAGCTTTTGGCGGAGACAGAAGATGAGGAAATTGTTGTACTTGCAGGTGAGGAACTTCAAGAGCTGAAACAAAAGAAGGAAGAGTTATTAAATAAAATAAAAGATTCTTTAATGCCTGGAAATGAAGAAGATAAAAAAAGTGCAGTACTTGAAATACGAGCTGGAACAGGAGGAGAAGAAGCGGCTTTGTTTTGCGCTGATCTTTTGAGAATGTATTCAAAATATGCTGAAAGTCAAAGGTGGAAATTTGAGATAGTTGATTTTAATAAAACGGAAATGAACGGCTATAGGGAAGTTATAGTTTTGATCTCTGGTGAAAATGTTTACGAACATATGAAATTTGAAAGTGGTGTTCATAGAGTACAGAGAGTTCCAATTACCGAGTCCGGAGGAAGAATTCATACTTCAGCAGTTACCATAGCTGTTCTTCCGGAGAGAGAAGAAGTTGAAATTGAAATAAATCCTGAAGATTTGGAGATGGATTTCTTTTCTGCCTCTGCGCCAGGGGGTCAGCATGTTAATAAGGCCTCTTCGGCTGTTAGAATAGAACATAAACCTTCGGGAATTATAGTTTCATGTCAGGATGAGAGATCTCAGCACCAGAATAGAGAAAAAGCAATGAGACTTCTTAGAGCAAAACTCTTTGAATATGAACAGGAAAAGGCTAATGATGAGGAGAGATCTAAGAGAAAAAAGATGGTAGGTTCTGGAGACAGGAGTGAAAAAATAAGAACTTATAATTTTCCCCAAAACAGAATTACAGACCACAGAATAAACTATACTAAATACAATCTTGATTTATTTCTTGATGGGAAAATCGATGATTTGATAGAAAATTTAAGAACTGCTCAAAGAGAGGTATCCATTAATGAATCTGCTTGAGGTTTTAGATTTTGGTATCGAAGAATTATGTGAACATAGTTTTTATCCTGAATTTGAAAGTTTTGTTTTTTTAGAAGAAGCTACGGGGAAAACTAAAGAAAAAATTTTCGTGAATAATCAACAGATAGGAGAAGATGATTTTTTGAAATTTAAAGATTATTTGCATCGTAGGATCAATGGAGAACCATGGCAGTACATAGTTGGCAGTACAAATTTTTTAGGACTTGAAATTTTCGTTCGAAATGGTGTTTTTATACCTAGGCCGGAAACCGAGTTGATGACTGTTTATGCAATCCGTAAGTTAAAAAATTTTAAAGACCCTTTTGTCCTTGAGATAGGTTGTGGGACTGGCGCGATTTCTATATCTATTGCGTCTGTTATTGCAAAATCCAGGATTATTGCAACCGATATTTCTAAAGAAGCAATTAAATTATCCAGTAAAAACATTGATAGACTTGATCTTAAAGAGCGAATTAGTGTTGTAAATGCAGATTTGTTAGAGTGTTTTGGAAGTTCTAAAAAATTTGATATGATTATTTCAAATCCTCCTTATATACCGAATAAAGAGTTAGATGAAGTAGATAATTTGGTTAAAAAAGAGCCCGTTCTGGCTCTTAATGGTGGAGTTGGGGGTGTTCGGATTATAAATAAAATATTGAAATATTCCTCTGGCATTTTGAAAAGAGGAGGATTAATTTTCATAGAAATAGATTTTTTGAATATGCCTTATATTGTCATTCCGAAAAATCTAAAATGTGAATATCAGAAAGATCAGTATAATAAAATTAGATTTCTGTATGGAGTTAAATTATGAAAATAGGTATTTTTTATACACCTGGTAAAAGATATATTGAATCTGTTTTGGAAAATTTGGGAAAGACAGCAGCTGAGAATGGTTTTTCGATCGTTATTTACGGTGAGAATAAAGAGGAAATTAAAAAATGTGATTTCATTATTGCCGCTGGAGGAGATGGTACTTTTCTTTGGGCTGCCTCAATCGTGTATGAATTTAATTTGCCTATTTTAGGAGTAAATCTTGGAGGGCTTGGTTTTCTTACTGACATTAGGAAAGAAGAAATAAAGAGCGTTTTTAAAGATCTTAAGAATAAAAATTATACGATTCAAGAAAGATTTTTTCTGAAAGCTAATTTTAAGGGAGAAGAGAATATTGCCTTAAATGATGTTGTAATATCATCGACTGATATAAGAGTAATTGATCTTGATATATACATAAATGGTAGTTTTGTAACGCAACTTTCGGGGGATGGATTAATTATAGCAACTCCTACAGGTTCTACCGCGTATTCATTGTCATCTGGAGGTCCAATTTTGAAGCCTGATACAAGGGCGTTTGTTATAACTCCGATATCTCCTCATGCTTTGACTTTCAGGCCTTTGGTGCTGGATCAGGAATCCCGGATAATTATAAAAACTAAAGAAAAATGCAAGTTGATTTTTGATGGGCAAAGATTACTTACGGTTGGCTCAGGAGAAGATATTTCTGTTGAGAAGAATAAGAATACTTTAAAGGTAATAAAATTTAAAGATTCGAATTATTTTGATATTCTGAGAGAAAAATTGAACTGGGGTAATGGATGATTAAAGAGATAAGAGTTAGTGACTACGCTCTTATTGAAAAAACAGAAGTAAACTTGAATTCCGGATTTAATGTTCTAACAGGTTCAACCGGTACAGGTAAATCAATAATAATAAACGCTCTTTCTCTCCTTCTCGGGGATAAAGGGGATATAGCTTCCATAAGGAGGGAAGCTGATAAGGCTATTGTTGAAGGGATATTTTCTAATTCAATCGAAGTATCTAAGATTTTAAATAATTACGAAATACCGGAAGAGGATGAACTTATTGTAAGAAGAATAATTAACAGAAAGGGAGGAGGCAGAGTCTACATTAATGGCTCAATAGCCAATACCGATATTTTAAAGGAATTGGGAAATATTCTTTTTGACATACATGGACAGCATGAACATCAGTTACTTATTAACGAAGAAACTCATATGGATTTCCTTGACTATTACGGTAAGTTGATGAACGAGAGAAAAAAGATTGAAGAAAAGTTTAATTCTTTAGAAGATTTAACAAATGAACTCTCGATAGTTAAGTCACAGAAGTTAGAATTGGCAAATAGTAAAGATTTATATGAATTCCAAAAAAAAGAACTTGAATGTGTAAAATTTAGCTCAAATGAGTATCAGGAATTAAAGGAAGAAAAAAAGAAACTCGATAATTTTGAGGAAATCAAAAAGTTGGTCGAATACGCAACTTCATTTATAAGTGATGATGATGAATCAATACGGAGCCGTCTCTCTGAGATTACATTGGGTATTAAAAAAGCCGGTAAATTTGATAGGGTTTTAGAGAAAATCGGTGAGAGACTGGAAGAATCGAATTTAGTTCTTCAGGATGCCTCTTTGGAGTTGGACAGATACAAAGATAGTCTCGATTATGATCAGATTCGGCTTTCCGAGCTTGAAAATATAGTAGATAAGATTGAAAGCCTTAAAAGAAAATACAGTAAGGATTACGAAGAGCTTTTGAATATGAAGAAAGAGCTATCGGAGAAGTTCTTTGATATGGAAACCCTTGAGGAGGGAGAAAAGGAATTAGAGGAAAAAATAGCAAAAAATGAAAGGGAGCTCGAAGAAATTTCCGATATAGTTTCAAATAAAAGAAAGAATATATCTAAAGATTTTGAAAAGAGAGTGGAGGAAGAAATAAAAGATTTGGGTTTTGAAAAGGCCCATTTTAAAGTAGATATAAAAAAGAAAAAAGAAATTGATAGGAAGGGTCGTGATGAGGTTAAATTTTTATTTGAGCCTAACCCCGGAGAGGGATGGAATAAACTTTCGAGTATAGCTTCAGGAGGCGAACTGTCACGAGTCATGCTAGCTTTAAAATCTATTCTCTCGGAAGTAGATCGGGTTGAGGGACTTGTTTTTGATGAAATAGATGTAGGAATAGGCGGTAGTCTTGCGAAAAAGGTCGGAAAAAAGATGAGAGAGATAGGTAAGATGCGACAGGTTTTATGCGTTACTCATCTCCCTGCCATTGCTGCCGAGGCCGATTACCATATAAAAGTCGATAAGAAAGAGAAAGATGGCAGAACTATCACGGAAGTCAGGGAAATTAAAGGTAATGACAGAGTAGAAGAAATTGCTCGGATGATTTCGGGTGAAAGTTCGATAGAAACTGCAAAAAAACACGCTGCTGAGCTTTTGAGTGGCGCAGAATAGCTATAAATATGTTTATTTTTGAAAAAAAATTAAGAATCTTACTTTTGATTTTTGTTACTTCATTGATATGTCGGGCGCAGTTTTCGGATAATTTTAATAATAAAGAAATAGAAGGTTGGTTCTTTTTTACAGGTGATGGAGCCGCAACAATGGATTTCGTCCAAAAAGATGGTTATGCACGAATTCTTATAGATGCTACAAAAGATAGACACAATGTGTGGTGGGCAATTATTAAGCGTGATGTATCGTCTTACCTGGATTTAAACAAATTAAACGACCCTTCTTATGAATTACGTGTAGAGGCAAAGGTACGTCTCAGCAATGCGCCGCGTCGGCTTAATTTTATGGTGAATACGCAGCGAACAACTAACTTTCATAAACAACTAATGGAATATGATATACCGGATACATCAAATTGGCATGTCATTAGCATGACTACTAAAGATTTTGACGCTGTTCCTGGTGATAATGTTTATGTACAGTTAGATGTAACCGACTGGGGTTTAGGTAAGTATTATGTCGATGTTGACTATTATCGCGCAGATGTTGTTAATGTTAATCTTGTTGGGCCGGATAAAGGAGAACCTGTACCTTATCATCCGCCCGTTCCGGATTTAAGTACTTTTTTAAATCATCTCAATGTTAACCATGATTGTTTGATTAATTCTGATTTTTCTGATGTAAATTTTAATAATTGGCATGTTGAAGAGAATGATAACCTAATACGGATACTGACAGTTAGTGCAAATCAATGGGTTATTTTAGGTTGGGATTTTGAAAAATATAAAAATTTAAAAGTCGATGGACCAGGTCTGCTAGAGTTGACGACTTACTCCGTTTCAAAAGGCGGAAATTATATAGAAGCCTATGGTGAAGATTTAGGTGTTGAGTTTGACAAAATAAGGGTAATTGAAATTATTGGCGGAGTCCCTGACTGGGATCAAAATAAAGTAACGTATAATAATTTTATTCAGGTTAACAGTTATGCTGACGTTTTTAATACGCAAATGGTTTTTGATTCAGAGGTATCTGATGAGCCCGGAAGTAAGAATTATATAACTATTTCAAGACCGGTTTTGCAGCGTTTGCTGGATGGAAAAACAAAAGGTTTACTTATTCGTCCTTTAGGCGCAATCGATGCCTCTTTTTACGCTTCGGAAAACCAGATTGGTAATAATGGGCCGAAGTTACATTTTAATATTGTACAATAAAGCGATGTGTTTATTTGATTAAATAAAAAAGGATCGTTTTTATGATTGGTAAAATTATCTTATTTTCAGGCATTGGATTAATATTGGCAGTAATTGTAAAAGTAGTTATAGTTTCATTAATAGATTTATTGAGATTTTAATCTATTGATTTCTTGTCTTCAATTCTTGTTCGTAGTTGTATACTTAAAAGTATCGGTTTGGGTTTAACAAAATCGAAAATACTTAAGTAATAAAGATAAAAAAAGTAGTAATTTCAGATTATAAAAATAATATATTTTTCTACATTGACATAAAATTCTTTTGAACTAAAATTATTTTTAATGAATTTATTTTATAAAAAATTACAGTATAAAGTCGATAGAAAAAAATTAATATATTTAATTATCATATTGGGTGTTATACTAAGAGTAGTTCAATATCTTTATAATAGGTCTATCTGGCTTGATGAATCTTTTGTTGCTTTAAATGTAATAAACAGGTCTTTTCTGGAATTATTTAAACCTCTAGATTACAATTTGTCTGTACCTATTGGTTTTTTGTTCATCGAAAAATTTCTAATTTTAATATTTGGGAACAGTGAATATATTCTTAGATTTTTTCCTCTTATATGTGGGATAGCATCTGTTTTTTTGTTCTATAAAGTTATTAAGATATGGATTGGTGATAAACCAGTTATTCCAGCGTTAATTTTATTTGTTTTTTCAGTAGAGCTTATATACTATTCTAGCGAAGCGAGACAGTATTCAAGTGATGTTTTTATAAGTACGTTTTTGCTTGTTGTCTTTGCTATATATAACAATAAAGTAGGTTTGAAGTTTTCTGATATAATTGCCTATGGAGTTATTGGTGCACTGGCAATTTGGATTTCTTTTACTTCGATTTTTTTACTTTCAGGGCTAGCTTTGGGTTTGCTTGTAGTGTACCTTCTAAATAAAGATTACAACAAGATAAAATATTTGTTTTCCGTTTCTTTTATTTGGATAATGAGTTTTATTTTAAATTTCTTTGTTTCTCTTAAATCACTTAGCCGGAATCAAGACCTTTTAGAATCTTTTAAATATGATTTTATGCCATTGGCGTATAGATCTTTTTATGATTTTTTCTGGTTTTTTAAAGCTTTTTATAAATTCTTCAGGTTTGCTTTAGGATTACCTGCTTTGCGTTCAATTCTAGGATGGCATAATTTCGTTGATGGAGTAAGTATAGCTGATCTTTCGATTTATTCATTTTCGTACCTTCTGATTTTGGCTTCTTTTGTTCTGTTGGTATTAAATATAGGTGGACTTTTTATTCTTGGGGGGAGGGTTCTGTTCTTAAATAAAAGAAGAACCTTTTTAATTTTGATATCTCCTTTTTTGGTTTCTTTATTTATTTCCGGGCTTCGTTTATATCCTTTTGTTGGCAGAACAAATATATTTCTTTTGCCAATCACTTTTATTTTTGTAGGAGAAGGGGTTTTATTTTTATGCGAAAAAACAAAATTTAAAATCATAAATTTGTTATCAATAGTTTTTTTATTTTTATACCCGGTTCTTTCTGCTGGATATCATTTAATAAAACCAATTTATGTTGAAGAAATAAGGCCTGTTTTAGAATGTATAGACGAAAACTGGCAAGATGGGGACTTACTGTATGTTTACAATAATTCTAAAACAGCATTTATCTACTACTATGAGTTAAAAGATTTGAAACGTTTGGAATTTATATATGGAAGCCTATACGATAATGAACTTGTCGATTGGGAAAAAGAATCCGAGAAACTTATCGGGAAAAATAGGGTTTGGTTTCTTGTTTCTCATAATTACGAATTTGTTAACAAATCAGATGAGGAAAATTTATTAAATTATTTTGATAAAAAAGGAATAAGAATTGAAAGTTATAAGAAAAAAGGTGCTTCAGTCTATCTATATAATTTCAAGTGAGTTTAAGTTTTTTATTTTATTTTTACGATGAATATTTATTCACTTTTTGTAAGCGATTACCCCTTGACAGCATAAAGAAAACTTATATATTCGAGACGGGTTAATTAGTGATCGAAAAGAAAATATCAAGAATAAATAAACGCAATATTGCAATGCCTGGTTCCAGGCATATTTTTTGGAATTCAATTGGGAGTTTTTCATAAATGGCAGTCCAGGAAAAACTAGTAAAGCTTGTTTTGGAAGACGGTTCGGTCTTTAAAGGGTTTTCTTTTGGGTCTAAGAAAAGCGTAAATGGTGAAGTCGTCTTTAACACTGGTATGGTAGGATATCCTGAAAGTTTGACTGACCCTTCTTACAGAGGTCAAATCCTTACGTTAACGTATCCTCTTATCGGAAATTACGGAGTACCGGGTAACGAAAAGGAAGACGGTTTGTTGAAATATTTTGAGTCTGATAATATTCAGGTTCAAGGTTTAATAATATCGAATCTTTCAAATAACTATTCCCATTGGAATGCAAAGAAATCCTTATCCGAATGGTTAACTGAGTATGATGTGCCCGGTATATACGGGATAGACACAAGAAAATTGACCAAAATTCTTCGCGAAAAAGGAACGATGTTAGGTAAGATTATTTATAAGAAGGATATAGATTTTGAAGACCCCAATAAACGAAATTTAGTCTCTGAAGTCAGTGTTAATAAGAAAATTATTTATAAGCGGGGTAAGAAAAAAGTTGCAGTTGTCGATTGTGGCGTAAAAAACAACATTATCAGAGCGTTTCTTAAAAGAAACATTACGGTTATGAGATGTCCCTGGGATTATGATTTCTTAGAAGAAAATCCTGATGGCATTCTAGTATCAAATGGTCCGGGTGATCCAAAAATGTGTAAAGAAACGATTGAGAATGTTCGCAAGGCTTATAGTGAAAATATTCCTATTATGGGAATATGTCTTGGTTCTCAGATTATGGGTCTTGCTGCCGGATCAGATACCTATAAGCTTAAATATGGTCATAGAAGCCATAATCAACCATGTGTTGAATATGGCACTAAGAGATGTTATATAACTCCTCAAAACCATGGCTATGTGGTTGATTCTAAAACTCTTACCAAAGATTGGAAAGAGTGGTTTGTCAATAATAACGACGGTACAAATGAGGGTATAATTCATAAGTCAAAACCTTTTTTTGCTGCTCAGTTTCATCCTGAGGCTTCTCCAGGTCCTGATGATACAGAATTTATCTTTGATAAATTCGTAAACGAAATTTCTATATGCAAATGAAAGTTAAGAAAGTTTTAATTCTTGGTTCGGGAGCAATTAGGATAGGACAGGCCGGTGAGTTTGACTATTCCGGAAGTCAGGCAATTAAAGCTCTGAAAGAAGAAGGAATTCAAACTGTTCTTATTAACCCTAATATCGCAACTATTCAAACTTCGGAATATTTAGCTGATAAAATCTATTTTTTGCCTCTTGATGCTTACTTCGTTGCAGAAGTTATTAAAAAAGAAAAGCCCGATGGAATATTGCTTGGTTTTGGCGGGCAAACCGCATTAAATGTCGGGGCAGAGTTAGATGAGAAGGGAGTTCTTAAGGAAAACGGCGTCAAAGTCTTAGGGACACCCGTTAAAGCCATTTTAGATACGGAAGACAGAGATTTATTTGTTAAAAGAATTGAGGAAATAGGGCTTAAAGTTCCGCGTAGCCGTGCTGTTAACAATGTGGAAGAGGCTCTTAAGGTTGGAAAAGAAATAGGTTATCCTGTTATAGTTAGAATAGCCTATGCCCTTGGGGGTTTAGGTTCCGGGGTAGCTTACGATGAGAGTAGATTACGTGAATTGGCAAAAAAAGCTTTTCATTTTACCAGTCAGATACTCGTTGAAGAGTATCTTGAGGGATGGAAGGAACTTGAATATGAAGTAGTAAGGGATACTTATGATAATTGTATAGTTGTTTGTTCTATGGAAAATGTCGATCCAATGGGTATACATACAGGTGAGAGTATAGTTGTAGCGCCCGTACAGACTTTAACGTCCCGTGAAAACTTCAAATTGCGGGCTATATCTATAAAAGTTATAAGACATCTCGGTGTTGTCGGAGAATGTAATATTCAGTTTGCCTTTGATCCGGTATCGGAAGATTACAGGATAATAGAGGTAAATGCGAGACTCAGTAGAAGTTCCGCTCTTGCTTCTAAAGCCACCGGTTATCCACTAGCTTTCATAGCCGCGAAACTGGCGTTGGGACATTCCCTTACGGATATCAGAAATGCTATTACTCAGGAAACTTCTACCTGTTTTGAGCCGGCTTTAGATTACATCGTTCTAAAGTACCCTAGATGGGACCTGCAAAAATTTAAAAAAGTTAGTCTTAACATTGGTTCAGAGATGAAATCCGTTGGTGAAGTAATGGCCATAGGGAGAAGCTTCGAAGAAGTTCTTCAGAAGGCTATACGTATGCTGGAAGTAGATATGAACGGTTTAGTATGTAATGATATCGAATTTAATGATCTTGAACGTGAACTTACTCGGCCTACAGATAAAAGAATGTTTGCTATTGCCGAAGCGCTGAGCCGAGGATATTCCATAGAGAAGATTCGTGATTTGACTAAAGTTACGCCATGGTTTTTATACAAAATGAAAAACATAATTGATATAGAAAAGAGATTAACGAAACTAAAATTAAATAGCATATCCGAGGGTTTATTTAGAGAGGCAAAAGAGAAAGGTTTTTCAGATAAACAGATTTCGAATTTATTGGACTGCGATGAGAGCAAAGTAAGAAAAGCGCGTAAGAAAAAAGGAATCTTTCCTGTTGTTAAACAGATTGATACTCTTGCGGCTGAGTATCCTGCTAAAACCAATTATTTGTACATGACATATAATGGGGAAGAGGATGATCTTGAATTCAAAGAGAAAAAACAGGTAATTGTTTTAGGCGGCGGACCTTACAGAATTGGTTCTTCCGTTGAATTTGATTGGTGTTGTGTTAATTCAGTTATAAGTCTCAGGAGTATGGGTTATAGCGCAATAATGATAAACTACAATCCGGAAACGGTGAGTACGGATTATGATATTTGCGATAAGCTCTATTTTGATGAAATGTCGTTCGAAAGAGTTATGGATATATATGAGAAAGAAAATCCTTTAGGAATTATAATTTCAATGGGTGGTCAGATTGCAAATAATCTTGCGTTGCCCTTACACAAAAGTGGGATAAAGGTGCTTGGTACTTCACCTATTGATATTGATAATGCCGAAGACAGGCATAAATTTTCGAAATTATTGGATGATCTTGGTATCGATCAGCCGCAGTGGAAGGAAGTAACCACAATTAAAGAAGCTGAAAAATTTGCTAACGAGGTTGGATATCCTGTTTTGGTTCGACCAAGTTATGTTTTAAGTGGTGCCGCAATGAGTATAGTTTTAAGTGAGGATGAGCTGGGAGGTTATCTTAAGAGAGCTTCTGAGGTTAATAGAGAGCATCCTGTTGTAATTAGCAAATTCATTACCGGAGCAAAGGAAATAGAAATTGATGCAGTTGCAAATAAGGGTGAACTTTATTGTTATGCAATATCCGAACATGTTGAAAATGCTGGTGTACATTCCGGTGATGCAACAATGGTATTTCCACCGCAGCGTACGTATCTTGAAACGATGAGAAGGATAAAAGTTATTGCAAGAGGTATTGCAAAAGCTTTAAAAATAACCGGTCCATTTAACATACAATTTATTGCTAAGGATAATGAAGTTAAAGTTATCGAGTGTAATCTACGAGCATCGAGAAGTTTTCCCTTTGTTTCTAAGTTTATTAAAGTTAACTTCATAGACGCAGCAACTAAAATAATCATGGGGAAGAAGGTTCCTGAACTCACAAACTCTGCTTTTGATCTTGATTATGTAGGAGTGAAAGCCCCTCAATTTTCTTTTTCGCGTCTTAAAGGGTCTGATCCGATTCTTGGTGTAGAGATGGCCTCTACCGGTGAAGTGGGATGTCTTGGAGATGATTTTAACGAGGCGTTCTTAAAGAGTCTTATTTCCGTTGGTTTTAGAATGCCTAAGAAAAGCGTATTGCTCTCTACGGGCCCAGTTGGAAGTAAAATGGAGTTTCTGGAAAGCGCTAAGATACTTAAGAATATGGGCTTTAAGCTTTATGCTACTAAGGGTACTTCTGAGTTTATGAAGGATTATAGAATTAATTCGACGGTTCTTCACTGGCCGTCAGAAAGTAAAGAGCCCAACACTTTAAGTTATATATCTGACGAAAAGATCGATATGGTTATAAATATACCAAAGAATATCGAAAAAGAAGAACTTGATAACGATTATCTTATTAGACGTCAGGCAGTAGATTTTAACGTGCCTCTTATCACAAATTTACAGGTGGCGAAACGTTTAATAGAGGCGATGCAACGGACTTCACTTGAAGATTTAAAAATCAAAAGTTGGGATGAGTATTGATAGTTTAATAGGACGCAGATAGACAGGATTCTTTTACCACGAAATACACTAAGTACACTAAACCCAACCATACCTATTAGATTTTGTTTTAAACTTTAAAATATACGAGAAATTTCATTTTTTATTAAATAAACTTACTCCCTTTTTTTTTCCTCGAAACAATAACTTCAATTAGACTTTTTATAAAATTAATTGTAGCCAGTATTGTCAGTAGAAGCAGGGCAATAGTGCAGATCGCATTTAGGTCTATTGCGGGAAAATCAACTAGAGCACTTTCTATTGGAAGATTCGATATAAACCATAGAATTATCAAAACTATACCATTTTTTATAAGCTTTGTCCACTCCAAGTCGATGAAAAATCTGATTGAATAATGTAGTGTTTCCAAGAGGAAGATAAATATAACCGATAATGATAGCCATTTTGATACATCTTCGTTGAAAAGCGAAGTTGTTTTTCCTGCACCGACTGTAAGAAAGAAAAGTGTACTAAAGCGTATATATATGAATATTACTGTCAGAGAGGCCAATAGCATTATTCCAAGAATGTACACCTGTGGTTTTTCTTTCTTGACCGGTTTTTTTATTATCCGCGAAAGATTTATTTCAAACCATGGGAGTTTTATTTCTCCTCTATTTTGAGTAACAAAATAAAGAATAAGGCATATAAGTCCAAAATCATATAAAAACGTCATAGGTAAGTAAAGAATTAATTTGGTCCATATTTGTGAGTTTACTTCCAGAATTGGTATATAAAATAAGGGGAAAAGGACTATTTCTTGGTTCATGAAAGTCGAAATTACTATTAGTAAATAGTGAACGGTAAAAAGCAATCCTGTATAGAGAAATAAATATTTCTTGTAAACAGGAGAAATAATTTGAAAACCTTCCATATACTTTTCAGCAATTGCTCTTGGGGTTCCATAATTTTCAATAGTTGTCTTTAATGTTTCTTCGGTTATTTTACCCGTTTCGTATTCAGTTTTTTCAAGGATATGACTTTTGATTTCTGATAGAATTTCATCTTTTCCTTCCTTTACTACGAGATAGTGATCTATTTCTTTAAGATAATCTTCGAGAACTTTATAGTTCATCATTTACCTCCATTAAATTTTTTTATTATATTATTTTGATTTTTCCATATTTTCAGTAATTTTCTTCTTAGAGTTTTACCTTCGGCTGTTATTTTGTAGAATTTTTTTGGACGGTTTCCACTTACTTCCCATTTGCTAGAAATAAGGCCTTTGCCTTCTAAGCGTCTCAGAAGAGGGTATAGGGTGTTTTCTTCGACCTTATAACCGATCTTTGATATTGCACTTAACATTTTATATCCGTACATCGATTCTTCCAGACACAGCAGAACAAGTATCTGCAAAAAGCCCCTGTTCATTTCCGTTTCAAATTTCCCTACATCAAAATCCATAAATACCCCGCTTTTTAAATTGTTACATAAAGCTTAAAAATTTGTATTATTAGAACTATATCGGCTCCTGCGTGAAATAAAGTTGAACCCCATATATTGTCAGTTTTTTGCATTATAAATCCCCATGTAAGAGCAAATAAAAATGTAATGATTAAAAATACCGGTAAGGCAGATGTGTATTTTACTTGTATATGGGCTAGAGTGAAAATTATAGCTGTCAGAAGATTAGATAGAGGTAGCCCCAAAAATTTTGAGTATTTCTTCAAAAACAGCCCTCTGAAAAGTAATTCTTCCATAAAGCCATTTGAGATTACGAAAATTAATATCCAGGGTAGTAAAGGTATAAGCGTTCCTAATTGGATATTTTGTGCACTTGTTTGTGAAGCGGCTAGCAATGTAAGTATTACAAAAGATGTCAGCCCGATAACGATACTTGATTTCATTTCCCCTTTTTTAATATATATTGATCCCAGATCTTTTTTTATAAAAACCGTGAATAGGATTATCGGTAATACAATAAATAAACTTTCAAAAAATTTTGATAAAGCAATTCCTTGAGGCGTATTAACGCTTAAATTGGATAAGTTCAGTATCGGACTGCTTAATAACTGGCTTATAAGAACTGCCGCAGAAGCAGTAAAAAAGGCAAAGAATACACTTTTTAAAGCTTCGTTTTTTTTAATTAAGTACGCTACAGTCAAGTAAATAAAGCAAATCGAAACTTTAGTTATAAGCCTTATGGAATCCGGCAGGGCATGAGAAAAAGTGATATTAACAAAAAAGATGGACAATCCGCAGGTTAAGAATAACATAAATATACCAAGGTGTTTTAGAAAAAACCATACTTTATTATAATTGATATTTTTTACCATAGCAAAACCTCCTTTCATACTATGTATAACCATTATACTGTGTATAACACAGTTTGTCAAGGGGGTTTCTTAAAAATTCTTCGAATTTTAGTTAAGTAGTTGAATCGTTGAATTGTTGAGTGGTAAAAGAAAAAGGGAAAGCTTTATGGTTGAATTAAGATTTTGGGTCTTGGCTTTTAAGCAACAAAAAAGATCCTGAAAATCTGCGCATAACTGCGTCCTATTAAAGGTGGGGTGGGGGTAAAAGTTTTTATCTTGACAGTAATAAAATTTTCTTCTATAATATTGATATAGATGTTTTGGACCAAGTGATTGTGTTGGTACATATAAATTATTTTAAGCACTATTAAAAACTGTAATAAAGGAGGTAAAAAATGAAAGGTTTAAAAGTCGTACTGTGGATTTGTGCCATATGTTGTTTGTTGGGGTTTGTCTTTGCTGCTTTTCCGTGGCGGGTTATATCAGTATGGTTCCAGTGGACCGGTGCAGAGCCTCCCACTCCGGATGCGATCACTGTCTATGTATTTAGACTGTTTATGGCGATGTTAGGGTTATTCGGGATATTTTTTGTTATTCTTGCTCGGGAGCCTCTTAAATATGGGGCAATGCTGCAGCTCGCGGCATATGGACTGCTAGCCTTCGGCGTTTTTTGCCTGGTGGGTGGCATAAAATATCCAATTCCATTGGCTACGTATATTGGTGATGTTGTCTTCGGTGTAGTAGCTGGTGTACTTTTACTTGTTTTTCGAAGAAGGGCAATGTAGTGAATTAAGTTTTGGGATACATGTTTATTGTTTCGAGTTTATAATAAGGATTTAGGATTTTGGGGTCAGGATTTAGTTTGAAATTAAGAATAAAAACTATAAGGTCTACATTTTCTACATGCTAAAAAGAAGTTAGAAGTTGGAAGTTCGGAGTTAGAATAAAAAAATAAAAAACTTTGTGTCTTGGTGCCTTTGTGGCTATAAAATAAAAAAGCCCGGCAGCGACCTACTCTCTCACCTTCAAAAAGGCAATACCATAAGCACTGGAGAGCTTGACTTCCGTGTTCGGAATGGGAACGGGTATGACCTCTCCGTTATGGCCACCGAGCAATTTGATAATAATCAGTTTCTCTAGTTTGTCAAGGCCCTCTAAAAATTTTAAATATCAAAAATCAAAAAGCAAAATGATTTTTTTATTAGCCACAGATTCGCACAGATATTCACGGATTTCTCCACCCCTCCAAAGTATAATTGTATTTTTTTAAAAACAACAAAGAAGTTTTTTAATTTTTTTATCTGTGTTCATCCGTGTAAATCCGTGGCTAATTGTTGGGTGGGGTGTCTATTAGAGTGAGTATCCTGCCCATATATTAAAGTATCTTCCCATTCCCGGATAATCTCTATCCGTATAACCACCAAAGTTTGTTATATATTCTGTATCAAGTAAATTCTCAACGCTAAGCCCGACTATAAAGGCATTTAATTTCTTGCTAATTCCTATATCTACTATTAGAGCCGGGTCTTCTATTTTCCATCCGTTGGACGGAAGCCATCTTTTTCTCTCACCATTCCATTTTCCTGAAATTTCGGCTGTTATCGGACCTTCATAGGTAATAATACCTGCTACAGAATGTTTCGGCTGATGCTGAAGTTCTCGTTTTAAGCTATCTTCCTCATCGTAACCGTCGAGGTAAGAGTATGTTAAAGAGTAAGATAAATCTTTGTATTTGCCTTCGGTTTCAATATCGAGGCCGAAAACCCTGGTTTTCGAAATGTTTTGTGGAACCCAGGATGTATCAGGTGCTATTCTATCTCGTATTTCTTCTATATAGCTTGATACTGTAATGTTCTCTATTTTTATTCCGCCGCTTAGGGAAATGGATTTTTCAGGCTTAAGTTCTGCATTGGAAAATCCGGGATAATAAAGATCATAAAGTGTTGGGGCCTGAAATGCGGAACCGACCGATGCAAAAATCTCGATTGGGTATACGATCCTGCTTCCTATTGTGAAGGATGGATGAGTGCCAAAACTTCCATACCAATCTCCTCTTGCAGAAGCGAATGCATTTATATTTTCTGTTTCATGGAAAAGAGAAAGGGTTATCCCTGTTTTTTCTTCCTCGAACGAATAGGAAGTGTCATAATTTGGCATGTATTGGTCAATCCATATTTTGTCCTTTTCGAGGTTTGCAGATATTGACAACATCTTGTATAAAAATTTTATATTAAGCTGCCCCACACCGGTCTTGTATTTGTCATTTTGTATAATTTCGTTTCCAGTCCGGTAATCCGAATATTTAAAGTTATATTTAATTCGCTCTCCTGTTATTGAGGGTTCAAGAAGTATTCCTAAGTTACCGTACGATAAGATTTTGCTATATGATAGATCTGCGAATTCTGTTTTTTGATTGTCAAAAAGGGATGTTGCTGTAGAGTCTCCGAACATTGGAAGGATATTACTATCGGGTAAAACACCGGGAACACCTAAATTTCTAAAACTTCCGGTAAAATTTAAATCATTCCAGTTAAGAATAGCCGAGTACCGTCCAAAATCCGTATTGCTCCTTTGTCCTTTGCCTTTCTCGAGATTTAAATTTCCATTTATACCGTACTTATATAGCTGTAAATCCGCGCCAAAGGAGGTATTAGAATTCCCCTCTAGTTTTATATGATTTGTCTGTTTTCCGGTTACAATATTTATAATACCCCCGACAGCATTAGAGCCTTCAAACACCGAACAAGAGCCCTTTATTATCTCTATTTTTTTTACTGCACTTAATGGTATCGTGGAGAGATCAAATCCGCCTAATTTCGGATCGCTTACTCTATGCCCGTTTAGCATTATAAGTGTGTGTTTCGATGTGTATCCGTGTACTGCTGCTTGCGTTAGTGAGGTCGGGTCTCCGTTTCCGTATATTTTAACTCCTCCTTTTTTTTCAAGAATTTCTTCCAGTTCACCAATTGTTAGCAAATTATCAACCTCAATCACTTCAACTTGGTAGGGAAGATGTTCAAATCTGCTTGCCGTTACAGTTATCCCTTTTGATTCAAAATACATCATGCTAAGTAGTATAAATAGCATTAAACCTCCTTTGGTTTAGTGAGTAGAGAGAAGTGAGCAGTGAGTAGTACCTCCCTCTGTCCTTCCGTTTTCAACATTTTTAAGTAGTGGTTTTTGAATAGACAAAATAAAACCTTTGTGTCCTTTGTGTCCTTTGTGTCTTTGTGTGAGAATAATCTTGGTGTTGGGTTGGGTTTATCCGTGTTCATCTGTGGCTATTTTTCCTTTTTTGCATTTTTTGTATTGTTGGGGTTAAAATAAACCCGTATATAATTGCTTGAGTAAATACATGCCAGATAACAAAAGGCAAACCCAGTACGAAATAAGCTAAAAAGCTTTGTTTCGTGGGAAAGAATAAGAATCCTGCTGATGTGGTCAGTATGTCAGAAATCATTGTAATAAGGATTCCTAATGGTAAAATAATCTGTGCTTTATTCCATTTTCTACTGTGACAAATTCCTCCTGATACCCCCAAAAGTGTACCGACGAGTACCTGTGCGATAAGAAGAAGTAGGGGAGACATACCCATTGGATTTATTAATCCGAAAATTAAATAAGTTAGAGTTCCAACAAGGACTCCTCTCCTAAGGCCAAATAAAGAACCTGCGAGAAAAATAGTTGGGGATAAGAGTTCAAAATTGGGTATACATACGAATGCATACCCGAGTCCCAAGGCTAATGCCGTAAATATTGTAATATAAGATATTTCTTTTAGTTTTTCTATTTTTTTCTCCCCTCGGAGTACTTTTAAATAGCAGGTCTCCTGACTTATGGCCGGCCTACTCACTGCACCTTCCCGGGTAAAAACGTTTACCCAGTGGTATATATGCAGTTTTCGTTGCCAAATACAGTAGCGGGGCTGTAGCGGATTCTAACCGCTTTCCCTTAACTATTCAGGTTTTATAATACTCTATAGTTTTTAAAAGTCAAGTCCATAAATAAGCTCTTAGATTTTGGCTTTTAGCTTTCTAAAAAATAAAAGCTAACCACGAAAAGCCAACGACTAACAGCTAGGTTATTAAAACTTTCCTTGTATTCCTTTGATTACATCGTGGAATATTGTCAAAGCCATAAGGGAAAACAAGACAATAGTGCCGATCGTCTGAACAATTTTAAGTAATGTCTTTGAAGGGGGTTTTCTTGTGTTAAAAGTAGCAACTGATACTATAATATAGAATCCATCGAGTGGTGGTATCGGAATAAGATTTACCACAGCAAGATTAATTGTTATAAGTCCTATAAACATTAAAAGGCTTATGATGCCACGGTCTAACCTCTTTTTGGTAATCATTACTATGCCAACGGGTCCTGCAAGTTCTTTTGGAGAAACTTTTTTCTGGAATAGCCAGGCAATCGAATTAAAAATTAACGAAGCGGTTTTACAGCTTTGTTGCCATGCAAATAAAAATGCTTTATTTCCGCCAATCCTAATTTTTGTTGAAGGTGCTTCTATCCCGATCATTCCTATATTAACTAATGAATCTCCTTCGATTGTCTTCTGTTTATCGGGAACTATGTTGGTTTTAATTGTATCTTCATTAGATAAATAAACAATGCTGAGGGTTTCCTCTGCTGCGGGATGAATCGCGGCAGTTATATCTTCCCAGCTGTTTATAGTTTTATCTTGAATTTTAATTATCCGGTCGTCTTTTTTTATTCCCTCCTTATCGGCGGGTAAATCCTTAATTACGCTACCTATTACCGGAGGTATAAAAGGAATTAACGAATCGTTAATTAGAGAATCAACCACCACCTCTGTTTCTTTGCCGTCTCTTTCAAGTAAAATTTTAGAATTGTTCTTTATTATTTCCGTTATTTCGTACCAGTTGGAAATTTCCTTACCGTCAATTTTTAAAATTTTATCATTCGGTAAAAGGTTACTGGCTGTATTTGCTTCTTTTATTGTTGTCGTTGAAGTTACTTTAACGCCATTAAATAATAATACAAATAAAAATATTAAAAATCCGAGAGCGAAATTACCAAATGAACCAGCGGAAACAACGGCTGTTTTTTGTAATACGTTTCCTGCATAGAACTCATCAACCTCGCCTTTCATTTGTTCCGGATCCATTCCTTTTATTTCGACATAACCTCCGAAGGGAATAGCTGATATTCTGAATTCAGTTTCGCCCCATTTGTAAAAAGAAAATAGTTTCGGGCCAAGACCTATAGAAAAAACAGGTGCGCTCATTTTTGACCACTTGGCTACAATTAGATGAAAGAATTCATGTACAAAAATCATAACGCTTAAAGCTATTAAAGCAACGATTATTCCTAAGAACATTTACATTATCCTCCGGGCTTCTTTTCTTGCCCAATTGAGAGCTTCTATAATTTCTTCTTCACTTGGGCTTTTATTATTTTTATGCGAGTTTGTAACTTTTCGAACTATATCGATAATATTTTGAAAAGTTATTTCTCCTTTTAAAAACCTTTCGACAGCTACTTCATCGCTACCTACGAGAACAGCAGGTAAGGTACCTCCTTCCTTTAAGACTCCATAACTTAGCGGTATAAGAGGGAATCGCGTCCGATCTATTTCTTTAAAGTTTAGAGAATTTATCGTTTTTAAATCGAGTCTTTTCGAAGGGTTATTTTCTCTTTCGGGGCTGGTTAGAGCATACTGTATAGGTATTTTCATATCCGGGATAGACATTTGAGAAATAACAGAACCGTCACTAAATTCTACCATACCATGAATTATTGATTCCGGGTGTATTACAACTTCGATTTGTTCGAACTTTAAATCGAAAAAGACAGAAGCTTCGATAATTTCCAGACCTTTGTTCATAAGAGTTGCTGAATCGATAGTAACTTTATCGCCCATATCCCAGGTTGGATGGTTGAGCGCTTCTTTTGGCGTTATATCTTTTAAGTCTTTTCTATTATAGAACGGCCCCCCCGAAGCGGTTATTATTATCTTTTTTATTTTTTTATCCGTTGAATTATTTAATATCTGGTATATTGCCGAATGTTCACTGTCTATTGGAATTAATTTTCCGGGAAGGTATTTTAGTTCTTTTCTAAGGAGAGGAGAAAAGGATACGAGAGTTTCCTTGTTTGCCGTACATATTCTTTTACCGTTTTTAAGTCCCTTTATAAGCGATTTATAAGAAGATATGCCGGCTCTGGCTATTACTATTATGTCTATATCGGTGTTTTCGTATATAAAATCTGCTCCGTTTTCTCCAGCCAGTATCTTAGATTTATTTTTTAATCTTTCCTCTAATTTTTCTTTGTTCTCTTCAAAATAGGTGCCGACATATTCGCAACCGAACTCTTCTGCTTGTTTAGATAAAAGGTCGATATTGTTTCCTCCGAATAGAGCTGAGATTTTAAAATCTTTAAGGTCTTTTATGACCTCGAGAGTGCTTGTTCCGATGGAACCTGTTGAACCTAGTATTGCAACGTTTTTCATCTTACCGCGAAAAATCGGAGGTAGTAGTATATTAGTGGAGCAGTGAAAAGCAGTGAATCAAATCTGTCGAGAAATCCCCCATGTCCGGGTATTATTTTCGAAGCGTCTTTTATTTGCACGTCTCTTTTAATCATCGATTCGACCAGGTCACCTGTAGGTGCCATAATGCCTACTGCTGTACCTAAGACTACACAGTCGAACCATGAAAGATAAGTGGCATATACGCTTTCATAGATGAAAGCAGCAGCGATTGTTACCAGAACACCGCCTAACACGCCCTCCCAGGTTTTTTTGGGTGAAATTGCAGGAAAGAATTTCCTTTTACCGAATCTTCTTCCGATGAAGAATGCGGCTGAATCGTTTGACCAGGTTAGAACAAAAGGAAGAATAGCCAGGCTTGTTCCGAGTCGTATTTCAATGTTAAAAAAATTTTTGTAGATTAAAGGCTGCAAAACTTCCGGCATTTGCATTAATAGTATAAGATGACTGAACAGCCACCCGACATAAATAACTCCAAATACAGTTCCGGAAAGGTGGAATATTGCCTGTTCTTTTTTTGGCCTGAACAATTCTGCGCAAGCAACAGAAATAACAAGAATTGTAATTGTTATAATTGTAAATAAATGACTTTGGAAATATGCGTTTAATCCCAATATTAAAGAAGAGATTACCGCGAGCGTTTTGTAAGGGGTAAGACCTCTTTCTCTTAATATGTCGCAAAATTCATAAACTCCAAGGAGGATGCCCAGTTCAACAAGAAGTAAAAAATATATACCTCCTGCCCTTGCGATAAGTATCAATGCAGGTATAAAAAGAAGTGCTGTTATCCAGCGGCGAGTTAGGTTTACTGAATGGTCCCGAATCTTCTATCTCTCTTTTTATATGAGTTTAACGCCTGAATAAAATCGCTTTTTTCGAAATCCGGCCAGAGTTTATCGGTGAAAAATAATTCTGTGTAAGCTATTTGGTAAAGCAGAAAATTTGATATCCTTAATTCCCCGCTTGTTCTGATAAATAAATCGGGATCAGGTATATCGGGTAAGAATAGAAATTTTCTAAAACTTTTTTCCGTCACCTTTTTACCCTTTTTGATTGCTTTATTTGTTGCTTCGATGATTTCCGATCTACCGCTGTAGTTGAATGCAAGTATAAGATTCAATTTATCGGCATTTTTTGTTTGATTTTGGATCCACAAGGCTGATTTTCTTACATCGGCGGGAACTTCATCGAGATTACCCATAAATCTTACCCTAATCCTATTTCTTTTTAATTCGTCTATTTCTTCTTTTATTACTTTTGAAAAAAGTGACATTAATCCTTCTACTTCTTCTTTTGGTCTATCCCAATTTTCGCGAGAGAAAGCGTATAAAGTTAAATACTTTATATTAAACTCTCGACAGTATTCAGTTACCCTTCTTACAGTATTAACACCCGCAAGATGGCCCTGTAAACGGGGTAAAGATCTCTCTTTTGCCCATCTGCCGTTTCCATCCATTATTATCGCTATATGGATTGGCAGAGTTTTATTATCCATTAAGGATTTCTTTTTCCTTTTTTATAAGAATATCTTTGATTTTTTCTGTGTAATGGTCTGTTGCTTTTTGAATTTCGTCTTTATATCTTATTTCTTCGTCTTTTGCTATTGAGCCATCTTTTTCCATATCCTGAATATCTTTTATTATATCTCTTCTTATATTCCGGATAGAGATTTTTCCCTCTTCAGCTAGGCGATGCACTAATTTTTTCAATTCTTCCCTTCTTTCGTCTGTAAGTGGGGGAATAGGGATACGAAGAACGGAACCATCGTTAGACGGATTTAAACCTAAGTCTGAAGATAATATACCTTTTTCAATATTATCAATAGCTTTTTCATCAAAAGGGTGAAGTACTATGAGATGCGGTTCGGGTACCGCAATTGAAGCAAGCTGATTTATAGGTACTTTTGTACCATAATAATCTACCTTTATACTTTCTATTAAGGCCGGAGAAGCTCTTCCTGTTTTTATACTGGCGAATTCTTCAGAAACTATTGAAAATGTTTTTTCCATTTTTTCTATCATTTCTTTCTTAAGTTCCTTATCCATTTCATCCTCCTTTTATAATAGTTCCTATATTTTTGCCCATAATGATTTTTCTTAAATTGTTTTGAGTTTCAATATTGAAGACGATTAAAGGTAATTTGTGTTCCATTGCCAGTGAAAAAGCAGTTAGATCGATAATTTTTAACCCCTGAGTTAATGCATCTTTATAAGTAAGTTTTTTATAAAATTTTGCAGTAGGAAATTCTTTTGGATCTTTATCGTAGACCCCTTTAACATTGGTAGCTTTAAGTAATATATCTGCCTTTATTTGAAGAGCACGCATAACCGCAGCGGTGTCTGTAGTGAAGAAAGGATTGCCTGTCCCTCCGACAAAAATTACTACATAATTTTGATTTAGTAAATCAAGTGCTCCATCACGACTATAAGTTAACCCAACGGAATACGAAATCGGAATTGCTGACAATACTGCATTTGGAATCTTTTGCTTTTTTAGAGCTAAAGATAGTGCTCCGCCATTTATCATGGTGGCAATCATTCCAAGTTCATCCAATTCCCCCGATGCTATTTTGTATTTTTTTGAGCCTTGCAGTCCCCTTAAGATATTGCCACCACCTACAACCAGACCTATCTGGACACCTTTTTTATGTATATATTTTATATCTGAAGCAATACTTTCTAATTTTTTAAAGGAGAGCGTTTCCTCCTTACTTTTAAGAAATTCTCCGCTTAACTTTATTAAAACTTTTTTGTATTTAGGGTTACTCTCCAACCTGGAACCTTTGGAATCTTCTTACGACTATATTTTCCCCGATAACGGAAATTTTTTCCTTTATTAGGTCAGCTATGGTTATTGACGGGTCATTAAAGTATTTCTGTTCCATTAAAACTACTTCTTTATAAAATTTTTCAAGTTTATTTTTTATTATATTTTCCTGAACTTTCTCAGGCTTATTCATTCTTTTTACTTGTTCCACATAGATGGCTCTTTCTTCTTTCAGTATTTCTTCGGGTACCGATTCTCTGTCTACAGAGATGGGATTAAAAGCAACTACTTGCATAGCTATTTCTTTTGCAAGATTTTCAAATTCCTTTGTTCTGGCAGCGAAGTCGGTTTGACAATTTAATTCTACCACTCCAACTTTCTGATTTCCGGGGTGAACGTAAGCATAAATAATTCCTTCTTTTGCGGATTTCCCCATTTTTTTTGCTGCTTCTGCTATTCCCTTTTTTCTTAAGATTTGGATTGCTTCTTTAATGTCACTTTTTGATTCAATTAATGCGTTTTTACAGTCTAAAACACCTGCATTAGTTTTTGCTCTTAATTCTTTGATGAGTTTAACATCAACTTCCGAAGACACACGAACCTCCTAATTATAATTATAGATTTATTTGACAAGGATTTATTTATCCTGCTAAGTTGTTTATTCTTTATTTTCTTGTATTTCTTCGCTATCCTTGATGGGCTGTTCTTCTTCAAAGCGTTTCTTCCCTGCAACGATTGCGGTTTCAATTATATTTGTTATTAATTTGATAGACTCTATGGCGTCATCGTTTGCCGGGATTGGATAATCGATCATTTCAGGATCAGAGTTTGTATCTATTATTGCTACAATTGGTATTTCTAAAAGATTTGCTTCTTTGATTGCGATATCTTCTTTGTGTACATCAACTACATATAGTAAATCAGGCAGTTTTTCCATATGTTGTATCCCATCAAAATGCTTTTCCATTTTATTTTTTTGCCTTAGGAGTCGGCTTTGCATTTTTGAGGATAATTTTTGGAAATCTTCCTGATTGATTTGCTCACAAAGTTGGTTATATTTGTTGATACTGTTTCTGATAATGTTAAAATTGGTCAACGTACCACCCAGCCAGCGTTCCTTGACGTATGACGTATTAACTCTTTTTGCAACTTCTTCGATTATGTTCTGAGCTTGTTTCTTTGTTCCTACAAAAAGAAATTCTCCGCCTTTTGCTGCTACGTCGTTTACTGCTCTATAGGCTTCTTTCAATAAATCCACCGATTTTCTTATATCAATTATATGTAAACCATTTTTTTCTGTGTATATATAAGGCTCCATTTTTGGATTCCAATTTCTTCTTTTGTGTCCGAAATGAGCTCTTGCATCTAAAAGATCTTTAAATTGAAGTGCCACATTTCCTCCTATCTCTTTGAATGCTGGAAAGCTCTTCTTGCTTTTCGAAGTCCATATTTCTTTCGTTCCTTAACGCGCGCATCTCTTGTCAAGAAGCCGGCATCTTTTAGTGGTTTTTTGTATTCTTCGTTAATTTTAATAAGGCCCTTTGCTATTGAATGTCTCATGGCTTCTGCCTGTCCGGAGAGACCTCCTCCTCTTGCATTAATACTTATATCATAATCATTTTGAACGCCAACTCTTTCAAGTGGTTTTCTCACTTCGTGAACGTATCTATCTGATTTAAGATATTCTTTAACCGTTTTTTTATTAACAGTGATTTTGCCGCTTCCAGGGAAGAAGCGAGAAGTAGCTACTGCATTTTTTCTTCTTCCAGTGACAATGACGATTACTTCCATCTCCTATCCTCCTACTTCTAATTTCTGTGGTTTTTGAGCCTCATGTGGGTGTTTTTCGTCACAATAAACTTTTAATTTTTTTATCATTTTTCTACCGAGTTTGTTTTTTGGCAGCATGCCAGAAACCGCGTTAATTATTATTCCCTGTGGATCTTTCTCTTTCTTCTTTTTAAATGGAATTTCTTTTAATCCGCCTATATATCCACTGTGTCTTCTATATAATTTCTGTTCTTCTTTTTTGCCCGTAAGTTTTACTTTATCAGCGTTAATTATTATAACAAAATCGCCATTATCAAGATGGGGTGTAAAGTCAGCCTTATGCTTACCCCTTAATATGACAGCCGCTTTGGAAGCTAATCTTCCCAGGACTTCATCTTTAGCGTCTAAAAGCCACCAATCTTGATTGATGTTTTCCTTCTTCAATGAAAAAGTCTTCATTTTTTCTCCTTTCCTATTTTAATCATTTTAACTAATTACAGATTATTTTGGGTTAAATATATAAGGAAAAGGTGTTTTGTCAAGAACTATTTTATGATACTTTTAAATTAGTCACGAAGGCACCAAGGCACAAAGATTTTTTTGTTGTTAAATACCACCCCAAAATCCCAAATCCAAAATATGAACCACGAAACACACAAAACACACTAATTTTTTTTGTTTTAACTAAATCCTAAATCCCAAATCCAAACCCCTAATATTTGACTAATGACCAGTGACACAAGACTCGTGACTAATGACTATTTTTGTGTCTTGGTGGCAAAATAGGCACTTGAAATTTTTATTTTTTTTATTATAATAAAAGACATGGATAGAAGAAATTACATGGAGAGAATGGTAGAAGAGATTCTGGAGGAGCTTTTCGAGGCTTATCCTGGATATGGTGATATTAAACCTTATAGGGAAGAAATCATAGCTTTAGCGCTTACTAAATGTGAACCATTTTATACAACCAGTGATGTTGGTCATGCAGTTGTGAAGACGAGAATGGAGAGCGCAGGATTCCGATCAAAAGTTACCTCTATTGTAATGGAATCGATAGGCCAAGTAAAAGAAAATCCAAGAGAATAAAGATTTTTAATCTTTTACTTATGAATATGTTTTCCTTTAATGCTGTTTTTCGTATTTTCTATTTGTCTTTAAGTTCTAATTAATGAAAGTCGGATTCCTTCAATTTTCACCTGTATTTGGGAACCCTGATAAAAACCTGGATTTTATCAAGGAAAAGATTGATGATGCGGGTGATCTGGATATACTGGTTCTTCCTGAACTTGCGCTTACCGGTTACACGTTTGAGGATTCAGAGGAAGCTTATTCCTTAAGCGAAGAGGTGGGTGGAAAATTAACGGGAGAATTGATAAGTATTGCTAAAAATAATAAAGTTACATTGGCGGTTGGCTTTCTTGAAAGAGAAGGAAAACATCTTTATAACTCAAGTATTCTCATCGGTGGAAACGGAATCGTAGGAGTTTACAGAAAAGTACATCTTTTTCGTGAAGAAAAGTCAATATTTAAATCAGGCAATATGGGTTTTCCGGTTTTTAACTTCGGTAACGTTAAACTTGGGATGCTTGTTTGTTTTGATTGGATTTTTCCGGAAGCTATGAGGACACTTGCTTTAAAAGGAGCTGATATAATACTTCATCCGTCAAATTTAGTTTTGCCACATTATCAAAATGCAGTAATTACAAGAGCGATAGAAAATAGGGTTTTTATTATTCTTGCGAATAGAACCGGGATGGAGGATAGATTCGGAACAAGAAATGAGTTCACCGGAGAAAGTGAAATTGTTGACCCCACAGGGAAAGTGATATTAAAAGCGGGAAGAGATGAAGAAGGGATTTTTTCAACCGATATAAATCCCGAAGAAGCGAGAAATAAAAATGTAACAGAATTAAATAACATCTTCGAGGACCGCAAGCCGGAATTTTATGAAAATTGGGGTTGAATAATTTTGCCACAGAGAGCACAGAGGAAAAACTAAACACACAGAGTAAATAAAGATTGTTTATTGTTGATAACCCAACACCCAACCCAAAATTAATCTCACACAAAGACACAAAGAGCACGAAGTTTTTTTGTCGTTTTTTTTCTAAATTCCAACCCCCAAATCCAAGATCCTAAATTACTATTTAACTATTTTTCAATTTATCTATTTAACTTATATTCTTATGCTTGAAAATTTTATTAATAATATTAAATTTATATATATCGGAAGGGCGGATAGCCGCGCTCTCTTTTTGAGAGTGAGGAAAGTCCGGACATTGCGGGTAAGGAAGGCTCCCTTTGGGAGGCACCGTAAGGTGACGGAAAGTGCCACAGAAAATATACCGCCCTGCTTGCAGGGTAAGGGTGAAATGGTGAGGTAAGGGCTCACCGGGTTTCTGGTGACAGAAACTGCTCGGTAAACCCCCTTCAATGCAAGACAAATAGAGTAGATCCATTTACCCGGATCGATAATCTCGGGTAGTCGCATAGATCAATGGCTATCTATAACAGAATCCGGCTTATAGCCCTTCCGTTTTAATTACCAAGCTATTAGCTATTCGCCGTTAGCCTTTAATTAAATCCACCCCACACACTTAAACGTTAAATATATTTTTTATTGAGGTTGCCGTCCGAGAAAGATGTGGTCAATTTCCCCGGCGGGTGCTGTTCAGGCATACCTTTCTAAAAAACCGCAGTCAGTTTCCCCTGCGAGGAAACTGCTGCTTGCTCTCGACCTCGCTCTTTTTTACTTCGTAAAAAATCCGTGCCCACTCGGTCTACGAGACATTTTTTATGAATGGTATGCCTGAACTTTTAATATTTAAAAAAAATAAAAAAGCATACCGTAATAATTTTCGTCTTGACGATAGGAGGAACTTTTTTTATAATGTAGTATGTATAGGAGGTGATTAATGGCGTTTGAAACACAGACGGATGCGAAGCGTTTTATCGTAGATAGAGTTCTAGAGCAAGCAAAGATAGATGGAGTTAATCTGAGTGATGTAGAACGGTATAATCTGAGCTGGTCAGAGTCGGATCCGGATTTCAAAGTAGACTACGAGTTGGCTGAGGCTTTAAAGGATGAGATTTCAAGCGACGAATACGAAGCCAAAGTGGCAGGTCTGATTCGTAATGCGTTCGAGCGTGATATAGCCGCGGATCTCAATACGAAATCTCTTTATCGTGAGGCGTACGATAAAATGAATAAAGGCGATCACTATATTCTTATTATGATGAAGAGCGCAATTGGATCAAAGCTTGGATCAAAGCGCTTGAAATGGTGGCCTTTCTAGTATTAAACTATAACCCTTTGTTTCTTTAAAAAGAAATAATTTTTTCTTTGTGTCTCCGTGTCTTTGTGTGAGAATAATTTTGGATGGTGAGGAGGGGTTTTAAACAACAAAAAAGATCCTGAAGATCTGCGTTAATCTGCGTCCCATTATCTTAGTGTCTTTGTGCCTTTGTGGCTATTATTATTTTTTCTCCAATATTATCCATTCCTCGGAGATTTCGGCGATTTGGGTTATTATGTCCTTGTATTCCCCGTAGTACTCCACCGGAATTAATTCTTCTTTATCTATATAATAATCCTTATAGGTAATCGATTTTTCATCTGTTTCAAAAGAATTTTCAAACTCGACGAATTGGTTCGTGAGATTTATTTCTTTAGGTAAATAACGAACTTCATAACCTTGTGGTATATTTATTTTTATATCGTTTTCTCCTTTGCTGAGTTTTCCCCAGTAAATAGGATATTTTCTTTCCGTAGTTCCCACAAAGAAAGCAGAGTAATTTACGCCCGGAATATGAAAGAGCAGGAAACTACCTTGTTTTAGAGCAAGTCCTTTTGCGCTATATTTTATACCAATTTCAACTTCCGGAACTTCATCTTCTATGTGCATAAGAGAAAGATCTATTATGTTTGAGCCCGGTATGTTTCTGTTCAGGTAGCTTTCAATGATGTTTTTTTTGTCTTCCTCTCTCATATATCTGAGGCTTTTAAGACTTAAAGCCATATTGCCTATAAGTTTCAAATTTTCTTCTATTTTTGCCTCTCCTTTTTCGTTAAGTTCTATTGTTCTGGAAGTGGAAGTCTTTTCTTTGTCTGGCTCAAATAGAGGTACTTTAACAAATTCATTTTTTGTTACGGAGAATCCTAATACGCCCTGATATTCAGCTCTTACGTATCCATATGGATTGAGCTCTGATGAAGGGTCGAGGAAGTTGCCCCTTAGTTTTATCAAAGCTCCATCGAATTGGTATAGAGAAGGTACCTTTTTGGCTAATTCGCCCCTTGTTTTGGAGCGAACTAAAACCAATTCTGCAGTGTATCCCTGTGATATTAAAGCAGAGTACAATAGAGAGGTTTTATCAAGGGAATTTGCCAATTTACTTTCCAAAATTTCTTCTGAACTTTTAGGGTAGCACTTGTATTTATAAGATGGTACATCTACGAACCTTAATAAGTTAATAATCTCATTATATATATCTTTTGATTCCTGGTTCTTTGGAGTGTATTTTCCTTCAAGATGTTTTTTAAAATTTTGAGATATTTTTTCCCAATCGTTATTGATTCCGGCTGTTATTCTTGGAAAAATGTAAGATTTTGGAGGAGCGTTATCTTCATCTTCCAGTGCTTCCAGGTTATCAATTTCCCAATGAAGAATTTTATTTTTTCCGGAAAATCGCGTTTCTGGTTTGGATAACTTCCAGTTTTGCCAGGCTATATCAAAATATCTTGGTGCTTCCACTCTGATAACGCTTTTAAGAGTCGGTCCGGCGCTTCCGGGTGTGGTTTCGAGAATAAATGGAAACGATGGCGTTATTTTACCCCGAATAGTTATTTTGATGTCTAAAAAATTTCCTGGTTTTACTTCAGGAAGGGCTACTTTTATTTCATGTGCGTTTTCGTAAGGCGGTATTCTGGAATAAATAGATGCATCTTCTATAGCATTTTCTCGCAGATGGAGTACGTTTCCCTCCTCTGTTATGGTTCTGCCAAAGTTTATTTCCAAATTTTCTTCTTTTAATTGATAGTTAAAGCTTAAGTTGCCGGCACTTCTTCCTTTTTCCGAGCAAATAGCCCTTATAAGTCTTAATGAGTATGAAAAGCTGGAGTCTCTTTCGATTTTTAGTTGTCTATTGCTATAAATATCTACATATCTTTTATCTTTAAATTCTGACAGATCGGTTTGTAAACTCTTCAGTAATATTGGGTCTTCTATATCTTTTGTTGTTTTCCATAAATACCCCTCTCTCTTTTTTGCCAGATCTATACTTCTTATTTCTTCGCTGGGGAAAGTGAGGTTGCCTTCTGATGTCATTATATAAATTGAGTCAGGATTGATTTTTAATATTCTACATTTATGTTCTTCGCCTTTTTCCGTGTATATTATGTCTTCCATCCAGTCACTTTCGTTTTTTAGGAGTTGTTGACTGCATGATTGTATTAATATACCTAAGAGTATGGTAAGTATTATAATATCTCTTCTCATCTTTTTCCTCCCGAGAGCAACATAATCACGGGTCTTTTTGCATAATTCAAGATTTCATTGCACAAGTCCTTGTAATCGCTGTATGCTGAGACTTCTATTTTCTTATCTTTTCTTTTCCAGTCGTCCTCAAATTTCAATGTATCGCTTTTTTGTCTGTAGGAAGCTATATATTCGGCATTTTTTTCTTTACGTGAGAATTTTTCGGGAATAGATAAAATTTTCATTTCTTCCGGTAAAAGTATTTTGAAAGTATGGACAATTTCTTCGGATGTATCGTATATCAAATCGTATTTACGATTTGATAGAGAGAGTTCATCGTGTGTGTATCTTTCTTCCAGTTCGGGAAGTTTCAGTACATATAACTCTCCCTGTTCTTTCAAAATATCTGGGGCATTGTATTTTATCATCATCTTTAGGGGGCTTGATATATCCATTAAGTTCTCTAAATTATAATCTATTACTTGAGCCTTGGGTGAAATTCTCTTTGCCATCTGTTCAAACTGTTTCTTTTTTTCAACTTCTTCTAGTCTTTGCCAGTAAGCTCTCACACCGGCTTCATAACTTCCGGTGTAGCTGGAATGAAAGGTAACGCTTGCTGAATCATTGGTGTTTACTTCGATTAAATATGTGTATTTTCTTTTGTTTTTGGAAGGCGGTGGAACTTCGATAAAATCGATCCTTGATTTTAGTGCACATATCGCATCGGTCCCATGATCCATCGTTGCAAAAGAAGGATATCGGAAATACTCCGAGACAGGATCGAGAAAATAAGGTTTTCCATCTTCTGGGAAAATTTCAACGATAGCGTGATTTCCCCAAAATGATGGTATTCCTTTAATTAATTGCGGTCCCGGATAGCTGTGTAAATAGACCGGGTATGCTTCTATGTTAATTGCTTTTAATAGGGTAGAGAATAGGATAGCTTTATCGGTACAGTCTCCGTAACCGTTTTTGAGGGTTAACGATGCTTCATGGCCGGAAACTCCGCTCGATGCAGTTCCTTTTATAGAAATATATCTTATATTTCTCTGTATCCAATGGTATAAAGAAGCCGTTTTTTCTTCGCGAGTAGTTAATCCATTTGTAAGAGAGTCTGCGATTTTTTGGATTTCGTCAGTTACAACCATTCTTTTTTTCTGAAAATCAGAATACCAGTTGAATAAATAATCCCAGTTCTTCTGATTTGAGATACATAGAACAGGAACAAGCTCTTCTGTAACCGGCATTAGAGGTTCTTCTACAGGCGGTAAAGTTATATCTTTGCTGAATAGGTATTCTTTTGTTGAATCGGTTGAAGTTGAGTTAATACTAACTCCTGTTTCGTTTTTAATGGTAAAATTAAAATAACTATCAAGCGGTACAATTATTTTAGCAGAAGATTCGATTACAGGCTCCTCTCCTCCGAAGAACCAATCCATTGCAAAGATTTTCTTATCGTAGGGATTAAAAATTTCCTCTGTGTATTTGTATTCAACGATATCACCGACTTCTACCTCGGGTATTGAAAATGAGATTATCTTTGTTTTCTTAAAATACATGCTTTCTGTTTTCGGCTTTGTTATTTTTATCTTATCCATATCTATAGGTATTAATCTGCCGTCACTTTTTATAACTCGTGCCATATGGATTTTTATTTTTTCTCTTTGTTCGTCAAATTGTCGCTGGAAATTGGCCCAGGTTCGCTTGGAATCCTTTAGTACTAAACCACGGAAATGATATTCGTAACTTCGTGTACCGTCTGAAAACAGCTTATTTATACCTTTATCGAGCATAACCACTCCGTCGAAATCGGAGAATCCTAACATTAAATTTTCTCTGTCTTTAAGGATGCTTTCTATATCCTTTGGAAGTTCTCCTTTTCCTTTTTCCAGCCCTCCTTCTCCAAATAAGATAGTTTTGACATCAGTTCTTAAGAAGACAGTATCAGTTGTAAAAATAGAGTCATTCTTCATATTTATGGATTCAGAGTTTATAATTTCGCCAGCACTTAGTTCTATTCTGTGGGAAAAAATAGTAAAAGGAATGATCAATATAAATAAAAATATTTTTCTCAATATTCCTCCTTTTTTATATTTTGTCCGAGGAGCTGTCTCCGCACTTATAGTATAGCTTAAACATTATAAAGCAATAATCCAAGATTACTCTTGAATTATTATTTATCAAGTGGTGTGATTCTGCGTAGTCTTTTATAATACCGTTTTTTCTTATAGGCGATTAATAGGACAGTTGCAGAAATTAGCATAAGAATTATGCTTACTGCTTGCGAAAGTGTGATGTATTTCAGAATTAACGCATTTTCAGAATATTGTCTTAGAAAGTCTACTAAAAATCGTTGGAGTCCATAAAGACCTATAAATATAGTAAAAAGAAACCCGTTGAAGGCTCTCTTCTTTCTAATTTTCCAGAGTATCAAAAAAATTATAAAAAGGCTTAAAGATGATATAAGTTGTGTCGGAATAACTGGCAAGCTATGTTGAACTTCTGATGATATTAGCCCTCTCTGTAGATGATCTACATATGCAGGAGGAAGCCAGCGCGAAGGAAAGCAAACTCCGATGAAACTACCTGTAACTTTACCGTAACAACAGCCATTTAGAAAACAACCTATTCTACCAAAAGCTATTGCTATTGCAATACCGGGTGCAGTAATATCCATAACTTGACTTAACGGTAATTTTGCCAACTTAATAAATAATATTCCTCCTATGAATCCACCAATAAAGCCGCCGTAAAATACCATTCCTCCTTCCCATAATTTAAAAATGGAAATAAAATCAGGTGCGAATTGATACCAATTTTCCCATACATACCAGATGCGCGCTCCTACAAGCATTCCGACTATAATCCACATTGAAAGAGATTGAATTATAATGGGTTTTATTAAATGTCTCATTGCTTCTTTGTTTATGAAATACATTCCTACAAAGTATCCAATTACTGCCATTACTCCATAGGCAGGTACATGAAAGTCTTTAATTACGAATAAATACCTGTACATTGATTTCCTCCCTCAATCACGATAGTAGTTGACTCTAAAAATATTGTTAAACATTTAATGTCACTTGGTCAATTTTTTGTTTCTTTCTTAATTCAGTTCTCTTTACAAAGGTCTTTGAAGGACATTTTTCTAAGGCCGGTTCTAATAATTTATTGTCTTTTATTTTATCCCACTGCACCTTAGCAAGTTTCCCGTCCATTTTTATTATATCATTTTCGGTCACTCTCGTGCAAAGAGTACAGCCAGTACATCCCCGTGAACATACGCTTTTAACCGTTTTAGCGTCGTCGTAAGAACGACAAGCTATATATATGTCCTGGTCTTTGGGAATAAGTTCAAATAGTCCTCTTGGGCAGGTTTTGACACAGATTCCACAGGCTGTACAATTTTCTTCTATTAAGTAAGGTAATCCCTTTTCGCCCATTTCAATAGCATCAAAGGGGCATGCGCTAACACAATCTCCGAGTCCAAGACATCCATACTGACATCCTTTATCGCCGCCTATTAAATGAAGTGCCTCACATGTTGAGATACCGTTATAATTAGCAATTCTTTTGGCTGTTTGGTTGTCTCCCAGACAGCAGAGTACGGATATTTGTTCTTTATTATTATCTGCCTTTACTCCCAGTATTTTTCCTATTTTATTTGAGACTTCTTCTCCGCCTGCTTTGCATCCATTTACACCGTAAGTGCCTTCAACAACACCCTGGGCAAAACCTGCGCATCCGGGAGCTCCGCAAGCACCACAGTCTATACCAGGTAGGATTTCACGAATTGTTTCTATCCTTTTATCTCTCTTAACTTTGAATTTTTCGGCGCTGAATACTAAGAATGCTCCAAAGATAAGTGTTAATCCGCCAAGTAAGATTATAGGTATTAATACTTGTGACATCAACCCTCCCGAGTTTTTATTAAAATTAATTTATTAAATTGAAAATAAATAGAAGTTATTTATTGTCAAGAGCACAAAGAGGATAGTTTCGGATTGATAAGAATTTAAATAAAATAAGAAACTTTTTTCCTTTTTGTAATAAGTTTTAAAGTTTAAGCGTGTGGAGATGTGTTAGTGCTAAAGGCAAAAAGCGAATAGCTAATAGCTTGGTATTTTATTATCAGTGGCTAATTATGATAGGGGGTATGGGTACTGCGTTTTTTGTGAAGTAATCGCTGATTTTTTCTATGTGTTTTATTGCTCTAAAGAACGCGTCGGTTGTTTCCGGACAGAAATGCTTTCCTCTTTCTTCCTCAATTAGAGAAAAAGTCTCGGAAAGAGAGAAAGGTTTTTCTCTATATGGTCTTTCGGAAGTTAAAGCGTCAAAAAAATCGGATAAAGCAACGATTCTACCGGCTAAAGGGATTTTTTTTCCCTTAAGTCCTCTTGGGTAACCCTTTCCATCCCATCTTTCGTGATGAGTGCGAGCAATTTCAGCGGCGGTTTTAATAACGTCCGATTGAGAATCTTTTAGCAAGTTATATCCAAGAGTAGTGTGTTCTTTCATGATTTTCCATTCAGTCTTATCCAATTTGTCAGGTTTTGTGAGAATATTATCAGGAATACCTATTTTACCAATATCATGCAATGGGCTGCTTTTGTAGATTGTTTCAATAAAGTCTTTATCTAAGTTTAAATTTTCTGCAATTATTTTTGAAAAGGTAGCGACTCTTTTAATATGGTTTCCCGTTTCCTTATCTTTATACTCTGCAGCCTCGCCAAGGACGTATATGGTTTCCAATTGCGCGGATTTAAGTTCATCCGTAAGTTGAGCGTTCCTTATAGCCACTGCCGCCTGTGAAGCGAGTGATTCTGCTAATTTTTGGTCTGCAGCGCTAAAAGATGTTATTTCCCATTTTGCGGTTTTGTTTATGAGCTGAAATACTCCTATTAATTTATTTTCTTTGTCGATAATAGGTACGGTTAACATCGATTTACATTTATAACCTGTTTTTTCTTCAAATTCCTTGTTATGACAGTAAGGACAGTTTTTTATATTGTTTAAATCTTTTATGTTTAGCGTTTTCTTGTTTTTTGCACTCCATCCGGCAATAGACTTATTTGTTATGGGTAATGCATGCGGAGCAATCGATTCTAAGAAGTTTTTCTTGCCCATTTTTTCTTCGAGAGTAAGATTACGTGAAACTTTAAATTCTAATTTGCTGTTTTTTGCTAGATAAAAAGTTCCTGCATCGGCTTTACAAAGTTTACAGGCGTCTTCGAGAATTATATTGAGTAGTTTATCAAGATCCTTTTCCGCTGATAACTTAATACCTATTTCAATTAATGTATCGTACGTCCTCATATAATTATAATAATTAAAAATGGTTATATGTCAATATGATATTACTTTGGAAATTAAATATGAAAAATTAAAAAGCAAAATGACAAATAAAAATGTAAAAATTAAAAAAGATAGAACGCAGATTAACGCAGATTTTTAGGATTTTTTGTTGTTACTATTTAACTATCTTTCGATTCAACCATTTAACTGATTTGTAGTATTTATGAGATTCAAGAAGCGAAAACTATAGCCCTTTATTATTCTCTAGTTTCATCGGATGGGATAAGATTCATCATAAACTTTTCGAATTTCTCTCGCTTCTCTTTTTTCAATATTGTTTTTGAAGCAAGAGGTAGGTTTTTGATGTAAGTTTCTTTATCTATTATTTTTTCGTGAAATAAAGAAACTAAATACTCTTCAATATGTTCTTTCTTTATTGTTGTCCAAGCATCTTTTTTTTGTCCAACAGGAAAACGAATGGACTTATAAGCTAATAAAAGCCGTCTGATAAATAGTTCATAGTATTTTAATTCATATTGTTCTTTGCTTTTGCATTTTGTTAAGTTCTCCAGACATTTTTTTAACGAGGTTGTTATTGAACTACATTGAGGATAAGTACTTGTTGGAATGCCTATAAACATTAAAAACGATATAATTGTACGGGAACTTCCTTCAAATACAGGTATATTTTTATTATTACATGAACTTGTAAAAATATTGATGTCTACTGTTAAGTTAATTAAATCTGAGATATCAGTATTTGGCGATATGTTTAATAATTGTGGTCGGATTCTGTTTAACAAAGTTATAACTTTTTCTTGATGGTTTTTAACTAGATATTTTACTCCTATGTCTTTTATTTCTTCTGTAAAATTGTATAGTTTGTTGTTGTCTTCAGGGAACTTTAGTGATCCAAGTTTATTCAATATGTTTGAAAATCCAAAATCAATAACTTTTTCTTTAGCATAAAAGATAAGAGCAATCACGTATGATAAACACAGACTAGCAAAGAATATTGCAAAATTAATGAGCATATGTGTACTTCCTATTTTTATGATAACTAAAGGCAGTATGATGGTAAAAACGAATAAGTATAAAAGAATTTGCACAAGAGGCTCTTTTATAATATGGGGTAGTGTAGAAAATCTACCGGTTGATTGACAAATAAAAAAAACAATAACAAACAATAGGGCAAATAACGAAGCTAAACCTTGAGTTATAGAACTCAGGATATAATTTGGACCCGACCCTGAAAGGCAAGTAGGATTGAACTTATAGTGCAATATTGATACTACAACGGAAGCCATTAAGGGTAATAAGTATCTGAGAAACGTTCGTTTTGAAATCTTTTTTAAATTTAGTTTAATAATGCCTCCTTAGTTTAGAGTAGATAGTTTTAAGGCGTGAGATTTTTACTCTCACAACAAAAAATTTTTATATTCATAGTATATATTAAAAGATTGATTAAATAAGTCAAGGGGTGCATCGCTTAGCGTTACGAGTCATTAGTCAAAAAAAAATAAAACAGTTATTCGTGCTATTCGTTGTTTATAATCTTGGGAAAGTGGGCTCTAAATAACAAAAACAAATCCTGAAAATCTGCGTTAATCTGCGTCCCATTATTGTGGTGTGGTGGGGCTCTGTGTTCTCCGTGGCTAATAAAATAGTTAGTAGGGAGTAGAGAGCAGTTAGCAGTTAAAAAAAAATAAAAAATCCTGTTAATCTGTGTTTATCTGCGTCCCATTATCTTTGTGTCTTTGTGCCTTTGTGTGAGAATATTTTTTTGAATGGGGTAGGGGTTTAAACAACACAAATTTATTTTTTTCTCTGTGTATCTCTGTGTTCTCTGTGGTTAAATTAGTTTTGTGGTAGAGGGGTATCAGAAAGTAACGAAAATGTATCCACCGATGTCGAAATCGTTTTCGGTTGTGAGTCCGTAAATATAATCGCCTTCTATTCCAACCCTTAAATAGTCTCCTATATCGTATCCCAGGTCTGCTCCGATATAGTAATTCTCGGTACCGTTTAAGTATCCATAGGCATTCGCATGAATTAATTCCTGAATTGTGGTACTAATTCCCGCTCTCATGATATACTCGTTTTCTGATTCTATTGGATATTCGAATTCAAAAAATATTTCCTTGTGAGTTAATTTTGCGCCGATGTAATTTGCGGAACTATTTAAATAATAAGAATAAATTACGGATATCGGTAAGAAATTTTTCGATTGTCCGAACTCGGCTCTGTAGTATGTATTGTGCGATGAATATTCGTGGATATATTGTAAGGATTGGCAGTATAAGTAAGCGATGCCCGTTTTATTTAACAAGGCTCCCTTGATATATAAATCATAAAAAGGTAAGAAGTAAACTAACTCCGGATAAATCTTTTTATCGAACCATGCAATGCCGGCTTGAAGAGGATATTCTTCATATAAAACCTTTATATTGTAGTCCTCAGGGGTTGCAAGCTGCAAATTAAGTTTTAAAAAATTATATTTTAAGTTAATGTCTGCGACTCCTATTAATGAATCGGAATAAATACCATAAAGATTAAAATCGATAATATCATGTACGTTTCCGATATTAAATCTGTATGAAGGTTCGGATATTCTTTTTCCGTAAGTAGATGCGTTTATGTAAAAATTTTCGATGGAAGTTCTTGAAAAAATTTGTATCGTCGAATCCTGAGCTACTGAATTAATGATAAAATTTAATCCAACTTCCAGGGGTTGAAAATTTCCTCTGGTGTAACCGAGCAGGTAACCACCCAAATATGTTCCGGCGGTTGCTTCTAATCTACATCCAATATTTCTTTTAAATTTTTTTTCATCTTGAATTTCAAATAAAGGCAATCCTTTTTTTATGTTGTTAAACGATGGCTCAAGATAATCTTTCTCGAAAGGTAAAAGTTGCTTATTTATAGTTTCGACTTTTACTTTTCTTTCTCCATATACTTTCACTTCCGGAATATCTAAAATGTCTGCATATAAACTAAAAACGGAAAGGATGAGAAATATAGTTAAAATTGGAATTTTTGTCATTTATTCAATTTGAGAAATCTTGTTCTTCGCTTTTGTTAACCAGGGTTCCTCGGCTCTTGCCACGATTTCTTTCAAGTAATTTAAAGCCCTTTCTTTATCTCCGTTTTTAATCATTATTTCGGATAAAAGATAAAGAGATGCGGAGCACCACTCGCTTTCGGGATGCAAGTATCTGACTTTGAGAAGTGTTTTCAAAGCTTCTTCTTCTTTTCCTGTTTCTAATAAGATTTTGCCTTCGAGGTAATATGCTTCGGCTTCTGAACGCTCAAATTTCATAGCTCCTTCAAGGTTTTTTAAAGCTGAAGTGAAATCCTTGCGGTCGATTAATATTTTTGCAAGTTCTATATAAGCCAGACCATCAACTGAATCCCTTAATTTTAAAAGTTTATCTATTGCTTCTTTTTCTTTGCCTTCTTTTTTTAGGCATAAAGCATATAGTAAAGATGCTTCCGATAGTGATGATTTTAATAAATATTTTTTAGCTTTATCTAAGTTACCCGCATCGAATTCAATTCGGCCGAGTTCCATATAAGCTTTATCTTTGAAGTCAGGCGATTTTGTTGCTTTGGTCAAAAATTGAATTGCTTGATTTTTTCTTCCCATTTTAAGAAAAGCAAGTCCTGCTTTATAGTAACTATCAGGTTCATTTGAATGTTCGAGATAGGGGATAGATTCGTTGTATTTTCCCGAATTGAAGAGTATATTACCTACGAGGCTGTTAACTTTTCCTTCTAATCCACTTCCCTTTAATTTTCTTATTAAGTCCTTTGCTTCGCTTTCCATTTTTGAGCTTCCCGATAAGTTGTTTGCTGAGAGTAGGATGCCGCGGACTCCGGAAAGAGTGAGCGAAGAAGCATTAACTCCTGAAATTTTTTCTCTTGTAAGGTCAAAACCCTTTGTATAGTATTTGTATGAAGAATCGAAACTTGCCTGATCGAAGTAATTATCTCCGAGAAGGAAAAATGATTCTACTAGAATTTCAGCGTCGTAAGTCCCCGAAATCATAAGATATAGTTGTTCGTTAGAAGCGCGCAGGTCATTTTTCTTTCTAAGCGTCAGGGCAATATAATATGAGCTTATCTCACTGTATTCCGAAAGAGAGAAGTTCTTTTTTATATAGATAAATTCTTCTATTGCTTTGTTGTATTCTTTCGTTTCCATATACATCTTTCCCAGATTGAATAATGCTTCGGGTCTTCGGTCGCCTTTTACCTGACGATAAGCACGTTCTGCGGATTTTAAATCGCCCATTGCATAAGCTGCATTTCCAAGCTGCAGGTATATTTCGGCTCTGCTGCAGAAATCGGGGAAATTTCTGGAGAGTTCTTCGAGATTGTAAAATGCCATATCGTATCTTTTAAGTCCCATCCATGCCCATCCTTTTGCTTCGAGAATGTAAGGAGTTAAATCGGGAGATTTTTCAAGATTAACTTTATCATATTCATCCAAAGATTTTCTGTATTCCTTTTTAATTTGATAAATATCGCCTTTTAGCATATGTACTTTGTCTGTTTCTTGGCCGACCGGAAATTTCTTTTCATATATTTCCAGAAGATCGAGAGAATTATCATATTCTTCCAGTTTTTTCTTCGCAATAGCAGCTTGCAATAAAGCAAGATTAACAGATCCCTGGTTTTTTTCGACAACCTCAATAAATTTTGAATAAGCTTCTCCTGTTTTTCCCTGTTTCAATAAAATATTACCTATCTCAATATTTGCTTCATCCCATAATTCACCGACGATATTGTTCAAATATTCCATAGCCTGTTTATAATTACCACGATCTTTGTATATCCGGGCAGTTTCAAACAAAGCTTCGTTTCTTAACTCCGGGCTGTTTTTAATTACAAGGTGTAAATTTACGAGTGCCTCTTCGATTCTTCCTTCTTTATTTAGAGATAAAGATTTCCAATACATGGCGTCCAGGAAATAAGAATCGCTTCCGGAAACATTATCAAAATGTTCAATGGCTTTATTATATTCGGCTTTTTCGTATTCTATTAAGCCCATTTTATAGTAAGAAAATCCTGAAAGAGAAGGATCCACGCGCGGTATTTCTTTTAAATATTTTATTGCTTTTTCTGTATTTCCGTTATTTTCATTGATATCTGCGAGGTAAGAGTATGCTCTGGAAGCGTATTTGCCATCAGGATATTTTTTTAGATATGCGATAAAAGCTTTCTCAGAATTTTTATTATTGGATAAAAAAAGCGACTTTGCGTAGAGAAAATTGCCTTCTTCTTCGTATTCACCTTTGAGTTTTGAAAAAACAGATGCTGCTTTATCGTATTCCTTTAATGCTATATATGTCCAACCTATACTTAATTTGCTGTAAGGTATAGAAGAATTCGAATAGTGATTTAAAGCTTTTTTGTAATCTCCCTTTGCATAATAAGCCTCTCCAAGATATAATTCTCTTTTATTCTTGTTCGTTATTCGATTTATTACTTCTATTGCCGGGTCGAAATTGTTTAATTTTATCTCTGTTTTTGCCCATTCTATTAATAAATCTTCTTTTTTAGAAGGATATTTAAAAACAAAATCTTTACATTTTACAATCGCTTTTTCAAAATTTCCCTGTTTGTTTAATGTTTTAACCAGCATAACAGAGACTTCCGGTGAATATATACTGTTGGGATAATTATTTAGAAAATCGATAAGTTCCGATTCTGCCAGCTCATAAAGCCCGTCATCATATAGTCCTTTTGCGTATTTGAATTCTTTTACGGGATTAATAGATAAAATTAAAAGAAGAAAAATCATCTATTTTCCTCCTCACATAAAGAAACGCAGTAACACGCTATCGCTTCATTTTTTCCGATACTTGCTATTCCTTCGTTTGAGGTGGCTTTTATCGATACTCGGGAAGTATCGATGCCGATAGCTTCGGCTATATTTTTCTGCATGGAAGAAATGTAAGGAGCCATTTTTGGTTTTTCTGCTACTATTGTTGTATCTATATTTATAACCCTGCCTGGAATTATTCTCATTGTTTGTTTAAGGAGAAATAAACTCGAGATATCTTTATATGTCTTGTCGGTATCGGGAAAGAGTGTACCGATATCTTTCATGGAAAAAGCGCCCAGAAGTGAGTCTATTATCGCATGAATCAGGACATCCGCATCTGAGTGTCCCAGAAGTCCCAGAGGACTTTCTATTTCAACTCCTCCAATTATAAGTTTCCGATTTTCTGCCAATCGGTGCAAATCGTATCCAAAACCAATTCGCATGTTCATTAATACTTAAAATAAAAGCTTTTGTCAAGGGAGAACCGCCCCTAACAACCCAGGATTTGGACGCAGATTAACGCAGATAAAAGGGATTAAATCATGATTTTTTAGAAAAAAACAAAGAAATGATGGGGATGGGGGTAATCTTAATAAATCTGAGTAAATCTGCGTGCTATTAAAATTTAGAAACCGTAACTTATTCCTGTACTAAAATAGGTTTGTTCGATAGGACTGTTAGAAAACAAGTGGCTATCCATTAAAGATAAATTTAATACAAAAGAACTTATCTTATAGGAAATTCCAAATGTATTAAATATTTGATCAAAATTATCCATTTCGGAATTTTCGCGACTTTCACCAGTTCTATAATCTCTCTGTGTGAATAAACCTGTTCTTAATTTTAAATTGTTGTTTAAATCGTATTCCAGTCCCAAATGAATATCATTTCTGTTAATCAGATTTGCCTCGATTGAATTATGAGATCGTATATAATCGAGTGATAAGGTTAGCGGGAATGAGTTAAATTTATAGTTAACTCCGATTCCTATTTTTGTAGGGGATATATTTAGACCGAGGGTATAATAATAAGAAGAAATGCTTTCGCTTATTTTAGGTGTATAGGTCAAACCAAAAGACAGGTTTTCCATGGGTGAATAGATAAAACCAAATTTCGGTATAATTTTACTGAATTTTATTGGAGCACTATTTATTATCCAAATATTTTCACTAATTGTTTGGGTTTCTGATTTTAAATAAAAAGTTGTATAGTTAATATCTAAACCGATTCTGACTATATTTTTAAAGTTAACGGCAATCGGTATGGAAAAAGAGCTGATTTTCATATCGGTATAGAGGTCATAGGGTTGGTTTATATAGGGTTTGTCGTCACTTGTAAGATCGCCAATATGGCTAGGATCGCTAGAATCGCTAGGACCGCTCCAGGGTTCATCATCGTATATTTCTAAGTGTAAAGACTTTAGGTATTCAAAGCGATCGGGATCATTAGTGGAACTTCCAAGAAGATGTCCAAGTAAATATGCTGCATCTGTAGAAAAACTTTTTTCTGTTCGGTAAGTCATTCCTATTTGGAAAAATTCATTTATAAAAAAAGCATAACCTGCTGAAAAATTCGGGTGTAATTCTTGAAGTGTACTATTTGTACCCAGTTCGACGTTGTTCTTATACGTATATTCGAAATAATACTGCCGTTTATTTTCTAAAGATAAGGAAGCAGGGTTTATAAACACACTAGATATGTCGCCTGTATTTGCGACTCCTGTATAACCCCTTCCGCATGCTGAAGAAGAAATCCTGTTATCGCTGTAGTAATCCACGCATAATTGAAAAGGCAAAAGTAAAATTATTAAGTTCATGTCTTTAAATTAAACAAACTTTTTTTATTTGTCAAGGTTTAATTTGACTAAAAATCATAACTTATTCCTGTACTAAAATAGGTTTGTTCGATAGGACTGTTAGAAAACAAATGACTGTCCATTAACGATAGATTTAATACTAAAGAACTTATTTTATAGGAAAAACCAAGTGTTGTGAATATTTGCGTATAATTACCCAAACCAAAATACGCAGAACTATTTTGCGATGAACTGCTTCTATAATCCATTTGAGTAAAAAGTCCTGTTCTTATTGCAAGATGATTGTTTATATCGTAGTCTAAACCGAAATGGATATCCTTTCTATTGACAAGATTTTCTTCTTCTGAGTTTCTCGAATATTTATAATCGAGAGATAATTCTAAAGGTATGTTATTGAGTTTGTAGCTGATACCGACTCCAATTTTCCAGGGGAAAATGTTTGGTTGGGTGTAAGTAATTGTAGTATCTCCGAAATCAACAGTTACAAATTCTCTTGTTTCCGGGAGGTAAGTAAGACCAAGAGATAAATTCTCGATAGGGCAGACGATAATACCGAATTTAGGTCTTATTTTACTGAAACTTGCATTAATATTATTAGATTCTATCCATGTTGAATCTATTAAAGTATCTACATTTACAATTCCATAAGATTTGTGATTGGAGTAGAAATTAGTGTAACTCAAATCGACTCCAACGCTAAATTGTGTACTAAGTTTAAAGACAACAGGAAGAGAGTAAGAGCTAATTTTAATATCTTTATAGGCGTTTAATGAGCCCAAATCAGTAAAGCCTTCCTCTACAGATTCATCGACCACTGTCCAAGGTGTTTCCCCATAATCAGCCTTAAGTGAGTTTTCCGTCCTGTAGGTTATTCCGATTTGAAGATAATTACTTATAGGTAGACCAAAACCAACTGAGAAATTGGGATTTAAGTTTTTGTATTTTATATCAGCTAACCATTCTATATCTTTTTTGTAAACGTATTCGAGATAGAATTGTTTCTTTTTTAGAGATAAAGAAGCGGGGTTTATAAAAGTGCCGGATAGATCACTACTGTTTGCGATTCCGGTATAGCCGCTACCGCATGCATAAGAGGATATTCTGTTATCACTGTAAGAATCCCAGAAGCTTTCAAAATCCGGAAAACTTCGATCATATGATGGGATAGGTTGTGATAATAATAAAATTATTAAGTTCATTTAAAAAAAATAATAATTCTTGTTAGTTTGTCAACCGCAATATAGATTCTTCGCTTCGGTGTTGAATTGTTGAATAGTAAAATAGTTGAATTGTTTTCTCTTTCCCAATTTCCCCATTTTTCGATTTTTCTAATTTCTTCTCTGCGTACTTTGCGTTCTTTACGTGAGAATTTGTTTAGGATTAGGAGAAAAACAAGAAGACAGGCGAGGATTAAGGATTAGTTGGGGGGCAAGGAAGAAAATCAGGGATTAAGAAAAAACACTTACCACTTAATCCATAATCCTTGATCTGCCAACTTGCACTGCTTCTATTCCTATTCTTACTGAGTATGTCCCTGTGGTAAAAAGAAACCTTGCGGATGGTAAGATAAAATCTTAACTTATTATGTATGTTAGATGTTTCATTAAAAGATATTCCGGAGCTTCCCGGAGTTTATCATTTCAGAGATAAAAAAGAAATTCTTTATATTGGTAAAGCTAAAAATTTAAAGAAGAGAATCAAGAGTTACTTTACAGGAAAAAATTCCGTAAAAGAAAGTAGAATCTTGCAAAAATCAGAGTTTTTGGATTATACAGCTACATCGAGTGAGCTTGAAGCTTTAATTTTGGAAGAAAATGAAATAAAAGAACATCAGCCTAAGTATAATGTAAGATTAAAAGACGATAAAAGATATCCTTATATTAAAATAACTATAAAAGATAAATATCCGACAATTTTTTACACTCGAAAGATTGAAAATGATGGTTCTCTTTATTTTGGGCCTTATGCAGATGTAAAAGCAGTGAAAAGGGCACTAAAGACAATTTTAAACGTCTTTCCTATAAGAACGTGTAAAAGGAAAAATTTACCTGATAAGGTTTGTCTTAAGTACCATATTGGTAAGTGTATTGGACCTTGCATTGGAAAGATTGATAAAAAAGCGTATAGAGGATTAGTAGAGGAAATAATCGATTTTCTTAAAGGAAGGACAAAAAAACTGGAAAGAATAGTGAATGAAAAAATGATAAGAGCTTCGGAAGAATTAAATTTTGAAATGGCTGCTATTTATAGAAATCAGCTAATGAGTCTTAGAGATTTAACAAAGAAACAGCGAATGGTACTTGAGGATAAGAAATCCAGGGATTTGCTAGGCATTGGCAGTAAATCCGGGATGGCTTGCATTTTTGTTTTTCAAATAAGAGAAGGAAAACTTATTAATACAGAGAGATATTTTCTTAGAGCCGATGAAAATGTCTCCCCGGGGGAATATGTTCGGCGTTTTCTACTTTGGAAATATCTTAAAATATCTTATATTCCGAGGGAGATTTTGATACCTGTAGAGATAGAAGATAAAGGTTTATTAGAAAAACTTTTATCTTCTAAAATTAAGATGCCCAAAAAAGGAAACTTGAAAAAATTAGAAGAATTGGCTATAAAGAATGCATCCCTGGAACTTGAAAGGGAATTGTCTCACCCGGCAAGAGGTTTGAGAGATTCTCTTGTTGAGTTGCAGAATATTCTACTTCTTGATAAGATACCTATGGTAATAGAAGGTTTTGATATTTCAAATATTGGAAGTAAGCATTCCGTAGGTTCTTGCGTAGTTTTTGTAAATGGTTTTCCTCTTAAAGAAAAGTACAGGCGATTTAAAATAAAAAGTGTTAGGGGGATAAATGACCCGGCAATGATTGCAGAAATAATAGGCAGAAGGATTAGGAGATTAATGGCCGATGAAGATTATCCTGATTTAATTTTGATAGATGGAGGAGTTGCCCAGTTAAATGCAGCAGTTAAAGCGATGGAGAGAATTACAGCGTTGAAGATTCCGGTAGTCGCTCTTGCAAAAAGGGCAGAGGAAATACATTTGCCGGGCGGAGAGATAATTTCTTTACCGCTTACGTCCAGTGCTTTAAAATTATTAATGAGGATACGTAATGAAGCACATGATTTTGCTCTTGGTTATCATAAAAAATTAAGAAGAAAAAAGCTCTCTCTATCAGAGTTAGATAAGATTAAAGGTATAGGTTATAAACGTAAGATTGCTTTGATACAGCATTTTGGTTCCAAAGACAGAATACTTGCCGCATCTAAAGATGAAATTAGTAGGGTTCCGGGAATTAGTGATAAATTGGCTAATACTGTTTATAATTCCCTTCGCTGAAGTAATTTGGAAGTTAATTTGATATTGTTTTTATTGTCTATATCGACAGAAACACTGGTAATTGATTCACCGGATACTTCAGAAATTGATCTTGGATATTCTTTTATTATTGTAAATTCTGATAGTTTATGGTGTGGAGAAGAACTTTTATTACGCGATTCTTCATATATAATAGATTATCAAAATGGTAGTCTGAAACTTTTAAAAAATTGTTCAATGCCTTTTAAATTCAAATTTTCCCATGTTGATTTTTCTTTAAATGAGACTTATTCAAAATGGAGAGCCGGTATAAATAAGGTTCTGTCTACTGAAATGATAGAAAATATAAAAGAACGAGATGACGATAAACTTATCATAAATGGAAATAAAGGATTGTTTGTTGATATTAGATCGAGAGGTACCGATATAAGCCAGAGCTTATGGATGGAAATAGGCGGTAAGGCTGGCCAGTTCGATGTATCAGGTGTTCTTTCTGATGAGAATATTCCTCAGGGTGGTGATGTTTCACAAAGTTTAAGGGAAATAGATGAAATATTTATTGAAGCTATTTCGGATAATATGTCTTTTAGAGTAGGTGATATTCTAACTGAAGAAGAAGGATTAGATAAGAAATTGTTAGGTGTTTCTTCCAGTTGGCAGAATTTGTATGGGGTGGTTGGGGTAGCCAAAGCTAAATATGGGAAAAATACGTTTAAAACTTCAGAAAATAAGCAGGGACCTTATAAAATTAATCCTGAAGAAGAGGTAATAGGAATTTCAATTGTGAGAGGTTCCGAACAAGTATGGCTAAACGGCAGACTTTTAGAAGAAGGTACGGATAACGATTATGTGATAAATTACTCAGAAAATTCCGTAACTTTCAATCCTTCAGTTTTTCTTGATAACGAATCGGTTGTTTTAGTTCTTTTTCAATATAGTGTGTACGGAGAAAGTAATGTTTTTTATAAAGCTGCTTTTGAAAGTGACGATTACTTTTTTTCTTTTTTAAGAAAAGAAGATTTTTCAGAAAAAGATTTAGTAGAATTTTATCCCGACTCCGGCTTTGGATACCGTTATGCCGCAGTAAATGTTGGGGAAGGTAAAGGAGATTATGTTCTTCAAGATTCCATTTTTGTTTATCAAGGTTATCAAAATGGTTCTTATGAAGTTTACTTCGAATGGGTTGGAGAAGGAAACGGAGAATATGAATATATTGATTCATTACATTATTTTTTATGGACAGGTGATGGCCCATATTCAGCTAAACGCAAGGTTCCTCTCGGAGAAGAGGATAATCTTTTTTCTTGCGGATTAAACAAAGAATTAGAAAATTTTTCTTTATCCGGTCAATTGAAGGCAAGGAGAATAAGAATTCCCTCAGGTGGAGATAAAAAAGATGGATTAAATACAAATATTAAGTCTATATATAATCCGTATGATTTTTTAAGTTTTTCTGTTAATTTTTCTAAAAGAACCACAGATTTTGTTGTAAAGGAATGGGAAGGAGATAAGGATATATTGAAAACCTGGGAGATGAATAGTCTTCCGTCTGATTTTCTTGAATGTGGTGTAAAACTTATACCTAACTCTAAGATAGAATGTTCTTATTACTATGGAAAAGCAGATACCCTGCGAAAAGACAAAATAAATCTCGGTTTTCAGCCCTTATATTTCGATTGGGAAAACATAAGAGGCTATAGGCAGGATTTAAAAGGAGGATTAAGGATCAAAGAATACGATTTCTTTTATAGAAACTTGCGAAGAGAAGAAAATTATAGAAAAGAATTTTCTGCCGGAAGTCCGTTTTTGTCACTTTTATATGGGCTTGAAGGTGGAATCCTTGGAGATACTGCAAAATTATATATGGCAAGAACCAATGTTAAATATAAAATCGCTACGCTTTCAGCATCTCATTTGTATAAAAGAAATCTAAATTCTGGGCAATTAGAGAAAATAACTAACGGAACCTTAGACATGAATTTAATATTGAATTCTTTTTACTTTAGAAGTAAGTTTAATGTTTCAAGAAAAAAAGCAAGTATATGGCAAAGATACTATCAAGATGTAAACCCAGGAGAAGGCAATTATTCTTACGATTCAACAAATAATACTTATTATTCAAACCCGTATGGGAATTACATTCAGCGTACTGTATATACGGGGGAAGAGCAAGATTCAAGAGAGTATTCTACCGATATTTCTGTCCGTTTGGATCGTTTGATTTTGATAAATGGATATCTAAATGCAATATATATTCCGGAATTAATGAATAATAGTGATGGTTTATTGAGTGTTAAATTTCCTAAAGAAAGTAAAAATAGAGCATTCTTTAAAGTAAATTTTAGTTATAATAGAGGAGAGGATTTTTTAGGACTACCTGATCGCAATTATGGAAAGATTGATTGCGGTTGGGAAAATATTACTCGTGGATATAAGAGCATTGGATTAACTCGAGAATGGAGTATCGAAGAGACTAGATATGGTGGGTATTTTAATTTTTGGAATCAGAGTGGTTTTGAGCTAAAACTTGAAGGGCTTTTTACTGTTGGAGAAGATACTCTTTTATCTTCTATTTTGGTGTTGGGTTACAGGCTTTCCGGCAATAGAAGAGGAGGATTAATTCAGGTAACCCTTGGCTACAATTATTATACGGGTGGCGATGTTAATTCGTACAGAATGAGTGATCTTTACCCGCCAGGATTCTTTTATGATTTAACCTCATCTATAACATTTGACTTTACTGAGACTGTCCATTTGATATTAAAAGCAAATGCGCATAAACTCAGTAGCGGAGAAATATATTACAATGGAAGAATGGGTATTACCGCAGATTTCTCACCGTAAAAGTCCCTTGACTTATTCAGATATTAGGATAAAATTATTTTATGAACGTCGTTCTATTTGAAGACAAAAAATTCGCTAATTTTTATCCTATTTCAAGAATGCGTACAGTAGCCGAAATAAGAACCGGCAAATGGACACAAAAAGAGAGAGTTGCCCTTCAATTCAAAACTGAGCCGTTAATTCATTCTGCAAGAGAGCTTTATGGAGATAAGATTGAAGTAAAAGATGATACTCTTTTCTTAAATGCAAGATTAAAGGATTTTGATTTTTTCTTAGATTTAAAAGGAAGCAAATGTGTTGTTAATAAAGATGGTGATGTTCTCGGTTATAGAAGCAGCAAAATTATTGAAGATAAGAATTTTAATGATTTCGAAATAATCACTAAGGAAATCCCTGTATATAATTTTATATGGGATATAATAGCGGGGCTGTCCGAAAGATTGAATTCTGATCTAAGTCATGTTGATTCTTTGGGAGAAATTTTAAGCCCGATAAATGCTTTTGTTTATTTGCGAAATAAAGACAATATTTATATTGGTAAAGGCGTTAAGCTTGGAGAAGGTGTTGTTCTTGATGCGGAAAGCGCTCCGATTTGGATTGATGATAATTCTGTTGTAGAAAGTCATTGTTGTATTATTGGTCCTGCTTATATAGGTAAAAAATCAAAAGTGAAGCCTGCCAGTCTTTTAAATAGAGTTGCAATCGGGGATGCCGTTAAAATTTCCGGTGAAATTGAGGGAACTATATTTCAGGGTTATTCTAACAAGCAACATTTAGGTTTTCTTGGGCATGCTTTTGTAGGGGAATGGGTTAATCTTGGAGCGGGAACGACCAATTCTGATTTGAAAAATAATTACAGTAAAGTCAGCGTTGTCTTAGAAGGGAAGCGTTTTGAAACTAGTATGCTGTTTCTTGGGACTATTATTGGAGATCACTCAAAGACTGCGATTAACACTACTTTTAATACTGGTACTATTATAGAACCATTCTGTAATATTTTTGGAAGAGGATATCCTCCCAAGTATGTGCCTCCTTTTAGTTGGTGGGGTGATAGTATTGAAGAATATAAGTTGGAGAAAGCTATTGAAACCGCTACCAGAGTTATGGAAAGAAGGGACATAAAGTTAGACGAAAAATACAAAAAGAAAATTGAGAGACTTTTTATTGAATCTAAAGACATCAGAAAAAAATAAAATAGTATTAGGTTTTGCCCTAATTTAACTATTGACATATTGGGATTTTTTCGTATAATGTTTTTTAAATGGATGAAGAGAAAATGGATAAATTTCATAAAATTGTTACCGTAGAATTGCTCTCAACCATTGATCATAAGGTAAGGGGTATACAGCAGTTCGTTGTTGCTCTTCGTGGTTTGATAGAGGAAGAGGTGCTTGATGATTTAAAGGAAGAGACGGAAGAATTGCAGGCTATTTATGAATCATATTTAAAACTCAGAAATATCAGTTTAGAAGAAGTAGAAATCGGGAAATTTTTAAAAGATAAGTACGATATAAAGACAAAAATTTCCTGTATTACTGAGATGGATCGTGAGAAACTTAGCTTTGTTTTTGATACTTTAATAGATTTTTGCGGCAAGGATAATTATACGTTGTCTGTTTCGGAAACTGAGAAAGGTTGCATTGTTAATATAGTGTCTCCGTCTTTTACAAAGTTATCAGTTGATGATTTTCAAAAACTTTCTGATGATATCGAAGTACTGCCCTTTTTTGCTATAAAGAAGACGCTTGCTAGAATGGGTGGAACATTCTCTTGTCAGGGAGACGTAGTTTCTATTGAGCTTATAAGGCCTGGAGCCGACGACGCATAATTTGGGCAACAGGTACTAGGTCTTAGATATTAGTTAAAAAAACAAACAAAAATTTATTCTTTATTTATCTTTGTGTTATTTGTTATGTAATACTTATATTTTTTTAAACTGAGTTAAATCGAAAAATAGTTAAATAGTAAAAAAGGTTTGTGTTATCTGTGTGATTTTTTTATGAGGTGGGAGGCCGATTTAACAATTAAACAATTTGACCATTTAACTATTACTATATTCTATCAAATTCTCCTTTTTTAATTAGATCTATACATATTTTTACTAATTCCGGGTCGAACTGACTTCCGGAATTTTTCATTAATTCTACTATAATTTCTTCTTTTGAAAGCCCTTCTCTATAAGGTCTTTTAGAAATCATTGCGCTAACTGAATCGGCAACAGCTAATATTCTTGCAGATTTGGGTATTTTTTTGCCTTCTAATCCGTCAGGAAAGCCTGTTCCATCAAATCTTTCGTGATGATGAAGGACGCAGTTTAAGATTTTCTTATTTCCTATAGAAGGGCTAAGTATAGAATCTCCTATTTCAGGGTGTTTTTTCATTACTCTGTATTCCTCTTCATTTAGATACTTTGGTTTCATTAAAATAGCATCAGGTATACCAACTTTACCTATATCGTGGATAATAGCTGCGCATCCGAGGATTTCTTTTTCTTTTTTTGTAAATTCTAATTCATCAGCTATTTTAAGAGCTATCTCCTTGACCTGCCTGGAATGACCTTCCTGGTAGGGATCTTTTGCTTCGAGAGCCCTAACCAAAGACGTTATAGTATCGAGCATTTTTCTTTCAATTTTTTCTCGCTGTTCTTTTACTTTCTTTTCTAATTCTAAATGATAGTCTCTCTTAATTTTTAATAAAAAGTTTCTCTCTTTTACTTTTTCCAACACTCTACAAAGTTCTTCCGGAAAAACGGGTTTTACAAGATAGTCAAAAACCCCTGCTCTCATTGTACTTCTTATTATGTCGATACTTTTAAAGGCTGTAATCATTACAATGGAAACGTCCGGGTTTATGCCTAACAACAATTTAGCTGCTTCGATACCATTCATTTTGGGCATTTCAATATCAAGTAGGACGCAGTCATAGTTATTTTTTTTGTATTCATTAACGGCTTCATATCCATTGTTGGTAGGTTTACATTCGTGTCCTTGGCGGTTGAGGATATTTACGAGTGACCTTAGAATTTTATTATCGTCGTCTGCTAATAAAATTTTCATAAGATATACTATTTATATATATATAATTCTTATAATTCGATTTCTTTGCCCTCTCGGGCACCTTTAACTTTTAATCCTTTACCGGCTAGTTTATTTGCTTTTTTTATGATTCTGTCCACTTGTTTGTCTGTCCTGGTTGGGTCGTAATGAGTCAAATAAAGTGTTTTTACTCTTCCTTCTTTTGCGAAGGCTACTGTTTGCTGCCATGAAGAATGTCCCCAACTTTTATGTCTTTCCATTTCTGATTTTTCATATTGCGAATCGTGAATTAGAATGTCGGCATCTTTTATAAAATCTAGATGTTCTTCGTATGGTATCATAGCGATGTCCTGATGGTCTAGTTCGTTATCACTCATGAACACAAAGGTTTTTCCGTCTTCTTCAAACTTAAAAGCGTGAGTTTCAAGGGGATGATTTGTTAATATTGAGCTGATTTTTACTCCGTCGATTTTAATACCTTTTTTTCGTATCTTTTCAAGTTCTATATTAGCGCCTATTTGTTTGAAGGGTACTGGATAGTAAAGGGATTGCATTTGTCCTTTAAATATATCTAATAATCTTCCGTAAGTTGGAGAAGCAGCAAATATTTTTATTGAAAAGCTCGGAATATATATTGGGATAAAGAAAGGGAACCCCTGTATATGGTCCCAGTGAGAATGAGTAAGAAACAAATTGATATGGTTTATTTTTTTTGAGAGTATTTCACTTGAAAGAACTCTAATGCCAGATCCTGCATCAATGATTATTTTTTTACCATTATTTAAAGTCAAATCAATGCAAGTTGTGTTTCCTCCGTATATAACTGTATCTTTCCCGGGCGTTGGTATTGAGCCTCTTGTACCCAAAAGTTTGATTTTCATAAAACAATTTTAAATAAAAATGCAGATTTGTCAAGCTTTTTATAAAGTATTATCTTATTAGTATAAATTATGTTTTAAGGTTTTATATTTTTTTCATATAATCTCTTGCCTATTCAATTAATCTTTTTTACTATTAGTTATTAAATCAGGAAACAAAAAAATGGAAATTTATAATGATATTGAAAGCAAAATTTATTTATTAGGAGAAATATTTTTAAGTATAAATGGAGGAGTTTATGAGAAGGTCTTTAACGTTTACAGTACTTCTTCTGCTTTTTTTAACAGTGTTGGGAAAGGAAAAAATGCTAAAACCAACAAATAAATTGAGGTTACCTGTGCCTAAGTATAAAAGCAATATTTCAGTAGAAGAAGCTATTTTAAAAAGAAGGTCAATCAGGAGTTATTCTGATAAGTCTTTGAAATTAGAAGAAATTTCTCAACTTTTGTGGGCGGCTCAGGGTATTACGGATAGTTTGCGAAAATTAAGGGCTGCCCCTTCTGCCGGAGCTCTTTATCCTCTCGAGACTTATATTGTCGTAGGCAACATATCTTCGTTAGAAAATGGTATCTATAAATACGATCCTTTAAGTCATGAAATTATTAAGACAAAGGAAGGGGATTATAGAAATGAACTTTCGCTTGCTTCGCTTGGTCAATCCTGTATCAAGGAGGCGGCTGTTTCTATTGTTTTTGCGGCAGTATATGATAGGATAACAAAAAAATACGGTGATAGAGGGATACGATACACATACATGGAAGCCGGACATGCAGCTCAAAATATTTATTTACAGGCAGGAGTCTTAAAGCTAGGCACAGTTGTTGTAGGTGCTTTTATCGACAATGAAGTTAAGAAAGTAGTTGGTATGAATAAGGAGGAAACTCCTTTATATATATTGCCTGTGGGAAAGAAATAATTAAGATTTATCACTTAAGAAAGACCATTTTTTTTGTTTGCAAGTAGTCTTTTTCTGCTGTTATTCTATAAAAATAAACAGAATTTGCGACTTTCCTACCGTATTTATCGCTTCCATCCCAGTTTATTTTATGATATCCAGCCTCGACTTCTTTATCTACAAGTGTTTTTATTTGTCTTCCCATAATATCGAAAATTTCAATTAATATATTTGAACGTTTAGGGCAAGCGTAATCAATGGTTGTTTGATTGCTAAATGGATTTGGATAGTTTTGGGATAAAGAAAAAGCTATAGGAATTTCATATTCTGTAACATTTAATTGTAAAGAAACATCCAGTTTTGGAGATATGGGGTTATTTGTCGTAATACTTAAATTTGCAAGATATTTACCTATTATTAAATTAGTTGCATTAAAAGTCACTTCCAGATTGAAGCTTTCACCTGCTGGTATAATAGCTGAGGTAGAATCAGTATAAATCCAGGGAACACCTGCAAGCCATTCTAATATATTCGATACAAGTAATCTGGCATCAGTAGTTGTATCAATTCCTGTTTGATCTACTGCATTAGTGAAAAAAGGAAAACTCAGGTCGGCCCTTCTACTTTCCTTTAAATTGTCAAGAACAACAAGAGGTGTTCCATCATTAAACTCAGCTATTAAAGTAGAATTCGGGTTTATAGAAGCACCATAGTATAGTTTTGTTCCGCATTTGAATGTGTTTACATTGCTCATAATTGGATGAGCTGTTTCTAATACTTTGCCAATAGTAAAAGTTTTTCCGTTTCCATGAGAATAATCGAAAGGAAAAATAAGCCAGTAATTTTTTGATTTAAAACGACCACCTATTAAGGTTTCCATGCCGTTTGGGTTATATCCTGTTGCGTTTGCTGCGGAAGCGATACAAACATTACCTCCCAATTCAATATAGTCAGCTATCACATTGCCGATTGCACTAGAATTGCTCCACTTGTCCCAGGAAAAAACCCCTACCGCGTCAAATGTTTGTAAGTCAGCTAATGTAGGTGTATACAAACTTCCATTTATTTTTGATACAGAATTAAACTGTCCTGAGTTTGTCAAATAATCGACAACATCGTTTAAATACGATTCATCCGCCGCACCAAGTATCAATATATTAGCAACACTAGTGTCTGTTGGTTCAATGGAAATATTTATTATTAAATCACTACCACCATTGTTGTTAACTGTCAGAGAACATGTAGTTATTTTATCTATAAACAAATCTTCTATTAGTGAATCTTGAGAAATCATTATATCTGGTGGAATAACTCCATTACCAAGTAATGAGACCATAATATTTGGTTGATAGGAGTCGTTGCTGGAGATATTTAAAGTTCCTACGTCTGAGCCTAAAACACTTGGAGTAAAAGTAATAGAAACCGTTTGAGTTGTTCTTGGAGCAAGAATAAAATTGGTTGTGTCTGAAATATAATCGGAATTATCGAAAGATATATTGGATACGTTTAGATTTTCTGTTCCTATATTGGCTATAATTAACTTTTTTACGGTAGAATTTCCGATAAAAACAGTATCATAATTTAGAGTATCATATGAAATGGCAATATCTGGTGCGGATATTGCGTGCAAATGAGTTGGGATTTCTACTTGTGGGTTAATCGGATCGTTGCTGGAAATAGTAATATGCGTAAAATAATTACCAGCATTCAGGTTTTTGGCGTTATAATAAAGTTCTACATTTACCGAGTCGGTCGGCGGAATGATTCCGTTTGTGTCTTCAATATATAACCAGGGATTAATGGAACTGCTCCAAAGTGCAGAGTTGTGAAGAATTAAAGGAATATCTCCAGCCCAGCTAGACTGATCTGATAAGTAAATATTTAAACCTACAATTTTTTTATATTTTGTTGCTATAAAAGGTATTTTTGTACTTTCTTCATTGACATTAAGTTCAGCAACTAACTCGGAACCTGTTGAAATATTTGTATTTCCGTAGGTACGCAAAATAGCTGAATGGAATCCTTTCGTAATTGGATGAATAATCGTCATAGTATCTAAGCATATACCAAAAGTATTAACTATTGTATGTGTTAAATTAAAAGGCATATATCCATCATTAAAAAATCTTCCCTGAATTCCATAATCGAAATCGAAGGATTTTAATGAGAGAATAACGCCTCCTCCGATATCTGCATAATCAGCGAGAACGTCTCCAATGCCTACGGGGTCATAAAATTCGTATTCGTTCATAACAATAACACAATCATAGTTAAAAAGTTCATTCAGTGTCGGAGTTTTGGAAGATACGTCAAAAATATCTACTGAATTGATATTGGGGAAATTAAGTAATATAGATTGAATGTTAGATGGTTCATTCCCGCTTTTAAGAAGTAAGATATCTATATTCCTGGTAGGTGTATTTCGAAATCTTTTTTTATCTGTAAAAGTTGCTGTGTTTAAAAATTCATCATTTAAGAAATTTCGGCTATTTAAATATATATCAGATAAATTTTCTGAGTTGTTAAAGGATATATCAAATAATATGTCACTTAAGCCATTATTAAAAATTTTTAAAAATCGGTTCGATATCTCTCCTATCGACAAAGTATCACTTAGGGAGTCAGGATAAACGTAAATTTCCCCTGGTGCCAATCCTATTCCTTGCAAGTGAATAGTTATATTTGGCTCGTCAGAATCATTATTGTACACATTCAAATTACCTGTAGATTCTCCTGGTGAGACCGGAGTATAAATAACATTAACAATAAAACCTGTGTCGTATGGTACTGGTGGTATCTTAATGGGAAGTGTATTGTTGTAGTCTAATGAGTATAAAACATTATCTGAAATAATGTTATTTATAAATAAGGTATCCGTTCCAATGTTATCAATATTAACATGAAGTGTGTCTGAAAAGCCTATGAGTGTTGTGTCAAAAAATAGCGCATCAGGATAGATCGATATTTCAGGGGTCAAAATTGGTATAGACAATTCGTCTATCCAAGAGCTGTTATATATATCTTCTGAAATAAATATGAAATCAATAATGTTATCAATAGGACAATCTGGGGTTATTTCTATATTAAAATTATCTAAACTATTTGCAAGTGAATTGGGCATTATATTTCCAAAATTTACTACTGAATCAATAATAGTAACATAAGGGTCCGTCGTTCTTAAAGTAGATGTAATTGAGAATCCGGTATCGGGACTAGCATTTTTGACGGTTATGGATAAATCGATATTTTCACCGGGGTCAATTTTTCCGTCATCATCTCCAGAAATGTCAATGACATTATAATTATCCAAGATAATCCAGGGAAGGCTAGGTAATACAACAGATACGATATTTTCGTAGGGTAGATAATTATGTTTTGTAACTGTACAGAACATAATACCAACGGATTTGGGTCCCGGAGATATATCCAGAGTAAGATTTCCAGAAGCATCTGTATATCCTTTTTTATATAAGTCTCCTTCTTTAAATAGGCAAACAGTTGCGTTTTCTACACTGGAAGCCCCGTCAGTTACATTTATAGAGAAGCTGTCTCTACCCATATTTATTTCACTCTCATGGGTTACGGTTAAATTTTTAGGAATATCTGTCCAAAGAGGAAGTTCAGGGTCTCCAAATAGGTTTAATTCGTAAATGCACCATGCCCAGTATGATGACCAGGTAACTTGCGATATGTACCCATCTTTTGAAAAAGCATGAGCAACACCGAGATGATCATGATTGGGATACTCTTCTTTAAATATTTCATGGTAGAAACTTGTATCGATTACTTCAGATGGTCCCATGATCTTGAGGTGAGGTAATCCCCAGCCATACCGCGAGTTCATGATTGAAAATCCTACGCCATTAGCCGGAGTTAAATAATATTCCGCAATACAATCTCCATTGGGTATATAATCTACTGCTCCGAGCATACAACTCATTGAGTTGTGAATTCCAAGTGAGTTACTATTATTCAGTGTTTGTAAGTCATTAGATGTTAAGTATTCATCTTTATAGTATGTATTTATTCTATCTGGCATACCATGACCAACAAGATGGACAAAACCAAATCCCGATCTAAGCGAATCTACAAAAGCTTGATGTGTAAGATTACCCGCTCGTTCATATAATCTTGAAACTTGCCAGTCTGAAGGTACTATATTAGCAATCGCTTCTTGTGAAAGTCTTTCGTCGTAATCTCCAGGAGCCAGATAGGCAGTTGGCAAAAGTATTTTTTTCTGATATCCAATCGACGGTCTTTTCTCATAGTTGAAAATTTTATTCACAAAATTCTCTGCTTGAGCAACAGTTCGAACCGGAGCTCTTCCTACGAATACATCCGAATATAAATCAACAGCATCCGTAGCTTCACCGTACGTTTCGTCTCCATCTGCATTCCAGTTTCCGTCAAGATCGGAAAAATATAAATCAGAAGGAATAGTATCCTCATCAGGATAAAGTTCACCTCCTCCACCTTTATACCATACATCTCTACGCGGAACTATTTCCTGCCCTGATTCATAATCACATTGTCCTCCGAGAAGAATCCAGTTTGTTCCCCATGAAGAATTCGCATCTTTAATAAAATTTCTTATCTTTTCGGCATTATCTACGCCTGTATAATTAGCGTAAATCGAATCAAGAGTTACAACCCTCGCAGGAATACCTTTTTTTGTTTTCCAATCCGCCAATATTTCAAAAGATTCTTTTAAAAAAGGTGCAGTTATTATAACATATTCAACGGTATCTGCAGGTAATACTCTGCTTCTTGATAAGCTTATTAAAGGTTCGAATATTTCGATATCTTCAGGATTAAGTACTAAATTTTTGATTCTTTCTTTGAATATATTTTTTTGTTTTTGTGTTCTTACAATACGAGGGGGACGCAAATTCTCTTCATATGTAACTTTGAATTTTATTTTTGAGTATAAAATCAATTTTTTCTGATTGGGAATATACTGGAGGGGATATATAAATAAACTGGCGATATTGTAGCCACCCATTAAGCCTGAGTGGGAGGGTTCAATTATTTTATCAGGATAAGGAGTATCTTGTGCATAGATGTCTTTGTTACCTTCTACAAAGGAAAAAATCTTATCTTTTAGAAATGGTTGAGGTTGTTGAGTAGGATAAATCTTGTACTTTCCGGAAATTTCTTCTTTTTCTTCTGAAACAACTTCAATATTGGTAATTTTTGCACCTTGTGGAATTATTAAGGAAAAAGATGCTTTAGGAAGTAGAGGATAGCTTACATCCTCTGTCATTCCGCACCCTTTAAGATCAACTAAATCATATCCATTTAATTGTTTAAAAGAAATTTCATTTGTATTGAAAATGACTTCTTTTTCCAGGACTCCTGCTGATAAAATCAATCCTAATAATGCAAACAGGACGAAAATCTTTCTAAAGAAAATTTTCATATCCCCCTCATTAAATTTTAAATTTTTTCGATTTTCTATTTTTTAGTTCTATTGTTTAAGTATAGCTTTATGATAATTGGATGTCAAGTGTACTAAAATTGCTTGTTTGACTATAGCAAGTTTTATTGATTATTAGCACTTGACAGAAAAAATTATTTATATAAAGATTAAATTTGTTAAAAGGAGGAGTTAATGGCAGTAAAAAATAGGAAGGAAATTTCTGTTTCTACGAGTAAAAGGAATGAATTTGTAGACGTGACTGAAGAAGTTAGAGACGCTGTTAAGGAAAGTGGGGTAAAAGATGGTTATGTGCACCTTTATGTGCCGCATACAACTGCGGCTGTGACAATAAATGAAAATTACGATCCTTCGGTAAAGAGTGATATTTTAAATAAATTATCAGATGTAATACCCGCTGGTGCGGGATATGCACATGCGGAGGGGAACGCTGATAGTCATATAAAGACTTCTATCATTGGGAGTTCGGATTTTATTCCCGTAATAGGCGGAGATATTAGTCTTGGCACATGGCAGGGAATCTTTTTCTGCGAGTTCGACGGACCCCGCTCGAGGAGAATGTTGATTCAAGTTATTGGATAATAGTATTAGCCACAAAGACCAGAGTAGGATTAGAAGTGATTCTAGATAGAAGTTCAGGGATTAAGGATTAAGTGATAAGTGGTTTTTTCTTAATCCTTGCTTTTTATAATTTTTTTTAATTCAACATTCATAATTCATAATTAATGACTATATTTATTCATAACCTCTGTTAGATTTTTAATCTTCTCTTTCGGTGTTGAATTATCGAGTTCGAGTGCGATGATGATATCACTTTTGTTTTTTATGCTATTAAAAAAATTATTAAAATCTATATTTCCTTTACCTACAGGGAGGTGTTCGTCACTTTCACCGTTATTATCGTGAAGATGTACATATTGCAGTCTTTTGCCCATCTTTTTTACCCAGTCAGATGGAGGTAATTTAGAAAAGACGTTCATGTGGCCCGTATCAAGACAAAGAGCAAAGAAATCACTGTTAATGCCGTCGCAGAGCTCAATTAAAATATCAGGTATTTCTTCGACTAAATTTTCGACAACTATCTTAATTTTTTCTTTCTCGTATTTTTTTATCTCTTCCTTCCAGAAATTTGTTGTTTCTTCTAGCCAGAGTTTTTGTAGTTTCCATTTTTTAATATCTTCGGAGATACCACTGTGAAGAACTAGAATCTCAGGTTTTAATTCTTTTGCCATCTCATAGGTCATCTGCATTCGTTTTTTTACGGCTTCTTTGAGTAAGTAATCATTATATGTATATCTAATACCTATAAATGGTCCGTGTATCGAAATTCTTCCCTTAAAATTTTCTATTAACTTTTTATGTTGTTTTATTTTTTCTTCCCAGGATAGGGGAGAATTAACACCCTTTAGACCGTAGCTTTGCAGTTCGATTCCTACATTTAACTCTTCAAGCTTTGGTAATATCTCGAAATCATATTCATAACCGGATAAACATAAAAAATAATTCATTTTGGGTATCATGAAATATTAATGAGCTTAATACTTAAGTCAAGGATAAGGGTTTAGATTTTAAATTTAAAACCGATTAATTGTTGACAAGATTATCGTAATGGTTATAATTAATATGCTATGAAAAGACTTTTACTTTTAATTCTTATTTTAATAACTTCGTGCGGCAGGAATAAGAGTAGAATTTACTCGGGTATTTTTACAGAAGAAAGTTATCTTCTGAAATCTGAAGTGGCTGGAAAACTTAATGTGTTTAATTTCGAAGAAGGGGATAAAGTCGATACGGGTGATACTTTAGCCATAATTGATAATAGAGAAATAAAATTTGTTATAAAATCGATAGAGTATCAAGTTAAGAATTTAAGAATTCAGCTTAAAAATCTGGAAGATGATCTTAAAAAGACGGAAGAACTTTACAAAGACTCGGCAATTTCGGAAATGGATTTTGAAAGAGTCGAGCGGAACCGTGATATGGTGCATATGGAGCTTAAATCAGCTTCCGCTTCTCTTGAAGCAAAAAAAGAAAATCTTAAAAAATTCTATATAATTTCTCCGGTAAATGGTTACATAAGCTTAAAATATTTAAAGACCGGGGAATCGACTCTGCCTGGTATGCCCGTTGTGGAGATTCAAGACCCTTCTTTGATATATCTCAATATATATGTTCCTGAAGATGAGATGCCTAAAATTTCAATCGATCAAATGGTCAAAATTAGAGTTGACGCATTTGCGGATGAACTTTTTAAAGGAAGAGTTTCCTTTATATCGGGAAAGGCCGAATTTACACCTAAAAATATTCAAACAAGAGAAGACAGAACATTACTCGTTTACAGAATAAAAATTATTGTTGATAATCCCGAAGGAAAAATAAAGAGTGGTATATACGGAGATGCCGTCTTCGAATGATTTTATAGTTCAAACCTTTGACCTCTCCAGGTATTTCGGCAAAATTAAAGCCGTTGACAATCTCAATCTTTCTGTAAAAAAAGGTGAAATCTTTGGTTTTCTGGGACCGAATGGTGCCGGTAAAACGACTACAATAAGGATGTTATGCGGAATATTGCAGCCAACTTCGGGCATGGCGAAGGTTTGCGGTTATGATATTGTAAAGGAAGCCGAACTTTTGAAATCACATATAGGATATGTTTCTCAGAAATTTAGCCTTTATCAGGACCTTACAGTATACGAGAATCTCTATTTTTATACTCATATATATGATATTTCCGGACAGAAAGCAAAAGAAAGGATAAAAGAAATGATAGCCCTTGCCGGACTTACCGGCCGAGAAAACACAATATCTTATTATCTTTCAGGAGGATTAAAGCAGAGATTAGCGCTTGTTTGTGCACTTGTTCATGAACCTGAGCTTCTGATACTCGATGAGCCGACGGTTGGCGTTGATCCCATTACCCGTAAAGAATTCTGGGATACTTTGAAAGGACTTGCAAAAGAAGGTAAAAGTTTAATAGTTTCCACTCATCTACTGGATGAGGCTTACAAATGCGATTCTCTGGGGTTTATGCATCTGGGTAAACTGGTAGCGTACGGCACACCAAAAGAGCTTACCAGAAATGGGAAAGAAACCCTTGAGGATACTTTTGTGCGTCTCGTAAAAAATGCGTAATCTTTTAACAATAATCTGGAAGGAAACAGTTCACTTAAAAAGAGACGGACGTTCACTTGTAATTGCTTTCGTTTTGCCGTTATTTATGACGATTTTATATGGATATGCAATATCTTTCGATCTAAAGAAGATACCGACAGGTATAGTTTCGTTCGATAAGTCTGTTTACGTAAAAGAAATATTATTTTCTCTCTCGGCTTCAGATTATTTTAAAACCGTTAACTTTGAATCTACCGGAGAAATGTATGAGGCTCTCGAATCAGGTGAGATTAAATGTGGTTTTGTTTTTCCTCATGATTTCTCTAAAAACAGATATATAAAAGGGTTTTCTGAAGTACAGATTTTAGTAGATGGGAGTGATGCCAATCTGTCGAAAAAAGTCCAGCAGACAATACAAAGGTTTTTAGTGGAATCCGAAAATAATGTGCGGTTTCTCTACAATCCCGAACTTAAAAGCAGAAATTTCGTTATTCCGGGTTTGATAGTTGTACTTATGACGATGTTAGGAGTTATTCTGACAACGCGTTCAATAGTCGGAGAAAAAGAACGAGGAAATTTCGAAATGTTGAGTACGACTCCAGTTAAAGCGTATATAATTATACTTGGAAAAATAATACCATACGGAACGATTGCTTTTATAAATGTATTTATTATTACCGGGTTTGCTTATTTTGTATTTAAGATTCCGTTTAAAGGAAGTCTTTTAAGTCTTTCTTTTTATTCTATACTTTTTCTTTTTCCTACATTGTCTCTTGGTGCGATGATTTCATCGTATGCAAAAACTGAACTTACCGCCCTTACCACATCTTTTATTTCTACGATGCTTCCTTCGATTATTTTATCGGGTTTCATATTCCCGGTCAAGAATATGCCTTCATGGTTACAATTGATATCTGCATTAATACCTGCGACACATTTTTTGAAAATTGTAAGGGGTATATTTTTAAAAGGGACTTCTTTCTTTCCTCGAGATGCTTTCAGTCTTTTTGCTTTGGGACTGATATATATTTTAATCTCGATAAAAGGAGCAAAAAAGAAAGTAAGCTAATATGAAAAAAGTACATCTCCTTGCCATGTTAAAAAAAGAATTCGCTCAAATAAGAAGAGATCGGAGATTGTTTCCTTTGATAATTTTTGCGCCGGTCATTCAGCTTTTTCTCTTTGGCTACGCAGTCAGTCTTGACATAAAGGAAATTCCCATAGCAATTATGAAAGAAAAACAGGACAGTTACTCTGATGAAATATTACTTTCTCTTGTGTCCAGCAATTATTTTGTCATAAAAGAAAATGTTCACAGCATTTATGAAGTTGAAAATGCAATCCTGCGCGGCAGAGTTAAAGCGGGACTTATTTTGAGAGAAAACGAGACAAACATTGTTATTGACGGCTCCGATAATAATACCGCTGAATTGATTGAAGGATATTTCGAAAAGATACTTGCAGAAAAAAATAATGCTTCGATAACGACTCCGGTAATTGTGCCGGCGTTCAGAGTCCTTTTTAATCCTGAATTAAAAACTGTGAATTTTATGGTTCCCGGCGTTACCGGACTTGTTTTGCTAATAATTACAATGGTTCTTGCGTCTGCCATATTAGTAAAAGAAAAAGAAACTGGTACTATTGAGCATATATTTGTTACACCTATTTCATCTTCGGAAGTAATATTGGGCAAGCTACTGCCTTTTATGATAATAGGATTTTTTGACCTTTTTCTGGTGGTCGCGGCAGGTATTTTTATTTTTAAAACGCCTTTTAAGGGAAATTTAGGATTTCTTATTTTTACGACTTTCCCTTTTATATTAACTACTCTTTCACTAGGGATTTTTGTATCAATAACTTCAAGAACCCAGCAGCAAGCAGTTATGACAGCGTTTATGGTAATGCTTCCGAACCTTATTCTTTCGGGCTTTATGTTTCCTATCGAAAATATGCCGGTTTTAATACAGAAATTGACTTATATCGTACCTGTTAAGTATTATATTATAATTTTAAGAAGTATATTTCTAAAAGGAGTGGGCTTAAAAATTCTCTGGAAGGAAACACTTATTCTTTTTATCTTTGGTTTTACTTTTTTGTTCCTTAGTATATCAGCTTTTAAGAAGAAACTTTCATAAAACTTTTTTATGCTTTACCTAGTATCTTAATTAGATTAATTATTCTGGATATTCGAGGGATGTTATTGTATAGAAAGATTTATAATCGTTCCATTTTCTCCGACTGCCCAACAATTATTATTTACAAGAAAAATATCATTAATTAAACATGCTACCGAATCTTTGGTTTCTAAGGTCTGCCCACCATTTTCGGTAATTAGAAATATACTTCTACTTGAGCTATTTAAAGGATTATATCCATAAACGACGGCAATGCCGTCGTTTATATCCAAGAACTTTACTGTAATAAAGGTCCATCCCAAATATTCTCTGGGCATAGCGTCATAACAGATCCACGTATTTCCACCATCTTCGGTTTTATAAAATATGCCATCGCCGAACATACTGGCTACCCAGCCAATATTCTCATCTAAGAAATAGGTGCCAAATAAATGAATTCCATCAGTCACTTTTTCCGGTAGATTTTCTTCTATCGACATCAATGAATCACCCCCATCAAGTGTTTTTTTTACAAATCTTGTTCCTGAAATCCATCCCGTATCGGGACTGAAAAAATAAAATTCATTTACGTTATTTCCATGAGAAAATACGGTATTCCAGGTTTGACCGCCATTGATGGTTTTTCGGATCCGTCCTCCAAAATCTCCATCGTTTTCTATTATCCATCCGACGGATTCATTAAAAAATTTAATCTGCCTAATTTCGTATAATCCGTTGTATTGAATTTTTTGCCAGGTGTTCCCTCCGTTCGATGTTTTTAGAAGTACACTTGCCGAAGTTCCGTCATAACCTCCAATCCAGCCAACATTATTGTCAAGAAAAAAAACGGAGTATAGCATAATTGTTGGGTCGCAATTTTTGGATTCCCAATTTGTACCGCTGTTGGTTGTTTTTAAAACCGTTCCGGAATCCCCTACAACCCAGCCAATATTATCACTTAAAAAAAATAATGAATTTAAGTTATTATCGGAAGTATCCGTTCCCGTAGGACTATTCTTACAACCAATGTTAAGAAGTAAAGGAAAACCTAGCGCTAAACTTAATAAAATTCTTTTGCCCATATTGGCCTCCTTATATTTTTATTTAGATAAGTGTCAGAAATAAGAATTGAAGCACGAAGTTAATCGTAGTTCTCCTTCTAATAAGTTTCGCTCTTTTTTTTGTATTATAAGTAATATCTAAACTGAACGACTCTTTCATTCTTTAAAATAATAACCTAAATTGAGCAATTTTTACTATCTTCAAGATAATAATAAGAATTTTTCGAAGCTTGTCAAGCTATATTACTGCATAGGAATTGGGCAGACCTAATATTAATGTATTAATTATTAATGTTTTTGTGTATTTGGGGACATGTATTAACGTGTATTTTTATAATTGGGGTATAATTGGGGTCAAATCTTCTTTGAAAAGTGTCAAGGGGTGGGGTTAAAATATTCTTT
>CAZGHN010000004.1:0-163 GCA_964525555.1 uncultured bacterium
AACAGTGGCGGTGTTTGAATCGCTTTCTCCATCTATCACCGTTACATTGGCACTGGGATGATTTGCAACATATACCTTATTTGTATTAGGATTTAAACATATTGCACTGGGTTCATCTCCTGTACCAACAGTGGTTGTATCATTCGTTTCGCCATCTATTACC
>CAZGHN010000004.1:263-58312 GCA_964525555.1 uncultured bacterium
GTTACATTGTTACTACCCCAATTTGCGACATATATCTTGTTTGTGTTGGGATTTAAACATATTGCACCGGGTTCATCTCCTGTACCAACAGTGGTTGTATCATTCGTTTCGCCATCTATTACCGTTACATTGTTACTACCCCAATTTGCGACATATATCTTGTTTGTGTTGGGATTTAGGCAAATTGCAACGGGATAATTTCCAACCTCAACTGAGGTGGTTGTATTGTCCTCTCCATCTATCGCCGTCACATTATCGCTGCCACCATTCGTCACATATATCTTGTTTGTTATTGTATTTACGCAAACTGCGCATGGTCTGTCTCCAGTACTAACAAAACTAACCTCAGGTATAGTATCGGTAGGGTCGGTAGAATCTGTTGGATTTTTACAACCAAACAACGACAGTAAGAGTACTATTACATGGAAAAACTTATTTAATTCCTTAGCCATATTATCTTTCCCTTTAAATTTATTATAGTTCAAACAAATAAAAAATCAAGATAATATTAAAAAGAAGCAAGAAAGCATAATCCCATCATCATCTAAAAGTAATTTAAACACAAAGAACACAAAGATCGATGCGAATTTTATTATTTTAAACTAAAACCTAAGACCGAAGACCTAAAACCCCAAATTCATTCTTCCGCGGAATCTTCCCTATACAGTGCTTTATTTACTTTCTTTACGTCTGAGAGTATTCCCTTTATGCGCATCAAGATAGTAAGTTGTCCTAAAACCATAAATATTATCATACATACTTCTATTATAGTATATTCAAAGTCCAGAACGAAGACAGAAGGAGCTCCTTCTTTACTTAGCAAGTACTGCAGCAGTGATGCTGCCATCAGTATGACCGATCTATCCGTTTTGTCGAGTGGTCCCTGGTGCTGCCAGGATACTCCCAGGGCTTTACCCAACATTCCAGTATAGCTAATAAGCATTACTGTTACCGCAGCTATCATTCCTATTCTGATATCACATAAAGGAGAGAATGATATTCCGATAATAACGAAAAGGTCGGCATATCTATCCGGAAGAGCATAAATTATTGCATTTATAATTGTAAATTTAGCCCTCTTCATCGAGAGGACTTCGACTAAAGTATTTAAAGTTATCCACAGAAAAATCAAAAAGATATTTATCAGCAAAAAAACAGGCATATCTCCTGATTTATAATAAAAAGCGCCTATTAACATAGCAATGAAGAAGGCAATAAAGCTCATTAAATCCGGATGAATAAACTTTATTTTGTCTCCAAGATTGTTGAGGATTCTAAGGTAGGAATAACGTAGACCGTATAATGCGAAATTTTTTAATCTACTGTCAGTTTTCTCGCTCATTGTATATAAAATATAAGAAAAAACGCTTTTTATGTCAAGGCTGTAATATGGAGTAGAGAGTAGTATGTCAAGAATTAAGAATTTTTAATTTTGAATTATGAATTTTGAGTTAAAAAAAGAATTGGAGGTTGAGGGTTGGGATTCTAACTTCTATCTTCTAGCTCATAGATTCTTTTTTGATACGATTTTTTCACTATTGACTTATCCTGAAAACTTATTTATAGTTATTAATTAAGTAAATCAAAGGGAGTTGTAAAATAATGTTTGACGATTTGGATGGCTCGAAACTTAGAAAAATCAATCTGGAAGATTTTAAGACAATGCTGGAAGTTCTTCCTATCCCTGTAGATGTTGTCGATACGGAGTTAAATATACTTTATATGAATGATGCCATCAAACGTAAAGTTGGTAGAGATGCGACAGGAGAGAAATGTTTTGAGGTATATAAAGATGATAAACAACAATGTGAGCTTTGCCCTTTAAAGAACCAAATTAAGGATGGAAATGTTAAAACAATAGAAACAGAAGGGGCTTTTAACGGGAAAACGCTTAAGATAATACATAAGGCAATTGAGTTAAGTGGGAAGAAGTATGTTTTAGAAATTTTTGAGGATATTACAGAGTCCATAACGGACGAACTCACAGGGTCTTTTAATCGAAGAAAATTAAAACACGATCTTAAAGAAGAGCTTAGTCGTGCCGAGCGCTACAATAATTGTTTATCCATTTTAATGTTAGATATTGATTGGTTTAAAAAATATAATGATTTCCATGGTCATCAAAAGGGTGATGCTTTACTTGTTGAGTTGGTTGATGTGCTTGGTCGTAATTTAAGGGTAAATGATAAATTATATCGTTATGGGGGGGAGGAGTTTGTTGTTTTGCTTCCGGAAACGGACGAAGAACAGGCAATAAGAGTTGCAGAAAAGATCCGTAGCAAGGTCGAAATAAATAAATTTGAGGGAGCAGAAGAAAGTCAGCCTAATATGGCCGTAAGTGTTAGTATAGGAATTTCGAGTAATCCAAAAAATGGAGCTACTCCTGCTGATATTATATTTGCTGCAGATTCAGCGTTATATGATGCAAAAGCAGCCGGAAAGAATACTATTAAGATTGCGAAAAAATAATCTCTAATTACTCCAGAGCTATCCAGTCGGTTTTAACTCTGCTCCATTCAGAAATTGTGTGTCCTATGTCGATAAAAAATTTCTTTATTTGTGTTTCTTTATAACCCAGTATATCTTCAAGGATAGGAGTAAGAATACTAAGGGCACTGTCCGAGAGAACCGTTCTTTTTGAAATATGTCCCAGATACGGAGAAGATGAGACTGCTATCGGGTATCCTCCGTAGGCGTTAACGTGCAGCATTACATGTAAATCTGATGAGCCGTCCCCCACGTATATTATCCTGTCGCGGGGAATTTTATTCTTTTCTCGAAGGGAATCCACGTTAGTTACTTTTCCCTGACCCGCACCTGTTCTTTCTATGCTTTTAACGACTCCCTTTTCGTCATATATGAAAGTGGTACCATAGATATGATCTGGAGGAACAATCCCCTTTAAAGCAGTTTTTACAATCTCTACCGGACAGGCCGATATTACATAGCAGTAAAATTTGTTTTCGCCGATACCTTTATCCAGGACTTTCATTAATTTGGAAACGTCTCTTTTTAATTTTATATCTCTGGCAACTTCTTTGAAAAGTTTTTTTGTGACCTTTCCTTTGTAGTCCGCATCGGTTGTTATAAGCTGTGCAAGCTCGCCGCCTAATTGAACTATGTTTCTATCTCTTACTTTAACGAGTTTTTGCTCGAAAGTTTCTTCATCGATCCCAATTTTTACACTTAAAATGACACCCGAATCATCAAAACTTAATGTTTTGTCAAAATCACAGATAAAAAGGTATCTTTTTTGTTTTTTACTCATTTATATAAATATCTCCTTTTATTTTTATACTTTATAAATAAACTGTTTATCTTTAAATGCAAGCTCTATCTTAAAGATTCTTTAAATCTTAGTTAAAAAGTTTTTGGGATATAGGATTTAGTTAAAACGACATAAATATATTTTTTATCCGTGTATATCCGTGTTCATCTGTGGCTAATCATTTGGTGGTGTGTATGGTGGAAAATAATCCTCTTGACTTATTCGAGAAAATTTCATATGATAATATATACCGAAACATAGGGGGTAATTTGGACAAAAAAGATAATTCCATAGAAGAAGTACTGAAGAGATTAAAAAGTATAGACTACAGGCTAAATTCAATAGAGAAGTTCCTGAAACGAGAAAAAGAAGAGGAAGAATCAATAGAAGAATTCCTGAAAGGGGAAAAAGAAGAAAAAATAGCAAAAGAGCAACCTACCCATGCAGAAAAAGAAGAAGTAGCTTATCTAATTAAAGAAAATACCGAAGAAATCAAAGAAGAGAAAAAGGCTTTTGTTTATGAAAAACCCGTCGGGGCGGCCAAAGTAAAGGATACAGCTGTTACTTCAGCCCAGCAGGAGAAAAGATTAATCAATATTTTACACATAATAGGCGTTTTTGCTCTTGCCATAGGTGTTGGATTATTTATTAAGTATACTTTACCGATTATTGGTCCATGGCTTAGAATATTTATAGGTTTGATTATAGGAATCGGTTTACTCTATCTGGGCGAAATACTGATAAAAAAGTACAAGAACTATGCTTTAGGGATTTCAAGTTGCGGGATTGTAATTCTTTATTTTTCATGTTATGCCGGGTCTGCTTTCTATGATTTATTTCCTCCTGCTATAGCTTTTTTACTAATGCTTCTTGTTACCGTTACAGGCGTGCTATTGTCACTCAGGTATGATTCCAGTATTGTCTCATTTATTGCGGTTATCGGAGCTTTTCTTACTCCGTATGTTTTCAGAGGCGGGGAGATTACGCCGCTGGCGCTTACTATACTTTTCTTGTACCTTTCTCTTATAAACGGATGGATTCTTACGGTAACGAAAATTAAGGAATGGAAATGGTTAAACATCCTTGCTTTTTCTCTAACGGCAATGATGCTTCTTACTACTATCAGGTTTGCGTCGGAGAGTGGTTATCCCTGGGTGTTTCTAACGTTTTCTACGGTATTCTTTCTTCTTTTCTTCTATCTGTCCGAAAGAACGGACCCCGAGTCGTTAGTCCTATTTTTTTTAAATCCGTTTCTCTACTATTTTGTTTGTTGGTTTGTAACGTATAAGATTAATCCTTATATTTCCGGTACGTGGGCGTTAGCTTTATCGGCTTTCTATTATTATCAAGGTACCTTATCGGAGAAGAAAAATTCATTGGAGCGTGCATTATCTTTTACAAGCCTGGCGGTTTTTTTTCTTACAATTGCCATTCCGGTATTTTTAAAAGCAAAATGGTCTACTTTTGCCTGGGCTCTTGAAGGCACAGTTATTCTATCGCTTAGACGAAAAGAAAAGGTTTTAAAAGTTCTTCCACTTATACTTATAGGGATTGCAGTTTTTAAAATGCTTTTTATGGATTATCTTTCACCTGGGGTATTTCCATTCTTCTTTAATTCGCTGATCGTGATAATTTGCGTATTTCTTTGTGCCAGATTTTTATCCGGAGGTACCGATAACGAAAACAAAAACTTGGTATCCGCTTTAAGTATATTGGGTATGTTTTTAGTATTCTGGTTTACTATTGCCGGAACTGAAAAATTCTTTAATAAATTCAGCCATTTTGAGGAAACGAGGACTCTTGTCATTTCAATGCTATGGGGCATATACGCGCTCGTTTTATTTATGGTAGGTATAGCCAAAGAGAACCCTCCTGCGAGAAGCGCCGGGTTTGTGATGGCTTCTCTTACGATAATAAAAGTATTTTTCCATGATTTATCATATCTTGAAACGATCTACAGGGTCCTATCTTTTGTTGTTCTTGGAGTGATACTGCTTTTGATTTCATTTATTTATCAAAAGAAGATGGGAAGGAAAGACGATGATGAATAAAAAATACGTTTTTTTTGTTTTATTTATAGCAATTACTGGCAAAGCAGATTTTTTTAAAATGGACTGGGAATATAAAAAAAGTATTACGATAAGCGATATAGAAGGCGTTGCTGGAGTTAAAGTCGATGCTGAGGTCTATAATAATGCAAAGCCGGATCTTAGTGATATAAGGGTTGTTCGTGAAGATGGAAGAGAAATTCCTTATAAATTAAAAGTTCTGGAAAGCAGGGAAGAAACGGTTTGTTTTGACCCTAAATTATACAATATTGCTCGAAAGCCTTATGAATACACGGAATTTTATCTCGATGTGGGTGAAGAGAATCAAATTATAAACAAGTTACATATAATAACTCCTGATAAAAATTTCAGGAGAAGAGTTGAAATCTGGGGGAGTGTTAATGGTATAAATTGGTTGAAGATCAAAGATGACGCTCATATTTTTAGTTTTTATACCGAAGATTACGAAGCATCATTGACTGATATAAAGTTTCCCGATTCGAAGAGAAGATTCTATAAGATTGTTATATGGGACAGAGAAGGGAGGCCTCTTAAAATAAATGGTTGCTTGGTTTACGATGAAAAAATATTTACTGTTCCTCTTGACGATATACCTTTTAAGATACAATCGAGGAAGGAAAATCGCGATAAAAAAAGAACCGAAGTTATTCTTGATGTTATTTATAAAAATATTCCGAAGAAGGAAATAATCCTCAAACTTGCCCCGCCAAGATATCACAGAGGCGTTTGGGTTTTTGGTTCGGATGATGTGGAAGACTGGCAGCGCCTTAACACGGCAGTTATATACAGATATAATAAGGATAACAGGAACAATGTTATCAGTTTACCGCAAATAAGAAACAGATATATAAAGTTAACCATATATAATCAGGATGACCCTCCCCTTAAAATTGAAAATATATCCATTAAAGGAGATCGGCAGTTTATATATTTTCCGGTAGAGAAGTACGAAAAATATTACCTGTTCTACGGACGTTCTGACGCAAGAAAACCTGTCTATGAATTCGAAAAATTACTTCCCTTTATGGAATCCGAGAAGATTATCTTGTTGGGTTTGGATAAAGAAGAAATCAATGAGGATTTCAGCAGAATTAAGGAAGAGATCGAAGAAGAAGCTTTCTATATCTTGCCGATGGTCGCTTTTGTAGTCTTGTTACTTGGTTTCTTAATCATTAAATCTTTTATGAGGATAAATGAAAAAAGACAAAAAAGAAAAGCAAAACAAAAAAAGCGGGAAGAGGAAAGAGCAAAAAGAACTAAAAAGAAGTATAAGTACCCAAAAAAGTGGTAAAAAGCAGAACAAAAAGAAAATACGGAAAAGAAAAAAAGAAAAGAAAGTTCCCGTAAGTGCCAAACCCGATTATAGATTGCTTGAAGAGTCCCGGCATAGTGAGAAATTGAGAATGATTGAGAAATTAAAATTGATTCGTAATTGTGCTGCACTTCTGGTGGCAATTGCAGCTATCCTTATTTTTTTGAAAGATAGTTTAGATGTTTCAAGAGAGATCGATCTTATAGTTATCTTTTCTACGATTATATTTACATTGATTGCTTTCCTTTTATTAGTGTTTTGCGTTAAATGTATGCAGGATATAAAAAATGGTACAGTGAATATTTTTAAAGGTACCGTTCAAAAAGGTTCTGATGATATACTTTATTCCGCGTATTTGCCTATATGTATGATTATATTGGACAGAAGAGTTCATCATGTGGGTCTTAATCATTATTTAAAGATTAAAGATAAGGATTTTATTATTGTAAGAAGAACCCCGGTCACGAGATGTATAGTAAGTCTTGAGATAATTAGGAAAGATAGATAAATCAATTGTTAAGTTTCGGACCCTAGTCTAAACGTAAATAATATATTCTTGACAAATCCCGGTAAATATTTACAATCTAAGGGAAATTAAATTCCGGGATTTGCACGATTTACGTTTAAAAAGATAGACAGAAGCGCTTATAATGAGGTTCTTATGCGAGTTAACAAGTTGAGATCTTTATCTGTAAGGAGGAAGATTATTCCAATATTAAGCAAGTACGCCCGTAAGAAGAAGATAGATTATTTTCTTAAAGATATTCCTCCGCAGTCAAAAATTCTTGAGGTCGGGTGTGCCGATGGTTGGGTGAGCAATTATTTTAGAGAAGAGGCAAATAAGCATTATATTGGTATGGATGTATTTGCACCCGCAGATATTATTGGTAATATTCTGGATTGGAAAAATCTCGGAATAGAAAGAGAATCTTTTGATGTCATAGTAGCTTTCGAGGTTATTGAGCACGTCGATTGTTTTCGGGAATTCTTTGACCTTTTGAAACCTGGAGGATTGTTAATGCTGACTTCGCCTGTTCCTCATATGGATTGGCTTTGTAAACTTTTGGAAGTTATTGGGTTGAACCAGAAAAGGACAAGCGAACATAGTCATTTGATTTACTTCAAGGACATCCCTTTTTTTGAAACACTGGAAATAAAAACTGTAGGATTAATGGCTCAGTGGGGCAAGTTCAGAAAACCAATAAGATAATAATGGCTTTATCTAATGGTGTGTATATGTCTTGTATCTACCGTTTTTTGTGACATAATTTGGTTTTATAGTAGCTTGATTGTGATGCTTTATAATCTTTTTCTTTTCGGAGAATTTTTTTGATGGTGAATATGAATCTTTTTAAAATGAAGTGTGTTTATGAGTAGGAAAACAGCAATAATAATTGGAGCGGGACCGGCAGGTTTGACTGCTGCTTATGAATTATGCGATAAGACAGACATCAAGCCAATTGTTTATGAATCCTCCGGGGATATTGGCGGTATTGCCAAGACCATCAATTATAAGGGCAATAGAATTGATATAGGCGGTCACAGATTTTTTTCAAAGTCTGCCCGGGTTATGCAATGGTGGACCGAACTTTTCCCTTTGCAGGGAGCGCCATCAAAAAATGATATCATACTTAAAAGGAAAGTTTGCCTTTCGGAAAAATCCGATGCTCCTGATCCCGAAAAAACTGACCGGGTAATGTTGGTCCGTAGCCGTATCTCAAGGATATTTTTCCTGCGAAAATTCTTTGAATATCCTATTTCTTTGAGCTTTAATACATTTTCGAATCTTGGATTGGTGCTAGTATTTAAAATAATCTTAAGTTACATAAAAATAAAGCTTTTTCCTATTAAAGACGAAAAATCTTTGGAAGACTTTTATATCAATAGATTCGGAGAAGAATTGTATTTGACTTTCTTTAAAGATTATACTGAAAAGGTATGGGGAATTCCCTGTTATAAAATTAAACCTGAGTGGGGCGCGCAGAGAGTAAAGGGCTTATCAATCGGTAAGGCAATCCTTGATGCGTTCAAAAGTATTTTTCATAAGAGTTCTTCCATTGCTCAAAAAGACATTGAAACCAGTTTGGTAAAACAATTTATGTATCCTAAGTTCGGACCAGGGCAGATGTGGGAAGAGGTAGCAGGAATTGTTGAAAAATTAGGTGGAGAGGTACATCTAAGGAAGAAGGTTATAGGCCTGGTGACCCAGGATAACAGAGTTGTTGAAGTTAAGTTAAAGGATGAGATTACCGGTGATATTGTTACAAATAAAGGAGATTATTTTTTTTCTTCGATGCCAGTTAAAGACTTAATCCTTGGTTTTGACGATGTTCCCGAAAATGTCCGAAAAGCAGCGGAAGGATTAATGTATCGTGATTTTATTACTGTTGGAGTACTTTTGAAAAAAATGAAGATAAAGAACAAAACGAAAATAAAAACTATTAACAATATTGTTCCTGATAACTGGATTTACATCCAGGAAAGAGATGTAAAACTTGCCAGGCTTCAGATATTCAACAATTGGAGTCCTTATATGGTTAAAGATGAAGGGACTGTTTGGATGGGACTTGAATATATGTGCAACAAGGGAGATGGATTATGGAATAAATCCGATGATGGTTTTGCAAATTTTGCAATTGATGAGTTGGCAGCCATTGATATTATAGAAAAAGAAGATGTTCTTGATGATGTTGTTATTAGAATGACAAATGTGTATCCGGTTTATTCGGGAACGTATGATGAATTCCACGTGATTAAGGATTTTGTTGATAAATTCGAAAATCTATTTTTAATCGGCAGGAACGGTATGCACAGGTACAACAATCAGGATCATTCAATGCTGTCTGCAATGGTTGCAGTCGATAATATTATTAATAACATTAAATCGAAAGAAAATATTTGGGCTGTTAATATCGAGGAAGAATATCATGAGAAAAAATGATTTAATAGAAAGGATTAAAAAAGTAAATCTGAGTAGGCAAGTATGATAAGAAATTTTAGTATTCTTGCATATGTTTAATATAAGAACTGCCACAAAAGAAGATATATCTTCGATTACCGAAATCTATAATGACGCAGTTTTGAATACAACCGCAACATTCGATATTGAGCCGAAAACCTATTCCGAGCAGGAAAGCTGGTTCGAACAACATGCAGGTAAATTTACAGTTATAGTAGCTGTCGATAATGATGCTGTCGTGGGTTGGGCTTCCTTGAGCCCGTGGTCTGACAGATGTGCGTATTCGAATACGGCAGATGTAGCAGTTTATATAAAAGATGAATTTCGAGGGAAGGGAATAGGAAAGAAATTAGTAAAAGAACTATTAAAAAGAGGTCCTGACAACGGACTTCACAGCGCTATCGCAAAAATCTGCGCGGAAAACGAAGTAAGTTTAAATTTGTTTAAAAAGCTCGGATTTAAAAATATAGGAACTATGAAAGAGGTCGGATATAAATTTGGCAGGCGACTGGATGTTCATTTGATGCAGATAATGTTTTGATGATGAATATTGAAATCGCAGAAGCAGGAAAAGGAGATTTACCTGATATATTGAGCTTATATGCTGATCGAGATATCGATGCAGGTAATGTTTTGCCAGTTAAAAAGGCGGAAGAAATATTCGATAGGATGCAATCGTATCCCAATTATAAAATATATATTGCGAAATATAACGATGAAATAGTAGGCACATTCTCGCTTTCGATAATGGATAATATTGCTCACCTGGGGAGATGTTCCGGTTTGATTGAAAGTGTAGTAGTTAGAAAAGATATGAGGGCAAAGGGCATAGGAAGAAAAATGATGGAATATGCTTTTGAAATATGCAGGAAGAATAACTGTTGTAAAATAAATTTATCCAGCAATTTAAAAAGAGAAAGAGCGCATAAATTTTACGAGAATTTAGGATTTGACAAACATGGCTATAGTTTTTCGATTGAATTATAATATTTGGCGCTTCGTACCTCAAGGTTTTAAAGCTTCGGAGAGTTTAAATTTTCAAAGGATTTTTTATGATTCGTAGAGATTATCTGATGAGGCTTATAGAGCAGTTTACCGAAGCTCTAAACAGACTCTTGAAGTCAAAAGAAAACAAAGACTATAAAGAAGCTCTCGATCTTATCGGAGAAACATACAAGGAGCTTCTTGGCTTTGATTCGCTTTTCATAAATTCTGTTGGTACGGACGATTTAATTTCTATTATTTCAACGGATGGAATTCCTGATGCAGACAAATGTATCATAATTGCGACTTTGTTAAAAGAAGAGGGCGATGTTTACGAAGCTCAGAACCAATTAGATATAAGTCACATGAGATATTTAAAATCCCTGGATATATTTCTGAGAGGTTTTTTATCAGAGGGGGAAATAATGCTGGATACCAATCCCTACGACTTAGAAAAGATTATTAATAAATTGGGAGAGGAAAATCTTACGCCCGAAATCAAAAAGCGACTTTCTAAATACTATGAAAAGATACATAAAGATAAATAAACACTATCTTACGGTATTCTGGATTATATTTATTGCTGCTATCGATGTAATTACGAGGTATAACGCACAATTATATTTTGACCCGGAGAAGACATTTTGGGTCATAAAGGGAGTGTTAGGTCTTACTTATAAAATAAATTATGGTGGATTACTTGGATTGTTCAGCAAATGGAAGTTCTTTAATATTTTTAATATATTTATTTCAACTTTTGTTTTAATAATTTCCTTTATTTATTATTCGAAGCTTGATCAATATTTAACTCTATCCCTGAGGAGTTTTTTTATATTTTTTAACGCTTCTTTTCTTGGAGCACTTCCTGATCGTATTTTTCTAGGATATACAAGAGATTGGATAGATTGGTTTGGTCCTGGGGTGGCTAATATAGCAGATTACTGCGGATTTGCGTCTTATTTTCTTCTATTTGTCGGCCTTTTTTTTCATCCGGAAATTACCCGAAAGAGATTCAGAGAATACAATTCTTCCTCGCTTAGAAAACAACTTGGGCTTCACTTATTTCAGAAAACCAGGAATGGTGAGAGTTCTTAGTTTTCTATTAATTCTTGACAAATTTCAACAAGCAACTACTATCTTAATAGTAGAGTAGTAATGGAATTTAATAAAAAGGTGCCTAATTAAATGAAAATTACTATAGCGCAGATGAATCCTACCGTCGGAGATATCGACGGTAATTCAAACAGAATAAAAAATACTCTGAACGATTGCGTCGATAACTCAACGGATTTGATAATTTTTCCGGAACTTTTTCTTACAGGATACCCCCCAAGAGACCTTCTGGAGCGTCCATGGTTTATTTCTAAGGTCGAGGAAGCAGTCCAAAAACTAACAGAAATCTCTAATCAATATCCTGAAACAGGAATTCTTTTTGGTGCGCCGATATCGACCGGCAAGGATGCCGGTCGCGGACTTTACAACTCGGCATTATTAATTTGTGGAGGGAAGGTAGTTTTTAGACAGCACAAATCTCTTTTGCCCACTTATGATGTTTTCGATGAGGCAAGATATTTCGACCCTGCTCCCAATATAGAGACAGCTTCCTTCAAGGATGAGGTACTCGGCATTTCCATTTGCGAAGATGCGTGGAATGATCCGGAATTGTGGATAAAGAGAAATTATTCTCTAGATCCAATAGAAGAATTGCATAGAAGAGGGGCTACTGTATTTATAAATCTTTCCGCGTCGCCTTTTTATATCGGGAAAGAGAAAACTCGTTTCCGTATTCTTCAGAGTCATGCCGGGAAACATCAAACTCCGTTTGTTTTTGTTAATCAGGTGGGAGGAAATGACGAACTTATATTTGACGGCAGGAGTATGTTCGTGGATAGGACCGGTGAACCGGCAGAAATTTTTCCTTCTTTCAAGGAACATGTAAAGACAATAGATACAGGCATGCAGGGCAGTTCCGGGCTCTACTGTCCTCAGGATGAAACCGAGAGTGTTTACGGGGCTCTCGTTCTCGGCGTAAGGGATTATATGAGGAAATGTAATTTCTCAAGATCCGTAGTAGGGCTTTCGGGAGGAATCGATTCTGCTGTAACCATTTGCCTGGCGAAGGAAGCTGTAGGCTCTGAAAATGTTTTGGGTGTTTCTATGCCTTCGCCTTATTCCTCAGCGGAGAGTCTAGAATACGCAAAAAAACTTGCAGGAAATCTCGGGGTCGAATTTAAAGTTATACCTATTGATGAAGTATATAAGTCCTACATAAAAACTTTAAATGAATCTTTGGGAACCGCAGAGGATATAGATATTACTCTGGAAAACGTTCAGGCAAGGATACGGGGTAATATCCTCATGGCGATTTCCAATAAATTCAATTATCTGGTGCTTTCTACCGGAAACAAGAGCGAGCTTGCTGTTGGGTACTGTACTTTGTATGGGGATATGAGCGGAGGGCTTGCCGTAATTTCCGATGTACCGAAGACAATGGTTTACGAACTGGCTGGTTATATAAATGGAAAAACAGAAGTAATTCCCAGAGAAATTATCACAAGAGTGCCTTCGGCTGAATTAAAGCCCGACCAGAAAGACCAGGATATCCTGCCTGCTTATGACGTGCTCGATGAAATACTTCGATATTACATCGATGAGAGATATTCTAAGAAAAAAATTCTCGATATGGGTTTTGACAAAAAAACGGTCGATTGGGTAATACGTGCGGTTGACAGAAACGAATATAAAAGAAAACAGGCAGCTCCCGGGCTCAAAGTTACGACCAGGGCTTTCGGTATGGGAAGAAGAATGCCCATCGCAGCAAAGTACGATATTTAAGAAAAAAGCAAAAATCATGAAAGATAATAAATGGTTGTGGAGTATTGTACTATTATTAGCAATCATAACTGTATTTTATAATATTTTTGAGGGGTTGATTTCTGTTTTCTTTGGTATCACGGATGAGACTCTGGCATTGTTCGGTTTTGGTGTCGATTCGTTTATTGAGGTATTGTCGGGACTTGGTATATGGCATATGGTTATTCGGATAAAGAAAAATCAAAGCGACAATATCGAAGATTTTCAAAGAACGGCTCTAAAAATAACCGGGACATCTTTCTATATTTTAGCAGTAGGTTTATTGGTGAGTGTTACCAATAATATTTTTACGGGTCATAAACCAGAGAGCACTTTTTGGGGAATAGTAATATCGTCGGTGTCTCTACTGACAATGATTCTTTTAACATATTTCAAATTGAATGTTGGGAAAAAATTAGGTTCCGACGCTGTTATAGCGGATGCTAATTGTACGAAAACCTGTGTTTATTTATCAATCTTACTTCTTACTTCAAGTATTCTCTATGAGGTTTTTAAAATCGGATATATCGATTCTATCGGTGCTTTAGGAATTGCTTTTTATTCTTTCAGGGAAGGCAGGGAAGCTATGGAGAGGGCGAAAGGAGAGGGTACTTGTAATTTGAAGTGCTAACCACTGTTGGCAAAATTCATTCTTGACAAATCCTCAGCAATTTTCTACAATTCAAGACAAGAATAACAAGGAGTCATAAAATGAAGAAAACAATAACCCTTATAATCGATGCCAGTATTAATCTTGTCCTGGGAATACTATTAATATTCTTCCCCTTAGTCTACAAATTTTCAGGTGTACCGGAATCAAACACTAATTTTTACCCAAATATCTTAGGAGCAGTATTAATTGGTATTGCTGTTGCTTTATTCATAGAAGCATTTAGAAAAGATAAAAGTAACTATATAGGCCTGGGTTTAATAGGAGCTTTAAGTATAAATATGTGCGGAGGGATTGTATTGGCACTATGGCTTATATTTGGAGGATTGACAATACCGCTGCGAGGACAAATATTCTTATGGTTGCTAGCTTTTATACTGTTAATAATAAGCAGTGTAGAATTAATCTTTAATATAAGAAACGCAGGTAAAGTAGCATAACCAAGTTATTGGATATTTCTTATAGAGAAGTGCCTGATTATGAAAAAGCCAAAAAGAGATGAAACTTATTATATAGCAAAAACTTTCGATTATACAGCAAGGTTCTATGATCGTACTTTGAACAAGAGATTAGGGCATGAGTTTTATTCCCTTGCGGCAAAATTGGCTGGAGTAAAAGGAGGCGAAAAAGTACTGGACGCAGGTTGCGGCACGGGAACGCTTGCTTTAAAGCTTAAAAAACTAGTAGGAAATAAAGGGCTTGTAGCGGGAATTGACGCATCAGGAGGGATGCTTAAACAGGCAAAAATCAAAGCAGAGAAAGAGAATATTCATCTCGACTTAAGAGTTGCCTCAATTGAAAAAATACCTTTTCCCGATAATTTCTTTGACGTTATAACCTCTACATGGGTGTTCCATCAACTATCCCTTTCTCTAAAAAAGAAAGGGATCCAAGAGATACTCAGAGTTTTGAGAGTAGGAGGACATTTCCTGCTGGTTGACCTTCATAAAATCACAAATCCGTTGCGAGCGTTCTATAATTTGCCTTTTTACTGGTGGAACGAGGGATATAAAATTCATGTTCACGGAAAGTTGCCGGAACTACTAGCTGAGGTAGGATTCGCAGAGGTTAAAATTATAAATAGAATCCGTGATAAGATAGATTATATTAGTGCGTTTAAACCCGAACTCACTCCTCCCAATCATCAGTTCTAAATGAAGAAGCCGGAAGCCCTTCTTTGTTGAAGAGGCTTGCCTTTGAACCGTTTTTGAAAGCGTACCGGACTGCGATTGGGTCATAGGCCTCTCTGCTGTAAAGTATTACCGTGTTATTTTCTATGCAAGCATGGGCATCTACAAAAACTTTATCTTCTCCAGCGACCTGGAATCCGGTAAGTTCTCCGTAACACAACGTGTCGGTTTTCGCAACTAGGCCGCCTCCGATATGATCGAAGTATAATGTGATTCTGCTGCCTTTTTTAACCATCTCTTTATAGATCGGACCGGAATACACAATATCCTCTTTACCGTAGTCTTTGGCAAGAGCCCAGAGGGCAAGACGTTTTCCCACGTCTTGTTTGTCCGGAGGATGAATATTATCTACCTGTCCTATATCAAGAGTTACAGCCATACCTGTATTTGGTACGGTTGACATGGTAAGGAGTTGTGCTTCACGTAGTTTTGCGGAGATCGGGTCTTCTTTATCGTCATATTGGTAAGGAGCAATTTGCACATAATAAAACGGAAAATTGCCCTGCCTCCATGCAGTTCTCCAGCTTTCTATCATGGTAGGAAACAGTTGTTTGTACTGTTCGTCTCTGCCGACGTTTGATTCTCCCTGATACCAAATAGCTCCTTTAATTCCATAAGGAATGATGGGTGCAATCATGGCATTATACAGTGAGGTGGGAGTGTGTGAGGTTATTCCCTTGAAGTCCGGTCTTGTATTGTAAAAGTCATTTTTTTCCGCACCAAAGACATAAAAACTTTCGTCTCTGTATTGTGCAACAGGAAGGTACTTCCATGCGCCTGAAAGTTTTAAAGGCTTCGCCTTTTCTCCATCTGCCGGATAGATTTTCATCTGTGCTTCCTCGCCGTAAATGCCTCCGCCCCCCTGCAAGTCAACCACTCTTACTGCTATTACATTTATACCTTCTTTAACTAATTTTGCTGGTACTTTATATTTGCGTTCGGTTGCCCAGAAGCCCATATCTTCGTATCGGCCTACTGGTTCCCCGTTAAAGTAGGTTATGTCTATATCGTCAATCGGACCAAGTTCGAGCATTAAATCCTTATCTGTCCAGACTTTCGGTATATTTATTTTCTTTCTAAACCAAACTACTCCGTCGAAAACACCCATTTCAGAATTTTCCCACAGGATTGGAAGAGTCATTTCCTTCCACTCGGAATCGTTTAAATCCGGAAGAGGACAGATTGTATCATTAAATGATATTCCCTTACCTCCTCGGTCGTCTTCACTTTCTGGTTCGATTACAGGATGTGAGAAAAGCCATTTAAGATATCCTTCTTCCTGCAAACGGAGTTGATCGAGGTTTTTCGCAAATTCGGAGTAATCATTTACTTTACCGATGTATTTGGGAGAAGTCCAGGATTCTGCAGGTGTTCCTCCCCAGCTTGTATGGATAAGTCCTACTGGTACGCCTGTTTCCTTGTGTATTTTTCTTCCGAAGAAGTAAGCCGTGGCACTAAAATATTCTGCCGTTTGGGGACTACAAATTTCCCAGGAACCTATACAATCTTCTTTAGGTTCTGCGGAGACGCTTTTTGATACCGTGAAAAGACGTATTTTAGGATAATCTGCACTCTTTATTTCCTTTGCGGAGTTTTTTACGGTGTCACTCGGAGGCCAGCCTGCAAGAGGCATTTCCATGTTAGATTGTCCCGAGCATACCCAAACTTCGCCTATTAGTACGTTTTTAAATGTTATTTCAGATTCTTTGCCCTTTATTTGTATTTCATAGGGTCCGCCTGCTTCGGGTGTTTTGAGTTTTGCCATCCACTTACCGCTTGCTTTAGCTTTTGCACTGGTTTTTTCTCCCCATGATGCGATGATCTCTATATCCTCTTCCATGGAAGCTTTTCCCCAGATTGGATTTTCCGTTTTTTGCTGCATTACCATATTATCCCCGAAGATTGAAGGTAGTCCAAGTGCTTGCGATTCCAGAGCAGTTATTCCTATTAATAGAAAAGAAAACACAGATAAACTTTTATACATTATACTTCCCCCAAATTTAGTTTTGATCATTAATATTTTAATAAAATGCAAAAGCGTAACACTTTTACATTAATTAGTATATGTTATTTTTGTTAAATTTCAAGAGATTTTAACCTATTTTTTTCGATGAAAACATAATAAATAGCGTGTGACCGAATGACCAATAAAGAGTATTTTTCGTTTTTGTAAAATATAATAGACTCATATTGTAAAATTCTATTATTTTTTACCTTGAATTTTATTATTTTTGGATTATACTATATATATATGAAAAATTTAACCTTCGAATTAGGAAGTGAAGAGCTCAAGGAAATAATAGAGGGTTTAAATTATTCCTTTGTTATTTTGGATAAATCCGGTAGAGTTCTTTTTGGTAATAAATCTTTTGAAGAGTTCGGTTATTCTGTAGATTCAATTATGCCTGACGATGTCGATTTAGAAAGTCTTAAGGAAAAGATTGAAAGAGAGGTACTGCTGGATTTTGAAGGGAAGGTAGGACGGGCGGCGATTAAAATCACTCCACTTACAATTTCGGATCCTTCGGGAAACGTTTTCTTGCTCGAGGTATCTTACTCTAAAATAGATTTTTGTGGAATTATTGAATCCTGGTACAAGACAATAGATGCTATAAGTGAGATGATCTATGTTGTGGATGGAGATTATAATCTGATAAAGTTGAATAACGCTGCTGCTGAAATGAGCGGCAACCATCCGAGAAATTTGATAGGGGAAAAGTGTTATAAAGCTGTTTTTGGAAAGGATGAGGTCTGCAAAACCTGTATTCTTGAACAGGTAATGGCTTCCGAAGAAAAAGGAAAGCTTCAGACTATTAGAAAGGAGTGGGATAGGTCTTTTCTGGTGTCTGCCGTTAAAATTAAAAATGGTGAATATCTTTATATTATGGAAGATATAACAAGAATAGAACAACTGGAAAGGAATCTTGCGGAAATGAGAAGGTTTACTTCCATAGGTTCTATTATTTCTCACTTAAGACATTCTGTTGGGAACGCGGTGAATGCTATAAAATGTTCTCTGCAGGTACTTGAGCATTTGTACGATGGTCTTAATGATGAAAAAAGAAAAGGGTATCTGAGGAGGGCTCTTGGAGAGGTGAAACGTATGGAATCATTGCTTTTCACTTTAAGAGAATTTTCAAGGTACGAGGGGATTGGTTCTTTCGAGTTAAATCTTACTGAACTGATTTTAGAGAGTATGGATAGGTTTAATAAGTATTGTGAAGATAAGGGTGCTATATTTGTGAACGAATGCGAAGAGACTGAATTTATTATAAAAGGTGATAAGCTTCTGATTGTTGTAGCTCTTACGGAAATTATAGATAATGCCTTGGAAGCAATGGAAGATTTTTCAGAAAAAAAGATAATTTTTAAATACTCTGTACATACTCATGAAGCAACAATTGAAATTACCGATACTGGTAGTGGAATATTGGAGGATGATTTGCCGAATGTAGCTGAACCTTTCTTTACCACTAAGAGGGGCCGAGCCGGTTTGGGGCTGTATCAGGTTGCTAAAATAATAAAGACACAGGGCGGCGATATTACTTTTAATCATAAATCGGGCAAGGGGACAACAGTAAAAATATCTTTTAGGGAGGGATGATTTATGAAAAAACGTACTATTATGTTGGTAGATGATGATGTTTCTTTTCTCGAAAACATGAAGGATGGGTTGGAATACTCAATAAAAAATCTCAATCTTATTACACATACAAATGCCGAGGATGCGTGTAAGTCTCTTAAGGAAAATGATATATCTTTACTTATAACGGATCAGAAACTTCCGGGTATGAGCGGTGTCGAACTTGTTAATTTTGTAGACAAAAAATACCCTAGGATTCCAATTTTTCTTATAACAGCCTATGGTACTCCGAAATTAAAAGATAATGCTATGAATACTGGAGCTATTAAGTTTTTCGATAAACCTGTTGATCTTAAAGAAATGATAGAATCAATAAAGAAAGGATTAAAGCTCTCAAGAAAGGGATTAACCAGTATAAGGAAAATGTCTCTTGCAACAGTTTTAGAGCTTATAAGCATGGAAAAAATTACAGCTTCTGTTGTAGTGAGAAATAGAGAAGTGAAGAGGAGTGGTAGAATATGGTTCAGAGAGGGGATTTTGATTGATGCTGAAATAGAACATCTGGAGGGTGTAGAAGCTATTTTCGAAATGCTTTCATTTGGTGATGTTGATATTGTAATAAGGGAAAGAAGGCATAAAAGAGTTACTATTTCCGGTGTCCCTCTTGAATATGTTTTGCTTGAAGGAATGAAACGATTGGATGAAAAGAAAGTTGGGGAAGTAAATGAATCGCAAAAGGAGAAAATTATCGAAAAAGAAGAAAATGAGGTTCATGGCGAGGAAAATGAAGTCAAGATCGAGAAAGAGAAATTTGATAAGGCTATCGGTCACCTGATAAAAGAATTGGGGAAAGCTTTGTTGGCTTCCGATATCTTTACAATAGAAGAAGGAAGAACACTGACTTCTTACAATAGTTCCCCTAAAGTTGGAAAAATCTTTAATGAGATGAATCAATCTATAAATAAATATTTAAAAGAGATTAAGCTGCCGGTAATAAGTAAGTATTATCTTATGGATCTTGCGGATAGTAAAACACTTATTGTTGTAACTTTTAAAGAGTATCGCTGGGCAATACTTTTGGATAGCAGTAAGTCAAAACTTGGGCTTCTTCTTAATTTAATCTTGCCGGATATAATAGGAATGTTCTAATAAAAGGAGGCGAAATGGAAGAGAAAACATTAGATGAGAGTTTGGAGGATATTATGGAAAAGGCTATTTCTTCGACAAACGGTCTTGAGGCTACTGCGATTGTTTCTATGGATGGTATGATTATTGGTAGTGTTCTTCCGGAAGATGTAGAAGAGGAGAGAATTGCCGCAATGACTGCCGCTATTCTCGGTCTGGGCGAGCGAACGGCTGAGGAAATGAAAAGAGGAGTTCTTGAAGAAATTTATATTAAAGGGAAAGATGGATATGTTTTAATTATAAGTGCTGGAGAATCCGTGGTGCTTACAGGAATTGTCGGCACAGAAGCCAAACTTGGGCTTCTTTTTATTTCTATGAAGAATACGGCTAAAAAAATTGCACAGTTGTTAAATGAGTAGTTATGTGCCATGGGTGAAGTTGATGATGTTTATCAAAAGAATATTCAGGCATTAGTTAGAATACTAGCGAGCCTAAGCCATGCTTCTGAGAGCCTTATAGGGAAAGCTGCCAATGCTTTGATGTATCAAACCGGCAAGGATCTTGGAAAAATAGAGGGAGAAAAACTTGATAAAACAAATGATTTGTCTAGGGCATTGGAAATGCTTATGGATGCCGAAGAAGGCGTCTGGCACATAGAGTTATGGAAAGATAAAGGAGTGGCAGATTATTTTTTTGGAGATAGCCAGGTGCGAAAAGCGTATTTAATATTTCGTGAGTGTCCCATACGTGAGGTTTGTATGACTCATGGAATTGAGCAAAATGAAGTAATTTGCCGAATAACGCATGGTTTATTTGCAGGTATGATTGGAACTGTGATGGATAAGAAGGTTGATCTTGCGGTCGAACATACAGGGCCTAATGCCTGTAAAAAAATTGTTTCCATTAAATAAGGGGCTAGAAAAAGAGGATTTTAATGAAAATATCTACCATACAGTTAGCTTCATGCTGCGGTTGTCATATTGCTTTAGTTAATATAGGAGCCCCCTTGCTTAAGGTTCTGTCCGGCGGGAATCTTGTGTTCTCACCGGTTCTAATGGACGTTAAATCCATTTCAAGCTCAGATGTAGCTCTAATAGAAGGTGGTGTGCGCAATAATGAAAATGTTGAAAAGCTTAAAATTTTGAGAGAAAAATCAAAAAAAGTTATTGCGCTTGGAACATGTGCATGTTTTGGGGGTATACCTGGTATAGGATCCGGATTTACGATGATTGAAACTTTAGCGAAGTCATATGGAGATAATTTTACTCCGGAAGATATTCCTCGGCTTGAGAAAAGAGTTTCTCCTATCGATTCCTTTGTCGAGGTGGATTATTATATTCCCGGTTGTCCGCCGCCAATAGATATTCTTTGTGGTACACTAATGAATCTGGTGAATGGTCAAAGTCCCGAGAGGGTAGATTTGCCAGTATGTGCCGAATGTGATAGGGTAGTTAAAAAAGACCTTGCCCCTGAAATTAAAAGGGTTTTAGATAGTTTTCCTGAAGAGGAAGAATGTCTTTTATCTCAGGGATATATATGTCTGGGTTCCGTTAGTAGAAGTGGTTGTGGGGCACCCTGTACGAAAGCCGGAGTGCCCTGTATGGGGTGTCGGGGTCCTATTGATAGAGTTTTTATTGAGCCCAAACACGGTATTTTATATGATTTGACAAAAAGAATAAATCATTTTACAGGTAAGAGTGAAGAGGAAATTAAAGAAAAAATATTCGATTATATTCATACTTTCTATAGTTTTACGCTTTCCATGGCTGAGTTGCGTAAGAAAGATACTGAGAAAGTGTATAAACTGGTACGGAAAATAGAGGTATAGGGGGCATATTTTGAGTAAGAAAGTATGTATTGATCCGGTTACAAGAGTAGAGGGACACGGAAAGATTGTTCTTGTTTATGATGATAGCGGAAAATTAGCAGATGCCAAATTTTGCGTACAGGAATTTAGAGGGTTTGAGAAATTCTGCGAGGGAAGCCCTGCGGAAAGGCTTCCTCTTATAACTTCACGTATTTGCGGTATTTGTCCGATGTCTCATCATCTTGCTTCTACAAAAGCGATAGAGAATTGTTTTGCTACAAAGATAACCCGCACAGCAAAAAAAATTAGAGAAATAATGGCACTGGGTCAGGTAATTGAAAGTCATATGCTATCAATAGCAGTATTAAGTTTACCGGATTTAATTAACGACAATATGGATCCTCTGAAAAGAAATATTCTGGGTTTATATGAAGATAATAAAGAAATTGTCGGAAAGGTCCTTGGAATTAGGTCTGTAGGTACGGAAGTTACTAAAATCGCAGCTCGCAGGGCGGGTCATCCTATAGGTTCCAGAATAGGCGGGGTAGTAAAAGCAATTTCTAAGGAGGAACAAAAGCTGCTGTTTCACAAGCTTGAAGGAGCCGAAGTTGACCTTCTTTGGTTTGCAAAAAATCTTCATAAATTATTTGATAAGAAATTAGAATTGTTCGAGGAGCTTGGTGATATAAAGACTTCTTATATGGGTCTTTACGAGGCAAATAAAATAGCTTTTTATGATGGGACTATTAGAGTGATTGATGAATCCGGCGGTTTGATTGAAGATTTTAAAAGTCACGAATACTTTGATTTTGTAGAGGAAAAAATCGAGAACTGGAGTTACATGAAATTTCCTCTCTTAAAAAAAGGAAGAAGATTTCGTGTTGGTCCGCTTGCGAGAGTAAATATTGCGGAGAAGATTCCTTATCCTATAACCAGCGAGGAGCTTTCCTGGTTCAGAGAAAAATGCGGAAAACCGGCTCATAAAACTCTATTCTACCATTTTGCGCGTTATATAGAAGTTATTTATGCGTTCGAACGTCTAAAAGAACTGTTTAAGGATGAAGATATTTTGAAAAATGATATATTTGTTAAGCCTGTAGTTAAAGCAGGAAAAGGAATTGGTGTTGTAGAAGCTCCGAGGGGTACTTTGGTACATAGTTATGAATTTGATAAAGAAGGTAAAGCAGTTAAGGTAGATCTTGTGGTCGCCACTCAACATAATAATTATGGTTTCAACGATGCCCTGAAGGAGACTGCCTCAAAGCGTATTAAAAGTACAAATCCGGATAATGGTACTTTGAATCAATTGGAAATGATAGTAAGAGCGTACGATCCCTGTCTTTCATGTGCGACTCATGCAATCGGCGGGAGGAGTTTCACGATCGAAATATGGGATTCGAATAAGAATTTAATTAGAGTATTTGATGTATGAGTAAGGACTTTGAGATTACACGTGATGCTGAGAGGTGCGTCAGCTGTAAGGAGTGTATAATTGTCTGTCCTCAATCGGGAGAAGATAAAGTTAATTCCGTAATTGTTACCGCGTTTAAAGAAGGAGACCCGCCAGAGATTAATTGCATCGATAATTGTATTCAGTGTATGACCTGCTGGGATTTTTGCCGGTCGAGAGCCATTATTTTCAGCAATCATCATGAGGTAAAAAGGCTAATCGAAAATGAAAGGGCTCTTTTGAAAGTGGCTAGAATAATATGACGCGGCAGACCGGTAAAACGGAAAAATCAAAAAGTAAGCTTTTCGCTTTTGGCTCTTAGCTGTTTTAAAAATAAAAGCTAAAGGCGAAAGACTAATTGCTAACAGCTTGACTTATTGTTATATGTAATTTTGCTTTTTAATATTTTATTTATAAAAAAAGAATGGGGTGGTTAATGAATCGAGCTAAGGTTGTGGTTTTTGGGAAGTCGGAAGCAGGTAAGAGCACGTTGATTCGACATTTGGTACCCGGTGCTTTGAATGTTGAATATAAGGGAAGAACTGTCGCTTTGGATTATGGAAAAGTTATTTTTAAGGGACAGGAATTTCATCTCTTTGGTACGCCCGGACAAGCGCATTTGAGTCCAGTGCGCGAGTGTCTTACAGAGGGAATTGATATTGCAATATTCGTGATGGATGATTCACGTCATTTTGATAAAGAGGACAGAAAATTATTAAAGGAATTGGAGGATTTGAAAGTACCCTATCTTATTTTTGTCAATCAAAAACCTAAAGCAAGTCCCGAGAGAAGAAAAATCGGTAGATTGATAGAAGATTTCGCAAAACCATTCCAGATTATTGAGGGTTCGGCTAAGACGGGAGATGGCTTATCGAAATTGTTGCTTGCAATGGGAGATGCTGTTGATTTGATCAGACAAAAGGGGTACTGATTTTCTTTTTATTCTCTTGGATAGTAAACTTTTGGATTTATGTCGTATTTTTTGAGCTTAAGATAAATATTCTGCCTGGTCATTGTAGCAATCCTTGATGCATCGGTAACGTTACCTTCTGTATGTTTCAAAAGATTTCGCAGGTATTTCTTCTCAAAAGCATCTTTTGCCGATTCATATTCGAGTATGTTCGAAGGTTCCAGTTCTTCGCTTCTGCTTGTTCTCTCCGGAAGATGCTCTGCAAGTATCATATTGTCCTGGCAAAGTATCACTGCCCGCTCAATAGCGTTTTCTAATTCACGAACATTTCCCGGCCAGGAGTAACGCATTAATACTTCCATTGCTTCGTCGGATACACCAATTATTTCTTTACGGTTTTTTTCCGTATAGATTTTCAAAAATTCCTGAGTAAGCAATGGAATGTCTATTTTTCTATCTCGAAGAGGAGGTAGGGATACTTTTACAACATTGAGGCGGTAATAGAGATCTTTTCTAAATTTTCCATCAGCGACCGTATCTTCGATATTTCTATTTGTTGCTGCAAGAATTCTTGTATCGGTTTTCCTCTCGTCGGTAGAACCTACAGGATAGAAAGTTTTTTCTTCTAATACTCTTAGCAGTTTTGATTGAAATGCGGGTGAAGTTTCTACTATTTCATCGAGGAAAATTGTTCCCTTGTGAGCAATCTCAAAGAGGCCTTTCTTTTTCTTGTTAGCGCCAGTAAACGCTCCTCTCTCATAACCAAATAATTCACTCTCAAGTAGAGATTCGGGAAGAGCACTACAATTTATAGCAACAAATCTGTTTTCTTTTCTTGGGGAATTGAAATGTATAGCTTTTGCAACTAATTCCTTACCCGTTCCCGATTCCCCCTGGATTAATACGGTTGCTTCTGCAGCAGCTATTCGTTCAATTAAATCAAAAATTTCTTGCATCCCTTTGCTCTTCCCTATTATTCCCGAAAAACTAAATTTTTCTTCGGCTGTTTTCTTTAGAGATTGATAGCTTATCATTAATTCTTTTTGTTCGATTGCTCTCTTCAATATTTCTAATATTGCTTTAGTAGATGCGGGCTTTTCTATAAAATAAAAAGCGCCCATTCGCATTGCTTTGACAGCAAGATCAATGGAAGCATGACCGGTTATCATGATTACAGGAAAATCAGAATCTATATTTCTAATTGTTTTCAATAATTCGATACCGTCCATATCAGGAAGTACAAGATCTACCATTACAACATCGAAATCAATTTCTTGAAATCGATTGAGTCCTTCTTCTGCAGTTGGGGCAGTAGACACAATAAAATCTTCTTTTCCTAATGTCTCACTTAATATTTTTAAAAGTTTTTCGTCATCGTCAATAATAAGTACTTTATTAGCCATTATCCCTCCTCATAACACGTTTTGCTAAATTGCTAAGTATAATATAAATATACATGTTCGGAACAAGTTGTCAAGTATATTCTACACTTGTTTATTTCAATTGTAGCAGGCTGAGAAGACTGTTTTTGATTATGTTACTGATATTTAATGATTTAGCAAGTGGAATAATTTTTTTATATCAATATATATATATGAAAATTAAATTCAAAAAAAGTAATGATTTAGATGTTTTTTTGGTTTTTAGGTGGCTTGTTCTACTTTCAGTAATTCTTATAGCGAGTTATGCTACGGATGAGGTTTTTAGAGTAGATATTATTTATAAAATAGCTTTTGTTTATTTTGCTTTTAATTTGGCTCTGAGAATATGGAAGCCCGACTTTATGAAAAAAGAGTATATTCTCTTTTTTCTATTTCTTTTCGATATTGCTGTTGTCTCAATAGTGTTTTATTTAACAGGTAATATTAAATCTGATTATTATATTTTCTATTTTCTTACTATAATGATGGCTTCGATTTCTTCGGGTTTGGCTTCCTCTGTTGCCATTACAATAGCAAGTGCCGGAATATACATCTGGTTAGTTAATCAAAGAGAAGGTATTAACTTTGGAGATCCTGTATTTTTGTTGAAAATTGTATTTTTGCTTATAACTGCTTTTATAAGCAGTTTATGGAATAAAATAATGAAGGAAAGAATTGATAGTATTACAATGAAAGAAGAACAGGAAAAAAGAGATATTGAGCAGTTTTACAGAGAAGTTGTAAGTTCGATAAATACCGGTATTGTTGTTTTTGGGAAAGTGGACGGCGAGTTAGTTATGAGGCTTATTAATCCCAGGGCTCAGCAACTTGCTGGAGATGAAAGTAATATTCTTTATATTCTGGAAGAGTGCGTTAGGGAGTATAGCGATCCTGGTAAGAATGTTCATCTGGTCGAAATGGAAAAAGGTAAATATTGGGGTATAAATGTTTCTTTTTTCAAAGACAATAAGAAAGGGCAAAATGGTGCAATAGTTGTATTCAATGATATTACCGATAGAAAAAGAATGGAAAAGGAAATGCATCGTTCAGAACGGATAAATAGATTGGGTAAGCTAACTCTTCAGATTGCGCATGATTTAAGAAATCCTCTCGGTACGGTTAGCGGTTTGGCTCAAATTCTGATGATGTCTTCAAAAGATGAAAAAGGGAAAAAATACGGTAAGGAGATTTTAAAGGCTACAAATATTATAAATGAGTTAATAGGAGACATGCTTGATTTTTCTAAAGATCAGAGATTAGACCTGGAAACTTTTGATTATGTTGCTTTTATACGGGATATGGTAAATGATTTTAAAAAGTCGGAGAATATAAAAGAAAAGAAAGTCAAAATCGGATTTAAACATGACAAAGGGAATTATGATATTGATGCAGATAAGGAAAAGGTTAGAAGGGTTTTTAGTAATTTGATAAATAATGCGTGTGACGCATTGGATAATAACGGAGAAATTTCTGTGGATTTGAGTGAGAACAACGGCTGTATAATAACGAAGGTAAGAGATAACGGTTCGGGTATTCCCGAAGATAAAAGGGATGAAATTTTTGAGCCTTTTGTAACCACTAAAAAAAGTGGTACTGGCCTTGGTTTGTCTATTGTTCACAGAATTGTTGCTTCTCATAAAGGAAAGGTTTTTGTAGATAGTAAGGAAGGCGAAGGTACAGTATTTACAGTAGAATTGCCAAAAAAAGGAGGCAAAAATGGCTAGAGTATTAGTTGCGGATGATGTTTCTTCCATCTTGTATCTTTTTAAGGAGTTTTTTAAACTCAAAGGTTTCGAAGTTGATACTGCAGAAAATGGTTTCGAAGTTGGTAAGAAGCTTGCTAAAAATGAGTATCATCTTATTATCCTTGATATTAAAATGGGAGGAAAGCATGGTTTAGAGGTTCTCGAGAATTTAATTGAGAGAGGTTATAAATTTCCGGTAATTGTTTGCACAGCCTATGAGCATTTGAAGGAAGATGTGGATATGATTGCTAAAGGCAAATTAGATGTTGATTTCATAACTAAACCTCCGGACCTTGAGCTTTTATGGGATAAAGTAGTTAAATTACTTGAAAAGAATGCAATTAAAGAAGAAATTAGGGCAGATAACTGAGAGCGAGAATCTTAATGAGCTCTTAAAGAGGATCCTGGATCTTTCTCAGGAAGTACTTGAAAGTAAGGCTGCAACATTGTTTCTCGTTGATCGTGATACGGAGGAACTTGTCTTTAAGATTGTCAACGGACCGATGGCAGGGCAGTTGCAGGGAAAAAGAATAAAGATCGGAGAAGGGATCGCTGGTAGGACTGCCCGTGAGGGCAAATCTTTTATTGTCAACAGACCAAAAAAAGCCGGTTACGAAGATAAGTTTGACAAACAAACCGGTTTCAATACGGAATCCTTACTTGCATCTCCTCTTATTGTTGATGGAGAAACTATCGGAGTGATTGAAGTAATAAATAGTGAAGGAGGGGATTATACTAATAGAAGTAAAGAGATTTTGGAACATCTTGCAGCCCAGGTTTCTTCAGAACTTAAGATGACTCTTCTCAGCGAGCGGCTTTCGAAATCAGAGGATTTTCTAAACTCTGTTATTGATTCTTTACCCGGCGGGATAATTATACTGGACGAAAAAGGATTGATAAGAAAATCTAATTCGACGGTTGAAAAAATGTTTGGTAAAAAAGATATTGAGGGATATAAAATTGAAGAAGTTTTACCTTACAGCGAAGTTTTAAAAAACATAAGAAAAGCTGAACGCAAAGGAAGTTTTGAAGCGGTTATTGCAAAAAATGGTAAAGAAGCTCATTACACTTTTGAACTTTCCAGAGCAAAAGAGATAAGTCCTTCAGGTATAGAGATTGAATATATTATTATTCAGATTGGTGATATTACGGAGAGAATGGAACTTGAGAGATTAAAGTATTTGCAAGAAGCCAATGCTAATTTTGTGTCCGGCTTATCGCACCGTCTTAGAACTCCCCTTACTCCTATTTTAGGATTATCCAGTATCTTAAAGAAGCAGAAAGATTTCCCGGAAAATTATAAAGAGATGGTTGAAATAATTTACGGAGCATCCTTGGAAATGAGAGATATGGTAGAGAAACTTTTAGATATTGCAAAGATAGGTGCAGATAAAGCCATAGAGATTAACGAGAAGGTAGATGTTAATTTGGTTTTGAATGAAATAATTTCAAGTATGGAGAATGTTCCTTTTGAGTTTGGCTTAAGAAAGGGTAAATTTTTAATAATGGGCAATAGTAGTTGGCTGGTTAAGTCCCTTAAAGAATTATTTATAATTGGATTAAAAGAGGAAAGTAATAATTTGAAAGTAGAATTAGAGGCTAAGGGTAAATATGTATATATTTATTTAAAGGGGTTTAAATCATTGATAACTGATTTCTCCAAACTTGACAATGCCCCTATTTTTCAATTTGATAATCCATTAACTGGAAATTCCGATATAAAATATTTAGATTTACCTTTAATAAGATTGATCTTGAATAAACACAATGCAAAAATCTCGGTTAATGAAGCAGACGAAGTTCTCTCTTTGCGATTCGAGAAAGCCGGGAAATAATTTTCAGTCTGATGTCATTATGCGCAAGCCGATCAATAGAAAAGACAAATTCACAATAAAATTCGGCTTTTTAATGCTACCTGTTATGCCGTCTGTATGCTTATCCGTAACAATTTTCCTTTGAAGAAAGAATAACATGAAAATTCTTTGCATTGACGATGATGCAGTAGACAGGAAAATAATTGGACGCAGTCTAAAACAGAAATTCGGAGATGAGTTGAATCTCGAGACAGCTGCCACAGCGGATGAAGCCTTTGAAAAGCTCAAAAAAGATAACTTTGACATAATCTTTCTGGACTATATGCTAGGGGATACTACTGGACTTGAGTTTTTAAGCATGTTGGATAATAAAGAGATAAATTCTCCTGTAATCTTATTAACAGGTTTGGGTAATGAGGAAGTTGCGGTTGAAGCCTTAAAGCTTGGAGCTTATGACTATTTTACCAAGGATCAACTCAAAAGCGAGAGGATATTTCAAAGCATAATCAACATTACCGAGCGCCGGAAAGCAGAAGAAAAGATAAAATCTGAAAGAAAAAAACTTCAGGATATTATGGATAGTATGGTTGATGGTATTACTATTACGGATATGGAAGGTAGAATAATTTCGGTAAACAATGCGACTCTGATGCAACTTGGCTACGAGGGAGATGAGATGATTGAGAAGGCTCTGGGAGAAATTTTCTTTGAAGAGAAGGATGCTCAAAAGTTTAAAGAAGTTGTTGATATTTTGATTTCAGGCAAGATGTTAAAAACTCAGGAATTTCAGGTAAAAAGAAAGGATAAAACATGTTTTCCTGTGAGTGTCAATCTATCTGTTATAAAAGACGCTGAGGGACAGGCAGAAACTATAGTTGCCGTGCATAGAGATATTACCGAGAAGAAAAAAGAGGAAGAGGCTCTCATAAAAGCGAAGGAAGAAGCAGAAATAGCCAACAGGACAAAAAGTGAGTTTCTTGCTACAATGAGTCATGAAATTAGAACTCCGATGAACGCGATAATCGGTATGGCGGAACTGCTCTCCGAGACCGAATTAGATAAAAGCCAGAAGAGTTACGTTGAGATTTCGCGGAATGCCGGAGAAAATTTACTTGGTATCATCAATGATATTTTGGATCTTTCGAAAGTAGAGGCAGGAGAGATTAAGCTTGAAGAAATCGGATTTAATATTGTTGAAGTTGTGGAAAAAATCTGTGATATTATGGCGTTTCGTGCTAACAAGAAAGAAATAGAACTTTCCCAACACATAAATCCTGAAATCCCAGTAAATCTCATAGGTGATCCGGCGAGACTCAGGCAGATTTTTGTAAATTTAATCGGTAACGCTATAAAATTTACTAGTAAAGGAGAAGTAGTTTTGAATATCGACTTCGAGGACCAAGAAAAAGCAGGTATTCTTAATGACGAAGATGGAAAAGCGAATGTTCGTTTACTCTTCTCCTTCAGGGATACGGGAATTGGTATTCCGGAAGAAAAGAGAGAAAGCATTTTTGAGTCATTTACTCAGGCTGATTCTTCTACTACGCGTGAATATGGTGGAACCGGCCTTGGTCTTACCATATGTAAACGTCTTGTTGGATTAATGAAAGGAAATATCTGGGTGGAGAGTGAGGTGGGAAAGGGCAGTGTTTTTCACTTTACCGCGGAATTCGGTATTGGAGAAAAAACTTCAAAATATATCGGACCTGAAGAGATCGAAGAGTTAGATATTAGGGGCTTAAAAACTCTTGTGATAGATGATACTGCGGCAAACAGATTGATATTATCAGAATTTCTTACCCGCTGGGGATCTGTAGTTGAAGAGGCAAAAGATGGTAAGGAGGCACTCACGATAATCAGATCTTCTTTTGAAAAAAAAGAGCCTTTTGAGCTTATCCTGCTGGATTGTAGAATGCCTGAAATGGGCGGGTTTGAAGTTATGGAAAAGATAAATGAGGAGTTTCCTAAAGGTTGTGTTACGGTTATGATGCTATCTTCAGATAATAGAGCTGGTGATTTCTCCAGGATTGAGGAGTTGGGAATCGGGTCTTATCTTGTTAAACCTGTAAAAAAAGATGAATTGAAGAAAGCGATTATGGCTACACTGAAAGAAGACAGAGTAGGAGATAAAGAGCAACTCAAGAAAGTGAAAGGTAAGGAAAAGAAGGAAGAGAAAGAAAAGCATAAGAAAAAATCTCCTCTGAGAATTCTTCTTGTCGAAGATACTGAGGATAACGTTCTTCTCATAAAGGCTTATCTTAAGAAAACTCCCTATGAACTGGATGTAGCGGAAAACGGAAAGATTGCGGTAGATAAATTCAAAGAAGGAGATTATGATCTTGTTTTTATGGATATGCAGATGCCTGTTATGGATGGATTTACCGCTATGGAGAAAATAAGAAAATGGGAAAAGAAAGAAAGAAGGGGAAAAACGGCTATAGTTGCTCTTACTGCCTATGCAATGAAGGAGGAGATGAACCGGACACTCAAGGTTGGATGTGATGCGCACCTCAGTAAGCCTGTAAAGAAGAAAGAATTGATTGAGATGATTAAGGAGTATGAATAGCTTGCATAAAGTTTCTTGTCAGAAAAAATGATTTGTGATATTCATATTTATACGCCAATTAGGGTATTAAGTGATTAGAAAGTTAGGAGATCGAAATGACAAAAATTTATTTTTTTCTTTGCGGTTTATGTGCATTTGCGGGAGAATTGGCTTTTTATTTTGGGATGGGATTCTAACTTCCAACTTCCGACTCCTGACTTCTTTCTTGTTGTTTATATTGACTTTTGTTTGTATTAGGATATAATGAAGCAAGGAGATAGCTGATATGGATAAAGAATTAAAGAATTTTTTCCGTGAGCTCGTCGAGGCTCCGAGTCCTTCTGGTTTTGAGGAACCCGCTCAGAGAGTATTCAGGAAATTTGTAAAAAAATATTCCGATGAAGTAAAAACAGATGTTCATGGCAATGTGATTGCATTCCGGAAAGGTCAAGGCAAGTTAAAACTTATGGTTTCCGGTCACGCTGATGAAGTTGGTTTTATGGTGAATTTTATTGATAACGATGGTTTTATATATTTTCGTCCAATCGGAGGTATTGATACATCTATTTTATCTGGACTTAAAGTTGATATTTATACTAAAAGTGGTAAAGTAAGAGGAGTAATTGGTAGAAAAGCTATCCATATGATGGAGAAAGACGAAAAACACACCCCCCCTAAGTTAAAAGATTTATGGATAGATATAGGAGCAAAGGACAAGAAGCAGACCGAAAGTATTGTTTCTGTAGGAGATCCTATTACTTTCGAATTAGGCATGGAGGAATTACGTAATGGGCTTGTACTTACAAAGGCAACAGATAATAAAGCCGGAGTTTTTGCCACAGGAGCGCTTCTTAAGTATTTAAATAAAAAGAAAATTTCTGTAAATTTATACTGTGTTTCTTCTGTTCAAGAAGAATTGGGGCTTAGAGGTGCCCGTACAAGCGCTTTCGGTATAGATCCTGATTTAGGTCTTGCCTTTGATGTAACAACTGCTACCGATCATCCGACCACGGAAAAGAAAGAATACGGAGACATATGTCTGAATAAAGGTCCTGTGATTTCAAAAGGAGCAAACATTAATCCTGTAATTTATCAAATGTTGATTGAAACGGCAAGGAAAAATAAAATTGATTATCAAATTGAAGCAGCCCCAAGATCGACCGGTACAGACGCTAACGCTATTCAGCTAACCAGAAGCGGCGTTGCTACGGGTTTAATAAGTTTTCCAAACCGTTATATGCATACCCCAATTGAAATTGTTTCTCTGTCTGATATTGAAAATGCGGTAATGCTTGCCGGAGAATTTATCAAGAGATTGAACGACAGAATAGATTTTACCCCAAGACTTTAATATTTTTAATTTCTGATAATAACAAAAGTGATATAAAATATGTAGAGAAGGAGGAGTATTGCTCCTTCTTTTTTTGATATTTTGTTATTTGTGTAAGCAAAAACAAGAAGAACGCATGATAATAAGCTAACGATTAATAAGTCTTTAAAAGCTAAAATAGGAAATTCAATGGGTTTTATTGTTGAAGTTATACCGAGTACAAATAAAATATTAAAGATGTTGCTTCCAACGATATTACCTATTGCGATATCAGATTTTCCTTTTTTCATGGCGGAAAGAGAGGTTGCCGCTTCTGGTAGAGAGGTTCCTAAAGCTATTATAGTAACGCTTATAAGGATTTCTGATACACCGAGTTGTCTTGCAACTATTACTGCGTTATCTACAATTAAATGAGCTCCAAGCAGAACGCAAGCTATACCGAATATTAACAGTATAGTTGCTTTTGATATTTGCTTCTTTGAATGTTCTATTTTTGTAAGTTCTGTGCTGAGACGGAAAGCTCTTCTATCTTTTTTTGCCATCGAGTAGAGATATGATATGTAAAGAGAAAATAATACAAGAAGGACAATTCCGTCAAATCTTGAGAGATAAGATCCACCATTGCCGTACCAGTCGTCTCGGACTAAAAGAGTTATAAAAATACCTATAATTAGAGAAAAAGGGATTTCCCATTTTATAGTCGACTTTTTTACTTTAATAGACCATACAAGTGCTCCGAGTCCAAGAACAAGACCGATATTTGCTATATTACTGCCGAGTACATTTCCGAAAGAAATTGAAGGAAAGGAAGAAAGGGCCGCTTTTATCGAAACGGCAGCTTCTGGTGCGCTTGTGCCGAAAGCTGTAATAGATAGTCCGATGAATAATGGTGAAAGGCCAAGGATTGCCGCAAGTTCGACTGCTCCGTCGATCATGTAATCTGCACCTTTTACGAGTAAAACAAGTCCAATAATAAGAAGTACATAACTCATATTGTATCAAAATAGGAAAGTAGCATTTTTTGTCAAGATGCTAACTAAAAAACAAAGAATTAAGAAGCCAGGAGTCAGAATCCAGAATCCCATCCCTCTCCCAAAAAAACCATTTGAACCACAGAGAACACAGAGAAAAAAACAAAAAAGTAATAGCCACGGATAAACACGGAAACACACGTATTAAAAAAAATATTTTGTTGTTTTAATAAAAAAAGATATGGGAGTGGAAGGGTATCAGTGTCAATCAGTGTAAATCGGTGGCTAATTATTATTTTTTTTCTTCGTGTCTTAGGGTCTTTGTGGCTAATTTTAGTAATAAAATATTTTCCCCTTGACAAAGTTTAAAAAAACCTTAATTATAAAGTATCTCTTCGGGGTTGGGTGAAATTCCCGACCGGCGGTGAAAGCCCGCGAGGAGCAATCCTGATTCGGTGGAATTCCGAAGCCGACGGTTAAAGTCCGGATGAGAGAAGAGAAAAAAATTTAGAAACCCCCGGAGAGGGGTTTTTTGTGTGAATAGGTTGGATGAATATTTTATAAAAGAAACATTCGAGCTTGCCAAGCGAGGCGAAGGGATAGTCTCTCCTAATCCTCTTGTAGGTGCTTGTGTGGTAAGGGATGGTCAGGTCGTAGGCAGGGGTTATCACAAAGGTCCTGGAACTCCGCATGCAGAGGTCGAGGCTATCACGAAAGCAGGTGATAAGACTAAAAGTGCTACTTTATATATTTCTCTTGAACCTTGTTGCCACTATGGTAATACTCCTCCATGTGTTGGAATTATAGAATCAAGCGGAATAGGTAGAGTTGTTTCTACGATAAAAGACCCGAATCCTCTTGTAAATGGTAAAGGATTTAAATCCCTTAAAAAAAAGGGTATTAAAGTCAAAGCAGGTATTCTTGAAAAAGAAGCAAGAGAATTAAATTCTTTCTACTTAAAATATATTACAACAAAAATTCCTTATGTGATTTTAAAAGCAGCGCTTACTCTTGATGGCAAGATAGGGGATCCTGAGCGCGGAATATTCAAGATATCAGGAGAGCAGTCTCACATGGAAGTTCATCGTCTTCGAAGCAGAGTAGATGCATTGTTGATTGGAGTTGGAACGCTTCTATCTGACGATCCAAGATTAACTGTTCGAGGGGTTGAAGTAGAAAGGCAGCCTTATAAGATAATATTGGACCCCAACCTCAAAACTCCACTGGATGCGAGGATTTTTAAGGGGGGTGGGAAAGTTATTATTGCGAGTACCGACAAAAAAGCCAAGGAAAAATATCCCGATGCAATAGTTTGGCTTTTTAAAGAAAAGAAAAGATTAATAGATGTTAAGGATATTTTAAAGAGAGCAGGGAGGGAGAAAATCACTTCAGTTATGGTAGAGGGAGGAAGCGAAACTTTTACTCATTTTGTTGAAAAAGATGTGGTAGATAGATATTTGATTTTTATCTCTCCATCTTTTATTGGAAAGGGTATTCCTTTTTTGAACTCTCAAGTGGAAAGATTTTCTTTTAATGCGGAGGTAAAGAGGATGGGAGAAGACATTTTAATCGAGGCGGCTAATGTTTACGGGAATAATTAGAAATGTAGTTAAACTTGATAGATTGAAGAAAAGTAAAGACGATATGGTTTTGCATATTAGACTACCTTTTTTGGTTGATATTGGTGACAGTGTTTCGATTAACGGAGCATGTTTGACAGTTTCTGGCGTATCCGGAAAAACTTCGATCTTTGACGTTTCTTCTGAGACAGTTGCAAGAAGTAATCTTTTGTATCTCCATATTGGTGATTGGATAAACGTTGAGAGGTCTTTGCAGCTTTCCGATTTGGTAAATGGACATATTGTCTACGGACATGTAGATGGTGTTGGTAAAATACTTGGTATAAATAAGCGTAATGGTTCCTCTGAATTCATTATAGAACATCCTTCTGAACTTTCAATGTTTATAGCAGAGAAAGGCAGTATTGCGCTCGATGGGGTTTCTCTTACAATTAATGAAGTCGATGAAGGAAATTTTAAAATTGTTATGATTGAACATTCTTTGTTAAATACTAACTTTAAGTACAAAAAGAAAGGAGATATTTTAAATATTGAAGTAGATCCTTTGGCGAGATATTTAAAAAGATTATTGGAGTTTAAATGATTAAGTTTAGTGCTATAGAAGATGTAATTGAAGATGTAAAAAAGGGTATACCTCTGGTTATAGTTGATGATGAGGATAGAGAAAACGAAGGAGATTTTGTTGTTGCTTCAGAGAAAATTACTCCGGAGACTATCAATTTTATGGCAAAGGAAGGTCGGGGACTGATTTGTGTTTCTTTGCCTGAGAAAAGACTACTTGAACTTGATTTACCTTTGATGACGAATAATATTACAGCTCGTCATGGTACTGCTTTCGCGGTTTCCGTCGATGCCAAAGAGGGGACAAGTACAGGAATAAGTGCATTTGATAGGGCTCTAACCATAAAAAAAATTATTGATCCCAAGACGAAACCTGCCGAACTTTCAAGACCCGGCCATATTTTTCCTATAAGGGCAAAACAGGGAGGCACTTTAAGAAGGGCGGGTCATACGGAGGCTTCAATAGACATTGCGAAGATTGCAGGTTTATACCCTTCTGCTGTAATTTGCGAAATAATGGATGAAGACGGAACAATGGCGAGACTACCCCGTCTTCTTGAAATTGCAGAGAAGTATAACCTAAAAGTGGCTACCGTGCAAAGTCTTATAGAGTACAGGAGAAAAAGAGAAAAGTTAATAAAGAGAGAAGCAAAAGTTAACTTCCCTACAGATTTTGGCAGGTTTAAACTGATCCCGTATACCAATGTGATAGATGATAAAGTTCATTTAGCCGTTGTTAAAGGAGAAGTTGCCAATAAGAAAAATGTTCTTGTTAGAGTCCATTCGGAATGTTTGACAGGGGATACCCTTCATTCCCAGCGTTGTGATTGCGGCGGTCAATTGGAAAATGCGCTTAGAGCCATAGAGAAAGAAGGCAGAGGAGTGCTCTTGTATATGAGACAGGAAGGCAGAGGAATAGGTTTGTTGAATAAACTCAGAGCTTATAAATTGCAGGATGATGGGCTCGATACAGTGCAGGCGAATGAAAGATTAGGGTTCAAGACTGATTTGCGTGATTACGGAATAGGAGCGCAGATTCTTAAAGATCTTGGTCTTTCAACAATACGTCTTCTTACCAATAATCCCAGAAAGATTGTAGGGCTTGAAGGATACGGTCTAAAAGTAGTGGAAGGTATCCCGATAGAAATACAGCCTACAGAAAGTAATATTGAATATCTGAAAACAAAGAAAAAAAAGTTAGGGCATACACTCAAAAATGTTTAAGTATGCTTTCTACCTGATTGTTTTAATATAGGTAGAAAAGGAGGGTTAATGGAGTATAAAGGTTTACTGAAAGGTAAAGGAATTAAAATCGCAATAATTATATCACGTTATAATTCCAGAATAACTAACTTATTAAAAGAAGGGGCTATTGATTGTTTGTTGCGGCATGAAGTTAAAGAATCGGACATAGATATTTACTTGGTTCCTGGCTCTTTTGAATTGCCCATGCTTCTTTCTAAGGTAGTTAACATTAAAAAATATGATGGTTTTTTGGTTCTCGGAGCGCTGATAAGAGGGGAAACCCCTCATTTTGAACTTCTGGCATCTGAGACCACAAAAGGCGTAGCCAGAATTTCGATGCAGACAAATAAACCTGTTGGCTTCGGAGTGGTCACAGCCGATACTGAGGAGCAAGCTCTTAGCAGAGCCGGTATGAAGGTAGGAAACAAAGGATGGGATGCAGCGGCTGGAATTCTTGAAATGATAAACCTTTATGGGAACCTTGAAAAATGACCAACATAGGAAACAGAAGGCTTGGTAGGATTCTTGCAGTGCAGGCGCTCTATCCTGCAAGAATAAATTTGGAATTTTCGACCGAGAATCTTGATAAAATAGCCGAATTGAATCAACAGGATTACAATGATGAGGCTCTGAGGTTCGCAACGATACTTCTTGAGCTTGCAAAGAAACATCTCGATGAAGCAGATGAATTGATAAAAACGGTTCTCGAGAATTGGGAGTGGGATCGCTTATGTGCGATGGATAAAACTATCCTTGGTGTCGCAGTTTTAGAATTGATGCATTTACCTGAGATTCCGCCGAGAGTAGTTATAAATGAAGCGATAGAAATAGCGAAGGAGTTTTCTACCGAAAAATCAGGAATATTCGTTAACGGTATACTCGATTCCGTTGCAAGAGATAAGGGGCTTTTATGATATGATATATGCTATAATTTCAGATATACATGGTAATCTTGAAGCACTTCTTTCCGTTTTAGATTATATTAAATCTAATTATGGTAACATAGATAAAATTGTTTGTTTGGGAGATATTGTGGGGTATGGTGCGGATCCGATAGAGTGCATAAAAGCAACAAGGGATATTTCGGATGTTATTCTTGCAGGCAATCATGATTTTGCCGTTTGTGAGATGACTAGTATAGATAATTTTAATGATTATGCAAAAAAAGCGGTTATGTGGAGCAGGAGTGTTGTGGGTAATGATGAAATGAATTTTCTGAAAAGTTTGCCTTTTATATATCAAGAAGAGAATGTAAGTTTTGTTCATTCCTCTCTGCATAAGCCCGAGTACTGGCGTTATCTCTTAAGAGCAAGTGATACCTATATAGATTTTGAGATTATGAATAATCAAATACTTTTCGTGGGGCATACACATATTCCTGTAATTTTTGAATTTGACGGCAAAGAGATAAAAATATTGACTTCTGATGAGGTAAGCCTACATCAGAATAGAAAATATATTATTAATCCCGGTAGTGTAGGACAACCGAGAGATAAAGACCCAAGGGCTTCTTTTGTATTTTTTGATTCTGATAAAAAATTTGTTAAAAGAGTTCGTGTTGAATATGATTTAGAGGAGACTCAAAAGAAAATTTTAGATGCCGGTCTTCCTGAAGTTCTGGCTACTCGTTTGAGTTATGGCGGATAACGTTAACCGAGTTATCAGTCGCTATTCCCCAGTCATTAGTCTGCTTTTTGTTTAAGGACTTCGTTTAGTTTAAGTTTCATAATAAATAAAATATCAAGAATTAAAAATCAACAATGACAAATGACAATAAATTGAGTTGTTAGCTATTAGCCTTTCGCATTTAGCTTTTATTTTTAAAACATCTAAGAGCCAACAGCCAAAAGCGAAAAGCTTATTTTTTGTTTTTTACTTTTTTAGTTAGCATCTTGACAAAAAATATGTATTTTCTATCATAAAGTTATGCGGATTATTTTAGCATCGTCCTCGGCGAGAAGAAAGGAGTTTTTTAATCAACTTGGAATAAAAGGTAAGATTATTTTCCCGGATGTCGAGGAGGTTATTCTTAAAACGCCGGAAGAAACAGTGGTTTATAATGCTACTGTAAAAGCTAAATGGGTTTGGGAAAATGAAAAGATTTCAAAAGGAACTATTATAATGGGATTTGATACACTTGTGTTTCTTGAGAACAAAATACTGGGTAAACCGAAGAATAGAAAAGATTCTGTAAACATGTTGAAGTATCTGTCAGGGAAAACACATAAAGTTTTTACCGGAGTTGCTGTGTTGAAAGAAGATATTATTTTTCAAGATTACGATGTAAGTGAGGTTAAGTTTCACGAGCTGAATGACTCTCAAATCTCGTATTATGTTGACTCAGGTCAAAGTTTAGATAAAGCAGGCTCTTACGGAATTCAGGACAAAAATATGTCTTTCATAGATAAGATTGAAGGTAGTTTTTCCAATGTTATAGGTTTCCCTTTGGATGTCAGCAGAAATCTTTTAAGGGAAGCTGGTTTTAAAATATAAGGATGAAAATAAATGATTTGGTCTGATACAATTAAGTGGTGCGGCGATTATGCAAAGTTGATAGATCAGAGAAAACTACCTCACGAGGAAGTATATGTTGATATTAGAACGGCTGAAGAGATGTATGTAGCAATCAAGAATATGATAATCAGGGGAGCTCCCGCAATTGGTGTTGCTGCCGGGTATGGTATTGCTCTTGCTGCATTAAATTGCAAAGACAGGAAGTCTTTAGAAAAAGAGATTTCTCTTATGGAGTCAGCCAGACCAACAGCCTACAATCTTTTCTATGTTGTAAAAAGAATGAGGAAACTTCTTAAAGATAAAGAATTGGAACCTTTAGTTTTTGTTCAGGAGGCAATAAAGATACATGAAGAAGATAGGAGGATCACGGAACTTCTTGGGGAAAATGGTTCGACTTTGATAGAACATAATTCTATTTATATGACAATATGTAATGCAGGTGCGCTTGCAACCGGAGGCATAGGTACAGCTCTGGCTGTTTTCTACAAAGCAAAAGAACAAGGTAAAGAGATAACTGTTTTTGTTCCGGAGACCCGTCCTTTTCTCCAGGGGGCGCGTCTTACTGCCTGGGAACTTAAAAAAAATGGCATAAAAGTTATTCTTATTGTAGATGGAGCAATTTCTCATATAATGAAAACGGAAGAAATAAAAGGCGTATTTACAGGTGCGGATAGAATTGCGAAAAATGGTGATACAGCCAATAAGATAGGCACTTATTCACTCTCTTTATCAGCAAGAGAAAAGGGAATTCCTTTTTACGTTGTAGCGCCCAGTACAACTTTTGATTTAGCCCTTAATGCCGGTATGGATATCCCTATAGAAGAAAGAAATATTGAGGAAGTGACAGAATTTATGGGATTGCGGACAGCTCCTAATGATATAAGCGTTAGGAACCCGGCTTTCGATGTTACACCAAACGAACTTATTAGCGGTATTATTACTGAGAAAGGCATTATTTATCCTCCATTTTTGAAAAATATAGGTATGATTGAATGTTAATTCTCCTTTTACTTTTTGTTGAAGAAGATGTTTTTGTTCCGGTTTTACCGAGTCCTAAAGTTGAACCTGAGATCGAATGGTTCAATAAAACGGAAAAAGATTGGATAAATATGGCTTTGAATCGTGATGTGGATTACAATTATGCATCATTAAAGTTCCGTGATTTAAGAATTGAGAGTTTAAATGAACGGGATTTTGCAGATCATTATACTTTAAAAGCTTCTCTTAAATCACATACATACACGCTTGAAGGTAATTATATTGAATGGAATTCATTACGTTATTCGGAAGTTAAGGGGTGGAAGTGGCTTTTAGAAGAGGGACGTTTTCTTATTACGAGTTTTGAAGCTTTTGGCTTTCAGGATTCTTTAGCTGCTGATGTTGAAGTACGTTTCTATCAATTGATCAGTCCATTCTTTGTTGGAGGTTGGGCAAATTATAAAGAAAGTGCCGATTATGGATTTATTATCCAGGTTTTGGGTTTGAGAGGGGAAATTGGAAAAGAAAGAAGATGTGTCGGTTTCGTTAATGATTGGGGAGAATTTAAGGCAGGTAGATTCAGGGATCGTTTTCCCAGAGTTTTTTATCCGATAGAAGAATTTGTTTCCAGGGTAAGAATTTTTCATGGGGCGAGAATAAATCTTTTCAATTTTAGTATTGAAGGTGGAAGGAAATATTACTTTACGGTAGGAGAGGACTCTCTTTCCTGGAGACAAGGAGAAAATTATTTTGTAAATATAGAATTCGAAAGAAAAAGATTTGGGTTTAAGTATTTCTATCAGGATAAAGGTTTTATAAGAGAATTTGGAGAAATTCATGTGAATAGCCAATTAAGTTTCTTGGGGTTCGAAGTTTATCTAACGGGTTATTTGACGCCGGATAAGTTTCTTGCCGGAGGATTTTCTCTGTGGAGTAGGACCATTATTTCGCCTTTTGCTTCACTAAGGAATATATCCTGGGCCCCGAATGGGGTTTTTAAAGAACCCGTATATTATGTTGGAATAAGATATGCTAACCAATTCTGAAAAAAGAGTAATTGTTTTCATTGTAATTGTTCTTGTTGTCGGGAGTTTAGCGGGATTTTTACGGGAGGAGCTTCCTGAAGCCGGGATAGAATCCTCTCCTTTTCCGATAAACGTAAATACTGCGACTAGAAAAGAGTTGGTTTTATTACCGTATATTGGGGAAGTTATAGCAGAGAGAATAGTGAATTACAGAATTGAAAATAAAGGATTTAAAACAGAAAATGAGCTTTTGAACGTTAAAGGTATAGGTAAAGTTAAATTTGAAAAAATAAAGGATAAGATTTGTGTTGAATAACCAAAGGCTGTTAAAAAGAGATCTTAACCACAAAGTTCACAAAGAACACAAAGGTATACATTGTGGAATTTAAGAGAAAAAAACAACGAATTGCACGAATTTTTTTTGTTAGTGCGTTTGTGCGTGGGTGTGTTGGTGAGTTAAAAAAACGGACCAACGGACTAACTGACTAACAAATTAAAAATCTTGTTTTTTAATTGTCTTTTAAATTGGAGGTAAATATGGAGATAAAATTAATTGATATAGAAACTCCGGAAAATGCAAATGTAATAATTGGACAGAGTCACTTTATAAAAACCGTAGAAGATATACATGAAGCTCTTGTTGTTTCCTTGCCTATGATTAAGTTCGGGCTTGCTTTCTGTGAAGCCTCTGGAGCGCGACTTATACGTCATAGTGGTACAGATGAGGATTTGGAATCTCTTGCTGTTAAAAATGCCGAGAAGATTGGCGCCGGGCACTCATTTGTCCTGATTTTAGGAAATGCCTTTCCTATAAATATTATGAAATCCCTAAGAGCTGTTGATGAAGTCTTATATCTCTTTGCGGCAACAGCAAATCCTCTTAAGGTTCTGGTTGCCGAAGATGGAGAACAAAGAGGTATAATTGGGGTCCTTGATGGAGAAAAACCTCTTGGCGTAGAAAATGATAATGATATAGCGGAAAGAAAAGACTTGCTTAGAAAAATAGGTTATAAATTCTAACTTGTGAGTAGTCGAAAAAGAGGATTTCATGAAAAAAGAAACAGGTGTTGATATTTTAGGTTTTATTAGAGACATTATTTATGAAAAAAAACAAGTCGAAGATTTTGGGGTTTATCTTACGATTAATAAAGTCTTTCGATTTACCGGTAAAGGAGAAATTGATTTTGGGGGTAGCGAATATAAAGAGAGCGAAATAGAGGAAATAAAACCCGTTAAGCGAGCGCCCGGGGATGAATATGGTTGGTGGGAACTTTCAGAAGGAGAATATTTAATTGAATTCAACGAAAAATTGCAGGATATTCTTCCTGAGAAAGTAGTAGTAATATTGCAACCCGCAAGAAGATTAACCAGAAACGGAGCTTTTCATCCTACGAGAATGATAGAAAAAAGTGAGGTAATAAGGGCAACTCTTTTTATCGGTAAAAACGGAATAAGTATGAAAGAAAATGCAAGAATAAGTAAACTTGTGTTCTTGAGAGAGGATAATTGATAAAAAAAAGAGTATTGTTTCTTTGCACGCACAATTCGGCTCGTTCACAAATGGCGGAAGGGCTGCTTCGTAGTCTATACGGTGATAAGTATGAAGTTTTTAGTGCCGGAACCGAGCCTTCTGGTGTTAATCCGAATTCGATAGAAGTGATGAGGGAGATAGGAATTGACATATCTAAGCATTACTCCAAAAATGTTAAAGATTTTGTCGATGAAGAATTTGATTATGTTATTACAGTTTGCAGTGGCGCCAGAGATGCATGTCCGTTTTTTCCCGGAGGAAAACAACAACTACATAAAGGTTTTGAAGACCCCTCTTCCTTTTCGGGTAGCAGTGAAGAGATTCTTGATAAATTCAGAGAAGTTAGAGATCAATTAAAAGAATGGATTGAGGAATTCTTTAATACTGAATAATCCTTTTAATTTGGAGAACAAATGCCGAAAAATAAAGCTTTTATTATAATAGATGTTCAGAATGATTTTTGTCCCGGAGGTTCGCTGGCTGTTCCCGAAGGTGATAAAGTTGTTCCGGTAATAAACAGTTTAATAGGTAAGTTTGAGAAGGTAGTTGCCACGCAGGATTGGCACCCCAAAAAACATATGTCTTTTGCCATCAATCATCCGGGCAAAAAAATTTATGATGTTATCGAATATAACGGAATAAAACAGGTCCTTTGGCCGGAGCACTGTGTTTCGGGAACTAAAGGTGCGGAGTTTCACCCAAATCTTAATGTTAAGAATTTGGATTTGGTTTTAAGGAAAGGGAGTAACCCGGATATAGATTCTTATTCGGCTTTCAGGGAAAATGACAAAAAAACCTTAACCGGACTTGAAGGATACTTAAAAAATTTGCATATAGATCAAACTTACCTCTGTGGTTTGGCGCTTGACTATTGCGTTTTTTTCTCTGCAATGGACTCAAAAGAGCTTGGATTTGAAACGTATGTTATTCTTGACGGTACAAAAGGAATTGATTCACCCGTCGGAAATATTGATAGGGTTTTGACTTTAATGGAAGAAAGGGGAATTAATATAATTGAATCTAAAGATTTATAGGAGGCAGGATGTTACCAGTTGAAATAAGGTCGGGTATTTACTGGATAGGTGTCGATGATCGGACGACCGATTTGTTCGAAGGTCTATGGCCTATAGGTGCAGAAGGTGTTTCATATAATACTTATCTGATTAACGATAAGAAAAAAGCGATAATAGATTTGACAAAATCTCTTAAAGCGGACGAATTCTTCGATAATATAAATAAGATTGTAGATATATCTGAAATAGATTATATTGTGATGAATCACTTGGAGCCCGATCATTCGGGAGTAATTCGGACCTTTAGAAAACTTTCTCCGGAAGCAGTAATATTAGGTTCGGAAAGAACAAAAAAAATGCTTGAGGGATTTTACGGGATAAAAGACAAGGTAGAAGTTGTAAAAGATGGCGATGAGATTTCTCTTGGTGATAAGACGCTTAAGTTTTTCTCTACCCCTATGGTTCACTGGCCTGAGACGATTATGACTTATGAGGTTTCAAATAAGATTCTTTTCTCCTGTGATGCTTTTGGAAGTTATGGGGCTCTTGGAGGAAGTATTTTTGACGATGAATGCGAAAATTTGGATTTTTACATAAATGAAGCTATTCGCTATTACGTTAATATTGTAGCTAAATTCAGTAAAATGGTTCTGAGGGCAATAGATAAATTAAAAGATATTCCTGTAGAGGTAATTGCTCCTTCTCATGGAAGAGTATGGAGAGAAAGTCCGGGTACGATAGTAGAACTGTATAGTAAACTTGCCAGGCTTGCGACTGAGCCGACAGAACCCGGAGTGACTTTGATTTACGGTTCGATGTACGGAAATACAGAAAGTATGATGAATGCGGTAGCACAAGGTATTTCGAAAGTTAGAGTTCCTCTTAAGATATTTGATGTTGCGAGAACTCATGTTAGTTACATATTGCCGTCTTTGTGGACAAAAAGCGGGGTAATGATTGGTGCCCCGACATATGAGGCAGGGCTTTTCCCGTCTATGGGGAGTGTTCTTAGGATGGCAAAACTTAAGAGCGTAAAGAATAAAAAATTTGCGATGTTCGGAAGCTACGGTTGGAGTGGAGGAGCTTTGAAAGAAATCAAAGAAATCGTCGAACCGATAAATTGGCAATTGACGGATTCTCTGGAATTCATAGGAATGCCAACAAACGGCGAATTGGCGAAAGGTGAAGAATTCGGCAGAAAATTCGGAGAATTGATTAAATCTGGTCGTTAAAAAAACGATTTGTGGTTTGGATTAGTTAGGTAGGATTGAAAAAAATCAGTGTATATCTGTGTGAATCCGTGGCTATTTATTTAGTGCTGTGTCTTGGTTGGGTGGCTTGACAAAGGCGGCACACTTATTATATTAAAGCCATGCGGGAATAGCTCAGTGGGAGAGCGTCACCTTGCCAAGGTGAAAGTCGCGGGTTCAAATCCCGTTTCCCGCTTTTTTAAAATCGGCGGCATAGCCAAGTGGAAAGGCAACGGTCTGCAAAACCGTTATCCCCCGGTTCGAATCCGGGTGCCGCCTTAGAAATTAAAACTTATTGGAGGTTTAGTGCCGAATATAAAATCAGCAAAGAAAAGGGTTAGGATAGCAGAAGAGAACAGGCAAAGAAACAAAGGCATCAAAACAAGGATTAAAAACATAACAAGAAAGTTAAAAGAAGAAAAAGACCCTAAAAAAGCAGAAGAGCTTCTTAAGACGGCTTATTCAACTGTTGATAAAGCGGTCAAAAAAGGAGTTCTTCATAAAAATACAGCAGCAAGAAAAAAAGCTCAATATAATCGTTTGGTTAAGGAGAAGTAGCCAATACAAGGCCAAAGACTTTTTGGAAGCCTGCTTCTTTTAGTCTTTTGGAGCATTCGTTTAGAGTACTTCCTGTTGTCAGCACATCATCTATAATTATAATACCTTTTTCGGGATTACCCTTGAATTCTTTCAAGTTTTTATCTCTGATTTCGTAGGCGTCTTTTACGTTATCGAATCTTTTTTCATAAGGTAAAGTCGTTTGTGAAGGTATGTTTGATTTTTTATATAAAAGATCAATGCTTTTTAATGAGGAAATTTTAGAAAGTTCTAAGGCGAGTAGTTTACTATGATTGTATCCTCTTTCACGTATTTCCGCTCTTTGCATAGGGACCCATGTGAGATAATTTATGTTTTTAATATTTGCACGGGAATTGTAATTCGAATAAATAACCCGTGCAAGTCTCTGGGAAAGAGAAGGTCTGTTTTGATATTTAAAAACTTTTATTATATCAGATAAAGGAGGAGTATAGCTGCCGCAGCTAATTACAGAATCGAAGTATGGACGTTTTTTCTTACATTTGCCACATACGGTGCCGGATTTTAATGGTTTACTGCATATCTTACATTTTTTCCTGGAAATAAAATGGATTTTATCAAAACAGCGGTTGCAGACTACCTGTGCTTTTCTTAGCTCGTTTTTACAAATTAAACAAAAAGGTGGAAATACAAATCTTTCTAAATCAAATATAAATCTAAACAACGGAATCATTTTTGATAGATATTATAATGGCTATCGAGATTGTGGAGATTAAAAGAGAAGTTCCTCCATAGCTTATAAAAGGAAGTGGTAATCCTACAACGGGAAGAAGCCCTACGGTCATGGCAATATTAACTGTAATTTGAGAAAGAAAATAGAAAAAAATTCCATATGCAAGAAATTTCCCGAAAGATCTTTGTGCGTGTTGTGCAATATATAAAATCCTTAATAGTAATAAAGTAAAAAGAGTAATAATGAAAATGGTTCCAAGAAATCCAAATTCTTCGGCTAAAACAGCAAAAATAAAATCTGTTCTTGTTTGAGGTAAGAACCCCAGGTTTTTTATTGTACCATTAAGATATCCTTTACCTATTATTCCTCCTGAACCGATCGATATTTTAGACTGGAGTAACTGCCAGCCTGACCCAGTTGGATCCAATGAGGGATTCAAAAAATTCAAGAGCCTATCCCTTTGGTACGGTTTTAGCAAAGTGTCTATGATTGGTGTCGAAGCCCCTGTAGCCAAATTTAGAAGAAAAACACCTATGGCAGATCGTAGATCTAGATCAGATATTATTATTGTTACAACTAGCATTATCATAAATAAAATCCAGGAAATAAGATTGAATCCGCATAAGAAAGAGAGCAAAGGTGATATGAAAAGTATATACCTTGGAATGCTTATATTGAGAGTGCTTATCATGCCCAGGAAGATGAATACGAAGATTGCTGAAGTTCCGATATCGGGTTCTATAAAAACAAGTAGTGTAGGTATAGCGGCAATCAATATGGGTGTTCTTAAATCTGTCATATATATTTCTTTATTTTCCAGCTTCGATAGCAATTTTGCCATAAATATTATAAAGAAAATTTTTGCTATTTCAGAAGGCTGAAATTGAATAGAGCCAATTCTAATCCATCTTCCATCGGTTCCGTGTAAGAAAATTACGATTATTAGAAGAATTATTCCTATTACATATAAAATAGGTGCGGTGTCCTTCATACCATTAAGAGGATAAGAAAGCATTAAGAAGCCGCAGAAGAGAGATATACCTATCCAAATTAGATGATTCTTGAAAAAAGTCTGATCTCCAGGGTAGTTTGCAGTATATTGCAGGAAAATTCCTGCTACTAATAGTATAGCAAGAAGTATAACAAGATTTTTATCTAATTTTATTCTTTTATCCATTCCCATTTTTTTAGAATTATTTTTTGATTTTTGATTTCTATGTAAGCATTTACTTTTTTGGATGGTGGAGGCATTTCTTTAACTTCATCGAGCAGCAATTTTGATTTTCCGTTGGAAAGAAAATATTTTTTTTCATTTTTTTCATAATTCAAATTACTAATCAAAAAAACAGGTGGAGGATTTCCGTAACCAAAAGGTTCTGTCATTTTTATTAAATTTTTAAAATCTTGTGTTATTTCATTTAATCTTAGTTTTGAGTCGTAAGGTTTTTTTGATTTGTGTTTTTTTAAGAGGATTTCCGATCTTTCAATAAATTTTTCTAAATTTTCTTTTTTTAATGTGAATCCACATGCGCATTTGTGTCCGCCGTAATCGATTAATAGGTCTTTTATTTTTTCAAGGACAAAGAGAAGGTCAAAGCCCTTAGGGCTTCTACCCTCTCCGCGGATTTTAGATCCTAATGAATAAATTATGAAAACTGGGAAATTAGTATAATCTTTTGCTCTGTTAGCTACGCTATTTGCAATTTTGTAATCGAGTTTATTTTTAAATATTGCCAGATGTCCGTTGTCAAGTTCTTTTCTTATGGATGAGAATGCTGTTCTGGCATGTTTGTTCCATTCAGAGTGTTTGATTTTTAGCATTTCGTAGATACTATTTGCCTTATCAATAGATCTGCTTGAGAAAAACTCCCATGTTAGATGGTCTTTTCCCGAAACGAGCGGAGTTAGTGCTTTTAAGATATTGCTTTTTTGGGATAGTAAATTAAATGAAGGTTTAGTAGATTTTTTTAAACATTTTAGACCCTCGGTATATATTATTCTATTTTCATCTAGAAGAGGAACTTTGTCAACGACAGTTCCTATCAATGCATATGCAGGTATTTCAGGTATTTCCTTTACCCACTCCGTGGAAGGTTTGCCCAGACAATCGGATAATATGTAATCCGCAATTTTAAAGGCAACGCCTGCACCGGAAAGATATTTGTATCCGAAAGAATTAAGTTTTGGATTCAGAATTAAAGACCGGGGTAGTTTATTTTTTAATTCATGGTGATCTGTTATTATAATGTCCATATTTTTTTTCTTTAGATATTCTACCTCATTGTAACTGCCGGTCCCCGAGTCCACAGTTATAATTAAATTTACTTTTTTCTTATATGCTTTATCGATTCCTTCTTTTGAGAGACCGTAACCTTCTTTTTGTCTATCAGGTATATAATGTTGAACTTCAATCTTGAAAAGTTTTCTGAACAATGATTCCATTATCAAAGTAGAGGTTATGCCATCTACATCTGCATCTCCCCATATAAGAATTTTTTTTCCTTTTTTTATTGCGTCGTATATTTTTTTTGCTCCTGATTTGAGAACCTCATCGGATGGACGTAAATTTTCTAAAGTAGGGGTAAGAAATCTATCAAGCGTTTTCTGGTTTGTTACCTCTCTTTTCTTTAAAAAATTTTTCGTGTTTTTTGGTAAATTTTTATATTTAATATTCATTTTTTTTCTACAAATATCTCATCAAAAGGTTTTTTTTGGAAGACTTTTGCCCTTCCTCTTCTTACTATTTCTAAGAGAGCGAAAAAAAGTCCTATTTTTTCTTTGCTGTCAGCAGTGGAAGTTATTTTTGAAAATACAAATTTTCCGAGCTTTTTAAGATTTTCCATTAAATTATCAATCAAGTGGTCGATATGAAACAAAATCGTTGTTGGGGGATTAAAAGGATCTTTCTTTTTTATCTCTTCGAGAAAAAGTTTTAATCCATCGATAGGAATAGGAATTTCTTTTTCGATATCTCTATTCGGTCGCTGGAACATTCTATTTGTGAGATTTAGTTTTTCTCCGAGGTAGATTCCTATTCCTTTGTATTTTTTGTATTTAGTTAGCATTTCGATAAGTGATTCTTTTGTTTCAAAGTCTTCTACGTTTTCTTCAGATTGTTCCTCTTGAGATATCCCTTTAGCCTTTATAGCGAGAAGAGTAGCGGCATACCTTATAAATTCCCCTGCTCCGTCAAAATCGATTTCTTCCAGGTCTTTTACAAATAACAGATATTCTCTTGTTATTCGAGAAAGAGATATATCTCTTATGGCTACTTCTTGTTTTCTGACAAGATACAATAAAAGATCGAGTGGTCCTTCAAATTCTTCGCAAGATACAAGATGTCCTTCTGAAATCATAGTTCACCTATTATTGCTTTTGCAATATTGTATACGTGGAAATTAATCCTGTCAAAATCATTTAAAAGGTCAAGGTGTATTGCGCTTGTGTCAATACTTTCTTTTTTTCCTTCTTTTAAACGATTGATATGATTCTCTCTGAAATTCCTTAATTTTTCATCGGTTTTTTCCTGTCTTGCAAGTAATTCACCTGCGATATCTTTATCCATTGAACAGAGCGCAGCTTCTACTTCCTTGATATTCAAAAAAACGGTTTCATGGTATTTTTTTATCTCACCAAATCCTTCTTTAGAAAAATAATATGATTGTTTTATTTTCTTTTCTGCGTAATTCATTAAGCTCTTACTTATTAAATCACCTATATGTTCGATCTCGTTTGATATTTTTAGTATTGTAACACATTTATTGCTTTCTCTTTGGGATAATTCTTTGCCGAGAAGTTTGGATGTGTAAGCTGTCAGTTCTTCCTGATTTTTATCTACAATATTATCTTTCGAAATTATGAGCTTTCGAAGAGCGTCATTGTTGTGTTTAAATACTTCCAACGTATCCTTAAACATGATTGCTACAACTTCCATGGATTCGCGTAATACGTCATAAGCTTTTGATATGGCAATAGTGGAAGAAGACAGGAAAAGAGGATCCAGTTTTAGCCTGGACTTTTTTTCGCCATATATTTTTCTTAATAACTTTGCAAGTGGAAAACAGAAAGGAATCAAAATAAATCCCCAGCAGTTCACAAGAGAGTGAAGGTTAGCAATTTCTCTTGGTGTAGGGATTAAATTTCCAGGCAATAAGAACAAATATAAAGATAATATTACAAAAATTGTTTTTAATATAACATATCCAACTCCCATTGCCTTGCCTGAGGAGGAAGAAAATCGTGTAGAACCAAGCAATATTGTAAATGATGTTCCTAAATTTACACCAAGTACAACGGGTATAACCGATGAGAAATTCAAAGTGCCAGCAAAAGCTATAACGAGTCCAAGTGTGGCGGCACTGGAATGGAAAATAAAAGTTAAAATTATGGACGAAAGAAATAGCAAGAGGGGATTAATATCAAGAGAGAATATTTCTCTTAAGGGTATGATATTATCCCTAATTATCCATATGGAAAAAAATATCAATCCAAAACCAAGTATAATTCTTCCAATGTAACTTAATCTTGTTTTTATTTGCCAGAGAATAAATCCAATTAGGACAATAATTGGGCTAAATTGTATAATATCAGTAGCTATTATCTGTACTGTGAAGGTAGAGCCCAGAGATGCTCCCAGAAGTATTATGAGGGAAGTTGAAAGTTTGATAAGAGAAGATTCGAGAAGGCCGAGTAACATTAATCCTGTTAATGTGCTTGATTCTAGTAGTACAGCAACAAATATTCCGGAAATATAAGCGAGTAAAGGGTTTTTTGTCATTTTCCAGAGCATTTGCCTTATTTTCTCTCCGCTTAAGCGAGAAAAACCTTTGTTTAGATGATCAAGACCCATAAGTAAGAGAATTGTCCCGATTATTACTGAGAGTATAAATTGAATCAGGCTTTGTTTTGGTAAAACTGAAGGATAAATTTCTATAGTTGCACTTTGTGCTTTTGCTTCTATCCAACCGCCGGCATCGGGAATAAATTCTATACTGGCGAATCCCGCGTTGTCGGTTTTTACTGAATCACATGTAATTTTTCCGTTGTGAGGTATGAATGTAACCCATTTGTCAGCTGCCGGTTTACCTTTTTCTGTAGCTTGAACAGCAATATATATAGATTTGCCTGATAAAGTGCATTTGTTGTGACCTGAAATATTTTTACCAAAGGGATCGGTGGCGTGCTGCAATGAAATAGATAAAAGCAGAAAAATCATTTTATTTCAAAATATATTGTTACAATACCATTTTGTATTGTCTGTTTAATATTTGGGGCTAACGGCTGAAATCTCCATTCTCTTATGGCTTCAGTCGCTGATTTATCGAAGGAGATTCCGCCTGTTTTTATAATTTTAACAGATTTTATTGTTCCATCTGGATTGGCTTCAATTTCTAGTTGTACTTGAGTGTTCTCACTTTCGTTTTCTGGATATTCCGGTTTTTTAAAATGTATTATTTTTCTTTTTGAAAGTTCTCCGGCTAATCTATAGCCTTTCTTCTCGCCGCTTTCTGTTTCTCCTACTTCGTAAAGAGGTTTTTCAAGTGGGCTCAGAGCTCTCTTTGTTTTTCCTGTATGTACAGGAATATCGCCTTCTAACGTGAAAATATCCTCGGTCCCACCTATTTTTGCATACGATCCCATCTCCTCTATATCTTCTATTATATCAAACCCGAGGGTTATAAATTCTTCTTCAGGGGGTCTTACATTAATCGAAACAAGGAAGAAGAATAGAATAAGAAGAGAGTATGTTATTATAGTAGTAATAAAAGGAATTTTTTTTATGTTCACTCTATTTCCGGAGTGGTTGCGATCACGAATTTGCTGGCGCCGCTCTTTCTTATTGCTTCCATTACTCTTACGGTCATATCTATTGTGACATCCCTGTCGGCTTTTATTAGTATGACTTTGTCTGCTGCGTCTTTAAGAAGATAAGGAAAATTAGCGATTTGTACCGGTTGTTCTTCAAGATAAACGGCTCCGCTTTTTGTTATTGTTATAGTTATTTTTTCCTCACTTGCAGCTTCTCTTGTAGCCGTTTTTGGCAGATGAACCTTTATTCCGGGTTGAATTAGATATGTCGAGGTCAACAGGAAAAAGATTAAAAGAAGCAAAACAATGTCTGCCATAGAAATTACAGGGAAAGTGCTTTTGCGTTTGAATCTTGATTCCAATTCCATTTTGTTACTCCATAAATGAAGATATTTCGGAGGTTACCCTATTGATATCTCTAATTATTCCGTTCATTCTATCGGAAAGAGCATTGTATACAAGCAGAAAAAGAATGCCTACTGCCAGTCCCGCAGCAGTTGTTACCAGAGCTTCCCATATTCCGCCTGCAAGACGTGAGGGGTTAACACCTCCGCCGAGTATTTCTATTTGCATGAAAGCTTTTATCATACCCAGGACGGTACCGAAAAAACCAAGCATGGGGGCTATAGAACCCATGGATGCAACAATGCCAAGGCCGTGTTCCAGATTTTTTAATTCAATAGCAGCGCTTGCATTCATTGCTTCTTTTTTTCCGGAGATGATTCCTTTAGCCATTACCCTGGTTATAGGAGTGTCGAAGTCATGTATTTCCTTGATTGCTTGTTCAGGGCTTTTTTCTTTTAGCCAGGCGTAAACTCTTTTTAATAAATCATCTGTTGGAGTTTGGCTTCTTCTGTAGTATATAAAACGATCTATGGCGAAATAAAGGCCTACAAATAAAGAAATGCCCACAAAAATCATCGTCCATCCACCTTTAGCAAGAATCGACATTAAACTCATTTGACCTCCTTTTAGTCTTTCCTATTTTATGTAGTTATGCTTGTTGTGTCAAGGAGTATTAGTTGGAGAATCAGTGGGAAAATAGCAAGTTGGGCTGGGATTAGGGACGATAATAGTTTTGAATGTTGAACGTCGATAATTTTGAATTTTGAGTTTTGAATTTTGAATTGGAAAAAAACTAACTTTATGTTTAATGAAAGAAGTTAGAAGTTAGCGGTAAGTAGTAACAACAAAAAATCCTTTTTAATCTGCGTCCTAATTCAGGATTTGGGATTTAGGGTTTAGTAAAAAGAAACTACAATATCTACATGTTCTACATGTAAATAATGGGGCTGTAGGGATAGGATTCTGACTTCTGGCTCCTGTCTTCTTTTTTACTAATCTTACTTGACACCTTGAAATTTTTTTATATAGTTGTATAATGTTTTATGGGATTTGTAGTTGCAATCGATGGAACTTCTGGATCAGGTAAGACAACGACAGCGAGAAAAGTTTCAGAGCTACTGGGTTGGTTATACTTTGATACCGGAGCGACTTATAGGTCAGTAGCTTATTTTGTTTTAGGGAGAGATATAGATCCCAATAATGAAGAAATGGTCACCCAGATTTTAGAGGAGTTGAATATAGACATTAGAAATGTGAATGGTGAACAAAGAACAATTGTTAACGGTGAAGATGTAAGCGATGAGTTACGAAGCGATAAAATCAATAAGGCTGTTACACCTATTTCTAAGATGAAGGAAGTTCGAGGATTCTTGGTAGATATTCAAAGGAAGATAGTCGGTGATAAAAATGCAATAGTTGAAGGCAGGGATATCGGTACTGTTGTTTTTCCGGATGCGGATTTAAAATTTTATATGAATGCGGATATAAATGTCAGGGCTGAAAGAAGAGAACAAGAGAAAACAAACGAGACTAACATTGAAGAAGTGAAGAAAGATCTTGAAAGAAGAGACTATCATGATTCAACAAGGAAGGAGAGCCCTTTAAAAAAAGCTGCTGATGCATATTTAATTGATACAAGCAGGCTTTCAATTGATGAGCAGGTTGATATTGTGATCTCCGAAATAAAAAAACTTAATGAAGGCGTCGATTCCTTATAATATAGCTTATCATATATTTCTTCTGTTTTATAAAATCTTAGGCCTTAAAATAGAAGGGGCGAATAATGTTCCGGTTAAAGGAGGAGTAATTATTGCTCCAAATCACCGATCCAATTATGATCCGCCTCTTGTAGGATGTTGCATCTCTTTACGGCCTGTTACCTTTTTGGCTAAAAAAAGTCTTTTTATTAATAAGACTGTTTCTTTAATTTTAAGAAGCGTAAGTGCTATACCAGTCGATACGGAAAACCCGGAAATCAAAACTATGAGGATTTTTGTGAATCTTTTGAAGGCCGGAAAAGCCATAATCGTATTTCCCGAAGGGAGTAGATCAAAAACAAATGAATTTCTTCCAGGTCAGCCTGGCGTAGGATATCTTTCTATTAAAACAAAAGTACCTGTAGTTCCAGTTTTAATTACAGGAACGCACGAATCAATGTTAAAGCATTTTTTACGTCAAACTCCTCTTTCGGTAAAATTTGGTAATCCTATGTGTCCTGATCATAAACAACCAACCATGAGTAACGCTCGTGAGTTTACAGAAGAGATTATCAAAGAAATAAAGGATTTAGCTTGATGGAAATTAGACTTGCAAAGAATATGGGATTTTGTTTTGGCGTGAAAAGGGCAATAGGTATTGCACATCAAGTAAGAAAGGAAACAGATGAAAAAGTTTACACACTGGGTCATATTATCCATAATCCTCAAGTGGTTAAAAAATTAGAAAAAGAGAATATTGTTGCCGCTGAAAACCTATCCGAAATCGAAAAAGGATATATAATTATCCGTTCACACGGAGTACATCCTAAAATTTTAAAGAAAATAAGAGAGAAGAAACTTAAAGAAGTAGATGCAACTTGTCCGCTTGTAAAGAAAGCACAGGAAAGGGCTAAACAGCTTGTTTCAGAAGGTTATGAAACTTACGTTATAGGAGAAAAGGAACATCCGGAGGTTATCAGTATTGTTGGAGAGACAGAAGGTAAGGTTCGTGTGATTGATTCCGTAGAAGGATTGGAAATAAAAGGCAATAAAATTGGATTGGTTGTTCAAACAACGCAATCACAGGATGCGCTAAAAAAGGTTGTTAATTACCTTTTGCCAAAAGTTATGGAAATAAAAGTTTTTAATACTATATGCGATGTTACTAGCAGGAGACAAAAAGAAGTTAAAAAGCTTGCCAAAAATTCCGATATGATGATAATAGTAGGAGGTAAAAAAAGTGCGAATACTTCAAGGCTGGCTGGAATTGCTAGAGAAGAAGGTTGTCTTACATATCATATAGAAGAAGCACAAGAGATAAAAAAGGAATGGTTCACCCATGTTGACAGGGTAGGTGTTGCGTCAGGAGCTTCTACCCCTGATTGGATTATTAAAGAAGTAATAAACAAGTTAAAAGAAATTAATGTAAGTGTTGATATGACTAAGGAGGAAATACTACATGAACGAAGAGTTAAATTCAATAATTGAACCGATAAGCGAGAAAGATGCGCTAAAACTGATTGATAAATATCTAGAGAATGAATCACCAGGGATTGGACTGGTTGAAGGAAGAATAGTTAAGATTACAGACAATGAAGTTTTGGTTAATGTTGGCTTAAAATCCGAGGGTGTTATACCTATCGAGGATTTTGATTCTGTTTCCGACTTTTCTGTTGGAGATGTTATTGATGTGTATCTTGATGATATAGGTGGGTCCCAGGGGCTTGCAACTATTTCGAAGAAGAAAGCAGATTTTATTAAGGTTTGGGATCAGGTAAAAGAAGCTCATAAAGAAGACACTCCTGTTGAATGTGAGGTGGTAAGAAGAGTTAAGGGCGGCTTTATGGTAAAAGTTTTTGGAACAGAGGCTTTTCTTCCGGGGTCTCAAATTGATTTAAAGCCTGCAAGGGAGTTAGATATAGATGTTGGTGACAAATTTGATGTAAGAATAATAAAAGTGAACTTTAAAAGAAGAAATATAGTGGTATCCAGAAGAGTTCTTTTGAGTGAAAAACAGGAAGCAAGAGTTAAGGAGTTTTTAGAAGAGATTGAAGAAGGTCAGATAGTGGAAGGGACAGTTAAGAATATCACAGAGTTTGGGGCTTTTATAGAGCTGGATGGTATAGATGGTCTTTTGCATATAACTGATATGTCTTGGAGAAGAATCAATCATCCTTCCGAAATGCTTTCTATTGGCGATACTATAAAGGTCAAGGTTAAGGAGGTGGATGAAGATTCCAAGAGAGTATCTTTAGGCTTAAAACAATTAAAACCAGATCCTTGGAAGAATGTAATGGAGCGTTATCAGATTGGTAATCAGGTTAAAGGAAAGGTAGTTTCTCTTACTGATTATGGCGCTTTTATAGAACTTGATTCAGGTATCGAAGGGCTAATACATGTTTCTGAAATGTCCTGGACTAAACATATAAAGCATCCGTCTGAAGTTATGAAGGTTGGTCAAGAGATAGAAGCTATTGTGTTGGAAGTGGATGAAAAAGCTCGTAAAATTTCTTTAGGTTTACGTCAAGCGGTTCCTGACCCATGGGAGGATGTAGGGGAAAAGTATCCTGTCGGTTCTGTTGTTAAAGGTAAAGTAGTCAATCTTACTTCTTTTGGAGCTTTCATTCAATTGGAAGAAGGTGTTGAAGGATTACTTCATATATCTGATATATCCTGGACCCAAAGGATTAATCATCCCAGAGACGTCCTTGATAAAGGTAAGACAATCAAATGTGAAGTTCTATCGGTTGATGTGGGGGAAAGGCGTATTTCTTTGGGATTAAAACAGCTTAAGGATGACCCGTTGAGGATCTTTGCGGAGAAGTATCCTGTTGATAGCAATATTATAGGTACTATCTTTGAAATGCTCCCGAGAGGTGTGATAGTTTCGCTTGGAAAAGGATTAAAGGGTTTTGTACCATTTTCGCATCTAACAAAGAAAAATATCAAGAAACCAGAGGAAGGTTATTCGTTGGGAGATAAGTTGAAGTTAAAGGTTATAGAAATCGATGTGGATAGGCGAAATGTGGTTCTTTCGGAGCGTGAGTATCAAAAAGAACAAAAAGAAAAGGTCGAGGAATTAAAGAAGAAAAAAGAAGAACTGGGAGAAATTGTTGAAGAGGACGAAATTATTCCGGAAGAATTCGCGGATGAAATGGAAGCCGAAGTCGATACAGAAGAGAGTTCCGCAATAGAAGAAGAACCCGTAGTCGAAGAGGATGAAGAA
>CAZGHN010000004.1:58412-184215 GCA_964525555.1 uncultured bacterium
GAGGTAGAGGAAGAAGCAAAAGAGCCCGAATCTGAAGAGGAAACCGAGGTTGAAGTGGATGAAGCCGAAGAAGATGAGGAAGAGGTGGAGGAAGAAGCAAAAGAGTCCGAATCTGAAGAGGAAACTGACGTTGAAGAGGATGTAGTCGAAGAGGATGAAGAAGAGGTAGAGGAAGAAGCAAAAGAGCCCGAATCTGAAGAGGAAACCGAGGTTGAAGAGGATGAAGCCGAAGAAGATTCGGAATCAGAGGAATCTGAGACGGAGGAAGAAAATTAAGAGTAGATGGGTTTTTAGGTTATAAGGAGAATCTCTTAAGATGGCTTCAAAATATATAGTAGTTGTGGGTGGAGTCCTAAGTGGTGTTGGCAAAGGGATTGCTACATCTTCTATAGGTAAGATCGTAGAAAATTATGGTTATTCCACTACTGCCATTAAAATTGATCCGTATATAAACTATGATGCCGGAACTTTGAGGCCAACTGAACACGGAGAGGTATGGGTTACCGATGATGGCGGAGAAATCGATCAGGATCTTGGAAACTATGAGAGGTTTCTGTCTAAGGATATCCCTAAAGAAAACAATATTACTACGGGTCAAGTTTATAAGAGTGTAATAGATAGAGAGCGAGCGGGCAAATATTTGGGACAGACCGTTCAGTTTATTCCGCATATTCCCGAGGAAATAATAAGAAGGATAAAAAAATCCTCAGAGAATACCGATGTCGCTGTTATAGAGATTGGTGGTACAATAGGGGATTATGAAAATATGCCCTACCTTTTTGCTGTAAGGAGTCTTATCAGAATGGAGGGAAGGGAAAATGTTGCTATAGTAATGCTTTCTTATCTTCCGATTCCCTCCCATATCGATGAAATGAAGACTAAGCCAACTCAGCAGGCAATAAGACAACTTTCTGAACATGGAATACTTCCTGATATTATTCTTTGCCGTGCTAAAACTTCTCTTGATCCTGTAAGAAGAGGTAAAATTGAGACTTATGCCAATATTGAGGCTGATTATGTGATTTCTGCTCCTGATACAGATTGCATCTACGAAGTTCCTATAAATTTCGAAAAGGAAAATATGGGAAAGAAACTACTTACTAAACTAAACCTTCCAATTAAAAACAAGCCTGATTGGAGTAGATGGACGGAATTATTGGACGGAATAATGAATCCTAAGGTCAATATAAACGTAGCAATGGTTTGCAAGTATCTTGATATTGGTAAGTTTTCCCTGAAAGATGCATATATTTCTGTATCCAGAGCTTTAATAGATGCGGGAGCAGGAGACAAAGTTGGTGTAAATATTAAGTGGATAGATTCCAAGGATATTGAAAAGAAAGGAACAGGATGTCTTTCTGATGTTGATGGTATAATAGTTCCCGGGGGCTTTGGAGAGGAAGGCTTTGAAGGTAAAATAGACAGTATTCGTTATGCAAGAGAAAATAAAGTTCCGTTTCTTGGCTTATGTCTTGGTATGCAGCTTGCTCTTATTGAGTATGCAAGGAATGTTATGGGGCTTGAAGGTGCTAATACTATTGAAGCAGATCCCAATACTCCGTATAAAGTTATAAATTTTTATGGTAAACAAGAAAAACTTCTTGAAGAGGAAAGAATAGGTGCAACTATGAGGTTGGGAGCCTATGCTGCACAATTAAAGAAGAATACGAAAGTTTTCAATTTGTATGAAAAGACGGGAAGATTAAAATATGATGCAAAAAGGGTGAAAGAAATAAAAGAAAAATTCAGGCTGGGTATTCTAGATAAGAAACAACCTGTAGTTCTTGAACGCCACAGACATAGATATGAAGTTAATCCTGAGTATGTGAAAAATTTTGAAGAGGCTGGGGTTATTTTTAGTGGGTTTCATACGCCTTTAGAAGGAGAGAAGCTTATGGAATTTATGGAATTACCCGATCATCCGTTTTTTGTCGCTACACAGGCTCATCCGGAGTTTAAAGCTCGTCTTGAAAATCCTTCTCCGCTTTTTTTAGGTTTAATAAAAAGTATACTTGATTATAAGTGAACTTTGCTTTTTATCCCAGTAATTCTTTAATACACTCACTCGACCCAAGAACGAAACTACTTTTCGTTTTTACGTGTTTTATAGCCGTTTTGTTTGGCAGAAGTTTTGTTGCGAACACTTTGCTATCTTTAGCTGTAATATTACCTTTTTGCTTCTCTAAAATTCCTCCCAAGAAAATCTTTAGAGGGTTCATTCCTTTTTTTGTATTGTTTTTATTAACTTTTATCTTGCATTTATTCTTGACTCCCGGAGAAGTTTTATTCAAATTGGGAGGTTTAAATGGTACTTTAGAGGGTTTTCACAAGGGATTATTATATTCAATGCGGATTCTTATACTTGTTTTAAGCGCCATGTTTTTTGGTTTTACAACATCACCTATAGATTTTGCAGATAGTTTATCGGGCTTTTTCTTCCGTTTTAAATCTGAGACTTTAAGAGAAATTCCTATGATTATGATTTTTGTTTTCCGTTTTATTCCTTCTATGTTTAAAGAAGGAAAAAGGGCAATGATGGCTTACAAAGCAAGGTGTGGTTATATTAGAATGGGTGGCGATCTTTTTTCATTGGTTTTTCCTGTTGTACATTCTTCTATAAGAAAAGCCGAACAATTGGCTATTGGTCTTCATGCTAAGGCATATCAGGTTGGAAAAGAGAGGACAACAATTAATGAATTTCGTTTTTCTTCGAAAGATTACTATTTTATGGCTTACTCTATTATTCCTTTAATCGTAGTGATTTTTGTTAAATAATATTGGATTCTTCGAATAAGATTTGGATGAGGTGCGTTAAACGTTACAAGTAACACGTTAAACGTAACAAAACTTAGTGTCTTAGTGTCTTTGTGTGAGAATTTTTGTTGAAAACCAATGGGAAATCCGATAACACTTGACTTTTTATCTGAAATTGTTTATTTTAATAAATAGAGAATTTCTATAGAGTTTCTATAGAAAATTAGGAGGGTTTTTTGAGAGAAGAAAACGTTAACTATATAGTTAATGCAGTAAAGTGTTATAAGGAAAGTAAGAATTTAGAGGATCTTCTTAAAGTTATAGTAGGATATGCAAGGTTAGGATTTCATGGTGAAGTTAAAAGACGTATAGAAGAGTTTATAGAAAAAAATGGAGATTTGGGAGATCTTGTAGCTATTTCAAGTGACCTTCCCGAAGAAATAAAAGAAATAATTACTCCAGCAGGAATTGAAATAGATGGCGAGTTTGATGCAGATTCTTTTCTTGAAATGGGTGAACTACTCTGGGAAATCGGTTCGCCAGATGAAGCGAAAGATAATTATATAAAGGCTTTTGAATATTATTCTCTTCTTGGTAATATGGAAGCAGCACAGCGGGTTTTAAATACCCTCAAACAGAATTATCCTACAGATAATAAAGTAAGTAATTTATCGTTTGCCGGTAAGAACGATAATATTATTCCGAAGCTAAAAGATTATGTAGCAAAATCCCCTACAGATGAAATAGATTTACGATATGCTTTAGGGAAAGCTTTTCATGGAGAAGGGTTATTTGCTGAGGCGGAAGCTAACTATAGGAGGATTCTGGAATTGGATAGGTCGCACAATTCCAAGAGATTATTGGTCGCGCTGTTAAGAGAGCAAGGTTCTTTTGGAGATTCTCTCACCCTTGCACGGGAATTGCAAGGCGTCGGTAAACTTGAGGAAATGTATTCAATTTTTGAGTCTTTAAGGAGTGCGGGTAAATCTAAAATAGGAGAAGATGTATTAAAAGAGATATACGGGATAGATCCGAATTTTAAAGATGTCAAGCAACTTCTTGGATTATTGTCTAAAGAAGAAAAAGCAGAAGGAAGATTAGAGGAGGTTTCCAAGGAAGTTTTTTTAGATAAAGAGAAAAAAGTGACAGTTGGGGATGAAAGCAAAAGAGATGAAGGTTTTGAAGAGAAAAAAATTGTATTTCTCTAGGGGGAAATAGATGAACTACGAAGCTTTTTACGGATTGGATAAGGAACCTTTCCGTGATATCCCTGATCCGGATTTCTTTTATAGCGGTCCCGAACATACTAGAGCTCTTGTTAAGTTGCTGCATGTTGTAAAAAAGAATAGGGCTTTGGGGCTGTTGACAGGTGAGGTTGGATGTGGTAAAACAACTATTATCAGGAAAATTTTTGCCGACCTTGATGAAGAAGAAGAGTATTACGGAAGTTTAATGACACTTACTCAACCAGATTTTTCCGCTATTTGGTTTAATAAAAAGTTGGGAGAATTGCTTGGCCTGAAACTTGACTCCAAGGGAAGGACAGAGATGAAGTTAGAGCTAATAGGCGAGCTCGAACGCAGATACAAGTCTAACAAACGGACTATTGTTCTTATAGATGAAGCCAATAATATAACGAATCCTGAAGTCATTGAAGAGATAAGAGGTTTTTTGAATTTAGAACTTGAAGGATATCGTTTGGTAACAATTATTTTAAGTGGTATGGGAGATATGTACGAGAAAATAAAAGATAATGCATCTTTCAGGCAGAGAGTTTCGACCGTTGTAAGTCTTCCTCCACTCACACTTAGTTCAACTGCAGAGTATATAAATTATAGGTTGGAACAGTCCGGTGCTACCGGAAGAATATTTAGTGATGAGGCACATAAATTAATATATGATTTTACTTCTGGTGTTCCCAGGGTAATTAATGTTATTTGTGACAATGCTCTTTTAGAAGGAGCTCTCCTTAAGAAGAAAATCGTAGAGGAATCAATTATAAGGAGAGTTGGAGAAGAACTAATGCTTAATAGGGATTGACCTAAAAGAATATGCTCAAAGCAAATGAAATAGCCGCATTGAGAAATGAGGCTAGTAAAGCAAAAATAAAAGGAGACGTTCAAAGAGCGATTGAATGTCTTGAACGAATTTACGATTCGGATCCGGATGATCCTAATAATTCAAAAGAAATTGGCAGTCTTTACAACAAATTAGGTAACAAGAAAAAAGCGGTAGAATTTTACTGGAAATCACTCGAGAAGTATAGGGAGGCTGAATATTATCAGAATGCTACAGCTATTGCGCAGATATTAATTAGATTTGGCGAAGATGATTTATTGATTAAACATGAACTTGCTTTTCTATATGAAAAACAGGGGTTGTTAGGAGATGCTGTAGCTTCTTATGAGGAATTAGCGGAATTATACAAGAGTGAAGGAGATATTGAGGGGGTTCTCGAAAACCTCAAGAAGATTGTAAACATAACTCCGAAGAAAATAGGAATTCGTATGAAACTGGTTGAGATTTATCAAAACCAGAATAAACTAGACGAGGCAGTTAAAGAGTTAGAAGAAATAAAGAATATATTCAAAGAACAGGGAAGGGTTGAAGAGGTTGAGAAAATTGAATCCCGTATTAGAACTTTATCTTCAAAGTTAGGTAGTGTTCCAAGTGGAACCCAGAGTAAAGTAGAAGAAGAACTTGAAGCTCCAAAGACAGATAAAGTAAAAGAACAGAAAGTTCCCGAGGAGATGATTGTAGAATTCGAGCAGGAGGGAATTGGTTTGGTTGAAGCAGTCGAAGAGGCGATTGAAAGAGCGGAAGAAGAAGCAGAAAAAACACCAGTTGGCGAATCTCTTTTCGAAAGCACCAAGGATTTATTCGATATGGGAGAAGAGAAAGAAGAACCGGAACTGCAGGAAACGGATTTTATTCAAACAATAGAAGATTCAGAGAAAAAAGACATTGAGGTATCCGTTTCTGGTTGGGAAGATTGGGTTAATCTTGCGGAGCTTTATGATTCGGTTGGTTCAACAGAAGAATCTCTAGAGTATTATAATAAAGCTGCTGAAGCTAATTTTAACAAAGGTAATTTTCCTGAAGCTTATGATATATATAAGAAAATAACAGAATTGGACGGTTTTAGTATAATTTCCCGACAGAAAATGATTCAAAGTGCGTTAAAACTGAATAGTAGAGAGAAAGCGGTTGAATCTTATACTTCTCTTTACGAATGTTTGGATAGAAAGAAAGCAAAGTCGGAAGCCGAAAAAATTCTGGATAAAATAGTGAAGATTGACCCAAATGCTCCTATTCTAAGTAAAATAGGAGGTAAGAAGAAGCAAACTGCCAAAGTAGAAAAAGCTGAAGTGAAGAGTAGTCTTGATTTTGAAGGATTGTTTGAAGCAGAAGTAAGTGAAACTATAAAATTAGAAGAAGTGACCGAGGAGGGGAGAGCTCCTTCGCTTGATACTCTTTTATCTGAGTTTAAAAAGAAAGCGAAGGAAGAATTGGGTGTGGATGATTATGCTGCGCATTTCAATCTTGGAATTACTTATAAAGAAATGGATTTGATTGAGGAAGCAATAGATGAGTTTAAAAAATCTATGAAAGAGAAATCCTGGAGATTGAAATCTCTTGAAATGTTAGGTTTGTGTCATGAGTTGATAAATGAAATTAAACGAGCCGAAGATATTTATAATATGGTTATATCCACCAATAATTTCCGGCAAGATGAAAAAATTGCTTTTTATTATCATTTGGGCAATTTATATGTCAGGCAGGAGGCATATTCGGACGCACTTGAGCAATATAAAATGATAGTAAAGATAGACCAGGATTTTGCAGATGTAAAAAAGAAAATAGAGATTCTAAGTAAAAAAATGTCCGGACAAGAGGTAGAAGAAGAAATTTCATATCACTTTGGAGAAGTCTTTTCTGAAGAAGGCGATGATTTATGGGATTCTGTATTGTCAGGAGAAATGGGAGGATCTCAAAAAGAGCAGCTTACGGGAGAAAGGCCTAAAAAAAGAAAAGGAAAGATTTCGTATATTTAGTTATTAAGCGATTAGCTATTCGCTATTTGCTTTTCGCTTAAATCCTAAATCCCAATTCGACTATTAAACTATTTAACAATTTAACGATTTCACTGATCTGAAGGATCTGGAATTTGGTATCCGTTACCTGAGATTCGGCTCATGATTCAATACGGTTGACATTATTACATCTTTTAATATATTCCGAACATGGATGAAACACTCGATCAAGTAAAATTTAGAAAGGAACATTTGGATGCCTTAAGGAAGAAGGGAATCAATCCCTATCCTTATAAATTCCAGCGGACGCATAGCAACAAAGATTTAAAAGAAAGTTTTAAAAAACTTGAGAATAAAGAAGTAATTACAGCAGGTAGAGTTATGCGTATAAGAAGTCACGGAAAAAGTACTTTTTTTGATATTCAGGATGCTTCCGATTCCGTTCAGATTTATCTTAATAAGGATACTCTTGCCGATGATTACGAAGTGGTTGGTTTGCTTGATATAGGAGATTTTATTGGAGTAAAAGGTAAACTCATGAAGACCAGAACCGGAGAGGTTACGATTTTGGTAGAAGAGCTAACTGTTCTTGCTAAATCATTGCATCCTTTACCGGAAAAATGGCATGGACTCATCGGAAGAGAAGATCGTTACAGAAAACGCTATCTCGATCTTGTTGCAAACGAGGAAAGCGTAAAAGTTTTCAAGGCACGTACCAGCATAATTCAGGAAATAAGGGATTTCTTGAACGAGAGGGGATTTATTGAAGTAGAAACTCCTATTCTGCAACCTCAATATGGAGGAGGTTTCGCAAAACCTTTCAAGACTTATCAGGAATCACTTAAGAAAGATTTATTCCTCCGTATTGCTTACGAGTTGTACTTAAAGAGGTTGATAATAGGAGGAATGGAAAAAGTCTACGAGATAGGAAAAGATTTTAGAAATGAGAGTGTCGACCGTTCGCATAATCCTGAATTTACCATGTTAGAGCTTTATCAGGCATATGCGGATTACTATGATATGATGGATATTGTTGAGGCACTCTTCGAACGGCTCCTTGAACGCTTTGTAGGTTCTAAGGAATTAGAATATCAGGGAGAAAAGGTTTCTTTTAAGAAAGGATGGCAGCGTCTTTCCTATTATACCGTACTTAAAGAGAAAACAGGAGTTGATTTTAAAGGCTTGTCATTTAGCGAAATTAAAAAGCAAGCTAAAAAATTAAATATAGAAACAAAAGATCTTTATACATCAGGAAAAGTGCTTGATGCAATATTTTCCGAGGTGGTAGAACCTACAATCGATAAACCGACATTTATTATGGATTATCCCAAGGATATTTCTCCTCTTGCCAAGGATAAAAGAGATGAAGAAGGAGTTGTCGAGAGGTTTGAACCTTTCCTTTTCGGGATGGAAATAGGTAATGCGTATTCCGAGTTAAACGATCCAATCGAACAGCGAAAGCGCTTCGAGGGCCAATCAAAACTTAGAGAAAAGGGAGATCTTGAGACTGAATCTCTTGACGAGGATTTTTTGTCGGCCATGTCTTACGGTATGCCTCCGACCGGTGGGTTGGGGCTCGGAATCGACAGAATTATTATGATTCTTTTGAATCAGCCTTCCATAAGGGATGTAATTCTTTTCCCTCAGCTTAAGTAAATGTCTGAAGATTTTGAAAAGTTAAAAAAAATAATTAAAACATTAGAAAAACTTCCAAACAGATTTTCGGAAGCAGATTACCCGGTCGAATTTAAAACATCAGAGCTTACCGCACTGTGCCCTTTTACTGGCCATCCGGATTTTTATAGGCTTAAGATTAAATATAAGCCGAGTAAATTTATTGTAGAACTTAAGAGTGTTAAGTTGTATATAGAGAAATTCAGAAATCTAAGGACGACTCATGAAACACTTTTAAACATAATTTTCGAGGATTTTAAATCTGTTTTAAAGCCAGGATATCTTTTTGTCGAATTGAAAGTTAATGTCCGTGGCGGAATAAAAACCACAATTTCAAGGGAAGAAAGTAGGTCCTAGGTTTTAGGTCTTTGGTTTTAGTTTTAATTAAGTAAAACAAGAGAAAAATCCGGGTGTATCCGTGGCTAATTTTCTTTATGGCTTTGTGTTCTCTGTGGTAGAATTTACATGAATATCCGCGCGACAATGGGGAACATCTGCATGACGATCGCAGCCGCCAGTGCTACAGTTAAATTATCGTTTATTTCGATTGGCAGAGCTTCAGTGATAGTAGCCGCAATTGCTCCCAAAGCTAAGATTAGAAGAGGGATCTGGATTCCTGTCCATCTATAAAAGATTAAGGCAAGAATCATAGTTGTTATAAAAAATGAAAGGCTTCCTTCCAGAGTTTTGTCCCCTATTTTTACTTTTCCGTATTTTGTTCCGATGATAGCGGCTGCTGCATCCCCGAAAAGCATGAATATTAAACTTACAATAGCTACTTGCTTATCGAAAAACGCAATTATTACTGCATTTGCTATGAGAAGAGCCGTTGTCCCGGTGATATACCCTTCTCTTACTTTCAATATTCCTTTGGAATGTTCAACCATTGTTCGCCATAAACTTGGAGATATAAATCTCATAACTTCAATGGTTGTCATTATCCCCAAAAGGTAGAGAATTAGCATTTCAACTATAATTTTGTTTGGTGAAAAATAATAAACCAGAGGAAATACAATACCGGCTCCAATTCTATAAATTTTTCTTCTTTTTAATATCACTTTTTTCCTCCTTTAATACTTATATTAATCAAATTTTTTTAAAAAACAAACCACAGAGATTTTATTATTGTACCCCACATCCCATTTTTTAACAACAAATAGCACAAATCTCACAAATGAATTAACAATAAATTCTTTTATAAAAGACATAGTATTTTTGTCTTTATTTGTGTTATTCGTGTAATTCGTTGTTGCTCTTTTTTGTTTTTTTGAACTTTGATCTGTCATTTTTCATTTTTATATTTAATTTTTCCATTATTAGCGGTTTTTCGCGATATGATTTCTTTAATTATATCTATGTTCAAAAGAATTCCTACAGTCAGAAATATCAGCACAAACGGAACGAAAAATGGTATAGAGTTCCAATAAATCCAAATCCATAGGCCGAGAGCTATGAGAGATGTTGGTAGAACAGTTTTAATATTTCGGGGGCTTTTTTGAATCAGGAAAAAAGCCGCTATCGCTATAATAGAGAATTTTGGGAATATGTAGGCAAGTACTCCTGCCAGGCATGCTACGCCTTTCCCTCCTTTAAAAGATAAAAACAGAGAATGACAGTGCCCGATTACAGCGCAGAGACCTGTTATGCCCACCCAGAAAAGACTCAACAGAAATACTTTATCGGCTAGAACCATTGGTATGATCGTTTTCAAGACATCCAAAACAAACACAAGTATGCCCCATAAAATGCCGAGTTCTCTCGCGACGTTACCAGCTCCGGGATTACCATCTCCGATGTTTCTAATATCGGTTTTTTTAAACTTTGAGATTATAACAGCGTTTGGAATAGATCCGAATAAATATCCTATGATTAAAGAAACTATAATTTTAAAAATCAGATTTTGTATACCCATTTAAAACCAAAATTATTAATAAAAAGAAAATTAAAAAGATTTGGTTTTGTTTTTTCCATACCCTGCCCCCTAAATCCTATACCCTGAGTATTATAGCGGGGGTGGGATTCGAACCCACGACCTTTGGGTTATGAGCCCAACGAGCTACCTAACTGCTCCACCCCGCGTCAAACATAATATAGTTTTCGGTAATTTATTGTCAACCCCCTATTGTAAGGGACCTGATACCCCATACCAAATTCTAGATCCTTCAGATCAATTAAATGGTTAAATTGTTGAATCACTTTTAGGATTAGCTGAATGGCAGGTAGTTGAGCAAGGATTAAGGATTAGATGAAAGGCTTCGAAGAAAAGCAAGGATTAAGAAAAACACTTACCACTTAATTCCTAATCCCTGAACTTCTAACTTGCACTACTTCTAATCCTATTCTGGTCTCTGTGTTCTCTGTGGCAATGATTTGGGATTCAGGTTATCCGCTAACTGCTCTCCGTGGCTTGTGAAAACAATTCTGAAAGCATTTTTTCAATCCGTTCATATTCGTTTTCAATTCTTTCGTAATCCTTCTTGTTTATATATCCAAGATTTCTTGAAAGTAATAATTGATACCTGACTTCTTCGCATGAACCAAGAGCTATACTTATAAAATGGGCAAATTCTTTTTTTCCCTTTTCTCCGTCACTTTCTACAAGTCTCGTGGGTATAGAATATGCCGACTTTCTTAATTGACTTACAAGCTCGTATATTTCTTCTTCAGGGAAATTTCTTGTCAATTTGTATATTTCCAATGCCATTTCATGAGATATGTTAAATACATCATATTCGTTTGTTTTTCTCATACCTCCTCCTTACCTAAGGATTTAAAAATTTAAATTATAATTTGTAAATTTTAATTTTTTTTATAATCAAACCTCAATCCAATTGCAGGTCGACATTAAAAAATGCCACTCTACTTTTATTTCATATATATTTAGAACTTTTAGAACTAAAACGTTTCTGCTAAAGATTTTTTAAAATACGATATTAGAAAAATAAAAGACTATTTATTTTCTATATTTAATATTATAAGTATCTTTTTTCCTTTGTCAAGGGGGAAATTGATGACTTCTGGTAGCATGGACCAGGGTATGCCCTCTTCACTCTACCCTTATACCCGCGTTAATAGATACTTCGAATGTTTTATAATCCGGATTGGAACAGATATCGTATTTCCCGTTTCCGTCAAAGAAAATAGGACCGGGGCTTAAATAGATATCGAAACCGATTATCTTTTTTTCAAGAGAAGCTTCTCCATAAGCATTTTCATAACTGAAGAATATTCTGCCTTTTATTTCATCTCGCGGAATGAGACTAAGACCCGTTTCAAACCCAATTACCTGGTATTTTATTTCTCCGCCGCTCGATATGAAAGGCTCAAGACCTTCTCTATGAGCCCAGGATATTTCCTGGTAAAGATTAAGTATTTCTATAAACCGTTCTTCTCCTCTAAGTGAAAATTTATTTTCGATTGTCGCTGTAGGAAGAGAATCCGGAATACGCAGTTCATATCTTCTGTTTTGATACTTGATTGAAGCCTTACCTTTTCCTGAAAATAAGTAAGTTGTATTTAAGCCGAAAGTTCTGTCTTTTCTAGTTCTGTATTGAATAAGTGTATCTCCAAGCGAATCTTCCGACGTCGGATATATCATTCTATAAAGGCCGTCTCCATCAACGTTGGAGTATTCACCCGTTACGGAAAGAGCTGTAATGGGAGCCCACATTATATTAAGCCGCTCTCTTTCTTCCTTGTTGTCCTGCGTCTTTACGTCATAGTAATTTAAAGAATAACTCTTTCTCCATTCCTTTATTGCACCGATGCTGACAAATCTGTTACGAATTCTCGTATTTATATTATGAATATTTGAATTCTGAAATACCGTACCCGAGGTGAGACTTTTGGATTTGGTGAAACTCGGATTATATGATAAAGTAAACCATTCAAGAGGATAACTGTCGAATCTAAAAGAACCTGTTTCCCGTCGTCCAGGTTCATCTTCTTCCCCGGGATTACGCCTCACCGATTGAATGGTATATTGTCCTGTTGAACGGAATACCTTAAGAGAAGAAAAATTGTAATTTGACTTTAGTAAAGTTATGGGGGAATAAAGGTCGGATCTCTTCACCTGAGCCGAGCTTGAAACACTTATTCCTCTTATTGGCGTGAACCAGATTTTCCCTTCTCCGTTTGTTTCCTTGAAGTCTCCCTTTCCGTAAGAACCGTTTATATTAATACCGTAGGCTTGCTTACTGAAATCGATGCCGCCGCCGATTTTATAAATATCGAGAGAATCTCTTGTTTCGTAATCTGCATTGCCTCTTAAGTTAATTTCTCCGATTTTCTGTTTTGCCGTTAAACTATGAGAGGAATAATAATTAAATCCCTCATATCTTTTATAATTATACTGAAAATTTTTTAAATTTAGCTGTAGCATTCTATCGTTTTCATTATTTCTTTCCCTGTAAGAAGAAATTATAACAAAATCGGAATTAGGCGTCACGGAACCGTTTACAACTATTTCTTCACCCGGTTCAAGTCCTTTTCCGATTACGTTAAACTCGTCACCTGTTCCGCTGTAAGTACCACCAATGTCGAAGATACCTTTTCTCACTCCTCCATCTACTCTTAACCCTTTGATGCCATTACCATCATCCGCCCCTTCAACATTCAGATGTAAGTCTTCTTTTCCTATATTTGTATTTACAGTATATCCACCTGTGTTTACCCCTCCCGCACCCATGGATAAAAAATCGAACGGTTTGATGGAAATCTGCCCGCCGGAGAGAGATTTTCCTTCTTCTCCTTCGTATTCATATTCTACTTCCATTGCTTCCTCAGGTTCCAGAATCTTGTTTATCAGGGTTATTCTTCCGATTGTATAGTCTATGCGGTAATCGGTTCCCTTTTCAAGTTTTTTTAAATCAAGCCCGACGCCGATTCTCACGATTTCGGTGTTTCTTACTACAGGAGAATTGGCCAGTTGGAAAGGTCCGGAAGTCCCATCTCCTTGTATTTTTTCTTTGGCAGAAGTTCCTCTCGGAAAGGAATAAAATCCTTCTCCATCCAATTTAGAAGATTTCAAGCCTAATTTTATGCCTCTAATATGTTTATTTTGAATAAGAAGTCCGCCAAGAGATACCGGAATATCGCCCATAGAGCCTTCCACATGCTCTCCTTTGATGGTAAAAAAAGCAGTATTTTCTTCTTTCCTTCTTCCCTGATAGGCTTCCCCTTCTATATCCAGATTACCACGTATTTTGCCGTCCACATTGAGCTGCAGGACGTTGTTTCTGAGAGTAAACGGATAAAATTCGGGAGGGGTAACTCCTTCGAGCAGATATTTGCCCTGGTAAAAAAAAGAGCTTCTCCCGGTAACGTTAACATATGTTGTATCATTGATGTTTGTTGTGTCACTTTCGGCAGATAAAAGAAGTAGAAGTAAAAACATCATTTAGGGTATAGTTATTAGGGTATAGGGTATAGTGAAAAGGGTGTAGTATTTAGGGTATAGGGTATTGTTAAAAGGGTATAGTATTTAGGGTATAGGATATTGCAAGGAGAGGGTATAGGGTATTTCAAGGGTATAGTATTTAGGGTATAGGGTATAGTAAAAACAAAAAATCCTTTTTGATCTGCGTTCATCTGCGTCCAATTCATTTTTCGACCTCATACTTGCTCAGCGTGCTGTTTTTAAATATAAATAAATTTTTCCCCTCAGTTGTAGAAAATGCTCCCTTAAAGCACTCGATTTTTTCAAGATTCTGGTCATACAGGAATGTTGTACTATCTGTAGATATACTGACGTATTTATCAACTGAAATTGATTTTCCTTCTTTTATTTCTATCATTTGAATAAAATCTCCGTACTCCGAAAAAACAGAAATTCTATTCTTTTCAAGGATATAAACTTTACCGCTTGAAACATCTATATCGAGAGGTTCGTTTATAAAGCCCGCACCTTTGCCGAAATTTCCGAACGAATGCAAAATAGACTCTTTTCCGTAAACATCGACTTTATATCTCAGGGGGTCCAGAATAAAGAGTCTTTCATTTGAAACCGCGATCGAAGTCGGCTCCTCGGTTTCGATTTCTCTTTCATAAAGATAATTTCCATCTCTATCGAAAATCTTTATATTTCTGGAGCCGTAATCGAGTATATAAAGCCAACCATTTTCGAAATCCATAGAAATGGGTTCTACAAGTTCTCCGCTTTCCATCCCAAACGTTCCGAATTGAATCAATCCGTTCCCTTCTCTTAAGATTTTATTGCGGCAGAGAAAATAGGTATAATCACCAAATGTTTTTATTTCAAGAACTTCTTCCGAAGATACAGGAACTTTTACTTGTTCTGTAAACTCCACATTCCATGAATTTGCAATTGATAAAAGTAGGAAAATAATTGAAAGCATGCCAACTACCGTTAAAAATTGTAAATTGTAAGTTGTAATTTGTAAATTTTAAATTTATTTAATATCATTTTTCATTTTCTATTTTACGATTATTCTAATCTCTATACCCTAAATACTATACCCTTTTTACTATACCCTATACCCTCCAAACTATACCCTGAGTTTTTCACCATTTCCATCCAATCGAAATATTATGATTGCCTTTTATTTCTTCTCTGGTCGAATAGGCGTAATCGAAGTACAGATGTTCAGAATTAAATCCCATACCGAAAGCAATATTTTTATCCTCGATACCGAACCGAAGCGGCAGAATTCCCGCAACGCTCCATTCTAACCCTGCGTAATATACCGGATCGATTTGGCGGAAAAGTACTTTATCTATTCTACCGGAGACGATTATTCCCTTTTCGAGCCATCCTTCTCCCCGCAAGAGTGTAACTCCCAAAAGCGCAGAACCAACCGGCAGCAATTCTTCATTCATCCCGCCGCTCCATCTTATTCCGGTATTCAGTATATCCCTAAAAGTAATACCTCCAAAGAAAAGCTTATTCTGGTAATATCCTCCGATATCCATACTTACGCCGGTACCCGAGTATTGATATAAAAGCATATCAATAAATTTTCCGTTAATTCCTATACCAAAATCTTTAATTCTTCTTGAAAGCGAAAGGGTATAACAGGACGCCCTGTACGAAGCAGTACCTCTATATATTATTTCGGGATAATTCGTTCCGGGGATAGTGTCTTCCCCTGCTTCTGTAATAGGTATATCTCCTGTTGCAATCCTCATAAACGAAAAGGCAGTCGTTAAAGATAAAGGTTTAATCGTAGTACCAAGAGTAAAATAATCATAAGTTGTACCGAAATCGAGTTCAGTGTGTTGATAAAGAATGTCTGAATTATAGATAAAAGGTAATCCACCGGGGTTATAATAAATATTCGTTATTTCTCCTCCGATATAAGTATTTCCCCTTCCTATATTCGCCGCACCCGCGCCGAGACTTAGTAAATCAAGTTGGACATAGGAAAGAAGCGAATATGGGAAAAAGAGAAGTGCCATCAGGGTATAGGGTATAGGGTATAGGGTATAGTTTTTTAAAAAACGCATCATCCCTGCCTCCTTTTAAGAGAGTTAATAAGGCCTCCTATCATTTTTGAAAGTTCTTCTATTTTGGAATATAATTTATCTCTGACTTTTTTCTTCATATAGCCCAAAGCCAATGTTATATCGAGAACAGCAACACATTCGTTCAAAGATCCTCTTGCCACATTGAGAAAATGAATATATTCTTTGGTGCTTCGTCCATTTCCCTCGGCTATATTTAAAACTGCCGAAACAGAAGCTCTTCTTAATTGACTTGTAATACCAAATTTTTCACCGCTTGGAAATTTAGCAGATATTTGATAAATTTCTTTTGTAAAGGCAATTCCTTTCTTGTAAACATCTAATTTCTCAAACCCAAACACTTTCTCTCCTTTGTTTTTTTTGGGGTAGGGTTGGGAGTTCTTGACCCTCCTAACTATACCCTTTTCTTTTAGGGTGGGGTTTTGGGTCTATACCCTATACCCTCTTAACTATACCCTAGGTTTACCTCCTATAAACGATAATCTTCGTTCTTTCCTCAACCTTTTCACTTCCACTTATTGCACGTACAAGTACGTTATAAACCCCGTTTCGAACTTCTTCACCGTCTTGATTCATACCATTCCATGTTACCTCGTTTATACCTGAAAAGCCTGTTATTGCAGTTTCCCAGAGTAATGTACCGGTAAGCGAATATATTCTTATCTCTATTTCACAGTCCCTACTAACAACCACTCTTATATTTGAAAATTCTATAGCCGGATCACAGGGATTTGGATACGGAACGCATTCCTGTATGGAAAGCGCTTCCTGACGGGTTTTTCCACTACCCGAAAGAACAGGAAATAGGACTGAAAATGGGAATCGCAAAACCTGAACACGGTCGTTATTCATATCCGCGACATACAATCTTTCATGGTTTACTGCTATTCCTTCCGGTTTATTGAATTCTCCGCATCCTTTACCTTTCTTTCCGTAATTGAACAGATGATTACCGTACGCGTCGAAGCATCGTATTCTATCGTTGTTTCTGTCAACTACCCATATATATCCACGGTAATCAACTTCTATATCCGATGGTTTATTAAATCCCGTGATTTCCATAAGTAAATTACCGTCTAAATCATACTTTCTGACTCTGTCATCATTTATCAGACATGTGTAAACATTTCCCTGTTTATCGAACGATATGCCCTCAGGATGATAAGAGCACCGCAACCCAGTCCTTGTTATATCAATTTCCTTTGCTTTTCTGAAAAGTGAATCGTACAATATGATTCTTTTACCGGTTTGATCCGCGACTCCGATTATAATGTTTTTCAACTCGCCTTCATCTCCACCTCCACCTTTACCTTTACAACTCAACTGTATTAAGCTATCCGTTAACCTTATTACGTCCACCCCGTCTGGACCTTTTAAGTTTTTAATCGAACGCAAGTATTCCTGCGACTGGTTGAATTCCGTTATTTCCTTTCTTACTTGTTCCGATATAAGGATATTATTCCATGGTGTAACCGCTACATCATTCGGTACGTATCTATCGGGTATTTCAAATATAAGGTTACCAAATGGGTCGAACTTTTTAACCATATCCTTGCAGCGCTTTTTATCTCCACCACCTTCTCTATCGGTCGCGTAAATATTACCCTGAGTGTCATAATCTACACCTTCGGGTTTGTGCAAAGGTATATCCAGTTCACAAATAAGGCCGCCTTTCCAGAGAATCACCTCATCTATCCCTTCATTTCCTACAAGATCAGTCACTCTTAGCCTTACGGTCAGGATGTTTCCCGAGACTACGGAGACGTCGAATTTCCCTAAAACGGAATCTTCAACCTCTTCGTTTGATACAGTTATAATATTCCAGTCTGCAGGGTCCATACCCGCGCCGTATTCAAGGACATATTCCTTGAAATGTTTATCTTTTGCCGTTCCTATTATCGTTATTTCATCACTGACTAGAGTTGAATCGAGAGGTGAAATAATCAGCGCTAAAGGTTTCGTATTATCCAGTTCATAATATTTGGAATTAAACGGTTCTTCGTTTAAAACGTTATCCCGAGCCCTATAATCTACTTTATAATTGCCGTCTTCACCTGTGATTGTTAATAAGATACTATCTCCTTGTATGACTATGCTAACCTCTGGACCGGAAGCGGGCAGCGCTTGTATCTCATATTCCAGTTCTTTTGCACCGGATGTGACACCGTTTGACAGCGGGTCTTCGGCAGTTAAGATAAGAGGTGTATTTGAAGTGATAAGCGTTTGCTGTAAGCTATCGCCGGGAAGTTCGTAATTTGGATCGCCTGTTGCAAGCTGGGATATCGGGTAAGTCTCATCGACCCTAAGTTCCTGTGAAATTACCTCCTCTCTATTTCCAGCTCTATCGATTGAATAATACTCGACAAGATGCACTCCTTCGTCTGCCACATTAAATTCTCCTCCGTTATATATATACCAATCGCTATCGTCAATACGATAATATGTCGTATCTACTCCCGATATATCATCAGTTGCAATGAAACTCAAAGGTGTAGCTGAGGTTATATAAATCGAACCACCAGCCACCGGCTCGTAGTGGGGATCACCGACATTAAGGGTGGTAACCGGAGGTTCACAATCAATTCCAACCACAGTATCCTTGTATATTTCAGTATTTCCGAGATTGTCCACCGAGTAATAAGATATCATATATCTGTAATGCGGTGGAGTGTATGGAATGAAAAATTCACCCGTAGCTTCAATCCATTGTGGTGATACGGCTCCGGGTATGGGAGAAACACTGTAGAAGGAATGCGCGATTCCGCAAGTGTCCTGTGCCTCAATAAGAATAGGCGTCTCAGGCGAGATATAAAGAGTATCGTTATAAATCCTTTTCGGGTTTCCGAAAACGAGGTAGGATAGCGGTGGAGAATCATCCACAGTTAATTCTTTGGATTTTATGTCTTCTCGATTTCCCAAGTTATCTATCGAATAATACTCAATTAAATGAGTTCCTTCATCAGCCAGAGTGAACTCCCCTCCGGCATATATATCCCAGCTATTGTCATCAATGCGGTAGTATGTCGTATCTACACCACACCCTTCTTCGATTATTTCAAATCTGATAGGGGTATGGGAAGTGATATAAAGCTGTGGGCTGCCAGATGTTGGCTGATAGCTGGGGATACCGGGAATGAGGGTGGTAATCGGTGGCGTATTATCCACAATTAATTCCTTTGATTTGATTATTTCTCTGTTACACGCTCTGTCGATCGAGTAATATTCAAGAATATTAATCCCTTCGGTACTTATATTAAATATATCTGTATAGACATTCCATGTACCGCTGTTTGAACGGTAATAAACGGTATCTAATCCTGAAGAAACGCCATTCACAACCGGATCTTCCGCTGTTATTTCAAGGGGTGTCCCGGAAGTGATATAGAGCTGTGAACTGTCTACGGTTGGCGAATAAAGAGGTGTGCCGATGTTAAGTACGGATACCGGTTCAGTATTATCGACTTTTATATTAACTTCGACCGGGTTTAAATCAGTCGATAAAGTATTCCAGTTATTCCCTGCTTTATCTTCCGATCTTATTGTTAAGGTATATTCTCCGTCTTCGACATCTTCACTATCCCATAAGCCTTCATACACTCCGTTAAGCGAGTCTCCTTCTACTCTTGTAATCTCATTATATGAAAGGCCATCACTTCCGTATTCAACTTTCTTAACTCCGCTGACATCATCCGTGGCCCTTGCGCTTACCTCCATGTTTTTCGAATAATATTCGTCCTCAATGGGAGATAGTATTTCCGTTATAAGAGGAGACGTGACATCCAGTATTGTTATGTTATCTATCCCAACTCCTGTATTTTCACCTTCTGCTTCTACCACAAACGAAACAAGGTAATCTTTCGTGGCGTAATACTCATCGCTTTCCATTGTTAGCGTATCGAGGTAGGTTGAGTCCATCATTAGCGTAATAGGAGTTGTTATTGTATCTTTTTCTTCTTTTGTGACCGGATCTATCACGTTTGTTATTCCGTATCCGCTTATATCTATATTTCCTGCATTTTTTAACCATCTTGCAACATCGAAGTATTCTCCCCACTGGATGTTCTCCTGAATCACGTTTATTCCTCCTAAGAGGACAATAGACTCGGATAAAGTAAACCACAGAGAGTCTTGAGAGAGAACAGAACCATTATCATTATTGATAAGAATTCCTTTGATTTTGTATTCACCGGGCAGATATGCTTCTGTATTCCAGAAATCTTTTCTGTTTACAACTTCATCCATAGAAAGACCGAATGGATGTGAATATGTCTCCAATGTAGTATTCTCGGGTGAGATAACCGCGATTTCGAGTGTTGTTTCATCGAAGAGGTAATTAGGGGAAGTGTTTTTCGAAGTTGAGTTTATCTCCACGTTTTCATATGATTGATATGATGACTTATTACTGAACAGGGAAAGACTCGCAGAAATCTCTGAGGTTATATCAAAGGCATCTTCATCCCTGGCTCTCAGTCTGTCTCCCTGGCTTGCTTCTCCGAGAACATTATATGTTCCCCAGAGAGTTCTACCCGTATTCCAGTAAATGAGAGTATCTTTTACCCCCTGAGGTTCCAAAGTTATATTGAATGTCGAAATTATCTCCTCTTTTTCTTTAATTGCTAAATCGACTGTTAAATCGATTGGGTTTTCGCCGTTATTGTTTATATTTAATATTACTCCGACACTATCATAAGCGCCGTATTCATCCCTATCAGTCGAGACTGAAAGAACAATGGTTGAAGGACCGATATTAATATTTTTATTCATTGTATTATTATTTTCCGATAATTCTTCTATTAAGTTATCGGGATCGGCATAAACTTCTATATCGTGAATACCGGACCATCCATATGTATCCCAGTCCAGTTCTACAGGTACCGTCTCTCCTGTTCCGAGGCTATCATTTATGATCTCACTGCCTATTAAGTTTCCATCCGATGAGAAGTTTACTCTGATATTTGATGCGGAAACACCTGTATTATGAATTAACCCTGTTATATTTACTATATCTCCTTCCATTGGATCGGAAGGCAGGAATTCAATATCTTCTACGGTTAAATCGGGTAAAGTCGGATGTGTTACCTCGACGGTTGTCATTAAGCGGTTATTATTTTCGTTTGCTTCTTCCACAATATCCTCTGCATCGACCCATGCCCAGACAGTATTAACACCCGGATGTCCTTCCGAACTCAGTTTAATCTCTATAGAGATATTCTCATTGGCACCGAGTGCGGGAACATAGACTTCATTTATAAGTTCTCCATTCTCAGGTATTCCGAGGAAGAATTTTATTAAGTTTTCTCCCGCAGGAAGTGAACTCTGATTTATTATATCCGCTGTTATAATTACCGTATCTCCTTCCACTACACTTTCGGGTACTGCTGTTAGACTCGATACGAGTAAATCGGGAGCAGAGACGGTTATAACCCTCCTGTAAGTTACAAATTCATTTCCCGCTTTATCGTAAACTTTTAGTCTGAGAGTGGAAACTCCCGAAGGAAGAGCGGCTATATCGATAGAACCGAGAATATCTTCGACGATAAATAGAACACCTTCTGATATTAAATCCCAGCTCGTAGGATTTTCGCCTTCTCCGTATTCGAGAGTGAAATGATCGAAATTAGCAGGAGTTCCTTCCCAGTTGGCATCCGTTGCTGTTCCTATTATGGCGAGAGTAGGAGAACCTGTAGTTATCGTATCCCATTCCCCCGGCTGTAAGATTATTCCCGTAGGCTGGATATTATCTATTTCAACAGTATCCATTGCAAAGAATCCATAATGGCTCTTTATTATATACGGGTATAATCCGCTCCCTTGAGAACTTCCGTCCCAGCTTTCTGTATTGCTTCCTTCTATTCTAGTAAAAGGACCGAGGACGGTTGTTGTATCTCCGGTTAAATTATTCAAGATATAAATTTCTATTTCCGCATCATGTGAAATGTTATATCCAATGAAAGTGGTGTCCTTAATTCCCGGGCTCATCGCAGGGGAGAATGGGTCGGGAGATGCACCTTCTGAAGATATGCTGAAATAAGCGATTTCGGCGTCAGCCCAGTCGACATCGCTCATTCCCTCCACATCTTCCACTTTAAGGCCGATTTTCCCTTTGAACGGTTCATTCCATATCCACTGCCCGCTTGCCTCGAGTAGATCGTCGAACTCTCCGTCTCCGTCTATATCCCAGGCATAAGTTACAATAGAATCGCCCTCGAGAGTATCCGGATCATAAGATGCGGAACCGTCGAGGAAAATAGAGGCATCGACAAATCCTTCGTAAGGACCTCCCGCGTCAGCGACAGGCGGGTGGTTTTCGAGTGTTACATCGATAATACAGACATCGATATCGGTTCTCGGAGGCATGTTATCATCGGATATTTTCAATGTAATATAATATTTTCCTGTATCCGGCCACATATAAGTAGTTGTGATACCTGTCGAATCAAAAATACCGTCATCATGAAAATCCCATTCGTATAATGCAATAGTTCTCGATGTATCCTGATGATATGAGCCGGAGCCGTTGAAATGAACAATATCCCCGGGAGCGACGATTTGGTCCGGTCCCGCGTCCGCAACAGGCGGCTCGCCTATTACGAAGGGGGTTAGGATGAGGGTCGCCCAGGCTGTAGCGAGTGCTTCGTATTTATAGGTTCCCATAGGATAAGAGCCATCTCCTTTCTGCCAGAAGAGTAACGAATCGACGTATTCTTGGTACCAATTATGTTCTCCTATGTATTCTATTGGAGGATTTGCTGTTCTAAAACCCTTCATTACTCCGTACATACCATATAAAATGCCAAAATGTCTAGCGTTAGCGTAATTTTCTCCTTTATTATACCAGTTATCGTTTATAAAATTAAGAGCTTTTTGGATTCTTGTGGAGCTTGTAGAGGAATCACCGCTGTAAGAAAGCTGACAAAGCCCCGAAGCTGTCCGAAGAAGTGTCTCAAACTGTGTTGTTACGGCATCTCCAGTATAACTCGAAATGGTATCCTGGTATGTGAAACCTCCGTTGGCTTTTTGAGATTTACTAATCCAGATTCTAAGCTCATCTTTTACCCAATCGGGCGCGTATATCCCCCACTCCTCTTCTGCCGCACCCAGAGCAAGTACAGGCCATTGTGATACAGAATTATCAGAAGAAGTATTAGGATAATAACGCCAACCACCTCTCATTTTTGTATGTTCGCTCTGAGCCCATGCAAGATAATCGACCGCATCAACAATTACATCTCTAAACGTTGCGGTTGTATCGCCATAGCTGCCTAAAAAAGCCTGGTTTCTTTCTTGAGATATATCCGCCCCACAGTAAGCATAGTGTTCCCAACTGTAAGTTCCATTAAATCGAAGCATAATCTGTTCCGGTGTATTAACAGGATCTATCCAGACCCAGGTACTGAAATAGCTACCCGGTTCAATCAAAATTCCTTGATTATAATTACGGTAATAACGATGTCTGTCCCAAGTACTTGAAGATGAAGCAACGCTTCTATGCGCTTTAGTCCCGCTGTAAACCGTATCCGTAACCCAGTCCCAGGTTCCATAAATGGTAGCACCCGCAGGAGTAGTATCCTCAACACAAATATATTCGCTTCCATCCGGTAAGATAACAACTGACCTGTCCCAGAATACTCTTCCGCCGAAAATATCGAAAGAAATCCCCTGAAAAACTTTACCCTCCATTTCAACGTCACCGGCAGGAACTTTTAATTCCACCCATCTTCCCATAGGTATCGATCTTCTTCCAAAATTACTGTCCGGGTCACAAGTAGCCATAATTGCCATCATAGCGATTGGACTTTCATAACCCGCTCTTTCATTAAGCTGATGGGTTTCCAAATGCAAGATGCCTTTAGTGTAAAAACTTACTCCCTTATTGTCTCCATCAGAATCGGGATTTCCGGCATTTTGAACTGATAAATTATTATACATAGCTTCTTTTAAAATTTCTTCCTCTGCAAGTTTCAAATATTCAGCATATATGTCTTTATCAAAATTTCCTGCTGGAGTGTAGCCATTATTGGCGAAAGCCAGGAGTGGCATGCTTGTAAGAGCAACTTCAAAATTAAGTCTAGGTTCATCTTCATTATAGCTCCATCTCCCGTTTTCATCTTGTATGGTATAAAGATATCTTAAACCGTCTTCGATAGCGGCATTTAATCTGGCCCTATCTTTCGGTATAACATGAATTAAAGCTGTATCGCTATCAGTCGCGCCGTGCTCGTCCCATACGGTCAAAACCGGCTTATAATCCCTCCACATACCTGTGTATGTATGTGGTTCCAAAATAAACCTTGGATTTTGTACTATTTCTTCCTTAGGAGGTGAGCCATCACCGAAATCAAATGAATAGAATAAAGTATCCGGAAAATAAAGATGCGGCCCTTCAAAGAAAATAGACGTACCGGGAGTAGGGAAAGAGTTATATGAAGTCATATTACCTGTATCTTTCAACACTCCAATGGGTACATCGGATTTCGGACCAAGTGCATTGTAATTTAATCTTATATCGCCATTTTCGTATAAAACCGCCTGAAAAGTATTAGCATCTAACTTATTTCTTACCGAATAATCGAAAAAGGTGAAAATTGCCTTTCGGGGGAAAGACTTCTCGTCCATTCGACAAAAAACCCTTCCATTTGAATATCTGCTGTCGTACCAACGCCACAAAGGAGCAATAGCGTATTTTGCCTGATAGGTAATATTAGTAGCGCCATTGTATTTGCCGATATCAATGTGTCCTCTTGCGGCAACATTAACTTTATTGACTAATGTATCATAAAATTGAAATTCAAAAGGTAACTCAATAGTTTTATAGGCGTTGCTAGTACTTGTTGTCCAGGCTCTTAAGCCTGTCCAGTAACCGTAATTGCCATCGAGAGTATAAGGGGTTTTTCTTATAGGATACCTTATAGGTTTATAAAGGATCGAGAGTCCCTCATAAGGCTTACTTATCCCTCTGGTGTATGTTTCTCCGTCGCCGTAATTCAAGCCAATAAAAAAGCTTTTAATATTGCTGTAGAGCTTGACTTCTTTATAACTCATCATTATCTCGCCTGATGGATAAAATACTGTCTGAAAAGTGTAAATATCTCTTTCTTTAGGGAATACGTTGTGTCCGCTTGTGGCATAGGCAGTGGTTGTAACAAAGCAAGTGTCCTCCCCCTCTGCTTTGGTAAATTTGTATAAACCTCCTCCTTTTAAATAAACTTCTATTGCTGGTTTTCCAGTATTATAAACAGGAAGGAATGTATAACCACCGTAGTATAGGTTAGGATTTGGGAATTTAGATTGAGCTTCATACCACTCTTGGTCCCGTATTCCTCCAAAGTAAAAGAGACCGTTGGTCATAACAGTAAGACTATCATAGTTTCTATCATAAATATCGAAAGTAAAAGGCATTCCGAGTTTTGCCCATGTTTTCCAGGTAGTCCAATAATTATCTAATACAATGTAATCTCCGTACGCAATCCACCTGAAATCCTTTTCAACATAAGCGTAAGTTTTATTGTTGGGTTTAAAATCGATGGATAAATTTTCCATACGGGGATAGGGATCAAAATCCACGTTTATTCCGTGTACTCCGTCTCCTTTGTTTAATCCTATGATGGCAAATAAATCGTTACCTATGTATGTTTTGTAATTAAATGATATTTCTCCCGATTCTCTTATGACAAGCTGGCATGTGTAATCTTCACTCGCTGACGACTTAATTTTAAGACTATCCCATGTGATAATACATTTCCTTCCAACGGCATCTGAAGTGTCGTTAACCCAGATACTCTGACCATTATAATCAGTATAATAGTAAGGTAAGACAGCGAGTGTGTACTTGTACATACTCCTAGAAAAATCTACCGGAAACGGAATTGTAGGATAGGATGTGTGTCTATTTTCTCTTGCTGGAGTAGCGTATGCTCTTCTGTTTATGTAGATGCTGTCAGCAGTTTGGTCATAAAACGGGAATGAGAAATCTAATCTATGTAGATAGATATATCTGTTTTTCGGCAGTTCTGTGCCATAATCCTCTTCCCATTCAAAAGATTTCTTGTGTGCAGTGTAATAAACTCCTCTTGGAAACGATATAGATTGTTTGCTAATCGGATGAGTTGGATAAGACGTTCCGTCAACTCCATCACCTTTATTCATACCTACAACAGGTGCATCCGGATAAGTAGAATTTATACTATCATAACTGTACATTATCTTATTTTTTTCGGTTATAATAATCTGGAAGTCATATGAGTTCTCAGGATGGTCTTTTAAATGGGCATTTAACCATGTTATTATTAAAACATCCCAACTGTTTTTTTTATCATTTTCATCTGATATCTTTGTCTCGAGACAATATACCCCACCATCACTATCGAAATAAAGGTCCTCGATATAAGGAGCTAAGACATATTTAAACGAACTTGATGGAAATGAATCGCAGGAATTAAGCGAATAATCATTTTCATCCGAAAAACCTACGTATCCATTTGCGCTTATGTATATTTCGTTAAATGTAGAATCGTAAATTCTGAACGGAAATGACAGGGGGACCGTTGTGTAATCATCATCTGAAAGACCTGTGTTCGTTCCGAAATTCATCTCCCAGTGAGTATCGACAATTTCCTTTTCATAATCTGTTTCCAGCAAAGTAAGAGCTTCTTTGCTTACCGGTTTGCCTTCGTAAGTTTTTCCTTGGCTTCCGTCGCCAAGATTAACACCTACCATAGCGTCTACTGTTGTATCGACTTTTTCATAATTAAATCTTATATTTCCGGTACTAAACAGGATTAACTGGAACGTATATTTTTCTTCAGGATTATCCTTCGGGGAAACATTAGACCAGGTTATAATAAAACGATGATATGGGATGAAATGAAAAGTTCCTATAGAATTTTCCAGATAGTAAACCGCACCAAATTCTATATCCTCGTAAGGATCATCAAAAAGCTCAAGATCAGTCCAGAAAGGCGCAATTATATATTTGTCCTGCTCATTCGGGAAAGAATCCGGGGCGATTTTTCTCGTGTAATCGTTCTCGGGTGAGAATCCCACATATCCATTAGTACTTATATATATTTCGGTAAAAGTAGAGTCGTAAAATTCAAATTCGAAAGGAAGAGTAACTACTGTATATTCATCATCTCCCGAAAGACCGGTATTGGTACCGAAATCAACCTCCCAGTTTCCCTCCTCTACAATCATATCATAGTTGGCTACAGTGGTGAACTGTTTTGCACCCCAGTTGGGATCGTGTACATTGCCCCAGACTATCATTTCTCTGCCAGGCCAGGTCGGATATTCAGGCATGACATTTACTCTCGGAGGGAAATTGCCGACAACAGGACCATCGTTCCTGCCAATAGGACCTTTATCTTTTATTGCCGGGTTATCATTTATGTCTTTCGCGTCGAACCTGTACATCGCTGTAGCTGTTCTGGGTAGGGTAGTTGAATATGTATATGTTTTACCATCCACATAATTCGAATCGGTAGGATCAAGAGGTTCCATAGGAAACATACCTTCAACAAATCCATCGACAACATCGGAATACACATCATTACCGTTAATATCTATCCATACTCTGGGATAACCTTCCTTGGGTTTATCATTATCTGGGTCGGAATATACTATTCTGTATTCATAAACATCGTTTGTATCTCCGGAATAAGGATTGACTCCGGCGTTTATAAAACCTGGATCATTCGACCAGGAAAGAACAGGAAATTTATCTCCCACCCAGATGTATCTTGAAGCAGTATTGTTATCCTCGTTCGCTTCCGCGATGGTATTATCTGGGTCTATAAGAACGGTGATTTTATTTGGACCTTTAGTTTCCGTAGTCCAATTAACCTGCGCGGTTGCCGAACTTCTAGCTGCAATTGAAGGAATAGTTGTTGTTGCTATAAGAGTTCCTCCTTCTTCAGGCAGCCCGTCATTATAGAAATCGACTTTTACGTTTGCGGCACCCAGATCGAAGAGGTTACTTATTTCAGCCGTTATTACGGTCTGTTCTCCAACATCCGGCTCGGTAGGATTAAAATTAATATCTAAAGAATCAAGCGTGAGCTCTGCTATGTCCGTTAAAGTTATAAGGATTTCTTTTGAACCCTTGTTATTATCTTCATCCTTTTCCTCTATGAAATCATACATGTCTCCTTTAATGTAAATTATTTCCGATTTACCTAAATAAGGATAGTTAAAATATTTTTCCTCGTCGATATACCATGTTCCCTCGACTAAAACACTGTCTTTTGCTCCAAGACCCGGTATTGTAAGCTCGGCAAAAACATCTTCACAAACACTTTCCGATTCCTGCGTATACATATCGACTATTACATCTTCTTCGGTAGCTTTTCCGCCCCTGTTATGAACCCAGGCTGAAATATCTACCGAGTCTCCGAGAACCGCGCGGTCAGGACAGGTTATATCAACATCTCTAATCTCGATATCGGGCTGGGAAGGATTTATCTTGATGGTTTTATTGGCTATATTATTTAATTTGCCTGTTTCCACTATTTCATTATCCGGGTCTATTACAACCCATATATCATTGTTGCCTTCTTTTTCGATTGTCTGCCAATCGATTTCGATTGTCAGTGCACTATCCGGAAGAATAAAGTTTATAAAAGCGCTGCCTATTTGTATTCCGCCTGCGTTCGGATTTCCCTCATAAACTCCAACCATTATCGATGTTGCGCTTCCTTCTCCGATATTATGGATGTTTGCTGAAATTGTTACTATATCTCCTTCTTCGGGTGAGGCAGGAGTATATGTTATATCATTAGTATTTATTGCAAGATCAGGAGGAAGACCTGTAACATTGAAAGAACGCATGGCTGTATTATTTGTCTCATCTGATTCTAAAATTGCATCATCAGGGTCTGCTACAACATACAAAGTATGATTTCCCTGGGGAAGCATAGCTAGCAGTCTTCCGCTTACAAATTGACCTCCGCCTATAAAGGGAAAATCGAAGGTTACAAGAAGAAGGCCTTCGCCTTCAGGGTCTCCGTCATAGAGAGCAGCTGTTGCATTACTTACACTCGTCTCTCCGGCGTTATAAACAGAAAATTCTATATTGATTGTATCGGTTTCTTCCGGTATTACAGGTTCAATTTTTATATCCTGAGGATAAACAGCTAAATCGAGACGCGTAAATACATTTAAATGATAAATATATTCATTATCAAATTCGTTGCCTTCCTTTATCGAATCATTATAATCTACAATTCCTTTAATCTCATATCTTCCTGAAGGAAGATTATAAGAAAAATCGACTATTGCTGAATCACCGGGGAGAAGACTATCAGTCATGCCTTCCCAGAGAGTAAGAGTATCGAGCATAAATTTTGTTTCAAAAGAATTCGCTTTCTCAGTACCAATATTTTTAATAACCGCAGAAAGAGTAAATTCTTCATCTTCGACAGGAGCGGAAGGTACGGTTGAAGCAGAGGAGATAACTAAATTCGGTGTCATTGTACTTAGAGCAAGAATGGCCAACGCGGTCTCATACGCATTATCATTCCAACTCCCCTCAGAATCCTGGGAAGACAGCAGAAAATCTTTCGCTTTATTTCTTGCAGCGAGCCGTGAGCCGTCAGCTGTGAGCGGATGAGTAAGAGCTATAAACGCCAAGGCACTCTCATATATGGAAGTGGTATCGTCTCCGAAACTACCGTTTGTATTTTGCTGTTCAACCAACCATGTCGCTCCGTTATTTATTTGTTCGCTTAAATCATAAATACCGTGAAATTTTTCTAAAGAAATAAGAGTTAAGGCTGTAATATAAACAGATGAACTATCATTTATATCACACCAGTAATTATCTTTTTGTTCGTTTACAATGTAATAAATAATTGTACCGATTCTATTATAATCGGTGTAATCGACTGCGCTTAATGCCCGGAGTAAAAGAGAAACATCGAGAGGATAACTATCATAATAACGCAGAGCTCCAAAGCCTCCGTCCATATTTTGAAAAGTTAGAAGAGTATCGATCAATCCTGTTGTATCCGGGAAGAAAGGGTCCACTACTTCCAGAAATCTTGAGACGTGGTCTAAAGAAGGAAGATAAAAATCCGTAAACCTCTCAAGACCAATATCAAAGACGGAATCTTCATCACTTAGAGCAAGTGCCCTTAGAACCGTGGAAGTAGAAAGAAAATCGTTATATTCTTCTCCCCATGTAGAATCTGGATTTTGATTTAGTTTTAGCCACTCGATTCCGTTGTTAATTGCATCATCGACAGGTGCCGCGATTAGCACAACCGCTATGAAAAATAAAATTAAAAATTTCTTAAACATTACAATCCTCCCTATTAAATTTGCTTACAGCTGACAGCTCACCGCTTACTGCTTTAACTTTTTTTGTTCAATTTTCGGTATAAAGAGGCAAGCATCTTTTTTACAGTTTCATATTCTGTTTCCATTTCAGAATATTTATTCTCTTCTATATAGCCGAGATCCTTTGATAAAAGCAATTGATATCTTACTTCTTCGCACGAACCTATTGATACATTAACGAATTGTGCAAATTCCCTCTCGCTATCTCTTGCTCCACCTTCGGCTAAATTCATTGGAATAGAATACGAAGCTCTCCTCAACTGATTAGTCAATCCATAAATTTCTTTCTTTGGATATTTATCTGTGATTTTATATACTTCTAATGCTAATTGATGTGCCATTTTAAAAACATCATAATTTTTTATATCTCTCAATTTACTTCCTTATCATATTTCTTTTGCCGTCAGCTGTAGGCTGTGAGCCTCCTTTTACTATGGTAAGGTTTTCGGTTCATATTTTCTGACAACAGCTTTTTCTCCATTCTCGGATGTATAAATAAATCCATCCACTCCTAGAACTGGTGTTTCGCCCGCTGTTAAACTAATGCGGTTCTGAAATTCTCCTTTTGTATTAAATTTTACTACTTCTTTCATTTTATCTTTTGTTAGCCAGTCAAACCAGTTTACGTATACATATATGTTGTTTTTATCATCTGACCCTAAGTTTTGGACTGTATAGAGCGTATCCTGGTAGTAATATTTGAATTTGCGGATCGATTCATTTACTTTCTTTATCTCGATACCTCTTTCAAGTTCGAGAGGATCTATTTCTTCATATTCTGCGTATGATTTAACGGTTATGTTTTCATCCGGTTTAATAAAATCTTTGACGTCAGATTTCTCAAATTCCATACCCTGAATATACTTCTGTTTATACCAATTCTCGCCGCTTTTATAGCAGAGGTCTCCATCGGTTGATATTTTTACTTTATCCAGATTGACTTTATCTGTTGTTATTATACCGGGGACTGTTTTGTTTTTGACTCTTACATATTCGGAGGAAACTACTGGCATCCAGGGTGCTTTTCTGAAAAACCTATCCTTTTCTTTTTTTATAATCATCCAGTCTCTGTTATTATTTTTAATCTCAAAATACTCGTTTCCTACTTTTTTTGTTCTGGATACCTCATAATAAACCCAGTATTGTCCTAAATTATCCTTACCGAGGTATTTAATCTCCTGTATAGAACCTTTTTCATATATTTTCCTATAGGAAATCTCTTTGTTTTCTTTGAATAACTTAAACCCTGACTTTTTAACCTTTCTTGGAGGAATAATTGAATATTCCGAAACATTATAAATACCTTTTGGTGTTTTTTTAGCCGGTATTTTTGAAACTGCTACTGGCTTATAATAGATCTTAGGATATTTCAGGATAAAATATTCGCCTGGTTCTAAACCTTGAATGTAAATGTTCCCGTATGGATCAACTTCTATTTGTTTATATAGTGCCGTAAATTCGTCTTCTACATCTGCTGGACCGTAACCTTCTTTTATTGTAGTTTTTATCGTTGTTAATGGACTAGTTATTTTTCCCAAATTATTTCCCCATCTATCCATAATCTCAACAATATCTTTCTGTCGGAAAATACTTTTCTGGGTTCTCCAAACTACGTCTATAAACTTATTTTCTTCTAATTTTAAAGTACCCTTTTCTTTTTGTGTAGGGAAAGTATCCCTCTTAGATTCTTCATCTCGATAATAGTGATTTAGATATGTGTCTTCGCCTATATTTTTCAAAGATATAAAAGATTCTTCAGATTTAAATTTAACTATTGACGAATTTAAACTATTCTTTATTTCAAAATACTTTTTATCCATGTGACGAAAGAGCTTATATAATTTACTTTTTTCGGCATATTTGTTGACATCTTCGCGTAGAGCTTTTCCGAAATCGATAGGAATTTCAGATTCCAACTTTCCATCTTTTGAAAGTTTGAGGATCTTCCGGTTGCTCGGATCAAAAATATAAATGTTATAGATTGAGTCAAAGATAAATCTCGATGGAAAATCTATTCCTTCTAGACCCATATCTCCCGAATAATCTACATATACTTTTCCTTTTGTTGTACCCCATTTCACATTAACTATCTCTACAGGATTTCCGTATTCATGGGGGAATACTTCAAAACTAACAGCAAAAAAGAACATTACTAAAAGTTTCATTTTTACTTCCATAGTCTTATCCTCCCTTCGTTAACACCATCGCTACTAGGAGATGAATACCCCCACAAAGGGAAGCGACTTATTATAGCTTTTCTTGTGAAATCAGTCCTATCATCTCCATCTAAATCTTTAAATTCTCCATAAGCATGTATTATCTTTAATATACGAATATCTTCATTTGTAGAATAGAAAGGGTCTGAATAAACTAAAGCAACATGGTGGTTACTATGTAATAGATCTCCTCGTTTTAATCTTTTATACCAATTATTTGAGGTTGTAAAAATAACATAACAATTCCCATTTGTACCATGGTCTCTTTGGCAGGGATTTGGATTGTGCAGATAAAGGTCATTAAGCTCCTGTCTTGTCCAACTACTTGAGTGAATATCATAATTGTGATGAGTGTTTAGATCAGGTATGATTTCGTCTGGAACTAAATGACCGGTTTCCCACACAATGCTGTTACCTGCATATTTTATGCATCTTTGTACAAGGCCTCTACAGTCAACCCCAGCCCAATCCCAGCAAGAATATTTTCCGGATGGGGCTTGCTCTCTATCTAGTAGTTCTGGTTGATGCCCAAAGCCATATTCATACCATTCATCCACAGGATATTTGGTTTGTCCTGCTGGATTATTCTCATCTATAGTCCCATCTTCATCATCGTCTGCAACAAAATCTTCGTCGTAGTCGGGGTGATTTGGCAGCCTACCTTCTGAATCCTCATCTATTAATCCATCATTATCATCATCAATTCCTGCGCCCCCTGGCGCCCCATCTCTGTTATAATCTCCCCGAGGACCTTCTGGGGTATAACATGAGGGCTTATTACCCATATATTCTCTTGCTACAGGATCAATCATAGGATCTAAATTACCAGTTATTTTTTCTCTCCATTGATCTAACAGGTCTATTGACCCGAATGAATAAGCTACACCTGTATTCCTATATACAATGCCCGCTTCTACATCATTATATATAATTTCTCCAGTGCCTACCCATCTGGGATTACCAGGGCCTCTATAATTGTCAACGTTGTCAGGACGAGGTCTCCATCTGGTATCATCATTAACATATCTTTCTGCCTCTTCAATCATTCCATTAATGAAAGGCACAACATAGTTTTCATATAATTCAAGTAAACCGTCTTTATTATCAACAAGGTCATACCTTTGATTTACATAAAAACTGCCAACCAATAAATCGTGATCTACAACCTTTGTTAACCATTCATCAGGTGTGGCGAAACCATTCGGATAATCTTCTTTAAGCTTACTTATCTTTTCCGATTCAAGCCAGCCTAGAAGAGGAAAACTGCTTCTTAATAATTCTATTGCTTGTTGTGTTCCATCTCCGTACTGCCCATTTTCATCTAAAAACACATAATTAGCACTATTGTTATTTCTATCTTTAAGAGTAAATTTTCTTGGAACAACTTGATTTAATAAGCTTTGGATATAGTCAAACTTTCTCTGGCTATGATTTTCCGCATTCTCATCAGATTCACTCTTAACTGTTGGACTATGGACATAGACGGCTTTTTTATCTAAAACATCCTGAACCGTGATATTTGAATTATCCATTGCAAGTAGGCCGGCTTTTGTTCCCCTGGTGGAGCCGGAAATTTTTGCATAAACATCTACTATTTCACCTGGGGTAGCATCACTCCAATTAAAAAATGAAACAGCTAGGCCTTCAGAGTTCGATTTTACAATATTAGGCGAAAAATTGCCGCCGCCTACAGAGGAAAAAGCAACATCTCTGTCTGCTATTGGTGAGCCCAACAAATTTATAACTTTTGCTACTATTTTCCTTTGTCCAAGATCCTTCAGATATGAAGTCCAATAAAAATTAAGCGAGGTTGTTTCCATATTTAAAAATCTAACCTCCATTGTACTTGCTAGGGACATTGTTCCACAAAATGCGGCAGTGGAACCTGTACCACTCATTGCAGCGGACCTCGACCCCATCATAAATAAAGGCCCCAGACTTAGTAAAAGAGACAATATATTATTCTGATATAAAATCTTCATTTTTGGATGATCAAAGAAACTATATACTTCCGTTATCGCATCTAAAGCCGGCAATGTTCCTCCTTCGAGATCGGTCCATGTATGACTTGAGGGTGATAAAAATTGCTCAAGGAATTTTTCGATAAAATCTTTTGGTGTCGCGAATGTTCCTCCTGCGTATCCACCGCTTATCATGTATAGTCCTGCCTGTGTTGCGGTATCGCGGAGAACATATCCGACACCGTTCCAGTCACTGATTTGCACGTTTCTCGCGGGAACGATTGCCTCGTATCCCTGACTTGTTACGTAACAATTAATCTCTTGCCTTGCATCCGCATCAATTTGCGAAAGATCGATACTGCTGATATTATCGGGAGTTACTAAATATATTGGTATTCCTTCATCATTCGCTTTGGTAAGACATTGAATGGCAGATAGTGAGGGAACTCTGTATAATTCCATTAAGACTGCTTCTTCAAGTATGGAACTTGTAATCCCGGAAGACGTGAAAAACTGTTTTCTTTTGTCCCAATCTCCGTCTTTTGGGAATACTCCCATTAAATCGCGGTCGAGGTCTATTCTTACCTTTGAACCTGTTACCTGATACGGTATCCAGTCTGCTAAATATGCGATATCAGGGTCGAATGACACAAAACATTCCGCTGGTTCTCTGGAGGTTACAACACCGCATGTTCTAGCGTACATCTCGTCACTTTTATCCAATTGATATAAATATGTTAAACCGACATTCCTGAGTTGTTCTCCCATGTAATCGTCTTCATATTTACTTAAATTTGCGGCCGCATCGCATACTTTTAATCCGCTTTCCATTGGATAATGCGCCGGCATCTTCTGCCAGTCGAATACAATTGCATAATGACCGCCTGCTTTTATAATATTTTCCAGACTTTCGACTGCTTTGCTCGGACTCCAGGGAGCATAAAACATTATCCCTAAGTTTTCGGATAAACCCATGGATATTTCATCTATTAAATGATCCCCTCTTATTTCTCCGTCGACTTTTAACTGCATAAATAAATGAAGATAAACAGCGGGAACAACTTTATACTTACCTCCGTATGCTTTTATTAATTCTTCATCTTCAGAAGTCGCGGGTCTGTATGAAACGGTTATTCTTTTTCCGCTTAGTTCACAGGTAGGTGCTTTGTAGTCTATTTCTAAAAGATCAAGTGAAGGTTCATCAGCAAGATATAGAGGCCAGTACGATACAATAATTCTAACCTTATGCCTTAAATTATCGGGAATTTCATCCCATCTTTGCTTTTCTTCTAAAACATTAAAGGGAAGTGTTCCGGGAATAAAACCGAGATGCAGTTCTTTTATCTTTCTTACACCCGCAACCTGACCTAAGGTCGGGTCGCCGAGTGAATCGGCAAGAAAATTTGTAAATTCATCTTTGTGTGAATTCCACGCGTCGTTTATAATGGTGGTATCCATTCCTGTGATACTTCCGTTCGCGCCGACTGTTCCCGATGCTTGATAAGAATTGATTAGTCCTTCCGCGTCGAATGAGCCGATTTCTCTTAAACTCAAACCCTCTTCTTTTTCATATTCTTTGACAGCTCCATCAACAGGACACCATTCCCATTTAGCGTTACCAATATCATCTGGGTCGAATGAACCACGGTAAACCTTTCCTCCCATCCAGGGGATATAAGTTTCTACCCATACCCATTCTAGTCTCATGGCGTAGGGTTTTCCGCCAACCGTGTACTGGGTTCCGGGTATATGATTTGTACCTATTATATAGCTGGGCATCCAGAGATCATCCACACCTAAAACTACGCTTATCCATTCGATGGGAATCATCATTTCTCCCTGTACATATCTGGCTGGATATCCGGAGTAACGGAGAAGCGCTATTAAAAGGGATGATATATCATAATCGTTACCAGCTTTTTCAAGTAGAGTCTCATCCGCTCCTTTAAGACTTCCGAAATAAGGTTCGTAATTAATATTGTTTAATACGTAATCAAATATTTTTCCCGGATTGTTATCTAAACTGTCTGCAAGATTTTTTATCCGGTCGGTAAACTTAACTTCGGGTGTCTCGACTAGATACTGTGGAAATTCTTGCGGGGGAGCAGCTAAAAGAAAAGGAATTAAGGAAATATCTCCCGCGAAGGCGAGCAGCTCGTCGCTTAAGGTATAGCTATCAGGGTTTAGGGTATAGTATTCGGAGTTTTGGTAATAGGAATATATTCCACATTTTTCAGATTTAAGTAGCAAGCCCTGAGCCCCTGAATTTTCTCCCTGCTTTTTATCTTCTTTTTTCTCTCCTTCTTTCCACTGTTTCCATCTCTCAAGCCGTCTTTCCCCTTCAGGAGTCAATTTTATCTTTTCTCTTATTTTGTTCAGTGGGATTTTCTTGAATTTATAATCTAATTCTTTCTGTAAATCAGGAGGACAGGTCTCCGCGTTTAATTCTATTAACTCTCGAGTTAACTTCTTTACCCTTGGTTCTGCTTTTTTTCTTTTTCTTCCCCTTTTCGAACCGGGAACTTTTACTCCTTCTATACTTTCTATTTCTCTTAGCGCTCGATCATAATTCCCCTTACTAATATTTTCTCTTGCTTTTTTAATTCTCTCTTTGAATTTTTCTGTAGCTTCTTTATGTCTCTTAAGTATGGGAGCAGGTAAATCCTTTTTTATAAAATCTCTTTCTATCCTTTCCATTTCGCGCTCAATCTCGCCGAGCCTGCTCAAAACATCGTTCTTAGGCAGTCCCCCTCTTTTTACTCTCTCTATCGAGGCAGAAAGATTTTTATCTTTTTTACTGTTAGATTGAGAATATAAAGGAACATTTATTGTAATTAACACAAACAGACTAAACCATAGAATCGATTTAAATAACTTCTTACGAAGTGTTTTACTCATAATACAACCTCCCTATTAAAATTGTAAATATTATTTAGGGTATTGGGTATAGGGTTTAGTTTTTTCTTTTTTTTTATTCTTCTTTTTTCTTTTTTCACTATATTCTATACCTTCAAAACTATATCCTAAATATATTTCCAATTTAATTTCATGGCTGCAGATACCACTTATTAGTGCCATTGGTGTTGATTACATACCACCCATTTTCATCGTGACCAGCAAGTTTTTCTCCATCTGAAGACCATCTAAATCCTGCTCCAGATGAAATTGATAGAGTATCTTCATTATCTGTTGCTAAGTCAATAATGATTCCTTCATCAATATTAGAATCCCAAAAAATCAAGCTGTCTGAATCTGATGGTCCCCAATCTGGATTGTACCTTCTACTTCCTAAATTTTTGATTGTATTCCCGACGGTATCACAAATTATCAAGTTTGCAGCTACATAGGCGATTCTATCTCCTTCTGGACTCCAGCTAGGGTCATGCGCAGTTCCCTCTGCAATTATCTGATGGTCATTTCCTCCATCTCTGTCCATTATCCATATTCCCTGATTTGGTTTTTCGTATACGATTTGCGAAGCATCAGGAGAAAAATCAGGATATCTTCCGCTTCCTATTTCCTGCAATCCGGTTCCGTTTCTGTTTATTACCCATATCTCACTATCATTATTCCCAATATTAGAAAGACCGAAAATCACATAATTCCCGGCAGAAGAACTGCCTACCATAGAAAAGAAACCTCTAGCACTACTACTTACTTCTTCTATTTCCTGATAATTTGTACCGTTATTATCTACCTCGTATAATGTATAATTTTGAGTTTCTTCTATTACTTCCGGTCCGGAAATACCTTCTTTTAGTTTCTGTATCCATATTTCTGCAAAAAAGATTATTCTTCCATCTGAGGTCCAATTCGGCGCATGATAATTAACATGCCTTTCTTCCCATACTCTACCGCCGCACCCTGTGAATATAAAAATCAGAGTTGTAATAATTATTGATATCCATATTTTTCTCATATATCCTATCATCATTTTACCAACACCACCTTCTCGCTTTTTTCATTTCCTTTAACACCAATAAAATATATCCCGGATGAGATTTCTTTATCACCGAAACTGAGCATTGTTTCAGGTCTGACATCCGTATATTCCTTTACTATACGTCCGGTAATATCCCGGACAATTACAGTTCCAGATGCATTTCCTTTATATTTGAAATTCAAAGAATTTAACGCGATATTTGAAGGTAAAACAATATAACCGGTTATCTTTTCTTCTGAAGATTCTAGCTTTTCTTCTATACCGGATAAACTGGTACAACGGATGATATAAAACCCGTCATACTGGTCTGTTATATAAATAAGATTATTTGCCGGAGAAACATCCCAAGCACGATCTTCTGTTTCATAATATCCTATCAATTGAGGAGAAATTGGGTTTGAGACATTTAATATCTGCAATCCATCAGAATAACTCGCAACATAAGCTATGGTATCCAAAACGTGAATATCGCACGCTATAATTCCTCCGTAATTTCCTACTTCAGTTGGAAAAACAGGGTTCGAAATATTAAGGATTCGGAAATGCATACTGCCAAAGTCTGCAATGTAAGCAAAGCTATCTTGAACATATACACCATTAATATAAGAAACTGCTTCGAAATTTCCAATTTCAAAAGGATTTGTCGGATCGGACACATTAATTACTCTGAGCCCGGAATCTCCATCAGCAACATAAGCTAAGTTACCTTGGGCAAATACATTCATAGCTTCATCTTCAGTATAACAATATCCTATTTCTATAGGTAAAGCCGGATTAGAAACATCTACAATAGATAAACCCGAATCTCCGTCTGCTATATAAGCTAATGTATCCTTTATAAAAACTCCGTAAGAAATTCCTCTGGTGTTACAGCTTCCCGTACGGAAAGGTGATGATGGGTCTGCAACGTTTATAATGCACAAGCCCGAATCGCTATCGGCAATATATGCAAAACTGTCAACTACGAAAACATCATAAGCGGCAAACCTTGTATTACAAAAACCTATTTCTAAAGGAATTTGCGAATTCGAGACATTCATAATACGAAGTTTTCCGGGACTACTTGCGATAAAAACTAGGGTATCCTTTATAGCTATCCCATGGGACGTTCCCCACGTATAATAGTTACCTATTTCCGAAGCGCCGCTTGAAATGTCTATTGCTCTAAATCCGTAAAAATAATCCGAAAGATAAACGATATTTTCCAATAATTTAACTCTTGTGTATATAGATAGAAGATTTTCTGCGTAAGTTTCTATTTCGGAGATTGATGTAGGGTTAGAAATATCAAGAATAGTAAGACCATTATTTACATCAACAACGCATGCTATTGTATCATTTACGGAAACATCGAGAGTGAAACTGCCCGTAGCGTAACTGCCGGCAAATTCCGGAGAAGTTGGGTCTGCAATATTTAAAATACATAGACCTGAATCTCCTTCTGCAATATAGGCAAAAGTATCTATTAAACAAATTGCCTTTGCGCTTGCTATACCGCCCATTTGGTGACTTGCAACTGAATCCGGTGAAGAAGGGTCTGAAATGTCTATAATTTTTACTCCCCCGTAACTCGCAGCCACATAAGCAAAACTGTCTTTTACTGCTATTTTACTCTCGGAATTTAACGGTATATCTTTAATGTCTCCCACTTTTACTGGATTCTGCGGATCGGAAACATTAATAATTTGAAATCCGGAATTACTTGTTGCAATATAAGTAAGAGTGTCTACCGCACATATACCTCCCATTCCTCCAGTTGGATTATAGTATCCGATTTCTTCTGGTAAAAATGGGTCTGAAATGTCTATTATACGAAGGCCATATTCATCTGCTGAAACGTAAGCGAGTGAACCGGCTACAAAAATATCCCATATTAATGAAATGACCTTAACTTCACCTATGCAAATAGGATTAGAAGAATCGGTAATATTGAGAATCTTTAAGTACCTGCCATCATTTATAAAAGCAAGAGTATCTTTTACAAAAAAAGAGTTACAAACGCCACCAAAATATCCTCCCTCAAGAACACAATTCAAAGAATCTCCCCTCATTGCCGATCGCTTTAGTGCGTCTTTCGGCGGTTTTGGTACAGGAAAAGCAAACGGATGGTCTTTTGTTAACCTCTCAATAGTCGATTCATACCTGTCATATGACTCGGATAGCAAATTGCTCCCAGAAAGAAAAATACCATAAAACAGAACTAACACTAAAAATATAATAATTGCTTTTTTAACCACAAAAAACCTCCTGCTAAGGATTTTAGTAGTACGCAGATTTTCGCAGATATACGCAGATTGCCACCCATCCCCATTACTTTATTATTTTTTCTTTTTAAACAACAAAACATTATTTTTTTATCCTGTAAATCTGCGTTCATCTGCGTCCCATTATGTTTTCATTCTTCAAACATATCATCCCCAATACCCTGATTCACTTTTAAATTTTCATATTCTATCGTCATCTTTCCTGTTTTTCCTATTGGGGTAGGAATGGTCATATTTATTCTCTTTATTACCCATGCTCCTTTTATATTTTCATATTCCATATCCATCTTAGTCGTTCCGTAATTTGAAAACATTTTTTGTTTGGTGATGACTGCTCTTTCCATATCAACAGTCATTTCCATCTTTTGGATCATAGGATCTTTGTCTTCAGGAATTACCTCGAGAACAACTTCTTTCGGAGTTTCACCTCTTGAAAGTAAATTTTTAATAAATGATTTTTTACCGGAAACTATGGAGACCTTATTTTTCTTTAAAAATTCTCCAAAATCTTGCTGTAAATTCATTCCCGGAGAAGCAGCTTGTCCCGGCGAAAGCGGAGAAGCGGAAGAACCGGCGGAAAGCGTTTTCTTCCCTTCCGGAGTATCCATAATCATTTTATCCCCGTTCATAATCATTGTCATTTTCCCGGAAGAAGGTCCTCGACTCATTGTTGAGGGGCTCATCGGCACAGCGGGAGCGTTCATTTCCATCCGCATTTTATCCCTGCCTTTACTCCACATTTTCATGGTCTGCCGCTGGGTTCCCATATCTCCCATATCGATACTCATTTCAACGTCACATTGCATATCCTGAACCTTGTCTATATTATTTTGCAAAGCGGCTATGACATCATCTACTTCATCGGCATAAACTAAAACGCTAACAATTAATAAAGTAATAAAAATTAATTTTTTCATTATTCCTCCTTACTTAAAAATTTCAGATTTATAATTTGCAATTTATAATTATACTATTCTCTATAACCTCAATTATATCTATAATTATAATAAATGTCCATCAAAATGTCAAATAACTTTTTTTAGGTTTTCTTCACTATACCCTATACCCTAAATACTATACCCTAATAGTACCTCTCCCCTGTTTCCTATGTATATATGGAACTCTTAGAACTTCGTCGACGTTTCTGCTAAAAATTTTATAAAATACGATATTAGAAAAATAAAAGACTATTTATTTTCTACGTGTAATATTATAAGTATCTTTTTTTCTTTGTCAAGGGGGAAATTGATGACTTCCAATAGCATAGGTTGACTCAATTTAAACATCCCCCTTATCTCCCTTCCACGTAGCTCACTGCTGAGGGCTCACGGCTCGCAGCTTCTAACCTTGTTTTGGAAGTTTTTAATTTTTGCCGTCAGCTATAGGCTGTAAGCTGTGAGCCTATTATCCTGCGTTCATCTGCGTCCGAATTTAGGATTTGGGATTTAGGATTTAGTTTTGACTTTGGACTTAGGACATTGGACTTTGGGAAATTGTTATTCCTTAAATTCCTGTCTATCTTCGAGGGCTCGCGTGAGAGTTAGGTCGTCGGCGAAGTCGATATCGGTTCCGAATGGAATTCCTCTGGCGATACGGGTAATCTTTACCCCTGTGTCTTTTAAGTTTTCTTCGATATATAAAGCAGTTGCTTCTCCTTCTGTTGTCGGATTTGTCGCGATAATTACCTCTCGGATTTTTTCTTCGTCTACTCTTTTGAGTAGAGAAGAAATATTTATGTCTTCAGGATAAGTATTATCGAGAGGTGAAAGAAGTCCGCCAAGTACATGATATAATCCTTTAAATGAATTTGAACGTTCGATCGCGAATACATCCATTGGTTTTTCGACAACGCATAAAATCGTACTGTCTCTTTCAGGGGAGGTGCAGATATTGCATATGCTCTCGACCGTTATGTTTCCGCATTTGCTGCAGAATTTTATTTCCTTTGTGACTTTTTCTAAAGATTGAAGAATCTTTTCTCCGACAGTCGGTTTTGTCAGTATATGGAAAGCAATTCTTTCTGCGGATTTTTTACCGATTCCTGGTAAGGATTGAAGTGATTGTACAAAACGTAAAAAAGCGCCTGGTGCTTTCAAGGTATTAAGTCTTGAATCCCATCTAAAGGCAAGAATCCGATTGCCTCTTGCATTTTTTCTTGGAACAATGTTTTTGTTTTTTCCTTGGTCATGTTAATTGCCGAGATTATCAAATCTTCAAGTAATTGTTTATCGCTCCCGTTAAAAAGTTCATCTTCGATTTCCAATTTTAGTATATCTCCGTAACCGTTTGCTTCCACCTTTACCATTCCGCCACCGCTTTCGCTTGTAACTCTTTCTTTTTTTAGTTCTTCCTTCATTTCTTCGACTTTTTGTTTTAAATTTCCAATATCAAATAAATTCTTCAGCATTAAATATCTCCTTTACTTTTGAGACCATAGAATTGTCACGCAATCTGGTTTCTGCTTTTTGCTGGTATGTTATTATTTCAATCTCTACGTCTCTTCCGATTGTATCTTTTATAGCACCTTTTAAAAAATGAATATCTTCATCAAGATGATTCTTATGTTTAGATGGTACTTTTATTTTCAGTATATTATCTTCAAAAGAAATCGGTTCCACATCCTTTAAAAATGCTTTAAGGAAATTTTTCCCCACCGTGCCGTTTATTTTTTCCATTATTGCTTCCCAGAGTTCCTTTTCGTTCTTTATATCGGTATTTTTTTTGTCTTTTGATATTTCTTCTTTCTTGACTTGTTTCTGTTCTTTTGTTTTTTCTAAAGAAACGCTGTCTTCAGATATTTCTTTTATTAAGGTGTTTATGTCACGCAGAGCAGGAATTCTCGACATTCGAAGCATTGCAAGTTCAAGGTAGACAGGAGAATGAGGAAGTAATCTTATATCTTTTTCCAAGTCTACCGATAAATTTAGCGTGGCCGTTATGAACTCTGTTGAAATGTCCTTGGAAACCTCTTTAAGACTTTCAATTGAGTTGACGGCGGTTATATCATCGATTTCGAGTTTGCATAGCAGAAGACTACGGAGAAATTTGAGCCAACCTGAGGTAAATTCTCGCAGGTCGTATCCCTTTTTGGCTATTTCTTCAACACTATCGATGATTTCTGTTTCTTTCGAATTTTTAATACCGTTGAACAGCTTTAAGTATATACTATTACCTATAAATCCAAATACTTCCCGGACATCTTCCTCATCAATCTTACCCTCTCCGTATGATATCAACTGTTCAAGCATTCCTTCTGCATCTCTTATAGCTCCTTCTGCTCTTGCGGCTATAAGAGATAGTGCTTCATCTGTTGCCTTTACTTTTTCGGATTTTACTAATTCTTTTAATTTTTCGAAAATTTCCTGATTGCTTAAAATTCTAAAATCAAATCTCTGGCATCTGGACATAACCGTTTTCGGAACCTTCTGAGGTTCTGTGGTGGCAAATATAAAAATTACATGAGAAGGCGGTTCTTCGAGAGTTTTGAGTAAAGCATTGAAAGCTTCTTTTGTCAGCATATGGACTTCGTCTATAATATATACTTTAAAAGCGGATTGTACCGGGGTATAAGATACAGCTTCTCTTAAGGCTCGTATTTCGTCTATTCCCCTGTTGGATGCACCGTCTATTTCCATAACATCGACCGAGTTGCAATTGGTGACAGCCTTACAATTTTCGCATTCATTACAGGGGTTTTCAACTATGCCCTTTTTGCAGTTGACAGCTTTTGCCAAGATACGAGCAACAGATGTTTTCCCGACTCCTCTGGGTCCCGAGAAAAGGTAAGAATGTCCCACTCTTCCTTTCTTGAGTGCGGACATAAGGGTTTTCGTTACATGGGATTGCCCCAGTACTTCATCAAAATTTTGTGGTCTATATTTCCGTGTTAAAACTAAATATTTCATAATTTTTTATATCAGCCGCACGACTTGTTTTGCCTATGAATTTTAACCGGTGCTTCTTTAAGAAAAAGCTCCATTCAGGTTTTCCTTCATCAGGGGATAAGACTTCTTACCGCTGCTTCCTTCCGGATCTGACGGGGTTCAAAGCTACCCTCTATAAAGGGCCCAAACTTCATCGCTATCTTAAGAAGCCCATAGTAAAAGAACATAAACTCATTCAAGCCAATAGCCCTGCTATAGCGGATTACAGGTATAGGGGAACCGCTAGCTCCCCGCTATGTGCGACTGATTTCCTATATTAGTGAGTGATAACAAAGAAGTCAACCCCCGTTTTAAGCACAGCCACACATCATCCCAGGCTATTAGCCTTTCGCCATTTGCTTTTTGCTTTGGATTTATTTGTATTAAATAGATTTTGTGATTTTATAACAAGAATATCAGTAAGATTAAGAGTTTTTGTTATGGTTTTTAGCTAATAGCCAAAAGCTAAAAGCCAAGAGCTATTTTTAACTAGCGTATCGTTATATCGATTCTATCCGTTCTTGTTTCCCCTATCGATTCGTATCCTATTACGCTCGTTATTGCTTTTTCCGGTAGTATTATTCTATCTAAAAGAAAATTGGCAATTTTCTTTGTTCGTTCCATCGCCAGATCCTCATTTTGAGAATATACTATAACTCTAAGATGTCTTTTGATGTCTTTTCTCACATAATCTGCAGCCTCTTCCAGCAGGTCTTTACCAGATTCGGTAATGTGTGAGGAATTGTTATCGAATACAAGTCTTCCGTCAAGACGGACCACGGATAGAATTTCTTCTTTCCAGTAGAGACCAGGGATTCGTATTTTTTTACCGAGCTGGAAAGAGGATTTGTCTTCATTATCTATTGTTCTTATGTAATAAGAGTAGTTTTTCCCCAGGTCAATCATATCTTTCTTTGAGTCTTTTCCGTCCCATTCTAATGCTTTTGGGGGATTTCCCATACCTGCAAAAGTTCGAAATATCCCTCCAGTCTCATCTGTTATTGCCAATTCCCATTGTTTTACATTCCTTTCAAAGGGGATGTTTGATATAACTATAGGTAGTGTTAGAATTTTACCAAACCAGGGTTTTCTTATCTGTTTGCTGGCCAATACCGGTAATGGAGTAGAGGTTATTTCGGAATGGACTTGTAATTCCATATCGTAAATATATGAACCCTGCTTTCCGTAAGGTTGAATTACTTCAAAAATATCATAATTGAGTTCTGCCGGAGGTTTTTTCTCTTCTATCTTTCCAAGGTATTTGCCCTTTATTATTTCTTTTGAAATCTCTTCCTGGGAGAATCCAGCGATACTGATCGTTAATAAAAATAAGACATTAAATAATTTTTTCATTTTTACTCCAAAACAAAGTTAAAGGTAATGATTCCTGTTTGTATGATTCCCGAGCCTTTGAGAGCTGCAAATTTCCACTGTCTAACACTATTTATCACCACTCTATCCCATGACCCGAAACCTGAGGTTCTGACTACGAAGACGTTTTCCTTGACCGTTCCATCGGGATTTACGCCAATCTGTACACTTACAGTTGCGGTTAATCCTCTTTTTTGAGCCCATGTCGGATATGGGGTTTTAGGTTTATAAGTAATTTTCCTGGAAGAAAGAGGCCCTGAGATTGTTATTTTTGTGGCTGATTTTGAAGGAGCTTTTACAATTTTTGCTTCCTCTTTAGCGGATGTTTCAGCAGCCATCTTTTTTAAGTCCTTTGTCGGAACCTTTTCCAGGTCAACGGATCCGCTTCCTCCCGGAGAGGAGAGAACGCCGATTTTTGAATCGGGGCTGTAATTTTTCTTATCGCTGATTTTTATAGAAGGTTTGTTTATTATATCTTCGGTGCTGGTTTGTCGCTCTCCTGATGCTACTCGCAAAATTTCACTTGAGCCGCCAACTGGTCCTTCCAGTTTTTCGAATTTGTCCAGATCGATACCCTTTGCCTGAGTGCGGTCTAACTGTTTTTGATCGATTTCGATTCCTTTCTTGCTAATCCCAGGGACAGGAGGCAGAGCTTCGATTATTTTCTCTATCTCATTTTCATCTATTTTTTTTATTCCGTCGTCTTTATGTGTGATTTTATCTTTTATTGCCTTAAAAATGCTCTTTTGAGGCGGTGAGGGTCTGACCGAGGGAGCTAACGTCTGGTCAATAAATTCAATGTTGTCAATCCTGCTGATGATGTCGCTTGTTCTTTTTGCTTCGTTGAAATAAAATACGCCAACATGAAATATTAGTGAAAATATCATCGTGGCTTTTATCTTTTTGTCAAAAAATCCTTCAGAATAATCTTTCATTTTTTACTTCTGTATTGTTGCTATAGAAATACTGCGTGCTCCGAGTTTTTTTGCGAGAGCTATTATATTCATAACCGTTCCGGTTTCGAGTTCCCTATCCGATCTGATTAATACGAGATCCTCGGGGTTCTTTCTTATCGTTGACTTGAGAATTGTAGCTAATTGTGCGGTACTAACTAATTCATTGTTTATAGAAATTTCGTTTTCCGAAGTGATTGTTATCGTAATGTTTCTTTCTGTAGGAGGTTCAATAGTGGCTGCGACCGGTAGATTAACGTGGAGTCTGGAAGAAAGTATGATGACAGGAGTTAGAACCATGAGCGTTATCAGTATTGTGAAACTTACATCCGCAAGAGGAGTTATCATTATTTCCGCGCTTTTTTCTTCTTCAGAGGTTATTCTATTTTTTCTCATTGTCCTTTTCTCCTTAAAAGAACTAATTTTAGTGCTCCTTTTTGTTTCGATATGTCCATAACTGTTACCACTTCCTGTATTGGTATCGAAGGATAAGCACTTACTACAACTATTCTGGATACACTACGTCCAAGCAATTCTGCTACGCGATCAGGGAATTCTTCTCTTGTGATTAGTTTGTCGTTCAAGTAAATCTGATTCTTTGAATTGATATACACGTTTACTTTTAATTCCGTATCGTCAGCAGCCGAACCTCCTTTTACAAGAGTCGGGTTCTTAACATTTATTCCGGACATGAAAATTGCAGGGGCAGTCATCATAAAAAATAATACCAGGAGCAAAGCAACGTTTATCATAGGGGTAATGGGTATTTTCCCTACTGAATCTTCATAATTTTCAATTACACTCTTTCTCATTTATAATTCTCTAATCGAGTTTTAGTGTTTCTGCTTTTCCTTTTATGGAATTAGTGTGTAAGAAGGCCAGAAATTTTCTTGAGTTCGATTCAATCTGTGTGAGCATTACTTTTACTTTATTCATAAAGTAATTGTAGAATATAGCTGCAGGTATGGCTACAATAATTCCAATAGCAGTGGATACAAGGGCTTCAGCTACGCCTGCCATTACGACTGAAGGTCCACCGGAGCCTGATACGGAAAGATCGTGGAAGGCTCTAATAATACCCATGACTGTTCCCAGCAGTCCAAGTAACGGGGAAATAAAGCTTATGGTACTGAGAACGGAGTTTTTTCTTTCCAGGTAACTTTTTGTTTCGATTATTGCACCGTCAAGTAAATCGGCAATATCTTCCCTTGGTAAATCCTTATTTTTTATACCAACGTCTAGTATATCCCCTAAAGGATGATTTACGGATTTACAAATGAAACTTGCTTCTTGTATATTGCCTCTTTTAATCGTGTTTTGTACTCTGTCAAGAAGTGCTTTTTCGTCAATACCTAATCTGCTGTATGACCATAGTCGCTCCAGTATTACCGCTAACGCTATTACAGAGAAAACCAATAGCAGATCAATAGCCCAACTATTTTTTAAAAGTTGAAGAAAACTTATTCCTGCCATTAAATACTCCTTTCGTTTTTATAACCGATTTATTCTTTTAGAGCAGATATCCATTTTTATTGATTTCCAGAGCTCTCCTCTACCACTCTTTCAGTACTTCCTAATCTTTTATAACACTGATTTAAATTATGTTTTGCAGTGGCAACATATTCGCTGGTTGGGTGTTCATCTATTATTTTTTTAAATGATTCTATGGCTTTACCATAATCACCTAAATAAAAATATCCCGACCCGCTGTAGAATAAAGCAAGCGGGGCTTTTTCGCTTTCGGGAAAATATTCGAGGAAAAGATTAGACTCGCTTACGAGATTTTCATAATCTTTCATTTCGTCGAATATTTTAATAACGTTTGCTTGGGCATCCTCGGCATATTCCGTCTCAGGGAAGTCTATAACTACTTTTCGGAAAGTTTCTAATGCTTTGTTTTGATTCCCTTCTTCATAGTGATGAACGGCTACGTTAAATAGAGCAAGAGCCGCTTTGGGGTCTGAAGGAAATTGTTTAATAAAATTATTAAGCATTTCCGGATTTTCCTGGCCCGCCATGTAGTATGCCGAAGAAAGAGATTGTTTCGCTTCTTCTGCCAGTGAGTCGTTCGGGTAAACCGAAATAAATTTTGAGAAAGCATCGATTGCTTTTCTATAATCCTGGGCGTTGTAATAGTTGTTACCCAATGTGAGCATTGCTTGACGTATCATTGAAGAATTTGGATATTCATCGATTACTATCTTAAAATACGGCGCAGCCATATCATATTTTAAAGCCTGGAAATAAGTCATTCCAATTTCGTAAGCGGCGTTAGGTGCGATGCTTGACGTGGGATAATCTTCTAATATTTTCTCCCAGGATTCTATTGCCTGTCTATAATACTCTAAATTATAATATGATTTTCCCGCGTAAAACATGCCTTTAGGCTTTAACGGATGATTTGACGATACTTTTGCTATGCTTTCAAAAAAGTTAAGCGCTTCTTCGTATTCTTCTTTATTGTATAGTGCTATTCCGTTCCCAAATGAGGAGTTTATCAGTGAAGTGGTATCCATCGAGTAAGCCGTCATTACCTTTGTAAATTGATTTTCGGTTATATCTAATCTGTCTTCATGCAGCAGGCACCAGCCGTACCCGGCTTGTGCTGCAGCAAGAAGTTCCGGATCGCTGTATTGATATTCACTTATGATTTCCTGTAGAATATTTTTTGCGCTTTCGTATTGGTTAAGTTGATAATATGCTTCGGCAAGGTCAAACATTGCTCTCCCTTTCCAGATATCCCCCTTTTCGCATGCTTCTTTTGTTAGCAATGCTTTTCCCAATGCAACCGTCAGGGTATAATCTCTTGTTTTATTATATGTCCTAAGCAATAAAGCGATTGAAGGACAGGTTATGTCTGATCCCCAATAATATCTTAGGATTTTGTTGAGGTGTTTTTTTGTGGTTAAGTAATCTCCCTCGGTAAAAGACAGGCCTCCTGCGAGGTAGTCTCCAAGTCCGATTGTTTCTCCCGACGAATACTTTGAAGACATTTGTTGATAAACGATACGAGCCTCTGAAGTATCACCCATCCCAAGAAATACCTGTCCCATTTCAATGTTAGCAAGACTGGCAACTTTTAATTCCGGATGATTTGACACAATTTTTGTAAAAGTTCTAAGAGCTTCTTCGTTTCTTTCTAATTTTTTAAGGCTTTTACCGTAAAGAAAGTTACTATGAGCAGCCAGGAATATATCCTTGCTTTCTAATGTTGGTTTCAGGTATTCTATTGTTTTAAGATAATTGTCTTCATTGTAATAACAAACAGCTAATTTAAACGAGGCAAATTCTTTTAGTTCGCTATAAGGATATTTTTCCAGGAAATCAAGGTATTTATAAAGAGCTCCGGAGTAGTTTCCCGAGAAGAACAATACATCTCCCATATAATAGGATGAATATCTGGCAAGAGGGCTTTCCGGGTAATTATCGTTTATTTTCTTGAAAGCTGCAAGTGATCTTCTTGGATCGTTAATAAAGAAATAAGCTTTTGCTTTATAAAATAACGCCTCTTTTGTTTCAATATCTTTTAATAATTCCGGTACTTCTTCGTAATGTTCCTGTCCAAAAGAAATTATAGCTTTTGTTACTTTTGTTTTATCGGAATCTTTATAGCCAGGATATTCCGAAGTTAGTGTGGAAAGAGTCATTTCCGCTTCCTCCCAGTTCGCAAGTGCGATATGGCAGGCGGTTATTGCGTATATGCTTTCAGGATAAAGGTAAGTATTTCTGGACTCGCTGTTTATTTTGTAAAAGATGGATAATGCTTTCTTATAATCTCCGGTATTGTAATAACATTCGCCAATCCTGTATAGGGCTTCCAACCGGTATTCTCCAAGGCCTTTAAGAGATTTTTCAAATTTTATTCGGGCTTCTTCGTACTGCCCCGCTTCGAACAATATTGTTGCGTCGAGGAAGAGTTTTATAGCTTCGGGAGTATCTTCTTTATAGTCTTCCGTGAGGGTTCTTCGTCTGTCTAAATCTTCGATTCTTTGCGGTACCATTCCCGTGACCTCCATATTTTCGAAATCATCTCCAAAGAATATTCTGTCTCCGGCAATCACAGGTTCCCATTTTTCTCTTGGTTTTTCTCCTTCAAAGAAAGGTAATTTAAAAGACAGGCTTGCGTTTATTCTTGTTGTCCGCACCCCGTCAATTTTTTCCCATAGCCCATTTTCAAGTTTTAATATAGATAATTCTCCCATGAATCTTCCCATTTCAGATTGTATCCCTGCGTTAATGTCTCTGCCGTCGGCTTCCAGTATAAGATTAAACCATTTTTTAAAAGTGAATTTTGTTCCAAGGAAAAATCCAAAAGCGAAATTTTCATGTTTTTCGGAGAAAAACGCATCTGTGTTGGGTAGTTGGCTGTGAGGTCCGTACCCTACGAATTTTCCTCTTCCCAAACCTGCGTTTAGTTCTATTAATCTGTTGAATTTCCTGTTCGCTGTGATATAAAATGACCATGCTTCCGGAGGTCTGGTTTCATAGTACTCGTCCCGAAAAGTTGTATCTGAACCCAATGGTGAAATAAATTTGCTAAGAGCTATATTATCTATTCCTACGGCTATAGAAGTGTTTTTCTTTTTATAGAATCGATATGCTAAATCCAAACTGAAATCGCTGCCTGCAAACCAGTTAAGACCGACATTTATGTTTTGTTTTGAGAATTCGATTCCAAGATTAGGGTCGAAACCGAAATCGGATCCGGATGAAAACGGAAGGCTCCCGTCGATGTTTACAAATAGTCCTTCCTGGAAGTTAGCAGATGGAATGTCAATATAAGAATTTCTTTCCAATCTTTGTGCTGTTAGAGTTATGAAAGAAAATAAAACTGATAAATATAATATTCTTTTCATATTTATTCCTAATTGTTTGAAGGGTTTTTATTTTTTGAAGAGGGTGATTCTTTTTCTTCACCTGAATCGAAATCTTCCTCAATATAAATGTCTTTTTCTAAGCCTTCCCATTGTTCTTCGATTAGGTATCTTTCTTCGGGACCTTCGGTTTTTATGGTAGCCAGTTTTCCGCTGGAAGTATAAGTTCTACCATTTTTTTCAGTTACTGTAAATTTATAATAGTAATTCCCGTAGCGAACTAGTTTGCCGCTGTCATCCCGACCGTCCCAGTAAAGTCGCTGAGGCAGATCACCCCAACCTTCGTAATGTCTGAGTATTTCTCCCCAGCTATTCTTTACTAAAAGTTCCCATTTTCCAATATCATCCTTTGTTCTGATTTCTTTATTTAACCAGAGAATGTTGTTTTCTCCGTCAGTTATAGGAGAAAATACTTTTTTGTCAGGATACAGTTTTGCTCTGAATCCTCCGAAATTGTATGTTAGAGAAAAATTATGAGTGGGAGTTATCATTCCTTCGGATTGATGATGTTGTTGGAAAGCATAATCTATTCTTATAGATTTTCCGGTAATGGGAAGGTTAAAACCCAGACCGTAAGAAAAATAGTTATAGTCAGCTCCCAATCTTAAAGTAGCAAGACTGCTAAACTTATATTCAATTCCTCCATTTAACTGTATTTTACCGTTTTTATGCCAGCCAACATCGCCGGCAAAAATCAACTTTTCTTCTAAGAGTTTCCAGCTTGCTCCTGCGTTAAATCTGAAAGGATATTGTTCTTTTTCTGTTATTAATGTAAATGAAGGTTCCAATAAATTCTTTATAGTCATACCCATTGAAAAAGGTTTTTCGGGGAAAAGAAGAAAGCCTATATCAAAATCCTGCCCAATTGAACTCCAGTGAGAAATAGAGTGATGAATAATTTTGTAATTAATTCCTATGGATAGGAAGTCGATCAGGTTTATAGAGTAAGATAGTATTCCCGCAGTCTCCGATTCGCCGAATTCTCCTAAAAGCGTATTACTTTCATCCCTGTCTTCTATTCCACCTATGCGAGCCTGAACTATAGAAAGAGCAAAAGAACCTGATTTTGCTGTTGGTAATACATAAGAAAAGTAGTCGAAATTCGTTCCCATGAAAAGAACGCTATGCATAAAGAGTATTTCTTGAGGTTTTACTTGAGAAAGCCCTGCCGGGTTATAGTAGGGCGCAGATGCATCGTCAGACAATCCGACACCACATCTTCCCATTCCCATTGTTCTTGCTCCTGCCCCGAATCGCAGGAAGCTTGCACCCACGCTTGCGTTTATTCTTAAAGATATAAGCAACAAGAAAAAAGCAAATTTAAGTAATTTACCTCCTTTTAGCATATTATTCTTATCTTATAACTGCTATTTTACCCGCATATTGGGCTACAGTTTGAGTTTGATTGGTTGCCTTAATGCAGGCAATATATACACCGGAAAAAACTCTTTTACCATTATTATCTGTTCCATTCCATTCAAAGTTACATGGTCCGCTCAATTCATCCGTTTCTGATTTGAAAACTAGATTTCCAAATTTATCGAATATTAATATCGATACATGGGCATCGGTATTTAAATAATAATTTATTGAAGTAGAAGTGTGTTCTGTGCGTAGTGGATTAGGGTATATATAAATAGAATCATTGGTTTGGGCTTGTCTTAATTGGCTAAGAGTTGTTTTTCCTGTTACTTTAAATTGGTTGCTTAAGAACAAATCTTCGTTATCTATATTCGAACAGCAAATATTTACGGAGTCAGCGATATTTAATATTCTTATCCAACCCTGCCATATACCGTCTTTAAAATTTATTATATTGTCGTTTGTTCCGCATATTTCTAGATTGTCCTCGGGTGGAATAATTAAAAGACGTCGTTCGCAAGTTGAGGTATCTGTTGCATAAATAGTTACACAAAAACTATCACCTACCACTTGAGGCGAAGGTATAGAGTCAAAAGTAAAACTTAACGAGATTAGAAGGGCTAGCATTTTATCAGGCACTTCTCCTTCATATACTTAAGTATAAGAACATTGTCTATGATTGTCAAGGCCGGTTTTAGTTAAAGATGGGTCGGTTGCTATTGTAGAAATATAGTATATCAAAGATTAATTCTATGATTATTATAAAAAAGGCTTATTTTAATTTACTGGTTTGAGCTTGATGTGGTATGTATGTATCGGATGCGATGTCCCAGGTGCCAAAAATTATGTGTTTTTTGTGGCTAATATTTAGGGTATAGTATTTAGGGTATAGGGTATAGTAAAAAAACAAAAGAATCCTGATAATTCTGTCTAGGTATTGGGGTTGTGGAGTGGAGGGGGGAGTATCTTAATCCTTGACAAAAGGGAATTTAGATGTATTAATTATTAAAAATGGATTACGAAAGTTTCTTCGGGTTTAAAGAGAAGCCGTTTTCAACTTCTCCTGATGAAAGATTCTACTATGATAGCCCCCAGCATTCCAAAGCATTGCAGAAAATCTATCATTCAGTTGAGAATAGATTGGGGCTTGCTCTGGTTGTTGCCGATATAGGAATGGGTAAGACTACTCTGGCGAGGAGGATACTCAATATGCTCGCTTCTGATGATAATTATGAGGTTTCCCTTCTTGTGATAGTTCATCCCGATATTTCGGCAGGATGGTTCCTTAAGAAGATATCTCTACAGTTGGGAGTTGAAAATAAGGCCAGCGATAGAGTCGAAATAATATCTGGACTTTATAAAAAACTTCAGGAATATAGCGATCAGGACAAAAAAGTTGTTGTTTTGATAGATGAAGGTAATATGTTAAGAGGTAAGGATGCGATGGAAGAAATTCGTGGATTGCTTAATATAGAGACTCAGTCTCAGCATATGATAAATTTTGTGATTTTTGGTTTACCTGAAATGGAAGAAAATCTTAAGCAGGATGAGGCATTATATCAGAGAACTGCTATAAGAACTACTCTCATGCCTCTTGATTTGGAATCGGTTAAGGCATATATAAGTCACAGAATAAAGGTTGCAGGCGGGGTCGGACTGCCTTTTACGGGAGAAGCACTTAACTTCGTACATCAATACTCCGAAGGTAAACCGCGTATGATAAATATAATATGTGAAAACTCAATGTTGGAAGCTTTTCTTGAAAAGAAAAAGGAGATAGATACTGAGATTATGAAGATTGTATTAGAAGATCTTGCTTTAGTTGAGAGGGTAAAGTAATGATAGATTTTATTAAAGGTGAAGGAGGAGGAAACGATTTCGTTTTAACTCCTTATATTAAAGGTTTCGATTATTCTGCTATATGTCCGCGAATATTAGAGAGAAGGTATGGTATTGGTGGAGATGGTCTTGTGGTCATGGATGGGAAAAAGATGATATTTTATAATCCTGATGGAAGTAATGTACCCTTTTGTGGTAATGCAATAAGGGTTTTCTTTCGTTTGCTTTATCTTCAGGGTAAGGTTGAAAAAGAAGATGAACTTGAAACCGAGGCGGGCATGGTTAGGCTTATATATAACGAGAACGATACGGTTTCCGCTTTGATGCCTGAAATTTCTATTTTAGAAAGAAGGGAAAACGGGGCGATCGTCAGATGCGGTGTTCCGCATTATGTAATACCTACGAAGAATGTTGAAGAGCTTGATATCCAGAGTGAAGGAGAAAGGCTTTCGAATGCCATTCCCGGCAGAAATAATGTCGATTGGTACAGGGAAGAAGATGGGTCGGTTTTTATGAGGGTTTTCGAACGAGGTGTTGAAGGAGAGACGCTTTCTTGTTCTTCCGGGATTGCCAGTATGTCATTCTTTGTTATGGAAGAGACAGGAAGAAATGAACTTGAGGTTAAGACTATTGGCGGAGAGTTTAAAACTGTAAGAGAGAGTGAAAAAAGACTTTGGCTTACAGGAGAAGCAAATATAGTTTTTAAAGGCAAAGTGCCTGAAGGAGAAGTTATTTGGGACAAGAAAGACCTTTTGATTTAGGTTTAACCTTTGGGGATGTTTTACTTGCTCCGGGTTATTCAGAGGTTATTCCTGGTGATACGGAAATTAGCAGTAAATTTAGTCGGCATATCAATCTTCCTCTTCCTATAGTTTCTTCGGCAATGGATACAGTGACCGAGGAAGAGATGGCCATAGCAGTTGCCCTGCAGGGTGGACTTGGAATAATTCATAAGAATCTTTCTATAGAAGAACAATCGACGCAGGTCCGTAAAGTAAAGAGATTTGAGAGTGTTCTTATCCCTGACCCTATAACAGTTATTCCCTCTGTTACTATTAAAGAAGTTGAAGAATTGATGAAATATCATAATATTTCCGGGGTACCTGTTGTTGATAGTAAAAGTCACTTAAAGGGGATAATAACCAAAAGCGATCTTATATTTGAGGATGATAAAAATAAGAAAGTAAAAGAAATTATGACTCCCAGAAAAAAACTTATTACAGGAAAAAAGGGTGTTTCTATAGAAGAGGTGAAAAATCTTTTTAGAAAACATAAGTTCGAAAAATTGCCTTTGGTGGATAAAAATGATAAGCTCGTCGGTCTAATTACTCTTAGAGACATTCTAAAAAGGAAAGAGTTCCCTCGAGCAAATATAGATAAAGAAGGTAGACTTTACTGCGGTGCGGCAGTTGGCGTGAGTGAAGATACAGAGGAGCGAGCCAGAGAACTTTTAATGGCAGGAGTGGATTGTCTTGTTGTCGATACGGCGCATGCGCATACGAAAAAAGTTTTTGATATTACCAAGATATTACGGAAGGTTTGTGACAGGGACTTGGTCGTAGGGAATATAGTGACTGATGATGCTGCAAAAGATTTACTCAAATTGGATGTTGATGCGGTGAAAATAGGTGTAGGTCCCGGATCTATTTGTACTACGAGAGTTATAAGCGGGATAGGAGTTCCGCAATTGACGGCAATCCAGAAAGTAGCAGGAGCTGTAAAAGGTAAAGTGCCTATTATTGCAGATGGGGGAGTTATTTTTTCCGGAGATATAACAAAAGCTCTGGCGGGTGGAGCGGATTCTGTTATGATAGGAGGACTTTTGGCGGGGACGGATGAGGCTCCCGGAGACTCAATTCTTCTGGAGGGAAGAAGGTTTAAAGTATATAGAGGCATGGGATCGGTTGATGCAATGGAAGCGGGTAGTAAAGACAGATACTTCCAGACAGGAAAACTGGTGCCAGAGGGAGTAGTTTCTAGGGTTCCGTATAAGGGGCCAGTAAGCGAGGTTCTTTATCAGCTTGAAGGGGGACTACGGTCTGGTATGGGCTATGTGGGAGCGCGTAATCTTGAAGAGCTCAAGGCTAAAGCCAAATTCGTTCAGGTTACCAATGCCGGACTTACAGAAAGTCATCCGCATGATGTTAAAATAATTAAAGAACCGCCTAATTACGAAATAATAAACTGATAGTAACGTCAGGAGGAATTGTGAATAGCATACACGGAACAACAATCCTTGGAGTTAGAAAAGATGGTATAGTTGCTATGGGAAGCGATGGTCAAATTACCGTTTCCGATACTATAATGAAAGCCAATGCTAAGAAGATACAACTTTTAAGAGAAGGAGAAGTTCTTGCTGGTTATGCTGGTTCTGTAGCAGATGCTCTTACTTTATGTTCTATGTTTGAGGACCAGATCAATAAATATCCTAAAAATATTTCTAAAGCGGTGATTGAGTTTGCTAAACAGTGGAGAAAGGATAAATATCTCAGAAGATTGGAAGCTCTTCTCGGAGTTATGAACAAGGATGAGTCCTTTATTTTGTCGGGGAGTGGTGAGGTTATCCGTCCTGATGACGGGCTCATTGGTATCGGCTCTGGAGGAGGATACGCAATATCTGCGGCAAGAGCATTACTTCTTCACTCTTCGCTTGATGCACCGTCTATTGTCGAGGTTTCCATAAAGCTCGCTGCCGATATTTGTGTTTATACTAATGAAAGTATTTCAGTAGAGGTTTTAAAAGATGAGAAATAATGTAGAGCTAAAGCCAAAAGAGATAGTTCAAGAATTAGCTCGATATATAATTGGGCAGAACGAAGCAAAGAAAGCCGTAGCTATTGCCATAAGGAACAGATGGAGGAGGCAGCAGGTAAATGGGGATATGGAAGAAGAGATTTATCCTAATAATATAATAATGATAGGTCCTACGGGCGTCGGGAAGACCGAAGTTGCAAGAAGACTTTCTCTTATTATGAATGCTCCGTTTGTAAAGACCGAGGCTACCAAATTTACAGAAGTTGGGTATGTGGGTAGAGATGTGGAATCCATGGTGAGAAGTCTTATGGATGTTGCCGTTAAAATGGTTCAATCGAGAAAGATTGAAGAAGTTCGAGAGAAGGCTTTGAAGTTGGCGGAAGAAAAAATTCTCGATTTGCTTGTGCCGGGCGGCTCTGTTGGTGAAACGATGGATGAAAGCAGGGAGAAAATGAGGGGAAAGTTAAAGGATGGAGAATTCGAGACACGAAAGATTGAGCTTGACCTCAAAAAACAGGACAAGCCTTTTATTGAAATCCTTGGTGCCGTTGGTCCCGAGCAATTAAGCCTCGGTGTTCAGGATGCTTTTTCAAATCTGATACCAAAGTCTACGAAAAAAAAGTTTGTCACTATTTCTGAGGCCAGAGAAATTTTTTTAAAAGAAGAATCCGAAAAATTAATAGATCGAGATGAAGTTATCGAAGAAAGTAAAAGAATTACCGAAAACTCAGGCGTAATATTTATTGACGAAATAGACAAAATTATAGGTGGGGATTCTAAGGCGGGGCCCGATGTGTCCAGGCACGGTGTTCAGAGGGATCTTTTGCCTCTTGTTGAGGGAACTACGGTAAACACTAAATACGGTCCGGTAAACACAGATCATATACTCTTTATATCAGCCGGAGCTTTTTCTTCTACTTCTCCTTCCGATCTTATTCCGGAATTACAGGGAAGATTTCCCATAAGAGTAGAATTTAAGGATCTTAGTAAAGAGGATTTTCGTAGGATTCTTGTTGAGCCGGATAATTCTCTTGTTAAGCAATATAAAGCTTTGTTTAAAGCTGAGGATTTCGAACTTGATTTCAGCGAAGAAGCTTTGACTTTGATTGCCGATTATTCGAAGAGAGTTAATGAGATAAGCGAAAATATAGGTGCGAGAAGACTGCAAACTGTTATGAATGCCTTGCTCGAAGACTATCTCTTTGGAATGCCTGATTTGAAGAGTAAGAAAATTTTTATTGAAGAAGAAGACGTCAAAAACGAGCTTGAAAAAATAGTCAGCGATGAAAACTTGAGCAGGTACATCTTATAGATGGTCTGGGAGAGTCTTACTAATTTTAAGCGGGAAGAAGTTAAGAGTAGCAGAGAAGCTCTGGAAAAAATATTGTTTTGGGTGAAAAAAACCCAGGAAATAGATTATTTTTTAGAAAGAGAAGAAAAATACTCGTTTGGGATAGGGAAGGGAGTTGTTTTATATAAAAAACAGGAAAACACGGATGAACAAGAGTTGTCTATACTGGTATCCAGTACTCCTGTAAAGTATGATTCTTTCGATGGTATACCTATTTCCATTTTCTGTTTCCTCTCCTCTACGAAAGACAAAGACAATCATCTTAAGTATCTTTCCAGGTTTTATAGGTTAATTAATTTCACTACCTTTAGAGAAAGTATTTTGAGCATGGATTCTATAGAAGGAGTGAGAAAATTAATCAAAAAAGAAGAGGAGAGTTTCGGCCAGTGAAACGTATTCCATTTTTTTTATGGCTGGTCATTCTAATTGTTTCTACCTCTCTTCCATTGTCGGCAATTCCTGAAGTCGATGTTTTTGGATTGGATAAACTATCACATTTTTTTCTTTTTTCTGTTTTGATACTATTTCTCTTTTTTGGATTTGGAAAGAAGAATTGGAAGTTTGTAATTTTTGTTACTCTTTTTGCAGTATTAGACGAGGCAAGTCAGTATTATGTTCCTGGTAGAATTGTTAGCATTTATGATTTTATCTTTAATTTGTCGGGTGTGGGAATTGCATATTGGGTTTTAAGTTAAAGGGAGGCTTAAATTTTATATGAGTTATAAATCTGATTTCAAAAATGTTAAAGGGACAAGAGACATTCTGCCCGAGGAAGCGATCAAATGGAATAGAATAGAAGATGTTATCCGGGAAAAAATGGATGATTATAATTTTCAGGAAGTAAGATTCCCTACGTTTGAATCTACCGAGCTTTTCAGAAAGTCAACAGGAGAAAGCACGGACATAGTTCGTAAAGAAATGTTTACCTTCGAGGATATGGGAGGCAGGAGTCTTACTTTAAAGCCCGAAGGTACTCCCTCTGTAGTCAGAATGTTCCTTCAATATGGGCTTTTTAATAAAGGAGCCCTCCAAAAGTTTTATTATATTGAACGAATGTTCAGGCAGGAAAGGCCGCAAAAAGGAAGGTATAGAGAATTCAGACAATTTGGTGCCGAAGTCATAGGTTCAGCCTCTGCCGAGACTGATGCGGAACTTGTGAAATCGGCTCTGGATATATTTAAAGAATTGAATATTAAAGGGGTAAAGCTGAATATAAACTCTATAGGGTGCCCGAAGTGCAGGAGGAATTTTGTTCGGGAACTGAAGAGTTTTTTAAAGGGAAAATTATCAGGTATGTGTGAAGATTGCAACAGAAGATACACGGAGAACCCATTGAGAATATTGGATTGTAAAAAAGATAAAGGAAAAATTATGGATGCTCCATGCCCGAGTGATTTTCTTTGCGAGGAGTGTAGTGAACACTTTGAAAGATTTAAGAGCCGGCTTGATTATTTAAAAATTGATTTTAATATAGATACTCGTCTTGTGAGAGGGCTTGATTATTACACTAAGACGGTTTTCGAATTTATTCACAGCGGTCTGGGGTCGCAAAATGAGGTTGGAGGAGGGGGAAGGTATGATGAATTAATTAAATTTTTAGGAGGAACCCCCACTCCTGCTTCCGGATATGCCGTCGGGTGTGACAGGATGATGCTGCTTTTGCCGGAAAAAGAAGAAAAGATAAGTGTGGACGTTTATTTTGTTACTTTCGATGATGAATCAGATCTTTCGGCATGGAAAATACTGAATGAGCTGCGCGAAGAAGGTTTTTCGTGCGATAAAGACCCTATGAGAAGAAGCGTTAAATCTCAATTTAGAGAAGCTGACAGGCAAAACGCGAAATGGGTTATAATAATCGGAGAGAATGAGAGAGAAAAAGGTGTAATTCAATTGAAAGATATGAACAAAGGTCAGCAGAAAGAAGTGCCGATGGATGTCGGTAAAATAATTAAGGAATTGAAATGTTAAGAGATGTGAATTGCGGGAGCCTGAGAGCAAGAGACGAAGGCAAAGTTGTTACTTTGGCCGGGTGGGTTAGGAAAATCCGTGATCACGGAGAAATAATATTTATAGATCTCTGGGATAGGCATGGCGTTACGCAGGTTGTATTTGCCCACGGAGATTTTGATATTAAGAAGGCAAAAAAGCTAGGGTTGGAATGGGTGATAGCCGTAAAAGGTAAAGTACAGAAGAGACCTGTCGATATGATAAATAAAGGTATGAATACAGGAGAAATAGAGGTCAATGTTTCGGACTTAACCATTTTGAATAAGTCGGAAATCCCACCTTTTGTAGTACAGGAAGACCTGCAGGCTGAGAAAGAATTGCGTTTTAAATACAGATACCTTGACTTAAGGAGAGAAAAAGCATTAAAGGGATTAATCCTTCGTCATAAATTAATGCAGGTAGCAAGAAAAGTTTTGAACGAAAAAGGTTTCTTGGAAGTTGAGACTCCAATTCTTGCGACTCCTACTCCTGAAGGAGCGCGTGATTTTCTTGTTCCTTCACGTCTTCAGAGTGGAAAATTTTATTCCCTTGCACAGTCTCCGCAATTATACAAGCAAGTCCTAATGGTCGCAGGATTTGATAGATATTATCAGATTTCTAAATCTTTTAGAGATGAAGATATGAGAGGAGACCGTCAGCTTGAATTCACTCAGATAGACCTTGAAATGTCTTTTGTTGAAAAGGAAGATGTGTTTGCAGTAGGGGAAGATTTAATGAGCGCTTTTCTTAAGGAAGCACTCGGAGAAAAAATTCATGCACCATTCCCTAAATTAACTTATAGAGAAGCAATGGAGAAATATGGGACCGATAGGCCGGACCTCAGGAATCCTCTTTTTATAGAAGATTATAGCAAACCAGGAAAAAGCGGAGATTTCGGAATCTTGAATTCGGCTTCGAGAATTAAGGGAATTAAAGTAAAAGGTATTTTCAGCCGAAGCGAAATAAGCGAATTTGAGGAAGTGGTTAAGAAATCCGGTGCGAAGGGTCTCTTGTACTTAATTAATGGTAAAAATAACTATAAAGGGTCTTTTGTGAAATATTTTAAGGATTGCAGTATATTTGATTTAAAAGCTGGAGAAACTCTCTTTCTGATTGCGGGAGATAAATATAAAGAAGTGCTTGCTCCTCTTGGAGATTTGCGAGATGCTCTTGGTAAGAAGTTAAATCTCATTGATGATGGATGGAAATTCTTGTGGGTTACCGATTTTCCCGTTTTCGAGTGGGATGAAGAAACCGGCTGCTGGATTCCCTGCCATCATATATTTACAGAGCCCGCAAGCGATGCAAGAGATATAGAGAAGAATCCCGGTGAAGTTATAGGGAAACAGTATGATCTGGTTCTTAACGGTGTAGAATTGCTTTCTGGAAGCATTAGATGTCATAATCCTGAAATCCAGTTAAAGTTAATGAAAATTATAGGTATGAGCGAAGAAGAAGCCATGAGTAAATTCGGTTTTCTGCTTAAAGCTCTTTCTCTTGGGGCTCCTCCACATGGTGGTATGGGTTTGGGTTTCGACAGGATATGCATGCTGCTTGCTGGAGAGAGTTCGATTACCGATGTAATTGCATTCCCTAAAACGCTTAGTGGTCTTGGGTTAATGGAAGGTTCCCCAGGTCCGGTAAGTGATGAAGACCTAAAAGAATTACATTTAAAGATAATTAAAGATGGGTAAGGTAAGGATTTATCCGGATTCAATTTTACATGAAAGAGCAAAAGAGGTAGAAGATTTTTCCAACATCCATCATCTGATTGAAAGAATGCTTAAAACTATGACGGATGAAGAAGGACTTGGGCTGGCCGCCAATCAAATAGGAGTGGCAAGTCAGGTGATGGTTGGCAGATCAGGTGAAGAGAAAGGAAAAATAGTACTGATAAATCCGATAATTGTTAAGGCGGATGGTGAAGATGTTATGGGAGAAGCTTGTCTTTCTGTTCCCGATGCTTCTGTGGAAATACCTCGAGCAGAGATTCTTGTAGTACGAGGATTTGATGCAGATGGAAAAGAAGTCGAGTATGAAGTGGAGGGACTTATAGCGAGGATGGTGCAGCACGAAATAGACCACCTGAATGGTGTATTAATAATAGATTATTTATCAAATAAAGATTTGTTGAAATTTCAGATGGAATACGGCAAGAGTGAAGAGGAGGAAAAATGAAAAAAGATTTTGTTTCAATGAGTGATATCGATAGAGTCGAATTTTTGGAAATTTTAAGAGATGCAAGCATACTAAAAAAAGAGAAGGAAAAAACATTGGAGAAGCAACCTCTTAAAGGTAAAGTTCTTGCGATGCTTTTTGAAAAACCGTCACTACGTACAAGATTTACATTCGAATCTGGAATTTATGAACTCGGAGGGATGGCTGTTTATTTTGCACCTTCCGATATTGATATCGGAAAGAGAGAAAGCATTGAAGATATTGCAAAGAATCTCTCCAGATGGGCTTCCGGTATAATGGCAAGGACTTTCGAGCATTCAACTGTTACCGGTCTTGCGGAGAATTCAACTATACCTGTTATAAACGGTCTTTCTAATCTGGAACATCCCTGTCAGATATTGGCGGATTTCCAGACGATAACCGAGAAGAAAGGAAAACTTGATAATGTAAAACTTGCGTTCATCGGTGATGGTAATAATGTCTGTAATTCTATGATGTTGGCTTCCGCACTTATGGGAGTTGATTTTAGAGTTGCCCATCCTAAGGGGTACGAGCCGAATAAAGATATAATAGATGAAGCAAAAAAATTAGCTTCTGCTTCCGATGGTAAAATTACTATAACAAACGATCCGAAAGAAGCTGCAGATGGAGTCGATGTTATCTATACGGATGTCTGGGCTTCGATGGGGTTTAAACACGAAGCAGAAGAAAGAAGGAAAGCCTTTGCTTCTTTTCAGGTAAATAAAGAAGTTACCCTCTGTGCCGATAAAGGTTATATATTTATGCACTGTTTGCCTGCGATAAGAGGAGAAGAAGTTACCTCGGAGATAATTGACGGACCGCATTCCGTTGTTTTCGACGAGGCGGAAAATCGTCTCCACGCGCAGAAAGCGCTGATGTTGAAGTTGATGAGGTAGTAATCGGGGCGCAGATTTAACAGGATAGACAGGATTTTTTATTGTTGTTTAACAAAATCCCGCCCCACAACCCCATTATCCACATGTAGAAAATGTAGAAATTGTAGTTTCTGTTTTTACTATTTAACTATTTTTCGATTTAACCATTTAACTTAGATTTGAAAAATCTATTTATTAACCACTGAGCACAGAGAGAAACAAAAAACTCACAGAGAAAACAGAGAAAAAAAGAAAAAACTGTATTTTTCTGTTTAAAACCCATCACACCACCTAGAAAATCATTGAGCCACTAAGGCACAAAGACACAAAGAAAAAACTGATTTATTTAACCACGAAATATACTAAATACACTAAACCCCACCACCTTTTTTAATTTTGTGTTAAAAGAAAACACACTAAAAAACTAATTAGCCGCTGAATTATACGGTTGCACACTTTTTTTGAGTTTTTTTCTTCGGTCATCCGTCGTCGGTCTGCGGTCGTTCTCAATTCTTTTTCCTAGAGTTTGTTCTTGACTTGATAGATTTACGATATAGATTGAATTATGAAAAATAGATGGCGGGTATTGTTGCTGGTTGTATTGAGCCTGGGCATGCTTTTCCCTTTCTACTTATTTCGTCGATTCTCACCTGCTTACAGGACGGGTTTTGACTGGCTTTTTCACACGGATATATCTCATATAGTGGCGCGTCTCATTTTTTACGGTGTGCTGGCATGGTTAATGTTTTCTCTATTTTCTAATAAAAGACGTTTAAACCACCCAGTTATTGTAGCTTTGGGAGTTTTAGGAATAGCTATAATGCAGGAGGTAGTTCAGTTAATAGCGGGACAGGGGCCTGTGGGCCTGGATGATTTTTTTGATGTTCTCGTGGATATGACTGGAACCGCTATTGGAATTATTGTTTTTAGGAGGAATTGGCGTAAAAAAGATCCGAGCAAATTAACTAATTCACGAATCAAATAATTGACCGCCTACTTTTGAAGGCATTGTATAAGGGTTTTCAATAATTTTGTACTTGACATTTGTACCAAAATTGATTAAAATGATATATAGAGGTGATTTAGAGGTGTATGAGTAATAAAATTAACACAAATTCTGAGTTGGTTCTGGGGAAAATTCTTGAGAAAGCTATTGAATCCAAGAAAAAAGTAAGCGTTATATACGAGAGGTTCGCTGAGTTATTTTCTCATGTGCCTGAAATTAAAGATTTCTGGAATAAAATGAAGCTTAAGCAAATGGCTCATGCAGATTGGCTGGAAGAAATCAAGGAATCTTTGACAGAAGAGCAAATCCTTTCTTTACCCGAGGTAGAGTTCGTTCTGAAAACACATTCCATTAATAACCTATTTGATGAGCAATCTGAGAAAGAAATTTATAATCTTCATGATGCGTTTAAAATTGCACATGAAATTGAATTTTCCGAAGTTAATGATCTCTTTAAGATGCTTTCCAGGGAATATATTTCCTCTGAAAAGAAGAAGAATTTTATTCTTGCTGAAATTGATGAACATCGTCAACACATAATGACATTGCCGGAAAAGTTCAGAGATGGAATGTTGATGAAAGAAATAAAGGTGGACGAAGACTAGGTTAAATACAGTACTCAGAAACCAAGGTTTATAGAGCAAGTTAAATAGTAAATTTAGGGATTAGGATTTGGGGGTTAGGATTTAGTTTTGACTTTTGACGCCGGACATTGGACTTTGGACCAAAAAATCTTCTTGACATAAACGTTTTACAATTTATATTGTTTCGTATGAAGTATATTCATTTTTATATAAATATAGAAATTGATGGAGAGGTTTATGTTAACGGATAATATTCTTGATTTAATTGGTAATACTCCTGTAATTCAACTGAAAGGAGAAGATGTCTTTGTTAAAGCAGAGTTCTTGAATCCCGGAGGAAGCATAAAAGACCGTGTGGCTCTTGCAATGATTGAAGGAGCCGAGAGAGATAACCGGCTTAATAAAAATTCGATTATTGTAGAGCCTACTTCAGGAAATACAGGTATTGGGATAGCGCTCGTAGGCAGATTAAAAGGTTATCAGGTAAAGATTGTAATGCCGGAGAATATGAGTATCGAGCGGAAAAAATTGATAAGTACCTTAGGAGCAGAGCTTATCCTTACTCCGGCTGAAGACGGTATTAAGGGCTCGGTAGATTATGTGGAAAAAATGGCTGCAAACGACCCTAATGTTGTGGTGTGCCAGCAATTCGAAAATCCAGATAATCCGCGAATTCATTATGAAGAAACGGCTCATGAACTCTGGAGACAAATGAGAGGTGGGATAGAAAGTTTTGTTGCAGGTGTAGGCAGCGGCGGAACTCTCCAGGGTGTAGGTAAATTTCTTAAAGAGCATAATAGTAATATTAAAATTGTGGCTGTAGAGCCTAAAGATGTTTCTGCTCTTCTCGGACACGAACCGGGTCTTCACCAGATACAGGGGATAGGTGACGGGTTCATTCCTGATATTTTAGATGTATCTTTGGTGGATGAAGTTATTGAAGTTACGGACGAAGATGCAATCGAGACTACTCGTCAGTTAGGTAGGGATTTTGGTTTGATGGTGGGAATTTCCTCCGGGGCAAACGTTTGGGCAGCTCGTGAGTTAGCCCGCAAGCACAAGGGAAATATAACTACCGTACTTCCTGACCGTGCCGAACGCTACTTCAGTACCTCATTGATGTAAATTATATATTTTTTTTTGGGTGTTAGTTGAAACATGAAGTTCGAAATAAAACAAATAGGAATAATACACAGTCCTTATAAAACAAAAGAGGAGTGTCCGATTCAAGGGAACGTAAGACCTGAAACAAGAGGACAGGTTGAAGTTTTTGATGAATATGCGGAAGCTCTGGAAACGATTGAAACCTTTTCGCATATAATGCTGTTTTTTATGCTCGATAGGTCCGGTGAGGTAAAATTATCCCGGCCAACTTTCCTTGACGAGAATCCCCACGGGGTTTTTGCCTCGAGACATCCCGCAAGGCCCAATGGAATCGGTTTTTCCATAGTGCGATTAGAAAAAAGGGATGGGAATATTTTATATGTGAGTGGCATAGATATGCTCGATAATTCACCTCTTATAGATATTAAACCTTATATACCGAGGTTCGATTGTTTTACGGATGCCAGCGAAGGATGGCTTGAGGGCAGAGAACTACGCCCTAAACCGAAAGGTAGAGAATAAAGATAGGATTAGTAGACAGGCGGGAAGATCAGCAGGGATTAAGGATTAGTTGGAAAGCAAGAAGAAAAGCAAGTATTAAGAAAATAACTTACCACTTAATCCATAACTCTTGAAGGTCTTACTTGTACTGCCTCTAATCCTATTCTTATTTGTATTTCTGTGTGAGAATTAAAGTTTTTTTCGTTAGAAAAGTACTTGACATTTAAAATTTTTTTAGTACGATTTGCATATAGTATTTTAAGAAGGAGAGGAGGTATGGATTTAGCCCAAAAAGAGGCTATAATAGCTCAAATTGTAGGAGCACATCAGAGACTTTATAATATGCGTAGTAGGAACAAAAAAGCTTCTCAAGAGGAAATAACCGATTGGGTTAAGAGGCTATATGCCAGCGGTTTTGAGGTAGGGGATCTTTTGCTTCTTCTTAATAACGAGAAATCAAGAAGTCAACTTTTAGGAATACCCCGGAATAAATAAAATATTAATGAGAGGAGGCCAGGATGGAAAGAATATCGAATTATGTCGTCGGTTGGGGGACTCTTGCTTTAATCAATGCGGGTCTTGCTCAGGGTAAGAACCGTAGTGGATTAAATTGGTTTTTGTTGTCTTTATTGCTGGGGCCAATTGCAACTTTTCTTCTTGTAATAAGTGAAAAAATACAATCGCCATCATCGGGTGAATAGTATCTCTTAAATTAAAATTTAATTTATAAAAATAATGGAAATGAAAGAGGAATTGATTGCTGCAAAAGAAATCTCTGTAGGTGTATATTTTTATAGATTTAATGTTAATGATATTCTTTCCGAAAATAAAAAGATGCTATTCGCAAGTTAGCTGTAAGTTGGACGAATAAGCAGTCATTTTAGTAAAACCGTTTTCTTCTTTATAATATTACTGCCGTTTTTTAGTTCAAAAAGATATATACCTGAAGGAATATCCGCAATTCTATTCTTATAAATACCGTTATTTTCTTCCTGTATCTCTTTTACGAGCCTACCTTCTACATTATAGATTCTTATAGAAAAAGGTTCGTTATTATTTACTTGATAAGAAAATGAGATATTTCCTATGTTTATTGAAGGAACATTTAATTCTGTACTTTTGACCGTTTTTTCGACACCCGATTGTCCAAAATCTCCTATAAGAACAATTCTCGACTCGCAGGTTCCCCCGCGTTGATTTTGGATTGTCGTTCCGTCCGGTTTTATTGTATCTCCAACCGCTATCGTTGGTGCCGAAGAAGAAACGGAGAGATTTATCGTTAGCTCCGTTCCTTCGGTATTCCAGATTGCATTTTCTATATTACCCGAACCATCCAGCCATGAATGGATAAAGGAAAGAGAAAAAATACTATCAATATTTGAATTATCTATCAAAGGTTTATTTGTTTCTTCGGAAAAATACAATACTACATAGTCATCCTCATCGATTACTTCTTCCTGAATAAGTCCATCAAAAGCAACTGCTGAATCAATACCGATGGTTTTTAAGAACTTCATTGTTATAAGGTAGTCAGGTGGATAAGAATTAGCTATATTACCCGAAACATAAATATTCTCTTGTCCATCAACTGCTATGCCTTTGCCCCGTGCGAGACTATCAATATTAAAAGTGTCCATCCACTGGATTGTTCCGAGTGAATCATATTTTATCGTAATAAACGATCCTCCCTCGAAATCACCAAAATTTGCTGTAACATAAAGATTACCGAATACATCAACAGTTATATAATCGGCCGTAATTTCGTCGAAAGCAGAAACAGTATCCGTCCAACGAATTACGCCAAGCGAGTCGTATTTAACTACGAAAATATCAGAAAGTGTGTTGTCGGAACCTGAATAATATCCCGCAACATAAATATTACCCCTACCATCTGTAGATACGTCATGCCCTGAATGATAAAAATCAATGGTGTCCATCCATTGAATCGTACCCAAAGAATCATACTTTAACGTAAGCATATCGGAATAAATACTTGTTTGTGATGCTCCGGTAACGTAAACGTTGCCTTTTTTATCAACAGCCAAGCCATAAGCAACATCCCTATCATGATTATTAACCGTATCGACCCATTGAATTACACCAAGAGAATCATATTTTAATGTAAGGTAATCAATTCGGGGATAATCTATCTCTGCACTTCCTGTTACATACACATTTCCTGCCTTATCGGCAGCTATATCGTAGGCATAGTCAAAACTATCGTAACCGAAAGTATCTATCCATTGAATTTGAAAATCTGAATTATACTTCACAGTGTAATAATCGGAATTTCTATTGGTTAAATAATTACGCCCCGTAATATAGATATTTCCAATACTATCGACAGCTATCCCCGATAATTTAGAATCCCCGCCGTCAAGAGTATCTGCAAGCAGAATTGTCCCGATAGAATCATACTTGACCGTAAAACAGTGGCCTGCTAAACCTGGTCCCGATACCGTCTCTGTAACATAGATATTATTTGCTTTACCAATAACTATCCCTCCATCTGACCTTCTGTAAATTTGGTGAAGATAAAAATCAAGGGTATCAATCCACTGGATTTGATAATATTCTCTGCCGTACAGGGTAAATACAATTAAAAAAATAGATATTAAAAGTTTTTTCATACAAAGCTCCTTTTGAGGTAAGTTTTTCAATTATCTCCATTAATTATAACACATGAGAGGTCTGTTTTGTTCCCCTTATTTAAGTCAAATAGTTAAAATAAAAAATTGTCAAATAGGAAAAAATAAAAAAGGTAGGGGTGGACGATTTAACCATTCAACAATTTAACTATTCAACTTATTTTCTGGATTCTTTTATTTTATTACAACCCTTCCCAGATTAACCGTGTCATTTTTCGATTCGATTACCGGTATTTTTACGTTATAATTAGGAACCTTTTTCTTATAAAGTAAAAGTAATTCATATTTACCCGGGGGAATGTTTCTAAATATTGTAACTCCATCTGTTCCGGGAAGAGTCGCGTCTACAACATTGGTGATTAGCGTGCCCTGATGTTTAGATAAACCCATCCCTGTATATTTTAAAATACCTATTCGATCAGGTATATCTCCAGTTACTCTTAAAGTTATTACTCCTTTTTCCTCTTTTGTCTTCCACCTTTCTAAAATATCGGATATTCTTTGTTTTTGTATTTTCCCAATATAGAGATCCTTGTTTTCAATTATTTCTTTAACTTTTTCTATTCTTTCTGAGTTAAGACTGAGATTTTCAAATAAAGACAGATAATCATAAGGATTGAACTCTGCTCTTTTAAAGCCTGCTATTGAATCGAGTTCGAGTATCATTTTAAATGAGGAACCGGGTAAGGAAGGATGTTTCATGTTGCTCGAGTTATAATAGTTTGCCGAAGGTATAATCATTGTATACTCGACGGTTTTTTTCTCGGTGTTATATGCCATGTATTTTTCTCTTTGTTTATATTTTATAGGTACAAATACTACAAGTGCAATAAGGTAGTATTTTAAATTTTCATTCATAATGAAATGATATATTAAAAGATATAACAGTATTATATATGCTGGATAAAAGATAAGAGCTACGTTTTTATCTACAAGGAGTAAATTTCCGTAAGTTTCGAGTATTACGAAATAGGCTATTAAAAAGATCGTAAAAGGTATTATATATTTTGGAAATCGTCTTAATGGGGAAAGAAAAATAGTAAAAGATATAAGACAACCCATTAGCAGATTATTGGTCGGTATCATTTTTGGATAAAAGTAAAAATTCAGAGAACAAATAAAGGCATATATAATTGTTGCTGCGATTATAAGTGTAAAAAAGGCTGTTTTTAACCAGTTTTCTGTTCTTATGTGAATTATTTCCGTTAAGAGATATATAGTGTATGAAAAGGAAGATAGCCCTAAAATGTAGAGTAAAGCTATAAAAAATCTCGGTGCCCTGTGCAAGAATGAAGCGATTGCGGAAAAAGGAACCGCCCATTTAGGAATTATAGCAAATTCTAAAGCGCTGGCATAGAAAAAGAATATGTATAAGGAGAAGAAGATGCTTATAAAAACGAAAGAAATCAGCAACTTTTTCATTTCAACACCTCTGTCAAAATCTTATTTTTGAACTGCTGAATCTGATACGAACTCTTTACAAGCGGGAATAAGAATAAAATCGATATTGCAATAGCTCCTGCAGTTACAAGTAACTGTTTTAAAGGTTCTCTTTTTCCGCCTATAAGAATTTTATCGAATTGGACAGGGCACTCAAGATATTCTAAATCTTTTATTTTTTTGCTTAATAAAAGTTCATCATAAATCTTTTTTGCTTCTTTGTTTTGCTTTAACATATCTTCAACCAAATCGGGGTGATTACACTCTCCGTCGATATAAGAAGATATAAGAATTTTTAGTTTTCTATTCATCCTTGCCTCCGTAATATTTCCTGAAAAGCTTCCTTGCTTTATAAAGCCTTGATTTTATGGTGCCTACTGGCACTCCGAAAACGTTTGAAAGTTCTTTATAATTTAGTCCTTCTTTTTCTCTTAATATTAAAAGGAAAGACAATTTCTCCGGCATTTTTTTAAGGGTCCTTTCGATTGCAATTTTTTCTTCTATATCTGTATCTTTTGTTGCCAGGTAACTCTGTTTTAAATCCACAAAGGTCTTTTGCCTCGTAACATAGTTCAGGAGATGGTTGACCGATACTTTGTATATCCATGCTTTAAAATTGCCTCCTTTAAATCTATTTAACACTCTGAATACTTTTATAAATATATCCTGCGTAACATCGGAAGAATTCGCCTCGTTTCTCGTATAGTAAAGAGAAAGTGTATAAATTCTATCTTTGAATTCTCTGTATATAATCTCACGTGAGTTTCTGTCTCCGGCCTTTGCTTGTTCGATTATATAATCGTCCATTTCATTTTCTTTATTATTATAACACATTAAAGTACCATTTTGTTCATTGTAAGAATATTTATCTCAGTTGTCAATTTTATTTAAAAAAAATATTAGCCACAAAGGCACTAAGACACAAAGGAAAGTTTTGTTGTTTTTTTATACTCCATGCTCTTTGTGGACTTTGTGGACAAACTCCGCTCTCGGCTCACCGCTTACGGCAATAAAAGAAAAGAATCCTTTCAATCTGCGTTTATCTGCGTCCTATTATTTTGGTGTGGGGTGGGGATTCCAACTTCCAACTTCTTACTTCTGACTTCTCTTTTAATTCTTGACATAAAAAAATATTTAACTAAAATATATGTACGATGGATCGATATAATTTAGTAAGTTTTCTTGGTATATTTATCTTACTAGGTGTTGCCTGGCTTTTTTCGGAGAATAAACGTAATATGAATTGGAGGCTTATTCTCTGGGGAATAGGAATCCAGATGGTTTTTGCCCTTTTTATATTTGTTGTACCTTTTGGAAGTAAAATATTTTTATTTTTAAATGATGTTGTTGTAAAAGTCTTAAGTTCTGCTACTGCAGGGGCCAAATTTGTTTTTGGCAGATTAGCCCTACTTCCTGGAAGTGAAGGTGCGGGAGGGGAATCGCTTGGCTTTATACTCGCTTTCCAGGGTTTTCCTACAATAATTTTTTTCTCATCGCTTATAGCTATACTTTACTATTTCAATATCATGCAGAAGTTATTAAAGGGATTTGCGTATGTATTTACGAAATTAATGAGATTGTCCGGTGCGGAGTCACTATGTGCATCCAGCAATATTTTTGTTGGGATTGAGTCTGTTTTGACGATAAGGCCTCATCTTAAGGAGATGACAAAATCGGAATTATGTACGATACTAACTGCAGGAATGGCTACGGTTGCTTCGAACGTTCTTGCGCTTTATATCTTCAGCCTGAAAGAACAATTTCCCACAATTGCCGCTCATCTGATATCGGCTTCTATTCTTTCTGCTCCCGCGGCTATAATTATGTCTAAGATTATAATTCCGGAAGGAGAGATCCCGAAAACACTCGGTGAACACGTCGAAGTGCATTACGATAGAGAGACTAACGTTTTTGAAGCTATAATCAATGGTGCCAATAGCGCTGTTAAACTTATTGTAGGTATTGTGGCTTTGCTTATAGCTGTTCTGGGTCTGGTTGCTTTATTAGATTTAATTCTCGGTGGAATTGGCGGAAAGATAAACGTCTTGCTGGGGGCAAATATCGACTGGAGCCTGAAAGGATTTTTAGGGTACATATTTTATCCCTTTACAGTGATTCTTGGTATTCCTCCATCCGATGCCTGGGTTGTTGCCAGGCTTATTGGAGAAAGGACTATTCTAACGGAAATACCGGCTTACCAGCATCTGGGGTTAGCAATAGAGTCCGGATTGCTAAAGCATCCCCGTTCTGCAGTAGTCGCGACCTATGCGCTTTGCGGATTTGCTCATTTTGCTTCCATGTCGATTTTCATAGGAGGGATTTCCGTTTTGGTTCCGGAAAAAAGAGAAATTCTCTCAAGAATTGGTCTTAAGGCGTTACTTGCCGCCACTTTAGCCTGTCTCCTGACTGCCTGTATAGCAGGGACATTTTTTACAAAGGGTTCTATTTTGCTCGGAGGGTAGAGTTAATGAAAAAATCTTTTCAAAAAATATTAGAATATAATTTTCTCGGTCTTTGAGAGGTAAAAATTATGATAGAAATGCTTGGTTATTGTGGATTTTTATGTGATATTTGTCCGGCTTACCAGAAAAACATAAAAAGTGAAGAAGATAAGGTTGAAATAAGCGATAAATGGTTCTTATACTTTGGCTTTAAAGTCCCTCCGGAGAAAGTTAGTTGTGTTGGGTGCAGGAACGAAGGGAATCATCCGGACGATGGGTGTCCTGTGCGGCCATGCGCAATGAAGAGAAGCGTTCGAAATTGCGCTTACTGTGATGATTTTGATTGCGATAATCTAAAATCCAGAGTGGATTTTGTCGAAAGTAATGTTAATATAGAAATCGAAAAAATCCCGGAGGAAGATTACAAGCGATTTATCGAACCCTATTTGGGTAAGAAAAGATTGCTTGAGATGAGAGAGAAATTGTAGTTTTTTAGGCTGTTTCTCTTTTCACTTATTTGAGTCTTGTACAAGATTATTTATTTCTTTCAATTTTCTTTTTGCTAAGGTGTCATATGGGTTAAGCTCTATTGCCTTTTCAATGTCTCTTACGGCTTTCTCAAGTTCGCCTTTTTCGGCAAAGGTAATTCCCCTCCAGCAATAAGCGTATTCATTATCAGGTTGAAGTTCAAGAGCTCTATTAAGATCGGAAATGGCTTCATTATACATTTCCTTATCTTTGTAGCATCTTCCCCTCCAGTAAAAAGAATAATAATCGTTGGAATCTAGTTTTATTGTTTGGTTAAAATCCGATATAGCTTCATCATACTTTTTTTTGTTCCAGTAGCATTTTCCCCTCCAGTAATAAGCATAGTAATCGGTGGAATCTAATTTTATTGCTTGTTTAAAATCCGATATAGCTTTATCGTACATTTCCTTATCTCTGTAGCTTATTCCTCTCCAGTAGTGAGAATAGTAGTCATCAGGGTCCAATTTTATTGCTTGGTTAAAATCGGCTATAGCTTTATCGTACATTTTCTTGTCTCTGTAGCTTCTTCCTCGCCAATAATGAGAATATTCATCGTCAAGTCCTAGTCCTATAGCTTTAGTTAAATCGTATACAGAGTTTCTATATTTTTTGATTTCGTAATTTGCTATACCTCTGTGATAATAGAAACGACCGTTATTTGGTTTTATACTGATTGCTAATGTAAAATCATATATTGCATATTGATATTTTTTACTGTTTAAATTACACCTGCCTCTCCAGTAATAAGCATATTCATTGTCAGATTTTAGTTTAATTACTTGGTTAAAATTGGCTATAGCTTCATCGTGCATTTCCTTGTTCCGATAGCATCTTCCTATCCAGTAATAAGCATAATGGTCATTAGGTTTTAATTCTATCGCTTTTGACAGATCAGATATAGCTTCATTATACATTTCTTTATAGAAGAAGGCTTTCCCTCTCAAACAAAAATCATCGGCGCTGTCAGGTTCTGATTCTATTATTTTATCGAAGTAGTATCTAGCCTCTTCGTAGTTATTATTATATTGGTTTGCAAGAGCTTTGTTAAATATGTATTTAAGTTCTTCCGGTTCTAATTCGATCGCTTTATCGAATTCTTTTATCGCTCTCTCGTAGTTTTCCTTTTTAGCATAGATGTTTCCACGGTATTTATATAGTTCGGCTTCCTCTGGTAGCAGTTCAATCGCTTTTGTATAATCCTCGATTGCTTTATCGTATTCGTTTTCACTGAATATGTAACCTCTATTGTAGTATGCTTCTGCGTTTTTTGAACTAAGTTTAATTGCGTTTGTATAATTTTCGATCGCTTCCTCTGTTTTGTCTAATTTATGATAATAAACGCCCAAATTAAAATACAGCCTGCTTAGAGCAATACTATCCATTGACTCTTTATATTTCGTAGCTTTTTTTAATGACTTAATGGCTTTTTTATCTTCATTTTGCATGCCTTTCGACGCTCCTATTCCAATTAAAGTTAGTCCTATTGTTTTATCTTTTTTAGTTCTTGATGATAATCTATATGCTTCCGAATAAAGTCCTTCAGCTTCCTTATATTTTTCTATATTGAATAAGGAATCCGATTTTCTAATTATTATTTTTAGTGTATCATTTTCTTCAGATAAAAATTCGGATATATCAGCCTGGAAAGAAACGGGAGGCTCAACTTTTGATTTTTCTTCTCTTCTTAAAATCTTACCTTTATTAATTTTATAATGTAAAAACCAAATGGAAAACCATGTAATACCGACAATGGCTAAGATTAAAAGAATTATCTTCGAAATTTTATATTCTGAATTTTTCTTGAATTCCATTGTTAGGAATAAATTAATTAAATTTTATGTAGAATCAAGGCTGTAAGGTTTGATATTAAGTAAGAATAATAAAAAATTAGAATATATCCGTGTAAATCTGTGGCTATTTTAGTTGATGCGTTAATGCGTATAAGCGTAGATGCGTTAGCCACCCCTCACATCCAAATATCTTATTAGATTAAGTTTTTTCTACTTAACACTCTAACTCTCTAACGCTCTAACACTCTAACGATTTTGCGCCTTCGTGGCTATATTGGGGGTTGGGATTTGGGATTTAGTAACAACAAAATAATTTTTTGGGTTGTGCGGTTGGGCTCTGTGTCCTCTGTGTCTCTGTGTGAGAATTCAATCTTGACATAATACCTAAATTATTGTACCATATATATTAAAAGGAGGAGTTTTATGGATCCTTTACTAAAATTTTTACTCTGGAGCGCAGTAATTAATTTAGGATTACTATTGGTGAGTTTCTTCGCTTTTACATTAGGAAGTGATTTTATTTATCGAATTCACGGCAAGTGGTATGATATAAAAAAAGATGAATTTAATGCTATTATTTATTCCGGGATGTTGTTTTACAAGATATGCATACTTTTCTTTAATATCGTTCCGTATATTGTTTTGCGTTTTATTGTGTAAATAAATAAGATTTTTGTTAAGAGGGTAAATATACATTGGGTATAGAAGCAAAGGTATTAGAGAATAAAGATTACGTGGGAATTGTTGTTAAGGGTTCCTTAAGCTTACAAAATTTAAAAGACTGCGCGGATGCGGTGAAAAATACACAGGAAAAATATGGAACCGATAAGATACTTATGGATATCTACGAAATGACTGGTGAGATTGTCGAATTCGATCGTTACCGACTTGGAGAATACGCTGCAAAAATATTACCTCGTAGTATTAAAGTAGCCGTAATAATGGAATCTAAGCATATAAATAAATTCTTTGAGAATGTTGCTACCAATCGTGGCATAGATGTAATAGTCGTTGATAACAAGAAAGAAGCCTTAAATTGGTTGTTAAATGAGGAATAGTTAAAAAGCTGCATAGTAGATGCGAAGTGGTGTTAGAAGATAATAGTTTTTACTGGAGGGTGGAATTATGAAAAAACTTCCCGTTATTTTTTTGATTTATGTTTTTACCGTATTTGCATGGATGATTCTTGGGGGAACAATTTTAAAAAGAACTCATACGCAGGATTACAAACTTAAAGGTATGGTCAGTCAACTCTGGGGTACCATACAGCAGCAGAAAGCTCCTTATGTATACTATAATACGAGAGAGAAGAAAGAAAGAGAGATAGTAGAGTCTTCAGGTAAAGCCGTCAAAGAACTTGAAACTTATACTGTTTCTCATTCAGTGCCTCTTAAAGCGAGTGAAATAGATGTTTCTCTGTCGCTTGAACATCGAAAGAAAGGTTTGCTCTGGTATTCGACTTATACGGTAGATTTTTCAGGATGGTACGAAGTTATTAACGATACAGAAGAGACCCGTTACATTTATTTTAATTTCGATTTTCCGACGGTAGGTGCTGTTTATGATAATTTTAAACTTTTAGTTAATGAAAAAGAAATAGATAAAATTAAAATATCGGAAGGGAGAGTAATTTACCCGATGAGATTGTCTCCGGGAGAAGCCGAAGCGCTAGAAATTTCATACACCTCTCAAGGATTGGATCAATGGTGGTATGATTTTGGGGCAAAAGTTACACAGGTAAAGGATTTCTCTCTTAAAATGAATACGGATTTTTACGAAATCGATTTTCCTCAAAATAGTATCTCTCCAACCGTGAAGACTAAAACGGACAAGGGCTGGGAGTTAAAATGGCAATATTCAAATTTACTTACCGGAGTGAAGATAGGAATGGATTTACCGAGGAAGTTAAATCCTGGTCCCTGGGTTAGTCAGGTTACTTTCTCTGCACCAATTTCGCTCTTTTTGTTTTTCTTTTTGCTTTTTGTTTTTACAACATTACGCGGTATAAAACTGCATCCGATGAACTATTTCTTTATCGGAGCCGCTTTCTTTAGTTTCCATCTGCTTCTGGCTTATCTGGTTGACCATATAGATATTAATGCGGCGTTTTTTATCAGTTCATTCGTTTCAATCTTTCTTGTTGTGACCTATATGAGACTTGTTGTAAGTAAAAGATTTGCTTTTGTGGAAATTGCTATCGCTCAGTTTGTGTATCTGGTTTTATTTTCTTACACGTTTTTCTTTGAAGGTTTTACCGGTCTTGCCATAACTATTTTATGCATCGTGACGCTTTTTGTTGTTATGCAATTTACCGGAAAGGTCGATTGGTCTGCCGTATCCAGAAAAAAAGAGTGATTTGATATCTTAGCCGAAGGTTTTATAACATAGAATTAATTCGTCTTTTTATTCTAAAGTCTGAGACATGAAAGAATATATATTTGTGTTTTTTCGCGCTTGTAGTGCTTGACATGGTAACTTAAACGTATAATTTAGAGAAAAATATTATAAACAGTAATTAGAATTCTGAAAAATATACCCTAACTTGGAGGGGTTTATGAATAAATTAAAGCTAGGTGTTTTTTGGTGTTTAGTTACATTAGTGGTGATTTCTTTCGTTTCGTGTAACAGAAATCATTCTTCGGGAATTACAGTAAAACCTGCGTTGAATACTCTGGAGAAATTCGAGACGCTTCGTATGGATATCAAATTAACCAGAAAATTCGAAAATCCCTATGACCCTGAGGATATCAAGGTGGATGCTATAATAAGACCTCCGGATGGGAATGAAATGACTTTACCCTGTTTTTATAAGTATGGACCTTCGGGGAAATCAAATTGGGAAGCAAGGTTTACGGCTATGCAAACAGGAACGCACTCGTACCATATACAGGTTACGAACAAAAAAGATACGTTTAAATCCGAAGAATTCTATCTCTCCGTTAAAGAATCTGATTACGATGGGTTTTTGCGGATAAATGATAAATCTATGTATTCTTTTGTATTTGATTCAGGTAAACGCTTTCGTGGTGTCGGTTTGAATGTAGGATGGGAACTTCAAAGTGATTGGAAATACCCTTATGAATATTATCTTGATGCTCTTTACAAAAATAATTCTAATTTCTTTAGGACCTGGATGTGTCCCTGGAATCTTCCTCTGGAATGGAGTAGAGTCGTTTTGGAGTATGACGGAACGATTGTCGATGAATTTAAAAATTGGGATAAGGTGTTTTCGCATTCGTCCGGTTTGAAAATCGATCTAGGAAAATCCGAATTCACGGAAGATGATACCAATAGAATTACAATAGAAACTAATACGAAAGAAACCATTGTTTATAATCTTAAAGATATAAGAAGATTCAAATTGAAGATATTCTTTAATAAAAATATTCCTAAGGATAAGATAAAATGTTATTCTTCAAAGGATAATGTTACATACAGTCCTATAGATATTGAATTCAGCCAGACATTGAATACTGCCGGAGAATGGAAAAGAATGTTTGTTGCTTATATTTATAAACTTCCGGAGGAAACAAACTATCTCAGGATCGAGTTTTTAGAAAATTTAGCCGAGACGGTTCAACTTGGCAGTATTGAAATTGAATGCGGACAGGAAAAGGATGTTCTGGATGCGCCAGGTCTTGGTAGATATTACAACAAAACAGCAGAAAGATTGGATGAGATACTTAACTATGCCGAAAATAGAGGCATTTATATGATGCTTACTTTTGATTATCACGGAATCTTCACATCATTTATAGATATATGGGCTTCTAATGCTGAATGGAGAACAAATCCGTACAATGCCGCAAATGGCGGTCCCTGTGAGAATCAAGTAGATTTCTTTACGAATGCCGAAGCGAAAAGATTGTATAAAAATAAACTACGATATATTGTTGCAAGATGGGGTTATGCTACTAACATTGCTTGCTGGGAATTTTTCAATGAAATTGATAATGTTATAGATATGTTTGATTTACCTCCAGCTGATATAGTGAACTGGCATAGAGAAATGGCAGATTACTTAAAACAGGTTGATCCTTATAAACATATTGTTACTACAAGTGTGTCCAATAGAGAAGTTCATGGTCTCTGGGATATCGAGAACATTGAGATTTCTCAACATCACAACTATGGACCTACGGATAACATGAAAGAAAGTATTCTGGAGTATATAGAAAAATTCAAAAAACCTGATGTGGTAGGAGAATTTGCTTTAGGATGGAAAGGGCCTGGTAAAGACCTTCCTGCTGAGTTATATGAAGGAGAAATGCACAATGGATTATGGCGGGGAATGTTTTCTCCTACACCGATATTGCCTTTAACATGGTGGTGGGAATGGCATTATTACAAAGGCCACTTTTCTAATTTTAGAGCGGCTTCTGATTTTGTTTCTTTGATGCTGAAGAACAATAACGATGTTATCGAAGAATTTTCTGCCGTAAGTGTTGACGGCGATATGGAAATTATGGGGTTTAAAACCGGGAATGATATGTTTTTATGGATTAGGAATCCTAATGAAGAAGAGAAAAAAGATCTGGTTCTTAACATACCGGAGACTTTCTATTCGTCATATATTATGAAATATTTTAACACATGGACAGGCGAATTTTCAAGTGATATGGAAATAGAGCTTTTAAACGGTCAATTAATTTTGCAGGATATTCATCTTAAAAGCCAAAAAGATATGGCCGTATGGATTAGACCTGCGGAATAGGTATTGGAAAAGATAAGGTTAGTGAGTAGTCTTTGGTAGTGGAAATGAATAAGAAAATAAAACTTTGTGTCTCTGTGTCTTTGTGTGAGATAACTTTTTTTGTTGGGATTTTGGTGAATTATGCCTGCTAATTTACCTCAAGTTTATCATAAAATAGAAGCACGGCTTAAATTCGCTGCTACCTCTGAGGAGAAAATTTCTATTATTAAAGAAATGCTTGCAGTGATGCCCAAGCATAAAGGTACAGATGGACTTCGGGCTGAGTTAAACAGTAAGATTTCCAAATTTAATAAAGAAGCAAAGAAAAAACCTCAGGCACGGCGTCTGGATATGAATTATGTGCCTAAAATGGGAATAGCCCAGGTTATTCTAATAGGTGCTCCGAATTCCGGGAAATCTACAATACTTGCTAAACTTACAAATGCCACTCCGGAGATTGCAAATTATCCTTTTACAACTCAAAAACCTAATGTTGGAATGATTGAATTCGAAAACGTACAAATTCAATTGGTAGATACGCCTCCTTTATATGAAAAATTTCATCCTCCCTGGCTTCTTGCTCTTGGTCGAAGCGGTGATGTTATTATCGCTATGATCGATGGAAGTAGGGCTAATGCGGAAGTAGAATTTAATTTACTTTTAAGTAGATTAGAGCAGGGTATGATTTTTCTTGAGTCGAAGGATTTCTATAAGGGTGAAGAGTTAATGCCTAAAAGTGGTTTTATAATGATTTCAAGAGTCCGGAAAAAAGATCTTGAGTCCTTGCAAAAAAAATATAACGATAGACTTGATTTTGTTGAATTCGAGTTGAATTCGGACGTAGAGACTTTAAAGAAAAAAATCTATAATTTCTTAAATCTTATAAGAATCTACACTAAGGCTCCGGGAAAAGATGCGGATTTTTCAGAACCTGTTGTCTTGAGAAAGGGTTCTACTGTGTTGGACGCTGCTTATAATATACACAAAGATTTTGCAGACAAAATGAAATATTCGAAATTATGGAGAGGAGATAAGAATCCAAAACAGGTTGGGCCTGAAGAGCTTTTGATGGAAGGAGATGTCGTAGAATTCCACAGCCGTTAACCCCACTTCCCCCCCCAAATTAATCTCACACAAAGGCACAAAGAGCACAGAGAAAAAAAGAATATATTTTGTTCTAAAACCCCTCTCTCGACTTAGAATTTTTTTACATGTAGATAAGGTAGAGTTTGTGGTTTTTTAAATACAATTAAAAAGGTGGTTGTGTGGGGCAGCTTTGTGTGCTTCGTGTCTCTGTGTGATAATTTTTTTTGTGGGAGGGGTAAGGCCTAAAATCCCTTGACTTTTGGCGTAGGTTCGGTAATATTGCTGTAAAGGGAGGGTTAGTCTAATGGTAAGGCACCGGATTTGAAATCCGGCGGGTTTACACCCTTGGGGGTTCGAGTCCCTCACCCTCCGATGGAGAGGTGGCCGAGTGGCCGAAGGCAACCGATTGCTAATCGGTTAAGGGGTCACAAGCTCCTTCCAGGGTTCGAATCCCTGCCTCTCCGTAAAACAGGTGAAAATAATGTATAGATTTATCTTTTGTATAATGTTTCTGCTTTTTGCCTTTAACTGTAAAGGGAGGTCCGAAATGGTAAGAAAACCAGTTGTGGACGGGTCTTTCTATCCTGAAGATTCTTCTGTTCTTTCGTCAACAATCGATCAGTATTTAAACAATGTCGATGTCGAAGTGCAAGGGGAGATTCTTGGGGTTATTTCCCCTCATGCCGGTTATATTTATAGTGGTCAAACTGCTGCATATGTTTATAATATATTGAAAAAAGGAAAAGATAAAAACCTTGTTATACTTTTGGGCCCTTCCCATCGTTACTATGTCAAGGGCTTCGCGGTTTATGAGGGAGGAGACTGGGAAACACCTCTGGGAAAAGTAAAAACGGATAAGGATTTCATTTCAAAATTAAAATCTCATAGTGATCTTATAGAAAGCGTATCCCAGGCACATGCCCAGGAGCATTCTCTTGAAGTTCAGGTGCCCTTTTTGCAAAAGGTCCTGAAAGATTTTAAAATAGTTCCGATTGTTTTTAACAGTGAAGACCCTTCTGAACTCAGTGTGCTTTCCTATGCTTTATATAAAGAGTTAAAAGATAGAAAAAATTGGGTCATACTGACTTCCTCGGATTTATACCATGGGGAGAATTATGATATGGCTAAAGGAGTTACCGATGAGGTAGATAATTATATAAAGAACCTTGATTATAAAGGTTTACTGGAATATGACAGAGCAATGCGAGAGTCTGGTGTGTGCGCAGCATGCGGGTGTTCTCCTATTGCTGTCTTGATGCAGGTGATGGAGAAATTTGATGTTGAGGTAAGGCTTTTGAAAAGGACTACTTCAGGTGATGTTACCGGAGATAAAAGTGGTTATGTGGTGGGTTATGGTGCCTGGGTTTTTTTGAGAAATAAAACAGAAAAGAATACGGACCTTAAAACCGGTCTTGATTTTAGTTTAACTTCCCAGGATAAAGAAAAATTGTTGGATGTAGCTAGAAAGACTGTAACTAAATACGTGAAAAACAAAAAAACTCCTGAATTTACTGTCGATAGTGAAGTACTGAAGAAAAAATGCGGAGCTTTTGTTACTCTTAAGAAAAAAAATGGAGCTCTCCGGGGATGTATTGGACTTATAGTGGCGGAAAAACCTTTGTTTATAACAGTACGCGATATGGCTATTGCGGCGGCTACCCAGGATCCGCGATTCCCTCCTGTTGAACCTTCTGAATTAAGCGATATAGAAATTGAGATATCTGTTCTTACGCCGATGCAGAAGGTCGATAACGCAGATGAGATAGAAGTAGGGAGAGATGGTCTTATGATAAGAAGAGGATATGCTAGTGGACTTCTTCTTCCTCAGGTCCCAGTCGAACAGGGATGGGACAAGAAGATTTTTCTTGAGCATACCTGTTATAAAGCGGGGTTGCCAGCTGATGCATGGAAATCATCTGAACTATGGAAGTTTCAGGCAATCGTATTTTCGGAAAAATAACACCAAGACTTAAGAAGAAAGATTTCTGACCACGAAACAAACGAAAGACAATAAATTTTTTATTGTTTTTTAAAGTACTTTTTTTAACTATCCAAAAGTAATAATAAATAGTCAAATAGAAAATAACTTAGCAAAAGAATTTTGGTGTATTTACAGTTAAAAATACAAAGTCAAGAGGTGTGGTGGGGTTTTCGTGTTTTTTGTGTATTTCGTGGTTAAATAAATTTTTTACTTTGTGTCTTAGTGCCTTGGTGGTAACTCTATCTTTTATTTTTCTTTCTTCTTTATCCAACCTTTATAGACAATAGAAATAGGTATTAATACGGCGTACCCCAGAACTAAAAGTATGGGAGCTAAAGTCAGAGATTTTCGCGAGAGAAATATATAACCCAATATTATTGCAAGTATTCCAGCGGCGAAAATTATTGAATTTGTATTTTCCCAGTAAAGTTTATTATTATTTTTTTCTTTCAAAGCTTCCCCCCAGTTTTATTTTATAAGTTTAAAATTACCTCTATTTATTATATAAATATTAACATTTTTGTATGAATTTTTGTTTCCGAGTGAACCGGCTGTAAAATCTATATTTCTTATTCTGGCTGCATCTTTTGGATTTTCGACTAAAATACCCATAAGCATTGCCGCATCATACCCGAGACATGCATACCTGTCCGGTTGTTTTCTATAGATAAAATTGAACTCTTCTGAAAAAGCCGGTGTAGGATTGAAAGGACTATCGGTAATTATAATTCCTTCCAGAGCTGACATTTCAACCTGCTGTTTGAATATTTCTTCCGATTTCCATTCGTCTGCTCCAAGAACCTGTGATTTTATACCAATATATTTAATTTGGCTGGCCAGAGCAGGTATATCTGAAGTGGCAGCAGGAATATATACGGCATCAGGATTGCTTTCTTTGATTCTGTTTAATTCTTCTTGAAAGTCTTTTTTTCCTTCTTTGTAAGAAAAGGAATTTATTATTGCTCCTCCCAATTCTATTACTTTTTTTGAAAATACTCTTTCGAGTGTTTCTCCGTAGTCGGAATTGGGATATAAAATTGAGAAAGTTCTTAGTCCTAATTCAATTATTGCGTAATTAGCCATTGCTGTTGCTTGCTGTTCTATTGTTCTGTTAATAATATAACTTTGTTCTCCGGCAGAATCAATAAATTCCTTGGTTGCGGTAGGAGAAATATATGGTATTTCTGTGTAATCTGATATACATGCAACGGCAAAACTGTTTTTGGAGAAAAGCGGACCTATAATTCCAGAAACATTTTTTTCTTGAATGAGGTTGACTGCTTCCTTATAGCTTTTGACCGGATTCTCTTTTGTATCGACGTACAAAGGAACAAATTTATCTCTTGAGCCGATTTCTATACCATTTTTTACAGATTCTGCAGTTTCACTGTAAGGTCCGGTCAACGGCAGTAACACACCTACTTTAGTTTTTCCTTTGTGTGCAGACATGTATTTTGCTTTTCTTGCATATTCGCTTTTTGGGTATTTTTTTTCAATTTCCGAGAAATATTTTTGACTTTCTTTATCTTTGCCGGCGCTTTGAAGTTTCCTTGCCAATGTATAAAATAAAAAAGGTCTAAGATCTTTGGGAGCGTAACTTATAGATTTTTCTAAAGAAGAGAAATCAGAAAGTGCAGCCAATTCTTTTATATTCTCAGATGTATTTATACCGTAGTTACTAGCAGCAGCATAGCTAATCAAAGCTTTTCCATGATTTCCGGTTGCTTTGTTAATTTCTCCGAGATAAAATAATGAATTCCCCTTTAGATCATTAGATTGACTTTTTTTTGCGACAGCTAAAAATAATTTATTGGCTTCACTATAATCCTGCTCAGTATACGCTTTCATTGCAAGCTCATAGGTATTAGTCGCATCTTCCTTAGAAATTGTTTGTATTGCAGGAGTGCATTTGGTTATGTATAAGAATATAAATAATATAAATACAAATATTATTCTCTTCATTGGATGAATTTAATTTTTTGGCGAAATTTGTCAAGGGATGCCTGAAATTAGGGTTTAGGGTTTAGGATTTAGGATTTAGTAAAAACAACAAAAAAATCAGTGTTTATCCGTGTAAATCCGTGGCCAACCTAGTCATCAGTCACTAGTCGACGGTCATTAGTCAAAAAAACAAAAACAATAAAAAAATTTGTGCTGTTTGTGTAATTTGTTGTTTCTAATAATTTGGGGGGAAGGGGACTAGAGACACGTGATTCGAGACGGGCGACTAATTCTGTCCTCTGTGGTTCAATTAGTTTTTCTTTTCCAAAAACTTTCTTTTGCACTTTTTTGCGAATTCCTGAAAAGTATCGGTCTTATAGTCAGCGTAGGTCCATTTTTGCGGTTGGAATTTGTCTCCAATGTAGATTAGAGTTACTTCGGCGAAGATTCCTTTACCGAGATATATTCTATGAGAAAAATTTTTAGTTGTTACCAATACAACTCTATTGTCGCAGATGCCTCCCGGATCACAATTTACTGTTCTTTTGTTATCGAATGTTAATTCCTTTTCCCATTTTATTGCTTTGTGCTTTAAATCGACTAAATCATTTTCCGGAATTATTTTATCTATAGAGATCCATTTCCTTTTTAAATTTTCCCCCATTTCATCTTCGTAATAACTTGTAAAATCAAAAGGAATTTCAACACTTTGAACGTCAATTCTGGCTATCTCAGTAATTTTATCCAATAAGAATTGAAGTCCTTCAGAATTTTTATAAATAAGACCGAAGAATATTTTTGTTAGGGAAGGAAGAAATTGATAATTATCCATTCGCCGTAAAGAAAGGAAATTATGCCACCGATTGCCAGAAAAGGTCCGTAGGGTATTTCCGATTTCATTGAAAGTTTTCCCTTTTTTATCTGAATGAGTCCGTATGCGGCACCTATGAGTGAACTTATCATTATCGCTAGTAATAATCCGCCCCATCCAACAAAAGCTCCGATCATAGCGGCAAGTCTGATGTCTCCGTATCCCATGACATCCTGTTTATAGATTTTTTTACCCGCTATAATAATTATAATTATCAGAATGGCTCCGACTGCGGCACCTATAAAAGATATTAATGCTAATCCTCGAAATATTGAAAGAATTAGACCCAGTATGATTCCCGGAATGGCAATGGAGTCTGGGATTAGAGTTGTTTTGAGGTCAATAAATGATATGGGGATGAGTAGGGATATAAAAACTAAAAAAGTGAGCAGCTCAAGTGATAGTCCGAAACGAAGGAAGGAAAAGAGAAAAAGGAAAGCACTTAATGTTTCGACGATAAGATAAGTTATGGGAATATTAAAATCACAATTTCTGCATTTCCCATTAAGAACAATATAACTGATGATGGGAATGTTATCCTGCCATTTTACTGTTTCTCCGCATCCTGGGCAATGAGAAGGAGGTTTTACAATTGAAATACTTTTAGGCAGCCGGTATATAAGTACGTTGAAAAAACTTCCCATGATAGCACCCAAAGAGAAAAATAATATACCGAAAGCAACTTTCATTTATCCTCCTATGCTCTGTTTTTTTGAGGTTCGTTTTTTGTCTTTATAAAATTTAATTCTACATATATAGGACATTAGAGCTTGCATATCTGTAGGTTTAACCCCTGAAACTCTGGAAGCCTGACCGAAAGTTTCGGGCTTGATTTGATTTAATTTTTCAATACTTTCGGTGCAAATTCCCTGAATCTCAGCATAATTTGTATCGGGTGGTATCCTAATGCTTTCCATCTTTTTTAATTCGTTTATTTTTCTTTGAGCTCTCTGGGTATATCCGTCATAACGAATATTTATTTCAAGCGTTTCTCTTATATCCTTATCTATCTTTATTCCGCATATTTTCTCTACATCTGCGATTTTGAAATCGGACCTTTTTGCAAGGTTAAAAGCACTTACGGGTTTCTTAAGTCCGGGTATTTTTTTAGGAGTGATAAATGTTTTTTTTAGAAGGTTTTCTATTTTTTCTGCTTTTCTTGTTCTTTCCAGTACCATATCGAATCTTTCTTTACCTATAAGTCCATATTCATATCCATATTTGGTAAGTCTTATATCAGCGTTATCTTGTCTTAAGAGCAGACGATATTCCGCTCTGGAAGTGAACATGCGGTAAGGTTCTTCTGTTCCTTTTGTAACCAGATCATCTATCAGAACACCTATATATGCTTCGTCTCTTCTCAAAATTAAAGGCTTTCTTTTTTCTATTTTGAGTGTCGCGTTTATTCCGGCAATCAATCCCTGTGCTGCGGCTTCCTCGTAACCAGAAGTACCATTTATTTGTCCCGCAAGAAATAAGCCCTCAATTTTTTTCGTTTCAAGCGAGTATTTTAGCTGTGTGGGAGGGACAAAGTCGTATTCTACTGCATAACCGGGTTTTAGTATTTCGACTTTCTCAAGTCCCGGGATTGTTTTTAAGAATTCTAGCTGTATCTCTTCGGGTAGAGAAGAGGATACGCCATTTAAATATACCTCAAATGTATCCGATCCGTCAGGTTCTATAAAAACATGGTGATGGGTTTTTTCCGAGAATTTCAAAACTTTAGTTTCAAGTGAAGGACAGTACCTGGGTTCAATGCCGGTTATTTTTCCCTGAACGAGAGGCGAATACTTTAGATTCCTGCGAATTATACTGTGAGTTTTTTCATTTGTCCATGTAAGGTAACAGGGTATGTTTGGAGGTTTAAAATTTTTTGTCCTGTAAGAAAAATGAAGTGGTTTTTCGTCACCGGGCTGGATTGTTGTTTTAGAAAGATCTATTGACCTCATATTTACCCTTGCTGAGGTTCCGGTTTTAAGGCGACCGAGCGTAAGGCCTTTTTCCCTTAAAGAACTAGACAACCCTTCTGATGGCGGCTCCCCGAGCCTTCCCGAGGGGAAAGAATCAAGCCCTATATGTATAAGTCCGGAGAGAAAAGTGCCTGTTGTGAGTATTGCCGTGTCACAGAAAAATTCTTCATCCAGGGAAGTTCTTACACCTTTTATTTTTTTTCCTTCTAAAATCAATTCACATACTTCTCCGTCTTTTACCGTTACTTCTTTTTTTAATGTTTTTTTAATAGTTTCTCTGTATTTTTTTCTATCGGACTGAGCACGGAGAGCCCATATAGCGGGCCCTTTCGTTGAATTTAGAAGTTTAAATTGTATTCCTGTTTTGTCGGTATTGCAGGCGATTTCTCCACCCAGTGCGTCTACTTCGAATACCAGCTGAGATTTCGCACCGCCTCCTACTGAAGGATTACAGGACATCTGCCCTATAAGTCCCGGGCTAATTGTGATTAAAAGAGTAGAAAACCCTCTTCTGGCAGAAGCAAGAGCAGCCTCGATTCCGGCGTGTCCTCCTCCTACGACTATTACATCAAATCTGTTTGTGTTTTTTGCCATAATTTTATGTTTAATATTAAAAGAGAAATATCAATAGTCAATAGGCTTAAAAACACGGAGTGTTTTTAGGATTGGCAGGGGAGCATGAAGAAAATCCAGGATTAAGAATTAGATGAGAAATTTTAGAGCAAAGCAAGGATTAAGAAAAAACTTATCACTTAATCCCTAGTCCCTGAACTTCTAACTTGCACTGCTTCTAATCCTATTTGGGTCCGTGTGAATCTGTGGCTAATAAAATAGTTAGTAGAGAGCAGGGAGTAGTTAGTAGTAAAGATAGTCTTGAGTCGTGCGTCGTGAGTCTTGTGTCAAAAAATGGGATTTAGGATTTGGGATTTAGGGTTTATATGAAAGTGAGTAGGGAGTAGAGAGTAGTAAGTAGTTCTTAGTTACAATAAAAAAATCAGTGTTTATCCGTGTAAATCCGTGGCCAATTAAGGGGTAGAGGGATGGGATTCTGTATTCTCACCTTCTGGATTCTGACTCCTGATTTATTTTTCTTCAATTAATTTTCTTACTGTTTCGTCTAGTTCGTGGTACTCGTAAGGTTTTTTAATTATTGAGTTGAATCCAAATTTTCCGTGATTCGACATAATGGGGTCATCGGAGTAACCGCTGGAAACAATTGCTTTTACTTCCGGGTCGATTTTTCTTAGTTCTTTAAGAGTTTTAAGCCCTCCCATTGCGCCCGGAATTGTTAGATCAAGAATTACTACATCGTATGGGGTTCCTTCGTCCATACTTTCTTTGTATAATTTTATGGCCTCTTCTCCGTCTTCGGCTCCATGAACTTCATACCCAAATAAATCAAGAGCTCTCTGTGCAGCTTTTCTTATAAAGGACTTATCATCCATAATTAAAATTTTGCCTTTTGAATCTGAAATTTTTTTCTTTTCGTCTTTTTCTTTCTTTGCTTTTTTGCTATATCCTGCTGCTGGGAGATAAATGTAGAAAGAAGTACAGACTTCCATCTCCGATTCGGCATAGATAAAACCTTTGTGTTTTTTTATTATGGAAAAGACAGTAGCTAATCCAAGTCCGCTTCCCTTTTGTTTTGTCGTAAAGAAAGGATCAAATATTTTGTGGATACAATCACTGGGTATTCCGGTTCCTGTGTCTTTAATTACTATCTTAACATATTTACCTTTTTCAAGTGGTATTTGTTCGTTTTCTTTTATTTCTTCATTTTTTGCGTTAATGTTTATTGTTCCTCCATGGGGCATGGCTTCACTTGCGTTTAGAATGATATTATTTATAACCTGATTCATTTGTCCTTTATCGACTATTACTTCCCAAAGGTCCTGATCGAAATCAAATTTACATTTTACATTGGACCCGACCAGCACAAAATTGGATGATTCTCTAATTAATTCCTTTATATCGGCCTTTTCTTTTATGGGTATTCCTCCTTTAGAGAAAGTTAATAGTTGTTGAGTAAGGCTTTTTGCGCTTTGAGCTGCTTTTTCCGATTCGGTTAGTATTTCGTACACATCATCTTTTGTATCTAAATTTAGTTTCGCAAGTGAGATATTACCTATAATTCCCGTAAGAAAATTGTTAAAATCATGGGCAATGCCACCGGCAAGTATACCTATTGATTCAAGCTTTTGAGCTTTAGCTATTTCCTTTTCCATTATTTTTTTATCGGATATATCTATTGTTTGTAGGACTATTCCCTGAAAATTGCCTTTTTCGTCCTTTATAACTTTCCATGAACTTGATGCGTACCATATCTTTCCGTCTTTTCTCTTAGCTTTATATTCGAAATTCGTACCGTTTGTATATTTCTTAAATGCCTTTTCGAAAACTTTCTTTGCCTTTTCGAGGTCGTCCTCATGTACCCACCAGATAAATCTATTTTCCAGGTCTTTTTTCGTGTAGCCTGTTAATTCTTTGCAGTTTGGGCTAACATAAATGTTTTTACCTTCCTGATCAGTTATTACGAGCAGGCTCGGGATTGTTTCAACGATAAGACGTAATCTCTGTTCATTCTTTTTTAAAGCTATCTCAGCGTTTTTTCGCTCGGTAATATCCTGAGAAATTATTATTGCTCCTTCTGAGAAAGGTGCGATGCTGATTGAGAGGTATTTATCTTTGTATTTCATTTCCGGAAATTCTTTGCTTTTCCCCGTCTTTATACATTTCATTAACTCCGAATACATGTCGGCTTTATGTTTTGAGCCATAATCTTTATACATAATGTCCCCAAGTTCCGGAACTCTGTCTCCCGAACGTCTTTTTGCCAGGTTGCTTTTTGTTACTTTGCCTTTTCGGTCAACCACCACAGTTTCTACCGGGCTATAATTGAATAATGCAAAATTGTAAGCTTCTCTTTCTTTAAGTTTTCTTTCATCTTCTTTTTGTTTAGTTATATTCCTTGTGGTCACTACAAATGCCTGTGGTTCTCCTTTTTCGTTTCTAATCAAAGAGGCATTGAGTTCTCCTGTGAAAGTAGCTCCATCTTTTTCTAACATTTTATACTCAAGGTTTTTTATTCGACCTTTCTTTAATGCTTTTTCTAAATTTGACTTAGCTCTCTTACGATCGGAAGGATCGATTAAATCGAATGCGTTTTTACCGAGAAGTTCGCCGAGATTTTTGTATCCGAGCATCGAGAGAGTTCTTTCTGATGCATAAGTTATCTCGCCTTTGAGATCGATAACGGTGACCGCGTAGGGTGAGGTGTCTATTAGAGTTTTATATAGTTCTTGGGAATCTCTTAATGCTTGTTCTAACTTCTTCTTTTCCGTTGTTTCTCTGAGTACCTCGAGGAGCTTAATAACTTTACCTTTGTCGTTTTTTATAGGATAACCTTTTATTAACCATTTTCTGCCATCCAATGTTGTAATTTCTTCTTCTTCTATTTTTCCGCTCTCGAGGGCTTTTGCTAAAGGGCAGTTGTCGCAGGGTTTGTTTTCATCTGTCCATATTTCGTAACAATAATTACCTTCAATCCCTTCGTTTTTTGTAGTCACACACTCATAAGCAGAATGAGCGGGCTTATTTGCCCAAATTATTCTGTGATTGGTGTCCTGAAGCGCAATTAGTTCGGTTAGGGTGTCAAGTATTAATTCTTGTTGTTTCTTTGCTTTTTTTATGTCCTCGATGGCTTTTGATTCTTCTTTTTTATCTTTCTTATTCAAAAATAAAATCCTCGTATTTGTTATTTTTAAATGTTTTTAATTTTATAGTAGATTATAGGTATAAAAAAACCTTTTGTCAAGTAGAATTATAATAGGCAGAATTAAAAAGCCGCAATCTCAACCCCACCAAAGATATTCACATGTAGAACATGTAGATACTGTAGTTTTTTTTACTAAACCCTAAATCCCAACCCCTAATATTGCCACGAAGACACCAAGACACGAAGTTTATTCTTTCTGTTATTTTTACTGCTAACTACTCCCTTCTCACTACTCCCTATTAACTACTACTTACTACTCTCTACTCCCTACTCACTTTCATATAAATCCCAACCCCTAAATCCTAATCCCTAACTTAGACTAGTGACTAATGACTCGGTTAACCGCTAAGCTAACAGGTCGTTTGTTATGCATTGACAAACGACATTTTTTAAATATTCTAATGAATAGTTTTGGATGTCATTTTTTAAAGGATATCTTTTATATGAAATCTATAATTGTTGTACCTACATATTGGTCGAGAGTTAGAATACAGAAAGAGGATTCGACTTATGACCATCCTACTCCGCTTAACGAGAACGGTACTCTTGGGCGTTTGCTGGAAAGTTTAAAAATTCTAGATAAAAGTGAAGAAGAAGTCATTATAATAAGCTGTCCAACAACTCCTTCGATAGGAGAAGAAGTTAAAGATAGAGTTGAAGGAATAATCGAGCCATACAGGAGAAAACATAAGATTTTACATTTTTCTTATCCGGATTTGTTGCGATTTCACACTTTTGCGAAAGAAAGAGAAGGCAGCCAATATGTTGAATATATAAGTATAGAAGGCTATTCTAATATTAGAAATATGTGTTTGATACTTCCGCATATTCTTAACGCCGATGTAGCTATATTAATAGATGATGATGAAGTTTTTGAGGACCCGGATTTTATTAAAAAAGCGAAAGAATTTATAGGTAAAGACGGCATATATGGGATTGCGGGATTCTATCTGCAGGCGTATGGCGGATATAAATTTACAGGTAAGAAAGAGCCCTGGAAGATATTCTGGGATAATACAGGCGCAATGAACAAAGCATTTGAAATTATTGATAAACCGCCTCGTCTTAAAGATACTCCTTTTGTATTCGGAGGAAATATGATAATTCATAAGAATATGTTTACCCGGGTTGCTTTTGATCCATATATTACCCGCGGTGAAGATATCGATTTTTTATGTAATGCCAAATCAAAGGGATTTAAATTCCTACTTGATAGAGAGCTTAGTATAAAACATCTCCCGCCGGCGGGGATTAATCCATTATGGCTTAAAATGAGAGAGGATATAAAGAGATTTATTTACATGAAAGTGAAATTAAAAAAAATTGGTTATTCCATAGAAAATACAATACCCTATCCCGGTTATTTTTTGACTGGTAGTTTATATTTTAAAATAGTAATTACAAATATTTTTTTGTCGTTACGTTCTGTTTTTAAGGGAAGAATAAAAGAGTCTTTGCGGTTTCTTGAAAATATTCTTCTTATTTTTGAATACAAACGTAAGGCATCGGCAGATTATTTTAAGTTTAAAGAGATGGATGATGAATGGCAGAATTTTATGAGCTGGATTGCCGAAAATAAAGATAATTTTAAACGAGTTTTAGGATAAATGCTTTGTCTATAGCAGGCTTTCTTCTTCAGACCGTTTTTATTTCGTTTTCCGGAGTTATGGCGCCTGGTCCAATAACTGCTGTAACGATTGGTAAGGGCAGCAAAAATCCGCACGCGGGAGCATTGATTTCTTTTGGTCATGGCATAGTTGAATTCCCATTGATTTTTATTATTTTTCTTGGATTCGGTTCTCTTATCGATTTACCTTATGTTCGTGAAGGTATTGGAATCGCGGGAGGGCTGTTTTTACTTTGGATCAGTATGGATATATTAAGCAGTTTGAAGTTCGACGAGATAAAAGACAAAATGGAAGAGCGTTCGCCGATAGTTGCGGGAATTTTTCTTAGTTTAGGAAACCCTTACTTTATTATTTGGTGGGCTACTGTAGGAGCTGCTCTTATTATGCGTTCGGCGGAATTCGGCATATACTGGTTTGGTGTCTTTGCCATCGTGCATTGGCTTTGTGATTTTTTGTGGTTGTATTTCCTTTCTATAATTTCATTTAAGGGCGGTAAATTCTTCGGCAAAAAATTCCAGAAAGGAATTTTTTTACTTTGTGGTGTTTTTCTATTTCTCCTGGGGGGTAAGTTCATCCTGGATTCAGTGATCCGACTTTTGTTTTGACCTTTTGGAAAACTAACTTACAGTATTGCAAGTTAACGACAAGAATATCTTTGTGTTATTTGTAGATAGTTTTAAGTAAATGAGTCAATGAGTATATGGGTAGATGGGTTGACTGTTTCTTTACCCATTTACACATCCACTCATACTCCCTTTTACTTCTTTCTAAATATCCAAATTTTCAACAAACTGGGCGTTTGCTAAGATAAAATCTTTTCTTGGTCCGACCGCTGTTCCCATCAATATATCGAACATCTGATCTGCGGCTATTGCGTCCTCAATTGTGACTTTCCTTAAAATTCTGTTTTCCGGGTTCATTGTTGTTTCCCAGAGCTGCGAAGGATTCATTTCGCCAAGACCTTTGAATCTTTGGACTTTGGCTTTTTCTGCGCCCAGTTCTTCCATGCTTTTTTCTTTTTCTCTTTCGGTATATGCCCATCTTTTTTTCTTTCCGTCTGAAACCTGATAAAGTGGCGGATGTGCTATGTACAGGTTTCCGTTTTCAATAAGTTCCTTGGCATATCTAAAGAAATAGGTAAGAAGTAGAGTCCTTATGTGTGCGCCGTCTACATCGGCGTCGGTCATTATGATGACTTTATGGTATCTGAGTTTATTATAGTCGAAATCGTCTTTTCCGACGCCTACTCCAAGTGAAGATATCAGCGTGCTGATGGTTGCATTGCCTAAGACTTTATTTATACGAGTTTTTTCGACGTTTAAAAGTTTTCCTCTTAAGGGAAGAACAGCCTGGGAAACTCTATCTCTGCCCTGTTTTGCTGAACCTCCTGCTGAATCTCCCTCAACAATAAAGATTTCGGATTTTGCAGGGTCTCTTGATGAGCAATCGGCGAGTTTACCCGGAAGACTTGCAGAGTCAAGAGCACTTTTTCTACGGGTAATGTCTCTTGCCTTCTGTGCTGCCACTCTGGATCTTGCTGCGACGATCGATTGGTTTATTATTTTCTTCGCTGCTTGCGGGTTTCTTTCAAGATATTCTGAAACACCGTCACCTACAACCGAGGCAACAAGTCCCTCTACCTCTCTGTCGCCTAATCTTGTTTTTGTTTGACCCTCAAATTGAGGTTGAGGCAGTTTTACTGAAACTACCGCAGTTAGTCCTTCTCTTATATCATTTCCCATCAGTTTTGGATCTTTTGGAGAAATTATTTTTTGGTTTTTAGCATATTGATTGATGCTTCTTGTTAAAGCGCTTTTAAAACCTGAAAGGTGGGTTCCTCCTTCAATTGTTCTGATGTTATTTGCATAAGTAAAAATATTTTCAGCATAAGAATCGTTGAATTGAAGAGCTACTTCTATAACACAGGAATTAACTGCTTTGTTTATGTATATAGGATGGCGATGTATGGGGTTTTTGTTTCTGTCGAGATATTCGATAAATTCTTTAATTCCCCCCCTGTATTGGAAACTTTCAACTTTGCCGGTTGGTTTGAAATCCAGCTCTATTTTAACCCCTTTATTTAAGAAAGCTAATTCTCGTAGGCGTTCATCTAAGTATTCTCTACTAAAACTGATATTGTTAAAAATCTCAGGGTCGGGAGAGAAAGAGACTTTTGTTCCTGTTGTTTTTCTTTGAGGTCCCTTCTTTAATTTTGTAACCGCCTTACCCCTTTTGTATTCCTGTGTCCAGAGCGATCCATCTCTTACGATTTCCACTTTCATCCAGCTGCTTAGCGCGTTAACAACTGAAACGCCAATGCCGTGCAATCCTCCTGAAACTTTATATATGTTGGAGTCAAATTTGCCTCCTGCATGCAAAGTTGTCATTACAACTTCTACGGCAGATTTATTTTCTTCTTTGTGAAGATCTATGGGGATACCCCGTCCATTATCGGTTATTGTAACAGATTGGTCTTCTAAAATGGTAACGTTTATCTTATCGCAATATCCCGCCATTGCTTCATCGATTGAATTGTCGACAACTTCAAATATGAGATGATGAAGACCTCTTTTTCCGGTGTCTCCTATGTACATAGCCGGTCTTCTTCTTACGCCTTCTAAGTCTTTTAGTACCTTAATACTTGAAGCTGTATAATCGGTTTTTTCCATTACCCCTCCTTGAGATAGAATCGTATTTCTTTTATCACTTCCTTCCCTGCTTTTTGGTTTAGTGCGGTTATCAGATCCTTTTTGAAAAATGTAAGTTCATTTAACCATGCGGAAGAGTTTACAGCTAAACTCAAATTTTTACCATTTAAGCTTGTTGGTTTTGAATGTTTTGCAATGATTGGAGGACAAATTTTTTCCCACTGGCTTAGGATTTCAATTTTAAGAAGATTGTCTCCCAGAGGTTTAGAATGTATGTATTTTTTCAGTACATTTCCTAATAAGTGGGGATCCATTTCTTTCCTCTATCATATATATATTATAATCCTTGTCTTTTTTGAAATCTTCGCTTGTAGTTGTAATTAAGACCTGTTTTGATTTTTTCAGAAACTCAGATAAAGAATTAGAGTTCTTTTTATCCAATCCACCTAACATCTCATCTATAAGGAATATGGGTTCTTCTTCTCTTATATCGTTCAATATTCGCGAGACAGCCATTTTTAAAGATGAAGTTAGTAATTTCTTTATACCGAAAGAAGATGTTATCTTCGCGTGGTGATTATCAATCTTAAGTAAGATATCATCTCTATGTGGCCCAAGTAATGTGTAACCTTTTTCTATTTCTTGTTGCCTTTTTTTCTTGAAATCCGCTTCTATATTGTTATAATCGGTACTAGGCATATATTCTATTGTTACAGTTTTTCCCGTAAGTTGCCCAAATATTTCCTGTGCGTAGAAGGATAGATTCTTTATGAAGAGATTTCTTGCTTCCATTATAGGATAGATTGACTTAGTCAATTGATTTTCCCATAGTTCGAAATTGTTGATTTTTCTCCCCCTTTTTGCGTTAAAAAGAAGTCTATTCCTCTGTTTTTTTGCCCTATTATATTCATATAGATAATAAAGGTATTTTCTATCATATAAAGAAATACTTATATTCATGAAGTATCGCCTGTTTGAAGGACCTCCATTTATTATTTCCACATCCTCGTTAGTTAGGGCAATGACGGGAATTGTACCAAAAGCTTCTTTTAAGCTATTCTGTTCCAAGTCGTTAATAAAAACTTTCTTTTTTCCCGAATATTTAATCTTAACTTCTGTATCTCCATAATTTCCTGAAAGTGTTAAGAAATCCTCGTCGAAGTGAATAAGATTTTCCATTTTTTGTGTTCGAAAGGACCCGAAAGTAGAGAGGAAATAAACCATCTCGACAAGGTTAGTCTTTCCTACGCTGTTGTTTCCTATGATTAAATTCCTCCCTTCAACAAGATCCAAGTTGAGATCTCTAAAATTTCGAAAATTCTTGCAATATATGCTTTCAAGGAACATTTCTTATACGCAAATATATATAAAAAACCTAATTAGTCAAGGGATGTTTTGGGCTTAAAATTAGTAAATCAGTGTTATAGATTCTTCGAATCAGGAACATAGTCTCTAGTCTTCAGTCACCAGCTAATATTAGGGTTTAGGATTTAGGGGTTGGGATTTAGGAAACAACGAAAAAACTTAGTGTCTTGGTGTCTTTGTGGCTATTCTGAGGTGTTGGGATGGGATTCTGATTCCTGGATTCTGGATTCTTTTTTACATTATTTCTAGGAGGTTGACAAAAAAGGGTTTTTTTTTATTTTATAGGCATTATGGATGTGCTTATTAATGTAGGAAACCTTCCCCAAAATGGAAGTAACGTTGAATTACATCTAAAAAAAGCTGAAGTTTCTATTAGGGAGCTCAAGGGTGATGCAGTTTTAAGTGTTAAGGTAATTAAAAGTGGCAACTCTTATGATGTAGAAGGTTTCATAGAATATGATTTATTGCTTGAGTGTTCTCGATGCCTCGGTGAAATAATACGGCAAGAGCGTCGAAGTTTTCACTTAGAGGTTAAAGAGAAGAAGAGTGGTACTATTGATGGTAAATATACAAGAGAAGAGGACGAATCTGAGATATTATATAATATAGAAAATAATTGCATAAATTTAGGGCCCTTTATTCGTGATGAAATAATTCTTTCTATACCGATGAAGCCGCTTTGTGACGAAGAATGTAAGGGTCTTTGTGTTATTTGTGGTGCAGACCTTAACAAATCTACTTGCAGGCATAGCAAAAATAAGGAAAAAAGTCTTACTTAGTTAAACTCAGAGAAAAATCGGAGGATTTTATGCCAGTTCCAAAAAGAAGATCGTCAAGAGTTAGAGGAAGAAAAAGAAGGACTCATTGGAAAATTAAGGAAATGAACCTAGTTGAATGCTCTCATTGTCATTCGTTGACTAAACCTCACAGAGTTTGTCCTAAATGTGGATATTATAAGGGTCGTCTGGTCTTAAAGGGTCTAGAAGAAGCTTAATGAGAATTGCTGTTGATGTTATGGGGGGTGATTATGCTCCCCGTAAGATTATTGATGGTGCCAAGCTTGCCTATGAGGAATTGGGTAATCTTGTAGAGATTCAGCTTGTAGGGAATAAAGAAATAATTAAGAATTTCAACGTACCAGAGAATTTTTCTATTGTGGATACATCTCAGATAGTAAATGCCGGGGAGCCTCCATTGGAGGCATTTCGGAAAAAGAAAGATTCTTCTCTTGCAAGAGCGGTAGAACTGCAGCAAAGTGGTGCTGCGAATGTTACAATTTCCGCAGGAAATACAGGTGCCGCCGTAGCTTTTTCTATACTTACTTTAGGTAGGTTGGAAGGTGTAGATAGGCCTGGCCTGGCTACTTTTTTCCCAACAAAGAAAGGGAAGGTTCTTGTGCTTGACGTTGGGGCAAATTCCGGAGTAAAACCGCTAAACCTTAGGGATTTTGGAGTTATGGGTTCTTTGTATCTTGAAAAGGTATTTAACTTGAACAGTCCTACGGTTGGGTTGCTTTCGATGGGGAGAGAAGATACCAAAGGTGGTAAAAGTGTAAAAGAAGCCCATAACATGCTTTCAGAAGCAAATATAAATTTCGTAGGTAATGTAGAAGGTTATGATGTACTAAACGGTGATGTGAATGTTGTGGTTTGTGACGGATTTACAGGTAACGCCGTCTTAAAATTCTCAGAATCGATGGTAGATTTCGTTGTTTCAGAGATAACAGAAGGCATTTCAAAAAATTTTATTGCAACTATTGGGGGTCTACTGATTAGGCCTGTAATCAAAAATTTAATGAAAAAAGTAAATTATGAAGAGTACGGCGGAGCTGTATTGTTGGGTATCAACGGTATTACAGTAATCTGCCATGGAAGATCTAATGAGAGAGCAATTAAAAGTGCTATTATTAAAGGATATAAGTTTTACGATTTAAAAGTTAATTCTTTAATACAAGAGAGTTTAAGTTGATGAAGACAGCACTTCTTTTTCCCGGTCAGGGGATACAAAGAGTTGGTATGGGAAAAGATTTATATGAAGAATTTTCCGTTGCGAGAGATTATTATAATGATGCTGATAAGAAACTTGGTTTTTCTTTAAAAAAGATTTCTTTTGAAGGGCCCGTCGATATTCTAACAGAAGCGAGAAACGCGCAGGTTGCGATACTTTTAAATTCATTTGTGCTTTTTAATATTGTAAAAGATAAACTTGATTTTTGTTGCGTTGCTGGCCACAGTCTAGGTGAATATACAGCTCATCTCGTTGCCGGAACTTTTAGTTTTGCAGATGCTTTACACCTGGTTCGTTTTAGAGGAGAATTAATGAGTAATACAAGGCAGGGAATTATGAGTGCTGTGATAGGGCTTCCCTCTGAGAAAGTTGTCGAGACTGTAAGTTGTATACCTGGTGTTGTTAAAGCCGCAAATTTTAATACCCCACTTCAAACAGTAATTACAGGAGAAATAGAAGCTGTTAAATGTGCAGAAAAAAATTTAAAAGCAGAAGGTGCTAAAATTATACCTCTTTCGGTTTCTGGAGCTTTCCATTCACCTCTTATGGAGCGAGTTACAACTCCCTTCAAAAAAGTTCTTTCTAAGACTGAAATAAGAGAGCCCTCGGTACCTGTGTATTCAAATGTTACCGGGGAGAAAGTTACTGAAGCTTCTGAAATATTGGATACTTTAGGTTCACAGATCGAGAAACCCGTACGCTGGGTCGAAACTCTTCAAAATATGAGAAAAGATGGGGTGGGGCGTTTTATTGAGATTGGATGCCGAAGCGTTTTAACGAAAATGGTAAAAAATACACTTGACAAAGTAGAAACAATGAGTATTTCTTATCCAAAAGATTTAAGGGGGATTCTTAGTGAATAAAAAATTAGCTTTGATTACCGGAGGTGCAAAAGGAATTGGAAAAGGCATAACCTTGAAACTCGCCTCGGACGGTATAAATTGTGTAATTTTTGATGTTCAAGACGCATCGGATGTTGTAAAAGAAGCTAAAAATTTGGGAGTCGAAGCGGTTTTTATGAAAGTCGACGTAACTGATTCCCATGCTGTAAATTCTGCTGTCTCAGAAGTCAGCTCTTCAGTGGGAGAAATAAATATTTTGGTCAACAATGCTGGTATTACGCGAGACAATTTACTTATGAGAATGAAAGAAGAAGATTGGGATAAGGTTTTACAAATAAATTTAAAAGGAGTTTTTAATTGTACTAAAGCCGTTATCCGCGGAATGATGAGTGCTCGTTGGGGGAGAATTGTTTCTGTATCTTCGGTAGTTGGAGTTATGGGGAATGCCGGGCAGGCAAATTATGCTGCTTCAAAAGCAGGAATAATTGGATTTACAAAATCAATAGCCAGAGAAGTTGGTTCTAGAAATATTACCGCTAATGCTATAGCCCCCGGTTTTATAAAAACCGAAATGACAGATAGGCTTCCTGAGGAAGTGAGAAATGATTATCTGTCAAGAATACCTCTCGGTAAATTTGGAGAGGTTGAAGATATTTGTAACCTGGTTAACTTTCTTGTTTCTGAAGAATCTTCTTATATTACCGGACAGGTTATTCAGGTTGACGGAGGTCTTCTAACTTAAAATAAAGAAGAGGAGGTTTCTGTATGGCTTTAATGGAAAAGGTAAAAAAGATTATTGTTGAGCAGTTAGGTGTTGACGAGGCTGAAGTTACACCAGAAGCGCATTTTATAGATGATCTCGGTGCTGATTCTCTAGATACTGTTGAGTTGATTCTCTCTTTTGAGGAAGAGTTCGATATAAGTATTCCTGATGAAGACGCTGAGAAGTTGGAAACTGTTGGTAAAGCAGTTGATTATTTAAAGGCACATATAGAGTAATATAATGCATCGTGTGGTCGTCACGGGGGTAGGTGCAGTTACTCCCGTTGGAATAGGATTCCAGGAATTCTGGGAGGCCCTTAAAAATGGAAAGAACGGGATTTCCAGAGTTACCAGATTTGATCCTTCTAATTTTAAAACTCAAATTGCCGGAGAGGTAAAGGACTTTGATCCTTCAAAGAGATTAAATGTCAAAGAAATTAGAAGGTTTGATTTGTTTACCCTCTATGCCCTTTATTCTACTGTTGAGGCTATCGAACATAGCGGTTTGGATCTAGAAAATCTGGATATGGACAGAGTTGGTGTTATTTACGCTTCCGGAATAGGAGGAGAGAATACCTGGGAAGCGGAACATACTAAATTAATGGAAAAAGGTCCCGGTAAGGTAAGTCCTTTCTTTATTCCTGCTCTTATCATAAATATGGCTGCCGGTATGATTGCGATGAGATTCGGATTCAGAGGCGTAAATTATGGTGTGGTTTCTGCCTGTTCTTCCTCCGGACATGCCTTAGGTGAGGCTTTCAGGAAAGTTCGCACAGGCGAAATGGACATAATCGTAGCGGGAGGAAGTGAGGCTTGCGTCGGTCCACTCGCTCTGGCTGGCTTTTGCGCTGCTAGGAGTTTGTCTACCAGGAATGATGCGCCGGAAAAGGCTAGTAGACCTTTTGACAAAGAAAGAGACGGATTCGTTATGTCTGAGGGTGCTGGGACTCTAATTCTTGAAAGTTTAGAAAGCGCTAAAAAAAGAGGAGCTACGATATACGGTGAGATTGTCGGATACGGAGCTTCAAATGATGCTTACCATATTACCGCACCTAACGAAACAGGAGAGCCGCAGGCAATGTCGATGAAAAGAGCTATGGAAGACGGAAATATAAAAAAAGAGGAAGTTGACTACATAAATGCGCATGGTACATCGACAGTTCTGAATGATAAGGTGGAAACCAAGGTGATAAAGAAAGTTTTCGGAGAGAGAGCAAAGACAATAAGTGTTTCTTCAAGTAAGTCTATGACCGGACATCTTTTGGGCGCAACAGCAGCCGTAGAAGCAATAGCATGTATTTTCAGTTTGCGTGAGGGAATTATTACACCAACAATTAATTATGAAATACCTGATGAGGAGTGTGATCTTAATTATACTCCCAATAAATCAGTGAAAAAGGATATAAATGTCGCCCTTTCAAACTCATTCGGTTTTGGCGGGCACAATGTAACTCTTGCTTTTAGAAAATACGAGGAGTAGTAAGTGAAGGTAATAGTATGTATAAAGCAGGTTCCTGATCCCGAGCACGCGAAAATGGACGCGCAGTCAGGAACTGTCGTTCGTGAAGGCGTCGAGCTTATGATTAACCCTTTTGATCTTTATGCGGTTGAAGAAGGACTGCGTTTGAAAGAAAAAATAGGAGGAGAGGTAATTGCTGTTACTATGGGTCCGCCGCAGGCAGAAGAAGCTTTGAGAGAAGTTATCGGGATGGGAGTGGATCAGGCTATATTGTTAACCTCCAGGGATTTTGCCGGAGCCGATACGTGGGCTACTTCATATACTCTTGCTAAAGCCTGTGAGAAAGTAGGTGATTACGATTTGATTATTTGCGGGAAACAGGCTATAGACGGTGATACTGCGCAGGTAGGTCCGGGTGTGGCAGCACAGCTTTCTATACCTCAGGTTACTTTTGTTAGAAAAATCGATGAGATTTCAGAAAAAAATATTAAAGCGGAAAGACTGGTCGAAGGCGGTTATGAAGTTATTTCTTCACCGCTGCCCCTTTTGATTACTGTAGTAAAAGAGATAAATGAGCCCAGACTTCCAACATTAAAGGGAAGACTTAATGCTAAAAAAGCGGAAATTGCACATTGGGGCCCTGAAGATATAGGAGCAGATAAGGATAAGATTGGAATGAATGGTTCCCCTACAAAGGTTGATGAGATTTATACTCCGGATCTCTCAAAAGATGGTAAGATATTTAACATTGACGAGTTAGATGAAGCTGCTGCAGAAATTGTCAAAAAACAAAAAGAAATGGGGCTTATTTAATGGGTATTCGAGTTATTAAGGATAAATGTACCGGTTGTGGTATTTGCTTTAAAATCTGCCAATATGGTGCTATTAATATGATAGAGGAAGCACATACACTGGCAAATGGTAAAGAAGTTAAGAAGCTTGCCGTGATAGATCTCGAGAAGTGTACTCTTTGCAGCGAATGTGTTACGCCATGTCCTACAAGTGCTATCGAATTGAAAACGGAAACTCATAAATTTGAAGGTAAAGAGAATTATAAAGATGTGATGGTTTTTGCCGAACAGCGCAGGGATGAGCTCGAGGGTGCAGCGTTCGAACTCGTTGGAAAGGGAAGAGAATTGGCGGATAAACTTGGCGTAACTTTATATGCTTTACTTTTGGGTAAAGACCTGAGAGGTAAGGGGGAAAAACTTATTTCGTATGGCGCTGATAAAGTAATTGTAGTAAGAGATGATTCTTTATTTAATTTTTTGCCTGAGCCTTATACGAATATTTTGATAGATATTATTAAAAAATATAAACCTTCGATTTTTCTTGCGCCTTCAACAACGCAAGGAAGAGCCCTTCTCTCCAGGACGGCAGGTAAAATTTATACAGGACTTACAGCCGATTGTACCGGGCTTGATGTTGATTCAAATGGTAACTTACTTCAGACCCGTCCGGCGTTTGGAGGTTCTATTAAAGCGAGAATTCTTACTCCAAATATGAGACCTCAGATGGCTACTGTACGCCCCAAGGTTTTTAAGCCTCTGGAGGAAGATACTAGTAGAAAGGTAGAAATTATAGAAGAAAAAGTAAAGGCTGGGTTACTGGAAAGTACGACAAAATTTGAAAAGTGGATTGAGGATACAACTTCAACAATTTCGATTGAAGATGCAGATATAATTATTTCTGGAGGAAGAGGATTGGGCTGCAGTGATAATTTCAAAATTTTATTTGAACTGGCTGAAATTTTGGGTGCTGCGGTTGGAGCATCGAGACCTACGGTAGATGAGGGGTGGATTCCTTATTCTCATCAGGTTGGTCAAACAGGCAAAACCGTAGGACCTAAATTATATATAGCTGTTGGTATTAGTGGTGCAATACAGCACCTTGAAGGAATGCGGAGTTCGGACTTTATAATTGCTATAAATAAAGACCCTGATGCTCCTATATTTAAAGTTGCGGATGTTGGGATCGTAGGGGACCTTTTTGAAGTTATTCCCGTATTAAAAGAAAAACTAAAAGAAGCAGTAAATGGCTGAGAAAATAAGAAGCAGTTCAATTGTCGAAGAATTAGAGAAGGCTTATCTCGATTACTCTATGAGTGTAATCGTTGGCAGGGCTCTTCCCGATGTACGTGATGGATTGAAACCTGTGCATCAAAGAGTTCTGTATGCGATGAGTAAAATTGGCCTGTCTTCGGGTTCATCCTATAAGAAATCCGCGACAGTAGTGGGAGAAGTTCTCGGAAAATATCATCCGCACGGAGATATGGCTGTCTATGATACTATTGTACGTATGGCTCAGGATTTCTCTCTGCGTTATCCTCTGGTTGACGGTCAAGGTAATTTTGGTTCGATAGACGGAGATAATGCGGCAGCATATAGATATACGGAAGTAAGATTAACTAAGATTGCAGAGTTGATGCTCCAGGATATCGATAAAAATACTGTCGATTTTGTTCCTAATTTCGATGCTTCATTAAATGAACCAACCGTTCTTCCTTCGGCGTTTCCAAATCTTTTGGTAAACGGTTCGAGCGGAATAGCCGTAGGAATGGCAACAAATATACCTCCTCATCAGCTGGGAGAGGTATGTGATGGTGTTATTGCACTCATAGAAAATCCCGAACTTGAAGTTAAAGATTTAATGAAATTCGTTAAAGGGCCGGATTTTCCGACACGCGGTATAATAGTCGGGGATAAGGGTTTAAAAGAGGCTTACCAGACTGGTTCCGGGAAGATTGAGGTACGGGCTAAGTTCCATTTCGAGCCTGAGAGTCACGGCAGGGAGAAAATAATAATAACAGAAATACCTTATCAGATTAATAAATCGACCTTGCTTGAACAGATTGCGGAAATGATAAATAAGGGAAAGATCCAGGGCGTTTCCGATATGAGGGACGAGTCGGATCAGACCGGAATTAGAGTGGTTCTTATGTTAAAGAAAACAGCGGATTCTCAGACTGTTTCAAAAAGACTTTTAAAGTATACGGGTTTAAGGCGAACCTTTGGAATAATACTTCTTGCTATTGTAGATGGCGTTCCAAAAATGCTAAACTTAAAAGAGTTGCTCCAGCTTTATATCGACCACAGAAGAGAAGTGGTTCGCAGAAGATGTGAGTATGATCTTGATAAAGCAGAAAGAAGAGCTCATATTCTTGAGGGTTTGCTAAAGGCTCTTGACCATATCGATGAAATTATAAAAATTATTAAGAAATCAAAAGACAGAGAGGCAGCACAGAAGAACCTGATTAAAGCTTTCCGGTTCAGCGTAGAACAGGCTGATGCCATCCTTAATATGAGGTTGGCAAGATTGACTTCTCTTGAGAGAAGCAAGCTGGTTGATGAATACGAGGAAAAGATAAAATTGATCGAGAAATTGAAAAGCATATTGTCTTCAGCTAAAAGATTGGACGGGGAAATCATTAAAGAACTTAAGGAAGTAAAGGACAATTTTGACGATAAGCGAAGAACGGAAATATTTAAGGGCCCGGTGGAGGATTTTTCGGAATCGGATCTTGACCTTGTCAAAGAAGAAGATGTAGTAATTACTATTACCAAAAAAGGATACGTGAAAAGGATACCTTTATATACTTATAAGCAGCAGGGACGTGGAGGAATAGGTATAATAGGTGCGAGTGTAGGTGATAAGGATTACGTTACTTCTCTTCTTGTTGAGTCTACTCATGACCAGATGCTTCTTTTTACGAACGAAGGGAAATGCTATCCGCTTAAAATATATGAAATTCCGGAAGCGGGTAGAACCTCAAGAGGTACATCTCTGGCACAGATGTTAAATCTTGGAAGCTCTGAGATACCTCAGGCTGTTGTCACTTTAAGAGAGATGAAAGAAAGCGATAACGTCGTTCTTGTTACAAAGAAAGGAATAATAAAGAAAGTAAAACTCCTGGATTTTGCCAATGCGCATTCAGGCGGAATAATTGCTCAGAAGATGAAAGAAGGAGATGGATTGTTTGCTGCCGAGAAAGTACAGGAGGGTAAACAGATATTGATTGCCGCAAGTAATGGGCAGGTAATCAAGTTCGATGAGAGTATCTTAAGACAGATGGGAAGAACTGCTCAGGGAGTTATTGGTATGAATATCCCTGATAGCGAAGGTATCGTTTCCTGTGTAATAGTCGATGAGAAAATAAAAGATCTTTTATTTATATCTGATGATGGCTATGGAAAAAGAGTCGATATTTCAGAGTTTAGGGAAACGAATCGCGGAGGGAAGGGAGTAAGGGGTATGAAACTCACCAAGGGAAGAAAATTGCAGAGGATGGTCGGTATAAGTGGTGAAGAAGAATTGATGGCGATTACGGAAGCCGGCAAGATTATAAGACTTCAATCTGAGAGCATTAGCAGACAGCATCGTAATACCCGTGGAGTAAGGGTTGTTTCTTTAAAAGGAGAAGACAGGGTAACGGATATTGCGATTGTAACGGAGTAATGGAAATCTTACATATAGATTTCTACTCCGGAGGTAAGGGAGAGCAGTATCCCAAAAAGATATATACCTCTTCGGGAACAATAAGTGTTGATAGAATAATAGAAACAAAATTAGAAGAGGATTTTCATTCTAAAGAAAGGAAAAAAGTTTTTATTTTCCAAAACCAAAAAAAGAATTTTTATCAACTTGATATTTCTAAAGACTCTTTTGAGTTGCAGAAAATAGAAGTGAAGGAGAAGTGATTTTTTTATGAGTGAAGAAAAAAACAAAAGTACCGACTCTATAATATCTCCGTACGGAGGAAAATTAATTGACCTTACAGTTAAAGGAAAAGAAAGATTGGAACTTATCTCAAAAGCCAATACTCTTGATTCCATACAATTGTCATCGAGGGCGCTTTGCGATATTGAACTGCTGGCAACAGGAGGTTTTTCTCCCCTCAATAGCTTTATGGGTGAAGAAGATTATCATGAAGTTATTAAAAATATGCACCTTGTGGACGGTACTTTCTTCCCGATTACGATAACCCTTCCGGTTTTAGATTTTTCTAAAGAAGATTTAGGAAAAGAGATAGCTCTTCGCGATACGAGAAATGATTTGATTGGAATAATGAGAATCGAAGAAATTTTCCCGGTCGATATTGAGAATGAAGCGAAATATGTTTATGGTACGGAAGATGTACGCCATCCCCTAGTAGCGGAACTGCACAGTTGGGGAGATAAATACATTTCAGGAGCACTTAAAGTTCTTAGCCTACCGAAGCATTATGATTTTAAAGAAATACGTTCAACTCCTGCAGGGGTAAGATCGTTGCTTTCCAAAACAGGCTCCAGCAATGTCGTGGCTTTTCAGACGAGAAATCCAATGCACAGGGTACATGAAGAGCTTACCAAAATAGCAGCAGAAAGAATTGATGGAGCTTTACTGATTCATCCGGTTGTGGGGCTTACAAAACCCGGCGACGTTGACCATTATACGCGCGTGCGAAGTTATAAAGAGCTTTTTGAAAAATATTATGATAAGAAAAAAACAGTGCTAAGTTTATTACCTCTTGCAATGAGAATGGCAGGGCCAAGGGAAGCATTGTGGCATGCGATAATAAGGAGAAATCACGGGGCAAATCACTTTATTGTGGGCAGGGATCATGCAAGCCCCGGAAAGGACTCTAAGGGAAAACCTTTTTACGGTCCGTACGAGGCTCAGGAATTAATGGAGAAATACAGTAAGGAGATAGGTGTCGGGATGGTTTCTTTTAATGAACTTGTTTATTTGCCGGAAGAAGACCGTTATGAGGAGAGAGATAAAGTCAAAAAGGGAGTAAAGATTGCGAAGATTTCGGGCTCTGAGGCAAGAGCCGCAATCGCCCGGGGCGAGAAACCTCCAAAATGGTTTATGCGTCCGGAAGTCGCCGAAATCCTCCGAAAGAGACATCCCGCAAAACACGAACAGGGTTTTTGTATATGGTTTACCGGTCTTTCCGCAGCGGGGAAATCGACAATTGCCAATGATTTTGTCGAGATGATGGCAGAATACGGAAGAGATGTTACAGTCCTTGACGGAGACGTTGTGCGCACTCATCTTTCTAAAGGGTTAGGTTTTTCTAAAGAGGACAGGGATACTAATATCCTGCGTATAGGCTTTGTGGCCTCGGAAATCGTTCGTCATAACGGGGTAGTCGTCTGTGCGGCTGTAAGTCCTTACAGGGATGCAAGAAACGAGGTAAGGAATATGGTGGGTAGTGATAAGTTCATAATGGTTTTTGTCGATACGCCTCTTGAAGTTTGTGAGGAAAGAGATCCTAAAGGGCTTTATGCAAAAGCCTTAAGAGGAGAGATAAAAAACTTTACAGGGATAGACGACCCTTATGAAAAACCTGTCGATCCACCGATAATTGCCGATACGGTAAATGAAACTCCCGAGCAGAACGCACTCGATATAGTTAATTATCTTAAGAAAGAAGGATTTTTGGTTTAATAGGAGTTAGAAGCCAGAAGCCGGAAGTCAGAATCTCAACCCCACCAAAAATATTCACATGTAGAACATGTAGATAGTGTAGTTTTTTTTACTAAACCCTAAATCCCAAATCCTAACCCCTATTCTTTGACTCAAGACTCATGACGCACGACTCATGGCTCGAGTACTACTTTCTATCCTATCCATATTGACATTTATAGTTACTAAAGTAAAATGGATATTATAATACGCAGCAAAGTTCGGAATAACTTATAAGGAAAAATAAAAAATTTTACGGAGGTAAGTATGACAAGATGTAACAGATGTGGTACGGATTATCATGTAAGTCTAGATTTTTATGCGCCCGGAGAGGTAAGAGTTATAAGCTGTCGCGTATGTCCGGTCGATAATGTGTACGCGATTTGTGAAAGATGTGAAGATCTGAGTAAGGTTGAATCGGATGCTTGTCCCGGGTGTGGAGCCTGGAGTATGTGGGAAATACAGAAAATGATTCCGGTTGATTAACAATATCGTTTGTCATAATGGAGGTATATATGAAGATTGAAAGAAAGATTTTTTTATTTCTTTTTTGTTTAAGCCAAATATATGCGCAAACTTCTTCTTATAGCAAATATCCTGAAGGTTCGAACCGCTATCTGAAATCCGGAGACCTGGAAGGAAAATCTCTCTGGGAATTAAAAGTCATGCGTAATGAAATATTTGCAAGGCACGGGTATAAATTCAAATCCGAGGAAATGAAAAGTTACTTCAATAAACAAAAATGGTACGAACCCAGATATGATGACGTAACGTCTAAATTAACCGAGATTGAAAATGCCAATATAAAGATGATAAAACAATATGAGGATAATGCGAAAAAGGGAAAACCATCGTCCAAAATAAGTGATTTAATAAAAAACCAAAAACGCGAAGTGGTTTTTAAAACTCCGTGGGGGGAAGGCCCGACCGAGCTAAATCATATGATCCCTGAAGAAGCCAACCCGGAAGCGCCGATGAGTTTCGTTGTCGATGATTCCGGAACGATTTTCGTGCTCGACCAGGTTAATAAAAGAGTTCAGGTTTATGATAAAACCGGTAAGCATATTAAAACCATCCCTATTCCGGCCGTAACGTTTTCGGATATAGCTATCGGAGAATCGGGAAATTTATTTCTTCTTGACCGATTTGTATACAAGACCGTAGTCCTTATAGATGACAAAGGCAATATATTAAAGAAAGTAGATTTGATTGGCAAAGGAATTACGGAAACCGGTAGTGTGACGGAAATAAACAGTCGCGAGGATGGTTTATGGGTTGTAGTCGGAAATTCCGCGGTAAGAATATGCGATGCTTCCGGAGAGCCATACAAAGACAGGCAGATAGCACCGGGAAAATTCTCTCGCGATGGCAAATATCTTATCAGCACAAGGGTAATCGGTGAAATAACAGCCAATGTTACCCGGACTATATTAAGCACATCAAGCATGAACACTTATGATATATCAAGCTCAGATACTTATACTATATGCTTCGATATTCCTATTCTTTATATAACCATGGCGGATACGGATAAAAACGGAAATATTTACCTCGGTGTAGAGCTGTTGGAGGAGTCTATTGAAGAAGGACCGCCGTACAGTATTGAAAATTCACATGAAGTGGTTGTTATTCTCGGCGACAACGGTAATGAAAAAAAGAGAATTTATATGCCTGTATCTTCAAAAGCAGAAGAAATTAACTGCTCCCTTCGCGTGACACCGGACGGAACCATATATCAGCTTGTAATAGGAGAAAAAGGGGCTACAATGTGGAGGTATACTCCTTAAGATCTTAGTTTTAAATCGCTGCCGGGATATGGTATTTAAATGCCAGATTTTTTTCCTGTAACAGATTCGATTTCGATTTCCAAAATCATTGTTTTTGCAACGATTTCATCCTCGAATTGCCAGTTGTTCCTGTTTGTGTGTTGTTTCATGATTATTCTAAGGGCTTCTTTCTTTTTGCCGTGTTCGTTTACTATTTTTATATTCCCGAATCCGATAACAGAGCGATAATTTGTACTAAAATCGCAAGCTCTTTCTGCCTGTTTGATTTCCGCGAAATCGGTTATTTCAAAACAAACTTTGTTGTTTTTTTTGATTATATCGATTTTCTTGCCTTTTCTTTCGGTATGAAGGAAAATTTTGTTTTCTTTATAACCGTAGTTCATAGGTAGTATATAAGGAACGTTATCGTCTGATAATGCTATCCTGCATATTTTATTTGCGTGAATAATTTCCTTTATTTCTTTTAGATCAGTTATTTCTTTTTCTTTTTTTCTCATTTTTTACCCCCATTTATTAACTACGGACTAAATGCTGATCTATTTTCTTAATTTCTTCAGTTTTTCTTTATTCTTTTTCTTCAACTTTTCGGTTGCGGGAGAAAAGGCTATTGATGATATCTTTTTAATATTTTTTTCCAGATATTTTAATGTTTCTTTCGGGTATACCTGGTAAGTTTCTTTCAATGCCCAGCCCACGCCTTTTTGAACATAATATTCTTTATCACTCAGTAATCTATCTATAAGCTTAATTATTGTATCAAACGGCATTACTACCTTTTTAGTCCTGCTGAAATACAGAAGGCTTACGACCGATTGTCTCCTGTCCCAGAGGTTCGATGATTTATTCCATTTCTCGAGCTGTGGTAATACCTCATCCGGAATTATTTCCAGTGTTTTTGTGTATATTTTAGCCAGCCCATCGCAAAGACCCCAGTTGTCCACCGCCTTTTGCCAGTGTTTTATAGTATTCCATGAGTTGCGCAGGAATTCTTTGTATTTCATTTTTGATTCTAAGAATAGAAAAGCGTGCCCTCCTGCCCAGAAACCGGATGAATTTTTCCAGATATATTCCCAGATTATTAATTGTTCGGATGGAGGCAATTTGGAAAACGAATAACCCTGTTTAAAAAGCTTTCTATGCGCAGGAGCAGTTTTGGGAGTTTTAGCTACTTTTCTCTCAACTTCTGATAAACATTCTTGCAAATATTCTTTGTTCATAATTTAAGTACTAAAGTACTGAAATTCACACAAAAGTCCAGAGATAAAACTAAATCCAAACCCCTAAATCCCAAATCCTAATGTTGACGCACGACACGAGACACATGACTCAAGACGATGTTTACCGATTCGAAGAATCTACGATATTGGCAAGGGATTTTTTAGCTGTCATCGGTTAGTTGTTTTCGGTCATCCGTCCTCGGTCTTCTGTCAGTTGTTTGCTTCTTTTCCCCTTTCAACGTCTATGTTTATATTATGCTATTCTGTATCCTCTTCCGGGGTTCCTATTATAAAGAATTTAGCATCTATACGCGGTAAAGTTTCCTCCTCTCTCGATTGTAGTGCGGGTGTATCGTTGCCGAGAAAGTCACCATACACAGTCATTGTTTCGCCCCCAAATGCATTTGTCGCCCCAGCATATAAAATAAAGACCGGCAACTTTCCACTGGGAAGAGTTCCGGAAGTATCTTCAACTTCTATGACAAGAGATGTGTTTATTACTCTATCGTTCTTATCGATGGCCTCTTCAAACGCGACGATATTACCGGTAATCTTGACTTTTTCTCCGATATACGCTTTTGCGTTTTTTGTCAATTCGCCGACTGAAATTTCTTTACAGGCTGCCTTGTAATCGGATTCGGAAACAGCATTTGATTCTTTCGACCCTTTTGATCCTTTGCAAACAAGCATAAATAACGTTAGAACTATTATGGTTGTCAAAGTTATTGTTTTTTTGAAAGACATATATCTCCCCCTTTTTATTATTACTTAGATTTATGAAAAATTATCCTCTACCATAACCGCTTATTGATTATTGCGCCACAAGTTGACGAGCATGGTCAATACATACTAATTGGTATTTTAGTAAAAAATTCATCTTTGTCAATCATAAAAATCAGGCTATCGTCTGTTTCTTTTTCTGGTGACTGGAGACCGTATTTAGAAAAATTGGAAAATGGCAAAATTGGGAAATGGGTTTTTATGTTACCTAACCCCTAAATCCCAAATCCTAAATCCTAATGTTGACGCACAACACAAGACACATGACTCACGACGCTGTTTTACATTTTAAGGTTTGGTTATGTTTACTCTTTTAAGAAACTTGGATTTTTTGAAACAATTTTTCAATACTTTGCGTCGTACTTTTAAAAGGGAGGTTCTTTTGAGTATTAAAGACAAAATTATAGTTGTTTTTCTTTTTCTATTGTCTCTATTCTTCGTTTGGGGGTTTGTATTAGAAATTACTCCTGGAAACTTGGCAAATACAGCTGAAGTATTTGTTTTTCAAACAAAAGATTTCGGAATAGTTGACTTTAATGAAACATCCAAATATTCAACCCGTTTTATCGGATATTTCTTCGTTCTTATATTAATATTTTATTCGACACGTAAAAATTTAAGATATGATAAGTTAAGAATTAACTATCAGAAATTTCTTCTTTGGTTGTCGGTCGCCGGCTTTGTGATGGAGCTTGTTGCCGTCCTTAGTTCGTATTTCTTGGGCATTCGGACAGCAATAATGAGAGCTGATTGGGCATTTTTAATTTTATTACTTTTATACGTTGCAGAAATATTGTTTGTAGAACCTTTAAAAGTCAATAATATAAATGTAGGGAGGGAACGAATAACGAACTGAATTTTTCATAGGTGACCCCTCTGTATTAATTCAAATTTATTTGTCTTTATAGGGTTTTTTGTGAGATATATTTATTATTTGGCTAAAAAAAACAAGAATTACTCCGGAAGCAGTAATTGGTAACCAGATACCTATAATATTATCCGCTTTACTCAGATTAACAATCATGTAAATCAATGATGCGATCAAGATTAAACATCCTAAATACAAAATAATATTGCTTAATTTTTTTGTCATTATTAACGCCTCCTTTTTATCATTGTATAACATACCGAGGAAAATATTCAATGTCAAGACTGAATTTCTTGAAAGGAAATCCAATAGTCATTAGTCGCCAGTCCGTAGTCCAAAGTCTTGAGTCAAAACTAAATCCTAAATCCCAAATCCTAATCCCCAACTTTGACTAACGACTAGAGACCAGTGACTAGCGACTGTGTTTCCGATTCGAGGAATCTACGAAACAATTTCAAGGTCTGGGGCTGTTAATGCACTCTTATTTCCGTTCTCTTCTTCGCTCAGCTAAAAGCTAAAGACTACCCCCGCGTGGCTATGAATGAATTGGATGTCGGGGTTTAGTATTGTATGGTAATCGGTACCTAATTCCAAGGTGATAGACGGATTAATTCTATAGTTGATGCCTCCTCCTATGTTGGCGCCAAATTCTATATCTCCATTTTCAGAATAGTAACATCCGGGTCCACTACCAATGTAGAGTCCCAGCGGTGAATTAAGTGGCAAGTAATATCTCAAGTTTAGAGATGCGTTAATCCAGTAAGTATCATCAACACCGACCGTTCCTGAATTAAAATTATTGTAACCAAAAAGACCCACAAGGGCCAGTTGTGGTGTAAAATGATAATCTACGTCAAGAAGCACATTAAATCCCAGATCAAAGTCATCGGCGTAATTGCCGGTCGGAATAGCGATTCCCGCGTGAGCGCTAACAGACCACTTACGACTTATATCGACTGTTGTGAAATCTTTTCCGTCAACGTCAATTTCCAGTTTTGCGCCGGATCCAACCTCATTCTGAGTCAACAATATTTCTTTGGTGTATGTGCCGTCAATATTGTCATCGAGCTTTATCGTGCGTTTGACTCCGTTATGTAAAACTGTTACCGCAACCGAATGTCCTGGTCCAAGATAGTTACCGAATCTGTCTTTGGGTACCACTTTTAAACTGTATAGCTGCCCATCTGCGGTTCTTTTTAATAAGTTGAAATCAATGTTGGAGTACCTGGGATTAGTATTTACTTCATTATAGAATGATTTTGTCCACTCACGAGTGGTTTTGAGACCGCTGCCGCAAGGAATGTTCGAGGCCACGAAACGAAATGTGTATGAACCCTGAATCTTTGTATCGGTAAAGGTATTGGCATACAAACCATCACCGTCGGCCCCGTCTTCATGGGCTCCGTCATCGTAAAGAACAAGTGTATTTGTGCTCCGTGGTAGAATCTCTTTCCTTGTCTGCTTGTACAGGATAGCGAGTTTATGAGAAATCGGATCATAGTCGGCTAAAGAATCCGGTGCCTTCAGTTTATCCGGGTCATATTGAAATTCATGCAGAACATTACCGACTCCTTCTAAAGGTCTATTACAATATGCTATGATTTCAGGTTTGGGAGGTGGTAATGGGAAGCTGGGTGCCATAACACTACCCCATACCCGGATGCGATCTCCTGTCTCGGTATAGAGTTTGTCAAAACCGGCATCCAATTTAATTGATGACTCGGCTAATGAATTTGTAGAGTAAGTTACTGTATCGTCTGCCGCTGAGGTAACTTCCATACGCCACTGTCCGGCCCAGTTGGATTCAGTCTGTTGAATTTTAAAAAGAACATAATTATCGCCTTCGGCATAATGCACCTCCGGACTGGACGGGCTAATAGGATCATCGTTAGGATTGTATATTGTGAGTTCGATGGCATTATCAATGTCTGACCAGTATGTGGTAAACGTGACGCTTCTGTCATAGTCTGAAACAACTACAGGAAAAGACTTACTGCCTCCCGGAGGAAGCTTTTCTGTAGGGTCAGTAACCGGATTCCACCCAAGAGCGCTTGCCAGGGCCTCAATAAAGAACTTTGTAAGTTCTATCGGGTCGGTAGTCTGCCGGTAGTCTCCATCTGTACTATCGGCAAGCCAGGCGAGCGTATCCGAGCAAATTCCTCCGTCGTGGCCCAGACCGAGCGTGTAAATAATTGCCTGACTGTTAGCCCAATCCGGATCTGCTGCCCAGAGGTCACCAACTCCAAGTGCTGTATTTCCTTTACCATCGCTCATGAGTATTATTACCTGTCGATTATCTACATCTCCATGATTGTTAAACTCTATAAATGCATTCTTTAAACCATCACCTATCGAGGTTGTATATGTAGCACTAAGTCCATTGATAGCTGTATGAGCTGTTCCTACACTGGCCGTGGTAAAGGGCTGAAGGTTCATAATAGTTGTTGCGTCTGTGGAGAATTTAACCAGTCCAAGTTTATGCCCTGCGTCGGCATCCATCATATCTACAACCAGATTTGCTGCGTCCCTTAAGACTTTAATTTTGCTATCGCTCCCTGGAACCGGAGTAGCAGAACCCGACATACTGCCCGAGTTATCCAATACCTGAACAACCTCAACTGTTCTATCAATATTTCCCGGGGGCCTTCCCGGGTTTGAGTAGCTAATTCCGTCGTACCAACTGCGGCAAACGCCTCCTACAAGGGTGTTTTCTGTTCCTGTCTGGATTGCTTCGTCGTCAATGAAAACTTCCAAAATTTCACCGGCTCCCAGTTCTACCCTTCCGAGATAAGCCTGATAGAGGAATGTATTTCCCCCGCCTATCGACGTAAGAGTGTTATTATGATCACCGTACCTCACCTGTTTACAAGCCATTTGTCTGAATATTTGCATGCTACTGGGGGATAGTCCCGCCTTAATTCGCCAATCCTCGTCGGGATTTGCCCAGAAATTAGCCCAGACGTCATAAGTTCCAGCTTCGCTAAAAATAATTTGAGTTTTAATTACAGGTGCATCTTCTCCACCGGCTTCAGCAGATGTTAGAACGGAGCCGCCATTTCCGAAGGTTGTCCGTCGATGCCACTGGTTATCAACCGGTCCCTGATTTGGATCCGGACCGGTTGTAGTAAGAGGCGAACCGTCTGCAAGAGCTGTATTGGTTAAGTCAGCATCTACGTAAGTCTGCTGTACAACCGTATCCGATGTGCATTCTATGATGCCGACAACAGCCGCATCATAACTTCCTGCGCTTAGATAGGTCCCCCTCCACCACAATAATGCCGTATTATTTTGATCCCACATAGGAACTATCGGACGTAAATTATCACGTTCGGAGTTCCAGGTAATAGGAGTCCAGCTCCATGTTGCACCGTTGTCGGCGGTGACCCCTTTGAAAATTTCCCGAACTTCCAAAAACGAATTGTCTCTGGGGTCGTAAGGTGTAGAAATGTAGATTGTGTTCGGGTCTTCTGGATGTAACGCTCCTAAACCTGTGTAATCCGCTTCTGAGGAATGCGTTTTCTTACCAGCCTGTCCCAGATATGTATAAGACCAGCTTGAACCATCAAAACGACAGTAGATAAAGGCGTGGTCAGGGTCTATACTGGTGTCGTTGTAGTTTACTGCGTTATTTATTCGACATGTAAGAATAGCGGCTATCGTGCCGTCGTCATATCTCATTAAATCGGCGTTCCAGATTTTTCTCATATAATCTCCGCCGATTTCAGTATTATCTGCGAAAACGATTGTGAAATCAGACGGATTCGGAGCAAGTGTATCATAAATGGTACTATCCATAAGTGTTCCAAATGAATTGAATATCGAGTCGTTCCTTATATAACCATGATAAATACTCGTATTATAATCGCGGGGATGATGTTCGGTGCATATAAAATCGATGCGGTCGATACCATTACCGTAGTATTTAAAATATCCGTTGACATATCCGATATCCGCCTCAGGAGTCGATAACAGACCAGCATAGGACCATGTGTCTCCGTAATCGTCGGAGACCATTATATTCGGACTTCTTTTGTGACCCCGGGAGATGTTGTATACCTGGTCATTGGAGGAAAAATAGAATAGATTCGAATACGTCGTGTTAAAACTGGAACCACCTGGTATATTGGAATACCAATCAAACTGGACTTCTGTACTCCAACTGCTTCCGTCGAATATTCGATACCTACTTAGATAATCCGAGTTGTGCAGAGTATACATTGAAAGGTAATAGCCGTCCGGTCGAACAAGAAACGCAGCGGTGTTGTGGTCGTCGCAATAAGTGTCCATTAAAATATATCTTTGCTGCAATCTGCTTTGAAGGTCGAGGATAACCGATTCTACAAGACCCTCACGGGGAGGTCCTCCCACTCCATTATCGCTGCCGACATAACCTACAATCAATTTTCCACCTATAGTATCAACTACGGCTCGTTCATCTTGATACCAGCACCATGCACCATTGTCATTAAACTGAATCAAATTTCCATCAACAAGGTCCCCCGAGCCAAAAGATGCAATACCTGGTAAAACGAAAAAGATTACAAAACAAAAAGACTTATTTTTTAGAACATTAAACTTCATATGAATACCTCCGATTATAATCGTAGTGAAAAAGGGAATAAATGTCAAGATTGAATTTCTTGAAAGGAAATTCAATAGTCATTAGTCTCGAGTCGAAAAAAATTGGGAAATGGGGAAACTATTTTTTAATTCAAAATTCAAAATTTAAAATTCTTAATTCGCATCTTTGAGCCATTCAAATAATCCGGAGGATTTCTACGAGGTTTTGCCATAGGGGCAAGCATATAAACACATACCACATACAGCATATTTTTTACTTTCTTTCAATTCTTCAAAATAATTTCGGCATTTCATAAAATCAAAGCGAGCTTCCCGGTCTTCTCCCAACACATAATTTTTCCCTGTGAATGCCTTGACCGGGCATATATCTATACATTCTATACAATCGTTACATTGTTGCTCCATAGGATTATCGTTTGCCTCGAGAGGCGCGTTTGTAAGAACAGAAATAAATCTAACCCTGGGTCCGTGTTCTTTTGTAATCAAAAGACAATTTTTCCCTATCCATCCCAACCCTGCAATATGGGCAATCATTTTATGAGATACTGTAGGAATAGATTTTATCTCATCCGTTCTATTGGCGACCGCGATTGGGAGAGTCCTGAACCCTTTTCGATTCAAGTATGATGATAAGGTAGAAGCGATCAAATTTAGTCTTTGATTCAGTACGTCATATCCGTGAGTTTCATATTCACAGGAAACGTTGACATCGTCACGCTGAGGCAAAAAATCGACAATCGAATCGGGAATAACATTCCAATAGAAATTCCGATTTTATAATCTTTTACTATATTGCCGCCAAATTTTATTAATTCGTTTTGATAAGATTCAATATCAGCAAATCCTATATAATCGACATAATAAGATTTTAATAAGTTGCTGATTTTTACGTTTAAATTCATAAATTGCCCTTTTTTAAATTAAGCATTATTGTTAAATTGTAGATATTTATAAAAGTTTGTCAAGAAGGAATTTCCGAAAAAGCGGAAATAGTCGATTGGTTGATTGGGGGAATTGGTGTATTGGTAAAAAAGCTAACAACTAACCACGAGAAGCAAACAGATTTTTTGAATTCTAACTACTAACTTTCAACTACTAACTACTGAAAAAATTGTCAAATATCGAGAAATATAATGAAAAGTGTCTTTACCTCCCCCAATAGTGGGGTTAAAATAAAAAGAAAAGGAGGTTTAGGATGCTTTATCTTGGATGTGATGTGCATAAGAATTATACTACCGTTAGTTTTGTGGATGAAAACGGAAATACGAAGGAAACGAAAAGTTTTTTCAATGACATCGATGAATTAAAACATTTATTAAGTTTATTCCCTGAGGAAGAATTCTCTGCCGTTTTAGAAGCCGGATTAAATTGGGGAGTTATATACGATATGCTAGATTCTCTTTCGGAAATAAAAAGTGTTTCTCTTGCTCATCCACCTAAAGTAAAAGCGATAGCATCTGCTAAGATAAAAACCGATAAAATAGATTCAAAAATACTTGGACAATTACTAAGAACAGGTTTAATTCCTGAAGTATGGGTTCCATCTAAAGAAGTACGGATATTAAAAGACACAGTGAGATTTAGAGCTTTTGTTGTAAAGATAAAAACAATGATAAAGAACAGAATACATGATATTTTAAGGAAATCACATATTAATCCTCCGGAAGTGAAGGATATATTCGGTAAATATGGGAGGATGTGGTTGGAAGAGGTCGAACTCTCAGATAAAAGAGCAGATAGATTACTAAGATATCATCTTAGATTAAAGGATACTTTTGAAGATATGGAAAAAGAAGTAAAGAAATGGATAAACAAAGAAATGAAAACAAACGAGAATTTAAAATTAGTTAAAACAATTCCAGGTATAAGAGAGGTATTTGGACCTATTATAGTTTTAGAAATAGATGATATAAACAGATTTCCCGATCCTCCTCATCTGCATTCTTATAGTGGACTCGTTCCATCAACTCATATTTCAGGGAATGCCAAATATCATGGTAAACTTATAAGGGGTAACAGATGGTTGAGGTGGGCTTTTATAGAAGGAGCTCATACATCTGTCAGAATATCCCCATACTTCAGAGAATACTACGGTAGAATTAAAAGAAGAGCTGGAACTCAGGCTGCAAGTGTCGCATCAGGTAGGAAATTAGCTACAATTGTATATAAGGTATTAAAAGAAAAAAGACCATACATAGAAAAAGGATTAGGTCGGTTGCCCTCTGTCAAATCTAGCTGGGGAAACCTGAGCTCAGGTCGAGAATAGGGAATCGGCCTTCTATATAATACGATATGTAAAAGACATCGAAAGAAGAATAAGAAAAAATATAAAAAGATACCTATAGATATTTTATTGCTAATTGATACCAGGAGGTAAATAAAGATTAATTTAACCCCACCCCTTGACACTTTTCAAAGAAGATTTGACCTCAATTATACTCAATTATACAATTATATCAATTATGCTATCCCTGTTATTCCTCTAAAAATAAAGAATCGTCCAAAATTAGATCTTTAATCAAAAACTTACAATCCCATCTAACGGGATTAACTACATTATTAATAACTTACCTGTTCCGGAACAGCTTCTGCCTATAACTCTAACTATATAGACACCTGCTGGTAAGTCACCAACTGAAACTTCGTTACTGCCAGCGTTTGCTTTACCAGCAGTTTCGAATACCTTACTTCCATCTATTCTGAAACAACTCACTACTACTGGTTCAGAATTGGTCATAGAGAATTTTATGCTATTGATGGAGGTTCCAATAGTTAGTGCACTAGCAACAATATCTGCTATACCGCCACTCGTCGTATCACGAGTTTCTACGTCATCCAGGTATAGAGTACAAGACGGGTTCAAAAGAAGTGAGTCGGTATAGATCCAGAGATCAAATTGTATTATAGGAAGATCCATGGGAGACCCATCGGAAGCACGAAACTCAGGAATGGGCGCAATCAGCTCATTCCAGCCACCGAAAATTAAATCACCAGGCATATATTGGCCAAAATCACACCATGACCAATCTGAATCCCTGTTCATAGCGATAACACTGTCAATGGGTGCTCCTGCGGGAATATAGAGCCACCACACCACCTCACTACTGAAATCGACTTGATCATGCATAAAAACACTATCTGTACAAATACCGTTCGTCCAGTAAGCCGACTTACATAGTATCAGCCACCAGTGTAACTGCCCGAAAGGCATAGTGTCAACGAGTGGTACCATGGCAGATCGACTACCGTTATGAGGGTTAAGTGTGTTTAGTTGAATATCATCATAATTAAGAAAGTCCCTTAACGTAGTAAATCCTACAGCCGAATCACCCCAAGCGCCGGTTTCAAAAGTCTTCACGCCATATGAGTATGCGGGTAGAGACGATACTAACATTATAACGAATAACAATACTAAAAACTTTTTCAATTTACCTCCTTTGTATTTAGCCTAAATTTGGACGATTCTTGTAATCTTTATCCGCTGCTTTATTCCTCCAAGTTGTCCGTACATTCCTCCTCATCGCAAATCAACAGACCAATATTAATTGTATAAGATTGTGGTGTTTTGTCAAAGATTAATCTGTCTATATAATATTGAAAAAGGAAGGAAATGTCAAGAGGAAATTTCCGGAAAAGCGGAAATAGTTATTAGTTAATGGTAAATTGGTTGATTAGTAAAAAACTAATTTACTGATTCACTGATTGACTAATATACTGATCCGTAGGATCAACGTGATTCACATTTAACAGGTGCCCCGATTAATACATCATCAAAAGTGTCAAATGGTTCATCGTTTAATATTCGTAAGGCCCTGGTAACATCCTCTCTTCTTACCTGAAGTTTTATCCGGAAAGTTCCGATAAAGTGATTATGTGGTGATTTGGCAAGCATTTCATCGGGCAGAAAACATTCTATACCTTCTGATTCGATTCTGGAGACTACCGAATACGCGTCAAGAAGCCAGTTAAATCTACCAATTGTTATTAATTCGTTATTTTTTATACCATCTTCACATTTCGATACTGACCTTATTATTACTGCTACTTTTTTCATAATTATCCCTCTCTTATTATGTTCGACGTAAGCATTTTATGAATTGTTTCGGTAATTTTTATAAAGATTAGATTCTCACACGGAGAGCACAGAGAAAAAACAATTTATTTAACCACGAAACAAACAAAATACACTAAATTTTTGTTGTGTTAAAAAACTTTAAGCGAACAGCCAACCACGAAAAGCGAAATTCTTAGTTTTTGGGTCTAAGTTTTTGAATAATAGCGCTGCTTAACCAAAAGATTCCTGATTTATTTGTGCTTTCATTATATCCGCTAAAGAAAAGATACTTGCCATCCGGAGAAACATATGGGAAAGCGCTCTGGTAATCGAAATTCATTTTTTTACTTAGATTAATAGGTTTGGACCAATTCCCATCATTCGTCCGAAATGTTATATAAATTCTTCTGTCTTTTTCCTCCATACTTGGTCTTGTAGAACAGAATAAAAAATAACTTTCATCCGGAGAAATAAAGGGATATATTTCAAGATATTTTGTATTTATACTATCTCCTAAAAGTTCTGGTGTTAAATATTTTCCATTTACATATCTTGCTCTATAAAGACCACGATTAAGCATAGCTCCATTTAATTCACCGGTAAAATATATTGTGCCATCTTTCGTAAATGTTGGCTGTGATTCTAATTTTTCCGAGTTGACCGGTTTTCCTAAATTTTTAGGTTCACTCCATCCGTTCTTAACTCTTTCAACATACCAAATGTCTAAACTCCCATATCCGCCATCTCGAGACACTTGATAGTATATTTTGTTTCCATCAAGTGAAAAGCATGGTGCTTGACAGTTACTTTCAGAAAAAGATGCTTCCGCAGGATTTGTCCATGAATTATCCTCAAATTTCATAAACATAATTTTGGGCGGTATGACCGGCCAGTATATTTCTTTTCCGTCGGGCGAGAAGGTTGGAAAGCCATGAAGCGTATATTTACCGGATATAACATCCGGAGCAAAAACTTCTGGTATATCTCCCGGAGGAGCTTGGCCTAAGTATTCCCAGGATTTATCTTGTCCGTATAAGTTAATCCCTAAAAGACAAAGAACCAGTAATAAGAAAAAATTTTGTTTCATGTTTCTATTTATATTGTAAATATGAATGTTTGTCAAGGAATTTTTTAGCCACAAAGACACTAAGGCACGAAGGGTTTATTTGTTGTTTTTTAACTAAAACCTAAAACCCGAGACCTAATACCTATTCGCTGTCGGCTTTTTTTGTTTTAACTACTCAACTTTTTTTATCAAATCCAAAGTATATTCCAATATCTCATCTTTTTCGGTCAATAAGTCATCGCTTACTATATAATCAGGTACGGTTCCTTTCAATGAAGTATCGCCGTTTGCTCTGATAAAATAAGCAGCAGGAAAAGTGACTGTCGTCTGTGTATTGGGAAGTTTAAATTGTCTGGCATTGCCGTACGTAACAGGTGTTGTCTGTTCCCCGATAATTTTTCCGAATCCATAATCCTGTATCATAGCTGAGACAACAATTGCTTCTGAAAAGCTAAAACGATTTATTAAAACATAAACATTACCTTTAAAACTCAATGAATCCTTTCTCGGCTGAAATTTATATTCCGCTAATGGTATTTCAAATCGACTGCCGTCTTGTCTGGATAACACTTCTTTTTTGATATCTGAAAAAAAACGGGAAGTATCTTCAGATTCTTTCCAGAAATCTTTGTTAATCTCACTTGTTCTAATGAATAGTTTAGAGCCGCCAATAAATGGTTCGTCGGCAAAAAAAGCAACCATTGGGTTACTAAAAGTTGCCGCTCCGCCAGGGTTTCCTCTTAAATCGATTATTAAGTCATGAGTTTTTTTCTTATGAATTAAGGTAAAGCACGAATCCAGGAAACGAATAAACTTTGTATTGTCTATAATTTCACTGTTTATTTGAGTCTTTCCATCTGTTGGGGGATTATAGAACTGTCCCGGTCGCAGATAAGCTGTTTGATCGATAAAAGTAAATTCTTTTGACGGGTTAATTAGTGGTTTCTTTCCAGCCATTTTACCTTCAAATTCACCCCCGGAAAGCGATGATACCTTAATACTTATTTGTTTTCCACCAGCTTTCTTAATGATTACTTTGTAGTTTTTCTTTTCTCCATTTACCACCCAAAAAAGGCGGGGAAATGATAAAAGTTCAATCTGAGTGTTTTTTGAATAATTATTTTCGCCAGACAGGTATGTGTATATATCTTTCATTACTACTTCTATTGGTTTTTCATTTATGGAGACAATTTCGTCTCCTTTTGCAATGGAAGTCACAGTAGAAAAATTATCAAGAACAAAAGTTCTATTATCCTTGAAGTAAAGATCGAGAGGAAAAACCGTTCCTCCGTTTTGGAGATAAGCCCCATAGGAACTTATAGGTAGTTTGATTGCGCAATGTCCGAGTTTTGATAATGCAGTAAAGGGCTGAAAAAGCCTGTTTATTTGAATTAATGTAAGCGAATCTTTGATTGAATTCATAATATGTTTATATTCTTTATCGAAGATTTCTTTTGGAGTGTTTACATATAAATCATAATGTGATTTATCCAGAGTTTCATAAAGAAACTTTAAATCTTCTTTAATTTCCTGGGAACTAAATTTCATTCGGTTTTGTGCAAAGCAAGGCAAACTCAATAAAATAACTAATGATATAAGTCTGATTTTCATAAACTCTCCTTTTTATTATTATATGTTAAATTAAGGAAAATATTCAATGTCAAGAAGGAATTTCCGCAAAAGCGGAAATCGTTATTAGTAAATTAGCAGATTGGTGAAAATAACGACCGATTACTAAGATATCATCTTAGATTAAAGGATACTTTTGAAGATATGGAAAAAGA
>CAZGHN010000005.1:0-168744 GCA_964525555.1 uncultured bacterium
AGAGAAGGCGGAAGAACTGTCGGCGCTGGCGTCGTTACTGCGATACAGGAGTAAAATTTGCATATAATTGTGAAATTAAGTTGTAGTGAGTGTAAGCTTATTAATTATACAACGCGTAGGGCAAAAGTACAGGGTGGTAAATTGCAGTTGAAAAAATATTGTCCTCGTTGTAAGAAGCATACGCTTCATAAGGAAAAATAGGCCTGTGGCTCAATTGGCTAGAGCACCGGACTCCAAATCCGGGGGTTGGGGGTTCAAGTCCCTCCAGGCCTGCTTATAGGAGATATGATGATAGGAAAGATAGTAACTTTTTTTAAGGAAGTAAAACAAGAATTGTTCAAAGTCTCGTGGCCGAAAAGCAGAGAAGTTATTGCTTCTACAGGTATTGTCATAGTATTTTCGGCTATACTGTCTTCCGTAATTTGGGTACTCGATCTTTTCTTTTCAAGAGTTTTTATGTTTTTGATGAGATAAGGCTTTATGAATTTGAATGCTAAATATAAGTGGTTTATAGTTCATGTTTTTACAGGACAGGAGAAAAATATCTGTAAATATCTTGAAGAGAATAGAAAGAATAAAAGGATGGAAACCTTGATAGATAAGATTATCGTTCCTGAGAGAATGATAAAAGTTAGAGATAGGAAAGGCGAAATTAAAAGTAAAGAAAAGAGATTGTATCCGGGTTATATTCTTGTGCATGCAGCAGAAGATGATGCTGTGACGCAACTTATCGCAGAATCTCCAAAGGTGATGGGGTTTCTGGGCAAAAAAGCAGCTCAGCCTATAACGGATGAAGAAGCGGATAAAATTTTGGGTCTTATGGAAACTGTAGAAGAAGTTAGCGACACAAGATTTTTAGAAGGACAGACAATTAGAATAATTGACGGTCCTTTTACCGATTTTAATGGATCTATAAAAGAGTTAAATAGAGAAAAGGAAAGATTGGTTGTAATGGTTACGGTTTTCGGGAGATCAACACCTGTCGAGTTAAGTTATAGTCAGGTTGAATTAATTTAGGAGAGGAAAAATGCCACCAAAAAAAGAAAAGGGACAAATTAAGTTGATGATTCAGGCGGGACAGGCGACTCCTGCACCTCCTGTTGGCCCAGCCCTTGGCCAATATGGTGTAAACATTGTAGAGTTTTGTACTCAATTTAACGAAAAAAGTAGAAGTAGAGGAAATGATTTGATTCCTGTAGTTATTACTGTTTATAAGGATAACTCTTTTGATTTTATTATGAAGAATCCTCCTACTTCATTTTTGTTGAAGAGAGCTGCTGGTATAGTAAAGGGTTCGGGAGAGCCTAATAGGGAGAAAGTCGCGACTGTAACAAAGAAACAAGTAAGAGAAGTTGCAGAATCAAAGAAGGACAGTTTCAATACTGATGATATGGATAAAGCGATTAAGATTGTGGAGGGCACCGCTCATTCTATGGGGGTATTGGTTGAGGAAGGTGATTGATGAAAAGAAGTAATAGATATAAGAAGTTAAATTCTTCTTATTCCAAAGAAACAAAACATGAGGTTGAAGAAGCTTTGAAAAAAATCAAGGAAATGGCTTCAGCAAAATTTGATGAAACAGTTGAAGTTGCTGTAAGACTTGGTATCGATCCTAAAAAAGCGGATCAGATGGTCAGAGGTTCCATTTTGCTTCCTCATGGCGCAGGTAAAGAGAAGAAAGTTCTTGCTTTTGTTGAGGGAGAATTGCAGATAGAAGCGGAGAAGGCAGGAGCTGATTGGGTGGGGGGACAGGATTTCGTTGCAAAAATAGAAAAAGGTTGGCTTGAATGTGATGCTATTGTGGCTGTTCCGGAAATGATGCCTAAAATAGGAAAACTTGGTAAAATTCTCGGTCCAAGAGGATTGATGCCTACACCTAAAAACGGGACAGTAACGAAAGATATCGGACAGGCTGTTAAAGAAATAAAACAAGGAAAAGTTAGTTTTAAGACTGATCAGGGTGGTAATATTCAAGTTCCTATAGGAAAAGCTTCTTTTGAAGAGAAAAATTTATATGAGAATTTTATTGAATTGATCAAGAAAATATGGGATTTAAAACCCTCATCTGTTGGTGGACAGTACTTGAAAGGAATAACTCTTTCATCGACTATGGGTCCTGGAATTAAAGTTGATACGGATTATATAAGAAGAGAAATAATATTATAGGGAGTTGAAGATGGGAATAAAAGAAAATGAGGAAATTGTAAAAGAGATTAGCGAAAGATACGAAAGAGCTAATTCTTTATGCTTTACTGGTTTTCTGCGGCTAAAGTCGGTTCAGCTTAATACTCTCCGTAGGGATTTAAAGAGAGAAAATGCTGAATTAAAAGTATTTAAGAATACTTTAATAAAAAGAGCTTTGGCTGATGAGATCCAGGGAAGTAATATTGAAGAATTGATTGAGGGTCCTACAGCTTTGATTTTTGGTTACGAAGATCCCCTGCGACCTCTTAAAATAATTTCGGATTTTAGAGGGGAAAATGAAGGGCTGGTAATTACCGGAGGTTTTATTGAGGGTAAGTACTTTGATCTTGAGGCTTTTGGCAAATTAACTTCTATACCTTCAAAGGAAGAACTTTATGGCAAGTTATTGGGTTCTATAAATTCTCCGTTGAATAAACTGGTTTTTGTTTTGTCAGGGATAACTAGAAAGTTTGTAATTGCTCTATCTGAGATAGCAAAGCAAAAGGAGGAATGATGGCAGAAAGTACAAAATTATCCAAAAATGCTGAAAAAGTGATTGATTTAATTGGAGAGATGACGATTCTTGAGCTGAATAGTCTTGTAGAGGCTATGGAAGAGAAGTTTGGAGTTACTGCTATGGCTCCGGTAGTTCAGGCAGCCGGTGTGATTGCTGGAGAAGCGGGAGCAGCTGAAGAAAAGGCTGAATTCAATGTTGTTCTAAAATCCTTTGGAGATAGTAAACTTGGCGTTATTAAAGAAGTTAGGTCCTTGCTTTCCTTAGGTCTTAAAGAGGCTAAGGAACTTGTAGAATCAGCTCCGTCAGTATTGAAGGAAGGTGCTTCTAAGGAAGAAGCAGAGTCAATGAAATCTACAATTGAAAAAGCGGGCGGCGAAGTAGAAGTTAAATAATCGGCATTTGAAAGTTTTATCTAAGCTAGATAAGCATATAAAAAACAAAGATTTCTTAGAGAGTGTGGCAAGAAAACTGTACTTCTTTTTTATATGAGAAGTAAAATTTTACAAAAGGAGGTAGTCGGTTGACTCCTAAAAGGAAATTTTTTGCTGAAGGGTATAGAATAGCTAATTTGGAAAAGCTGAATTTTTCTCCCCCTAATTTTTTATCTGTACAGAGGGATTCTTTTGAAAAGTTTATTTTGCAAGAGTATAATGCTGATCCACCGAACCGTCCCGATTTCGGTTTAGAATCGGTTTTCAGAGAAGTTTTTCCGATAGAAGACATTCATGGTAGGTATAAAATTGAGTATTTGTACTACTATCTTGATGAACCTAAGTATACTCCAGAGCAGGTAAAGGAAAAAGAACTCACTTATGCAGCCTCTTTGTATGGAAGATTTAGACTAATTGAATATGAAGAGCCTGAAGAGGTTGAATTTGCTGAAGAGATAGAAGATTTTGAGCCCTTTCGAGAGGTTAAACAATCTATAGAACAGGATGTTTTTCTTGCTAATTTGCCTTTGATGACTGAAAGGGGCGATTTTATCGTTAATGGTGTGGAAAGGGTTATAATTTCTCAATTACATCGTGCTCCCGGGGTTTACTTCGAAGAAGAACAAGTGGATGAAGTTCGAAGTAAATACAGTGCCCAGATAATTCCAGATAGGGGTTCTTGGCTGAAATTCAATATAAAGTTAACTGAAGCAATTAAAGTGAATTTGAATGGTAGGCGTAATTTCCCTATTACGATTCTTGTTAAAGCTCTAGGTTATCTTGAAGATATTAAAAAACTCGAGAAAGAGAAAAGAGAAATAATCGAACATTTAAGAGAAGGAGAATACAATAATAAATATATAGAGCGTTTGAAAGTAATTAATGAATTGCTTGAAACAGTAGAAGGAAAATGGAATAATGCAGAAAAGATACTTCCTCTTTTCTTTAAAACGGAAAATATAAAACTTGATAAAAAAGCGATAGGAAGAGTTATCTCTGAAGATATTTTTTCAAAAGAAACCGGAGAGGTTATAATACAAGCAGGTTATAAGATAGATGAAGAAATTCTCAAAAAGATTAAGGGAGTCAATGTCAACAAGATTAAGGTTTTCTCAGGTATTGAGAAGAAGACAGTTGATTATATTTTAAATGCTTTTAAAAAAGATAAGACAAAAAATGGTAGAGAAGCAATGCTTGAGATTTACCGTTATCTAAGAGGGACAGATGCTCCTAATTTGAGGATTGCGAAAGATTATTTTTATTCTTCCTTTTTTGACCCTGCTAGGTTTAATCTTTCTAAAGTCGGAAGGCATGTTTTAAATAGAAAGTTAAAGCAAAATGTTGACGAGAATATTTTATGTCTTGTTTCAGAGGATTTTATAAACGTTGTTAAAGGATTGATGGAGCTTGCAGATGGAAAAAGAGAAGAAGATGATATAGATCATCTTGGGAATAGGAGGATTAGAACTGTAGGAGAGCAGTTGGAAAATCAGTTTCGTGTGGCTCTGCGTAGAATGGCAAAAACTATTACGGAAAGAATGGTCGTTTCGGAAGATGTCGAAATAACTCCTCAAGAACTGATAAATTCCAGGCAAATTAAAGGGGTTTTAAATTCATTTTTCGCTACCGGTCAACTTTCACAGTTTCTTGATCAGACAAATCCACTGGCTGAACTTACAAATAAGAGACGATTGTCTGCTCTTGGTCCGGGTGGGCTTACAAGAGATACCGCAGGTTTTGCCGTAAGGGACGTACATTATTCCCATTACGGGCGCATTTGTCCAATTGAAACACCTGAAGGACCAAATATAGGACTTATAACATCACTTGCTTCAATCTCAAGAATAGATGAGGATGGTTTTATTGAGACTCCTTACAGAAAAGTTAAAAATGGTGTTATAACTGACGATGTTGAATATTTAAATGTAAATGAAGAAGATAAATATACCATAGCTCCGGCAAATCTAGAAGTAGATAAGAAGGGTAAGATTATAAACGATTACGTTATGGCAAGAAGAAGAGATACTTATCCTTTTATAAAAAGAGAAGAAGTTGATTATATAGATCTTGTTCCGCAACAGCTTGTTTCAGTCTCTTCGTCTCTGATTCCTTTTTTAGAACATGATGATGCAAATAGGGCTTTAATGGGGTCAAACATGCAGAGGCAAGCAGTCCCTCTTATAAGACCTGAGGCACCTCTTGTTGGAACTGGAATTGAGGGTAAAGTTGCTAGAGACTCTGGTGCGGTGATCCTTGCAAAAAGAGACGGAATTGTTCATAAAGTAACAGCTGATGAAGTATGGATAAAAACCAAAGGAACTTACTCGGTAGACCCGTATGATGTTTATCGTCTTAGGAAGTTTGAAAGAACTAATCAGGATACTTGTGTTAATCAAAAGCCTATAGTTAATAAAGGTGATGAGATAAGAAAGGGGGATATTATAGCCGATGGTGGAGCGACTTGTGACGGGGAGCTAGCACTTGGCCAGAATGTATTAGTTGCTTTGATACCCTATTTTGGTTGGAACTATGAGGATGCAATTGTAGTCTCTGAAAGACTTTTGAAAGAAGATGTTTTCTCATCTTATCATATTGAGGAATATACTTGCGAGGTAAGAGATACGAAGTTAGGTTCAGAAGAAACTACCAGAGAAATTCCCAATGTTTCCGAGGAAAGTGCATCTAATCTTGATAAGGAAGGTGTGGTAAGAATTGGTGCGAAGATTAAAGAAGGCGATATCCTCGTTGGCAAGATTTCTCCTAAGGGAGAGACAGAATTGACTCCTGAGGAAAAACTTTTAAGGGCTATTTTCGGTAAAAAGGCTGAAGATGTTAAAGATACTTCTTTAAGAGTTCCCTCGGATGTTCATGGAGTAGTTATTGGTACCATTATTCTTGAAAGGAATGCACGTAAAGCTAATGTAGATAAGGTCTTGGAGGAATATCAGAACAGAATACAAGAGCTGAAAAAGAGAAAAGTTTCTGTCGTGACCGAGGAACTTCTTGGTAAGAAAGCCAGAGATTCTATATTTTTAAAACCGAAAAGAGGAAAAAAACAGAAATTATTGGTCAGAAAAAATCAGATAATAAAGGATAGGCATTTAGCAGAATTGGAAAGGTGGGTAGATTTGAAAGTCTGTCCTAAAATGAAAGATTTTATTGAAAAAATAGACTTGCTTATTAGTAAGACAGAAAAAGATATGGAAAACGCTCTTAAGGTTGCCGAAAGAGGGGACGAGTTAGCCGCGGGTGTTAATAAAATGATTAAAGTTTATATTGGTCAAAGGAGGAGAGTCTCTATAGGAGATAAAGTTTCCGGAAGACACGGTAATAAAGGTGTTATTGCCGCTGTTGTGCCGGAAGAAGATATGCCTTTCATGGAGGATGGTACTCCTGTGGATGTAGTACTTAATCCGTTGGGTGTTCCTTCAAGAATGAATGTGGGCCAAATTCTCGAGACTCATCTTGGTTGGGCCGCCGAAAAACTGAATATGAAAGTAGGGAGTCCTATTTTCGAAGGAGTCTCTATAGAGAAAATTAAAGAACTTTTGAAAAAAGCGAATCTTCCTCAAGAAGGGAAAGTATCTCTTTATGATGGACGTACCGGAGAACCTTTTGACCAGAAAATAACAGTAGGTTATATGTATTTGATGAAATTGTATCATATGATAGAAGATAAGCACCATGCCAGAGCTACAGGCCCCTATTCTTTGATTACTCAGCAGCCATTGGGCGGAAAAGCTCAGTATGGTGGTCAGAGATTTGGTGAAATGGAGGTATGGGCTTTAGAGGGATATGGGGCTGCGCACACTTTGCAGGAAATGCTAACTATAAAATCTGATGATGTAGAGGGAAGGAACAAGGCTTACGAGGCAATAGTAAAAGGAGATCCTCCCCCGGAACCCGGATTACCCACTTCTTTTGATGTACTTGTAAAAGAATTAAGAGGTTTAGCTTTGAATGTTGAGCTTCTTAAAGACGGCGAGGAGGAGAAGTATGAAATTTAATGAAGGCAGATTTAAAGAAGGATTACCCAAGCATTTTAATCTTATAAGATTTTCCCTTGCTTATCCGGAGAAAATTTTATCATGGTCTCATGGAGAGGTAAAAAAAGCTGAGACAATAAATTATAGAACTCAGAAACCTGAGATGGGTGGACTTTTCTGTGAGAGAATTTTTGGTCCGGTTAAAGACTATGAATGTAATTGCGGTAAATACAAGGGTCCAAAATATAAAGGACATATATGTGAAAGATGTAAGGTTGAGGTTACAAAGTCCAGTGTAAGAAGGGAAAGGATGGGTCATATTGAGTTGGCGGTTCCCGTAGTTCACATTTGGTACTATAAGGTTAATCCAAGCATCATTGGTAAATTGCTTGAGTTAAAAAAGATACAGCTTCAAAGGATATTATATTATGAATCGTATATTGTTATTGATCCCGGTGATGCTCCTCTAAAGAAAGGGCAGGTTATTTCTAATGAGAAGTATGTTGGATTGAAAGAAAAATATAAGGGAGCCTTTACTGCAAAAATGGGAGGGGATGGGATTTATGAACTCCTTAAAGAATTAGATCTTGCTAAAATGTCCAAGGATTTGAAAGTAGAGATAAAGGCCGTCGGATCAAAACATAGGAAAAAAAGATTGTTACAGAAACTTGCAATAGTTGAGGCGTTTCTCAAATCAGGTAATAAGCCTGAGTGGATGGTGCTTAGAGTTTTACCGGTTATTCCACCTGATGTTAGGCCGCTTGTTCCGCTTGAGGGAGGAGTTTTTGCCACTTCTGATGTTAATGATCTCTACCGGAGAGTTATCACTAGAAATAACAGGCTTAAAAATTTGATAGAAATTGATGCCCCTCCTACAATACTTAGAAACGAAATGAGAATGCTTCAGGAATCAGTTGATGCCTTGCTGGATAATTCAAGGTTAAGTCGTTCTATAACAGGTAGAGGAAATAGACCCCTTAAGTCGATAACCGATTCTTTAAAAGGAAAGAAAGGAAGGTTTAGAAGAAATCTCTTGGGTAAGAGAGTCGATTATTCAGGAAGATCAGTTATTACAGTAGACCCCACTCTAAAATTATATGAATGTGGTTTGCCGAAAAAAATGGCTAAAGAGCTTTTTAAGCCCTTTATCATTAGAAAATTAGAAGAATCGGGAGTTGTTGATTCTATAAGGCAAGCAAGAAAAGTATTAGAAGCAAATGATCCAAAGGCGTGGGATTTATTGGAAGAAGTTGTAGATGGATATCCGATTCTCCTGAATCGTGCGCCTACTTTGCATAGGGTTTCCATTCAGGCGTTCATTCCTAAGCTTGTAGAAGGGAATGCAATACGTATTCATCCTATGGTTTGTCCGCCCTTTAATGCTGATTTTGATGGAGATCAGATGGCGGTTCACGTACCTTTATCTTCTTATGCACAGTTAGAAAGCTATTTTCTTATGATTTCCTCTAGAAATATTCTTTCTCCTGCTAACGGGGTACCTTTAATGGTCCCTACGCAGGATATAGTCATTGGAGTTTATTATCTTACGCAGGAACATTACGGTGAAAAGAAAATAGAACATTTCTTTGGAAGTATTGAAGAAGTAATTTGCGCTTATGAAGAGAAAATAGTAGAACTCCATGATTGGATTAAAATAATGTATAAGGATGAATGGCTTGAGACTACTGTTGGTAGAGCAATCTTTAATGAGATAGTTCCAGAACCTCTCAGGTGGGTTAATAAGCCTTTGGAGAGTAAAGAATTAAAGAGTCTAATATTGAGATGCTATAAAAAGCTTGGTATGGATGAAACAGCTGAATTTCTTGATGAAATTAAAGAACTTGGATTTGAATATGCAACTCGTTCGGGCCTAACTATTGGTCTTAGTGACATGATAATTCCAGAAGAAAGAGAAGAGGTTATAGAAGATGCTCAAAAGAAAGTTCAGGAAGCGGAAAAGCAACATAAGGTTTTAGGAGTTATAACTGAAGGTGAGCGTTATAATAAAATTATTGATACGTGGACTAGGGCTACGGAAATAATTGAAAAAGATATAGAAAAGGCATTGATGCTTGATAGAGATGGTTTCAATCCTATTCATATGATGAGTAGATCTGGTGCAAGAGGTAACATGGATCAAATAAGACAGCTTTGCGGTCTACGTGGACTGATGGCAAAACCTCAGAAAAAACTATCTTCTCAGGCTATTATTGAAACTCCTATACTTCATTCCTTTAAAGAAGGATTGAACGAAATGGAATATTTTATTTCTTCGCATGGTGCAAGGAAAGGACTGACCGATACTGCTTTAAAAACAGCAGAAGCGGGTTACTTAACCCGAAGATTGGTTGATGTTGCTCAAGGGGTTGTTGTTTCTGAAGAAGATTGCGGTACGGTCATGGGGGTTGATGTTTCTGCTCTTATTGAGGGAGGAAAGATTGTTGAATCTTTATTCGACAGAATTGAAGGTTCTTATACTGCTGATGATGTTATTCATCCCCTAACAGGTGAAATTATTGTCCAGGCAGGTGAGTGGATTGATGAAGATAAAGGTAGAGAAATAGAGGAAGCAGGTGTGGAATTTGTCAGAATCCGTTCAGTCCTTACATGTGAATCAGAAACAGGTATTTGCCAGAGATGTTACGGAAGAGACCTATCAACCGGAAAATTGGTTCAGATTGGAACTGCGGTTGGTGTTATCGCAGCTCAATCTATTGGAGAGCCTGGTACGCAGTTAACTTTGAGGACTTTCCATGTTGGTGGAATAGCGTCAGGTGAAGCAGCTGAATCCTACCAGAAATCACCCAAAGACGGGAAAGTTAAATTTGCTAAAGATTTGTTTTATAAAGATGTCAAGGGAAAACCAATGGTTGTTCTTTCAAGAAATTCTGCTCTTTATTTAACTCACGGTGAAGGAAAATTAAAGTACAAAATTCCCTATGGCTCAATACTTAAAGTTAATGATGGAGCCGAAGTAAAGAAAGGAGATGTCCTTTTTGAATATCAGCCTTATTCCAATCTGATAATTGCCGAGAAAGAAGGAAAAATCAAATTTATTGACATTAGAGAAGGTATTACCCTAAAAGAAATGGTAGACGAATCCGGGAAGAGACAAAGGATGCTTGTATATGGGTCTAAAAGTAAATATCTCCCTACAATTGAAATTAGAGAGGGGAATAAAAAAGTTGCCGAATATCCTATTCCGAGAGGATCATACCTATTTATTGAAGATGGGACTAAAGTAGAGGTAGGTTCTCTCTTGGCTAAAAAGCCACGTGATATTGCTCGTACTCAGGATATTACGGGCGGTCTTCCGAGGGTAGAAGCTTTAGTTGAAGCCAGATCTCCGAAGGACAAAGCTATAATTTCGGAAATAGATGGAATTATACGTTTTGGGAAAGTTTCAAGAGGTAAGAGAGCCATATATGTTGAATCGGATAAAGACAAAAGAAAGTATAAAGTTCCTTATGGTAAATATTTTATGGTGCATGAAGGTCAGAAGGTTGAAGCTGGCGATAAGTTATGCGAAGGTTTTGTAGACCCTCATGATATTTTAAGAGTAAAAGGTGTTATAGCAGCCCAGCAATATCTGCTTAATGAGATTCAAGAGGTATATAGAATGCAAGGTGTCAATATAGACGATAAGCATGTTGGTATAATTGTTCGTCAGATGTTCAGAAAAGTTCGTATAGCCGAAAGTGGAGATACTACTTTCCTCGAAGGACAAGTGATGGATGCCAAGGAAGTTAAGGATGTTAATCAACAAGTTGCCAGCGAAGGTGGTCAGCCTGCGACTTTTGAACCACTTTTGCTTGGAATTACTCACTCTTCACTATCTCATGATTCGGTTATAGCGGCGGCATCTTTCCAGCATACCACCAAGGTACTTTTAAATGCTGCTTTGGAAGGTAAGGCTGATTACCTTAAAGGTTTGAAGGAGAATGTGATAATAGGAGGAAAGATTCCAGCAGGTACTGGATTTAAAGATTTTAAGCAAATAGAGTTAAAATATAGCGAAGAAGAAACAACAGAAGAAGCGAAAAGAGCATAGGAGGTTTGTATGCCTACAATAAATCAATTAGTAAGAAAAGGAAGAGCAAGAATTAAGAAGAAAACTAAGTCACCCGCTCTTGAGGGCAGCCCACAGAAAAGAGGAGTTTGCTTGAGAGTATATACAACGACACCAAAGAAGCCAAATTCGGCTCTCCGTAAGGTAGCTAGGGTTAGACTTTCGAATGGGAAAGTTGTTACGGCTTATATTCCAGGTGAAGGGCATGCACTACAGGAACATTCAATAGTGCTAGTTAGAGGGGGCAGAGTAAAAGATCTTCCTGGCGTAAGATATCATATTGTTAGAGGAGTATATGATTCTACAGGAGTTGAAGACAGGAAGAAAAGCCGTTCTTGCTATGGAACTAAGAAGCCAAAAACTGGTACAGGGGTCGAGAAATGAGAAGAAGAAGAGCTGTAGTAAGGAGAGTTGGCGCCGATTATAAATATCATTCTGAGTTGGTTTCAAAATTTATAAATTGTCTAATGTATGAGGGGAAGAAAAGTGTAGCGGAGGGAATTTTTTACGGTGCAGTCGATCTGATTACAGAACGTACCGGCAAAGAAGGTATTGATGTATTTAATCAAGCCGTTAATAACGTAAAGCCGATGGTTGAAGTTCGTCCTAAGAGAATAGGGGGACAGACTTATCAGGTTCCAATGGAAGTAAGACCTGACAGAAAACTCTCACTTGCCATTAAGTGGATAATAAACGCTGCGAGGAGTAGAGGTGAGTATCTGATGAAAGAAAAACTCTCTAACGAGTTGATTGCGGCTTCAAGAAAAGAAGGTTCAGCATACAAAAAGAAAGAAGATACTCACAGGATGGCGGAAGCCAACAAAGCTTTTGCTCATTTTGGTTGGTAACTTAAATATATTTACAAAAAAAGTAATAGTTTAGGAATCTTTAATGCCGAAAAATCCTAATTCAGAAAGAAGGGTTGATATCCCTGATACTAGAAATATAGGAATAATAGCTCACATTGATGCTGGAAAAACTACCCTAACTGAGAGAATTCTTTTTTACAGTGGTAGGGTTCATAGGATCGGTGAAGTTGATGAGGGGTCTACCGTTATGGATTATATGGACCAGGAGAAGGAGAGGGGGATTACTATTACTTCTGCTTCGACCACTATTTATTGGAAAGATAAAAGGGTGAATATTATAGATACCCCGGGGCATGTTGATTTTACAGTTGAAGTCGAAAGAAGCTTAAGAGTTTTAGATGGAGGGGTGGTTATATTTAGTGGTGTTGAGGGGGTTGAAGCGCAGTCCGAGACTGTTTGGAGGCAAGCGGACAGGTATCATCTTCCAAGAATTACTTTTATAAATAAGTTGGATAGAAAAGGTTCAGATTTTTTCCGTACGATTGAAATGATGAAAGATAGGCTTAAAGTGACGCCACTGGTTATTGCTTTGCCTCTTTTTTCTGGAGATAAAGTTAAAGGGATGATTGATATTGTAGAAATGAATGCCTGGGTTTGGGAGGATGAGAAAGGACTTAGCTTTAAAGCGATTCCGATTCCTGAGGAACATTTCGATTTAGCCAAGAAATATAGAGAAGAGCTTCTGGACAAAGCAAGTCTCTATGACGATGAGCTTGTGGATAAGTTTCTTAACGAAGAAGAAATAGAGCCTGATATAATTAAAAGAGCAATCAGAAAAGGTACTATCAAGGCCGATTTTTTCCCTGTTATTGGAGGTACTGCTCTCAGGAATGTCGGGGTGCAAAAAGTCATGGATGCAATTGTAAATTATCTTCCTTCGCCTTTGGATGTTCCTCCTCCCGACGGAAAAAATCCCAAAACGGGGGAGAAAGAAATCAGGAAGAATGATCTAAAAGAACCTTTTAGTGGACTTGTCTTTAAAATAATTGCGGATCCTCATGGAAAATTGTCATTCATAAGGATTTATTCAGGCAAAATTCGTAAAGGTGATAAAGTATTGAATGTCAATACCAATAAAACAGAAAGGCTTTCAAAGATTATTCTTATGCATGCTGATAAGAGAAAAGAAGTAAGCTCTATTGAAGCAGGAGAAATCGCAGCATTTATTGGTCTTTCTGAAGTCGCAACCGGACATACTTTGGCTGATCCAAAACACCCAATTCTTTTTGAACCACCTCAGCTGCCTGAACCTGTAATTTTTACGAGTGTTTCACCGAGAACAATTGCCGATCAGGAAAAGCTTGTTTTTGCCTTGAATAAAATTCATGAAGAAGACCCTACTTTCCTCGTTAAGAAGGATCCGGATACTGGAGAAACTTTGATTTACGGTATGGGAGAACTCCATCTTGAAGTTATTATGGAACGACTAAAAAGAGAGTCTAAAGTTGAAACAAGGGTTAGAACTCCCAGAGTATCATATAAGGAAACTATAACTCAGAAAGCTACTGCAGAAGGTAAGTTTATTAAACAAAGTGGTGGAAAAGGGCAGTACGGAGATGTTGTGCTTACCTTAGAACCGGCTGAAGAATTTGAGTTTATAAATAAAGCTAAGGTACATGAGGTGCCCAAGGAGTTTTTGGGTCCGGTTGAAGAAGGAATAAGAGAAGCAATGTGTTCGGGAAGCCTTGGAGGGTTTGAAGTTTTAGGAGGTAAGGTTACTTTGACAGGTGGATCTTATCATGAAATCGATTCTTCCGATATAGCTTATAAAATAGCTGCCTCGAGGGCTTTTAAGAGTGCATATAAAAAAGCCAATCCTGTACTTTTAGAACCGATTATGGAAGTTGAAATAACTGTACCGAACGAATATTTTGGAACTATTTTAGATGATGTTAATACAAGAAGAGGCGACGTGAAACACGTTGATCACGTAAGTGACCTTGCTATAATAGAAGCACTCGTTCCTCTTGCGAACTTATTTGGTTATGCTACAGCCTTACGATCTCTTACAGGCGGAAGAGGTGTTCATTTTATGCAGTTTACAAAGTATCAGCAAGTTCCTGAAAAAGTTATGCAGAAGGAACTTGAGAACATAAGGGGATATTAAGCGGCAAAGCCGATTAATAGTGAATTAGTTAATTGGTTGATTGGTAAATTAGTAAAAACTAAAACCCAACCCACAAAAAAAATAATCCTCACACAAAGACACAAAGAAAAAAATAATAATTAGCCACAGATTTACACGGATAAACACGGATTTTAAAAAACATTTATTTGTTGTTTTTTCTATTCAACTATTCAACTATTCAACTTACATTAAGAATTAGCTGTAGTATTTTCTTAATTACGCTTTAAAGGTATTGATATTACGTGGTTGGATAATAAGCAAGGTATTACAAGTTCGTTTCTCCAAATATTAAAATAAATGTCTGCGGGTCCATGGAATCCATTCGATACAATTCTGGGCTTTTTTGTAAATGAATTATCAAATTTGTAAATTGTGCCTTTTTTCTTGAATTCGGTTTCAAAACTCCCTGCTCCCCATGCCGAAACGTAACAATTCCCCTCGTTATCGAGAGTTATACCATCAAGATTGGTAAATTTCGTTGATGTAAGAGTTGATATTTTTAAATCTTCGATGTTTATTTCATCGATAGGTGCTTTTTCCTTGAAGTAACATACTAAAAGTCTGTTTTTCAATTTATCGTAGGCGATTCCGTTTGGCCCTTCCTGTGTTTTTACAAAGAGTGAATAACTCTGAGAAGCAATGTTGATTTTGTATATAGCCCCACCTTGACTATCTGTTATATATAAAAATCCTGCGTTATCCGCTGTTATGTCATTTAAAAATAATGCTTCTTTTATTTCTACTGTTAATTTGGAGGCTCCGTTTATAAGATTGAATCCTCTAATTGTTTTCGGGTTGTCTACAACATATAATGTATTTTTATATATTAATATTCCAAGTGGTTTTGATAGTCCCTTTTTAAAGTAAGTTTTTTTTCCTGTTGAATTTATTTGAATAATACTTCCGTCACCGAAATTTGAAACAAAATATCGATTTTTTATGGTATCGTAGGCTGCGCTTTCAGGCATCTTAAATTCCTGCGAATAAGATAAGTTAGAAATTATAAAAGTTGCTAGTAATATAATATTATTGAATTTCATATATCATTTCTCTAATTTTTATATCGATATTATAATAAAAAATCAATTCTCGTCAAGTTAAAAAAAACTTGGCATCTTGGTGTTATTACTGTTAGAAATTATACTAAAAGGTGTTGACTTTTCAAGATTGTAACGTATTATGATAATTAAAATAGAAGCGAAAATTTAAAAAGAATTTTTAAAATCAGCACTCTCGGAGACCACTTTAAATACAGGTATTGAAAAGTGGGTAGAGGGATGTTTATGTTTTTTTAGGAGTAATAGGAAATAATGAAATATGCATATGTGGAAAATATCGCACATTTTGTAGATAAGGAAGTTGAAATCCGTGGGTGGGTCCACAATAAGAGGTCCAGCGGAAAGATACAATTTATTATGATAAGAGATGGAACGGGTATAATTCAGGGTGTTGCTACCGAGCAGGATACTGAGCCTGAGAGTTTTTCCCTTATGGAAAATTTGAGTCAGGAGAGCTCTATTATTGTCAGAGGCAGGGTTAGAGAAGATAAAAGAGCTCCTATAGGATATGAGCTTTCTATAGGTTCGGTGGAGCTTATAGGTAATAGTGAGGATTATCCTATCACTCCTAAATCTCATGGTACCGATTTTTTACTTGGTAATAGACATATCTGGATTCGTTCAAGTCAGCAATGGGCAATCTTACGAATAAGGGCGGAAGTTGTAAAGGCTGTCGAGGATTATTTATGGGAAAGAGGTTTTTTAAGATTTGACGCCCCTATTTTCACGCCTTCTGCCTGCGAGGGTACTACAACTCTCTTTGAAGTAGATTATTTTGGTGAGCCTGCCTATCTTTCTCAAAGTGGTCAGCTGTATTGTGAAGCGACAGCTGCCGCATTTGGAAGGGTGTATTGTTTTGGTCCGGCTTTCAGGGCGGAGAAATCGAAAACCCGTCGTCATTTAACTGAATTCTGGCAGGTTGAGCCGGAGATTGCTTATGCAAGCATGGATGATTCCATAGAACTTGCAAGTAGAATGATCGAATATGTTGTCGGAAGAGTGTTGATTAATAGGAGAAGGGAATTGGAGGTTCTGGAGAGAAATATATCTCTTCTAAAGGATATCAAGATTCCTTTTCCCCGGATTAGATATGAGGATGCCGTAAAAAAAGTTAACGAGTTGGGTGAATCGATGAATTTTGGTGATGATTTTGGAGCCCCCCAGGAAACTGTTCTTGGAAAAAGTTATGATTCTCCGTTAATCGTAACTCATTTTCCGAGAGAAATAAAGGCTTTTTATATGAGAAAAGAACCCGGAAATGAGGAAGCAACTCTTTCCTTTGATATTCTTGCTCCCGAAGGGTATGGGGAAATTGTGGGAGGTGGAGAAAGGGAATTTGAAGAGGATAAATTAAAGAAGGAGATAAAGGAAAGAAAACTGCCAGAGGATGCTTTTAAATGGTATATCGATTTAAGGAAATATGGATCTGTTCCGCATGCTGGTTTTGGTCTTGGAATAGAGAGGACTGTTGCATGGATTTGCGGAATAAGCCATATCCGTCAAACTATACCTTTTCCCAGAACTCTGGGAAGGGCATATCCTTAATATAAAGGAGGGTTTATGTTTCTTTTATCCTTTTTGCTTTTTTCGGCTTTTCACATTCAGGGGCAAAATTATATTAAGATATATAGAAGTTCACAAGAGATAGATCTTTTTTTTATTGAGAATGGTTTTTTTAACCCTGCGGTCGGCTACGGTATTATAGGTGCCGAATTAAACCCTGCTGCTCTTGGCAAATCCCCTAATGTTCAGTTCCTTACTGCTTTTTCTCTTGCGGGGGTGAGTGCGAGTGATATCGATACTTTTTCTTTTGAGATTGAAACTGATGAAGGTATTCTTACTAATCTTGGCGATGTACCTCGGGGAAGCCGATTGTATGCAGGATATCATGCTTTGGGAGGTATTAATTTTATAGGTTTTTCCAAAAGAATAGGAATGGTGGGTGTCGGCATTTCTTACGGATCCGGTTATAAATTAGGTGTCGAGGCCAGTTTAAGCGGAAGTGTTTTTGGCGATATCCGGGCCGATGAAATTTTTGAGTTCACGCATGATGAATTTTCTGAAATACCAGATGGTGATACGGTCAGGGTGAATCCTTTATTTAAAGGTGCGATTACTCTGGATAATCCGGTTCCTTTACGAGTGGAGTATTCGGATATTCCGATTTTTCTCGGAGCGGGAATAAATTTTGGGCCGTTGGGATTTGGCGCGGGTCTCAAATTTCAAAATTGCAGAATTCTTGGTGAGGGAGAGTTTGCGGCGCATATGGATAGTTTTGTGATGGAAGTAAGAGATACTGTTGTTGTAGATGGTGATGGTGATAATTGGATAATAGAAGATTTCTCGGCAGAATTGGATTTCGATGAAGATCTGATAAATGGTGAAATCTTTTCATCCGGCCTATCCGCTATGCATCCGGTTTTTTGTTTAGGTTCAATTCTTGATGGTGGATTTTTAAGTCTCTCGTGGGGTTTTGATTTTGGTGCCAGTTACAATCTGGAAGGTGGTTATGCCTGGGATTTTTCGGCTGTTGCCGAATTGCCGGATAGTTTTGTTAGTATTGATTCAACAAATCTTACAATTGTACAGGATTCTCTGATTTCTGGCAGAGCAGTTATCGTGATTGATAGTATGATTCGCGAAGATGAATCGGATTTTGACAGTGATGTAGGTATGTCATTCAGCGGTTCCAGTTTCAATTTTGGTTTTTTGTTTAAACCTATTAATTTTGGGATTACAGGTAAACTCGCGTTCCGTTCTGATTATTCTTTAAGTAAAGTTGGATTCTTTACTTATACGCCAATACCCGTTCCCGTTGTAGATGCGAAATTCGGTCTTGCTGCAAATGCGCTCTTTGTAAGCGGAACAGAGATGGATTGGGACTGGGTTATTATTCCTTCCGCAACGATAGGTTTGTCTTTAAGCTATAAAAGAGATAATTTGAAATTTTATTTACCCATTAAATACGATGCGACTCATATTGCAACAGCGGTTCTTAATAGCATTTTAGACGATGATGATAGCGACGCGGTTTTTGATACGCGTAGCAGTGCAAATATATGGGATAATCTGGCATTTGGTTTTGGTTTTAGTGTTGAAATGTGAAAATCTTTAAAAGGAGGGTTTTTTAAATGGCAGTTCGAGTTGGTGTAAATGGTTTTGGTAGAATTGGAAGATGTGTATTACGAGAAGTTATAAATAGGAATGAGATAGAAATTGTTGGCATAAATGATATCGCGGACCTTAATAATCTTGCTTATCTTTTTAAGTATGATTCTGTTCACAGAAGATTTGATGGAGATGTTAAGGTGGACGGTAGTTCTCTTGTGATAAGCGGAAAGAAAGTTCCTTTTACACAAATAAAGGAACCCGAAGAGCTTCCATGGAAAGATCTTGGTGCAGATATTGTTTTTGAAGCTACAGGTATTTTCAGAACCAGAGATATGGCAGCCAAACATATGAAGGCGGGAGCAAAAAAAGTCATAGTTTCAGCTCCTTTTAAGGGAGATGACGGAGATTTTACGATTGTTTATGGGGTAAACCATAAGCAGTACGATTCGGCAAAACATGATATTATTTCTAATGCTTCGTGTACTACAAACTGCTTTTCTCCTGTGGTTAAAGTTATTCATGAAACTTTTGGTATAGAGCAGGGCCTTATGACTACGGCTCACGCATATACTTCTTCTCAGAAAGTTCTTGATCTTCCTGCAAAAGATTGGCGAAGAGGTAGAGCAGCGGCGCTTTCTATTATCCCAACAACAACCGGAGCAGCGGTTGCTACCACAAAAGTTTTCCCTGAATTAAAAGGAAAACTAGATGCAATTGCTCTTCGTGCACCGGTACCCGATGGTGCAGTGGTTGATTTTGTTTGTAAAATCAGTAAAGAAGCGACGGTTGATTCAGTAAATGCAGCTTTCAAGAAATACGCTGATGGTGAACTTAAAGGAGTTCTTGAATATTCGGTGGATCCTGTTGTTTCTATGGATATAATAGGTAATCCTCATTCTTCCATCTTTGATCCTGAGTACACCAAGGTTATTGGTGGAACGCTTATTAAAGTTCTTTCCTGGTACGATAACGAATGGGGTTTTTCTATGAGAATGATTGATGTGGCTATTATGATGGGGAAATCTCTATGAAGAAGGTCCCTTTTATAAAGGATCTTAATGTAAAGGATAAGAAAGTTCTTTGTCGTTTTGATTTTAATGTTCCTCTTGCAAATGGAGAGATAGAGGATGACAATAGGATAAAGGCATGCCTTCCGACTATTCGCTATTTGTTGGAGAATGGTGCAGCCGTTGTTATGATGTCTCATCTTGGAAGGCCTGGTGGAGAGGTGGTAGAGAAGTTTTCGCTCCGACCGGTAGCCAATAGGCTTTCCGAACTTTTGGGCAAAGAAGTTCAGTTTTCAGGTGAAACTGTAGGAGAAGAAGCGGAAAAGGAAGTTAAATCTCTTAAATCGGGGGATTTATTTCTTCTTGAGAACACCAGGTTTTATCCCGAAGAGGAGGATAACGATAAGGGTTTTTCTAAACTCCTTTCTAATCTGGGAGATATATATGTAAACGATGCTTTTGCTACCGCTCATAGGGCTCATGCTTCGACTTATGGTGTGGCAGAGTTCTTATGCGATAAAGCTGTAGGTTTTTTGATGATGAAGGAAATAGAACAGCTTTCGAAGCTTATAGAAAAGCCTGAATCTCCGTTTACGGTTGTCCTTGGCGGGTTAAAACTTAAGACAAAGATACCGGTAATTAAAGGACTTGCTCCCATTGCGGATGATATTTTGATTGGAGGAGCAATGTCTTTCAGCTTTATACATGTAAAAGGAGGTAGTGTCGGTGATTCCGTTCTTGAGATGAGTTTATTTGATAAAGTTAAAGAGGCAATTTCGGAAAGCGAGCAACAAGGAAAGAATCTACACTTGCCAGAAGATATGATAGTTATAGATCATATGGAAGAAATTAAGGGTACAGCAGAGTGGTCTGTCGTACCTTCTTTCGATATTCCTGAAGGGAAAATGGGTGTTGATATCGGACCGGAAACTGTTGCAAGATATAAAAAGATAATCTCAAACTCAAAGACTCTATTTTGGAATGGGCCTGTAGGCGTTTTTGAAGTGCCGCCGTTCGATAAAGCAACATGGGAAATTGCTAGAGAGATTGGTGCGTTGACTAAAAAAGGAGCATTTACTGTTGTTGGAGGCGGAGATACAGATAAAGTTTTTGAAGATTCCAGTATTTCCGTAAGTCATCTTTCTACCGGAGGTGGCGCATCGCTTGAATTTGTTTCAGGCAAAGAGCTGCCGGCATTGAAGATATTGTAGAGGAGGAGTGTATGAGAAAGTTGCTAATTGGTGGTAACTGGAAAATGAATAAAGGTTTAGCAGAGACTGCCGAGTTTGCAAATCGTTTTAAAGAAAAGAAAATTTCAACGACAGGTATTGATGTGTTTGTTGCACCTCCATTTACTTCTCTTGTTGAAGCTAAGAAGAGTTTTGAGGAGACCGGCATAAAAATTGCAGCACAGAACCTTTTCTGGGAAGATGAAGGAGCTTATACTGGCGAGATTTCTGCTGTTTTTCTCAAAGAGCTTGGAATAGATTGGGTAATAATAGGTCATTCTGAAAGAAGAACCTATTTTGGTGAAACGAATGCAGGAGTTAGAAAGAAAGTCGAGAAAGCCTTGCAAAGGCAGTTGAAAGTAGTTATATGTATAGGCGAAACAGAAGAGGAAAGAGAAGGCGGTAAAGCTAAGGATGTTGTGGAGAAACAGATAGAGGAGGGGTTACTGGGAATTGACTACGATACTTCAAATCTTGCGGTTGCTTATGAACCTGTTTGGGCTATTGGTACAGGTAAAACACCACATCCGGAAGACGCACAAGAAATGCATGCTATTATTAGGAGTAAATTAGGTTCTAAAAGCGATCAAATTAGAATAATGTATGGTGGTTCTGTTAAAGTACATAATTTGAAGGAATTTATTACCCAGGAAGATATCGATGGGGCTTTAATTGGAGGAGCAGCTTTGGATTTAGATGGTTTTGTAGAGATGATAAATATAGCAAAGGAGATTCAATGTTAGGCTTTTTAGTATCGCTGCATGTTATTTTCTCGGTACTTTTGATTCTTGTTATACTAATGCAACAGTCTCAGGGTGCGGGTATGAGTTCCGTATTTGGTGGAACTGGTGGGGGTTCTTTTTTTGGAGGGCGTGGAGCGTCCGTACTTTTGCGAAAAGTAACTATTGTACTTGCAGTGCTCTTTTTTCTGACTTCAACTGCAATAGCATTTAGAGTGCCAAGGGAAATTGGAGTTAATAGAGGAGGTATTGAGGAAAAATTAAGAGAAAATTTACCGGAAAGAATAGGTGTGCCCTTTGAAGAAGGCGTAAAAGAAGGAGTTACACCAGAGGGAGTTCTTCCAGAAGGAAATATGATTCCGGAGGGGAGTACTGTTCCTGAGGAAAGTAACTGATACAACTTTAAGGAGGATTTAAATGTTTGCAGTTTTTGAGGCTAAAGGATTCCAGTTTGTTGGGAGTCCGGGAATGAAATTAAAAATTCCTCGATTAGATAGTGATATTGGTGAGAAAATTTCTTTTGAAAAAGTTTTGCTTGTTAAGAATGGGGATACGAAAATAGGTCAACCTTATATTGAGGGAGCTTCTATTGCAGCAGAAGTGGTAGAACATGGTCGCTATAAGAAGATAATTGTTTTTAAATTTAAAAAAAGAAATCGATATAGAAGGACAAAGGGACATCGTCAAACTTATACAGAGATAAAGATTAAAGATATTGTACTTGGTGGTAAGGTAGCAGCTAAAAAGAAAAGCGAAAAGACTGAACTGAAAACAGAAAAGAAGGCAGTAGCTAAAAAGAAAAGTGCCAAGAAGCCGACTATTTCCGCCGGTAAAAAGGCTAAATCGACTGTAAAAGCGAAAAAGTCTGCTGCTAAGACCAAAAAGAAGACAGCTAAACCTGCAGCTAAGCCGAAAAAGGAAATTAAAGCAACTGGGAAAACTAAAAAAACGAAAAGCAAAGCAAAAAAATCGGCAGCTAAGACAAAGAAAACTACTACTGGAACTAAGAAAAAGAAGAAATAAATAAAAAAAGTAACTTTTAATGCTAAAGATTATAGCTTAATATATAAAAGGAGGATTTTGTATGGCACATAAAAAAGGAGTTGGTTCATCGCGAAATGGAAGAGACTCAGGTCCCAAATTTCTTGGTGTTAAGAGATTCGGAGGAGAAGAGGTCCAGGCTGGAGCCATATTAATACGCCAGAGAGGTACCAAATACCATCCGGGATGGAACGTCGGCAGAGGCAAAGATGATACACTTTTTGCTTTAAAGGACGGAAGAGTTGAGTTTGGCAGGAGACACGGCAAGAAAATGATAAATGTAATCTCCGATTAAAGAAAATTAGCCACGGATGAACACAGATAAACACAGATTTAAAAAAAATTTTTTTGGATTAAAGAAAAAAAATGGTTGGGAAAGGTATCCGTGATTATCCGTCGTAATCAGCGGCTATTATATGTTTTATGTTGTTTTTGTTTAGAGGTTTGACGTGTTAATAGGTTCTCTTTTGTTTTTACAAATCTTTTGTGTTTTTGACGTTATTAATCCTAAGTCTATCGAAAAAGGAATGAAAGGTATAGCGTTAAGTACCTTTGAAGAAAATAAAATAGATACAATAGAAGTTGAAATTTTAGGAAGAATTCCCGATTTTCAATTAGACCAGGAAGTTATAATTGCAAGATTGAAAGGTAAAGTCGTTGATGAGGCCGGTGTTATTGCGGGTATGAGCGGAAGTCCTGTTTATATAGAGGGAAAGCTGCTTGGGGCGATTTCTTTTGGATGGGCATTTGCAAAAGAACCCATTTGCGGTATTATGCCGTTTTCGGAAATGAAAAAAATGACTTTAAAAAAGACAGTTGGTTCTTCAAATCTTACACCAATAAAACCAATTCTCACTGTTGCGGGTTTTCCTGCTTCGTCAATTTCTTGTTTGGATTCATTGCCTTTTGATTTTACTGTTTCTCAAAGCTTGTTGGGTGGCGAAACAGAAGAGACAACTAAATTATTGCCCGGAGGGGTATGCGGCGTAACTCTTATTTCTGGGGATGGGAATATTTCGGCTATGGGTACGATAACGGAGATAATTGAAGATACTATTTTTGCTATCGGACATTCTGCCTATGCTACAGGTTATTCGGAATTGCCTCTTTGCGGAGGAAGTGTTTTAACTTGTCTTCCTTCTTTATATAATTCCATTAAATTGGCTACTCCGGGAAAGATAATAGGAAAAGTAATATTCGATGGATCTGCAGGAATAAAAGCTGTAATTGGAAATGAACCCCCAATGATTGATTGTAAAATTAAGATTGGAGATCTTCAGAAAAGATATAGAGTTACTTCTGAGGTAAGTTTATTCCCTGCTATTCCTCCTTTTCTTTTGTTCTCAAACTGGATTGAAGAGATGGGGCAATATGAGAGTTCTACTGTAAGAGGAAAACTAAGTATATGGACTAATGAGGGGGAAATTCTGGTTCCTTGTGCTATTAGCGGAGTTGAAATTCAAAGGGATTTATATCAATGGGTAAAAGAGCCTTTAATTGCAATACAGAGAAACAGATTTGAGGGCGTACAGATAGATTCTGTTTTGGTTAGTTTGTCTAGTAAACCGGAAATAAGAGAATATTTTGTTAAGAATTTGATTGTTGGAAAGAATAAATTTAAATTGGATGATATGATTAAAATTAATGTAGAATTGAGCAGATATCGTAAAAACGATACTACAGTCAGTTTTAATTTTAAAGCTCCGGATAACCCATGTGAGTTAATTTTCAGAGTCTCAGGTAGAGATGAATATATCAGTTACGAACTCGATCGAGCACCACTTAATTTCCAGTTTGATTATTTTCAGGAGTGGAAAGATTTCTTAAATTCTTTACCTGCTCCGAATACTCTTATTTTATCTGTTTATAAAAAAGGATCTTCTTTAAATACAGATGCCGGTGAATTTAAAAATCCTCCCCCAAGTCTTAAAGTGGTAATGGAAAATGATAAAAGAAACATTTATGGCGATTTATATTTTATAGAGGAAAAGAAAATAATATTCGATGGTCCTCTTAACGGAGAAAGTTCTAAAGAAGTTGAAGTAAGGAGGTAGAATGCTATTATTTCTGATTTCGTTTGCTTACTTATGGGTTTACGAAGGGGATTCTCTTTATAAAGGTTTATCTGAAGGTTCTGTTATTACAAAAGATTCGGTTTTCTTGGGAAATAGATTAGAAGAGTTTTCCTGGGAGAGCAGTGGGTTTGTTTCTAATATAATAAAAATAGATAAAGATATTTATTTTAGTATATCTGATGCAGGTTTGGTTTTAAGGTTGCAAAACGGAGAAAAGGTAGATACTATTTTTAATCGTGAAGGGAGTTTTATTTCTTTGGGGAAAAAGGGTTCCGCTATTGTAGTGGGAGTATCTCCGGAGGGAAAGATGTTTTTCGTAAAAGGTTCAAAAATTGTAGATTCTTTAACTGTACCTGCAGATAACATTTATTGCATGTTTGAATTTGCCGGTAATTTTTTGATTGGTACTGGTCCTGAAGGTATAGTTTATAAGCTAGTAAACAATAAAGAATTTAAGGAATATTACAAAACGGAAACTTCTTCTGTTACTCGTAGTGTGATAAAAGGTAAGGAGTTATTTTTAGGTACGAGCAATCCGGGTGTTGTTTATAAAATAGAGGAAAATAATACTGGAAGAATTTATTATGATCCTGGTTTTGAGGAAATAAATGGTATCGGATACGTTGGGGATACCTTATGTATTTCGGGATTATTATTAAAAGAGATTGAATCTCTCGGAGGTATTAAGTTTTATCTAAAAAATAGAGAGTATGAGGTTTATAGGGGAACTCCTATTTTATGCGGAGAGGAATCAAATGGTAAGTTTTATGCAGGAGAATCCGAGGATGGACAGATTGGGGAATTTCATCAGAATGATTTTAGAATATTTGTCGATTTGGATGAATCTAAGATAACTTCATTGAAAAATATTGACGGGGATTTATGGATTGGAACAGGATATCCGGCAAAGATTTATAAATTGACTTCGAAGAAATCAAAAGAAGCAACGTATACTTCCTCTGTTATAAAAGGAGGCGTTTCGGTTATTTGGGGTAATCTCGATTACGAAGGAGAGGGAGATATTAGTCTTTTTATAAGAGGAGGAAAAAAGAAAGAAGTTGATTCTTCATGGAGTAGATGGGAAAATATTGATAATCGTATTAAAATAGAAGAACCGTTTATTCAATGGAAGGCAATTCTAAAAGGCGATAAGACATATCTAAAAGGGGTTAAGATTTCTTACGGAAGACAGAATTCGCCACCCCGGATAAAAAAAATAGAGGTTTTACCACCAAAAATAGGTACTGGTCAGCTTGACGAAGGTACTGGTATGGCGAGACCTATACCTCCCGAAGAAAGAGGTCGACTTACAAAGATGGGATTTAAAATCCCGGAGGATGCCTATATCATTGGCGAGGGAGTACGATGTATATATTGGGAGGCAATTGACGCAGATAATGATAGATTGGTATTCGATATTTTTGTATCCAGAGATGATAAAAACTGGGATAAGGAGGAAGAAAATATTTTAAATAACAGTTATTTTCTTAATACTTTTGCTTATCCTGATGGTATTTATCATATTAAGATAATAGCTCGTGATGATTTAGATCAGGATTATCCTCTTAAATCAGAGGAAAAGACTTCATTTCTTATCGATCAGACTCCTCCGATTGTTAAAGGAATTGAAAAAAGATACGAAAGGGATAGTATTGAAGTATCGGGATATGCGACAGATGAGCTTTCAACTATTGTAAGCGTTCTTTACAGTACTTCGGAGATAAAAAAACTACAATGGAAAAGAGCTACTGCAGCGGATGGTTTATTTGATGAGAAAGAAGAAAAGTTTCTTTTTAAGGTAGGTAAAAAAGAGAAATATGGGGCAATCAGAGTTGTTGACAGAAGTAGTAATAGTAAGGTTGTTAGGATAGAATTTTAGAAAATTAAATATCGAAATGGAAAATTTTAAAATAGAAGTCAGAAGCCAGGAGTCAGAATACAGAATCCTATCCCAACCCAAAAACTATTGTCTCACACAAAGACACAGAGAGCACAAAGCCCCTTCACACAACCCAGAAAATTCATTTTGTTGTTACTAAATCCCAATATTTTATTTTACGTCTATGGGGAAATTTATCTTTAAGTACAGATCCTTTTTACCCATTCCTTATTTTTTATTTTTGTTATTTGTTATAGAATTTAACTGCTTTACTTTCCTTGTTGGATGTTTAATAGTACTTTTAGGGCTTCTTATACGTTTCTTTTCCCAGGGATTTGCGGGTGATTGGATGAGAGGAAGTACCGTGTCTGCTTCCTATATGCTTGATGAAGGCGTCTATAGTATTGTTCGCAATCCTTTGTATCTAGGGAATTTTTTTATCGGTTTCGGTTTTACTTTGGCTTCTAATTTTTTTCTCATTTTTCTTTTGCCTTTCTACTCACTTGTTTTCTTCTTGTATTACTATTTAATTGTCAGGGAAGAAGAGAGTTATCTTGAGGGGAAATTTGGCGAAAGGTTTATTCAGTATCGCAAAAGCACGCCAGCATTCTTTCCGAATTTTAAGAGTTGGAAGAAAGGTCAGTTTTTGGGCAGAAATGCTTTGCGTATGGAGAAGAGTACTTATTTGACCGTTGCTTTTATTTTTATTTTGTTTTTGATTAAATTTTTAATTTTCGAAACATATTGAACACAAAGAACACAAAGAGCACAGAGATTACATTTAGAAAAATTGAAAAATGGGAAAATTGGGAAATGGGTAAACCATTTTACTAATTTACAATTTTCCTGATTCGAAGAATCTACGGCCGTCGTCGGTCATCAGTCTGTTTTATACCTAAAACCTAACATGTTGACAATGATGTTATTTTTTTTTATAATACTTATATATTATGCAAATCCGTCACGAGATGATAATTCTAATTTTTTAAACAAATAAGGAGGATATAACGAATGTCTTATAAACCTTTTATGCGTAACATTTTCGCTTCCCGGCATTTCCCGTATTTTCGCAATTCGTTATTTGTATTAACCGCTCTTGCTATACTGCTTTTTACTTTTGTTTTCGTCGCGTGTGCCGACTCCGAACCGGAAGACATTACGAACCCCGATAGTGTGTGGGTCGGAACCTGGAGCACGGCACCACAGCTCGTCGAACCATACAACAACCCGCCGGCGCCAGGATTAAGCCATAACACACTCCGTCAGATAGTTCGCGTTTCGCTTGGTGGAGACAGCCTTAGGGTGCGTTTTTCCAACGAATTCAGTAATAGCCCGGTGACGTTGAATGCGGTTCGGGTTGCCCTCTCTCTTGGAAGTGGTGCAATTGACACGACTACTGATAAGGAATTGAGATTCGATGGAAAACCGGAAATTACTATCGAACCCGGCACTGCGGTTACGTCGGATCCTTTTCATTTCGAAGTGAATCCGCGGTCCGATTTAACAATCACGATTTATTTTGGCGATACATCGCCAGACGTGACCGGTCATCCTGGGTCACGAACCACTTCATACCTTCTTACCGGTAACGAGGTTTCCGCAGTGGATTTCTCTGGAGCGGTCGCGACAGATCACTGGTATATAATCAATAGTATAGATGTGGTGGCGGTGGAATCTGCAGCTGCTGTTGTTGTACTGGGCAACTCTATCGCCGATGGACGAGGTTCGGGCACGAACAAGCAAAATCGCTGGCCGGACGAACTGGCGCGGCGCTTACAGGAAAACGCAGGCACCGAACTTGTGGCCGTTCTAAACCAGGGGGTTGGCGGTAATTGCGTACTTCGCGGGTGTCTGGGACCCTCTGCGCTGAGCCGTTTTGATCGCGATGTAATTGGGGCAACCAGGGTGCGTTGGTTAATTATCCTTGAGGGGATAAATGATATCGGTGGGTCACAGGGAGCCGATGGTGCGGAACAAGTTAAGAATGATCTGATTGCAGCATACCAGCAAATGATCGATGAAGCACACGCCAATGAAATCAAGGTTTATGGGGCGACACTGCTTCCTTTCGGGGGTTCGTTCTACGATTCACCGGAGCATGAAACCGCACGGACAAAAGTCAATGAATGGATAAGGAGTAGCGGCCACTTTGACGCTGTTATTGACCTCGATGCAGCTCTCTGTGATCCGGCGGATTCGCTGCGACTCTTGCCTTCCGCTGATACGGGTGATCACCTTCACCCCAATGAGACAGGTCATCGTATGATAGCTGAAGCTGTTGATTTAGAACTTTTTGAATGATTCAATAACTATTGACTAAAAAGTAAAAATAAACTGTAGATTTATATGATCATAAGAAAAGAAACCACGTTGGACATTGAAGCAATTACCCAGGTCACGATAGAGGCCTTTAAGACGCTCCAGGTGAGTAATCACACCGAGCAATTCATAATCGAGGCATTACGCGCCGCAGGCACACTTACTTTATCGCTTGTGGCAGAAATTGATGGCCGTGTGGTCGGGCATATTGCATTCTCCCCCGTGACCATCTCGGATGGCACTATGCATTGGTACGGACTCGGACCTGTTTCAGTATTACCGGAGTACCAGCGTCAGGGTATTGGTAAAGCCCTGATACAGGAGGGACTATCACGATTGAAAGACTTAGAAGCCAGAGGCTGCTGCCTTGTAGGGCATCCAGAATATTACAGGAAATTTGGATTTGAAAATGCTGAAGGACTTATCGTTGAGGGCGTTCCACAAGAGGTGTTTTTCGCGCTTTCGTTTGATGGCCGCTTTCCGCAAGGTAATGTCATGTTCCATGAAGCGTTCAAAGCAGAGAGTTAACAAGGATGAGTTTTTTTATGATAGTGTATATGTAATTACCCTGAAGTATTGAAGTCGGTTTATATTAGCTGAAGTGGAATATGTACGTTTATAATTAGTAGATAGGCCAGGTTATGTCTCAAAGAAGATTTTTAAGCATATGTATTGATATTACTAATCACAGGTTTTTAAAACTGAAAGGATTTAAAATGATAAAAAAAACAAGTATTTTTTTATTCTTTAGCATCTTATTTGCGATTTCCCTTTTTTCGCAATGGTCCCGGGAGGAAATGGAGCGTATAAACAAGTTAAATCAAGAAGATCATCGATTGATGATGAAACTTTTGGGCATAACTGAACTTCGCGGTGGTCCGTCAGGCAATCCTGATGCGCCTAATGCCGCCAATACTGATGAGTCAAAAGCCACTCCTTATACCTCACTGCCGGATCCGCTTGTTTTCAACGATGGTACACCGGTTAAAACAGCTGATCAATGGAGAAAGCGTAAAATTGAAATCTTCGAAGATTTTGATAGAGAAATATACGGAAGGGTTCCATCCAAAACTCCAGCCGTTTCCTGGGAGGTTGTATCTGAAAAAGATACGTTTAATGGAGATTACCCTGTAAATCAAAAACAGCTTGTCGGACATGTTGATAATTCTCTGTATCCGGAAATTACTGTAGATATACAAATGACTCTCACTACACCCCAAAATATAACCGCGCCCGTGCCCGTTATAATTGAATTTAGTTGGATCTTCCCAAATGCATGGAAAATACCTAAAGAAGATGGCTCGAACTGGCGGCAGCAGGTATTAGAAAAAGGCTGGGGTTATGCTATCTTAATCCCTACAAGTATCCAGGCTGATAACGGTGCAGGTCTTAGACAGGGAATTATTGGATTGATAAATAAAGGACAGCCTCGAAAACTTGACGACTGGGGAGCTTTACGTGCCTGGGCATGGGGTGCGAGCCGGGCTGTAGATTATTTCGAGACAAATCCAGATATTGACGAAACACGTGTAGCTATTGAAGGCCTCTCAAGATACGGAAAAGCGGCAATTGCGGCCTTAGCTTATGATCCACGTATTTCAATCGGATTAATCGGTTCATCCGGTGCAGGTGGAGTTAAAATACTGCGTCGGGTTTTAGGGGAACAGGTGGAAAATCTTGCATCTTCAGGAGAGTACCACTGGTTTGCTCCAAACTTTATTAAATATGCAGGGCCATTGACTGCTTTGGATTTGCCAGTTGATGCTCATGAACTTATAGCATTATGCGCTCCAAGGCCGGTTTTTATCAGTGTAGGGTCGCCTGATGTGGAAGGTCAATGGATAGATGCAAAGGGGATGTTTTTGGCAGGAGTCCATGGTGGTCCGGTTTATGAACTCTTGGGTGAAAAAGGTTTAGGAATATCAGAGTTCCCAGCTCAAGAGACAGCAGTAGTCGATGGAGAAATCGCGTTTCGGCAGCATGCCGGTGGTCATACTGTAGGCCCGAATTGGCCGGTTTTTATAAAATTTGCTGATAGATATTTTTCAAAATAAAATATTAACAGGATTAGAGATTGAAATGTGAAATCCAAACATAGCCTCTAGTCGCAAGTCACCAGTCATTAGTCATTATATAGGTATTGGATACCGGGTACCAAATTCCGGAAGTAAACTTCAATACCTACATGTTCTACATGTGAAAAATTGGTTGGTATGTAGGGTTTTTAAACAACTTTATTCTTTCCTTTGTGTCTATGTGCTCTTTGTGCGAGATTAATTTTTTTGGGGTAGGGTGGTAGCCTTGACAAGCTTTGAAAATGTGTTACATATAACAAAAAATTTGTCAAAAATTTAATAATTCTAAAGGAGGAATTGTTATGGAAAATGTTTTCTGGTTTGTGCCCGGTGTTTCGGTTATAGCTCTTCTTTTCGCATGGGTTTTTTACTCGCAGATGATGAAAAAAGAAGAGGGAAATCCGAAGATGATTGAAATCGCAAATGCTATTAGAGAAGGAGCAATAAGTTTTTTAAAGGTTCAGGACAGTGTTGTGGCGATTTTTCTTGTAATAATGGCTATTCTTTTTGCTGTTCTTGCTTTTGGGCTTGGAGTACAGTCTAAATGGATTCCCCTTGTTTTCTTACTTGGGGGATTTTTATCAGGTCTCTCAGGGTTTCTGGGGATGAAGACCGCAACAAAGGCTGCAGTCAGAGTAACAAACGCAGCCAGAGATTCTCTCGGTTCAGCTCTTAGTATCGCTTTCAGGAGCGGTTCAGTTATGGGTCTTTCGGTTGTTGGCTCATCTCTTCTTGGAATCTCTATATTGTTCGCAATATTTTATTTTGGGTTGAAATTACCTCTTGCCGAGGTTACAAGTATTCTTCTCGGATTTGGCATCGGTGCGAGTTTTGTTGCTCTTTTTGCAAGAGTCGGAGGAGGAATTTATACTAAAGCTGCGGATGTAGGAGCAGACCTTGTGGGTAAAGTCGAGGCCGGGATTCCTGAGGATGACCCCCGAAATCCGGCAACAATCGCGGATAATGTTGGTGATAATGTAGGAGATGTGGCAGGGATGGGAGCCGATTTATATGAATCATATTCGGATGCGATTGTAGCTACTATGGCTCTTGGAGTTGCTGCGGGTCTTGGGATGAAAGGTGTCCTTGAACCCCTGCTTATTGCCGGTACCGGTATATTGTTCTCTATATTGGGAATTTTTCTCGTTAGAGCCGGAAAAGAAGCGACCCAGCATGGTCTTATTAAATCTCTTTCAAGAGGTATAAACTTTGCTATGATCGCTACGGGAATAGTTGCGATACTTGTGGTTAGATTCATTACTCCTGATAAGATGGGCGTGATTGGTTCTATTCTTGTAGGTCTTATAGCCGGTACTATTATAGGAAAAGCTACGGAGTTTTACACATCTTCTGCTTTTTCTCCTGTGCGTAAGCTTTCCGCTTCGGCAAAGTCAGGTCCTGCGACTTTGATAATCGACGGCCTGGCTCTGGGTCTTAATTCTACGGTTATTCCAGTTATAACGGTAGGGGTATCTATAATTCTCGCGTTTGCCTTCGCAGGAGGATTTAACAGTTTTATAATGGGTCTCTACGGTGTAGGACTCGCGGCTGTCGGTATGTTATCGACTCTCGGTATTACGCTTGCTTCGGACGCTTATGGGCCAATTGCGGATAACGCGGGCGGAATAGCGGAGATGAGTGAACTCGGTAAAGAAGTGAGAACAAAGACAGATCAGCTCGATGCTCTCGGTAATACAACCGCTGCGACAGGTAAGGGTTTTGCAATAGGTTCGGCTGCTTTTACCGCACTGGCTTTAATTGCTGCCTATTTGACCGAAATTAAAATGGCTTTGACACGTTTGGGGGTAGAAGCTATTAATATTGGGGAACGAATGGTGAGTGTCAGCAGTGTTACTTTTCTCGAACTATCGGAATATTACAATTTAAGTCTTCTAAATCCGACTCTTCTCGCTAGTCTTTTGATTGGTTCTGTTATTACTTTTCTTTTCTGCGGTATGACCATGAGTTCCGTAGGTGTTACTGCTCAGTCTGTAATAGTTGAAGTAAGGGAACAATTTAAAGATAAAGATATACTTGCCGGCAAGAAAAAACCCGATTATGCGAGAACGGTGGCTATTGTTACCAAGGCTGCACAGAAACAGATGATTATCCCATCTTTGATAGCGATAGTCTCTCCGATTCTAATCGGTTGGATTTTCGGAGTTTCGGGTGTCGTTGGTTTTCTTGTAGGAGCACTTGCTTCCGGATTTGCTATGGCTGTATTTATGGCTAACGCGGGCGGTGCTTTTGATAATGCGAAGAAATATATCGAGGAAGGAGCTCACGGCGGAAAGGGTTCAGAAGCTCACAAGGCAGGAGTTACAGGTGATACTCTCGGCGATCCGATGAAGGATACTTCAGGACCCTCACTTAATATTCTTATAAAGCTGATGAGTATTCTTTCCGTTATTACCGCAGGGTTTGTTGTGGCTTTCAGCCTTTTTAAATAGAAAAAAATAGGCCACTAAGGCACCAAGGCACTAAGGTAATATTGTGATATAAAAAAATCTCTGTGCCTTTGTGGTTCTGTTTTTAATCAAAATAATAAATGGGGTGTGTGGTGTGATTTGTGATATTAGTGCTATTTGTTGTTCCTCATGGTTTTTTGGAGAAGTAGGAGTTTTAAACAACACAAATATATTTTTTTGTTCTCTGTGTGTTTGTTTTTTCTCTGTGATCTCTGTGGTTAAATTAGTTTTGATGGTGGGTGATGGGTTTTAAACAACATCATTTTTTCTTTGTGTCCTTTGTGGTTCAATTCTTTATTTTTAAGGCAAGAAACCTCCTTGACACATGCGAAATTATTCGTACAATAATTTGATTATAGGAGGTAGTCATGAAAAGTTTTTACTTATTGATTAGTTTAATTGTCTGTTTGTTTGATCCGGTTTTTGTTTTTGCGGGTGAAAGTACAGAGCGTGTTGTGTCCGATTCCTGGTTAAATTCAGCGATGCGTAATATAGAGAAAAAAGAGTATGAACCGTCGTTACAGGAGTTAAATTACAGAGGCGAAAGTTTCACTCATCCTAAAATTCATCTTGCTAACAGAGCAAATAGTCTACGAGTGTATTTCGACGAGAACGGAATAGAACTTATACCGAGAGTTATTTCAGAAGAAGAAAAATGGAATTTAAAAATCAAATCGATCGAAGTTACGGACGGAAAAGATAGAAAGATTTTTAGCGATTTGGATGTTGTTATTGATGGGGATAATATTGTATGCACCGGCGATGGTATTGAAATTGTTTATGCGAATTCTAAAAACGGCATCCAACAAAGTATTTCTATACAGGAAGGGATAAAAGCAGAGAGAGTAAATTTTATTTTCAAAGCAGAAAATCTGGGTATTACTTCAGGAGGAAACAGATTTGTACTGAATAGTGGAAAGCAGGAAATTATATACACGGTTGACAGAATCGAAGATGCTGAAGGGAAAGAGGTATCATATTTATTATCGAATGCGAAAGATAAGTTAAAGATTTCGTTGGACTACGTAAAGATGGTTTATCCGATAATAATTACTGCTAATATCACTTCAAATAGTCCATCTGCTGAAGATTTAATTGTATCAACGTCTACAAAAGATAGAGATATTTCCGAAACTCCTGACTGGACAGTGAACGTCATAGGCGGCCAATACATCTGTGCTTCCTCCGCCGGAGATGTAAATGGTGATGGTTATTCAGATGTTATTGTCGGTTCTTGGACTTATTCCCATGATGGAGGGGCTTTTGTGTTTTATGGAAGTCCCTCAGGTTTGGATACAATTCCTGCCTGGACAGCAGAACCCAATCCGCAAGCAGAAGGTGCGTATTTCGGCTGGTCCGTCTCCGGATCAGGGGATGTAAACGGAGACGGATATTCGGATGTGATTGTAGGTGCTTGTAGGTCTGACTCTGGAGAGACCGATGAAGGGAGGGCTTATGTATATTATGGAGATTCCTCGGGCCTTTCCAGCTCGGCTGACCGGATTTATGAATCTAATGAGGCACACGCGCGGTTCGGCAGTTCCGTTTCCTCTGCTGGAGATGTGAACGGAGACGGGTATTCGGATGTAATTGTGGGTGCTCCAGGTGTCTCCGGCCAACCAGGGCTCCAGGGAAGAGTCTTTGTGTATTATGGAAGTGCTTCCGGGCTTCCCGCCTCATCAGCCAGCTGGACTGTTGTTGATCCCGATGGAGGGATATATTTTGGTTGCTCCGTCTCCTCTGCTGGAGATGTGAACGGAGACGGCTACTCGGAAGTAATTATAGGTGACAATCAGCACTCCAATGGGGAAAGTTATGAGGGAAAGGCATACGTATATCATGGTAATTCTTCCGGTCTTTCTACATCTCCCGACTGGCAGTTAGAAAGCAATGAAGTAGGCGCAGAATTCGGGACCTCGGTCTCCGGAGCGGGAGACGTAAACGGAGATGGGTATTCGGACGTGATTGTTGGCGCGGGTCAAGCCGGAGTAGTAGATGGGGGGAAGGCGTATATCTATTCTGGGAGTTTCGCCGGGCTTCTTACGTCGGCCAGCTGGACAGCAGAATGCGATTCGTCCATGGCGGGGTTCGGGGTATCCGTGTCAGGAGCGGGAGATGTAAACGGAGACGGATACTCGGATGTAATTGTGGGCGCTCCCGGGTACAATAATGATAATGGCATGATATTTGTGTACAATGGTGGTCCCTTAGGTCTTCCTCTTTCTCCGGATTGGACTGCCGAACCTATTCCTTTGGTCCAATATGTTGGCGGTTCAGTCTCAACAGCGGGGGATTTAAACGGAGACGGGTATTCGGATTTGATTGTAGGCGCTCGCAATAACGCATTCGTATATCATGGAAGTCCCTCGGGACCCTCTACCGCATCTGACTGGGCGAAAGAAGGCGAACAGGCGAACGCATACTTTGGTTGCTCGGTTTCCACGGCGGGAGATGTAAACGGTGATGGATATTCGGATGTAGTTATCGGCGCTTATGGATACGACAATGGGCAAAATGGTGAAGGTAGAGCATATGTTTATCATGGAAGTTCGTTACTGCCTTCCGGCTCCCCTAACTGGACAGTTGAGTCCAATCAGGCAGACGCGAGTTTAGGTGTTTCCGTCTCCTCTGCGGGAGATGTAAACGGAGACGGGTACTCGGATGTAATCGTGGGCGCATCTGGTTATGATGATGGACAAATGGATGAAGGCGCGGCATTTGTTTATAACGGAAGTCCCTCGGGGCTTTCCGGCTCACCCAGCTGGACTGCTGCCGAGACGGATCAGGCGTTTGCCTGGTTCGGGGGTTCCGTTTCCACAGCGGGGGATGTGAACGGGGACGGATATTCAGATGTGATTGTGGGTGCTCGGGGGTACGATAATGCAGGAGCAAATAGAGGGGTTGCATTTGTTTACCAAGGAAGTCCCGGTGGTTTGTCCTCCTCATCGGACTGGACGGCACAGTCCGATCAGGCAGGCTCAGAGTTCGGAATCTCCGTCGCAGGAGCTGGGGATGTAAACGGAGACGGATATTCGGATGTGATTGTCGGTGCTCATCTTTACGATAAGGGAGAAAGTGATGAAGGCGCTGTGTTTGTTTATAACGGAAGTTCCTCCGGGCTCGATAGTTTAACCAACTGGACTGCAGAATCGAATCAGGCGGATTCAAGATTCGGTGCGTCCGTCGCAGGAGCTGGGGATGTAAACGGAGACGGGTATTCGGATGTGATTGTGGGCGCTTATTATTACTCCAATGGACAAACAAATGAAGGAAGGGCTTTTGTATATCACGGAGGTTCCTCCGGTCTTTCCGGTTCTCCCAACTGGACCGCCGAGTCCAATCAGGCGGGTGCTTACTTCGGCACGTCTGTCTCCACGGCAGGAGATGTAAACGGAGACAGATACTCGGATGTTATTATCGGTGCCAATTATTACACCAATGGAGAGTCTTATGAAGGTCGCGCATTTCTCTATACTGGAAATTTCTTCGGGCTCTCTATTGCCCCTGAATGGACCGCTGAGTCCAATCAGGCGAGTGCTTTCTTTGGCAGTTCGGTCTCCACGGCAGGGGATGTAAACGGAGACGGGTATTCGGATGTAATTGTGGGAGCTTATGATTATGATAATGGACAAACGAACGAGGGCGGAGCATTTTTGTACTTCGGCAATGAAGGAGGTCTCTCTCTCGTTCCGACACAATCCACGCTGGACGGGTCACATCCTGTGCAGCTTGGCAATTTAACCGGGACCTCAGGCGTCCAGCTTAATTTGCTAGGAAGAACACCGCAAGGCAGGGGAAAAGTAAAATTGCAGTGGGAAGTTAAAGAACTCGGTCAACTATTCGATGAAATATTCGACGGAGATTCTATTTCCGAAAGCGCTTCATGGTATGATACCGGCGTAAACGGAATAGAGATTTCAGAAGATGTAACCGGACTAAGTAGCGGAACTGCCTACCACTGGAGAGTAAGATTATTGTATGACCCGGTGTATTACGAGGGTTCATTACATTCCAGATGGTTGTCGATAGGTCCGAACGGATGGAATGAGACTGATTTTATTACAACAGACCTTTCCGGGATCGAAGATAATCCTGGCGAAATTGTGAATTTGCAGCTCAGCGTATTTCCGTCTATCTCAACAAATATCTTCAATATAAGGTTTTATGTTTCGGAAGAAGAAGCGAAGGAAGATATAAGTTTAAAGGTATACAACAAGGCCGGAATAATGGTAAAAAGTCTTTTCAAGGGTAAGAAACCCGCAGGAGCTCACATGATAACCTTTAACGGGGACAAACTGCCGAATGATATATTCTTTATTTCTCTTAAAAAAGGAAAAGGAAAAAATCCTGTAAGGAAGGTTATTCTTCTGAGATAATTAGATAGTAGATAGGGAGTAGAGAGTAGTTAAGTAGTTGGTTTGTTGGGTTGTGGGTTCGTTGGGTCGTTTTTTTAACTACCTAACGACTTAACCACCTAACGTCCTAACTATTTATTATGGATTGGGAAGAAGAATTAAAAAATTTTATAGATAACAAAACAGTAATAATGGGCATCGGCTCGACCGTTCGATCCGACGACGGTGTTGGTGTTTTTATTGCCGAAAGCCTTAAAAAAATAGACGTCGATAATGTGATTGTTGCGGATGCTACACCGGAACATTGGCTCGGATTTCTTAGTAAGAAGAAATTCGAAAAGCTTTTAATAATAGATGCGGTTCTTTTTGGAGGAAAAAAAGGAGAAATAAAGCTTTTTGATTTAAATGAAATTAGCAAGCGTTTTGGACTTACTCATTCTTCTTCCCTTCATCTTTTTTATAATTTTATATCTAAAGAAGGTTCTATTAAGGAACTTAAAGTTCTGGCTGTAATGCCTGAGAATTTAGAAATAGGAGAGGTTTTATCCCCTGTGGTTAAGAGTAGTGCCGAGAGGATTGTCGGCTTCTTTGAGAATTTTCAGCAAATCTGACATTTTACTTATATTGTAAGAGGCAATGTTGATTTTTGACCCTTTGGGATCAAAAAAGCAAGATTTTATACCTGATGCGTGAGCTGCTTCTATATCAAGTATTCTATCCCCGACACCCAGAGTTTCTTCTTTTTCCAATTTGTATTTCTCGATAATGTAATTAAAGCTGCTCGGGTCAGGTTTAAGGGGGAAGTTCGCATCTGAACTTACGATTTCAATAAAATATTTATTAAAGTCATTTCTTGATAGAAATTCATTTAGACTTTCAAAGCCCCGGTGAGTTATAAGAAAATTTCCTCCGCGCCCCGATACGTATTCGAGAACGTCTTTTACTCCCTCAAAAGGTTTATCTTCGAAGGTCAGTTCCCCAAAGTATCTTTTTTTAAAATTTTCATAAAATTCTTCTCGGTCGATATTAAATTCATCGGCAAGGTTCTCTATGCAAGAAGTAATCGAAGATTTCGCAAGAGAATAAGCTTTATTGTAGTCGTATTCAACTCCGTAGTCCTTTTTTAAAACATTGATGAAAGCTTTTGTTATTTCGGGATATGTGTCAAAAAGTGTTCCGTCAAAATCCCAGATAAGATTTCTAAAACCCATCCCACACCACCATTTTTCTCACACAGAGCGCACGGAGACACAGAGTTTTTTGTTTTTTACCAAATCCCAACCCCAAAATCCTAAATCCTGAGTCAGGACGCAGATAAACGCAGATTTTATAGATTTGAAAAAAAAATTCTTTTTCTTTTTTTTCATAATTGTTTCTATCTTGTAATTTATGGTTTTATGAATTTTGTCAATGGCGTTAACCGTCCAAAGTCCAGAGTCCAATGTCCAAAGTCAAGTTTTTTTGTGCTATCTGTGTCTCTGTGGTGAATAAATCCCCTTGAAAAGTACAGATAATTAGTTATATTTAGATACATTAAGGAGGAAAAATGAGAAAGTTAACAATAATCTTTTTGATATTATCTGTATTATTTAGAGGGGATTTGTTTGGTGGCTTTCAGCCGCTTGAAGTATTAAAGATTGAAGATTTCGGTGCGAAGAGTAATGATGATATTCTTGATACCGAAGCTATAAATAAAGCAATCGATTCATGTTCTAATGTTGAAGGTGGGGTGGTTCTATTTTCCAATGGAACTTATCTTTCAGGTTCGATTCATTTAAAAAGTGACGTAGTAATCCAAATTGATAAAGGGTCGAAGATACAAGCTGCGCCGATCGGAGCTAATATTTTCGATTCACCTGAGCCTAATAAATGGAGTAAGTATCAAGACGTAACTCAAAGTCATTTTCACAATGCTTTTATCTGGGGAGATAGCGTTAGAAAAGTTACTATAAAAGGAGGGGGTACAATAAGTGGGTCGGCTTCTCTTTTTGGTAGTTCAGGTAACGGTAAGGCAGATAAAGCTATTTCGCTCAGATTATGTAAGGATATTGTGATAGAGGATATAAATATAGATGAGGGCGGACGCGTGGGTATTTTGGCTACAGGATGCGAGATAGTTCGTATAAATAATGTCAAGATAAAAACCCAGGGAGATGGAATCAATCTTATTGGTACTAGAGATGCGGAGGTCGAAAACTGTGATATAAAAACAGTTGAATATAAGGAAAAAATGTCTATAGTAAGGGGAGATGCTATTGCTTTAAAATCCGATTATTCCTTAGGCAGAAAATTACATTGCAAGGATATAAAAATCAGTGATTGTTTGATTTCTTCCTGTGGCAATGCAATACAGATTGGTCCGGAAAGCATTAGTGACTTTAAGAACGTACATATCTCTAATATTACGGTAAAAGTTGCAAACGATGCAGGTTTGATATTTACTTCAAACGATGGAGGGATAATTGACGGAGTTTTTGTTGAAAATGTTACCATGGAAAATGTTATGATTCCTATATTCATTAATTTATCCGATAGGAAAAGTGAGATTCCGGGGATTTCCAGTTCTTCTGGGATGATAAAAAATGTTAGAATTAATAATTTCGTAGCTAAAGATGTTTATGGAAATAATAAAGATATAGGTATTACCAGTACAATTATGGGTAAACCTGGTAGGCCGATTGATAATATGGTACTTGAAAATATGAGGATAACTTACAAGGGCAGGAGTCTATCTTCTTTGGGACTTACCTCTGACCCTGCCGCAATTAAGGTTCCTGTCATTGATGATTACCGTCCGAAAGAATATGGACTGCGTCCGTCTTATGGCTTTTATTGTCGTTATGTTAAAGGATTGAGGATGAAAAATGTGTTTGTGGATGTGGAAGAAGAAGATCCGAGGCCCGCAATGATTTTAAATAATGTTAAAGGTGCAGCATTAGATCGTTTCTATGCCCACAGGACAGCTCTCAGGGATTATGATATAATTCTGGATAATGTCAGTGATTTTTCGATGACCGCAAGTCTCGGAATAGTTAAAATCGAAAAGAAAGATTTTACTCCATTGACTGATTTTTAGCGTAGAATACTTGTCTCGCCATTGATTAAGGTTTCAAGGATTCAAGGTTTCTAGGTTTCAAGTAAAAAAGAAAAAGCTACAATTTCTACATGTGGAAAAAGAAAGCTGTTGGCTGACATCCGATTGCTAACGGCAAAAAATCTCTGTGCTCTCTGTGACTATTATTCGGGGTATAGTATTTAGGGTATAGGGTATAGTAGGAAGATATTTGTGCAATTTGTGCTATTTGTTGTTTTTCTTAGTTTTGGTGGAGTTGAGGGTTTTAAGACAAAAATATTTTTTTTATCCGTGTGTATCTGTTTTAATCCGGGGCTAATTATTTGGGTGGGGAGGTGTTGACAACGTATTAATCCCATATAACTTTAAAATGTAAAAATCATGAAATATTTAGTGTTTTTAGCAGATGGCATGGCAGATGAGCCTATCACGGAGTTAAAAGGGGAAACCCCTCTTGAAGTAGCCAATACTCCGGGATTGGATTCTCTTGCAAAAAGAGGTTCACAGGGCACACTCGTTACAATTCCTGAACCTTTCCCTACCTCCAGCGATGCGGCGAATCTTTCTGTTCTGGGCTACGACCTTGCGAAGAACTATTGCGGAAGGGGTCCGATTGAAGCTGCAAGTAAAAATATAGAATTGGATGAAGATGAGATAGCCTTCAGGTGTAATCTTATAACTATACGCGACGGGCTATTGGAAGATTATGCTGCTGGGCAGATTGATCAAAAAAATGCAGAAAGTTTGATAAAATTATTGAATAAAGAATTAGGAAATAAGAAAATTACTTTTTACCCGGGAGTAAGTTTCAGGAATATTTTAGTGCTTAGAGGAAAGGAATTTTCCGATGGGATAGAATTTTATAAACCGGATTCTAATCAAGGTAAAGAGTGGAAAAGGATTCTGCCGCGTGCTAAATCCAAGGAAGGAGAAGCAACTGCTGGTATTATTAATGATTTAATAGAGAGAAGTGTTGAAGTTTTAAAAAATGCATCTCCCAATCTAACACTTATCAAAAATAACAAAAAGCCTGCGAACTGTATATGGCCTTGGAGCCCGGGAAGAAAACCCCATTTTGAATCGTTTGAAGATAAATATAATAAAAAAGGTGCCGTTATATCTGCTGTTGATGTGATTCTTGGAATCGGTAAGTTGACCGGGATGGGGGTTGTTAAACCCGACGGGGCTACCGGTTTTATAGATACTAATTTTGAAAATAAAGTTGAGGCTGCTCTTGATGCTTTAGAGAGTAATGATTTTGTTTATCTGCATATAGAAGCAATCGATGAGTGTTCTCATATGGGGGATCTCGGATTAAAAATAAAAGCTATAGAAGAATTTGATAAAAGATTGGTTAGTCCAATTTTAAAGAAAATTGATGATAATGTGACTGTTGGGGTGCTTCCTGACCATCCCGTTCCAATAAGGTTGAGGAAGCATACCAGAACGCCGGTTCCTTTTTTGATTTCGGGTAAAAATGTGCCGAGGGATGGCCATACTGAATATTCGGAGAAGATTGCCGTAAAAGGTGGATTGGGTCTTCTGGATAAGTATACTTTTTTGGAAACGTTGTTTAGGTATTGATTCTTTTGAGAAGAATCAGTACAGTTGGATAGTTAAATTGTTGAATGGTAATATAGATCCTTCGGATCAGTTGAATGGTTGAATTGTTGAGTAGTTGAATAGCAAAAAAACAAAAAATAAATTAGTGTTTATCCGTGTTAATCCGTGGCTATATTTTGGGACTGCTTGCCATGGATCTCTAATTTATTAAAATTAACTTTTTCGTTTCCCTTAAACTGTCTGTCTTAAATTGAATGAAATAGACCCCCGGGAGGAGTCTTTTGCCCTGACTGTCTTTTCCATTCCAATTAATTGAATGGTGACCGCGTTCTAACTTTCCTTCGAGCAGTTTTTTTATCAGTTTTCCGGTCACATCAAAAACTTTTAAAGAAGCGTGGGTCTGTGAAGATGTAGCTATGTAATTGATAATAATTTTATCCGCTCCCAATACCACAGGGTTGAAATATAATCCTGTATTTGCAGAAGGATCACTGAACTTCTTGATCCCTGAAAAATCCTGGGTTTCCCATTCATCGTCAGTTACATAATGGTGCGGGTACGTAATTGGTCCGAGCTGTGATGTGTCTAGGAAAGAGAAAGCCCAAACAGGTACATCTGGTGGAGCACTCTGTAGCGTATCACGCCATGCTTCGTCGGTCAACCTGTCGGATATCGGCTGGAGAAATTCATAATAGGAAAATCCGGCTCCCCAGCTTACGACTAGTTCGCCATTTAGCGGGACAATCACATATAGGTTAAAGGGATAGCCTACACCTTCTTCGAGGCAGTAGCCAGATATCAAATCGGTATGCACATCGGCAACAACCGGCGTACACTCTTCGTTATATACAGATAAGTCTCCACTGAAGAAGTGTCTTTGATAAGAATTTTCAAAAGTTAGAAGTTCAGCCATTTCGGCTCCTATACCTGTAATTGCCCTGTCTTCTTCCTCTGTAATAATTTGATTTGTAAGTTCTTTTTCTGCTATTGTTTTCAAGGTAAGCAGTAGGTTTTCAAGACCTGAAAGCCTTGCCTCGAAATCATAGTAAAGCAAATCAAGGTTATTTAGTCCTTCACGCATATAATCCGCGAGTGAAGCAAGCCTTCCGTAAAACCAGGGATTTGGTTCTACATACCCATGAATTGTTGGTGAAGGAGTTTTAATACTCCCGAAATAAGTTTGTTTTGCGTATAGTATTGTGTTATGTCTGAGTTCAGTCCAGCTCCCTAAAGCGGCGTAAAGTTCCTTGTTCTCCCATGCCGTATTTTGCATGAAGGTCGGGAACCCAGTACCTTTTACAAAAGTAAACGGCATAAGGCAATATAGCCAGTTCCAGTAAAGAGTTTGAACCCATGCTTCTTCGGGTTTTGCGTCAAACCGGGTTCTGAGTGAGCTTAGTGAGTCAAACACCCAGCTGGGTTCAGAATATACCGTATCCAGGATTTCGACAGCTCTGTCGGACCCGAGTACCGCCATTACATCTAAACCTTTGGGAAATGTTCTATCAATATTTATTAGATGGGTGAACATGTATGAATCAGGTGTAAATCTCTGCCCCATAAATCTGAATCCCTTTGGTGTAAGACTCGCTATTTCGGGACCCGGCAGTGAATCCGCTTTTATAATAAATTGTTCAAGTAGAGAATCATTCGCAAAAGTATCTGCCGGTAGTGAAGCAAAATTCTCTCCATAGATATCTTCCATTATCTCCTTATACTGATAGATATTAATGTCGTCAGTTTTACCTACATAGAAAACAGTGGGCAGATAAACTCTTTCCCATATGTCCATACCGGATTCTCCGCCTATTTCAGTATTATATATCGAATGGATTAAAAGGACTGCCATTCTTGTATGAAAAGTCGTCAGTCCCGGATAGCTTTGGTCATTTACAAAAGCTATTCTGCCATACCACATCATCGTTCTAAAATACCGTTCCAGTGTATCACTTATTGTATAATGTCCTCTTGGTACATATTGAGTGTAATCTTCCATGTAATCAAATATTGGTGAAGGAGATAGACCAGCGTGGGCTTGGATATACGTGAGTTCCGAATTCACAAGTGTATCCACCTCCGGTATGGGTGTAAATGAAGTGTCGAGAAGACATTTTGCTACGCTAAGATAAGCGAGATCTAAGCGCAGGGCTTCTTTTACAGAGGAATCGCTCACAAGAGTCCATTCTTCATTAATTATATCAATAAGTGTATCAGTAAGGTTCTCTATATCCGAAATGAGCTGTTGGGTTTCCGCAGTCTGGAGCATCTTGTCGTATAATTTATGATAGGTATGTAACAGCGCATCGCAGCTCACAAATATGGGGATTTCTTCTTCCCTTGCTTCGTTATAAATATCATACATCTCCATATAAGATGAGGGAGTTGCAACAAAAGCATTCTGGGATAAAAGTGATTCTTCTACGCCCGTAAAAGAGAAACTGTCGATATTAATTACGTTGGTAAAGCCTGGATCTATCGTGTATGGTGTACTTGCAGGGGTAACATCTACAATGTGGGGATGGTACGTTCCGAATTCGGTTTCTATATCCTCGGTAATATCTGCGATCATATAAGCACTACCAGTGATACTGAAAATAAAATAGATTAAGATATATAAATTTTTCATTTGTCCTCCTTGATATACCAATATAAGCATTTAAATTATTATTGTCAAGCTAACAGAGAAGCAAATATAAAAAAACTTAGTTTCTTGGTGCCTTTGTGACTACTCTTTAGGATTTCGGATTTAGGGCTTGAGATTTAAACAACAAAAATATTCTGCGTTCGTCTGCGTCATAACTCAAGATTTAGAATTTTGGGGTTGGGATTCCGTAAACAAAAAAACTCTGTGTCTCCGTGGCTCTGTGCGAGGAAAATTTGGGGTTGGTGGGAGGATAGTTTTTAAAGCAAAAATATTTTTCTATCCTTGTAGATCTGTGGTCGACAAATAAGCTTTTTTACAAAAACCCCTTGACAAATTCCAAAATAAGGTTATAATACTTTATATGGCAAAGTTCTTTGTAAATTCTAGGAAAGATATCTGCGAAGTGTGCTTGTGAAATAATTGTTGAATGTTATATTAATGGTTAGCGAGGAGGAACGATATGAGGAGAGTTGTGATAACAGGTATTGGAATAATCTCTCCAAATGGTATCGGAAAGAAGGCTTTTTGGGAGTCTAACATAGAGGGTGAGTCGGGTGTTGGTATTATCGAAAAAATCAATACGTCGAAGTTGGAAACCAAAATTGCCGGTGAAGTCAAAAAATTTAATCCATCTTTATATATCGAAAAATCAAAAATAAAAATACTGGACCGTTTCGCGCAATTGGGGGTATCGTCGGCGAAAATGGCACTTGATGATTCTGCGCTTGAGCTTTATGAAATAAATCCCGAAAAGGTCGGAGTTTGTGTTGGTTCGGGGCTTGGTGGGGTTCTTTTTCATGAAGAGCAAATGATGGCTATGGATAAATACGGGCTAAGAAAAGCTAATCCAATGGGTGTCGTTAAAGTAATGCCCAATGCAATAAACTCTCATATTTCGGTCGAGTTAGGATTAAAAGGACCGAATCTGACGATTTCTACAGCCTGTTCTTCGGGGGCGCATTCAATAGGTGAAGCGTTTAATCTGGTACGTTATGGGAAGGCGGATGTTATGATAGCTGGTGGAGCAGAAGCTCCTTTAACACCTTTCACATTCAGTGCTTATAATTCTCTCCGGGTAATGTCCCGAAAGAATGATTGTCCCGAAAAAGCTTCGCGTCCTTTCGATAAAGAAAGAGATGGTTTCGTTCTGTCGGAAGGAGCAGGTTTTATAATATTGGAAGAGATATCGCTTGCTCTTGCTAGGGGTGCAGATGTGTACTCCGAGGTAATAGGGTATGGAATGAACAGCAGTGCTTATCATATCGTTATCCCTAACCCGGAAGGCAAAGACATGAGTGCAGTTATGAGATTGGCAATCGAAGATGCAGGAATTGAAAAGAGAGATATTGATTATATAAATGCACACGGTACCGCCACAAGGGCAAACGACCTTGCAGAGACAAAAGCTATAAAAGACGCTTTTGGAGATTACGCATATAAAATACCCATAAGTTCGACAAAATCTATGATAGGACACACTATAGGCGCGGCAGGAGCTATAGGAGTCATCGCTTCTGCTTTGGCTATCAAAAATGAGATAATACCACCAACAATAAATTATGAGAATCCAGACCCTGATTGTGACCTCGATTATGTTCCTAATGTAGCCCGAGAAAGCAAGGTGAATACTGCCTTAATAAATTCATTTGGGTTTGGCGGCAGTAATGCTTCACTTGTAATTAAAAAATTTGAGAAATGAGGGATTTGTTATGAAAGACAAAAATAATGAAATTATAGATAAAATTAAGAAAATACTACTCGAGGCAGGAACAAATAAGGATATTGGTAAGGTAAAGATCGATTCAAAACTGGAAAGAGACCTGGGGATAGATTCTTTCGGCGCGCTCGAAGCACTATTTTCTCTGGAACAGGAATTCGGTATTACCATTTCGGATAGGGATTTTTCTAAAGTTCGAACGGTACAGGATGTTATTAATTATATAGAGACGATATTAAAGGGAGAAAAATTCGAGGAAAATAAAAAGAGAAACTTCATTGAAAATCTCCATATAGATAAAAGCGAAGCCGATAAAATCAAATTTAATCCTTATTATAAATTAGTAGAGAGCAGTCTGGGCAGGGAGATATTAATAGAAGGCAAAAAATTGATATCTTTGGGCTCAAATGATTATCTGGGGCTTGCCAATGACGAAAAAATCAAAGAAGAAGCAAAACGAATATTAACGCAATATGGGATAAGTATGTGCGGTACACCGATAGTCGTGGGTCAAACGGATGTCAATAGAAAATTAGAAGTCAAAATAGCAGAATTTTTAAAACAGGAAGACGCAATTATATTTCCATCGGGATTCCAGGCGAATATAGGAGTTTTTAAAACTCTATGTGATTCTGAGGATATAGTAATTGCGGATAAATCCGCCCACTCTTCTTTGATTGAGGGAGCACTTATGTCCAATGCGTCCCTAAGATTCTTCCCTTTCAATGATACTTCTGCCCTGGAAGAAATCCTTAAAGTTTCCCAGGATTATAGGATGAGATTTATAGTAGTAGAAGGATTATATAGTACGGAAGGTGCAAGTACTCCTCTTGACATAGTAAGCAAATTAGCCAAAGAATACAATGCTTTTATTATTCTGGACGATGCTCACGGAGTGGGAGTTCTGGGTAGGGAAGGAAGGGGGGTTATGGAGAAATATGATATTTTCGATGTTGATTTGATTTCGGGTTCTTTAGGAAAAGCGATTGGCTGCTTCGGCGGTTTCCTGGCAGGAAAGGAAAAAATAATAGACTTTTTTAGATACAGACTCTCTTCTTATATCTATTCTACGGCGCTACCTCCTTCTGTTGCGGCTGGATGTTTATGTGCCATAGATTTAATCCCAAATTTATCCGAAAGACGTGACAGAATAAAAAATTATAAAGAAAAGCTTTATACGGCTTTAAATAATATGGGATATAATCTGACAAATTCGACATCCCCTCTTTTCTCCTTATTATTTGAGGATACAGGTGAAACTCTAAAAATGACAAAAGCTTTATTTGAAAGAGGTGTTTACGGAACTCCTTTTCTTCCTCCAAGTGTTCCGAAAGAGTCCCCGAGAATCAGGCTTATCCCTAACGCCAAATTAGAGGAAGAAGATATAGAAAAAGTTATAGATGTCTTTGACGAATTAAAGGTTTAGATCTATGAAATATTTTCTCATTTATAATCCCACATCGAAACAGGGAAGAAGCAAAAAGAAATGGAAAAGAATTCTTCATTTGTTTGAGAAAGAAAAAGTAAATTTTGATTTTAGAATTACACAAAAAGAAGACGACGCTACATATTTGGCTTCTAAAGCGGCAGATGAAGGCTGGAATGTTGTCGTAAGTGTGGGAGGAGACGGTACAATAAGTGAGATAATAACCGGACTTTTTGAGACGGAAGGGTTAAAAAAGAGACCTAAATTGGGAGTTTTGCATGTGGGGACAAGTCCTGATTTTAACCGATATCATTGTATCCCTACCTATATAGAAGATGCTGTAGCGACTATATTCAAGGGTAAAACGAAATTAGTCGACATAGGGAAAGTTACATATTCGATAAATAATAATGAAATACCTTTAGAGATGTTACCGATTCATCCCGATAGGAGAGTATCTTATTTCGGCAGTAATGTTAATATCGGTTTGGGTCCGAAGATAGCGTCTAAGGCAAACGGAAGGTTTAGAAAATTTTTAGGAGATTTTTGCGGAACATTGTTAGCAACGGTTGTTTCCATTTCAAATCTCAAAGGTTTTAATCTGACCATAAGTATAGATGGGGAAGAAAAAATTTTTTCTAATATAATAAATTTAACAATAGGGAAAGATCCATTTCTCGCTTCCGGTATGAGAGTCTTTAGTGAGATTAAACCGGATGATGGAAGATTTTATGTTTTCAGCGTTAAAAAAACTTCTCTTGTGAATCTTTTATTGAATGTACCACGTGTTTACTGGGGAGATTTTTTGAAATACAAAGGCGCAGACCTTGAATACTGTGAAGAAATCGAAGTAAAATATAATAAAAAATATCCGGAGTTAGAGTTTGACGGAGACGCAAAGGGTTACCTGCCAGCTAAGATAAACTTATTACACAAGGCGCTGGAAGTGATTATACCCTAAATTATGAAAACGATATTTGTTACGGGAGGGGCCGGCTTTATAGGCAGTCATTTAATACGGGAATTAACAAAGAAAGATTACAGGGTTAAAGCTTTAACCAGGAGCGGCAGCAATCTTCGATTTATCTCAAGGTATGATTTCGATATAGTAAAAGGCGATATAAGAAACTTAAAAGAAGTTGAAAGCGCGATGGAAGATTGTGATATTGTTGTTCATCTGGCAGCATTGGTTCGTGATTGGGGCAGGAAAAAGGATTTTTACGATATCAATGTAGGTGGTACGAAAAATATTCTAAAAGCAGTCGATAAAAACAAAATTAAATTTTTAATTTACCTTAGCACTAACGCGGTTCTGGGCGAAGACGATTGTTCTGCGCCTAAAGATGAAAATTCTCCTTATAAGGCAAGGTACCCGTATTTTTTATCTGACTTCTGGGAATCAGATATGAATCATTACCGCTGTTCCAAGATGGAGGCTGAGAAAACGGCTATTTCCTTTTGTCGAGAAAAAGGTATAAAGCTTACTGTTCTAAGACCTGTCTGGGTGTACGGACCGAGAGAATTTCACTCGGGTCCTTATTATTTCTGCAAATATATTTCAGGTAATTTACGACTTTTGCCAGGCTGCAGAACGAATAAATTTCATGTAATATATGTTAAAGATCTGGTAAAAATTATTACAAAGGTCTTGAAGAATTCGCCGGAAGGAACAAATATATACAACGTCGGCTCACAATATGTGCCGACGATGGACGAGTTCTGGAAGCTTTTTTGCAAATATCTAAAAGTTAACCCTCCTATCTATTTACCAAAATTTCTGACCTATCCGCTTGGATTTCTGACGGAAGCGTTGTACAAACTATTTAGAATGAAAAATGCTCCGTCATTAACTCGAGCCAGAGTGTCGATGGGATATTGTAATAACATTTACGATGTATACAAAGTTAAAAGAGAAATAGGTTTTAAGGAAACCCCTTTAGAAAAAGGAATTAAAACCACCGTACGATGGTGGAGGAGGAATGGGTTTTTATGAAAATCAAGCCTATTACAGGAATAAAAAGAGTTTTCTTTAATAGTTATTTAACCATTTATATTTTCTTAAGATATACTCGTTTTTTGTTGTTGAGGCAGATATCTTTTAAACAGTATGTGCTATTCTTTAAAAGAATGATATTGCTCCAGATGCGTTTCAGACATAATAAATTTATCAGGATAGGTAACGTTTATAAATTACATCTTTATCTACCTGCTTTTCCTTCGCCGGCATTTTTCCACGCATTAAAGAGATTTCTGATGCTTAAGGGAGAACCTTCGTCGGTTTCCGTTCTACTCTCGGTCACAAAAGCCTGTACTTACAATTGTCCTCACTGTTACCAGAAAACAGATACAGGCTCGGAGTTATCGGTCGATAGGTTGATCGAGGTCGCAAAAAATATGCAGAATCTTGGGATATCGTTTTTTAATATTGAAGGAGGAGAACCTTTATTAAAATTCGATAGGCTGATAAAACTTGTCGGCAGTTTGGATGAAAGAGCAGAGGTCTGGGTAAATACTAATGGTTTTGGTTTAACCTATAAAAAAGCAAAGAAGATGAAAGAAGCAGGTGTTTTCGGCGTTATGATTTCCGTTCATCATTGGGACAGAATAAAATTTGATAGATTCGTCGGAAAAGAAGGAGCTTTCGACGCTGCCATTTTGGCTCTCGAAGTTTTCAGGGAAGCTGGTATAGCTACGGCAATAAATTGCTGTCCGACTAAGGAAACTATCGAGGACGGTGGGATCGAAAAAATAATGAAATTGGCAAAAGACTATGGTTGCAGCTATGTACAGTTAATACACGGAAAACCCGCGGGAGGGTGGTTGGGTAGAGAGGATCCTTTGAAAGATGAGACTATAAAGAAAATGGCACGTTCCCATACCCTGTTTAACAAACATTTTAAATACAGAAATTATCCCGCCATGTCATCTCAGGTTTTTGAATCTTTAAAAGAAAACTTCGGATGTACAGCGGGCGGCATTGAAAGATTTTACCTCAATCACCATGGTGAGGTTCAACCTTGTGAGTTTACGAATGTTTCTTTTGGAAATGTCCAGGATGAAGTTTTTTTGGTTATCTACAAAAGAATGAAAAGTTATTTTCAAAAACCCGGAACAAACTGGCTTTGTTGTACCGAAGCGAAAAAAATAGAGAAAGCTATACTAGCACAGAAAGAAAGGAAGGTTCCTCTGCCCAAGGAAAAAACAATTTCCATTGTTAAAGATTGGGATTTGGGAGAAGAAACACCACTTTATAAAAAAATGGGACTTTATGGAAAAGAGTAAGTTCATACGGGCTTATATTAAATCTATGAGACCGTACCTTTTTTTCGCTACCGGTATAGCAGGATGGTTGGGAATCGTTTTTTCGGGAACGGAAGTAAATATTCTTAGGAAGTTCCTGGTACTGGTTCTTTTGTTCGCAAGCTGGGGGATAAATCAGATTGTGAATGATTACCTGGGTATAAAAGAAGATAGAATAAATGCACCTAACAGGCCGATGGTTTCAGGAGAATTAAATATTAAATACGCTCTCATAACTACTTTTATTCTTTTCGTTGTGGGCGCAGTTATTTCCTATGTTTTGAATCCGTATGCTCTAATAGTCTATCTGATCGGTTATGTTTTTAACATTTTGTACGAATATTTAAAAGCTGTTCCGCTTTTAGGGAATATCTGGTTTGGAATACTTTTAAGTGTGTGTCCTTTTTATGGTGCGTTAGCTGTTAGTAAACAAACTTTATTTATAGTGTTTGCCAATAAAGATTTAGTATTCGTGTCTTTGTTTGTAGCGTTAATGTTCTCTACTATGACATTCTTTACTTACTATAAAGATTATATCGGCGATAAGAAAATAGGAAAAAAGACTCTGGTTGTCTTATTGTCTCCGGAAAAAGCCAGATATTTAAATTTACCAATGGCTTTTATTCCTTATATAGCTCTCTTTACTGTTCTATACTTTAAATTGTGGCAACCGGATAATAATAACTGGTTTTTCATTCTAAACGGTATTTCTTTTCTTTTGATTTTTTATACGGCTCTTTTATTATTTCGGTATCCAGGAGGAGAAAAGGCTGCCGGTTCATTAAAATGGAATTTTTCAGGTACTGTGTTGTTTGAAACTTCATTTATCGCGTTGGTAAATCCATTGCTGTCGATTGTTTTGTTTGTCATGGGCTTCCTATTCGTTTATTATCTGTTTATTTTTCTTCAAATAGAATAATTATATTGACATATTATGATTTTTAGCGTATAATGAAAGTATCGTAAAATCTTAAAGGAGGTATAGTATGGAAAAGGAGAGGTATTATAAAGTCTTATTTATCATCGCGGGTTTATATGATTTTGTACTGGGCTTCGGGTTTTGCTTTTTCTATAAATGGTTACACGCGCATGTTCTTTTAAGACAATTGCCGGATCCCCCCATATATTTTCAGGTTTGCGCGGCTTTCATAGGAATGATAGGAATAGGATATTTCCTGGTCTGGAAGAACCTTTATAGAAATGTAGATCTCGTTAAAATTGGTACCGGTATGAAGATTATCTATATACTGGGAGCAATATTGTTTTCTACTTATGCGGTTGTTCCTCTGGCTCTTGTTGTTTTCGGGATACTTGACGTTGTATTTATAATTGCGTTTGTAGAGTTCTTAAGATACGCAAAAGTTAGCGGAAGGATACCGGTTTAGGTTTAAATTAGTAAAGTTAAAAAGCTGACGACTTACCGTCGAGGGCCAACGGTAAAAAAAATAGGCTATTGATGTGATTTTTTGTTGGAATAAGCTCTTAGCTTCTCGCCTTTGGCAGTTAGAAAAAAAATATTAAAACTTTGTGGTCTTTGTGTGAGTTAAAAAAAGCTGACCGCCGACAGCTGACGGCAAAAAATCTCTGTGTTCTCTGTGTCTCTGTGGCAGAATCGATATTAAAGTTCAATCCCTTCAACCGAAAACGGATGAGGAGACCATGTTTTTTTATGCAGGATATAAACTTCTTTATATCCGATAGAATTTAGTAATAAAGCTGCTTCCTTAAATTTTGCGGTTATCTGTTCCGGAGAGTGCGCATCCGAACATAGAGTTATGGGGATGCGCATATTGTAAGCTTCCTCGATAATCCAGTTGCTTGGATATAAAGAATCCGTTTTGCCTCTTGCGATTCCTCCGGTATTCACCTCTAAAATTGAATGTGATTTGGCAATAGTGTTCAAGGTATCGAGAACAGTTTCTTTGTACCAGTTTTCTTCTTCGGAGAAGTATTTTCCCCCTTTATTGTTCATTTTGATCAAATCAAGATGTGCTATAATGTCGGGATTCTCTAATCTCAACATCTCTCTGATTAATTTGTAATAATCTCCCACAACCTTTTTTATGTTTCCTTTGTAGATTTCGTCTAGTCCTTTTTCGAAGTCTTCTTCGCTTTCATCGATTGCCCATCCTATATTTTTATCGAAAAAGTTAACGAAATGTACGGACCCTATTGAGAAATCCAGTTTAGAGAAATCTATTCCTTCTTTGTAGAAAGAGTTTAAATTGGGTAAGAAATCCATCTCCAGTCCGAGAAGTATTCTGATCTTATCTTTGTATTTTTCCGAAAGCTTGAGAACGGTTTTACAGTATTCTTTGTAATCTTTCTTTTTTATAACCCAATCTACTGAGAAAGGCAGAGGGTTGTGTGGGCTGAAACCTAGAATAGCGACATCCTGTTTTAAGGCTTCCTCGACGTATTCCTCCAGCATTGCATTTCCGTCATCGAAATTTGAATGAGTATGAAAATTAACCCAGCTCATAAGTCAAATAAAATATTAAAAAGCAAAAAGCAAAATGATATTTTTATTGGCCACAGATTTGCACAGATATGCACGGATTTCCCATCCCTACCCCATTTTATATTTTTTTTGAAATTATAAAAGTATTTTTGATCTGTGTTCATCCGTGTTTATCCGTGGCTATTTCTTTTTTCATACCTTAAAATGAAACAAAAGAACATCACCATCTTTTACCTCATAATCTCTACCTTCTATTCTTATTTTTCCGTGTTCCTTTATGTGTGCTTTGGAGTCATATTCGAATAAATCGGTACACTGGAAAACTTCCGCTTTAATGAATCCTTTTTCGAAATCAGTATGAATAATACCTGCAGCAGCAGGTGTTTTTATTCCTTTTTTAAACATCCAGGCACGGACTTCAGATCCGTTTTCTGTAAAGAAAGTTTCTAATCCTAAAAGATTAAATGCAGTTTTTATAAGACGGTTAAGAGCTAGATCCTCTAAACCCAACATTTCCATAAATTCTTTTCTTTCCTCTTCTGATTTTATTGCTGCTATTTCCTGTTCATCCTTACCGCAAATTTCAATTACAGATGCATTTTCCTTTTTCGCATAACTCTTCACCGATTCAGTAAATTTATTTTCACTATTTATGCTATTTTCGTCGATATTGCAGACATATAAAACTTTCTTTGTAGTAAGAAGATTTAAATCCCTTATCGATTTTTCCTCTTCGTCCTTTAGACCTATATTTTTTACAGGTATTCCTTTTTTTAGTTCCTGCTGCAATTTTTCTAGTAAAGCTACTTTAGTCTGAGCGTCCTTTTTTAGCTTTTGGTCCTGGCTTTTGAGCAGTTTTGTGTTTTTTTGAAGGCTTTTTTCAACGGCCCCGAGATCGGCTAATATCAGTTCCATATTTATTACTTCGATATCGCGAATTGGATCTATATTTTCGTAAGGATGAGAGACATCCGGATCTTCGAAACATCTAACTATATGAATTATAACATTAACTTCTCTGATATGACTCAAGAATTGATTTCCCAGGCCTTCTCCTTTTGAAGCTCCTTCAACAAGACCTGCTATATCTACAAATTCAACTGTTGCCGGTATTCTTTTTTCTATATTTAATATATCTGCTATTTTAGTTAGCCTTTCGTCGGGCACTTCGACCATTCCCAGGTTTGGTTCGATAGTACAGAACGGATAGTTCTCTGCCTTTACCGAAAGACAGGTTAGTGCAGAGAATATAGTAGACTTACCAACGTTGGGAAGTCCGATAATTCCGCAATTCAAACTCATAATATTTCTCCCAGTAATATTATCATTTTTTTGTAAATTGTCAAACGGGGAATTAACCACAAAGGCACAAAGACACGAAGAATAAAAAAAAAGTTAAATGGTCAAATTGTTGAATGGTTAAATCGGCATCCCCCATACCACCAAATTATTAGCCACTGATTTACACGGATATACACTGATTTTTTTATTGTTTTTTTTACTTGGACACTGGAATCCTCGAACCCTTGAGCCGTAAATTTAATGAACAACAAATTATTATTTTATCTGTGATTATCCGGGTTGATCCTTGGCTCTTTCCTTTTTTTTCGCTAATTCTTTCAACTCCGAGTAATGTTCAAATAGTGAACATGCAAGTTTTTCTCTCTGTAGTAATTCTCCTCTTTCCCGGATTGCTTTTAGAAAAGGAGACTCGCAGGCTGCTTTTAAGCCCCCTTTTCTAATATTTTCAATGGAGATATTTATAAACGGACAGGGTTCGATTCCTCCTTCGGAATTAATGTGTAAAGATTGAATTCCGGCAGCTGTACAACGATTGTTTTCGCCGTATTCATCCTGCGGGAATTGAACCAGCACAATTGGTTTTCTATTTCTGAAATCCAGGATTTTTTCTCGAAAAGCTTTTCTCTCCTCTTCACTTAAAACCCAATCTAATTTTGGATCTGGTCCGCAGGGTACGTATTCCGTAAAATATCCGATAGAACATCCGAGTTTTACCATACTGTCTATAAATGCATCGTTTCCAAGTAATTTTGAATTTTCGGAAGTATTTGTTGCCGCAAAACCAAAACATGCGCCGGCATTTCGCAAATTTTTCATTGCCCGAAGAGCTATCTGATAAGACCCTTTTTTTCTTCTGTTGTCAGTGTGTTTCTCGAAGCCTTCTATGCTGACAAGTTGGATTATGTTTCCGCTTTTCCGGATACGTTTGGTAAGTTCCGGAGTTATCTTTGAGCCATTTGTTATTGGAACAAAAAGAAGTCTCTTGTGTTTCTCCATATGTTCGATTGTGTCACTTCGAAGGTATGGTTCTCCGCCCGTAACTACTACAGAAAGTACCCCAAGGTCTTCTGCTTCATCAAAAAGAGAATCAAGCTCTTCTGTTGAAAGCTCGTTATCTGATTTTCTGTCTCTTGAATAGCAGCCTCTGCAATTATAATTACATCTCATTGTCGGACTGATTGCTATCACAGCAGGGATATTGCCTTTTATTGTCTTTTGTTTCTTTTCTCTTCTTCTTTTCGCAAGTAAAAGCCTTGTGCCGACTTTTAAGAAAAAAAGCATTCTTTTGGGACTGGAACGCCCCCACATCCATATTGCCAAGCGCACAAAATCGCCAATTCCATTTTCTCTTAATTTTATGTTTTTGTTCAAGATTTCCTCTTAAAAATTTATTAGAAGATAGTCTAAAACCTTACCTTAGCAACCCCATTTGTATCACTTGACATAGTGGAAATATTATATTATAATCGTAATATATACAGAGAGGTTCCCCGATGAGACATAAAATTATTTTTATATGTTTTTCCTTTATAAATATTATAGCTTACACCCAAGAAATTCCGCAGCTTCCGATCGGAATAAATATTGGTTCGAATAGCTACTATTCCAAGTGTCTTGTTTATAATGATGTTATGAAGACTGCCAGTCCCTGGCTTAGTTTTAATACTGCAGCCGATACAAGCTGGAATACCGAATTAATCGATTCGATTCCGCTTGATTCCTGCGGATATCCTGTTCTGTTGCCATATACTCCTTTTGGTGAGGGCCCGCAGGGGGTACGAACTTTAATAAATAATAACTATCTGGGTACGTATATACTCATGTTCGATGGACATGGACAAATTACTATTAATAATGCAACGCATGTACGATTAGATTCTAATAAATATTCGATTGAATTAACCGGTTATACGGAACATGTTTGGATTAATATATATAGTTCAACAGAAGGAAATCATATTAGGAATATTCGAATTATTCCGCAGGAGTATGACGGTCGGGAAGAAGAGATGCCCTTTTTTAATGAAAAGTTCTTAGAAGGATTAAAGCCTTTTCATGCTCTTAGATTTATGGATTGGATGCAGACGAATGGCTCCGAACAGAAAGAGTGGGACACAAGAAGCAAACCCTATTATTATTCGCATGGACTAGAAGATGGAATGCCGATCGAACATGCAGTGCGTTTATGTAATGAACTAGGCGTTGATGCCTGGTTCTGTATACCGCATCAGGCTGATGATGATTATATAACAAGATTTGCCGAACTGGTTAGAGATAGCCTTGATACTGATTTGAAAGTATATTTGGAATATTCAAATGAAATCTGGAACTGGGGGTTTTCTCAATCTCATTACGTAGGGCAGAATGCACCGGGACATAATAACCAGTATGTTATCGATGATCTTACTTCGATTGATCCTGTTAATTATTGCCATCCCGAGAAAGACGCGTACATGATGCAGCGCACTTTCCGTCTCTGGATGGAGGTATTTACCGGTGCGAATAGAGAACGTTTGGTAAGAGTTGGTACCGGACAGCATGCGTGGTACGGTAATACCGGACGTATTCTTAGATATCTTTTTAAACGTGATTTAGACGGAACTCCTCTTACGGATCCTATATACAATACGAGTACAGGCGCAGGCTGTGACGCATTTTCTGTTGCGGGATATTTTAACTTTTCCGAGGAGCATCACAATCAGTGGAACAGTATGGACCCCGATGATGTGACGCCTGAAATGATAATCGATGCCGTATTCTCTATTTATGATACGACATCGGGCTCCTGGACTGATGGTACAGACGAGTTTGTTAACGCGTTCGATATTGATTATCTAGTTTATGAAGGTGGGCAACATATGCAGCCCTGGATGCAGGGCGAGTATGATTATAACCATGCGGTTTGGGATGCACAAATACATCCACGAATGTATGATTTATATATGCATAATTTTAGAAAACATACGGAAGAAGATATTGACTGTAAGCTTTTTATGGCTTATAGTTATGTTAGTGAACGTGAGTCGCGGTGGGGTTCCTGGGGACATCTTGAATCGGTATATCAAATAGGATCGGTTAGTGATTATATGACAATAGCTCCAAAATACCAGGCTTTACTTGATGTAAATACTCCGAAGGGAAGTGCGCATAATGCTCAACCAATAGGTTATTATCTTAGAGTTAGTCCTAATCCTTTTAATTCCATTGTAAGGATAGTATATGGGATTTCACAGGATTGTGATGTGAGTATAAAATTATATAATGTTTTAGGACAGGAACTCGAAACATTGTTTTCAGGAGGTAGAACAGCCGATAATGAATATATATTGCTTTCGGATTTAAGTGATTTTCCTGCCGGGATTTACTTTTGTAAGATGGTAGCCGGCAGGGTCGTTTTAAATAAAAAAATTATATGTGTTAGGTAGGGTGGAATGTTTAATATGTTGAGGTTCAGTCATAATAATTGGGGGTTTTGATTGATTAAACGTGTAATGATTGTTTTATTATTTCTTTGTTTCATCTATTCTCTTAAAGTCCAGGCTCAGCCGGTGCCTTCAGGCCGCAGACTCCGGGAGATTGTAGCTGGTGAGTTTGGAGACAGTGTTCTTATCGGCGCAACTACAGGTGTCTGGGCTTATGGAACACTTACAGGAATGATTCTGGGTAGGGAATTCAATTATGTTACGCCTGAGAACGATTTTAAGCAATGGAGCATTCATCCTGATAATGCAGATTATTATAATTGGTTTAATACCGATAGATGGATTCCCATGATGAGTGATCATAATATTGAGATACTAAGAATGCATGGTCCAATCGGGCCACAGTGTTCCGGTTGGGCTCAGGATGATAGCAGAACACCTGAGGAGCTGGATACAAACATGTGCGATTTTATGGTGGCGGTTTGTCAAAGATATAACGGTACGCCAAAATTTGATTACATGGATGTTGTTAATGAAACTGTAGTTGGTGGAAGCTGGCACACAGATAAACCGGGAACAGGCTGGGAATGTCCCTGGTATAAAATGGGTCTCGACACTGCTGGGGTTCCTATTTATATTATAAAAGCTTTTGAAATAGCGGATACATGTGCTCCCGATATAAAGTTAATTTACAACCACCATGAAGAACCGTACAATACCGCTTCCTGGAATTTAATCAAGCAGACGGTGCTTTACCTTCGGGATTTGGGCCTTCGGGTAGATGGAATCGGATGGCAGGCCCATGTGGATTATGGCTATGAAACACCAGGAAGGTTAAACTCTATAAGAGCCTTAATCGATTGGGCGCATGCTAACAATCTCGAATTTCATGTTACGGAAGCAAGTGTATGGGTGAAGGATGGTCCAACGCAAGAACATTTTGACGCGCAAGCGGCTACGTACCGTGCTATTTTAGACGTTTTACTGGAGAAACGTTTTACCGGTAAAGTCGGATGGAACACCTGGCATATAGAAGATTTGCACGGATGGCATGCTGGGGATGATCCCCCCAATTGGTACCCATCACTTTTTGACACCGTTTATGCGGCAAAACCGGCATATTATGCAATACAAGCAGCCTTAGAAGGGGAAGATGGAATCGAGGATCCCTATGAAGATAAAACGGTTGCGTTCAAATTGTATAATAATCCGAATCCTTTTGCTTCAACAACTTCGATATGGTTTGAGATTCCGGTAAGAAGTTATGTAAATTTGAGTGTATATAATTTAGCTGGTCAGGAAGTTGCCAATTTGGTTTCAGAAGATAGAGATCCAGGAAGACATACCGTTGATTGGAATGCGGAAGGTTTATCAGCTGGTATTTACTTCTGTCTTATGAAGGCAGAAGACTTTGTTTTAAGGCATGAAATGATACTTGTCAGGTAAATTTCTTAACTTAGCTTTTAGATTTTCGCTTTTAGCCGTTAGCAAGATTTAGTTTATTGGTATATCTGTGAATCGGTAAGTTCGTTTTATTTTTTTACTAATTTACTAATTCACTCTTTTATGTATCTGTGGTTTCTTTTTTTATCCAGGAAAGATAACTTTCTAAGCCTTCTTTCATTTCGTACGAAACGATTGCGGGAACTTCGTAAGGATGTAATTCTTTTAATCTTTTTTCGACTTTTGAATACAGAGATTTTCTTGTTTTCATAATAAGAGCATACTCCCTGCCACGGGTGAGCTTTCCTTTCCATCTGTATACGGATTCGATAGGAAAAAAAATTACGCATGCGACTAAATTTTCGTTGACTAATGTTTTGGCTATCTTTTCAGTAATAGCTTTATCCCCAAGAGTTGTATAGATTGTTATAAATTTCAAGATATTCTCTCTAAAGAGGTATCCATATTTGTTGTGCGGATATGATTTCGGAGTTGCCGGGTAGATTTATTTCATTTTTTGTTCTGGAGTAAAAAATTAAGCCTTTGTAAGATGTGAGATAATCGAAATCTTTTTTCATGAATCCTCCCTTTGATACGATAATAACGGGATTTTCGGCCCTGGATATTATTTTAATAAAATCTTCTTCCTTTAGTCTTACAATAGCTCCTGAAGCTTTAATTGCTTTTGCAACTGCCTCATATGCTCCTGCTGCTCCATTACTCATTTTCGCCTCCTTTTTCTTCTTATATCATTTTTTCGACAAAATATTCATAAAAAAACAAAGTATACAGAAACATTGATTTTGCTGTTTCTGTACACTTTGTTATAATATCTATTCCTTTTAAGGTTTATAATTTTCGGTAAAAATTTAACAGCAGGTTTTTTAAAGTTAAATGCTGATTTTTATTCCGCCTCTTATAGGAATATGAGTAAGGCTTCCGCCTTCCATAAATATAATCCCGTATCCGGTTTCGGCGAAAAATCCCATTAGTCCCATGGTGAAACTTGTTCCTGTATAAGCCAGGAAGCCGAAATCGGTCGATGAAGCGCTAATATCTAAAGCGCCAGACATACTTGCTGTAGTCGTAGTCATTTCTGCGCCTACACCGACGTAAAAAGATGCAGGGGAAAGAGGTGGAGCGATGGAATATTCAAGTCCAAGTAGAATAAAAAGATAAGATATTTTAGTTGTAACATCCCCAAGTATTGTTTCTGCTGTTTCGGATTTCCATGTATATTCAATTGCGCCTCGTAAGCCGACCGGTAGAATAGGCGGCGAAAAAGTAGCCATGGCTCCAAAAGCCGGATAGGTCTGCATTTCTGCCCCCTCGACATTTATCTTCCACATTTCGACTCCGCCCATTGCTCCCGCTGATAAGCCGAGTACTCCGGCAGAGAGAGGTACACTTATAAGTAATAAAACAACCAACACTGCAAACTTTTTCATATGACCTCCTTTTTTAGTTTGCTATTATGAAATCATAATCCTTTTTGATAGGAATGTCAAGGGTTTATTAGGTTTTAGGTCTTAGGTATTTGGTTTTAGTGAAGGGGTGGTGGGATTCTGAATTCTGACTCCTCACCTTCTGACTTCTTTAAAATAACGTTTTCCCTTTTTCTTTAAGGGGATCTATTTTTAAATGCTCGTAAGCGAGTGGTGTTGCCTGTCTGCCCTGCGGAGTGCGTTTTAGAAAGCCGCTAATTATCAAGAATGGTTCAAAAACCTCCTCTATTGTTTCCTCTTTTTCTCCGACTGAAGTGGCAAGTGTTTTTAGTCCCACTGGGCCTCCGTTAAATTTTTCAATTATACTTTTAAGGATTGCTTTATCCATTATATCGAGTCCCATGGTGTCTACCTCGAGTTGTTCAAGGGCATATCTCGTTATTTCTAAGTCGATTTTACCTTTACCTTTAACCTCTGCGAAGTCTCGGACCCTCCGCAGGAGCCTATTGGCTATTCTCGGAGTTCCTCGTGATCTTTTCGCTATTTCATCTCCTGCATCACTTGTCATCTTAATTTCAAGGATGGAAGAAGAACGTTTGATTATCTGACTTAAATCTTCTGCTTGGTAATGGTTTAGACGCGGAATATAGCCAAAGCGTGAACGAAGAGGTGCAGACAGAAGTCCTGTTCTCGTTGTCGCTCCTACCAGAGTGAAGGGTTGAAGGTTTATTTCTATCGAGCGTGCAGCCGGACCCGAATCAATCATTATATTTATGGAAAAGTCTTCCATAGCTTGATATAAATATTCTTCTACATCTTTATTTATCCGGTGAATTTCATCTATAAACAGAACATCGAATCTGTGAAGTTTCGTAAGAATTCCAGCCAGGTCCCGTGGTTTTTGAAGAACCGGTCCCGCAACGGCCATAATATCGACTTCCATTTCTCTGGCGATGATGTGTGCGAGTGTTGTTTTTCCCAGTCCCGGAGGACCAAAAAGCAGGACGTGGTCGAGAGGTTCATCCCTTTTCTTGGCCGCTTCCGTAAAAACTTGAAGATTTTCTTTTACTCTGTCTTGATTGATAAATTCCGAAAAATATCTGGGCCGTAGATTTTTCTCGTATTGGGCATCTATTGGATCTTTTGAAGGAGAAGTTATTCTCATATTTCTTTTAAAACCTTTTTTACGATTTCATCTACCGAAAGATATTCTTCTTCTTTTATTACTTCGCATATAGCCTGATCTGCCTCTTTAGAACTGTATCCGATTGATATGAGAGCTTTCTTTGCCTCTTCTGCTTCTTTAGTCGGTGATGTTTTTAACTTGTCTTTTAGCTCAAGTATTATTCTTTTCGCAGTTTTACTGCCTATGCCTTTTATTTTGGATATTGGGTTTGGGTCATTATCTTCAAGGGCTTTTCTTAATCCATGCCCTCCGAGCCCAAGCATCAGCGAAAAAGCTGTTTTTGGGCCTATGTTAGGTACTTTAATAAGTGCCCTGAAAAGTTCTCTTTCTGACTTATTTTCAAAACCGTAAATATCTATACCATTTTGACTTATCGACAAATGGGTATAAAAGAAGATTTCATCACCTATTATCGGTTTTTCGTTCTCTAAAACAGCATTGACAAGGAGTCCAAAGCCGCCGATACTTACATTGATTTTGTTTTTTTCAATATCTAAAACTACACCTTTAATTGATTCCAGCATATATATTTTCTTTGTTGAGATAACATATTATTGCGCCAAAGGCATCGGACACATCCAGCGGAATTTCTTCCGAGATGCCCAATATATTCTTAACCATATATCTTACCTGCTCTTTAGAGGAAGCTCCTGAACCGGTTACCGATTGTTTGATTTCACGGGGAGTAAATTCCTGAAGAGGTAAACCTTTCATTTGAGAAAGCAACAGATAGACTCCACGAATTTCGGCTATTTTTATTAGGGTTTGTATGTTTGGTCCTCTGTATATACTCTCTATTACAAGTTGATCCGGTTTCTCCGTTTCTATTAGTTTAGAAAGGGATGTGAAATATTTATTAAGTCTGTCTTCGCAAACCTTATGTTTCAATAGTTCCCATGAAAGTTTAGTTTTTTTCTTTTCTTTCGATAGTATTGCTATTCCAGTTTGGGAAAGTCCCGGATCTATTCCCAGTATTTTCAAATTTCGGAACCTATTTCAGCTAGAATATCATCTGCAATGTCGAAATTGGAATAAACTTGTTGAACGTCTTCAAGGTCTTCCAGTACGGATAAAAGTTTGAGAATTTTTCTGGCATCTTTATCGTCTACTTCCTTTGTGGCTTTGGGTAGGAAAGTGAGCTCGTAAAGTTCGACGGGGATTTTTTTATCCTGCAACGCATTATAAACTTTGTGCAGTTCAGTTGGGTTGGTTTGAATTTCGTACGTATCTTTTTCCTCGTTTATATCCGTTGCTCCGGCATCGATCGCTACGTCGGAAAGTTCTGTTTCCGAAACATCTTTTTTTGGAACAATTATCAGTCCCTTTTTTTCAAAAATATAAGATACACATCCTTCCGCTCCTAATTTACCACCATGTTTCTCCATTGTATGTCTCATATCGGATGCGGTTCTGTTTTTATTGTCGGTCAAACATTCGATATACAAGGCAACTCCTCCCGGGCCGTATCCTTCGTATTTCGTTTCGACGTATTCCACTCCAGGTAATTCTCCGCAACCTCGAAGTATTGCTCGTTCAATATTATCTTTAGGCATATCATTATCTTTTGCTTCCTGAACGATATTTCTTAGTTCAACATTTTTTTCCGGGTCTTTACCTTTCTTTGCGGCTACTGAGATTTTTCGAGATAATTTAGAAAATATCTTACCTCTTTTTTTATCTTCTTGTGCCTTCTGATGTTTTATACTGTGCCATTTTGAATGTCCTGACATTCAAACCTCCTTTTAAATATTTTAAGTAATATTTAATAATAATCAATAGGTTTTCGTATAATTATTTTTCTATCTTCTTTAATAGCTGTTTCCAATCTTCTTCGACGTTTTTTTGTATAAGGGAAATGTCTTTTTCTTTTAAATGTTTGAATCTTCCCTGTAGTTTTAAATATTCGGAAATAGGTTTTACTTTAGCAAATTTTTTAGTTAATCTCCATTTTGAGCCATTTTCTATTTCTATTAAAGGAAAAAGATTGCTCTGTACGGCAAGTCGTGCCAACTTTACTGTTAATTGAGGAGGATATTTCCATCCGGTCGGACAGGGTGAAAAGATAAGTATAAAGCGCATGCCTTCGATATCCTTAGCTTTTTTGAATTTCTCTATCATGTCTTCAGGATAAGCAATAGAAGCTGTCGCTATATATGGAATCCGGTGAGCCGCCATTATTGAAATAATGTCTTTCTTCTGGCTTGTTTTCGGACGATCCACAGGAGTAGTAGTAGTCCAGGCTTTAATTGGAGTTGCGCTGCTTCGCTGGACACCCGTATTCATATAAGCCTCATTATCATAGCATACGTATATCATGTCGTCATTTCGTTCAGCTGCACCTGAAAGTGTCCCAAGTCCTATATCATATGTGCCTCCGTCTCCTGCCCAGGCAACGACGTTGGGTTTTTTACCAATTATTTCGAATGCTGCTCTTATTCCGGAAGCAGTAGATGCGGCAGTTGCAAAAGCTGCGTGGAAAAGAGGAACATTCACCGACGAATATGGAAATGGTCCGTCTATTACAGTCCAACAGCATGCCGGTATTGTAAGGACTGTGTTTCTACCCAGAGCTTTAAGTGCATGTCTCATTGCGATATTTCCACCGCATCCCTGGCAGGCGACATTCCCACAGCTCATTATTTCTTCTTGCGGTATTTTTAATTTCATATCTTCAAACCTTTCCAGATAATATCCGATTTAGGCTTTTTCATTTTTTTAACTTCTTCATAAATTTCGATTATATTTTTACTTGTGACATCCCGTCCGCCGAGCCCAGCTATTACTCCGAATATCGGAGGAGAATCTTTTTCGTTGTACATTGCAGCTTTAATTTCTTGAAAGAATATCCCGGAAGCTCCGAATCCGATATTCCTATCTATAACAACAGCTTTATCGACCGAGCTTAAAATCTTACGTACTTTTTCTGCAGGAAAGGGTCTGAAGACCCGTATTCGTAGTAAACCGACTTTTTCTCCTTTTTCCCGCAGTATATCTATTGATTTTCTTGCTGTGGAAGCAATAGTTGCTGAGGAAATTATAAGATTTTTCGCATCGCGAGTTCTGTATGTTTCTACAAGACCATATTTACGGCCAAATATTTTTTCGAATTCTTCTCCTGTTTCTTCCCATCTGTTAAGAGCTTTTTCCATAGCTTTTTGGATTTTATATCTGAGTTCATAATAATTATCAGCAGTGGTCAGGCCCCCGAAAGTATGGGGGTCATCAGGGTCGAGCTTGTATTCTCTTTCGTAAGGTGGAAGAAATTTATCGACTTTTTCCTGTTCCGGTATTTCAATTGCTTCAGAGGTGTGCGAAAGAACAAAAGCAGCCAGGATTACCATTGCAGGTAACTCAACAGATTCGGCAACTTTATAAGCTTGGATGACCGAGTCCAGAACTTCCTGATTATTCTGTGCGTAAACTTGCATCCAACCTGTATCTCTCTGTGAAAGAGAATCGTTCTGTTCCGTCCATATAGACCATGGTGGGGCAAAAGCCCGATTTATATTGCCCATTACTACAGGAGTTCTGGCGCCTACAGCCCAATGTAGCATTTCGTGCATAAGGGCAGTTCCCTGTGATGATGAAGCAGTAAATGTCCTAACTCCCGCAGCAGAAGCCCCTATAAGTGAAGCCATAGCGGAGTGTTCGGATTCTACTTTGATAAATTTAGCATTAAGTTCTCCCGATGCGCACATTTCGGATAGAAGCTCTACAACTTCAGTTTGTGGTGTTATCGGATATGCCGATATTACCTGAGCTCGGGAGAGTTTAGCCCCGTAAGATAAGGCATGGTTGCCCATTAAGACTTTTCTCAATTTTCTTCCTCTTCGATATCTATGGCTCCCGAGGGGCATTCTTCCCAACAAATACCGCAGCCCTTGCAGTATTCATAATTGATTACGGGTTGTTTTATTTCTTCTTTATCTTTTTTCTTTGTTTTTTTTAGCTTTATAGCGCCTTCAGGACAAAATTTCCAGCAGATCAAGCAATCAGTACACTTATCGTAGTCTATTATTGGGCGAAAGTTCCGCCAGCTTCCGGTTTTATTATATTCCATTGAAGAGAAGGAAATTGCCGAAGAGGGAAGATCCTTTTCTTTTTTGTAAATAATTATTTTGTAAGATTTTTTTGCCAATTTTCAGACCCTTGTTCTTTCGTAAGATTCTTCTGCTGCTTTAACGTTATCTTCTTTTTTTCTGGGGACTGCATTTTTTATGGCTTTTTTAAGTGATTCTAACTTACAGAGCTTTAGTATTTTTATAACACCGCCAAGTATTGCCGTGTTTACTATAGGTGTGGATTCGCTCCCCAAATGGTACTTTATAGCAATTTCCCTCGCCGGAACAGCGGCAACCTTGAATTTACTGTCAAAACCGAATTCTTCGGGATTTTTTGTGGTGTTTACGATGATCCAGCCGCCTTTTTTTAATCCGTCTGTAAGTTCAATAAAACCTATAAGGGTTGGATCGAGAATAACTATATGGTCAGGTTCGTATATCTTGGATCTTTCATATACTGTATCGTCACTGATACGTAAGAAAGCTCTGACCGGGGCACCTCTTCTTTCTACTCCGTATTCAGGGAAAGCCTGTATGAATTTTCCTTCGGAAGATAGCGCTTCGGCGAGTATTTTTGTCGCGACTACAGTTCCCTGTCCGCCTCTGCCGTGAAGCCTTAATTCGAGCATTTGATTACCACCTTAATACCGTGGCACCCCATGTGAAACCGCCACCGAAAGCCGTAGAAAGAAGTATATCTCCTCTTCTAAGCCTACCGTCTCTTACTGCCCAGTCAATTCCAACGGGTATGGTGGCAGCAGACATATTACCGGTTTTATCAATTGTGATAACAGTTTTTTCCATAGGGATTCCCGCTCTTTTGATTGTAGCCTCTATAATTCTGATGTTTGCCTGATGAGGTATGTATACGTTTACATCTTCACCATCCAAGTTAGCCTTTTTTAAGGACTCAATTGCAGCTTTTTTCATTTTGGTGACCGCGTGTTTATAAACCTCACTGCCCTGCATTGATACTGTGTGGAGGTTTTTTTTGACAGTATCTAGAGTTGGAGGCATTTTTGTTCCTCCTGCCTCCTGAATCAAAAGTTTTCCGAGTCTTCCATCCGCACCCCACATATAAGAAAGCAATCCTGAATCTCCATTTGATTTTTCTATTACCGTACATCCTGCCCCGTCTCCAAAAAGAATACAGGTGGAACGATCGTCCCAGTTTGTGACTTTTGAAAGGGTTTCACTACCGCATAGTAGAATTTTATTTGCCATGCCCGTTTTTATCATGCTGGCACTTAAGATAAGTCCATAAAGATATCCTGAGCACGCAGCGCTAATATCGAAAGTTGGAATGTTGGTCTTGACTCCAAGCTTTTTCTGAACCCAACATGCGGTTGCCGGAAAAAAGTTATCCGGTGTTATCGTAGCAACCATGATCACATCTAATTCCTTCGCCGGGATTTCAGCCATTTCCAGAGCTTTCCTGGCTGCTTTCGTAGCCAAATCCGAAGGAGTTTCATTTTTATCTGCGATATGTCTTTCTTTTATTCCGGTTCTTGTTGTAATCCATTCATCGGAAGTATCTACCATTTTTTCCAGGTCAAAGTTTGTTAAGATTTTTTCGGGTAGGTAAGACCCAGTCCCGGTAATTTTAATATTAAACATCAGCCAGTCTCCTTTATCTATTCTATGTAATGAGTAGTAAAAGTCAATCCCCGCTGATCTTCTATGCAAAAAGGAGTAATAAGGAAAGATTTTTAACAAATCAAATATATTCTTTTCTTTTTTGTTCTATGTGTGTTTTTCATTTCTCTGTGTCCTCTGTGGTAAAAAATGGGGAGGTGGGGGATACGGTATTGACAAAGTCTAAATCACCGATATAATAAAATTACACGGTTCTTTTATATTAAAGTTTTCCAGATTTAACCAAATTATCGTAAAATTTAAAGGGAGGAGAAATTGAGTAACGAAGAAAAAAAAGACATAAGTGTTTTATTAGAGGAGAAAAGAGTGTTTAAACCCACGCAGGAATTCGTCGAGCAGACTAATGTCAAGAAATGGATGGATGCGCACGGTATAAAAGACTTAGACGAATTGTTGGAAAAGTCGCAGGATTTAGAATGGTTTTGGGGAGAAATGGCAAAAGAATTGGTGGAATGGTATAAACCTTACGACAAAGTTCTCGAGTGGGATACTCCATATGCCAAATGGTTTGTTGGAGCGGAATACAATATCGTTCATGATGCTCTCGACAAACACGTAAAAACAGAAAGAAAAGATAAAGTCGCCTACATTTTTGAAGGTGAGCCTGGGGACATAAAAAAATGGACTTATGGAGAGCTTTATGAGGAAGTTAACAAACTGGCTAACGCTTTGAAGACTTTAGGAGTTAAAAAGGGAGACAGAGTTGGGATATATCTTCCTATGCATGTAGAACTCCCAATAGCAATGATGGCGTGCGCAAAGATTGGAGCGATTCATTCTGTTGTTTTCTCAGGTTTCAGTTCCACGGCATTTGCAGACAGGCTTAATGATTGTGAAGCAAAAGTGGCTATTACCTGTGACTCTTTCTATAGGCGCGGGAAAAAAGTCCCTTTGAAAAAACAGGCTGACGAAGCCGTAAATGCTGCTCCTTCAGTTGAACATCTTATTGTCTATAAGCGTACAGGCGATGAAGTGCCCTGGAATGATGGAAAAGACCTATGGTGGGAAGAAATTACAAAGGACCAGTCGGCAGAGTGTGAAACAGAAAAGATGGATGCGAATGACCTTCTCTACATTTTATACACCTCCGGCACGACCGGAAAACCAAAAGGTATACAACATGTCCACGGTGGTTATGCTGTTGGTACAGCGCAAACACTCAGATGGGTATTCGATTTAAAGGAAGATGATGTCTGGTGGTGCGCAGCTGATATAGGATGGGTAACGGGTCACAGTTATATAGTTTATGCTCCGTTAATTCTTGGTACAACTTCGATAATATATGAAGGTGCGCCGGCATTTCCCGAACCGGAGAGATGGTGGTCAATGGTAGAGAAGCATAAAGTAACAGTTCTCTACACATCTCCTACGGCTATAAGAGCACATATGAGGCTTGGAGATGAACACCCCCAGAAATGCAACCTCGATTCGCTGCGACTTCTGGGAACAGTTGGTGAACCAATAAATCCTGAAGCCTGGATATGGTATCATAAATATATCGGCAGAGAAAAATGTCCTATAATGGACACCTGGTGGCAGACAGAAACCGGTCACTTTCTGATATCGCCTCTACCGATTACTCCGCTGAAGCCCGGGTCGGCAACAAAACCGCTCCCAGGTATTTCTGCGGCTGTTTATAATGAACAAGCCGAGCCGATTACAAATGCGGGCGGTAATTTAGTTATACTGAAACCATGGCCCGGCATGCTCCGAGGTCTTTATAAAGACCCGGAAAGATATAAAAATGTATACTGGAGTAAATTCCCTAATACTTACCTAGCCGGTGACGTATCGAGGATGGATGAGGATGGTTATTTCTGGGTCCAGGGTAGGGCAGATGATGTCCTTAACGTTGCAGGACATAGAATCGGTAATTCGGAAGTGGAATCTGCTTTAGTAAGTCATCCGAAAGTTGCTGAAGCAGCCGTTATCGGTAAACCTCATGAGTTAAAAGGTGAATCCATAACTGCTTTTGTAGTCTTAAAGAGGGGAACAGACCCTTCAGAAGAACTTAGAGCTGAGCTACGAGAGCATGTTGGAAAGGAAATCGGCAAAATTGCAAGACCTGACGAAATAGGGTTTGTTAACGATGTTCCTAAGACACGTTCTGGTAAGATAATGCGAAGAATAATAAGAGCCAAGGCAATTGGAGAGAAAGTTGGGGATATTTCAACACTTGCTAATCCTGAAGCCGTGGATGGTATTGGTGAAGCCAAGTAAAAGATTATGAACCTAAAAGGAGGTTTTTGATGGAGGAAGATAAAGTTTTTAACCGATGGTTGATAGTGGGAGCAGCAGTTCTGATTCAGCTTTGTCTTGGCGCGATTTATGCGTGGAGTGTATTTCGTATACCCCTGCAGCAATCGATTGCAAATGGAGGATTGGGACTTTCTCCCAGTCAGGCAACACTCCCATTTTCTTTGGTTTTGATATCTTTTGCTATTGCAACAATAATCGGAGGAAGATGGCAGGATAAGGCTGGACCAAGACTTGTCGCAACTGTTGGAGGAATTGTTTTAGGCGCAGGAATGCTAATAGCCGCTTTTTCCAGGTCATTTATCTTGCTTACTATTGGTTACGGTGTTATCTCAGGATTTGGGATAGGCTTTACTTACGTATGCCCCGTCGCAACCGGAATCAAGTGGTTTCCCGATAAAAGAGGTCTGATAACGGGTTTAAGTGTTGCCGGTTTCGGAGCCGGAGCCCTAATCGTGGCGCCGGTAGCTCGTGCCCTTATAGACGGAATGGGTGTTTTTTCGACTCTGGCAATTTTAGGTATAGTTTTTCTCGGTGTTATTGTGATTGGTTCACAAATTTTAAGAAATCCACCCGCGGGATGGAAGCCGGAAGGTTGGATTCCTCCGGAAAAAACAGAAAAGGCCAAACTGGATTTCGGACCGGGGGAGATGCTTTCCTCCCTGTCTTTTTATCTTGTCTGGATAATGTATTTCTTCGGTTGTATTGCCGGACTTATGATTATAGCACAGACTTCACCCATAGGCCAAGAGCTTGTTGGGTTGACTCCCAAGGTTGCAGCGTTAGCGGTTGGAACACTTGCAATATTTAATGCAATAGGGAGAATTTTCTGGGGACGTCTGTCCGATATGTTGGGTAGAAAGAAAACACTCTTTCTTATGCTGGTTATAAATGGTATCGCGATACTTTTATACAACATTATAGAGGTATTTCCTCTTTACTACTGGATAGGAATATACATCGTTGGATTATGTTTCGGCGGTTACCTGGCTCTATTCCCTGCAATTACTGCTGATTATTACGGCACGAAGAATATCGGGATTAATTACGGTTTGGTTTTCACGGCTTACGGTGTTGGCGGACTTCTCGGTACGCTTTTTGCCCCGAGAGTGCTCGAGATAACAAAAAGTTATTCGATGGCATTTACTGTTACCGGTATACTTTGTCTTTTGGGCGCAGTGATCGCTATTATTAGCAGACCACCGGGCGTAAAACAGACTTAAGAGTTTTTTCGATATATAAAATATAAAAGAGGAGCAGAATTAACCTGCTCCTCTTTTCTTGAAAGGAAGGGGAATTTTATTTTTCCGATTTACTCTGGATTTTATAGTAGGCTACAAGAGCAGCCCCTATGAAAGTCAAAACAAAACCGGCCATTGTGAAGAAATATATACCCTCGTCTCTCATTTTATATGCGAAGAACGAACCTCCAATCACAAGGCCAAGACCGATTCCAAGATAGATCAATCCTTTTCTCAGGTAATCAAGCGGTGTAGCGGGTTGGGGTACCGGTTCCGGTGGCAGTTCCACTCCGGCTTCTATTGCTTTTAACCTTTCTTCCCTTTTTAATTTTTCTTTTTTATAATCTGTTGAAAAGACAAAGTAAAAAACGATAAAGATTACAAAGATGGGGAATAATATAGCAACAAGCGGTATTACTAGACCTATTAGACCGGTTAGATTTCCCATAATAGTCCTCCTTTTTATTTGTAATAGGATACGGTTTCTGGGTTATAAATATCATAATTACCTAAATCATTTGATGGGTAGAATTTCTCTTCTAAGTGTTTGAATCTATATTTAAATTTATACTTTAACATTTTTAACCTCCGTTTATTCAGTTTGACGCAGGATAGCGAAAATTTGTTTCAAAAAAACAATAAATTTACCATAGAGGGCACAAAGAAACAAAGAACACAAAAAGACCACAGAGAAAAAAAGTTATTTTGTTTTTTTCAGCCCATCCCCAAAAAATTATTCTCACACAAAGACACGAAGACACAAAGTTTATTTTTTCTGTTATTTCTACTGCTAACTACTCCCTTCTCCCTACTCTCTATTTTTGTTTTTGACTGATGCCTGGCGACTAGTGACTGATGACTGGTTGATTATTCAACTGATCCGAAGGATCTATATTACTATTCAACGATCCAACCACCTAGCAAAAAAACCATTGACTACCTGACGAAATTCAATATAATTCTTTTATGAGGAAATTTACTGTTTTTTTACTTCTATTTATTGTTTCGTGTGTAACTACAGGACCCGGAGGGAAAACCGACATAATATTGATTTCTACAGCAGAGGAAGTTGAAATCGGTCAGCAGGTCGCTTCGGACGTTGAATCCAAGGAAAAATTATTAAAAAACACGGCTGTACAGAATTATGTAAACGGAGTTGGACAAAAGATTGTCAGGGTGTGTGATAGAAGGGATATAGAGTATAAATTCAAGGTTATTGATAAGAAAGAAATAAATGCTTTTGCATGTCCAGGCGGCTATATTTACGTTTACTCCGGATTGCTTGAAATTCTTGATAATGAAGCTCAACTTGCCGGAGTTTTATCTCATGAAGTGAGTCATCTTGTGGCACGGCATTCAATGAAAAAACTGCAGAATATATATGGATATTCAATACTTGCTCAAATTGCTCTTGGTGATAAGGCTGAAGGTGTTGCCGGTGATATTGTAAATGTAGCAGCAATGCTTATACTTCAGGGTTATAGCAGGGATAATGAGTTTGAAGCAGATAGATATGGAATTTTGTATGCGAAGAATGCAGGTTATAACCCTCAAGGTATGATTCAGATTTTTGAAAAATTTAAAACAATGGAAGGGAATCCTCCGCCTGCAGTGTTGGGACTGCTTTCTTCTCATCCTCCTGCTGGAGATAGGATTAGTAAGGGTAAATCTGAGATAGGTAGGATCGGAGGCACATCTCAACCTTACTATACAGAAAATTACGCTAAAATAAAATCACAGTTATAAAAATTACATTGTTGGCATTAAGTCCTTTTCGGTAATCATTCGCAAAAACAGAGAGTGTACGTTTATTAGAAAAGGAGGAATTATGAAAAAGCTATTAGTTTTAGTACTTATGTCCTTTGTGCTTTTGGGTGATGAGTGGGGTTTTATAAATAAGAAAGGCAGAATGGTAATTAAGCCTCAATTTGAAGAAGCAGAAAACTTTTCTGAAGGTATGGCCAGGGTTTTAGTTGATGGCAAGTACGGGTATATAGATAGTAAAGGGGAGATAGTTATAAAGCCCCAATTCGTTGAGGCTTGGGATTTTTCTGAAGGGTTAGCCAGAGTGTTATCCGGAGGCAAGTATGGGTATATTAATAAAACAGGCAGATGGCTTATTCAACCAAAATTTAATAAAGCGGAAGATTTTTCGGAAGGGCTTGCCTGTGTAAGTGTTAGGATTGGCATGGTGAATATATATGGCTTTATCGATAATAGTGGAAGATGGGTTATAAGCCCTAAATTTTGGAAGGCGCTTGGTTTTTCTGAAGGTTTAGCGCCCATTAAGGATTCAATTAGTGGGAAATGGGGTTATATTAATAAGGAAGGTTCTGTAGTAATCAAATCTCAATATGATGAGGTTTGGCATTTTAAGGAAGGTTTAGCAGCTGTACCTAAATTTACAGAAGGATTTTTTGCCTATGGTTTTATAAATCAGGAGGGTAAGTGGAAAGTTAGACCTAATTTTGAAGAGGTTTGGGATTTCTCGGAAGGTTTAGCTGCGGTGTTGTTGAACGGTAAATACGGTTATATCGATGAGAATGGCAAAATTGTTATTGAGCCACAATATGGCGAAGCATGGAGTTTTTCTGGAGGTTTTGCTGCGGTTGAGTTGAATGGCAATTTTGGATACATTAATAATCAAGGGAAATGGATATTTAAACCAAAATTCGAAGAGGCAGGTGATTTTTCAGAGGGAATTGCCTTGGTAAGAAAAAACGATAAATATGGGTATGTAAGAATAGCTCGGTTTATTTTCTTAAAAATTAGAAGATGGGTTGTTCGTCCTCAATTCGAGGCGGGTAGGGATTTTTCGGAGGGATTGGCAGCGGTTAAAGTAAAAGGAAACGATTAGATAGTATATTGATTTGTTAAAATTAAGATTTTGGATTTAGCTATAAATTCATCGTTTTGTTGGGTTGTGGGATCGAAACTTAGAAAATCTGTAAATCATTACATCCTATCCTTATTACTCTCCACAACTACAAAGATTAGAACATTTATTGATTGCTTCTGAGATGAATGCGTTGTCGGAATCAAGGACCATAGGTCTAATATTATTAAGTAATTCCATCTGATAATGGCTGCATTCTTTTACTTTTGATAATAAAAATGTAGATTTTTGGTCGGGAAGGCATTTGCAATATCCCATTGCGGCATGGGCTTCTCCAAGCATGTCTTTTATCAATTCTCTATTTATTTCCTCGCCTTCTTTAAAAGTAAAGATAAAATCCTTTGTTCTTCTGTCAGCTCGTTTTATATGAAGCCTAGCTTTGCTCTCATGACGTATGGTTAGCGCAAGTTGTGCGTTTTCTCCAAAGCGTTTTACGGGGTAAAGAGTATCTCCGGGTAGACTGTAGGCGCTAAAGGAGAAAGACAATACAAGTGTAGAAGTAAAAATTAAGGCGGCAAATGCTATCCTTCGGACAGGAGGTTTTGTTATTAATGTTCTAAGAACGAAGAGAGGTTTTATTATTGCGTTTTCTTCCTTATCCGACTTAATTTTAGCCATTGTTTTTTCAAATGCCATTATGTCGATTTCCGGTTTAGGAGTGTTATCAATGCCGCATGCAAGACTTAACATCGGTTTTAGTTCTTCTGCGTATTCGGGATATTCTTTCAGGCAATCATCGATGTTTTTTCCTTCCCTGATTTCGCTGATTAAAAGATCCAGTATATCTTCGATTCTTTTTTTCATAAATCTACTCCACTTAAGTGTCCTCTCATAGTTTTTAACGCGCGAAACTGCAGAAGTTTTACTGCTCCTTCCGAGATTCCGATTATTTTTGCTATTTCTCCATTTTTATAGCCTTCTATAAATTTGAGAATAATGACTTCTTTTTGTCTCTCTGTAAGAAATTTCATAGCCTTCTTTAGAGCCTCTTCGTTTAAAATCTGTTCTGTAAAATCTTTACGCCCGTTTGGAATATCTCCGGGCATTTCCTGTACACTTATTTTGCTTTTTCTAACCGAGTTCTTGCGGTAGAAGTCTATTACAGTATTTCTAGCAATTTTGTAAATCCAACTATTAAAATTTCCTTTTTGCCTTGGAAGGGCTTTTGCGATTTTCAATATAACATCTCCCGTAAGATCTTCCGCTTCGGTTTTATTATTAATGCGATAATAAATAAATCTATATATCTTTGTATAAATATATGCGAATAACTTTTCTTTGTAAGTTTCATTACCTTTCTTTGCAAGAGCAACTATTTCAGATATTTCATTTTCTTTAATTTCTTCATTTTTTAATAAAGACGAATAAATATCCATAATGTTACGAACTAATATAACGGTTTTTTCCAAAAAATCAAAGGAAATTTAGAGATTAATTTGATTTTATTTAAGTCTTCTAGTATTTTGGGATAAATGGGCAGGTTTTAACGGCCTGCCCAATCTCTACGGAAATTAACAAGCTTATATTAGAGTTTTTTAAAATTGTTACCAAAATCAGGTCTTTTGACCGTAAACACTTATGCTCAAGATAGATTTTTCGAAGCTTTTTATTTCCTCTGGGGTGATTCCCGACTCTTCGATAATTGCTTTAGCGGTTGGATCTTTTTCGACATGTTTTAAAGGCATTACGACTTCCTGTTCTATTCTTACGTTCTCAAAGCCCGCTTTTTTTATAACCGCAATGTATTTCTCTTTTAACATTGCTCCAGCAAGGCAGCCTACGTGCGCAGAAATAGATTTTTTTATTTTCACTGGCAGCTCTTCTTCGAGAACTATATCCGAAACCATCATTCTTCCTCCGGGCTTTAATACCCTGAATGCTTCGCTAAATACTCTTTCTTTGTCCGAGGATAAATTGATAACACAATTTGATATAATTAAATCTATTGAATTGTCGGCAACTGGCAAATTCTCGATTTCCCCCAATCTGAATTCGACATTGCCGAAATTCTCCTCCTTTGCATTTTCTCTGGCTTTTTCGATCATCTCGGGAGTCATATCCACACCTATAACTCGGCCATTATCTCCAACTTTCTCCGCAGCCAAAAAGCAGTCGAATCCTCCTCCCGCTCCGAGATCCAATACTGTTTCGCCTTTCTTAATAGATGCCAACGCAGTCGGATTACCACACCCAAGTCCCATATTTGAACCTTCGGGGACCGAATTGATTTCTTCTTCGCTGTATCCTATTCCCTTACTTATAGTAACTGCCCGGTTTGAATCCGTACAGCAGGAAGTAATCTGACCGCAGCAAGAGCTATTCTCCCGGGCTATTTTAGCATATCCTTCTCTTATTTTATTTCTTATATATCTTTCTTCCATTTTTCCCTCCGCAGTTAATTTTTGTTTATTTTTATATCGATGTCTATTTTCTTAATTTGCGCAAGCTTGGCAACAAAGTATATAGCGCTTTCCACTGAGATCTTTAAATGTTCTGCAATGGCTTTTATGTTGAGGCTTTTTTTGTTTTTTAAATGGCCTAGAATTTCTTCATTCACCTGCCCCACCCATTCTTCAAACATTGAGTTTATTTCCGGAGTTACGATAGCCGTTATTTCCTTGCTCTGCTTTATAGATTGAATCATTTCCTTGCACATATCCATCGGGCTTTCTCCTTCATTTTCCCCATCACAAGGCGAACCTCCACTCATCATATGCTGCATCATACCCATCATTGGTCCACTTTCACCCATCATATGCTGCATCATTTTTGGCATCATATCTTTTATTAAAGCACCTTTTTCCTCTTCTGTCATACCATCGAAGAATTTTTCCATCATATTTTCCATCATTTCCTTCCTTTCTTCGGGTGACATTTTATTCATCATTGAATCCATCATTTTGTCTTTTATACCCATATTAACCTCCGTTTAAAAATCCTTACACTGTTTATCCCACCAACTCGGACAGCAAAACATTCTCTTTTTCGTTTTAATGTCGCTTATGTAGTGAGCAATTTCACCAAATATACCAAGCGCATCAAGAAGTCTCCTGTCTTTCAATTGGTAGTATATAAATGGCCCATCTCTGGCTGTTTTGAGAATTTGCGCCTCCCTCAAAACTTTTAAATGATGCGAAACAAGGGGCTGAGACAATCCTGTTTTTTCGACTATCTCAGTTACAGAACGTCTCTTATCCTGGATAAAATTTATTATTCTTAAGCGATTTGTCTCGCTTAACGTCTGAAAAAGCATCTCCAACTTCTCCACTTCACTCATATAAGCCCTCCTTTATATAAATGAACGTTTATATGATAGTAAACTCTTTTAAAAAGTCAAGGGGGTAAAATTATTTAATTCGAATATTGCTTTGTTCTTTAGGTATGGAGAATAGGGTAAAGGTCGATTCGGGAATCTTTATTTTAAGGCCTTGTTTCCGATTCTCCTGTTCTAATTTTCATAACTTCATCGACTTTAGAAACGATGATTATTCCGTCCCCCGGATAGCCGGTTTTTGCGTTTTTTGAAATCGTGTTGACAATCTTATTAACGTTTTTATCATCCGCGACTATCTCCAATTTTACCATTTTGGTATATGTCCCTGTGTGCTCGGCAGATATTTCGATGTGCAGGGGATTTACTTCATCTCCGAGAGCTCGAATGTCGATTGCAGTTAACCTCGGAGCGCCGATCTCTTCCAATTCGTGAATTGTTTTATCTGACATATAGGTTCTTATATAGGCTTTTATTAATTTCATCTTTTCTCCCTTGCGATTTAAGTTTTATTGTTCTTAAAGATCTCTCTTTCCTCTAACCATGAATATATTACAGGTACCAGAAAAAGATTGGTGAGTGTTGCGGTTATGAGTCCGCCTATTATTGGAGAAGCCATCGGCTTTATAACCTCGGATCCCGAGGAAGTAAAAAACATTATAGGTAAAAGAGCCAGAATAGTTGTCATGGTAGTCATCATGATGGGGCGTACCCTCAACATTCCCCCATGTATTATAGTCTCCCTGACTTCATTTATATTTTCGGGTCTTCTTTCCCTGAAGAGATTTTGCGTTGCGGAGAGTAGCACTACCGCGTTATCGGTTGCCACGCCAAAGAGAGCTATAAAACCCACCCAGACTGCTGTCGAGAATTTGAATCCAAGTACAAATAGAGAAATTATCCCCCCAGCCATAGAAAACGGAAGAGCAGTAGCTATAAGTAGAACCAAGCTGTTATCTTTGAAAGCCATATATAACAAGAAAAATATTACAATCAGACATATCGGAAGTATACCGATAAGTCTTTTTCTTGCCTCTACTTCAGATTCGAATTGTCCGCTCCAACTTATGTAATAACCGGCGGGTATATTAAGCTCCCCACTGTTTATCTTCTCTTTAACTGTTTTCTGTGCCAATTTTACAAAATCCACAAGACCGATTTCATCCTGATTCACATTTATAAATACTCGAAAATAAGGCATTGTATTTTCTGCTTGAATCATTGCCGGGCCTAAAGTCTTTTCTGATTTTACAAGAAGACTTAAGGGAATCTGTTCTCCTGAAGGCGTGGGAATAAATATTTTTTCGAGCGATTCCACGTCTTCTCGGAAGTCTCGTTGATATCTTACCCGCACGGGATAGCGTTCTCTACCTTCCACTGTAGTCGTAATATTCATCCCACCCACAGCCATGGAAATTACATTCTGGATGGTCTCGAGTGAGATTCCGTAACGAGCTATCTTTTTTCTATCGATTTCTATTTCAAAATAAGGTCTTTTTCCTATGCGTTCAGCATAAACACTGGAAGACCCTTTTACGCCCTTAACAATTTCTTCCAGCCTCTCCGCGATATTTTCCAGAATCTTCGAATTGGGCCCAAAGACTTTAATCCCAACCGGCGTCTGGATACCGGTGGCAAGCATGTCTATTCTGTTTCTTATTGGCTGAGTCATTATTGGGCTTACTCCCGGGACTTTTGTTTTTTCCTGTATTTCTTTAATTAACTTGTCGCGTGTCATTCCCTTTCGCCATGAGTTTCGAGGTTTTAGATGAACAACCGTCTCAATCATTGTTACAGGCGCAGGATCAGTCGGGGTCTCAGCCCGTCCTAACTTTCCTACAACCCACTCGACCTCGTTCGGAAATTCTTTCTTAATTATTACATCCTGTTTTTTCATTACTTCCATCACTTGAGAAAGTGATGCTCCGGGTAGTAAAACAGGCATAAATAAAAGATCTCCTTCATCAAGAGGAGGCATGAATTCCTGATTTATAAGTGTGGAAAAACCTATTCCTAAGATGAGTACAATTAAAGATAATAACACAACAATTTTCTTGTGAGCCAATGCCCATTTTATGGAAGGATAATAAATCTTTCTTAAGGCTTTTGAGGCAAACATCTCATCGGGCAACCGCAGCCTACCTCTTAACAAATAGAAAGAAAGAGTCGGCAATAAAGATACCGCAATTATTGCCGCTCCTACCATAGCAAATGTCTTTGTGTATGCGAGCGGCCTGAAAAGCTTTCCTGCCTGCCCCGTTAAAACGAACACAGGTATAAATCCTATTATTGTCGTTAAAAGGGCGAAAAAGACAGGTCTTCCTACCTCTTTTGCCGATTCTATGCATATTTCAAGTCGTTCTTCTTTTTTTAACTGTTTTTCTTTGCTTTCTTCCGCAAGGCGCCTGTAAATATTCTCAACAAGAACAGAACCGGAATCGACCATAACTCCTATAGCTATTGCTATTCCTCCGAGAGACATAACATTGGCATCGATTCCGAATAATCTCATGAAAATGAACGAAATTAATACTCCAATCGGAAGAACTATAGAAATTATAGTACTGCCGAAAAAATGAAAAAGGAAAATTAGTATAACAAAAATAGTAATAATTATTTCCTGCACCAAAGCATTTTTTAAGGTATCGATAGTTCTGTTTATTAGCCCCGTACGGTCATAAAAAGGAACAATACGGACTCCGGGAGGCAGACCGGCCTTTAGTTCACCGATTTTTTGTTTGACGTTCTCGAGTACCTTTAATGGATTTTCCCCATATCTCATAACCACAACTCCACCCGTGACTTCTCTCCCTTCCCGATCCAGTGCGCCACGGCGGAAATCAGAACCAACTATCACCGAGCCGATATCTCTTATATATATGGGGACGCCTTTCCTTGAAGCAACAGATATATTTTCTATATCTTCGATATTTTTTATAAATCCCAAACCCCGGATAATAAACTCTATACCGCCTTCTTCAAAAATCTTTGCGCCAACATCGATGTTGGATTTTTTGACTGCATTTAGGACTTCGGTTATCTTTACATCGTATTTTAGCAACTTATAAGGGTTTACATCGACCTGGTATTGCTTAACAAAACCTCCGACCGATGCAACTTCCGAGACTCCTCCTGCCGCGTTTAGTTGATATCTTATATACCAGTCCTGTAAGCTTCTAAGTTCGCTTAAATCGTAGTTTGAAGGAATTAGCTCCTTGTTATCTACAGGACACTTTCCCGGAGAAGCAAAAGACTTTTCGGGATGATCCGGGCAATAATATCCATTCTCCACGGTATACCAAAAAATCTGGCCTACTGCAGTAACATCCGGGCCAAGAGTCACCTTTACATCATCTGGTATATCTTCCGTTGCAAAATTGAGCCTCTCGAGGACTCTCGTCCTTGCCCAATAAAAGTTAGTATTCTCCTTGAATATAAGATTTATAAGACCAAAGCCAAAAGCAGATGAAGATCTTATCGTTTTTACATTAGGGGTTCCCATTAATTCAGTCGTAAGGGGATATATCACTTGATCTTCTACATCCTTTGGGCTCCTTCCCGGCCACTGGATATAGACAATTACCTGTAGTTCGCCTATATCGGGTATAGCATCGACAGGTGTATTTTTCACCGCGAAGATTCCCCAAAGAATGATGAGTGAAAAGCCTGCAATCACAAGAAATCTATTCTTTAGAGACAGCTCGATTATTTTTTCTATCATTTAGACTTCTACCTTAACCCTCGTAATATCTTAGTATCCGACGCGCTCTTATTCTTCGACGCCAATAGCTCCACCATAACCTATTGCCGCTATACCCGTAATTTGACTTTCTGAGTCGATAAGAAAATTTCCGTTTGTGACCACCACTTCTCCTTCTTTGACTCCATGCAGGATTGGATAGTAGTTTTCTTTTCGCATGTCATTACCTTCCACAGCAAGAGGACCGGTTTTTACTTCTCTGGGCTCGAAGTTGCCTTCTCCGATATAAACCCATACAACTTTTCTGTTACCGGTGTTGATTACCGCACTCTTTGGAACGGCTACCACTTCATTTTTGTTACCTGTAGGAGTGACGTAGTCTGCTTTAATTTTCACATCGACATACATACCGGGAAGAAGTCTTTCGTCTTTTTCGGAAAGCTGGATTTTAACCTGAGTCGACCTTGTTTTCATATCGAGTAGAGGTTTAATGGCTTTGACTTTACCTTCAAATTCTAATTCCGGATACGCAGCCGGGCTGGCAGTCACATTTTGCCCTTTTTTTACCCAGGCAATATCATTTTCGTAAATATCTGCATACACCCAACTCTGATTTTCCGGAATAATAAAAGAGGTTTGTACTTCTCTTTTCCTTCCAAGTGATTCTATTTCCGAGTTACTCATTCCTAACAATCTCAGTTTATATTCGGTTTTCCCCAACACGTTCTTTGCCCTTTTGTAGGATATCTCTTCTTCAGGGTTTATATTTTCCAAAAGCTCCAGAGCATTGATATATTCTTCCTGCGCAGTAACGAGTGTTGGGTCATAAGCTATCACCCCTACTGCGAGTATTTCCTTATATAAACTCTTTTTTTTTACCAGAGCTGTTTTCACCCCGGCAAGGACCATTCCTCTATCCTTTAGGTGTAGATAAGATTTTCCGCCTCCCTTTGAATCACTTTTTTTGACAGGGATCAAATTCATTCCGCAGATCGGGCAGTTTCCTTCCTTATCTGACTTCACTTCAGGATGCATTGAACATGTCCAGTAGAGTATTCCTTCTGTATTGGTATCTTTAAGGGTTTGTTCTTTTTCTTTTTGTTCAGGATTTTTGCCTATATACTTTTCCGGTTCGGCCATGAATTTATCGTCGCAGCCCGAACAACAGAAATAATATCTTTTCCCCTTGTATTCAACGACAGGGGTTAAAGCAGTTATATTAAAAGTGTTTCCCATGACAGGGCACCTAGTTTCCCTACCGATTTCTTCTTCCATGATTGTACTGCTTACGGCGGCAGATGAAGAGCTTCCTTCTGAGCTTTTAGAGCAAGAGTTTAGAACTACAATGGAAACGCTTATAATCAAGATTGTTAAGAAGATTTTAATTTTACTGGTCACTTATTCCTCCTTTTTGTCGGAATTCTCACCTGTATACTTTTCCGGATTTTTCATAAATTTATCGGCACATCCAGGGCAGCAGAAAAAATATCTTTCCCCATTATACTCAATGACTGGAGTAGATTTAGCTACTGTTACAGCATTCCCCATTACAGGGCAGGTTACCTTCATGCCGATTTCAGTTTCCGTTACATTACTCTTTACGGGAGATACCGTTTCCCTCTCGATGTTTTTAGAGCAGGAGTTTAGAACTACAATGGAAGCGGCTATAATCAAGATTGTTAAGAAGATTTTGATTTTACTGGTCACTTATTCCTCCTTTTTGTTTGTTAAACTAATTCCTACAGCGTTTTCGAGATCTGCAATTGCTTTATATAAGTCACTTATAGATTTATAATATTCCAGTTCAAAAGAGATTAAAGTACGTTCACTATCAAGCAAACTTAAGAATTCAATTTCGTTCGCTTCATAGGCTGAAAGAGCGGAATTTAGACTTGCTTTTGCCTGAGGTATGATAGTATTTTTATATAGACTTCTAGTTCTGTTGAAATTATCAACATTTATTTTTGCTTCCTTTGTATCGAGTAAAATTTTATTCTCTATTGCCTTAAAGTGAGCTTCCGCAAGCTTTATATTCGCCTGGGCTTCCGCAACCATATCGTTCTGTTTGCCCCAGAAGTAGATAGGAATGCTCAAACCCACCATATATTTTTGATTGGTCATCCCCCCGGGCATTTCCTCCTGAGTAAATTTAAACGAGAAATCGGGTATGTATGTTTGTTTAGCAATAGATTTCATTCTTTTGGACTTTTCTTTTAACCAGCTTGTAGCTTCAAGGGTGGGCGAATTCTCCTTAGCAATTTCAAACAGACTATCTAAAACTATTTTTGCAGCGTTAGTACTAATTTTCCCGGGTATTCCAATAGGATTATCAATATTTCTGTTTAAAAGCATATTAAGTCTTGTTTCTTCAATACTTATATCATCTTTTATTTTTAATAAATCGTTTTCCGTTTTAGATAACTCGACCTGCGCCCGGAGCATGTCTGCTTGGGTCGCTTTACCTATTGAATAGTTTTGGGATGCTATATTAAACAACTGAATGAAGAAGGATCTCGATTCGTTTACTACCATATATTTTTTATGCAGAAAAAATAAATTAGAGTAACTTTTCTTAACCTTATTCAGAATTTCCTGTTCCTTTTCCAGAAAAATATTCCCATACATTTCTGCCTCCGCCCTAGCGAGATTTGACCTACTGCTCAATTTTGTCGGGAAAGGCAGGCTTTGGGTAACGCTGTACATTTTCATATCATTTGACGATAATTCTGTAGATATCATCGGATCCATTAAATTTCTAAATGGCGATGTTCTACTTTTATAAACTTCATATTTTGCTTTAAAAGCCAGTATTTCAGGATTTCTTTCTCTTGCCTCTTCCAGAATATTACTTAATTTCAGAGTATCCATAGAATTTCCGTAAAGAATTAAATAGAAAAAGCATATGAGTATATATTTCTTCATTTATTGTCTTAAGACGTAAAAATATAAAAAAAGTTACGCCGCGATTTAACACCCCTTGACAAAACAAAAGAATCGGTTATAATTATCACTAAATCTATAGTAATAATGATAATATAGTAAAGATTTATCTTATTGGTTTAAAAATTCATAGATAGGAGGCTATTGTGGCTAAAGTTGCAAATAGTATTTTAGAATTAATTGGTGATACCCCTGTAGTCAAATTGAGTAAGCTGGTTGATGGAAATTCGGCTAGTGTTTATTGTAAATTAGAAAGTTTTAATCCTTTAAGTTCTGTTAAGGACAGGATATGCTTATCGATGATTGAGGCTGCGGAGAAAGAGGGAAAGCTGAAGGAAGGGGACACAATTGTAGAGCCGACCAGCGGCAATACCGGTATCGGACTGGCGTATATTTCTGCCTTTAAGGGTTATAAGTTGATTCTTACTATGCCTGACACCATGAGTGTGGAGAGGAGAAAAATCTTGAAGGCTCTTGGGGCAGAACTGATTCTAACTCCCGGAGAAAAAGGAATGAAAGGAGCAATCGAGAAGGCCGGAGAGTTAGCAGATAAAAATGGATGGTACGAGCCGCAGCAGTTTAATAACCCTGCCAATCCCGAAATCCACAGAAAAACAACCGCAAGAGAGATTTTGGAACAGGTTCCCGATTTAGATGCTTTTGTGGCTGGTATTGGCACTGGTGGAACAATAACCGGAGTAGGAGAAATTCTAAGGAAAGAAATAAAAGATAAGGACATCCTTATAGTTGGAGTTGAGCCTGAAAATTCGCCCGTTTTATCCGGTGGAGAACCTGGACCACATAAAATTCAGGGTATTGGCGCAGGCTTCATTCCGGAAGTTCTCAATACAAAGATCTATAACGAGGTTATTAAGATCGGCAGCGAAGAGGCAATCGAAACGGCAAGGCAACTGGCTAAAGAAGAAGGACTTTTTGTTGGGATTTCTTCGGGCGCAGCACTTTCGGCAGCGATGAGAGTTGCCGAGAGGCTTGGGCGAGGAAAGAAGGTAATAGTTCTACTCCCGGATCATGGTGAGAGATATTTAAGTACGGAACTTTTTGAAGAGGAGTCATAAGTGAGTAATCTTCCGGAAATTGGAAAAATATCCCCTGCCATATTTGATGAGATGATTTATCCAAGGCTTGGTTTTTCTTGTGATAGTGTTCTTGTCGGCCCAAGGCATGGAGTCGATACTGGAATTGTAAAAATTGGAGATAAGGCAGTTTCTTTTACTACAGACCCTGTATTTATCGTCCCGGAGTATGGTTGGAAGAGATCCGCATGGTTTGCAATACATATATTGCTATCCGATTCAGTTACCTCAGGGCTTAAGCCCAAATATCTTTCTATTGATCTTAATCTTCCCATGGAAATGACCAAGGAGCAACTGGATATAATCTGGGAAGAGATCCATAAGGAATGCGATAAGATAGGGGTCTCTATTGTTACGGGACATACCGGGCGGTACGAAGGATGTCATTATCCTATGGTTGGAGGTGCTACAGTTGTTGGTGTAGGTGAAGAGGATGTGTATGTAGGCCCGGATTTTGCTAAAGTAGGTGATAAGGTAATTATAACGAAGGGTCCTGCTATAGAGACAACAGGCATATTTGCCGCGATGTTCCCTGAGGAAATTGAAAAGAAATTTGGACGTAAATTTCGACTGAAAGCAGAAGAAGTTTTTTATAAAATGTCTGTTGTCGAAGATGCTTTTGCGGCTACATGCGTGGGTGTCAGGGACAACGGTGTTAGCGCAATGCATGATGCAACCGAATGTGGTATTCTCGGAGGCTTATTTGAAATGACGAAGGCGGCCGGACTTGGAATTAGAGTAAAAAAAGAAGATATTGTGATAGAACAAACAGTTAAAGATATTTGTAAATATTTCAAGATAGATCCGTACTCTTCTATTAGCGAAGGAACACTTATAGTATTTGCCAGAGAGAATAAGGCGGAGGAAGTACTTCAGAATATAAAGTCGCAAGGGATAAAAGCTTCCATTGTGGGAGAGCTTACGGAGGCAGATAAAGGTATGGTTCTGATTGGGGATGGAGCAGAAAAGGAGTTGAGACATCCGGTGATCGATCCATTTTGGGATGCTTTCTATAGGGCTCTTGAGAGAAGTGCCGAGTTCAAAGATGATTAGTGAAGTACTTCTGAAGAAGTTAGAAAAACTTAAAAAATCACTTAAGAAAATGGGAAGTGTATTGATTGCGTTTTCCGGAGGATGCGATAGTAGTTTTTTGGCAAAAGTGGCTTATGATGTTTTAGGTGATGGGGCTATTGCTATAACCGCAAACTCTGAATTATATGCAGATTCACAAACGAAAGATTCAAAAAAGATAGCCGCGGATATCGGAATAAAACATGAAATAATTTCTTCGAAAGAGTTGGAAATTCCAGGATTCAGAGATAATCCGTCTGACAGATGCTATTATTGTAAAAAAGAGCTTTTCTCTAAGCTCATAGAAGTTGCAAAGAAACGAGATTTTAGATATGTTTTGGATGGTTCGAATCTTGACGATATTGATGATTACAGGCCAGGTATGAAAGCAGGTAGGGAGTTAAACATTAGGAGTCCACTTAAAGAAGTAGAGCTCACAAAATATGAAATCAGACAGCTGTCCCGGAAACTTGGTTTGTTTACTGCTGATAAGCCGGCGATAGCATGTCTTGCGTCAAGATTTCCTTATGGAACAAAAATCAAGGAAGAAGACCTCAAAAGAATCGAAAAGGCTGAAGAATTTTTACGCAGGTTAGGCTTTGCTCAGCTAAGAGTGCGTCATCACGGTAATATTGCCAGAATAGAAATATTACCTGAAAATATGGAATCAATACTCGAAGATGATTTTAGAGAAAAGATCGTAGGAGAATTTAAGAAATTGGGATATAAATATATAACTTTTGACCTTGAAGGATACAGAACCGGAAGTATGAACGAGGTTCTATAATCTATTATGAATAAAACAAAAGCTATAGGCTTGCTTTCTGGCGGATTGGATAGTACCCTTGCCACAAAGTTGATGATAGAGTTGGATATTGAAGTAATTGCCATTAATTTTCTTACACCTTTTTGTACGTGTACCAGAAAAGGTTGCAAGCACGAAGCAAACCGGGTGGCACGTGAATTTGGAATTGAAATAAAAATAATAAATGCGGGAGAAGAATATATTCAAATTGTAAAGAATCCTAAATATGGGTATGGCAAGAACATGAATCCCTGCCTCGACTGCAGGATATTTATGCTTAAGAAAGCAAAGGAATTTATGAAAAAGGAGGAAGCTTCATTCTTATTTACCGGGGAAGTCTTAAATCAGAGGCCAATGTCCCAGAGAAAAGATCCATTCAGGTTGATAGAAAAAGAATCGAATCTTGAGGGCTTGATTCTGAGGCCTCTTTCGGCAAAATTTTTAAAACCAACAATTCCAGAAGAAGAAGGTCTTATAGATAGAGAAAAAATGCTCAAGATTAAGGGCCGTAGTAGAAAAATGCAGATAAGTTTAGCTGAAGCTCTTAATGTTTATAACTATCCGTGTCCGGCAGGAGGATGCCGTCTAACAGACTTTAATTTTGCCGGTAAAATTAGAGATTCTTTTGAATATGAAGAAGATACAATTTTAGACATGCATTTGCTAAAGTACGGGAGGCACTTTAGACTCCCGGGGAAAAGTAAGCTGATAGTTGGAAGAAACGAAAGAGAAAACGAAATGATTGCACGTCTATCAAAAGAAGATGATTTAATGATTGAGGCTTTAGATTGTAAGGGACCGCACGCTGTTTTGAAAAGAGAAAACTATAAAAAGGCTGATTTTAAAATAGCAGCTCGAATATGTGCAACCTATTGTGATGGTAACCCTGACAGACTAGAAATGGGAGTCAGTACGAGAAACCAATCACTGAAGAAAATGAAAGTTCAACCTCTTAAGAGGGAAAAAGCTGAAATTTTCAAGGTTTAGCCGTGGAAGATAGGAGGTAGAATGAAACTTTCTACAAAAGGAAGATACGCTGCAAGAGCAATGCTTGATATAGCTTTAAATCAAGAAGGGGGGCCAGTTGCCGTAAGAGAAATAGCTATGAGACAAAGGATTTCCGAAAGATACCTGGAAAATATACTAACTGTACTTGCAAAAGCGGATTTGGTGGTCAGCACCAGAGGCAAGAGCGGAGGGTTTAGTCTGTCCAGAGATCCTAAAGATATAAACTTGAAAGATATTATTACGGCAGTAGAAGGTTCTCTTGCTCCTGTAGATTGCGTTGATGATGCAAATAGTTGCGATATGGTTTCTGTTTGTGTTACTTATGAAATATGGTGTAAACTTGAAAAGGCATTAATGGATATTCTATCTTCGACAACTTTGAAGGATATGATTGAAATCTATGACAAAAAAGTGTCAAAAACTGAAAATATTATGTACTATATATGAGGAGGAACGAGATGAGTGATAAAAGATTAGAGACGTTATCATTACATGCCGGACAAGTTCCGGATAAGGAAGTTAGTGCGAGGGCAGTTCCAATATATCAAACAACTTCATTTGTTTTTAGAGATACTGAACATGCGGCAAATCTATTCTCATTGAAAGAATTCGGGAATATTTACTCACGGATAATGAACCCAACAGTGGATGTTTTCGAGAAAAGGATTGCTGCAATCGAAGGAGGAACAGGAGCCCTTGGCGTTTCCTCAGGACAAGCTGCCGAAACACTTGCGCTCCTTTCCATAACAGAGTTGGGTGATGAAATCGTTGCAGCGAATAATCTGTATGGCGGGACTTATCAATTGTTGCATTATACTTTTCCGAAACTCGGCAGGACAACTAAATTCGTTGATTCGACAAAACCCGAAGAATTTAAAAAGGCGATAACAGATAAAACCAGACTTATTTATGCTGAAACGATTGGCAATCCAAAGTTGGATGTTCCCGATTTCGAAGTGTTAGCAAAGATTGCACATGATGCTGGAATCCCCCTTGTTGTCGATAATACCGTTGGAATTGGTATCGTTAAGCCGATTGATTATGGTGCTGATATTGTTGTAGCTTCGGCAACCAAATACATTGGTGGACATGGGACATCTATTGGTGGTGTCATTGTTGATTCTGGAAAATTTGACTGGTCAAATGGCAAATTTCCCGGTTTTACTGAAGAGGATCCAAGTTATCATGGGTTGAAGTACTGGGAAACCTTCGGAGATTTTCCTGGTATGGGAAATATTGCTTTTATAATAAAGGTAAGAGTTCAACTACTCAGAGATTTCGGACCATGTATGAGTCCTTTTAATGCTTTCTTGTTTCTTCAGGGACTTGAGACCTTACCTCTTCGAGCCCGTAAACATTCCGAAAACGCCCTTGCTGTTGCTAAATTTTTAAAAGAACACCCTCTTGTGAGCTGGGTTAATTATCCCGGGCTTCCCGAACATCCCTCACATGCAACCGCAAAGAAGTATCTTAAGGGTAAATTTGGCGGATTGGTAGGATTCGGAATAAAGGGAGGTCTTGAATCCGGGAAGAAATTTATTGAGTCTGTAGAACTGTTATCTCATCTTGCAAATATAGGAGATGCCAAGACGCTCGTTATTCACCCCGCGTCTACCACCCATCAACAGTTAACGAAAGAAGAGCAAAAAGAAACAGGGGTAACAGAAGATTATATACGTTTATCGATCGGATTAGAAAACGTAGAAGATATCAAGGAGGATATTGCTCAAGCTTTAAAAAAAGCTCTTAAATAGATAGGATTAAATATGGAACATTTTATATACATGGACCATAACGCGACAACACCGGTTGATAAGAGAGTGCTTGAAGCCATGCTTCCTTACTTTTCAGAGAAATATGGAAATCCTTCGAGTATATATAGGTTTGCTAAAGAATCTGACCTTGCTAAAGAAAAAGCCCGCGAGAAGGTAGCGAGTCTCATAGGAGCGAAACCCGAAGAGGTTTTCTTCATGGGTTGCGGAACCGAATCAGATAATCTTGCGATTAAGGGAATCTGTTTTGCAAATAAAAAGCGTGGCAGTCATATAATTACTTCTAAGATTGAACATCATGCGGTGCTTAACACGTGTAAATGGCTGGAAAAGAAGGGTTTTAATGTTAGTTACATAGGTGTGGACAAATATGGCATTGTTAATTTGGATGAGTTGAAAGATGCTGTAACGAATAAAACTATCCTGATTTCCATTATGTTCGCAAATAATGAAGTAGGGACTATTGAGCCGATAGCGGATATAGCAAATATTGCGAAGTCGCGGGATATTTACTTTCACACTGATGCGGTTCAAGCAGTCGGTAAGATTCCTATTAATGTTAAAGATTTGGGTATAGATCTTTTGTCTCTCTCAGCACACAAATTATATGGACCTAAAGGCGTTGGTGCGCTTTATATAAAAAGAGGTGCTAAAATTGCCCCTTTGCTTCACGGCGGTCATCATGAAAAAAATAAAAGAGCAGGAACAGAGAATATCCCAGGCATAGTTGGTTTAGGTGTTGCATGTGAAATTGCGCCCGCGGAGATAAAAGAAAGTAAAGGTATAAAAACCTTAAGAAATAAATTAGAAAATGGACTACTTGAGAGGATTGATGATATAAGGATAAATGGACATCCGGAGAAAAGACTGGATGGAACTTTAAATTTATGCGTTAAGTATGTGGAAGGAGAGGGAATGTTGTTACATTTAGACCATAAAGGTATAGCAGCATCCAGCGGGTCCGCCTGCACTTCAGGTTCCCTTGAGCCGTCCCATGTTTTAACCGCCATGGGGATTCCTCCCGAGATTGCTCACGGTTCGCTTCGTTTTAGTCTTGGAAAGGAGAATACAGAAGAAGAGGTGAATAAAGTATTAGAAGTTTTGCCTCCGATTGTTGATAAATTGAGAGAAATGTCGCCTCTTTACCCAAAGGAATGAGAAAATGAGCATGATTTATTCGGAAAAAGTAATGGAACATTTTATGAATCCCAGAAACATGGGTGAAATAGCCGATGCGGATGGGGTAGGTGAAGTTGGCAATCCTGTTTGTGGAGATCTCATGACGATATATATAAAGGTTAAAGATAATGTAATCGTGGATATCAAGTTTAAAACTTTTGGTTGTGGTGCAGCAATAGCGACATCCTCGATGATTACCGAACTGGTTAAAGGAAAAACTATAGAAGATGCGCTTAAAGTTACAAATAAAGATGTAGCAGAAGAATTAGATGGCCTTCCTCCTATAAAAATGCACTGTTCTCTTCTGGCTGAAGAGGGAATAAAATCTGCAATCGAAGACTACTTTAACAAAAAATCAAATATCAAAAATTAAAAAGCAAAGCGAATAAAAACACATATAGCCCGCCTCACTCAACCCCGATTTTTTTAACCACAGAGAGCACAAAGTTTCCCTTTTGTGTTTCTAAAACCTAACCCAACACGCCTGAATTAGCCACAGATTTACACTGATGAACACTGATACCCTTCCCATATTAAAACAACAAAATAATTTTTTTAATCCGTGTATTTCCGTGTTCATCCGTGGCTATTACTTTTTTGTTTTTTTCTCTGTGTGCTCTGTGGTAAAGATTGGAGCTGGGGGTGGTTTTTTTGCCTTGACAAGCACAAAAATTGTGTTTATTTTTGAAACAAATATTAAAATTTTGCGTCTAATATTATGAAAGGAAAAAATGATTTGCATATTGATATTAAGAAATTAAAGGAGAAGTCGGAGGATGAGTTTGAAAAATTTTTTAAAAGTTACCTTAACAGAATCTATACAGTGGTTTACAGAGTGGTTAGAAACTCTGCTACTGCAGAGGACCTCACTTCTGAGGTGATGATGAAAGTTTACAACAATATTCATAAATTCAAAGAAGAATCACAGCTTTCCTCCTGGGTATTCAGAATTGCTTATAATCATGCGGTTTCTCATGTGCGTCGTCGTAAAAGTACAGAATCGGTTGAAGATTATGAAACAAAAATAAGAGATGATTCCCCAGGACATCTTGCCCATCTTGAGAGGGAAGAGGTATCTGCTTACATAAAAGAAAAGTTAATGGAATTACCGGAAGATTATAGAGTGGCTTTGACCTTATACCATTTCAAGGAAATGCCTTATAAGGAAATTGCATATACAATGGGTCTTAATATTGGAACTGTAAAAACATATATTCATAGAGGAAGAAATGAATTGAAAGTTTTATTAAGAGAAGTTATTGGCGAGGAGATATGAGAAAAAATATAAATATTGATGAAATATTGGATTTTATCGCTGTCGAAAAAGCATCAGATGATTTAATTTACAAGTGGAAAGCGGAATTGCAGCTAAAGAAAGAAAGAAAGAGATTTTATTTGTTATTACTCAAGACTTCTACAGTTTTTTCTCTCGTACTTGCAGGATTCTGGTATTGTTTTGCTGTTTTAAAGGACGGCACAATAGGGTACTATTTATTAGATAAAATACGTGCATTTTTCTTGGAAATGAGCCCGGTTGCCGCATCTTCTACTATGTCTTTAAATTATTATATCTTTGGTGCAGGGATTTTTTCTATAATGCTTGCAACTATCTCTTTATTCTGGTACTATCAGATAAAGAAACCAAGATATGCACGGATTACGTATTTGTGAGCTGATCCTTTAGATCAGTTGAATGGTTGAATCGTTGAATTGGAAAAAATATTTGTTCTATTTGTATAATTTGTTGTTTTCTCTGCATTCTCTGTGTCTTTGTGTGAGATTAATTCGGTATTGTGGGTTGGGAGTTTTTTAAAACAATAATAAAGTTTTTTCTCTGTGAGCTCTGTGGTGAAATTTATTTTTTTGGGGTAGGGTAATATACGATTCCGGAGTCTGTCAAGATGGAAACAAAATTATCATTTCCTGTAACTCTTTTTCCTCCATTTATGGTAAGTACAGTATCGTTTAAAACAAGAGAATCCTTAAATAATAGACAAATATTTTTTTTGTATCTGCAGATATCCTCTATACCTGGTATGAATTTTTTTCTTATAGATTTACCATTTCTTTTAAAAACACGAAGTGTATCATTTCCGTAGAGATATAAAGAATCTTTGCGAAGCAAGCAACGTTTTATCTCTAGCCATGTTATTGTTATTTTAGATCCGGTAGGTATATCAATCAAATATGATTCTTCTCCAGCTATGAGTACGCTTTTATCATCTGAATCAATATCGTTTCCCCCGAATTTAATTTTTCCAAGGTATTCTCCCCACAAGGAGTATTTTTGACTTGTAAATTCAGATGAAGAAGTTACCCAGATTGAAAAAGAAGATGCAGATATAGAAACAGGTGCAAATATTGAATCGAGAGAAAAACGGACTTTGTTTATTTTATCTGTTATAATTCTATCTTGTGAAGATAGAAATAGTACGCGATTTTTTGAATCTATTGTAAGATCTTTATAAGTAGAACTGAATAATAGAAAAACGGAAAGAATACCTGTTATATTATTCATTTATTTTAGTATTTCCCCTGTTTTAATATGGTATCCATTTACAAAAGATTTACTGTCCATTTTGTTTCTCCCTTGGAGTTGAATTTCTGTAATTTTTACTGCTCCCTTACCACATTTCACAACAATATTATTTTTTATGTCTATGATTTCTCCGGGGCTGCCTGTGCTTTTATAATTCTCTATTTGTAAAGCTCTAAGGAGTTTGAGTTTTTTATCTTTGAACAAGCAAAACGCTCCTGGTTTATAGGAAAGCCCCCTAATTTTACACTCGATCTCAGAAGCTTTATTTTTCCAATTTATTCTGCATTCGTCTTTACTTATTTTTGGTGCGTAACTGGATTTACTATTATCTTGAGAGATGTTTGAAATTTTCCTCTTTTTTTCAATGTCATTGAGGACTGATAAGAGAGGTCCTATTGCTTCTTTAAACAAACGTTCTTCTAATTCTGTACGTATTTCCAAGGGCAGTATCGGAATTTCCTTTGTCATTATTACATTGCCGGTATCTATTTCTATCCCCATTAGGAAAATAGTAATACCGGTTTTTTTATCTCCGTTCATTAGAGCCCGGGCAACAGGTGAAGCACCCCTGTATTTTGGAAGGATCGAAGGATGGATATTTAATGGGTATTGTGCAAGTTTTAGTATGTTGTTCTTCAATATTGCGCCGTATGAAGCGAGTACAAAGATATTGACTTTTGTTTCTTTAATTTTTTCTTCGACAAGAATAGAATTTGGATTATCTTCTTCTATGAGATTTAAAGATAGGTCTATTGCCATTTTTCCTACTGGTGTGGAGGATTCTCTTTTCCCTCTTCCTTTCTTTTTGGGTGCTTTCGTTATTACAAGAGAAATCTCAATACCTGCAGATACTAAGGCATTCAGAATTATTGTGGAAAGTTCAGAACTCCCGAAGAATACTACTTTCATTAATTTTCTTTTCTCAATATCTTTTTTATCATTCCTTTTTCGAGTTCTAATTCTGTTTTTTCGTCTATTTTAATTTTGACAGTAAAGTCTTTAATTTGTGTTATTTTGCCGTGGATACCGCCGGAACTAATTATCTTATCTCCTTTTTGTAATGATTCTATCATTTCTTTATGTTTTTTTTGCTGAACTTGTGAGGGTCTTATAAAAAGAAAATAAAAAACTGCAAAGATAAGAACCATGAATATTATAGGTGAAAAACCTCCCTGTCCGCCACAAGCATCAGTAGGTAATCCTTTTCCGCTTGTCGACCCCTGTGCAATCAACAAATTAATAATGCTCATCATAGAAACCTCCTTTGAATTTACTTATGATTTCGTCTCTCCATTTAAAAAATTTTCCCTTTTCTATCTTTTTTCTTATTTTTTCCATTAGCTCCATGTAGAAATGTATATTATGTATTGTTGCAAGATATTTCGCAAGGAGCTCATCTGTATTGAAAAGATGTCGTAGATAAGCCTTAGAATAATTTATGCATGTGGGACACTTGCATTTTTCTGAAATAGGTGCAGGGTCATCTTTAAATTGTGAATTCCTTAGGTTGATTTTTCCCTCCCAGGTGTATAAGCCGGCGGTCCTTGCATTCCTTGTAGGAATTACACAGTCGAATAGATCAATGCCTTCTCCTACTGCCCATAAAATATCTTCAATTTTTCCAAGCCCCATTGCATAATGCGGTTTTTCTTCCGGTAAGAAGGGTGTTGTAGATTTGATTGCCTTTTTTGTTTGTTCTTCGGCTTCGCCTACAACCAAACCGCCAATAGCATAACCGTCAAAATCAAGTTTATTTAGCTCTTTTGCTGCAGACATTCTTAATTCTGTGTAGGTTGACCCCTGTATGATACAAAAAAGAAGACCCGGATAGTTCTTTTCTTTAAAGTATTCAATTGATCTTTTTGCCCATCTATTTGTTCTTTTCATTGCCTCTTCCGCATAACCTTTTCCTATGGGATAACCAACGCATTCATCGAGAGGCATAAGAATATCTGATCCGAGGCTATACTCTATATCAATGACTTTTTCAGGTGTGAATCTGAGCGGTGTACCATCAACATGAGAAGAGAAAAGAATTCCATCTTCTTGTATTTTTATCTTGGTTGAAAGAGAATAGACCTGAAAGCCTCCTGAGTCGGTAGCTATAGGTCTATCCCATCCAATAAATGAATGTAATCCTCCGAGGTTTTTGATAAGTTCTTCTCCGGGTCTTATATGTAAATGGTAAGTATTTGAGATGAAAATCTGAACACCAAGCTTTTTCATGTCCCAGGAAGGCAGAGTCTTTACATCTCCTAAAGTGGCAACAGGCATAAAAGCCGGTGTTTTTACTATACCGCTTTTTGTGGTAATTATTCCCGTTCGGGCATTATTTTCTTTTGCTTTAGTTTCGAAAGGTGTATTGTTCATAAGCATTTAAAAAAAGCGGGCAACGGGATTTGAACCCGCGACCCCGAGCTTGGGAAGCTCGTACTCTACCAGCTGAGCTATACCCGCTTACTGAAAAATATTAGACTATAATCAAAGAAAGTCAAGGGCCTTGTAGATTCTATGAATCTAAGTTAAATAGTTAAATTGAAAAATTGTAAAATAGTATTACAGATCTTTCGGATCAGTTAAATGGTTAAATAGAAAAATGGAAAAATAGTAAAAAAAGAGGTGCGGAGTAGCCGATTTAACAATTCGACTATTTGACTATTGAACTAAGATTTGAAAAATCTTAAAAGTGGGGTGGCCGATTTAACCATTTGACCATTTTACTATTTGACTTGTTTCTTTATCCTGGATTCTGACTTCTTAATTCTAATTTCTTATTTATCTTTTTCTTCTATTACTTTTCTAACAACTTCACAAAGTTCTTCATATTGATATGGTTTGTTTACTATAGCATTAAATCCGTGTTTTTGATATGCTGACATTACCGGATCATCGGAATAACCGCTGGAGACTATTGCCTTAGTTTTAGGATCTATCTCTCTTAGTTCCTTTAAAGTGTCTTCGCCTCCCATACCGCCGGGAATTGTTAGGTCTAGAATGACGACATCAAAGGGTTTTCCTGCTTCGAGGGCATTTTTATAAAGATTTAATGCTTCGGTACCGTCGGAAGCTCCCTCGACTTCGTAACCAAATAATTTTAGTGCTTTAACTGCTGTATTTCTCACAAAAGATTTATCGTCCATTATCAGAACTTTACCGCCTTTGCCCCGGAATATCTCTTTTTTAGGTTTTTTATCAATAGGTTTTCCTTTTTTTATTGCTGGTAAGTAAATAAAGAATGAGGTTCCTTCCTCCGGGACCGATTCAACGGTAACATGTCCTTCATGTCTATTAATTATTGAAAAAACAGTTGAAAGACCTAGGCCGCTTCCTTTTTGTTTCGTTGTAAAGAAAGGGTCAAATATTTTGGATATTACCTCAATAGGTATTCCTATTCCCTGGTCTCGTATTTCTATCAAGGCGTATTTTCCGGGCTTTAATGGTAACTGTGTGTCTTTTTTTGTTATGTTTATGTTTTTTCCCTTGATTGTTATTACTCCTCCTTCGGGCATTGCTTGATTGGCGTTTAATATAAGATTGTTAAAAACTTGAGTTAACTGTCCGCGATCAGCTCTTACAATCCAGAAATCATCGGGGAATTCAATATTTGATCGAACGTTAGATCCACTTAATACAAAGTTTGCGGAATTTCTTACTAAATCTTCAAGCGCCACGTTTATCTTTACAGGGGTTCCACCTTTTGAAAAAGTTAGAAGCTGTTGAGTTAAGCTTCTTGCGCTTTGAGCCGCTCTTTCCGATTCCTGAAGTATATCATAAGCTTCTTCTTGAGGGTCCAGATGCAACTTTGCAAGAGAGATATTACCGAGAATACCTGTTAAAAAGTTATTGAAATCATGGGCGATTCCTCCCGCCAGAAGTCCAAGAGATTCGAGCCTGTCTGCTTTTTCGCGTTCTTTTTCCATATCTTTATATTCCGTTATGTCTCTAATAATTCCCATATAAGATTCTAAACCCTGGTAAGTTATTTTTCTTATAGAGAATTCACAGAAACGAATATCTCTGTCATTGGTAATTATATTCGCTTCATAAACATTGGGCATTTCTTCTCCTGTTTCTCTACGGCGTTCTATTTCTTTTACTAAACTTCGGTCGTCTTGGCTGATTATTTGCCAGATTTCCATTTCATACAATTCTTCCTTGCTGTAGCGAAGTATTTTACACAGGTAATCATTAACGAATAGGAATCTGTCATTTCTGAAGATACAGATGCCTTCTCTACTGTTTTCTACAAGTGTGCGATATTTTTCCTCAGATTCTCTTAGGGTTTCCTCTGTTTGTATCTCTTTTGTGATTTCTTTTACCACGCCGACAATTCCGTAGATTAGGCCTTCCAGATTTCTAAGGGGAAGATACATTTCAGATGTGAAGATATTTTTGCCATTTTCTAATTCATACTGAATTCTGCCTTTTTTAACAACCTCGCCGCTCATGGCTTGTTTCATCATTTTATCGACTTTAGCTTCCTTAAGGTTCGGGAATATTGCCCAGGGGACTTTTTCGCTGTTTAATATTTTTTCTCTCGGAGTTCCGGATAACTTCTCCATAGAGTTATTCCAATAAGTAAAGTGAAAATCTTGGTCTAAAACCAAAATACCGTCTTCCATCGATTCAAGAGCGTTGGAAAGAAGCTCTTCTTCTTTCCTGAGATCTTCTTCGATTTTTTTGAGTCTTGTTATATCTCTTGAAATTCCGATAATACCAATAACCTCGCCTTCCTTATTGTGGCGGGGAACCTTTGTGGTTGAAAGCCAGATTGGCTTACCGTTAGTAGCCATTTTTGCTTCTTGATCAAGTAAGGGTTTTTCGCTATTGATTATATTTTGTTCCTCTTCAAAACTTCTTTCTGCTTTATCTTGATCTAAGAAGGAAAAATCGCTTTTCCCAACAATTTCGTCTCTTGCTAAACCAAGTTTTTCTGCTTGAGATTTACTAACTTCTACAAAACGGCAATCCCTATCTTTAAAAAAAACTAAATCTGGAGTAAGCTCTAAGAAGGAATCTAACAAGTTCTTTCGAAAAATAAGTTCTTCTCTTGCTTTTCTTCTTTCCGATATATCCATCAGGGAAGCCATGTAACTATAGATGTTGCCGTTACTATCGTAAAGCGGAATAATTTCCATCAGACAAAAGAAAACCGAACCATCCTTTTTAATATTTAAATGTTCGTTTGAATATATTTTTCCTTTCGAAACTGTGGTTTTAATTTCTCTGTGAATTTCGTTTGAGTCTGCCTCTGCTATTAGGAATTCAAGAGTTTTTCCTTTAAGTTCGCCGATGGTGTATCCGAATAACTGTTTCATTGTTCTATTAGCGTAATTTATACGCATTTCGGTATCTAATCGCAGAATCGTACTGGGCGACTGTTCAAGAAGCTCTTTTAATCTATATATTTCTTGTTGTGCTTTTTTGATTTCAGTCATGTTTCTTATTAGAATTATAGCGGTCGATTTATCAATTTTCGTGAAACGTGCTTCCCAGTCTTGCACTTCGTTTCTAATGGTTAATTGATATTCGAAACTTACTATTTTACCTGTTTTTATAACTTTTTTAATACTTTCGATGCTTTTTACAGCTAAGTCGCCAGGAAGTACATCCTTTAGATTCTTATTTATAAATTCTTCAGGCCTTAGATATAGTGTATCTTCGTTTCCTGTGTAGTAGGAGATAAAAGTTCCGTCTTTTTTGACCTGAAACAATAAATCGGGCAGCGCAGTAAGAATTGCCAGGTTCCTTGCTTCGCTTTCCTTTAATTGTTCTTCCATTTTCTTTTGCAGAGTAAAGTCTCTTGAAATGCCTAAGGTTCCGATTATATTTCCTTTTTCGTCGTAACGCGGAAGTTTAGTTGTCGAGACCCAGGTTATTCGTCCGTCAGGGTGGGTTTCTTTTTCGACTTTACCTACGATTTGCTTACCTGTTCTGATTATTTTCTGTTCATCTTTGTAAGCTTGCTCTGCATGTTCCTTTGTAAAATAATCGAAGTCTGTTTTGCCTATTACTTTTTCTTTTGGAAGACCAACCTTATTCGCTTTGGATTTACTCAACTCAAGGAAACGCGATTTTCTATCTTTAAAGTAAATAAAATCAGGTGTATTTTCGAGCAGTGAAGATAGTAGATTGCTTTTAAAGATAACTTCTTCTCCAAGTTTCGACAATTTTTCTTTTAGTTTTTCTTCCAATTCCTTTTTCTCTGTTATATCCTTTGTTGTTCCTAAAATTCCGATTATTTTACCGTTCTCATCATACCATGGGATTTTATTTGTTGAGACCCAGGCTGTTTTTCCGTTAAGAGAGGTTTCCTTTATGATTTTTTCTTTAACGGGTTTTCCGGTTTTTATTATTTCCTGTTCTTCCTGATAGGCTTGTTCAGCATGAGATTTCGTAAAGAAATCGAAGTCTGTTTTACCAATTATATTATCGGAGCTCTTAAATCCCAGCTTTTTGACGAATGATCTGCTTACCTTCACGAAACGGCTTTCTTTATCTTTGAAGTAAATAAGATCTGGTGTCTTTTGGAGGATAGAAAAAAGCAGATTGTTTGTCAATATTAGTTCTTTTTCAAGTTTCTGAATTTTTGCTTTAAATTTATTTTCTGATTTTTTATTTTCGCTTGTATTTTCAAGAAAAGCTAAGGAACCGATGTATTTTCCTTTATTATTAAATTTTGGAAAAGGTATGATATGGAAAATCTTATTTTTCTCTTTATTTCCCAAAATTTCAAAATCAAGCGTTTTTGTTTCTCCCTTTTGCCATTTTTTTATACTTTTAAAATCCTTAGAACTTATGAATTCTTTTAGATTCTTCCCTATTAGTGTACCGTTTTTTAACCCCAAAATTTTATCGCAAGCTGCATTGGAGAAAACAATTTGCCCATTCGGGTCTATAAAGCACGTAGCTGTATTTAATTCTTTGATTGCTAATGAGTAATTTGGGTATTTCTCTAAAAAGTCTTTACTTTTTTCTTTGTTTTGATTTTTTTTAGTCATCTTTCTTTGACCTTTTAGAGAGAAAAACAATTGTATTTTTTCTGAATTTAAAAATTTCTGTAAATGTAATATTTACATATATAAACAATTAAATCTCCATATAATTATCTTACTCTTAAAGAAAAATTTGTCAAGGGCCTTTGTCATTGTGTTGGAAATACTACCTATAGTCGTCGATTTTTGGATATTGGTAAACAAATATTTGGATAAAATTTGTATTAATTTATGATTAATTGTTTGATAGTGTGAGGTGTAAGTTGCCTTGACATATCTGAACTCTCTAATTATAATTTATTATGACAAAGCCAAAATTAGCAAAGAAACTTACGCTTATTCATGTTTTTTGCATTGCCTCCGGTGCGATGATTAGCTCCGGTATCTTTATCTTGCCCGGACTCGCTCACGGAAGAGCTGGGCCGGCCGTAATAGTATCTTATTTTCTGGCCGGAATCTTAGCTTTTACCGGCGTTCTATCAAAGGCAGAGTTAGTGTCTGCAATGCCTAAAGCCGGGGGATCGTACTTTTATATAACAAGAAGTATGGGTCCGGCCGTTGGAACGATTGATGGTCTTTTGATATGGTTTTCTCTGTCTTTAAAAAGCTCCTTTGCCTTACTCGGCATGGCTGCTTTTACAAGTATATTATTTGATTTTAATATACGAATTATTGCTATAAGCCTTTGTATAATATTTATAGCGATTAACATATTAGGAATTAAAGAAGCAGGAAAAGTACAAATTGCTCTGGTTGTCTCTTTAATCGGTCTGATGATTCTTTATGTTATTTTGGGTATACCAAACATAGAAGTCGAATATTTTAAAGATTTTGCTTCTAAAGGCATACCAGCAGTTTTCTCCACTGCGGGTTTTGTTTTTGTTTCCTTTGGTGGCGTGCTGAAGGTGGCAAGTATTGCAGAAGAAGTCAAAGAACCGGAAAGAGTAATACCGATGGGGATGATACTATCTCTCGTAACAGTGGGCATTCTTTATATCCTTGTTATTTTTGTAACTTCGGGTGTACTTGGGGCTGCCAGGTTAGATGTTTCTATTACACCTATTTCCGATGGAGCCATGGTTTTTATGGGTAATTGGGGAAGAATTCTTTTGAGTATTGCTGCGATTTTTGCATTTGTTTCTACGGCAAATGCAGGTATTATGGCAGCTTCAAGATACCCGTTAGCTTTGAGCCGTGATGGCCTTTTACCGGACGTATTCCATAAAGTAAACAGAAAATTCCAAACGCCACACATGGCTATCCTCATTACAGGAACGATTATGATATTCTCTCTTTTCTTTACATTGGATTTACTTGTAGAGGCAGCTTCTACTGTTCTTATAATGACATACCTGTTTTCTTGCACGGCTGTTATCGTTATGCGTCAAAGTGGAGTTCAAAATTACAGACCAAGTTTTAAAAGTCCTATTTATCCTTTTGTCCAAATAGCAGGTATTATTGGATCTGGTTTTTTGCTCTTAGAAATGGGAATGGAAGTTTTGATAATGTTTTTCATTCTTGTGGCATTGGCAGTTCTTACCTACCTTATTTATGGTAAGGTAAGAATGAAAAAGGAGTATGCCCTGTTATATCTCATTGAAAGAATTACCGCCAAGGAATTAACTACACACTCGCTTGAAGAGGAGTTAAAAGGTATAATAAGGGAAAGGGATGAAATACAAAAAGACCGTTTTGATGAACTGGTTGAAAAGTGTCAGATACTGGATATTCAGGGGAAAACAGAATTAAAGGATTTATTAAGATTAACTGCAAAGAGACTTTCTACTTCTTGTGATATTTCAAGCGAGACCCTTTATCAGCTTTTTATGGAAAGAGAAAAGGAAAGTACTACTTCAATAAACCCGTACATTGCAATACCCCATATAATAATTAAAGGAGAAAATCATTTTGATATACTCCTCGCAAGATGTAAAGAAGGCATCAAATTTAGTGAGGATACTCCCAGCGTCAGGGCGGTTTTTGTACTTGTAGGTACAAGAGATGAGAGAAATTTCCATCTTAGATCGCTAGCTTCTATTGCTCAGATAATAAGCGCAAAGGATTTTATGGCCAGATGGATGAGAGCAAAGAATATAGAAAATTTAAGAGATATAGTACTTCTCGGAGAACGTAAAAGACACACGTGATAGTTTAAGAATCCAGAAGTTAGGAGATAGAAGCCAGAATCCCATCCCCACAACACCCAATTATTAGCCACGGATTTTCACTGATATACACTGATTTTTTAACCCCCCATCCTCCTTTTTTTATTTTTATAAAAACAAAGAAACATTTTTTTATCTGTGTTAATCCGTGGCTATTAATCTGTTGTCCTCTTGACATTTTGTTTGGCTCCTGTATATTTACAAACATAATGGGCCTATAGCTCAGTCGGTTAGAGCGTTCGCCTGATAAGCGAGAGGTGAGTGGTTCGATTCCACTTAGGCCCATTTTTTCATTTTGGGGGCGTAGCTCAATTGGTAGAGCACCTGCCTTGCACGCAGGAGGTCAGCGGTTCGACTCCGCTCGCCTCCATATTTAGGAGTCATATGAATCCAATTGTAAAAATAATTATTTTTTCTCTTCTTCCCATATCTGAACTTCGAGGCAGTATTCCCATAGGTCTCTCTTCGGGGTTGCCTTTGTCCTTGGTTTTTCCTATTGCTGTTTTCTCTAATGTTCTCGTTTTTCCGGTCTTTTATCTTTTTCTTAATTTTATACATGAATTGTTGATGAAATTCAAATTATACAGGAAATTTTTCGATTATTTTCTTGAAAGAACCCGGAAAAAAGTTGGCCCAAAAGTCGAAAAATATGGTTATCTTGGTTTAACTTTATTTGTTGCTATTCCCCTGCCTGTTACAGGTGCTTATACGGGAACTCTTGGCGCTTGGTTTTTTAAAATGAAGAAGAGAAAGTCTTTTTTAGCCGTATTTTTAGGGGTAGTTATTGCAGGTATAATCGTAAGCATCGTTTCAGTATTCGGTATACACATGTTTGATATATTTATAAAGAAAAATATGTGATTCTTAACATGTTGGTCTGTTGGTTGGTTAATCCGTTAGTCTGTTAAAAAAACACACCAACACACCCACAGACTAACACACTAACAGACTTAGACCTAATGTCTAAGTCAAATGTTGACATTTAGTTTTTTGGTAGTATCTTTTAATTTATGAAAAATCTAAAATTTTTCGTTTGGTTAGTTATATGCCTTCCTTTTAATTTGTTTTCTATTTATCTTTCCTTTGAAAAAATTGGCGAGTATGAGGAAAATGCCGTTTATACGGATATAAAAGTTTTAGGTAGATATGCTTTTCTTGTAGCAGGGAATAAGGGTGTTCATATATTCGATATTTCAAATCCTTACCATATTAATAAAGTTGCCGAAATAGAATCGGTGGATTATAGTTATGCGATTGATTTGAAAGGTTTTGATTTGTATATTGCGGATGGAATTGGGGGAGTTAGAATTTTTGACGTGAGAAACAAAAGGGATCCAAAGCAAATTACTTTCATACCAACAAGTCATAAATCGGTTGATTTAAAGGTTTCCGCTGATTATTGTTTTGTTGCGGATGACGAGGGGGGTTTTAGAATAATCAATATATCGAGGCCTGTTTTTCCTGAAGAGATATCAATCTGGGATGAATCCGAGAAAGTAAGATTGATTGAAGTGGTAGATGATTATGTCTATCTGACAGATGAAAAGGGTATTTTGGCTCTTCGGTTTGCCAGTCCTGATTCTCTTGAGAATTATAGAAGACTTGTAGAGGCCGAGTCAATAAAGGATATTTTTTCTGATGATCGTTTACTATTTATTTCTTCAGACTCAAGAGGTTTGCTCATTGTAGATATATCAAATATATCAAACCCCTTAATAAGGGAATTGCCTAATAAATACAGCGGAATCGGCGATTTTTATCTTTCAGGGTTTTATCTTTATACCGTGCAGGATAATATTATATGGGCGTTAAATATTTTAACACCTTTTAACCCCAGCCCTGAAGGCAAGATGGCCCTATCCGTTGATGTCTCCGCCGTTTGTGTCAGCGGTAATTTACTTTACGCGGCTTGTGGTTTTAACGGTTTTCAAATTTTTAAAATTACCGAATAGCGAATTCTTGATATTAAAGCTTTTGATAACGTGAATATATGAGATTTTAATCTTTCTGACACTTGCGAAAGCTGTGAGTCTGTATATATTCGAGTTACAATGGATTTTGATTTTATTATAATCGGTGCAGGTCCTATAGGTTCGTATTTAGGGAAGTCTCTTGTAGAAGAGGATTTTTCTGTTGGTATTTTTGAGAAAAAAAAGGAGGTTGGGGAGGAGGTAATCTGTAGCGGTGTAATCGGAAAAGATGCCTACGATAAATTTAAATTACCAGAGAAAGCAATAATACGAGAAGTATCTTCGCTTAAAATTTTTTCGCCTTCCTTAATAGAATTAAATTATTCCCAAAAAGAACCTTTTGCTTATATCGCAGACAGAAAGGTTTTTGACAAAGAATTATTTGATAATGCTGTTAAATTAGGGGTTCAGGGTTTTTTAGATAGAAAAGTGTTTGACGTAGATATGAGTAAAGACAAAATTGAGATAAAGTATTATGAAAACGGTAAAAAATTAAAAAAAAGTGCGAGATGTGTTATTGTGGCCTCGGGAGCCAATTTTACACTTCACAAAAGGATAGGTATTTCGGCTCCTGAGAAGTTATTGTGGGGCAATAGAGTGGAAGCAAGTGGGGGAAACGATAATGGTTCTGTTGAAGTATATATTTTGAGTGAACCTAATTTAAGTTCTTTTGGGTGGATTATTCCGTTGAATGGTCATACGAGAATAGGAGCCCTTTCTCCTGAAAGTAACCAGGAACCTTTGTATAGTCTTATATATAAAAGTGATGGAAGATTTAAAGTTAATATGGATACAATTAAGAAAGCTCCTATAGCTTGCGGTAATTCGAACAGAATATACGGGGAAAGGGTGATTGCGGTAGGAGAAGCTGCAGGACAGGTAAAAACGACAACCGGTGGAGGAATATATTACGGTCTTGTTGGCGCTTCATTAGCTAAAGAAGTTCTAGTTAAAGCCGCTAAAACTAACCGGTTTTCTCCTAACGTTTTGAGTGAATATGAGAAAATATGGAATGACAAAATGGGTGATGAAATAAGAAATGGAATTATGATCCGGAATATGGCGTCGAAAATTTCGTCGAAATTGGTCGATAATGTTTTTGATTTTTTGAAGAAAAACCCTTCTGTAAAAGAGGATTTAGAGAACAGATTTACCTTTGATTACCATCAGGATATAATTAAGTCAGGTGTTAAATTCTTTCTTAATAAAATACCGGATAAATTATCCACATTTACTTCTTTGTTTAAGTAGCTTATAATTTTCCAAAATTATTTAACCACGAAATACACTAAACACACAAAACCCACTACCATTTTTTAGAAGGAAGCTTTTTGTTAAAAGATGCTGGTATTTTACCTCTGGATACTATTTGTTTTTTTAAATATTTGATTGCAATCTTACCTGTTCGTATTTGTTTTGTCGATAATTTTTACAACATAGATGTCATGTTCTCCGCGATTTTCCGAGAATACGTTCGCTCCTGTGCCTCCGATATGATAGATGTTGCCTGATAGATCAACAGCTACGTCTTTTCCGCATGTTCCGTGTTTCTCACCTTGAGAAATAAATTCCTGAATCCATATTAATTCCCCTGATGTATCATAACGTCTGCAGTAACCTTCGCATGTTGCCCAATTCTGGCAGCCGCTTACGATAATATCTTCGGAGCCATCGGCGGCAAAGATAACGCTTAAGACTCCATCCCATTTGTCTCTACCGAATTGGCGTATCCAGGTTTCTTTTCCTGTATTATCAAACTTTGCGATGAAGGCATCTCCATTTCCCTCTTGAGGTCCACCTAATTCTCCTCCAGTTGATCCTCCTACGTATATATAACCGTCTTTGTCTATTTTTAAATTTGCTGCAGCATCAGCTTCTTTTGTACCAAAAGTTTTATTCCATATTAATTTGCCTTTACTGTTTAATTTTGCTATAAAACCATCCATATGCTGAGGGTTCGGTTCTCCCCAATCGCCGCCTGTTATACCGCAAACATAAATGTTTCCGTCCTTATCAAAGGAAATTCCTCTTCCTACATCGCTTCTGGAATCTCCAAATTGCGTCTTGAAGATTAGCTCGCCATTTATATCGTACTTCAAAATGAAAACGTCTTTAGCTCCTTTGTTTTTTGATGATAAATTTCCCTTCGTTGATCCCGTCAGGAAAATATTGCCTTCCTTATCGATTTCCAGGTATTGTCCTATATCTTCCTTCTCTGTTCCTATCTGGCGATTCCAAATTGTATTTCCATTACTTCCTACTTTAATTAAGAAAATATCATTATCTCCTGAATTTTTACCGCCAAGGTTTCCTTTTGTTCCACCCGTAATAAAACAGTTTCCGTTCATATCGACTGCGATTTCCTGCGCCAGTTCATCTTGCGGTGTTCCTAATTGGCATTTCCAAATTTCTTTACCATTACTTTTTAATTTATAAAGGAAAACGTCATGTTCACCAAGGGCTTTTCCGCAAAGACTGTCTTTTGTCCATCCGGAAATAAAAATATTTCCAGAGTTGTCCAGAGCGATGCTTTTGCCGAAGTCTTCGGATTTTGTACCAATTTGTTTTCCCCAATCGAATTTTGGTTGCGAATATGAAATTAAAGCAGAAAATGTAAATATCGTAATAAATAGTGTTTTTTTCATTATTAAGACCTCCTCTTTACTCATCGAATCTTAAAACAAAACCTCCATTTCCTTTGAGTTTTATTTCAAACGAATCGTTTGGTGTATAGATTATTTTTTCCATATTGAAAGAACGGTTGTCTTTTCCATCGGTTATTAACGTTCCTGATTTTGTAGCATTAATAAAAGGAAATTCGCATTTCAAGTTTTTCTCGGTATCTTCTCCGTTGATTCCTGCAACGTACCAGGTGTTATCTACTTTGCGGGCAATAACTGCAAACTTACCCGGAAAACCATCTATAAATTTAGTATCATCCCAGCTGTTGGGTATTTCTCTTAGGAAGTTTTTAACATAATCCGGAACGGCCTTCATTCCTTTTGGAGTTTCGGCAAAATGTTGTATGCCTGAGTAGAAAATGACCGACAATGCGAGTTCGAAAGCATTGGATGTGATTCGTTTAATGTTGGGTACTTCCGAGAAGCATACAGGTGTAAAGTCCATCGGATCGAAGACGTTTCTCGTGAATGGTAACATACAGGAATGGTTGGGCTCGCGATCCGCGTCATATTGCGAGAAGGTTACATATTCGAAACCTTTTATTGCCTCTACCGTTAAAAGATTGGGATAAGTACGTTGCCAGCCTCTTGGCAAAGTGGCTCCGTGACAATTTACCATTAGTTCGTTCTCTGCCGCGTCTTCGAAAATATCCTGATAATATGACATAACGGATTGCCCGTCACCTCCGAAGAAATCTACTTTAACGCCTTTGACGCCTATTTTTTTGATTCGGCTGAATTCCTTCAAGCGGTCTCTATGATATAGTAGTTTGCTTTTAGGGCTGTATTTAGTTGTGTTCCAGTTACCGGAAGAATTATACCAGACAAGGATTCCAACACCTTTATTCTTAGCGTATCCGGTAAGTTCACCCAATTTTTCGTAACCGATTTTTTTATCCCAGTCTGCGTCGATGAGACAATATTCCCAGTTCATATCCGATGAATAATCGATAAATCTTTTCTGCACATCGTAGACAGTGGAATCGTCTTTTAAAAGCACCCAGCTCCAGGAAGATTGTCCGGGTTTTACGAATGAAATATCTTTAAGTTTTGAAGGTTCGGCAAGGTCGGTCCCGAGTGTCGATTCTACAATTGTTTTTAAGGTATTTCCTATAACAATAATCCTCCAGGGAGTTTTCCAGGGTAGTTGGGATTTGGGGTTAAGCTCGCGGCCGAATATCTTTTCTTGACTTTGCGGAAAATCGATAAAGAATTCATGACTGATAGAATCCTGCTGCAGCCGGCAGCCACAATAATTTCGGTCTGGAGCAGTTTCGCTTAAGAGGATCCAGTATTGGCCATCATTAAAAAGTGCCGGGAATACCCATCCGGCATTATTAAAGCGAAGTTTTTCAATTTCGACGTTTTGCTCGTAAAATTCTTCATAACCGGGGTTAACCTGGCACCATCCCGATTTTGCTTCCGAGGCGTGCTGTATATATGCTTTTGTGCCGGGGCTAAAGTTAAACGAGCTGGCTTCTTTTACGATTTTTTTTGCTTTATCGGATTTTTCGGGAAAATAGTATCTGAAGGCTACTCCATCATTGGAGACCTGAAAAATAATATCCATTTTTTTAGCGTTTGCATTTTTCAGGTGGAAAACTTTTCTGTTGGCACTGTAGAAGTATTTTCTTTTTTTACCTACCAGCATTTCATAATCGTCTTTGACGGTCTCTATGCTTGACACGGAATCAAGAGAAAGATTTTTAGAAAAATCTTCATCTTCCATTATAATACCTAATTTTGACTGTCCAATTATGAGTTTTCCTAAATATCTAACCGTATAACAGGGATTCTTGTTTTGGGATATACTAAAGAGGACTGAAATATTTCTATCGGGACTTGTTACGGTATTTTTTTTCGCTCTGCAAGGGCAGGCGGGGTATAGTTTTAGGGCTAAAAGTAAGAGTGCAAACATTTTCATTATAATATTCGTTTTGTGCTTTGTCATTTGTTTCTCCTTTTGATTTAATTAAATTTATTTACGATTTGATGATCATTTCAAATGTTTATCCAGGAACGAAATCAATTTCTCTACTGCTTCTGGGTAATTTTTAATCATTTGACTGCTATGTCCATCCTCGACTATGAAAAGTTCCGATTCGACCCCTTTTTCTTTTAAAAATTCATGAAAAGGTTCTACTGTATTAATTGGAACCAGATGGTCATTCTTAGCGTGTAGAATTAGAGTTGGAGGATATGAAGAAGTGATTTGTTTTGTTAGCATGAAAGTTTTTAATCGGGTTGTATCTTTGCTAATATCAAATCCAAAAACCTCATAGTTAAAAAGTTTGTTTTTTGCCAGAAAACGCCATAAATCCATACGTGTATTATAATCCCCGTAGGAAATAATCTCATCGCTTACAATATTATAAGGTCCCGGCTGTTCTAATATTTTCTCATCTCCTTTTTCTATATTTTTTGCCGAAAAATCGGTTGGTGTAGAAACAGCCATTATTGCCTCGGGTGCAGGCTCAACATTATAGCCGGTCGAAAGCGCAAGGTAACCCCCAGCCGAGCCTCCCCCAATTGCAATTTTATCCCCGTTTATATTGAATTTTTCTACTCCTTCTTTTCTCAAGTAAATGATGATATCTCGAACGTCTTTTAATATTTCATCCAGTTTTGTTTCTGGTGCAAGACGGTAATCCGGAGAGACGACAGCATATTTATGTTTAATCAGTTCGTCGCGCAGAACGTCCGGTAGTCCTTCGTCTCGGTTTCCGAAAATAAAACCTCCGCCGTGGAAGTATACAAGTACAGGATGCTTTTGTTCTACTTTTGGTATGAAAATATTTGCTTTTATTTCGTGGTCCTGTACTTTTTTGTAGGTAAATACATGTTTTTCGAAATTCTTCTCCTGCGAGAATGCCGGGATAAAGTATAAAATCGCGATAATGATCATAATAGTACGAATAAATTTTAATTTCATAGTTATATATCTCCTATGTGTGTATTAGTTGTTTATTTTTATTCCTATCAGTTTTTTTACTATTTCTAAGTCTTCAATAGACTTAACTTCGATCGAAAGGCCTCTTCCCTCCATATATTTTTTAGCGTTTTTTAATGTTGTTTTGATGTTATCTGGTAAATCACTTTTCTGGACTTTTTCTGCTGCTTTATCTCCATAGACAAAGGTTATCTTGAAATAATCTTTACCGGGAATAAAAAAGAAAAGATTCCGTTTCTTCTGATACGTTTTTAATTGCCATCCGTATTTTTGGCCATAAAATTTCCAATCTTCTGTTAAGTCACCGTATGTCTCCTTTAGATGTTTTTTCATTCTTTCCCAGAGTGTATATGTTTTGCCGAGTGTGGCTTTTAACATTTTGTCCGTTGGTTTTTTACTTTTATCATCGAATATATTATCGGCCATTTCCTCTCCTGTTTGATTGTATGTTGTTTGATGTATCTTATATTAAATACTTCCAATAAGTTATATTATATTTAAATTGTGTCAAGCAGGTAGGAGGATCGAGTCTATGATTCAAACATCGGTCAATTGTTCTCTTGCGAAGTTTTGCAAATCTCTTATCTTTAATTTTAAGTTTTAAACTTTAAAAACGGAGGAGTCTATGTATTGTAAAGTATGCAAAAAATCAAATAGAATTTTCTTTGCGATGTTTTTTGTCGTTTCTTTGGTACCTTTTGAAATTTTTTGTAGTGGATTCAAGGAATATGCTACCCTTGTCGGACACAAGCAGGGGGTTATTAAGGCTGTTTTTAGTCCCGATGGTAAGTATTTGTCTTTAAGCAACAAGGATTTTCATGTTAATATATGGGATGTTTCGACAGGGAAATCTCTTGCGATGATGGATGGTTTTAATGAATGGCCTGCGCAGGTCGCTTACAGTCCGGATAGTAAGCTTTTGTTAACTTCTGACTATGAAAAGATAAGGATATGGGAAGTGCCTTCCGGAAAACTCAACAAAATAATCGATAAAGTTGAGAAACCTTTTTCTTTAAGTCCTGATGGTGAATATCTTTTAGGCAAGTTTAAGCCTTCGGATGGTGCATATCAGTTAAAGCTTTATTCTTTTCCTTCCGGAAAGTTAATAAAGAATATCGAAAATGCCCATGATAAGATAATTAGATATGTCAGCTGGAGTCCCGATGGTACTGTATTCGCTTCTTCAAGCGATGATGGTACTATTAAAATATGGGATGGGAAGAGTGGAAAATCATTAAAAACATTATCTACGGGTAAGAAAGTAGGTCTGTTTAGTTTCTGTCCGAGCGGTATGCTTATAGCCGCAATTGTAGGCGAAGACCCGGGTAGTTTTTTTAAACCTGCTGAAGTTTTTATCTTTGAAGTATCTTCAGGGAAATTGGTTAAAAAGATAGAAGGTTTTAATAAGGGTCTTGAGGCTTTATCTTTCAGTCCTGACGGAAAATATCTTGCAACCGGTGAACGAGGTAATAAAGCTTCGCTGTGGAAAGTTCCTACATGGGAACTCGCGAAGACGTTTGATGGGCATAAATATTGGGTTTCCCATGTTTCTTTCAACCCCGACGGAAAATGTTTACTTACGGGAACAGCAGATGAGTTTATATTGTGGGAGATTGCCAAGGGAAACAAAATTGAATCTTCGGTTGCTGCCACACAGGGTTTGACTTCGGTGGTTTTTAGTCCCGGTGGAGACGTTATAGCTACAACCAGTACAGATAATACTGTTAAACTTTGGAAGTCAAAAATTAAATAAAATCAAAGGAGAATGTAATGTTAAAAGATAAATCTATCTTTAAATTGAGTCAAGCAACAAAATTGTATGCTTACGTTTGCGCTGTTTTTTTTCTTCTCGTTATAATTATTAATCCGTTGTCATTAAAAGCGGAGCCTTCCGGTGGTCCCTATGGACCGATTGGGCAGACCTATGATTTACCGAAAGTGAAAGGTAAAATTTACTATGTCGCGCCCGATGGTAAGGTTGAAAATTCTGGTGAGGTTCTCGCTAAGCCGACGAAACTTAAGAAGGCTATTGAAAAGGTAGTAACCGGTGATGCAATAGTGATGCGTGGTGGGACTTATCGTACAGGAGAGCTGTTGTTGAATCAGGGAATAACTATGCAAGCTTATAAGGATGAACAGCCGGTTCTAAAAGGAACTTATGTTGCGACCGATTGGCAGGACCTCAGAGGCGGATTATGGAAGACTTCCTGGTCTCGTTTATTTCCCGCAGCGCCTGATGACTGGTGGTGGCGTGACTGGGCAGGTAGAACAACACCACTTCATCGATTCAACAATGATATGGTGTTCGTGGACGGTGAATTTTTACAATCTGCCGGTTGGATAGACGAGGTTGATGAGAATTCATATTTTATCGACTACGATACAAAAGAAGTTTATATAGGTACTGATCCGACTAACCGTTTGATTGAAATTACCTCTTTCGACGGTGCTATTGAGAGGACGATCAAAGAGTGTCATGGTAAAGTTTCGGATAAGAAAGGTCCTGTTATCAGAGGAATTACTTTTACTCAGTACGCAAGACATGCTATTTTTGTTGACGGAACTTACCCCCAGAGCTTATCTGATGAGTCTGAACATGGAAAGCAAGTGATAGGTACAACTTTAGAACATTGTGAAATTTCCAACTGTTCACGGGTAGCGGCAAGACTCCGTGGCGACAGTCTGGTTCTGCGTCATTGCAAAATAAGCAATACCAGCACGGAAGGTATTTACATTGAAGCCTCGAATGACGTTCTTTTGGAGAAAAATATATTTACAAAGAATAACATCGAGAGAATCACAGGATACTATCCTGCAGCAGTAAAGATTTTTAATCAATCTTACCGTGTTACGTGTCGGGACAATCTAGTTATAGACCTTCCGTATTCAAACGGTATATGGTACGACGTTGGCAATGTGGACGGTGTTTTTATCGATAACTGGGTTCAGAATGTGGGTATTATGGATAGGAAATTTTCGAAAGAACGTTTCTGGCCCAGTGATAACGGATTCTTTTTTGAGATTTCAAAAGGGGTAATTTGCGCCGGAAATGTATTTATTAATTGCGACCAGGGTATCTTCATAGTCAATAGTTCGAATGCTAAAGTCTATAACAATACATTGATAAATAGTACGGTTACTGTAGGCAGAACCCCCAGAGGTTCTTCGCCAGACCATTTCGGATGGCATCCAAGTACAGGTCCGGGCGTTGAGGAGCGATACGGACATGTTTTTATGAACAATTTACTTGCGGCAGGTAAAGACTATTACAGACCGCTTTTTGTCGCTTTTCAGACTGCCTCCCTATGTAAAAAGCTTAACAAGCCGCAATTTGATAAGTTCGATTATAATGTCTATGTTCGAACTTTGGGCAATACATCTAAAGTCTTGATGTTCTGGGCTCCCGCAAAGAATAAAGAATGTCGGATGGAATTTGAGTCACTTGAAGGATTACGGAAAATGCATTCGAGCTTCGCGGCTAACAGTAAATCTTATGTTAATTACGATGGGCCTTTATTCAAGAGCTGGGATCTGGGTCATCCACAGTTATTGTCGGGATTTCCCGGTCCAAAAGTCGGAAGCAAGTTACCTGAAGAAATACGTAAGCTTCTCGGAATATCCGAAGAGGATGCTCCTTTTGTAGGGGCTTTTCGGCCTATCCCGTAAATTTATTGGAAATAATACAGAATAAAAAAAGGCGGTGAAAGCCGCCTTTTTTATTCTTGCCAGTCGACTGATAAGCTAAGCTTATAACTAAAGCAGTAAATAAATTCTTATTCTTCACTTATTTAATAAATCTTATTGTAAAAGGATATCGGTAACTTTCACCTTCATTTACTTTAATTGCTGCAATTATTATTAATACAATATCGGCTACTATGATAATAGGAAGCAACACCAGGCCAATTAGAATAACACATAGTATCCCGGCAATAGCTCCATAGATGGTCATTGAAATTTGGAAGTTCAGTGATTCTTTTCCTTGTTCGTCTACGAAAGCAGATTCGTCTTTTTTGATTAGCCAAAGGATAAGAGGGGCGATTATATTTCCAAAGGGTACGCCAATAAATAGTGCCAGAGCAGATAAATGGCAAAACATTGCCCAAGTATTGGCATTTTGATTTTCTTTTTTTGGCATTAGTTAACCTCCTTATCGTTTCTTGATTTTCAATATTAATCGTAAATATATTTATGTCAAGAAAGGAGATTGAAATATTGAATTGGTTAAATGAGGAATTCTGTGTATTGGAATCTTCGTGGTTAATGCAAAAATTTATTTTTCTTATAAATCTCCATCAATTCATTTAAATTCTCATCCGGATTGTTCATAAGGAGAGCTATCTTGTCGAGTATAGTTAAACGATTCTTGTCTACTGTACTTATATCATTACTCAAAAATTGAGTTACAGGGTATTCACAGTATAAAGGTTCATAACCAATCACACATAATAAGTCCTGATAGATGGTGCCGAGAATCATTATTTCTCCCCATGTGTTCGGTACTCCGTATTTATTCGGATCCGTTATCTTATCGTCTCTGAAAGCAGTCCATGCCTGGCTACCCGTTTCGAATTTATCTCTAGAAAAGTCTACCATTTTTCTGTCCGGGTCTACATACATCCAGCGTTTTTCTTTTTCGTTCCAAACTTCACAAATTGCATGGCTTATGTGCAGGTCCGTGCCCGGAGCGAGATAGGGAGCAAAACCGTAGCGGAGTCTTACAGGAATTCCGCGGGATTTTAGTATAGAGGCAAAGAGTATTGAGTGGTAACGGCATGTGACTACTAAACGATTTTCGGGCTTTCGGTCAAATGTAAGACCGTTGGTGTCTAATTCTAATAAGCCTGCAAGTAGTTTTTCAACCGAAGGGAATTTTCTGTCTTCATAATGTCTGTTTTGTGGAATAAGGTTCCTGTATGGTCCTAAATCAACAGGATGAATGAATTGACACTTTATCAGTTTGCATAAATCCTTATAAGAATCAGGCAGATTTTCGAATAGGTAGGAGTATTCTCCCGGAGAGGTGTATTTACTGAAATTTTTGTAGAATTCGAGCGTATTTTCAACTTTTCCAAGTTTAATGTCTTTAGGATTTTCATTAGCGCAGGCAGAGAGAAATATGATTAAAATAAATAACAATCTTCTTTTAATTTCCAAAATACCCCTTAGACAAAAGTTTTGATTGGTTCTCCATTCAAAATTTCCAACGATTAAATGAATATTTAATCGGTTTGTCCCCACGGACGGAGTCTTTTTCCCAGAATAATAACATCACGCAATCCCTGTTTACCGCGCGCTTTCATCCAACGCTGGATAAACTCGGGGTCTCCAGCTACTTGAGCTATGGCTGAGAGAGCATACAGGTGGAAGTTACGTTCGTCCCGGGTGCCAAGAAGAACAAATATCGCGTGTACTCGGGGGGCGGATTCGGAAAAATAAATGCCTTTTTTCGAACGCGCTAGTAAAAGTTCGAATTTGTGCTCACCTTCAATAATTATATGAGGTATAGCAAGATTGGGTGTTATTGCCGTACTGCTTTCTTTTTCCTTTTCATTAAGAGCTCTGCAAATATTTTTTGGAGTAGTACCGATAGATTTTGCAAGTTTACTGCCTACTCTTCTAAAGAATCTGTTTAACTCCATAGGTTCTTCTATATCAAGTACAGGGCATTTTTCTACGATTTTGTCGAAACGATCAAGAATAACTTCATCGCGTTCAAGAGAGAGTTCCCGCAGTTCCTCTTCTAAAGTTCCCGTAACCAGGTCCCGGTTTGTGATACGCTGTATCAAGTGTAGCATCGCAGATTCGCTCTGTACTCTTTTTCTGCCGTAGAACCAGTATGCACAGAATCCGGATAAGGATAATATTATTGTAATAATATAAGCTTCTCCTCCCATTTCCAGTAAAATAAATCCAAAAGCGATAATACCGAGAATCTGTACCCAGGGATAAAGAGGCGTTCGGAAAGTGGGACGGTAGTTTTGGACTCCGCTTTCACGAAGAATAATCACAGACAAACATGAAAGAACATATGTAAGTATCAGAACTATAGAAGCGGCTTCCACAAGAACTTCCAGTCGCAGGAAAAATGATATTATGATGAATGTTCCAGTTAAAAATAGGGCATAATGCGGTGTACCGAAACGGGAGTGTATTCTTGCGAAGATTTCAGGGAATAGCTTATCCCTGCTTAAAGGAACAATTGAACGAGCTGAAGTCATAATTCCCGCATTTGCTGTAGTGAGGAAAGCCATAAGCGCAGCTATTGTTATAAATATCTTTCCGGGTGTTTTCATGAATGCGTTGGCTCCATCAGATATCGGTGTGAGCGAACCGGAGAGTACCTCTCCTTTAAGTACGCCTACTGTAACGAATATCATTAAAAAGTAGAAAATTGTTACTGTTGAAAGGGTAATAAGCATTCCGAGAGGGATATTTCTTGAAGGGTCCTTGATCTCTTCCGCCATACTTGCAAGTTTTAGGAGTCCTGCATAAGAAATAAATACATAACCGGCAACAGAGAATACGGGTACCATACCTTTTGGGGCAAAAGGTTCAAAACGCTGTATTTCTACAAAAGGCAGTCCCCTGATTATATAAAAGGTCATAATAAAAAATAAAATTCCCGCAAGAATAAGCTGCAATATGCCCGCTTCTTTAACCCCTAACAGATTAATCGTTAGGAATATAAGACAGCCCAGGATAGCAATTAAGTAAATATTTGTATTTACGAAAGTCGTAACTAGCAATGAAAGACCGATTAATGCAAAGGCGCTTTTCATTGCAAGAGAGAACCAGCTTAAGAGTCCTGCAACGGTACCGATACCCGGTCCCATACTCCTGATTACACCGTAACAGTCTGCGCCTGCTTTAGGCATTGCAGTGGTCATTTCCACAAGACTTAGCATGCCAGGAAGTGATAATAATCCGGCAAGAAGATAACTTATAATGATAGCAGGGCCTGCCTTTGCGTAAGCAATGCCCGGTAAGACAAAAAGTCCGGAGCTAATCATAGCTCCAGAGGTAATACAGAAAATATGGATTAGTCCTAATGTCTTTTTAAGTTCCGCCTTTTCTTTATTCAAAGAATCCCTCCATTTAATATATGATTATTGTAAAGGGTGTTAGAGATATGTCAAGACTTAATTTCTCTTCGAGAAATTAAGTAGTCATGTGTCCTGTGTCTCTAGTCAAAAAAACAAGGAAAAAATCCGCGTAGTTCCGTGGATAAACTAAATAATCAAAAGCTTACCTGTTAATTTAACCTGTCCGAAAACTCCTCTCACTATATATATGCCTGTGGGAAGGTTTTCTACTGGTATACTGTGAGCTCCGGCAGTTAATCTGCCCGGAACGATTTCGGTTACTTTTATACCCGTCAAATTGTAAATGCTTAAAAGCACATGCGCGGGTTCATCGAGTATGAAATTGATGTTATTTATAGAAGTCTCGAGGTTTATTTTATCGGGATTTATTGTGATTCCGCTTACAGGACCGTCTGTGGATATCGCGTCGATGTAGAGTGTGCAACCCGGGTTAGGACAGTTTGAATCAGTGTAAATCCAAAAATCGAATTGTAAAAGTGGAAGTCTCATTGGAAGACCCGAATCGTCACTAGTATTAGTTATATGACTTATTAACCCATTCCATGCATTCTTGGTTAAATCGGTATACTGGTAAATATCCCTGATACTCCATCTCCAGCCGGAGTCTCTGACAAAAAATACAAAGCTGTCGATAGTTGTTGCATCGGGGCAATATAAATAATAAAATATACTGTCTCCTATTTCGACATTTTCGTGCATGAAAACGCTATCTGCACATATTCCATTTGACCAGTAGGCTGATTTGCAGTATAACAGCCACCAGTGGGATAGGCTGTAAGGCGCAGTGTCAACAAGCGGTAGCCGAGCGGAACGGAAACCGGAATAGGCTTTGTCGGTAACAATTTCAATATTATAATCTCCGCATCGACCGCAACGAGGTTGTGCCCAACCCCATATCGAATCACCCCATGCCCCGAATTCAAAATCCTGTACTCCCTTAGCAGATATTGATAAAGAAGAAAATAGTATAAGAATAAATAATGTAAAAAACTTTCTCATAACATCCTCCTCGGATTTTAATAGTGTTTTTCTTTAAATAATCAAAAGCTTACCTGTTAATTTAACCTGTCCGAAAACTCCCCTCACTATATATATGCCTGTGGGAAGGTTTTCTACTGGTATACTGTGAGCTCCGGCAGTTAATCTGCCCGGAACGATTTCGGTTACTTTTATACCCGTCAAATTGTAAATGCTTAAAAGCACATGCGCGGGTTCATCGAGTATGAAATTGATGTTATTTATAGAAGTCTCGAGGTTTATTTTATCGGGATTTATTGTGATTCCGCTTACAGGACCGTCTGTGGATATCGCGTCGATGTAGAGTGTACAAACGAATGGATACACCCCCATGTCAGTCCAGAACCAAAAATCGAATTGCAGTAAAGGAAGTCTCATTGGAAGCCCCTCTACATTAGTATCCGTGATATAACATATTAATTCATTCCAGGCATCCATCGTTAAATTATCATACTGGTAAATATCATAAATGCTATTTCTCCAATCGGAGTCTCTGACATAAAGTACGATACTGTCAATAGGAGCTGATGGAGAGCAATATAAATAATAAAATATACTGTCTCCTATTTCAACATTTTCATGCATAAAAACGCTGTCTTTGCATATACCATTTGTCCAGTAAGCTGATTTGCAATATAGTAACCACATCCGTATGCCGCCGAAGGGAATAGTGTCAATAAGCGGAAGCATAATTGATTGACTGCCGGAATAAGCTTTGTCTGTGACGAATTTCATATCATTATTATTCACGAAGAATCTTGACTCTTTCCATCCCCATGTCGAGTCGCCCCATTCCCCGTATTCGAAATCCTGAATTCTCTTAGCAGATATTGATAAAGAAGAAAAAAGTATCAGTAGAAATAATATAAAAAATCTCCTCATGACTCCCTCCTTATTTAAAAACAGTTATACTAATATTGTAATAATATTTTTGATTTTGTAAAGAGAGATTATATTCGGAAAATCCGAATTTAGTCATGTGCCATGAGTCGTGAGTCATGAGTTTCGCGTTTAGAGTCAAAAAAAACCGTGGCTAATTGCTTTTTTCGTGTATTTTTTCAAATAAAGATTTAAATGGGGTAGTGGGTTTCGTGTGTTTTGTGTGTTTCATGGTTCATATTTTGGATTTAGGATTTGGGGGTTGGGATTTGGTAACAAAAAAATCTTTCTGTCTTCGTGGCTAATTTGATTTTTATTTTTTTACTAATTAACCAATTACCCAATCAACTAATTAACAATTTTGAGTTTTACTCAAAATCAATCATTGCCTTGATCACTCCATCCCGATAGTCTTCCACGATTTCGAATGCGAGAGGGGCGTCTTTGAGTTTAAAATTATGTGTTGCCATGAAATCCACATTTATTTTTCCGCTCGCTATTAAATCTATTGCTTTCTGCGTACAGTTATTTTGCCTCCGGACGTTCTGAATCGTGATTTCCTTTCTGCGTATTTTGTTGATATTAAAGGTTATTTCGTTTGATTCGGGAATTCCTACAATTATAAGCTTTCCGCCGGGTTTTAGTAATTCTACGGCTTGGTCTAATGCTTCCTGCTCACCACAGCATTCAAATACAGCGTCTAATTGATTGGGTTCTATTCCTTTAATTTCTCCTACGATATCCGTTACATTCGGATTTCCTACCCAGTCAGCCCCGACTTTTTTAGCTGCCATGAGTCGGTCATCTATTTTATCGGTCACAAAAATTTTTTTAACGCTTTTTAAGCGTGGTGAGAGCAAGACGGATAGTCCTATCGGACCTGAACCCAGAATACCAATAGTTTTTTCTTTTGCATCATCCAGGAATGTAGATGAATATATGCCGATCGATAAAGGTTCGACCAGTGCGCCCTGAGTAAAGGTCATTGGATCTTTTATTTTGTAGCAGTTTTCCTCAGGCATAACTATATATTCGGATAGGCAGCCTTCGAGTTGCCCCGGACATCCGAGAAATTTTAATTTAAGGCAGGTATGTCGTCTGCCGTTTAAGCACTGGTCGCATTTACCGCAGGAAACGGCAGGTTCTACAGCGACTCGGTCTCCCGGGCGTACCTTTGTTACGCTGCTACCAATTCCTTCTACGATTGCAGAGCATTCATGTCCTATCGTAAAGGGGAATTTTATGATCTGATCGCCTATTTTCCCCTTAGTGTAGTAATGGATATCGGAACCGCAAATGCCGACGCTCCGTATTTTTAGTAAAACGTCAGTGGTCTTTTTTATCTCTACTTTAGGTTTTTCCCGAAGTTCGAGTTTACGAATTCCGGTCAAAGCCAGAAATTTCATGCATTATTAGAACGGGTTTTCATCAGGGTAAGGTACTCCCGCGGGATGATTGTAAGAAACATCCTCGACCCCCAGTACTTTCATAGCAGCAAATAGCGTTTTGCCTGCATGTTTAAAAGCAACGCCGGTATGGTGCGGAAATTTTTTCTCTATGAGAACATGGCGGTAAAATCTTCCCATTTCTTTTATTGCAAAAATGGCTGTACTACCGAAAGTTTGGGGATTTACGTTCAGGATTTCGCCTTCCGCGACATATGAACGAAGTATTGTGTCGGCTGTTGACTGTAGACGGAAAAGTGTGATTTCACCGGGTTTTATTTGACCTTCAAGAGTGCCTCTTGTTATATCCGGTTCTTTTTTATCGGGTTCCATTAAACGGTTCATGATGAGCTGAAATTTCATCGCACCATTAACAAGGCAGGAAGAAGATACATTTCCGCAGTGAAATCCCATGAAGAGATCTTCTTGTTTATATTTACCGATTTTACTCTTTGCCTTTTTGTATATATCAGTTGGAACTGTATTGTTTATGTCGAGAATAGCGGGGGGCAATTCCGTGGCGCATGCAGCTATATATTCACTCAAAGCCCCGTATATATCGGTTTCGCAGGCTACGGGTATTCCCCGTGCAGCGAGTCTAGAGTTGACAAAACATGGTACAAATCTGAAATATTTTTCAAAAGAAGGCCAGCATTTATTCGCAAATATTCCATATTCCGAAGCTCCTAGATTATCCTCCATGAATTTCATGAGTGCGATTTCGTATTGAGCAAGCTTATTCAGGAGTTTTGGGTAAGTATTCCCAGTTCCCAGTTCCTTTGCCATATCGGATGCTACTTTTTTGATATTAGGATTACCCTCTGCAGATTTATATATATCGTATAAATCCAGTTCGCTGTTTTCCATTATTTCCACACCTATATCATAGAGAGGTTTTATAGGTGCGTTACATGTAACAAAATCGAAAGGTCGTGGTCCAAAGGAGAATATTTTTAGTTTTTTCAGGGCTATGAGTATTCTCGCGACGGGGATAAAATCTTTTATCATACCGGTTATATCACTTGGAATACCAACGGGATATTCCGGGATATATGTTTTTAGGCTCCGTAACCCAGAGTTATAAGAAGTGCTCAACAATCCGCAGAAAGCGTCACCTCTTCCATGAATGAGGTTTTTCCCTGTTTCCTCTGCTGCTGCGGTGATCATAACTGGCCCTGTAAATTTTTGAGCCAGCATGCTTGTTGGCCCTTCCGGTCCGAAATTTCCAAGATAGATGACAAGCGCGTCGATTTTTTTCTTCTCGATTTCTTTAAGTGCTTTAAGCACATCTTTTTCATTTTCAATTATAGTTTCAATCTCGGTTATTGAAACTTTCTTCGGTTTGCATGCAGTTACGACTGCTTTTCTTCTTTTTCGAGATAACTCGATAGGGAAGCAGTCTCTGCTTACCGCAATGATGCCGAGATTGATTTTTGGTATATTTTCCATTTTATTTCTCCTTATTGTCCTGTCCGTAGTAGGCATTTGGACCATGTTTTCTATTAAAATGTTTTTTTGAAAGGTACTCGGGCAAATTATCGCATCTGGGGTTGATTATTAGTGTTCCGAAAGCCATTTCGGCAACACTTTCAAGAATGTAACTGTTCTCTGCAGCCTTAATGGGTGTTTTCCCGAAAGTAAAGGGACCATGTCCTTTTACTAAAACCGCAGGCATTTCCAGAGGGTTAATATCGTTAAAGGCCTCTGTTATTAAGTCTGCCGTATTTTCTTCATATCCATGCGCTACCTGTTCTTCAGGTAAGATTTTAGTAAGAGGTATTGGACCGTAGAAAGTATCTGCGTGTGTCGTACCAAAACAGGGAATTTCTTTTCCCGCTTGCGCAAACATTGTAGCATATTTACTGTGCGTATGGGCAATACCGCCGATACCGTCGAAAACTTGATATAATCTTAAATGTGTAGGAGTGTCTGAAGAAGGCTTATGCACGCCTTCAACAATATTTCCGTCCAGATCAACAATTACCATATCGCTGGTTTGCATTCCGTCACAAGGTATGCCGCTCGGTTTGATTACCACTAATCCTTCGTTGCGATCGATGCCACTTACGTTACCCCAGGTCAATGTAACAAGTTTATATCTAACTAAGTCCAAATTTGCGATGAATACTTTTTCTTTTAATTCGGAAAGCATTATTCTCCTTTTCTTTGCTGGTCTCTTATTACGAGTATATCTTTCATAACATTGTGCATTTTCCCTGACCATTCTTCAGTTCCGAATGCGTCGTGTAATTGTTTGTATAAAGAGTATAATTTTTCATATACCCTGTGATTATCCGGAATTGGTTCGAATACGTCTTTAGTCCCTGTCATCGCGTTTTGGGCATCAAGTATTGATGAAAACCCACTTTTTTCTTTTCCGGCGGCTATAGCGCCAAAGATTGCTGCGCCTAGCGCGGGAGTTTGTTCGCTGCGGGAAATTTTCATCGGACGTCCGGTAATATCTGCGTAAATTTGCATTAGAAGGGGATTTTTGGATGCAAGTCCGCCGCAGTTTACGATTTCCTCGACAGATACACCATATTCCTCGATTCGATTTATAATTGTTAGAGCTCCAAATGCTGTAGCTTCGATTAAGGCTCTGTAGATTTCGTGAGGTTTTGTATGCAATGTTTGGCCCAGGAGCAGTCCCGAGAGTCGAACATCTACAAGTATAGTGCGGTTGCCGTTATTCCAATCGAGAGCCAGAAGTCCGTGTTCGCCTACTTTTTCCTTCCCGGCTGCGATTGCTAAATTCTCAAATTTTTCATCTATCGTTTTTCCGTATTTTTCTCCTACGAGATTATTTACAAACCATAGGAAGATATCCCCTACAGCGGATTGTCCTGCTTCTATTCCGAAATAGTCAGGCATTACAGAACCGTCGACAATTCCGCATACACCTGGGATATCCGAGAGTTTTTTATCACTGGGAGAGACCATTATATCGCATGTGCTTGTGCCGAGTATTTTTACGAGTGTGCCCGGCCTGATTCCGGCTCCGACAGCTCCCATATGCGCATCGAAAGCGCCTACCGCGATTGCGGTACCGGGTACCAGGCCAAGATTATCCGCCCACTCTTTTGATAATCCTCCGACCAGTTGGTCGGACGGAAATGCCTTTTCATATAATTTATCCCGCAGGCTCGAAAGAGCGGGGGATAATGCTTTTAGGAATTCCGTGTCAGGTAGACCGCCCCAATTGTCATTGTACATTGCCTTATGCCCAGCAGCGCAGATACTTCTTTTTATTTTATCAGGACGAGTTTCTCCTGTTAATATTGCGGGTATCCAGTCGCAGATTTCCACAAAACTTGCTGCTGCATTGAATACTTCGGGGTCTGTATTATAACAATGTAATACTTTGCTCCAGAACCATTCGGATGAGTAAGTCCCGCCGATTTTACTCAGGTATTCCGGGTGCTTCTTTTCTGCAAGGGAGGTAATTCCGGCGGCTTCTTCATGTCCCGTATGATCTTTCCATAGCCATACCATTGTATTTAAATTATTTTTAAATTCCGGTAAGAAGCAAAGAGGACTGCCTTCACTGTTTACAGGCATAGGACTGCTACCCGTTGTATCTATGCCTATACCTATAATGTTTGCAGCGTCAAACTCAGAATTTTCTTTCCTAGCTTCTTTGATCGCTTGGGTGATTGTTTCTTTTATTCCGTCTATATAATCCTGTGGATTTTGTCTTGCCAGATTGGGTTCTTTTGGGTCGAGGAGGATTCCTGCGCTCCCGGAGGGATAAGAGAAAACATGGCTTGCGAGTTCGGAGCCATCAGCCAAATCGACAATTAAACTTCGACAGGAATTTGTTCCGAAATCCATACCTATAGCATATTTTTTCATTTTTCTCCCTTCATAGATAATTTTCTTCGCATACTGCCCAAAGCTACGGCAACAATTATGACGACTCCTAATATTACCTGCTGCCAGAATGCCGAAACTCCTAAGAGTACTAATCCATTGTCGAGAACCCCCATTATTAATGCGCCAATTAAAGAACCGAGAACCGAACCCTTGCCTCCCATTAAATCGGTTCCTCCTATAACGACTGCGCCTATAACTTTGAGTTCATAACCTGTACCAGTTATTGGTGAACCCTGAGAAAGGCGCGATGCGAGCATTATTCCTGCGAGACCGCTTAAGAGTCCGGTTATAGTATAAACTAAAACTTTAATTTTGTTTACATTTACTCCAGACAGCCAGGTTGCTTTCTCGTTTCCTCCCGAAGCATATATATATCTTCCCCATATGGTACGGGATAAGAACAGATATCCTAAAATATAAATAAATGCCATTATTATAACCGGGACCGGTATGCCGATCAAACGTCCTTCAGCAAGGCAGCCAAAGCATTCCGGCAGACCCGTAACCGGCCAGCCTTTCGTGATTACCAGTGCCAAGCCCCTTGCAATGTTCATCATTCCGAGAGTGACTATGAAGGGCGGCAGGTCCCATTTTACAATAATTATTCCGTTGAGAAAACCAAGGAAGGTACCGCAAAGTAGAGCTGCGCTTATTCCCGGAGCTAAACCGAATTTATTTATAAGTAATGCCGCAAGTACGTTTACCAATCCAAGAACTGCTCCTACGGATAGGTCTATTCCGGCTGTAAGGATTACCATCGTCATTCCAACGCTCATGATTGCGATAAAGGAAACCTGTTTCATTACGGTTGATATATTGTAAAAAGACAGAAAATTAGGAGTGGCAATGGAAAGAATAATACATAAGGCTATAAATGCTATGAAAATACCGAATTCGGTGCTTTTTAGAATATCTTTAAAGTCCATTTGTAAGCCCTCCTAATTTTTTAGAGCGGCAAGCTGCATAATTTTTTCCTGAGTAGCTTCTTTTCTTGAAAATTCACCGGTTATTTTTCCTTCTCTCATGACTAATATTCTATCGCTTATGTTTAGAATTTCAGGCAGTTCAGAAGATATTAAAATAATTCCGATTTTTTCTTTCGCTAGATTATTTATAAGCGAATATATTTCATTTTTTGCCCCTACATCGATCCCTCGTGTTGGGTCATCTAAGATAAGTATTTTTGGATTTATGGCAAGCCACTTAGCTATTACAATCTTTTGCTGATTCCCACCGCTTAAATTCTGGACTATCTGTTTATTGTTGGGTGTTCTAATATTAAGGCGTTTGCAATAATCGTTTGCTATATTTTCTTCCTCTTTCTGTTTTACGAATCCGTGAAAGTTTATGTCGGTAAGTTTTGTTATATTGATATTATCTTTGACCGAACGACTCAGGATTAAACCTTCTTCTCTCCTGTCTTCAGGCACGAATCCCATTTTCATTTTGATTGTTTCGAAAAGGGATTTTGTTTTTACGCTTTTCCCTCTTATTAAGACCTCGCCGCTGTCCGGAGCTTCTATACCGAAAATACCCCTCATAACTTCCGCTCTGCCCGCCCCAACAAGTCCAGCAAAACCTAGTACTTCTCCTTCGTGAAGTTGAAAGCTTATATCTTCATATTTTGATTTTTTTGTCAGGTTTTTAACTTCCAGAACAACTTGACCTCTTTTTACGGCCATTTTCGGATAGAAGTCTTTTAATTCTCTTCCGACCATCATCTGTACTATACCCTGAGGATTTGTGTCGTGAGCCTTTACCGTATCCACGTAATTTCCGTCTCGAAGAACTGTTATTCTATCAGATATTTCAAGTACTTCTTCGATTATATGGGAGATGAAAATTATAGATACTTCTTTTTCTTTCAATTCCCTGATAATCTTAAAAAGGGTTTCTTTTTCGGATTCCGTCAAAGCAGACGTAGGTTCATCCATAATCAGGATTCTGGCGGAGAGAGATAGAGATTTTGCTATTTCTACCATTTGCTGTTCGGCTACGCTTAACTGGCCGACAAAAGTTTTTGGGTTCCTTTTCATTCCTATTTTGTTCAGGTAGGATTCGGCTTCCCGGTATAATTCAGGGAAATCGATAAAAACTTTTTGTTTGCGGGGAGCTCTGCCTATAAATATATTCTCTGCAATACTTAAACTGGGTATCAGATTAAATTCCTGGTATATTACGCTGATGCCCATATCGAGGGCTTGTTTAGGATCGGTCATTTCCACTTTTTCCCCGTTCAGTTTTATTGTACCTGCGTCTTTTTTATAAGCGCCGGCGAGAATTTTCAACATGGTGGATTTACCTGCCCCGTTTTCACCGACTAAAGCGTGAACTTCACCTTTTTTTAGATTGAAATGTATATTGTTTAAAGCTTTCACTCCGGGAAAATTTTTTGATACATTTTCCATTTCTAAAATGTATTTATCGTCGGTTTTCTTTTTCATACGGAGTGAGTCTATCTATGGATTTTTTTATTCCGGAAAGTGCTCGTCTATGTTTTCAGGCGTAACGAAAAGAATTCCGGTATCTATGATATCGCCTTCAGCTTTGAATCCCTCAGGCAACTCGATTTCTGTACCCTTATTAATATCATAAAGAACCTTAAGGCTTACGTATCCCATCATGTATGGACGCTGCCCTACTGTTCCCTGAATATATCCCTGTCTTATAAAATCTAAAGTGATAGGGACTGTATCAAAACCTAATATTTTAACCGTGCCTTTTTTGCCCAGAGCTTTTACCGCACGGGCAGCTCCGGGAGCCGCTGGCGCATTCACACCTACAAACGCCAGAAGGTCGGGATCGGACTGAAGAATTGCTTCTGCTTGAGAAAGGGCAAGTGCTTCATCGTCGTTATTAGCCTGCATGGATACTACTTTTAAATCAGGGTACTCCGCAATTACGTCTTTAAAACCTTTGATGCGCTCGTTAAGGTTCATTGCGCCCAGTCCGCCCGTTAGAATAGCTATTTTTCCTTTTGTTCCTGCTATCTTTATAAAATTTTCACCTAATGTTTTTCCGGCTTTATAATTGTCAGTTCCTATGTAATAACTGCGTTTACTTTTGGGTGAATCCGAATCGAAAGTTATTACCGGAATTCCTTTTTCTACAGCGCTTTTAATAATTGCCTGGACTGCTTCAGGTTCGTTTGGCGAAATGCCTATGCCGGCTACTTTGCTGGAGATTGCTCCTTCTATTATGGATATTTGCAGAGCGCTGCTTCCTGTCGGCGGACCGTTAAATATAGCTTTTACTCCCAGTTCTTTTGCCATAGCATTCATACCTCTTTCTACCTCTACCCAGTAGGGGTGACCGACAGATTTTGGTACTAATATGAACGTTGGGGCTTCTGCTTTTTTCCCACAGCTTGTGGTTAGTAACCCTGAGAAGATGACAAGTAAACTAAAAAAACTTATTAATACTCTTTTCATTTTAAAGAAACCTCCTTTTTTCTAATTTTTTTTGAATTTGTTAATACACTTTACGCTGTTATTCTTTAATCAATACACTTTAATGAAAAAATTATAGATGTCAAGACCGAAACCCCGCCTCCAACCAAAAAATTATTCTCACACAAAGCCACAAAGACCGCAGAGATTTTTTGTTGTTTTTTTACTAAATCCCAATCCCCAAATCCTAAATCCTAACATTTGCCCCAGAGGACGCAGAGAAAAAAGAACAGTCCAAAGTTCATTGTCCAATGTCCAAAGTCAAAACTAAATCCCAACCCCTAAAACCAAGATCCTAAGTTAGGACGCAGATGAACGCAGATTTAAAAGGATTTTTTGTTGTTATTTTAGCTGTCAGCTGTGAGCCGAGAGCAGAGTTTGGCCACAAAGACACAAAGAAAAAAAGATAGTGTTGTCTAAAACCAGTGACCGGATACCAGTTAAATGATCAAAAGCTTACCAGTTAATTTAACCTGTCCGAAAACTCCCTTTATTATATATATGCCTGCGGGGATGTTTTCTACGGGTATACTGTGAGCTCCGGCAGTTAATCTGCCCGGAACGATTTCGGTTACTTTTATACCCATTAAATTGTAGATACTTAAAAGCACATGTGCGGGTTCGTCGAGTATGAAATCGATGTTATTTATAGATGTTTCGAGGTTTATTTTATCGGGATTTATTGTAATTCCGCTTACAGGTCCGTCTGTTGATATCGCATCGAGGTAGAGAGTGCAACCCGGTCCCGGAGGAGTAGGAGCTGCACTGTCAGTGTAGAGCCAAAAATCGAAATGTATAATAGGAAGTCTCATTGGAAGACCCGAGTCATTAGTGTCAGTAATGCAACATATTAACTCATTCCAGGCATTTTTTGTTAAATCGGTATACTGGTAAATATCCCTAATACTCCATCTCCAGCCGGAGTCTCTTACAAAAAATACGAAGCTGTCGATAGTTGTTACATCGGGGCAATATAAATAATAAAATATAGTATCGCCTATTTCGACATTTTCGTGCATAAAAACGCTGTCTTTGCATATTCCATTTGACCAGTAAGCCGATTTGCAATATAAAACCCACCAATATTCGTCATCAAACGAATCGCCGGTATCGATTAATGGGATTTGAACGGATTGAGCGCCGGAGTAAGCTTTGTCTGTAACAATTTTAATTTCCCAGTTCGCACAAGGATTGCAGCGTAGTCGGCTCCATCCCCATGTCGAGTCCCACCATTTCCCGTATTCGAAATCCTGAACTCCCCTTGCAAACATTGGTAAAGAAGAAAAAAGTATAAGAATAAATAATATAAAAAATCTCCTCATGACTCCCTCCTTATTTAAAAACAGTTATACTAATATTGTAATAATATTTTTGATTTTGTAAAGAGAGATTATATTCGGAAAATCCGAATTTAGTCATGTGCCATGGGCCGTGAGTTATGAGTCACGCGTTTAGAGTCAAAAAAACAAAGAAAAAAATCCGTGTAAATCCGTGGCTATATAATAGATTCTTTGAATCTAAGTCAAATTGTTAAATTAAAAAATTGTCAAATAGGAAAAAATAAAAAAGGTGTGGGGAAGAGGCCGATTTAACGGTTCAACAATTTGTCTATTTAACTTATTCGCTGACTTCCGGCATCTCTTTTCAACTCCACGGTGGATTTTCGGGTAGGGATGCATCGAATTCTTCGATGAGCTCCTGTTCGTAAGCTCCTTTGTATTCTAAATTTAAAAACTTATCGATTCCTTCATTATAGAATCTTTCCCATGCCTTTTCTTCTTGTCCTGGTATTATAGGATAAAATAGAGAATTGTTGGCTTTGGCTGCTTTCATATCTCCGGGTGCATCGCCAATCATTAAAATATGGTCTTCTGCGTATTTACCGCTTGCTGCCATTTGCAAATGTTCTTTCTTTTTTCCCATTTCCTGTCCTGCGATAACACTCATATATTTCGCGACATCGTGTTCTTCCCATTCGCGTTGCAGTGCTTCGGTCGGGGTAGAGGAAACTACAATCATATCTACTTTTCCGGAAAGTTTTTCGAGAGATTCCCTAACAAATGGAAATGGAGGTATGTTTTTTACTATCTCCTTTATACTCCAGTTAACTCTCTCGCTCCACGCTAAAACATGCTCTAATTCTTTTCTCTCTTCATCGCTTTTGGCTGCGTCTATCGCCATTTTTAGACCTTCATTGCTTAAAAGACTATTCGGGTCTTCAACCCATTTGAAGTAATGAGGATACTGCGGTACTTCAAAATTTCGCATTTTTACCATAGGATGTGATGGTAGGAGTTCGCTTATTATGCGTTTAGCGGTTATGTGTCTGTTTGCTCCGCGCGTTTTTGAAAAAAGGTCCGCAAATTCTTTGCACTCTCTTGCCGCAAGGGCTACTCCCTGTAGATTAAAATATCCAATAAGCCATGGGCCGAAACATTCCCGCTGCTTAATTCCCATTGTATCGAATACACATCCGTCAGAATCTATTCCTACAAAAAATTTCGTTTCAGGTTTAAATTCTATTAATGGTCTTTGAGATTCACTGATCATATGTCCTCCTTATTATTTTAGTTGGTTCGTTGGATCGTGGGGTCGTTGGTTCGGATTTTTTTAAAACTACCTAACGATCTAACCTCCTAACGACCTAACGATTTATTCTCTCCACTTTATGTTATTATCTGTATGCTTGGGGGGTGTATTCTGGTAGTTTTTTCTCTGCGAATATGGGTTTAAATCTCGCGAAACGCATGATGCCGTTTTCGAGTGGAATGTTTGCCCAATCCTCACCGATTAAAGGCTTTGCATAATTAATAAAATCGTCTGTAACATCGATTCGCTCTTTCGTTATCCAGTTTGAAGGAAAGGATCTTTCGGAATTAGCGACTTTTTCCAGAGGTACTTTATCGTAGTAGACTTCGTATTTGTTGCTTTCTTTTCTTAAGATCGTTGCCATATAACCGGATTGTCCTTCTGCGGCAATAGAAACGGCTTTTTCGCCTACTTTATATGCTTCTTCGAGGTCGACATTAGAGGCGTAGGTAATAGCGTTTCTCTGGTCTGTACCGGGAACCTGTCCTCTCGCGGCACCGTTAACCTTAAGTCCTATTTTATTCAGAGAATTCGTGACTATCTGTCCTACAGTGATTTCGCTTGATGAATATTCGGTATGTCCGAAAAGATCTTTTTTCTCGCCCAGATCGCCAACTGAGAAACCTTCGCTTACGATTACTATTACCCTTCCGCTCTTTTTTAATTCATCATTGACGTTATCGGCAAGTTCAGAAAGGTTGAGGCCGCTCTCTGCAAGGTAGATCTGCAGAGGAATTTTCCTCTCGGGATCTGCGAGGCGGGCGGCTGCGGGAATAAAACCAATCTTTCTTCCCATAGCTTGAACTACAAGCACAGGGTCGGAAGGACATGAACCCATATTCTCTTCATTGGCATTTTGAGTGTAAAGAGCCCAGTATCTTGCCACACTTCCGTATCCCGGAGTATGATCTATTAATTTAAATTCTGAATCACCTACATCATTATCGATTGTTTTTGGTATTCCAGTTGCGACTAAGTCAAGACCCTTTTCGTTTGCTAGAATACCTACTTTATTAGCCGTATCCATAGAATCATTTCCACCGATGTAGAAGAAGTACCCTATTCCGTGGGTTTTGAAAACTTCTACAATACGGTCGAAATCTTCTTGTTGCGCGCTTTTAAGTTTGTAACGGCATGTCCCGATCGAACCAGCAGCCGGTGTATTTTTAAGTAGATCTATTTCTTCTTGCTCCTGAGCGCTTATATCCAGTAGTTCTTCTTTTAAAACTCCCTCGATTCCATGGAATCCGGCGTAGATTTTTTCGAATTTATCCGGCATTTTTTTACAACCTTCAATAACTCCTCTGAGGGAATTATTTATGACTGGCGTAGGTCCGCCTGATTGTGCTACAACTACATTTTTATTTTCACTCACTTTTAACCTCACATATTTTTTTAATTTAGTTTATAAAGGATTTCGCCGGCTTCAGGAACGAGAAGAATCCCTTTGTCTTCTTTGTTTTGAAAGTAAGATAAATTAATCGACTTATAATCTTTATATCCTAAATTAATAAGTTTGCAACGTTTTTCAGATATTCCGGTAGCAAGGAAAACATTTATCCTGGGTTTTTCGATTCCGTTTTCATAAGTTCCAATCCCTTTTACGTGAGTAGAATGGGCTTTTATTCCTCCCGGAACCCAGGAAAATTCACTAGGTTGTTTGACAAAGTAATCTCTTACATGATACCCGACCTTGTCTATAATTTTGCCGTGGGTATAAGAAACTTCCGTAATATGAGGTGCGTAAATGATAATTTCTCCTCCGTCGGCGACTATATTTTCAAGCTTATACATAACTTTACCTGCCGTCCAGAGGTCGTCATACATTCTTGGAGCGATGCCGAGTACTTTCTTAAAAGGTTTATCCTTATAGATTATGTTTAATTTAGCCGAAAGATCTGCTGCTTTTGACCAGGCTTCTTCGGGTTTGCCGATAAATAATCCGCTTAATTTTTTGTCTTTAACAACAAAACTAAAAGAAAGTTTAGGAATTTTTATTAATGAGGAAGCAATATCTATAACTTCTCTCACAGGAGTATCTTTTGTTCCGTTGATTTGCGGATTCGTTATAAGTGCGCCGAGCCAGTGAAAGAAATGTAAGACTTCCGGCCCTGCTATACCCGGGAAAAAGTATTTGTTTCCTCCAGAAAAACCAACAACCTCATGAGGAAAGACAGGGCCCACGATAATAAGAAAGTCGTAGTCCAGAACTATTTTGTTGACCTGTACTTCGACCTTTTCTTTTAACAACCCGTTCGAAACTTCTGCAATTTTGTCTTCAGGTATTGTTCCGATAGAAACCAGGGATTTCGGATCATCCCATTTATGGTTGAAAAAATCGACGGATGAATATTTACCTTTTCTTTCTTTTTCCGATATACCCACAAGTTTTAGAATTTGTTCTCTTTTCATGGGAGGATGTGTTCCGAGGGCAACAATAAAATCCAGTTTTTTGACTTTTTTTCCTATTGAGTCGAATATTGTCTTAAAAAAAAGGCTAACCGGAGCAGTGCGTGTATGATCGGGTATTATAACCAGTACTTTTTTCGTGGTAAAATCGATATCGGACAGAGCTTTTGAAGATAGGTTTTTTATTTCTTCGTCTGTGAGATATCCTTTATCTAATTCCTTTCCGACTACCATTCGGTGTGAAAAGCACCTTCCTTATCTATTCTTTTGTAGGTATGTGCTCCGAAATAATCTCTTTGTCCCTGTATAAGATTCGCAGGCAGACGTTCTTTTCTGTAACTGTCATAATATGCAAGCGAAGCACTTGTAACCATAAAAGGAATTCCGCATTTATTCGCCATCTGCACTACCTTGCGCAGGGCATCCTGTCTTATGTTGAGAATACCGCCGAAATGTTCATCAAAAAGTAAATTTGGTAATTCCGGTTTGTCTTCATAGGCTTCAGTTATACTTCCCAGAAGTTTGGAGCGAATTATACACCCTCCTCTCCAGATTTTTGCGATATTACCGAGATTCAAGTTAAAATCGTATTCCTTAGAGGCTGCTGTTAAAAGTGCCAGTCCTTGCGTATATGCTAGAATCTCTGAAGCGTAGAGGGCATCATGTATTTTTTCAATGAACTTATCTTTATCGCCGGCGAATTCTATTTCCGGTCCGGTTAGAGTTTTGGAGGCTTCTACTCTTTCGGATTTGTAAGCCGAAATGAATCTTGCCTGTACAGCTGCATCGATTGATGGAATAGGTACGCCCAAATCCATTGCACTCTGGGATGTCCATTTTCCGGTACCTTTATGGGATGCTTCATCAAGTATTAAATCAACGATAGATTTACCGGTTTCTTCGTCCACTTTAGCTAGAATTTTTCCCGTGATTTCGATTAAATAAGAACCAAGTACATCATCGTTCCATTTGGAGAAAAGCATGGATTGTTCTTTTGCGCTAAGGCCTAACACATCTTTCATAAAATCATATGCTTCAACAATGGTTTGCATAATGGCATATTCTATACCATTGTGAACCATCTTTACATAATGACCTGCACCTCTCGGTCCCATATAATCGCAGCACGGGTCACTCCCTACTTGAGCGGCAATCTTTGTTAAGATAGGAGCTACTTCCTCGTAAGCTTCCTTATGCCCTCCCGGCATGATTGATGGCCCCTTAAGAGCTCCTTCTTCGCCTCCGCTCACCCCCGTTCCTATATATAGAAGTCCTTTTCCTTCGACTTTTTTTAATCTTCGTTCTGTGTGTTTGAAAAAAGTATTGCCTCCGTCTATTAAAATATCTTTTTTAGACAAAAGAGGTATTAGCTTATCGATTACAGCGTCGACCGGCTTTCCGGCCTTAACCATTATTATTATTTTTCTGGGTTCTTTAATTGAATTGACAAATTCTTCCATAGAATGAGTCCCTATGAAATTCTTACCTTTTGCTCTGCCTTCAATTAACTTATCGACTTTTGAAGTTGTCCTGTTATATACGGAAACTGTAAAACCCTTACTTTCTATATTTAAAGCAAGGTTTTCCCCCATTACAGCTAATCCGATTAAGCCTATGTCCGACTTCTTATCCATTATTAAACCTCCTGATGTTTTTAACGTTTAAATCTTTGCTAATCCGTGCTCCTCTGCGGCAAGTCTTTTTTTCTCTGTGCTCTCTGTACATTTTTCTTTTTTTATCACACACAATTATTTCTCTGTGTTCTCTGTGGTAAAATTTTTTCTTTAAACTCCGCTAAATGCGGAAAATCCTCCGTCTACTGGTATAATCGCACCGTGAACAAACTCGGACTCCGGTGAAATCAACCAGAGAACCGTGGAAAGAAGGTCCTTCGGTGTGCCAAATCTTTTCATAGGTGTATGTTCTATAATTGTTTTTCCTCTTTTGGTAAAGGTTTTGTTGTCTTTTTCCATTAATAAGAAACGATTTTGCTCTGTAAGGAAAAAGCCGGGTGCTATAGCGTTAACCCTTATCTTTGTAGAATAGTTTTGAGACATATGTGTTGCAAGCCACTGTGTAAAATTGCTTATCGCTGCTTTTGCGGCGGAATAAGCGGGGATTTTGGTTAAAGGAACAAATGCGTTCATTGAAGATATGTTTAAGATAATTCCCTCTCCCTTTTCTGCTATGATCTTACCGAAGACCTGTGATGTTAGGAATGTGCCCAGGAAGTTTAGATTTAGTACAAATTTCACGGCTTCTTCTGGTAAATCGAAGAATGATAAATTGGGGCTTGTTGTCGCGTCGGCTTTATTTCCTCCGGCGCCGTTTATCAATATGTCGACTTTGCCGAATTTATTTAGGGTCTCTTTCGCGGCTCTTTTTAGATTCTCTTTATCCAGAATGTCTGTTTTTATTGTTAGATATTCAATCCCCATCTTCTCTAATTCTTTACTGAGATTTTTTAAGAGCTCTTCGGAAATATCCAGAATAACGACTTTTCCTCCGCATTCGCCTATTGCTTTTGCCATTTCGGAACAAAGAATTCCTGCACCGCCTGTGATTACGGCTACCTGTCCTTCTAGTTCAAAACTTTTTCGTACATCCATATTATTAACTCCTCGTTTAATCGATTTGAATTCTTCTCTACCCTTAAAAAAACTCAAGAGTTTCGATTATATGTCTGCGAAGGCAAGGATATATTTCTATTCTTAATTTGTAAGCTTTTTTACTCTATGATATGAGACATTCTCGACGATTTCTTGAGCTGCTATCAGAGGAATTTGTCCCTTTTCGACCATTCCTCCGACCACATTACACAAAACCCTGCGAAATACCTCCGTTCTGGAGCCAAAAGATAAAAGCTTCCAGGAATCGCTTACCATGGTTCCGCAGTTAGTAATTAAATCGACAGAAGCGATATACTTTAAGTGCGTTTCCATTCCAAGCGCACTATCGTTAAACCACCAGGGAGCTCCGATAATTACGTTAGGATATGCTCTTGCAATTGTTGTTATTGTCGGTAAGTGAGTTGGATCCAGGCAGTAAATTTCAATCTTTGAATCTTCTGCGAACATATTTAAGAAATATTGTAGTCCTTTTGCTAAGTCTATGTTCTGAGTGGAAATATCTCCTCCTGAAGCTTCACCGAGAGTTTTGAATAATTTGTTTCTGTAATTTCTTACTGCTCCAATATGGAGTTGGGTTAGCCAGTTTTTTTCCTTATTTAATTTACCCAGTTCATTAAATATAAATGCCTTATATGCTATTATTTCTTTGTTTTGCAATTTTTCGCCCTTAAAGGCCCTGCTAAATATATCGGCAGCAATTTTTGCAGAGACGGCATAGGAATATGGTTTTTCTATGGCGTGATCGCTTGCTATACAACCATGTTCATCGAAATAGTTATGCCTTTTTTCTAAAGCAGACAAAAGGCCTGATAACTTACCTGTGTCTTCGTTTGTTATCTTTCCCAATTCTTTAATGAAACTCTTCCAGGTTTTATTTTCTATATTCATTAATTTGTCCGGACGCCAGGTCGGGAGTATTATTGGTTTTTCTAATTCGTTTTTCGCTTTTTCATGGAGTCTTAAATCGGAAGTAGGTTCATCGCTTGTGCACATCAGTTCGATTCGCATATATCTTATTAGATTTTGAGGGCTCATAGAGTCGTCTTCCAGAAGTGCGGCAGTCTTATCCCAGATATCGTCAGCGGTTTGTTTGGAAATCAGTTCCTGTGTGCCGAATCTTCTTCTAAGATCGAGATGGATCCATTCGTATGTAGGGTTACCTGCGAACCCCGGGAAAACCTCTGCAAGAGCATTCCATTTTTCCCTGTTTGTGGCTTTTCCTGTAATTTTTTCTTCACTTACTCCCATCCTTCGCATTAACTCCCAAACATAATGATCTTTTGCCCCTTCTACTTCCCAAATATCTTTTGCGGGTTTGTTATTGAGTATTTCTTTAATGTCTACGTGGCTGTGTAGATCTATTATAGGAAGGTCTTTGACTCTCTCGTAAAGTTCTTTTGCGGTAGAAGTTTCTAAAAGATAATCATCATCTATAAAACCCATAGATCAACTCCAAGTTTAAGATTAATATCATTAATAATTTTAGTTGTATCATTTTGATTGCTTGTTGCAATTTTTATCCTCAGACAAAGTAATTTGATTTCCCTATTCTGTCAAGGGTATCTTTTACATAGAATTGCAATAGGGTTTTATAAGGAAGAAAGCGAATTCTGGTCGAATTCGCTTTCTTCTTCTTTATTGAGAATAAAGACAATTGGAGACGGTATTGAATTATCTTGCTAACATGGCTTTCCTTGTTATCGATTGGCCGTCTTTCAATGTTAATTTAATGAAATAAATACCCGAAGCAATATTTTCTGCGCTCCAGCTGGTGTTATGAGTACCGGCACTCATTTCCTGATCGAGAAGTGTGGCTACTTTTTGACCCAACATATTGAATGCGCTTAAGTTAACATGAGTATTCTTGGAGAGTGTATAACTTACATTAGTGATTGAGTTAAACGGATTCGGAGAGTTTTGTTTCATGCTGAAAGTCAGCTTGGGTTCTTTATCTGGAGGACAGCATATCCCACCTTGTTCGGAAAGACAGGTATAACTTATTCCATCGTACCAGGTTCGGCAAACGTCACCTATCTGTGTGCTTGCCGTACCTGTCTGGATTGCTTCATCGTCGATAAAAACTTCCAGGGTGTCGCCGGCTGCAAGTGACTTATGTCCAAGGTAAGCTTGATATAGGTATATGTTGCCTGTTTCTATCAAATTGAGCGTGGTATTATGGGCATTTGAATCTACCTGCTTACTAGCCATTTGTCTGAATATTTGCATGCTGTCTTCGGATAACCCTGCTTCGATTCTCCAATCGTCAACGGGATCCGCCCAGAAGTTCGCCCAAATATCGTAATCTCCGGTTTGAGAAACGATCATTTGTGTTTTAATTACGGGTGCGTTTTCTCCCGGACTGCCTTCCGCTGACGTTAGTATGGTATCTCCGTTTCCGTAGGTTGTTCGCCAGTGCCAGTTGTTGTCTGTTGGTCCTGCACCGGAGTTCGGTCCTGTTGCGGAAAGTGAAGAGCCGTCTGCAAGAAAAGTGTTGCTTGAAGTAGCATCCACATAGGTCATAAGAAGGTTGGTGTCTGTTGGACGCTCGATAAGTCCTACGATAGCCGCATCAAAGTTCTGTGCTGCATAATATGTCCCTCTCCACCATAACAGTGCCGTGTTTTCTTCATCCCAGGCAGGGACTATAGGACGAAAATTGTCGCGGACTGAATTTTCGGTAATAGGAGTCCATGTCCAGGTTGCTCCACTATTGGCTGTTACCCCTTTAAAGATTTCACGAACTCCCAAAAATGTAACATCATCTCTCGGGTCATAGGGTGTTGAAATATATATAGTGTTTGGATCGTTGGGATGCAACGCTCCTAAACCTACGTAATCTTCTTCGGAACTATACATTTTCTTGCCAGCATTGACAAGATATGTCGGTGTCCAACTTGAACCATCAAAACGGCAATATATGAAGCAATGGTCAGGGTCACTCGAACTACCGCCGGTCCTTGCGGATATTATAGCAGCAATTGTACCATCTTCATATCTTTGAACGTCATCATCCCAGCAATTTGTCATCGTGTAAGTATTCAAAACCGTGTTGGCTGCAAAAACGGTGGTAAACTCATCTTCTGCTGTTGGAATATGGGAATCACTATATATATCGGAATCAACCTCAGTACCATAAGAGTCGTATGAATTGCCGTTTTGTACGTAACCGTGGTATATGCTGGTATTGTAATTTCGGGGATGGGTTTCCGTGCAGATAAAATCTATACGGTCAACTCCGTTCCCCCAGTATTTATAATAGCCTCTGCTATATCCCCCTATATTGCTTCTTGCTAACTGGCCACCGTAATCCCATGTGTTCCCGCTGTCGTTGGAATACATAAAATTAGGACTTCCGTTGTCGTGGCCGCGTGCAAAATTGAACATTCTACTTTCACTTGAGAGATAAAATAAATTTGAATAAGTGGTATTATAATTTACCCCACCGGGTCTTTCCGCGTTCCAGTCGAATACGGTTTCTGTTCCCCATGTGCCGGAATTATATATCCTGTAATAAGAAAGTTTTTCTCTATTATGTGCCGCGTAGAAAGCAATATATTTACCGTCAGGGCGAACCAGAAGACCGGGAGCGTTATGATCGTCGCAATAGAAATTGGCATTGCTTTCTTTAAGAGTATATCTTCCCTGTCTTGTCATCGATTGAAGGTCGAAGATTACCGCTTCGACATCTCCACTGCGAGGAGAACCACCTACACCTGACGAGGAGCCGTCGGAACCTAAAATCAATTTACCGTTTACAGTATCAATAATTGCCCGCTCGTCCTGATACCAGCACCAGGCACCGTTATCGTTGAACTGGATAAGATTGCCGTTTACGATGTCTTCAGTCTGGGCAAAAGCACCTGAGCTTAATAGTGCAATTAAGATTATTGCGTAAAAAAATCTATTTTGGATAACTTTTTCTGTCATAATAAGGACCTCCTATAAGGTTTTTTTATGATGCTAATAAAAAATAAATTATATATTAAAAAACTATTAAAAATAGCTTTTTTATTTTCTACTATAAATAATTTTAAATTGGTTGCCTAATGGGAGTATTAATAATATTGAAATTCTTTTCTCTGTCAAGTCCAGTGTTAGATTTTGAGTTTGATGGTTTGAGTCTGTAAGGGATTAGTAGAAAAGCAGGAAGTCAAGCAAGGATTAAGGATTAGCAGCAAAGTTTTGAAGAAGAGCAGGGGTTAAGAAAAAACACTTATCATTTAATCCATAATCCCAGAACTTCTAACTTGCACTACCTCTAATCCTAATCGGTTTCCTTGTGTTCTCTGTGGCTCTGTGTGATATTAATTTTGGGTATTAATCTTTGGAGGAATTCAATAGATTATTCACCGCGTTTACGAGAAATATATATGAAGATGCGCCACCGATGACGTATTCGTTTTCTCCCCAGAGAAAAGGCCAATCTTCTTTATTTTCGGGAAAGTCGGGTTTAAGTATAATAACTCCGGGAACCACACCGCCTGCTATAAAAGAATAATCGGCTCTGTTGTTTCCGTAAGCTACCATCTTTGAGTTTGTCCCTACACCTGAAACAAAGGAAATATCAGAACACGGATGACAACCGTAAATATAGTTCAATCCTTTAAAAACATATTCCGTATCAATTAATTCAGGAAAAGCTTTATGCAAAAAATAATTCGTGATTGAAAAACGCATAGCCCAGCCGCTCCCGCCCCAGCCTCGTGTCGGAATAGGAACTCCGTAAGGATTCTCTTTCTCGAGTCCTTTAATGAATTCTAAATTCGATTCTACTAGATTTTTAATCTCTTTTTCGTATGTTTTATCCATGTAAGATATTGCACGTAAAAAAATGGCAAGCGAAAAAATAAGCCGTTCTTCTTCAATTTCACTTAGCAGATCTTTTATTCTCTTTTTGTATTTATCTTCTTTTGTGGTTATTAAAAGTTCGACTGCGCACTTTAGCTCTTCTGCTGATAGTTGTCCGCCTGTTGTATTACCTACTCTAAATGTATCCGGTTCGTGGCTGTGCTCCTCATCCCATACTTTTTCAGCTGTTTTGAGGCATTCATCAGCTAATTTATCGTTGTATCCGCGCAAAGCACGGGAAGCTGCTGCCAGAGCGGTTGCGGAACCATAATTTAGCGAACTAGATTTACTCGTAAATGCCCATCTGTCATCGGGAGTGCCGCTCTGGTGTCCGTTTGATTCCAGACTATCTAATTTCGGATTGTATATCAGATTGTCCGTCATGGTTATCGCGTCGCCGAGATGTGTATATTGAGAGAGATCCGGTACTATAATTCCGGGAATTGCATGTCCGCATGCTTTATGTTGGGCTATTAGTGCCAATGTTCCATGCTCTATCTGTTGAAGTATATCAGGGATTCCGTCCGGATGGTGCATATCTACATAACGTTTTTTCTGGTCTATTGTTGTTTCATCGCGTGTCGGATGAAAATTTTCCCATGTTAGAACTAAATTTGTTACTGTGGAGTAATGTGTTTGTGTACGTATATCGTAATCACCCGCATCGAACCAGCCTCCTATGTTTAGCCCGGGTATATGTTCTCCGGGTTTATAGGGAGTGTCGGTTGTAGGTCCCTGTGCGTAGAGGTCAAAATGTTTGTGATTGACAGGAGCCTGCAGGGCGTCATCTAAGTGGGAAGCTCCATGCCAGACTCGATAGGCTTCGTTTACTTTCATATGGTCCATTTGTACGGGAAAAAATACATCTAGAGTTGGATGCCATGCATTTTCGTAAACGTCTTCCGCAATCCGGAACGACTTTGTACGAACATTACCGTATTCGATTAAGTATAAACCTGATTCTTTTACTTTTGAGAAATCAAAAGTAAAAGAATTATATCGGAAATACTTTCCCCATTTTTTTATTTCGTATTTATGTTTTTCTAAAAATTTTCCTTCTTCTGTTATTTTTAGCAAACGTGCTGTTTTAAGAGGCGAATCATTTTTATCTAATTCTAAAACCGCAATCTTTTTTTGACTTGGATGATATCCGAGTTGCGAGTGACCTATAACCGGCGGACGTATCCATTTGGAAATCGTATTGGCTTCCAGGAACCATTCGATTACTTTGCCGGATTTTTTCCCGGGAATAAGACTGCGCAGTACATACCATCCATTTTGTGCTTTGTTACGACCGTCGTAAAGTAAAAGTTCATTATTTTTGCTCTTTATGGATATCCGCCTTTCGGGATCTTCTGGAGCAAGTATGAGTGTTTTTCCTCTTGCGATTGGTTTTGGCTCTACCAAGCCGGATTTTTCTAATTCCATGGGTCCGGTGGGATAGAGCGGAAAAGTACCGGCTTTTCTATCCATTATATGCGCTTTTTTGAAATATGCAGACGGAAGGAATTCAAGATTGAATCCAGCGCGGCCTTCGAGCTCTTTTGGAAGAGGTTTTTCGAGATTGACGCTTAAAAATATTCCCTTCTCTTTTGCAGTTACTTTTATCGTGAACTCAAATTCATAATCGGGATAGTTTAATAATACTTCGATGCTGTTGTCGTTTTTGTTTATTTTTCTTTCTATTAAATTGGGAAACGGGTCCCATTGTTCGGGTGTCGGTTCCAGACGCACATCGCCGTTTGTAGCGGTTCTAACTTCATGGTGAATAATTTCTATTCCGCTCATTTTCGAATCGCTGAAGTTTATGTTGTACCAATTACTATAAACCAGTACATTGAACCCTCTACTTTCAAAGTATTCCAAGTCGTTTAATTGAAGGTTGCTGTCGGAAGCGCGTAAAGAAAAACTTAATTGTATGCTTAAGAAAATTGTTGTTAACAGTTTAAATTTAAGATAAAAATTGTACTTTTCCATTTTATCAATTTTTAAGATATGTTTTTTATCTCGTCTGTCAAGCAAGTTCTTTTTCTATGTCAGAAAAGAATTTGTTTTTTAGAAGTCAAGTCTCATTACTTTAAAAATATCATCTTCTTTGAATACGATTTGCCGTTTTCTTCTCTTATCTCATAAAAATAAGTACCGTTTGGAACTCTTATTCCTTTCGAATCCGTTCCATCCCATTCCACATTTTGAAATCCCTTAGGTACGACCCCATTGATTAAACTTCTTATTTTACAACCGCTTTTATCATAAATGGCAAGTTCTATATTTCCCTCAGAGGGTATAAAATAATAGATTGTCGTAGACAGGTTAAAAGGATTGGGAGTGTTCTGAAGTAGATGGAATTTATTGGCAGAGGCAGTTTCTTCAATTATTCCGGAAATGGTATCTCCGTCCCATCCAGCAATTCTTGCAAGCATATACCACATGGCTTTTCCGAGACGGAGTGCCCCGCGTTGACCAATATGGTCTCCATCTTCAGCGTAAGTACCGTCTAAATCCAGCATATTATCCGAGTGAATATATTGAAAGGAGTGTGGAGTTCCCCCGTAATCCGTCCAGTTCTGTGTGTTCTCCTCGCCGGCGTTGCTCCAGGATAGAATGTCCGCGTAATCGAATAATATGAAGTCATTTGAAGCGTTGACATAATCCCGGATATACTCGTGTTTCAAATAACGCTGATACGCTCTTTCTTCACTTGAGCCGTCGATCGGACCGGTTGTGAAAAACACTTTGGTAATATATCCGTTCGTTGTGCAATGGTCTATATACTCCTGTGTAGCCTCCAGGTACGTATCCATGCTAATTCCTTGTGTATTACCGGTGAGAGCTGTGTCTTCCAGGTTAAGCCCCCATGCTCCTGCGTCAACTGCCTCTGAACCGTTCCAGTAATAAGATCTGCCGCCCCATCTGGTCTGGTGAACCGGATCTATCTCGCCTGTAGGCCCGGGAGAGGTCATATCCCAGCACCAGCCGAATCCCATGGCTGAAAGAGCAGGTCCTGCTGTGTCGCAATAAGTAAGTGAGGCTTTTGTATTTTCTATCGCGGTCCGGGTCGTAAACCAGTCTTCTTCGCCGTAGCCATACCTCCACCAAGGGACTAAGCCTCTTACATCACCTCTTGTCGCTTGGCTAAACCTGAGGTATTGATCTGTTGGGCCTTCCGGTATTCCGGATTCCTGAATATTTACGGCGAATTTATTGTCGAGGGAATCGAGCAGATAAAGACCGATACGATAACCTCTTCCGTGCGATTCTCCCGGAACTGTAGCCCACGTTGTTTTTACTGAATCGATCCACTGTTGTGGAATATTATCATATAAATCAACCACAGTATGGTCGATTATAAGAGGAGCTGCAGAAACCACAGGGGATAAGATTGATATAAAGAGCAAAATGACAAATATGATTAAATTTTTCTTTTTACTATTTTTTTTGGAAAGGTGTTCTTTCTTCATAAAGTACCTCCGTACAGGACTTTTGTTATTTCAGGAAAATTATTTTACCTGAATCGGAATTCCCTGATAGGTCCCTGATGTGGCAGAAATATATTCCATTTTTTACTGTGTTCCCCGAAGCATCTGTTCCATCCCATTCCACGGTGTAAGCGCCGGATAATAAATATCCTTCAATAAGAATTTTAATTTCTCTTCCCATTAAATCATATATAGCTATTTTAATATGACTGTGTTCTTTAACAATATATGGTATAGTGGTGGTTCGGTTGAAGGGATTAGGGTAATGCGGTTGCAAGTCAAATGGTGTATTTATACCGCTGTCTGCTCCATACTCATAAGCTCCGATGTCGGGTGCATTCCCCACGTAGGAAAGACATACACCCTGACCTTGTGTCCATGTTATACTTTGGTTAGTAGTAATTACATTTGTTCCATAATTTACGTCTGTGATTCTTGCTCGCTGGGCGCTTCCTTCAAGCTGAATTTCATCTCCCAGGATTATGTTCCAGCCGTCTATGAAATATCCTGCGTCTTCGACTTCAAATTGTGTGCCGCTTCCGCTTTCGCTTGTTATAGAAGTTAACGCTGCTCCGCTGTCTATACATTCACTTTCTGCCTTGAGGCGAAAATTGGGTTGGGCTCCGAATGGTTCCAACTCGCTTCCATCACCCTCATAAACAAATAAAGGATCTCCTGTTTCCCAGTTATTTTCGACCACCTGAGGATCGGTAACCGCGTCTGTGGTTATTGTTCCTCCTGCGTTATTATAGAAGATATTGTTTTTTACGACATTACCTGTCGGGTCACCCTCGCCCCAATCACAAAAATAGATACCCCCCGAAAAACCGGAATAGGTTGCTTGATGCCCGTTGTTGAAAAAGACATTATTGTAAATATGGTTATAATGCGCTGGTGTATAATCGGGCATTGAAACACATTGTATTCCGCCTAATCCATTGTTGTAAAAAGTATTGAATCGAAAAATATTGTTTAAGGAACGTAAGGACATACCTGAAGCTTCATGGGCAAAGGCGAAGCGATTCCCTTCGAAAAGATTTCTTTCTACGGCCAAACCATGTGTTATTGCACACCGGTATCCAAATCCATCCGTTGCCGATCTTTCATGGTGCAGGTAGTTATTGCGAAATACGCAATATTTACCCCATGCAGCAAGGCAGTGATGTCCCCCGTAAAAAAATATATTGTCTTCAATTAAATTGTAGTAACTACTGTCATTCGATACGAATTCATTGCCTACGTCAAAAAGTGCACCAGAATGCGAAGCGTCGTTGGCATACCCCCATCGTGAGAAACTGCAGTGATGTACCCAATTATATTGTGAAGAGTAGTAAACCTTTGATCCGCCCCAGGTTGTTGAGTCACGTGCCTGATCGAAAATACAGTTTCCTACGATATTATGATTCGAACTGTTTGTAATATATAAAAAGTGACCCATATAATAAAAATTCAAGCCATTGACAGTAATATAGGACTTGTTATCTATACGTATTCCGTAATTGGCTTCTGTTATTATTGCGTTTTCGTTATTGTAATTCATATAAGTGATTCTTTCGTTTTCGGATGTTCCTGAATTCTGCGGATAAATATAGGTACCGTTATCATACGTGCCACCCCTCAGGTAAACCGTGTCACCGGTATCGGCGTTTGAATTTGCTGTAGAGAGTGCGCATGGTGTACTTATATTGGTGCTAGCTGACCATGCTGCCGTGCCGGTTGGACTAACATAGTGTTTTGCAGCATGTAGTGTTATGGTTATTATATTTAGCAATACAATTAATAATATAATCTTATAAAAATATTTCATAATACTTTCTCCTTTTCTTTGGTTGGTGCGTTAGTGCCGGAAAAATCTTAAATCAGCGATTCAAAATATCTGCGTTCACCTGCGTCCCAATAATCGGGTGTGGTGGGACTCTGTGCTCTCTGTGTTTTTTCTTTTTCAACACAATTATTTCTCTGTGTCCTCTGTGGTTCAATTTCTTTTTTTTATTTTAAAAATATCATCTTTTTCGCGCTTGAATCTCTATTTTGCCATCTTATTTGATAGAAATATGTTCCGCTTGGGACTCTTATGCCTTTTTTGTCCGTTCCTTTCCATTCCACACTTTGAGGTCCAACCGTTTTATACTCATCTACCAAAACTTTTATTTCTCTGCCGAATATATCATAAATAATAAGTTTTACATTTCCCGGCTGTGTGACCGAATAGTTGATAGTTGTTCTTTCTATGAATGGATTGGGATAGTTGGGTTGAAGATTAATAGGTGTGGGTGTTCCTGAACCGGTACTATCGGGAAGAAGGGGAAATTGAACGGGAGGAGTAAAATCAATCATGATGTGATCAAAATAAGCTTCTGTGTCGTTGTTGGGGTAATTACCATGTGGGGAACAACGTCCGAAATGAGCCCGGCTCCTGACCTTAGATCCCGATACCGAATTTGCGACGACTGTTTCTCCTACCTGAGCAAATCCGCTATCCGGGTCAAAAACTGCGACTTTACATAAACCAGCTGGACCGTCGTGATGTAGGTTAATCCAGTAGGTTTTTCCTGGTTTAATTTTTATAGCATTGGGACTGAAAGTTGTGACCCATCCTTCAGTACAACTATGAGCGCGTATGTACGGCGGATCATCGCCAGCATCGCCTATTGTTTGAAGAACGGAAAATGTCTGGATTCCCCCCATCTCAATATTATCATGTTGATTGCTAAATCTATCGGTTTGCTCTGTGGTATAATAACATGCGATTGTCATCTTTTCGTGGTCGGGGGCGTCCCACTCATTGACCCCAAAATAGACTTTCACATATTGATTTTCTTCTCTATTGCGGAACCCCCAGGTACGAGTACCGGAGGAATTATAGTTTATCCCATCGACAATTACTACACCTGGCAAATCTTTGGAATACTCATTTGAGACCCACAGCTGGTCTCCATACGGAAAGTCCCATGCAGCGATTACTGCTCCACAGCCTCCATGGCTTGAAGAGTCCATGATTTCTGGTGTAAGTAAGTCCCCTGGGTTGCCGTTTTCCATGTTCTGGTAAATATCGATTTCGAGTGCGAGGATTTCTATTTTAAAAATTAAACAGACAATGATTAACAATATTGAATAGATAAATTTTATATGGTTTTTCATAGTATTTGTGTCACCTATAACCATATGTTAAAATTAGAAACTCATTTAAGCAATATCATCTTCTTCGCACTTGTATTCCCATCTTTTCCGCTTATCTGATAAAAATATGTTCCGCTTGAAACTCTTTTACCTTCCTTATCTGTTCCGTCCCACTGTTCGGTATGCGATCCTGCTGTTTTGTACTCATCCACCAATATCCGAATCTCTCTACCGAGAATATCATATATGTTAAGCTTTATATTTCCTGCTTGAGCTATTGAGTAATTGATGTTTGTTGATGGATTAAAGGGATTGGGATTGTTTTGATGCAAAAAAAAGCGGGTAGGCAAATCGGTTTCTTCGGTTATGCCAGACGTATCCCCATCCCAGCCTGCGATTCTGGCAAGCATGTACCACATTGCTTTGCCGAGACGAAGCGCTCCACGCTGTCCGATATGGTCACCGTCTTCGACGTAAGTGCTGTCTAAATCCAGCATATTATCCGGATGAATGTATTGAAAGGTATGGGGAGTTCCGCCGTAGTCCGTCCAGTTCTGGGTGTTCTCCGCTCCGGCATTACTCCAGGAAAGAATATCCGCGTAATCGAAAAGGATACAATCGCTTGATGTATTTATGTAGTCGCGGATGTATTCGTGTTTTAAATATCGCTGGTACGCCAATTCTCCGCTTGTTCCGTCGATCGGACCGGTAGTGAAGAATACTTTGGTAATATAACCGTTGAGGTTACAGTGATCGATATACTCCTGTGTTGCCTGCAGGTACGTGTCCATGCAAATACGATTTCCTGTTAGAATAGAATCTCCCGAGTCCAGACCCCAGCGGGAGTCTCCGTCGGGTCCTCCTACAGAGGAACCGGCCCATCTTGTTCGATATACAGAATCCTCTGTACCGCCAACGCCATTATGCCATGTCATATCCCAGCACCATCCGAGTCCCATGGCTGAAAGAACAGGTCCTGCCGTGTCGCAATAAGTTAGTCCGGCTTTTGTATTTTCTATAGCAGTCTGGCTTGTGTACCAGTCTTCCTCCCCATAGCTATACCGCCAGAAGATTGTGGTATTTACATCGCCCCTTGTTGCGGCGCTGAACCGAAGGTATTCGTCAGTTGGGCCTTCCGGTATTCCGGCTTCTTGAATGCTCACCTGGAATCTGCTGTCGAGGGAATCAAGCAAATGGAGTCCGATTCTATATCCTCGTGAATGGGATTCTCCCGGAACTGTAGCCCACATTTTTTTTACTGAATCAATCCAATTTTGAGGGATATCATTGTATAGGTCAACAACAGTATGGTCGATTATTAACGGCGCAGCAAAAGCCTTAATTGACAGGATTGATATTAATGTAAGAAGGAATAAATTTTTAATAGAGTAATTAAGATCTTTCATAAAAGACCTCCAAGACTTATTTATACTATTATAAAAGAAAGTAATGATAATGTCAAGATATTAAAACAGCTAACGGTTTACCGCAGAAAAAACAAAAAATTTTGTATATGTAGGACATGTAGGTAATATAGAAATGCAAAAAGGAAATAAAAATTACAAGTTCTACATGCTTTACATATAAAATAGTAATTAGAAGTTGGAAGTTAGTAGTTAGAATAAAAAACAACAAAAAAGTCCGGTAAATTTTGTTTATCCTGTCTAAATGTTTGGTGAGAGGATGGGTTTCAAACAACACATTTAAAATTCTTTGTGTCTTTGTGTCTTCGTGGCGAATTTAATCCTTGACTTTTAATTGGTTTTCAGTATAAATGAAAATACTATGAAAGTGTTAGTTATAGGCGGAGGCGGAAGAGAACATACAATAGGATGGATGCTGTCGAAAAGTGCCAAGGTCTCCAAACTTTATTTCGCTCCCGGTAATGGCGGAACATCTGTTTTGGGAGAGAATATCAGTTATTCCGATATTAAAGATTTAGTTAAATTTGCCAAGAAAGAGCAAATTGATTTTACTGTTGTTGGTCCGGAAAAACCATTGGTTGATGGTATTGTTAATTTGTTTGAAAATGCTGGATTAAATATTTTTGGGCCTAAGAAGGATGCGGCATTACTTGAAGGAAGCAAAGCATTCTCAAAAGAAATTATGGCATCGGCAAATGTTCCTACTGCTTCGTTTGAAATATTTGACGATTTTAATGCTGCAAAAAAATATGTAGAAAAAATTGGAGAACGTTCGGTTGTAAAGGCAAGCGGACTTGCAGCGGGTAAGGGTGTTATAGTGTGTAATAGTAAAAGAGAAGCTCTTGAAGCGCTCGAAACTATAATGGAGAATAAAAAATTCGGAGAGGCTGGTGAAACGGTCGTAATAGAGGAACTTTTAGTGGGTGAAGAAGTTTCCGTATTAGCTCTTGTCTCCGGGGATAAAGTACTTCCTTTCCTTCCTTCTCAGGACCATAAAAGAGCGTACGATAATGATGAAGGACCAAATACTGGAGGTATGGGTGCATATGCCCCGACGCCATTCTTAAGTGAAGATGAGATATCTGAGATTGCAGAAAAAGTATTTGAGCCCACTATAAAAGAGATGCAGAAAAGAGGAGTAGAATACCGGGGTGTGCTTTACGGAGGAATTATAATGACGAAAGACGGGCTAAAAGTTCTCGAGTTTAACGTTCGATTCGGAGATCCAGAAACGCAGGTTATTCTACCTCTTTTGGAAGATGATTTATTGGATGTTTTAATGAAAGCAAATGAATATAATTTACCGGATAAACTTAACAACAGCAGAAATTCTGCGCTGGCAGTTGTTATGGCTTCGAAGGGTTATCCCAGAAGTTACGAGAAAGGTTTCGAGATAAATATACCGGATTTTGATTGTACTGTTTTTCATGCCGGAACAAAAGCAGAAGAGGGGCGTTTCTATACGAGCGGTGGAAGGGTTTTGGCATGTGTTGGGATTTCGGATGATTTAATAAGTGCGAAAGAAAAAACATATCGTTGTGTCGAAAAAGTCGAGTGTTCGAATTTATTCTGTAGAAAGGATATCGGAGATAAGGGTATCAAATACCTAAAGCGGCAAAGCCGCTAAAATGCAAAATTTAAATATAAAATATTAAAATTACAAATCAAAGTTCAAAAAGTAAAAAAAGAGAAACAACGAATCACACAAATAGCACAAATAAACCAAGAAATTTACCGCAGAGGGCTTAGAGAAAAGCAAAAAACACAGGGACTACAGAGATTTGATTGCGTTTTTATCATACTCAACCACTAGATAATTTAGGAACCAAAATGATTAACTTCTGTAATAGACAGATAGTCTTCTTGAACCGAAGGCTTGACATAGTGGGGCAAATACGATAGAATAAAATTAAGAGATCAATCCCTATGGAAAAAGATATAAAAAGTATAATTGAACAATTCGTAGATTACCTTTTGCCCGAATTAGTCCCTTATGAAGTTTCTGTTTATCTGTATCTACTGCGGAATTCATATATAAGAAATGGTACTGGTGAGGTTAGAGTTGGTAAGAGGACTATTGCAGGAGGGCACGGGAAATCTTCGAGAGGAGAAAAAACAGCTTATGCTCATGTCTCCAAAATTCTGAAGGGTCTTGAGGATAAAGGGTGTATAAAAATTGGGGACACAAACAGAGAGGGTACTCTGTACACTATTGTTTTACCGAAAGATATTCCCTTGGTAGCCGAGAAAATGGTAAGTTCTTTGACTCAAGATGTGGAAGAAGATTATTTTAATGACCCTGAAAAAAGGCACAAGATATTTGAAAGAGACAAATGGATTTGTCAATACTGTGGAGAAAAAGTTACTCAAGATAATGCAACATTAGATCATTTCATTCCCCAGAGCAAAGGCGGTAAGCATAACAAAGGGAATCTTAAAACATGCTGTTTGGTTTGTAATGGAATAAAATCAGGGAAAACTTATGAAGAGGCAGCTCCATTCTTGTTAAAGAGTATTCGAGAGAGGAAAGAGAGATACAATAAATAACACATTAAACAAAATAAATATCTCTATGTACTCTGTGGTAAAAAACTGGAATGGTGGGTATGTGGGTTCTGTGTTTTATATTGGCGATAATTTTACATTTTGATCTGTCATTTTGCTTTTTGATTTTTGATATTTGATTTACCGGAAAGTGATTGATGAAATTGAAAGAGGAATTTTTAACGAAAAAAGATATAATCAAAACGAAGAGGTAACTATCTAATTTGGCTAATTTATTTGAGAGAGGAAAAGGTAATCCTCCTTTATCATATCGCGTCAGACCAAAAACATTGGATGATTTTGTGGGACAGGAAGAGGTTGTGGGAAAAGGGTCTGTTCTTAGAAATCTTATAGAAACCGAAAATTTGCCATCCTTGATTTTATGGGGGCCTCCGGGTTCGGGAAAAACGACTCTCGCTCACGTAATTGCAAATCATACAGATTCGAATTTCGAGCGGCTAAGCGCTACCGAAAGTGGTGTAAAAGACGTACGTGAAGTAATACAAAAAGCAAAATATCTTTTGCAGAATAAGAATAAAAAAACAATTCTTTTTATTGATGAGATTCACCGCTTTAACAAAGCTCAGCAGGATGTTCTACTACCATGTGTCGAAGACGGAACCATTGTATTAATTGGGGCGACTACGGAAAACCCTTCTTTTGAAGTGGTTTCCCCTTTACTCTCAAGAGCAAGAACTTATATACTAAAACCTTTTGTTCCGGAAGACTTAAAGAAAATTATTGATAGAGCACGAGCGATTGATGAAGAAATAAAAAAGATAAAATTCAAAATGGACGAGGAGGCAATAGATTATTTAATAAAAGTTTCTTCCGGAGATGCGCGGGTTGCGTTGGATGTTTTTGAGGCGAGTGTTAGAGTTTCTGCTAAAGAAAAGCGTAAAATCGATAAAGAACTGATTGCTAACGTTCTTCAGCGGCAAGTTATTTATGATAAATCAGGGGAGGAACATTATAATCTTATATCTGCTTTTATAAAGTCGATTCGTGGAAGTGACGTCGATGCCGCTCTTTACTGGATGGTTCGGATGTTGAAGGGTGGGGAAGATCCTCTCTTTATTGTCAGAAGGATGATAATTCTGGCCTCAGAAGATATAGGTAATGCAGACCCTCGAGCGTTAGAAGTGGCAGTGGCTGCAATGGAAGCGGTTAAGTTCGTGGGGATGCCTGAGGCAGGAATAATTCTTTCGCACGCTGTGACCTATCTTGCATCTGCTCCTAAAAGCAACGCTTCGTATATGGCTTATAATAAAGCAAAGAAGTTTTTAAAAGAGCATCCTAATGAAGGAGTACCCATGCCTCTTAGAAATGCTCCAACAGAGCTTATGAAAGAAGCGGGCTATTCGGAAGGGTATAAGTATCCGCATGATTATCCGGATCATTATGTGTCCGAATCTTATTTTCCAGATGGTGTAAAGAAAAAGATCTTCTACGAACCCACAGAGCAGGGGTGGGAGAAAAAGATTAAGGAAAGACTGAAGAAACTTCGAGGAAAATAGGTTTCAGGTCTTAGGTTTTAGTTAAAACAAAAAATATTTAGTATGTTTTGTGTGTTTAGTGGTTACAAAAATTAGTTTTTCTTTGTGTCTTGGTGTCTTAGTGGCTATTTAAGTTTTTCTAATTCTTCCTTTAATTCTTCCAGTTCTTTGGAAAGGCGAAGTATTTTTTCGGCTAAAACTTCTTTTAATTGTTCTTTTTGTTCTGCAAATTTTTTGGGAGTAATTTTTTCGATTTTAAAATCCGAAGAATTTCGGGGTTCTGTTTCTTTCATTTCCGCTAATGTGACAGGGATTTCTAATTTTTTTTCACCTCTTATGATTTTAAGAACAACTTTATTTCCGGGTTCTTCTATCATAATCATTTCTTTGAGTCTGTTTAGATGAGGTATATTATTTCCGTTCAGCGCTATTATTATATCGCCTTCTTTAATACCTGCATTTTCTGCAGGTGAATCTTTTATTACTTCTTTTACAATTACCCCCATATTTAAAACACTGTTATTTTCAATTGTTACACCAAGCCAAGCTCTTTTTACAATACCAAGTTTTTTTATTTGTTCTACAGAGTTTAAAATGTAATTGATTTTTATTATCTCTGCAAAGTTGTTGGGATTCCTGAAAAGGTTTTCAGGGAATATCGGTAAATTAACTCTGCCGCCTACAATTCCTAAAAGTTTTCCCTGGGAGTCAAAAACCCCCGCCCCATTATTACCCGGAGACAGAGGAACGGAAAGATTAAAAGAAATGCCTTCCGGGCTCTGGAGGAATCCCATTCCGGTCAAACCCATTGAACCGAAAGAATTGCCATAGATATAGCAAATTTGTCCTTTTTTTATTTCCTTTTCGGCAATTGGAGTTTTTAAATCCTTTTCTACCCTTATAATGTGAATCCCTGTTGAAGGATCTCGTCCTATTACTTCGCCCGTCGAGATTTTTTCGAATCTGTCTTCTACATATACTGTTTGACCTATTCCTATAAATCCTACAGTCGCAATGTGATTCTTTCCTACGATTGTACCAGTCATAATTAAATTGCCTGTTTCGGTACGTAAAGTTACTACGTAAGGAGAGATTTCTTTTTCAAGATTTACGATTTCTTGTTCTACTTTTGAAAGGTAAGTCGCAAGAAAGATGAATAAAAGACTCATAATTAAAATTTTAAAATATTATTTAGAAGCTACCTCCGGAATAACTTGTTAGTACAAAATTACCTTCTCTTTCATAATAAACTTCTGAATACGGAGTTTTTTCTTCTTTTACAATGTAATATTCTTTAGGTGTTTCCTCCTGAGCGATATTCTCTTCAGTTTTTAATAAAGGAGCCAGGAGTGTTCCTAGAATTATTAAAAGGGATGCGCTGACTGCGATTCGGCGCATACGGTAAACCTTTCTTCTTGGGAATAGGGCAATTCTTTTAAGTGCTCTTTCGGAAGGTTCGGGGATTTCGATGCTGCGAATACTGTAACTTATTTTCTGGTAACTGTCAAGAATTTCGTTACAAATTTTGCATTCTGCTACGTGTTTTTCGACTTTTATTATATCTGTTCTTTCCAGTTCGGCATCGATATAGGCTGATATTAGTTCTTTAAAAGACTCACAACTCATTTGTTTCCCTCCAGAAAGCTTTTTAATTCTTCCCTTGCTCTGCTAAGTCTTGATTTTACAGTTCCCTTTTCAATTCCAAGAACAGCTGCTATTTCTTGATATTCCAACTGGTTTATTTCTCTTAAAATTACTACTTCTTTTAATTTTGGCGACAATTTTTTTATTCCTTTTTCAATATCAAGTTTTAATTCAATATCTTTTTCTTTTGCTTTTAGCTTTAAAAAATCTAAGCTTAATTTATTCTTTCTCTTTCTCCAATGATCGTATACTGTATTTCTTGCTATGGTGAGAAGATAACTTTTCCAGCTTTTGATGTCTTTATTTTTTGCTCTAATTACTTTTATAAAAGTATCTTGTAGTAAATCTTCTGCTTCTGCTCTGTTCTGGACCATTCCGTATATATATTTATATATATAATCTTTATAATCCAGAAATATCTTCTCAATATCCATGATTAAAGACGCAATAACTCCTCTTTATGTTCCATTTTTCTATATTTTTTTGCTAAGTTTATAATCAGGGGTAACAAATCCTTCTTTCTTTAATTAAAATGATTAAAATATAAAACATCTTTTAGAAGTTCGGAATACTCTCTGCCTAATTCCTTCCAGGAGTAGACAGAATAGTTTTTACGAGATTTAAATAAATGGGGCTTTTGGATGATTTTAATAATCGAAGAGGCAAAAGATTCAGGCTCCGGATCGCAAGTTATACCAGAAGAACCAATTAGTTCCTTTATTTCCTTGTTTTTCGTTATTGCAAGGATAGGTATTCCGCTTGGAAGATATTGATAAAGCTTTCCAGGGATCAGCCAGTTGTCTTCTTCTCCGCTTCCTCCTATTAATATTAATAAATCCGATTTAGTTAATTCGTTTATCGCTTTTATGTGCGGTAAATAACCCGTAGTGATAAAATTCTTCAAACCTATATTTCTTGCTTTTTCTTTTAAATCATTTGTTATTGATGGGCCTATGTATTTAAAAGCAATTTTTTCCCGTAGTGCGGGTTTTAAGGAAAAAAGTTTTTTTAATCCCTCGAATATTATGTTAGGTTTAAAGGTGTCGTTGAACGAGCCCATATAGGTAAGTGTAAGTTTATCAGTTCTTTTTCTTTTGTAAGTTTTTAGAAATAGTTCCATGTCGAAGCCATTTCTTATTAAATGAATTTTATTTTTGCTCCCGGGATACTGTTTCTTTAAATGATCTCCTATTTTTTTTGTAACGGTGACTACAGCAGAGGCCCTATCGATACATAGTTTCTCAATTTTCTTTGCGAGGGCTTCTTCGGCTTTAAAGTGGTATTTGCCTAGATAACTTCCTGTCCACTGATCCCTGTAGTCTATTACAAATGCGGTATCTTTAATTGATAATAGTGGTAGCAATAGGGAGAAGGGAGGGCAGGTTACTACTATTATATCGGCACTTTTGATTTTTCTCCATAAAAAAGGTAACCAGGAAATTTTATTATCGGGAAAAGACAAATAGTCCCGTTTTCCGGTCCTGGGGTTTGCTATCTTTCCGGGTATTATATGCAATGGATCGGGACAAAAAGACCTTATAATATTTAAATCGTCCAATTTGAATGAAAGATGATCCTTGGGATAAGAAAAAGGAGAATAGGTAGTATAAATATCAACATCCCATCCCAGCTTTTTTAAAACTTTTGGGATATTATATACTCTCTGTACTCCACCCATTCCCATAGGTGGAAAGTAATATGTGATCCAGCAAACTTTTCGTTTTACTGCTATACCTCGAGCTTCCCTTTATTTTTTATCTTTTTCTATAAAATCCTCTGAAGTAATGCCAGTTTTTCCGCCTTTACCCTTCATTAAATTGATGAAAGGTTTAAAAAGGTCTATAGGTATGGGGAATATCGTAGTTGAGTTGTTCTCTGCTGCGATTTCGTTTAAAGTCTGGAGATATCGTAGCTGGATAGTAATCGGGGATTGTTCCATAAGTTTCGCAGCCGCTACAAGTTTCTCTGCTGCCTGATATTCTCCCATAGCGTTGATTATTTTTGCTCTTCTGTCTCTTTCGGATTCGGCCTGGCGTGCCATTGCTCTTTGCATATCCTGCGGTAAATCGACGTGTTTGATTTCCACTGTAGTTACTTTTATCCCCCAGGGGTCTGTTTCTTTATCGATAACGGTTTGAAGTTCTTTATTGAGTTTTTCTCTCTCGGATAATAGTTCATCAAGTTCCGCGCCGCCGACCACACTCCTTAGTGTTGTTTGTGAAATCTGAGAAGTTGCGAATTTATAATTTTCAACTTCTATTATTGCTTTTTCAGGTTGCATAACTCTAAAATAAACCACGGCATTTACTTTAACGGATACGTTGTCTCTCGTTATTACGTCTTGAGTAGGAACGTCGTGAGTAATGACACGTAGGCTCACCCGCGCGATTTTTTCGATAAACGGAATAATGAGAACAAAACCAGGTCCCCTAACTCCGACAAATCTTCCGAGACGAAAAACAACAGCTCTTTCATATTCCTGGAGTATATTTATAGCGTTAGCTGCTAGTATTAAAACAACAACTACAATTCCTATAGTAAAACCAGTCAATTTATACCTCCTTTTTTTTGACTTTTATTTTTAATCCGTCAACTTCCAAAACTTCTACCTCGTTATCCGGTTTTATTTTTTCATCGGATACGGCGTTCCAGTATTCTCCTCTTACGAAAACTTTTCCGCCTCTTGAGTTAATGTCGCTGTCCGCTTTACCTATCATTCCTATTAGACCTTCTTTGCCTGTTGTAGGTTTCCTTTTCATTGCTTTTATTGTGGCGCCTATAGCAAATATAAAGAAAGCGGCAGTTGTTCCTACAACAGCAAAAATTAATGGTTTTGAAATTTGCAGGAATGTTGCATCCGAATTTATCAACATAATTGAACCTATAAACATCGATACAATACCTCCTATTGTTAAAGGGCCAAAAGTGGGTGTCAGGACTTCCAGAACGAACATAATTATACCTAAAATGATTAACGCAACACCTGCATAATTTATCGGAAGTACCGAAAAAGAATAAAAGGCAAGGATAATACATAGGGCGCCTAAAACTCCGGGAATTATTGCTCCCGGGCTTCTTATTTCGAATATCAGACCATATATACCGACTAAAAATAAAATATAAGCTACGTTCGGATTGAAAATTAATCTTAAAAATTCTTCTCGGGAACTCATAGGAATGTTTTCTTTTTCTGCGTTTTTTGTATCCAATTTTTTTACAGCTCCCGGAAGTTCTACTTTCATACCGTGAATTCCTTCCAATAATTCATCTATGGACGAAGCGATAAGATCAATAATTCCTAATTCTAAAGCTTCTTCGGCTGTTGCGGAAACAGATTCTCTGACTACTTTTTCCGCCCAGTTCTGATTCCTACTTCTTTTTTTTGCTATCCCGCGCAGGTAAGCGACTGCATCCTCAGTTACCTTTTTCATCATTATCTCTTCGTTTGGATCTTTTTCTTTATTATCCTCTGATGTTCCCGGCATTTTTGGGGAAATACTTACAGGATGTGCAGCACCTATATTTGTTCCGGGTGTCATTACTGCTATGTGGGCAGCGTAAGTTATAAAAACTCCGGCTGAGGCATCGCTTGCTCCTGAGGGATGTACATAAACAATTATTGGAACGTTAGAATTTAACTCATCTTTAACAATATCTCGCATGGCATCCATGAGTCCACCGGGTGTATCAAGTAAGAAAACTATCGCTTCCGTATCTTTTTCTTCGGCTTCTTTTATGACTCTGTGAACATAATCTGCTGTAATGGGGCTTATCATCCCTTCGATTTCACCTAAAATAACGGTATTTGCGAAAAGCCATAAAATTAAATACATGTGCTTATAATACTAAAAACAAAGAGTGAAGTCAACCCTGTAGTTATTAGTCCAAAGTCCAATGTCCTGAGTCCTGAGTTAAAGAAACAACAAACAAAAATCCTTTTTGATCTGTGTTAATACGCGTAGAATTACATAGGGTAAGGTGCTGGAATTCTAAATTCTTACTTCTTGCTTCTGACTTCTTTGTTGAAATTTTGCTTTTTAATTTTTGATATTTGATTTTCGATTGATAGGATTCCATGTGTTAAGTGAATCTTTTTTACCGGAACCTGGTAGCCGGTGTCTGGTATTCAAGTATCGCCCTTGACATCTAATGATAAACTCCTATTATAAATCCCATGACAGACAAACAATGGGATATATTAATTAATGTTATAAATGGAGAAAAAGTAGATCCGCTTCCAGTGGGTTTTATTATAGATAGTCCTTGGCTCCCGAACTGGTATGGTACATCTATACTCGATTACTATTCTAATGACAATGTCTGGTTTGATGCAAATATGAAAGCTATAAAAGATTTACCGCAAGTGATGTTTTTGCCGGGTTTCTGGTCTGAATATGGAATGTGCACAGAGCCATCTGCTTTTGGGGCAAAATGTTCTTTTCCTGTAAATGCATTTCCTAACGCAGAGAAAACAATCAGTTCTACAGAACAAATAGGGGTCTTAGAGGTTCCGAATCCCGAGAAGGACGGATTACTTCCTTTTATTTTGAACCGACTTAGGCTTGCTCAAGGAAGAATTGAAGATGCTGGTCATAAAATAAAGTTTTCGGTTTCACGGGGGCCTTTGAACATTGCGGGGTTCTTAATGGGGATGACCGAGTTCCTTATGTCTATAAAAACAGACCCGGAAAAAGCTCACTCTTTATTAAAGAAAATTTCCGGATTCTTAAAAAAATGGCATCAAATTCAAAAAGAGGCTTTTCCTTCAATAGAAGGGATCTTTATTTTAGATGATATAATTGGTTTCATTGGTGAAGAAGATTTCAAAACATTCGGATTGCCATATTTTAAAGAGCTATATGAAGTTGATATGAAAGTAAAATTCCTCCATAATGATGCTTCCTGTAAGGCATCAGTTAAATATTTGCCCGAGATGGGTGTTAATCTTTTCAATATGGGTTTTGACACAGATTTGAATAAATTAAAAGCAGAGACTAATAACAAGGTCGTTATGCTTGGTAATATCCCTCCCCGGGATGTTCTCGCGAAGGGTAGCGTGGATGATGTCAAAGATTCTGTAAGTAAGTTAATCGATTCTCTCGAAGATAAATCAAGGATAATTCTTTCATGCGGTGGCGGAATGCCTCCTAATGTACCATCAGAGAATATTAATGCATTTTTAAAAGCGGTTAAATCTTATAAATCTAAGTGAAATAGTCAAATTGAAAAATAGTTAAATGGTGAAAACAAAAAACTACAGTTCCTACATGTACTACATGTTAGTATTTTTGGGGTCGGTTTTAAACAACAAAAGATTTTTCCTCTGTGGTCTTTGTGGCTTTGTGTGAGATTGTTTTTAGGGTAAATTGGTTGGGTTTTACAACAGTCATTGACAAAATAAAAAAAAACGATAGTTTTAGTCCGAAAAGATTCTTGAAAATCTTTAAGATTGTATATATTATCTTTAAAATAAATACTTAAGGAGGAATTGTGTCTGTTCTTGAAGAACTAAAAGAAAACGTAATTGCCGGTAATGAAAATAAGGTATTACAGTATACTAAACAGGCTCTGGATGAGAGTGTTGGTGTTGAAGAAATACTCAACGATGGATTTATTCCGGCTATGGAGGTTGTTGGTAATAAATTTCAGGCTAATGAAATATATGTTCCCGAAATGTTGATTTCTGCGAAAGCAATGAAAGCCGGTATGAAGATACTCGAACCTTTGTTAACTGAAGCGGGTGTTGAGCCTATAGGAAGAATCGTTATAGGAACTGTGAAGGGAGATTTGCATGATATTGGAAAAAATCTGGTAGCTATGATGTTGGAAGGTGCCGGATTTGAAGTGATTGATGTTGGGGTGGATGTTTCTCCTCAAAAATTTATAGATTCGGTAAAGGAAAAAAAGGCAAATATTCTTGGCCTTTCGGCTCTTTTAACTACTACAATGGTTGAGATAAAAAATGTAATAGATGTATTTAAAGCAGAAGGCTTACGCGATGACATTAAGATAATCGTAGGTGGTGCTCCTGTAAACGCAGATTATGCAAAGGAAATTGGTGCGGATGGATATTCTCCTGATGCCGCATCTGCTGCAGACCTGGCGAGGGAATTAACAGGTAAGTAGAAATAATGAAAAAATATAATTCTTTAGTATATAAGACTGCAGAAGAAATGGAATTTGGTAAGGCGGCTTATCCTATAACCTGCGGTTTTGATCTTACAATAGGCAATGGAAGTGTACTTCCTGAGATTAATTATACATTGCCTCCTATGGCAGTATCTATGGACAATATGGATGAAGTTCTCAAACAATACGAAACTATGGTTAATGGGATACTGAACAGAGCTGTTATCCTTGATGTCCCGGGAATACTACTTGAATTCGAGCATCTGCCGCCGATGACAGATGTCCTGGAAATAGGTGTTAAGATAACAAGGCTGACCAAGGAAATCATGAAGAAGTACCATGGAAAAAACGGTCTTAAATCGGGTTTAAGGGTTACTATTTGTGATACCAGAGATGAAAAACGCCCCCCCGAGATGAGGACCGGCGAAGCTATTAAAAGGATTTTCAATTCTTTTCGTGAAAATGCTCTCGCAGGAGCCGATTTGCTATCTGTTGAATCTATAGGAGGTAAGGAAGTCAACGATAGGGCTCTTATGGAAGGTAATATTCCTGGTCTTCTTTTTTCTCTGGGTATTCTTGCACCGAGGGACATGCATTTTTTATGGAAAGAGATCACCCGTATTGCAGAAGAGACCAATGTGGTCTCAGCCGGCGATACGGCATGTGGACTTGCGAATACAGCTATGATGCTTGCGGATAGGAATTATATTCCGGAAGTGCTCGCTGCCGTTGTTAGAGCAATGTCTTCGGTGAGGTCTCTCGTTGCCTTCGAAGAAGGTGCGATTGGTCCCTCTAAAGATTGCGCCTATGAAGGACCTGTTATGAAGGCTATTACAGGATATACTATTTCAATGGAAGGGAAATCCGCGGCCTGTGCGCATATGAGTCATTTAGGTAATATTGCCTCCGCGGTGACCGACCTTTGGAGTAACGAGTCGATTCAAAATGTTAAACTCTTAGCCGATTATGCTCCTACGGTTTTCACTGAGGTACTGGCTTACGACTGTCGTCTCATGAACCAGGCTATATCCGACGGAACTCAAAACTTATTGAAGGATCTTTTCGTTAAAAGTGATGAGTTTAAAAATGTGCAGGCTTTTGTTATTTCTCCGGAGGCTTCTGTGGAAATTGCAAAATCAATAATAGGGCATGAAGATGATTTCCTTCGTACTCGAGCCGCCGGATTGAAATCGATTGATTTGATTCGTGGGGCGTTGAAAAAAGGAAAATTAAACCTTAATGATAGGGAAATGAATTGGCTTGATAGAATTGAATCTGACATAGAAAAATTCGATACCGAGGAAGCAGTAATTAATGAAGTTTCTTCTTTATACGGTGAGCTGACGTCGCTTAAAGAATACGGTCTTTAATTTATAGCTTTTAGCCCTTCGCCTTTAGCTGTTGGAAAAAATAAAAATATAAATATAATTCTCTGTGTTCTTTGTGTGCTTTGTGGCTCAACTGGTTTTTTGGGGAAGGACTTCTGAATTATGATTAAATTTTTACCCTTGACATTTAACATAAAATTTGTATGATAAAACGTATCTGGGTATTTATATTAAGTAGCTTGGTAGGTAATTGGATTATTTGATTAAAGCATTTTTGTCATCCAAATGCTGAGTGGGAAATGAGGGGATAAGCAATTGACGTTATTTTAAAATTATATATATGTTATATATTTAATATGTGGTATTATGGGATAGTCGGAAACTCTGTTGATATTTTAAAGTGTTGTTTGCTAGACTTGCTTAAAAAAAGGAGGGCACTATAAAAATTACGCTTAGTAATGTTTTATTATCGTCAATGTTCTTACTAATGTGCAATCGTGTTGGTTTAGTCAAGTTTTCGCTAGGAGGGTTTTTTACAATTTGAATCATCCATTAAAAGTCAAGGAGGTGTTTAAGACGAAAATGTTTTCGGGATTATTTGGTATTCAATCGGATGTATTAACTTATTTTTCAAACTATAAAGAAAGGAGGTTTTAATGGAAAAGGCTGTTAGGGAAAGAGAGTTATTGCATAAATGGATTTTATATGGTTTGCTAATGTTTATGACTCTTTTTGTCGTTACTCAAAATGCGGAAGCAGCGGTTACCGGTAAAATTGCTGGTGTCATAATTGATGTCAATACGGGTGAACCTCTACCTGGTGCCAATGTTTTAATCGAAGGTACGGATAGGGGTGCTGCCTGCGATGCGGATGGTTATTATTACATAATAAGACTAGATCCGGGGGATTATACCCTTCAAGCGAGAATGATGGGTTATGAACCCCTTACAAAGACAGGGATTAGAGTTGAATCAGGTCACACAACTCCCGTTAATTTTGAGCTGGGGGCAACGATTGTTCCTGGTGAAGGTGTAACAATTCAGGCTCAGAGGGAAGTTATCAAGATGGATCTTGCCGGTAGTGTTACTGCTGCCGATAAAAGCGATATAGAAGCTGTTCCTCTTATCTCGGACGTAGCCTCATATCTTAACTTGCAGGCCGGTATAGATGGATGGAGTGTGAGAAGCAGTGGATTGCAAGATACCAGATTGATGGCGGATGGTTTATTGCTTGTTGATAACAGAATTAACGAGCCTATTATGATGCCCAATCTTAGTGAAATAAAAGAGGTTAGTTTATTAAAGGGTGGATTTAGCGCGGAATATTCTAATGTTCGTGCAGGAGTTATCAATGTTATCACCCGGGAGGGCTCTCCCAAGAAATACGAAGGCAGTTTTGAGTTCAGATTTACTCCCGGCTATCAAAAACATTCAGCGCAGTCGATCTTTGATGTCGATAACTATTATAATAGAATTTATTTTTGGAATAAGCTGGATACGGGTTGGGTGTGGGATTTAGACACGCTTACTGATTCACTTGGTAATGTTCTTTATGATACACTCGGTAATATCCTTTATGATACTCTTGGTACCATTGATGTAATCAAGTATGATAGTGTTTTTTATTTCGGCCCAGAAAATGTGTGGGGAAGACCAAGGAGAGTTATACGTGATACCATCACTGGTGATACCTCTAGCGTGCAGAATCCGTTCTACGATACCTTAAGGCAGAGAGCTTGTTCAAAGCCGGATTGGGATGGATGGTTGGCGACAGTAGGTGATGATTCGACCGTAACATCGGTCAGGCAACTTATGGATAGATATCTATGGTATCATCGTATAGATATTCCAAGAACAGATTCTCTCTTTGATATATACAGTAATGGGATGGCATATATTCCGGTTTATAGCGCGGATGGTGATACATTATTAGGATTTTCAAGGGAACCTTATACGATACCTGAAGATCAACCGAGAATAGGCAGTTACGGTGATAAGCCGGATTGGACACTTGATGCTGGTTTCGGAGGACCTGTTCCTATTATTGGGCCTCTTCTGGGTGATTTAACCTTTTATACTTCATACAGGGATGATAATGAGGCGTTTCCTCTTCCTGATTCCAAGGAATATTTCAGGACTCGTCAGGCAACTTTGAAACTTACCTCACGTCTGGGTGATATGAAGTTCAGCTTGAAGGGTGCATATTCAATTGTTAATACTCTTTCGCCCTGGGCTACCGGAGAAGAAGTGGGCAGTCAGGACGATATAGGAGATGTCGGTCAGGTTTATCTAAGAAGTCCTTATGATATGATTGCTCCGATCGAGGACGATGAGCGCGACGGCATAGATCATGGTGGTGATAAAATTAGAACTAATCCTGTCAACCTCTTTAATCCAAACGCTCTCACTCCTTTTGATATTACTTCCAGAATGTACGGTCTTACGTTCCAGCATGCTTTGAGCGAGAATACTTTTTATGATGTGAGATTAACTTATCTTCGTTCTAATAATGACGCCAGCTTTTGGTATGATATACCTCGCAGAATGAATGATACTCTTCTGATATGGTTTGCCGATGAATTGGATGATTCCGGTGATTATATTGTTGATGAGAGTTACAGAAACAGATTTGCTGCTGGCAACGCACCGTATGGATATCCTCATCCTGATTACTACATTCCCCGTATTGTTTTTATGGAGGACATTTCTATTTGGGGCCCTGCTCAAATGTGTGGAACTTTTAATAAGTCATGGTCCCAGAATTATAATGCCAGAGTCGATTTTACTTCCCAGATTAATAAGTACAATCAGATAAAAGCGGGTTTGGAATTAAACTATGATAAAATCCATGAATATTATATTATAAATGAAGGTTTTGATGTGATAGAGCCGGGAAAAGAGGATTCAGCTCCGGCATCTCAAATTACTCGGTTCGATGCTTATCCCATATTGGCTGGTCTATATCTTCAGGATAAGATTGAATTTGAAGGAATGTTTGCTAATATCGGGTTGCGGTTTGATTACTCAAATCCAAATATAGAATGGGTGAGAAGAGATAGCGTCTTACTGTATTCTGCACTTTTCTCAGGTATCGGTAAGGAGCTTTTATTTGAAACGGATTCTATGCTGGAGAAAGTCCCCTCTATTTTAAAGTTGAGCCCTCGCGTTGGAATTTCATTCCCTATATTGGAAAAGAGCAAATTGTTCTTTAACTACGGACATTTCTATTCTCTTGCTCCCAACCTGCGTAGGTTTAGGGTCTCCTATGGTAAAAGTTCTACCCCTCTTTCATATTTAGGAAATCCCGCTCTCGATATGGCAAGGACAATTTCTTACGAAGTAGGTTTTGAGAGCAGTATAGCCAATCAATTTTTGGCGAGAGTAACCGGTTATTATAAGGATAATGATAATGAATTTGCAAAGGTTAGATATGCGAACTATGATAGAAGTGTCGATTATTACACATATGAAAATTTAGAATACAGTGATACGCGTGGTTTTGAAGTAGAGTTCAGAAAATCTTCTGGCAGATTCTTTACAGGTTGGGTTCTTTACGATTACAAAGTGACTGCTAAAGGGCAGAGCGGACGAGAGGAGCACTATGCTTATGCTGTGGACAATGCGAAAATGGGTGAATTTGACGCAGAACAGACAGATCCGCTACCTCAACCTGTCTGGACAATACAGGGTACTTTCAAAACGCCTCTTGATTGGGGAGCGTTTTTAGGAGGTTATAACCTTGCTCTTGTATACAGCTGGAAGGCTGGCGGGTATTATACTTACAATCCTTTTGGGACCGATCTTGAAGATTTGAGAAGACAGGGTTTTGTTTTGGAGAACAATATTCAGTGGGAAGCAGATAAAAACCTTGATTTGAGCCTTAGTAAGATTATCTCGGTTGGGGGAATCTCTGCCACGTTGTTTATGGATATACATAATGTTTTCGATTGGCATGAATTAAATGATCGAGGTTTTCATGGTGATGGTGATAAATCTAGCTATCTGGCGTCTTTGCATCTCGAGATGTACAATGATGCACCATATACAAGAAATATATATTTAGATGGTCCCGCGGAGGGTGAAGCTCCCGATCACCCTGGTGAATTATCGAGCCCCGAGAAACCCTACATAGACGATCCCAATAGAGATTTCCTTATGTATTTAGATCCTCGGTACGTGCAATTTGGAATAAGGTTCAGTTTTTAAGATGGAAAGGAGGTTATTGAAAATGAAACAGAGAAAGTTATTAATATTCTTGCTTGTAGTCTTTTTCGCGATTTCAACTCAAGCCGCGGAAAGGAAGATGATTGAAGTAGGGAAAATACAGGCTACGATTTTCGATGATGGAATACAGAGTCATACCAATAAACGTATGAGTCATATAATTTATCCCAGAGGCTCATATGCTATGTTGTGGCACTATGAAACTACCAACACCGATTGGGCGGGCGGAGTTTTAAGAAATGCTGGGCTTTTGGTTGGGCATCGGAATTGGACCGACACACTCGGCAGATTTTGGCCTTACCATGTTACCGGTCATTGCCATCTTGAATCTTTTGGACCCGGAGATAATTGGCAATTTAATGTTCCGGATGAGCAAGGTTATACTATAAGAAGGTTTGTAAGATATCCCTGGCCTCATATAGTAGTTGACGGGCAGCCTTGCGAGACACCTTTTTATCTGTTTGGAGACGAAGTTAAACCCGACACAATATGGGGGACCGCTGATATGATGGTTGAATGCCATTATCGTCTTTCCAATGGTCTGGATGTATATCAGAGAAATCTAGCCTGGAGTATGCCGGATGCTGATGATTATGTAATATGGGATTTAACATTTATAAATACAGGTAATACGAATAGGGATGATGCAATTGAACTTCCCGGACAAACATTGGATTCGCTCGTTATTATGAGACATTGGGAGTCACTGGTAAATCCGGGATTGTATCCGTTTGCAAGCTGGTGCGGAGTTACGGAGCCCGATACCTTGAGACTTTCACAACCGACTCAGGATGATGATTCTCTTAGGATGAGCTACATTGCTTGCGCCAGAAAAGCGGGGCATTCCTATGATTCATATGGACATATTTGTAGCGTAGACTGGGATGGGGACCCCAATCTTGTGGACGGTCCTCGCTGGACCGGAGAGGCTATTTTATTTGCTCCAAAGAATACAAGTGTTCCGCAGACGTATCCTACTTCGAATATTACTTCGAGTAACGACCCTGCCCAGCCGAGTATGCACAGCACGATCGAAGGCTTTGACGATAATGTTGTAGAGTATCTCGGAGATCTATCGGATACCTCTGATTTTAAGGAACCTTATCGATGTCTGAGAAAAGGAATTCGTGGATACGACGACACAACAATTGCAGAATGTATGACTGTTCCTTATATGAGAACTCGTTACAATGTATATGATACTACTGCCTTGGGCGCAAAGACTTTTTATGATATGCCTCAGGATAGAATGGGAGAATTTGCCTTGCCCCGTGGGAAAGTATATCCCAGAGACTGGATAGCTTATTATATGTTCTGTACCTCCCCAAAATTCTCCATAGGGCCATATAATATGGGATTTCAGGATACTTTAAGATTTGTTTTTGCCCATGTAGTTAACTCTATAGACCGGAAGACTACTTTCATGATGAGCGATATGTGGGTCAATAATAATGCTCGTAACTATGATTGGGTTGCCGGTATGGATTCTGCTAGCATAATGGATGGATATTTGTTAAGGGATCCGGTTGCTGAAATTTATAGACGTTACTTTGCGAGTAAGTTATGGCCTGGTGATCTTAGTACGAGATTGAATAATATAGCTAAGGATTATATAGTCTCTACAGGAAAAGATTCTCTCTTTATTGATGCGATGCATGCCCAGCGCAGTTTTAATTTGAACTATGAAGTTCCGGCTTCTCCGAATCCTCCTTCTGTTTTTGAAGTTATATCAAAACCCGATAAGATAGAACTTAACTGGAGTTATGAGGCCGGTTATGAACCTGCCGATCTTGCTGGTTTTAAAATCTATAGAGCTAAAGGAGCAACTGAGTTTGAGAAGAATCCTGATGGCTCAGTCGTTGGTGATTGGGGTTTTGTTGATTCCGTTGGTCCGGCTGAAAGGACTTATGGTGACGTGTCTGTTGTACCGGCTTTTGATTATTACTACTATATAACTGCTGTAAGTTCTTCCGGAGCCGAAAGCGGAAAATTTCTAACGATGACACAGGAGCCATTTGCCGCAAGATTGACTGATTTTCCGGCAGAGCATCTGTATGAATGTAGAGTTGTTCCTAATCCCTATAATATTAATGATGTGCAACCAGGACGTAGTTTTCCGGAAGAGGACAAGATAGTTTTTCGTGATTTACCTCCTATATGTACAATCCGTATTTTTACAGAGTCGGGAGAATTGGTCAAAACGATAGAACACACCGACGGTTCAGGATCCGCATTCTGGCAGACTCAGCAGTATATGACTACAGTAAAAAACCAGAAACCAGCAAGCGGTCTTTACATTGCTCATATAGAAAAACCTAACGGCGAATGGATTTCTCGTA